>NZ_RAWO01000001.1:180815-1737072 GCF_003668955.1 Corallococcus sp. AB038B | reverse complement strand
GTTGAGAGCGTGCGCCTCGGGCGCGCAAGGTCGCTGGTTCGAATCCAGTCATCCCGACTTCAAGCACAATCAAAGACACACCCCGCCGGGGTAGCCCAACTTGGTAGAGGCGCCGCGCTCAGAACGCGGAGGTTGCGGGTTCGAATCCCGCCTTCGGCACATCATCACCCAAGGAGCATGGGCCTCCACATGGCCCCTCCTTCACGCAGAGCGATGCGAGCCCGCATCGTCCGGCGGTCCGTGCCTGTCCTGCTCGATGCGGCGATAGAGGAAGTACGAGTAGAGCACGGGAATCACCACCGCGACGGTGACCGCCGCAATCACGGGGACCGGACCACCGCCGAGCAGCCCCGAGACGAGGACGATGACTCCCGCGAGGACGAAGAGCCTTCCTCCCAGGCGATGCGTGCGCAGCCAGACCTCGTCGCTCGCGAGCGTCCAGGGCGTCCGGATTCCACAGAAGAAGTTCTTCGTGAACTTCCCCATGTAGTTGCCCAAGACAATGAGGACCCCGCCCGCGGCCGCGGGAACCACGCGCGCCATCGGCACGGACACGCCGATGCCCCCGAGCAGGACCAGGGCGTTGAGCAGAAACAGGAACGCGACCAACACCACCTGGATGCCCTCGAAGACGCCCTGGAATCGCTCCACGCGGTATCCCCTGGGCGAAATCAGCGGCACGGCCACCAGGACCAGGTACATGGCAGCCATCAGCAGCGGCAGGACGAAGGGTCCCCAGGGCTTGGGCGTATACCCATCCACCACCCCCTGGGCATTCCAATGCGTGGGCATCCACTCCGGCAACTGGCCGTAGAGAATGAAGGCCATCGCGAACGCCGCGACGACGAATCCCAGACTCAGCACATGGGCTCGGCTGATTCTCATGACCGCTCTCCGTTCCCCTTGTCGACCTTGAAGAGGTCAAGAAGGACCGCCGCTACGTCCTCGAACACGGTCGTATTGAGGGAGTAGACGATTTGCTGCCCACGGCGCTCACAGCGCACCAGGTCCGCGGCTTTGAGCACGTTGAAGTGATGCGATAGCGACCCCTTCGTGATGTCGAACGCCTCAGCGAGCTCTCCCGCTGACTTCGAGCCGCCCTGCAGCAGCTTGAGCACCTTGCGCCGGGTCGGATCTGAAATTGCCTTGAAGACCTCCTGCGTTCGCATCACGACCTTTTGATATTTTGAATAACGTCAAAATAACCACAAGGAAGGCCCTGTCAAGTGGAACGCATGGGGCACCGGGCCTTGGGGGCCATGCCGGGACGGCAACCCCGAGGGCCCTCCTGCGCTCCATGAGCCAACCGACTCATGGGTCGAGGCCAAGGACCGGAGAGACACTGAGGATGGTGGACGCCTCACTGGGGCCCTTCATGCCGCTCCAAGGAGACATGCCCCCTCCCGTGGCGGACGACTACCGGGGGCCGTGGGCGCGGGATGCCCGGCGCCTGCTGCCCCTGGGTGGGGCTTCACTCCAGTCTCGCAGCGATCTCGAACCACCCGTCGTCGAGGACCTCGACGCCACCGCGGATCATCTCCGGCCCCGGCTGCTCCAACGTGAGCCCGCGCAATGTCTTCGCTCCGAGTCGCTCCCACTTCGCGCGCAGCGCGGGTCCTACCCCATGGAGGTCGTGCTCATTCATCGCCGTGCATCCTCCTGAGAAACCTCTCATGAGAAGAAAGGCAGACAGCCTCAGGAAAGAGCTGTTAAACTGCCGGCTGGTGTCCCCTGCGGTCATCCATTGACCGCGAGGGATTCCAGCTCCCCATCACAAGGCAATGCCTGCCACCGGCCTCCCCCGCGCCGTACGCCCGGGGTGTGCCATCTCACGTCTGGAGCACCACCGCTTGAAACGCCATACCCTGCAACTCATGTTGGGAGTGATTGCCCTGCTCCCCTGGACCCGTCAGGCCCACGCGGCGGACTGGGAAGACCTCATCGTCCCGTCGACGTTCCGTCAGGGGCACTACGACCCCGCGAATCCAACGGTCGCCCCCCGGGGCGTGTACGTCGCGCCGTATTCCATCAACACGGGGGAGACCCCCACCTTCTACATCCAGAGCCCGGAGTGCTTCCGGCTGCGCATCTACCGGCTGGGTTGGTACGGCGGCGCGGGCGCTCAGGTGGTCCACGACTCGGACACCGCCCCCGCGACGACCTACGGGCCCATCTCGCAGCCCCGTTGCGGCACGGAGACGCCCACCACCGCCCCCAACTACCTGGCGATCCGACAGCAAGAAGTGGACTACGGCCTGGTGGAATGCGCGTGGAGCAACCCCGTGCAGCCCTCCGTGGGCACGCTCAGCTCGGGGGTGTACTTCGTGCGGATCACCCCGAAGGTGACCTCGCCCAAGGAGACGCTGGCGACGTTCGTGGTGCGCGACGACGCCTCCACGGACCGGCTGATCATCGTCAACCCGACGACGACAGAGGTCTACAACCCCTGGGGGGAGACGCTGCACACCAGCACCACGGCTCAGCCCTGTGAGGGCTGGCCTTCGTGCCCCTGGCGCGGCATGTACGCCTACGAGCGGGCGACCAAGGTCTCCATGGCGCGCCCGTCGTGGAACGTCCCCACCCACTTCAAGACGGACGTCCCGCTGCTGCGCTACCTGGAGAAGAACGACCTGCCGTACACGGTGGCCACGGACTACGACGTCTCGCGCTTCTCGAGCCTGCTGACCTCCCGGCGCTCGGCCATCATCTCCGGTCACGGCGAGTACTGGGACATGAACACGCGCAACCGGCTGGAGTCCTTCGTCGCGGGGGGCGGCAACCTCGTCGCCATGGCGGGCAACACCGGCTACTGGCAGATCCGCTACGAGGCCTCCACCACGGGCAACCCGGGCCCCATCATCGTGGGCTACAAGGACAACGCCACCGACACGACGACCCCGTCGTCCACGTGCCGTCCCGGCGTCACCGTCCCTGCCTCGAGACCGGACTGCTCGGATCCGATGCTGTCCGTCAACCCCAGCCTGACGACCACCTGGTTCCGGGCGCCGCCGGTGCACAAGCCGGAGCAGGAGCTGCTGGGCGTGCAGTACCCCATCGACCCGGCCGGCAACACCTTCGAGCTGCCGCTCACCTTCTTCACGGACACCGTGGCGGCCCGCCCCAGCCTGGGCACCGGCATCACCGCGACGGGCAACACGCTCATCGGCTCGTACGTCTCCTCGCAGAACGTCTACGTGGGCAACCTGGGGTGGGAGGCGGACTCCATCCACCCCAACCAGCTGTTCCGGATCGACCCCACGGCGTGCGTGCTGCCGCTGGGACAGGGGAAGTTCTCCGATGATCCGAAGTGGGCCCTGGACAACCCGACGCCCTTTGGCAACGAGTTCACCCACCTGGTCCTGTACCGCCCCAAGGCGACCAGCGGCCACGTCGTCGCCGGCATGAGCATGCTCTGGAGCTGGGGCCTGGATGACTGGGCGACGCTGCACCCCCTGGGCGGCCCCATCGTCCCCCGGGTGGACCCGCGGCTGCAGCAGTTCACCCGCAACCTGCTCGTCTCCAGCGACGGCGCCGGCTTCGGGACCGACTGTGACCGTGGCGTCGACTTCGACGTCTGGTTCGGGGATGCCTTCACGGACACGAAGGCGGATGGCAACACGGCCCCGTCCGGTGGCGACGGCAGCCCGGTGGAGATGATCGTCAAGGAGCGCGACTACCCGGGCCGCTGGGGAAGCGTGGCCCTGGAGAAGCAGGCGGGCTCCCTGAAGCTGGTGCCCACCTTCAAGGAGGTGGCGCGGCTGACGGACTGGGCGGTGGGCAGCAACGCCTACAACCTGTTCCTGGCGGACGTGAACGGCGACGGCAAGAAGGACCTCATCGCGCAGAGCCGCGTCAACGGAACGTTCGACGTGGCCCTGAGCAACGGCGACCGCTTCGTCCCCGGCAGCACCTCCTGGCTCACGGGCTGGGCGGTGGGCAGCGCGTATGACGTCTTCGCCGCGGACCTCGACGCGGACGGCAAGGCGGACCTCGTGGCCAAGGAGCGCACCGCGCCGGGGACCTGGTACGTGGCCCTCAACACCGGGACGCAGTTCGTCCCCGCGTCGAGCAGCTGGCTGACGGGCTGGGCCGTGTCCAGCAGCGCGTACGACCTGTTCGTGGCGGACGTGAACGGCGACCACAAGGCGGACCTCGTGGCCAAGGAGCGCACCGGCTCCGGACTCTGGTATGTCGCGCTCAACACCGGCAGCGGGTTCACGGCGCAGCCCGGCTCGCTCGCGGGCTTCGGGGTCCCCAGCGCGGACCATGACCTGTTCGTGGCGGACGTGAACGGCGACGGCAAGGCGGACCTCGTGGCCAAGGAGCACACCGGCACCCAGGCCTGGAAGGTGGCGCTCGGCACGGGCACGGGTTTCGTGCCCCAGACGTCCGCGTGGCTGACGAGCTGGGCGACGAGCAGCAGCGCGTACCGCCTCTTCGTCGCGGACATGGATGGGGACGGAAAGGCGGACTTGGTGGCCCGGGAGCGCACCTCCCCGGGCGCCTGGTACGTCGCCCCCAGCTCTGGCAGCGCCTTCGTTCCGCAGACCGCGCGGCTCGACGCACGCTGAGCGGTCCATGGGAGCCGGGGCCCCGCGCACGCGGAGTCCCGGCTCCAGGTCTCGGCCCTCCACGACGAGCGCGCAAGCCTCGCAGTCGAGCTCCGTCGCCGGGACCACGTTCCCTCGCGCGACCTTGAGTTCAGCGAGGAGCATGGGAAGGGCGAGGGCCGGGTTCCCGAAGGGGGACCCGGCCCTTGTCGTGTCCGGGTCCCTCCCTCGAAGGTTTCCCCAGTCATCGGGATGTAGCTCAGCCTAGTTGAGAGCGTGCGCCTCGGGCGCGCAAGGTCGCTGGTTCGAATCCAGTCATCCCGACTTCAAGCACAATCAAAGACACACCCCGCCGGGGTAGCCCAACTTGGTAGAGGCGCCGCGCTCAGAACGCGGAGGTTGCGGGTTCGAATCCCGCCTTCGGCACATCATCAAGCCCGGCAATCCCCACGGGTTGCCGGGCTGTTTCATGGGCGCATATTCACTTTTCGTGAATTCCTTGGTATTGATACTTCCCAGAGGGGATATCAATGCAGGAAATGACGATGCGCCCATGGCTGGGATTGGCCCTGGGTCTGCTGTTGGGGTTGTCTCCAGGCGTGAGCGTGGCGCAGCTGGCGCCCACCGGTGGCCACTATGGGGGCCGTGCTTCCGACACGGGCACCGCCCCCGGCGCCGTCAACGCGTCGGGCGGTTACTCGGCCTCGATTCCACTGGAGCTGCCGGCCTCACGGGGCGGCATGCCTGTTCCCCTCTCCATCGGCTCCGGCACCCGGGGCGTGGGCGCCGTGGGCCTGGGCTGGGACATCCCGCTCTCGTACATCCGCCGGGACATGACGTTCGCCCACCGCAAGCCGCAGGTGGGCAGCAGCGTCCCCTCCGGACGGGAGCAGGTCACCCTCTTCCTCCAGGGCCAGGTGCTGGACCTGGTGCCCCGCCAAGTGTCCGCGGGGCCGCCCCAGGTGGTGCACTGGGTGCCGCGCTACCACGGGGCGGACCTCCTCCTTCAGGAGCAGTCCGGCAACTGGGTGATGAACGACGGCGACGGGCGGACCTGGACCTTCACCGAGCCTGCCGGGATGGCCGGGGGCGGCTTGTGGCTGCTGACGTCCATCACCGGGCCGGACAACACCGCCGTCCAGCTCACCTATGACGTCTCCACCATCGGCGTCCCGGGAGGTGGCTCGGGCTTCACGCTCGATCTGCGTCAGGTGCTCTACAACAAGCACCCGGCTGCCAACTGTTTCAAGAACGAGCTCACCCTCAACTACGGCGCCCCGGCCGCTTCTCCCCTGGCGCTCTCCCTGCTGGGTGACGTGGTGCTCACACGGCTGCGCACGTTGAATACGCTGGACGTCTCCAGCCGCGCCACCTGTGGCAATTCCCCCCAGAGGCTGCGCACCTATGCCTTCGCGTATGGGACCGACGCGGACACGAAGCAGCCCCGCCTGGCCACCGTGACGATGCTGGGACGCCAGGGCACGCCGGAGCAGTCCGTCGCGCTGCCCGTCGCCTCCTTCACGTATGGCAGCGCCACCACCGGCGGCAAGCTCACCTACGCGAAGACGGCGTCCATCCCCATGCCCACCGGCACGGATGCCACGAAGCTCTCCAGCACGGGCCGCGACGCCACCTTCACTCCGCCCAATTCGGAGATCGGCTCCACCACCTGGCAGAGCCTCACCGACGTCACCGGCGATGGACTGCCCGACCTCGTCTACGCCAAGAGCGGCAAGCTCTGGGCCGCCCTCAATAAGCCCAACACGACGGGCGCCACCACCCTGGGCACCGTCAACGCGCAGCTCCAGGACACCACTTTCACCGGCGGCCCCTTCGAATCCCGCAGCGCCACCGCGGTGCGCTTCCCCAACAGCGTCACCACCACCACCAAGGACCGCGTGTGGCGGCAGGCCCTGGACGTCAACGGCGACGGCCGCATCGACATGGTCGACGCGGCGGAGACCCCGGGCCGGTGGGTCATCTACCTCAACACGCCGGGCACCGGCACCACGGGCGTGACGTGGGTGCGCCGCTCGTACTCCATCACCGCGGTGCGCGACCTGCTCATCAGCCTGGGCCACTCCCTGCCCGGCGGCTACCTGCCCCTCTCCAGCCGCTTCAGTGGCCGCGACTACGTGATGCGCCAGTGCTGGGTGTGGAACGACGTGACGCTCAAGTGGTCCGCCCACACGGGCTCGAACTGCGGCTCCGTGCCCCTGGGCACCGTGGCGTCCGCGGATCCGCAGAAGACGTACACCGAATGGGAGGTGACGGACGTCAACGGCGACGGCTTCCCGGACCTCGTCTTCAACTCCTCCCCCGTGGAGACCGTGGCGCCGGAGCCGGACTACTCGGGCAGCTTCGGCGGCCAGATTGTCTACGGCGACTTCGCCATCAAGGTGCGCCCCCTCCTGGACATCGCGAACCAGGTGCTGGCCGTCTACAACCTCCGGGGCCTGTTGTTCGACGAGGGCGTGAACGCCTTCTCCTCCGCCGTCCTGCTCAAGAAGAGCTCCTGCGGCGTTGGCCTGTGGACGACGGACAACGACTCGCAGCGCGTGTTCTGCGCCCTGACGGACGTCAACGGTGACGGATTGCTCGACCGCGTGGAGAGCGCCACCGTCTATCTGGGCACCGGCAGCGGCTTCTCCGACGCCACGCTGACCCTGCCCTCTCCTGGCTTCCTCTCCATCCAGGAGAACGTCCAGGAGCGCACCTGCGTCTGGCCGGATCCGGATCCTCCCGCCAGCACCCCCTTCACCTCCGCCATGACCCACGGGTTGCGCGACCTGACCGGCGACGGCATCCCGGACTACGTGGTGCGGAGCTCGCCCTGGACCGTGGCGGTGGGCACCGGCGCCGGCTTCGCCCCTCCCGTCACCATCGACGTGACAGGCTCCAGCTTCACGCTCTCCACCCAGACGGAGCGCTGCGACGGCCAGACGTCCCTCACGGTGGGCGGTCTGTACGACCTCAACGGCGACGGCAAGCCAGAGGTGGTCCGCCTCAACGGCACCAACCTGGACGTCTACGAACTGGCCGGTGGGACGCGTCCCGGCAAGCCCGAGGCCGGCCGCCTCATCCGCGTGGACAACGGCTACGGCGCGCTCACCACCGTGGGCTACCGCTCCGCCAAGGAGGACGGCACCACGAAGCACCAGGTCCCCTTCCCGGAGGTCGTCGTCTCCTCCGTGGTGACCGTGGGCGGCAAGGGCCTGGGCGGCACGCTGGCGGAGACGCGCTACGCCTACGGCGGCGCGGAGCTCGTCTACGACTCCTCACTCCAGACCTTCACCCTGCCCGGCTACCAGCGCTCGGTGGCCATGAACACCATCACCGTCCAGGGCAAGAGCGAGGGCTTCGCCACCATCACGGACACCTATCCGCTGCCCGCCTACGACAGCACATCCAAGCTCACCCGCTTCGCGCGCTACCTCCAGGCGGGCCGGGCGCGCGACGTCACCACCGTCACCAGCTCCGGCCTGGACCCTTGGGCGCTGCTGGCCACCGACCTCACCTCCTATGCCCGCCGCCTGAGGGCGACGCACACGGAGTGGGGCACGAAGCTCTTCGAGGAGCCCGCGCCCACCGGCTCCACCAACACGTCCCTGGACTGCCTGGAGATGTCCTTCCCGCTCGACTTCGCGGCTTCGATCCTCCAGACCTCCGGCTCCATCCCCTTCTACGACGCCTGCCGCGCGCGGGGCTTCCAGTACACGCGCGTCACCGACGCCTGGCGCGGCACCCCGCCGCCGTCCACCGCCAACGTGGCCACGAAGTCGGAGGTGACGAGCGTGGACGACCAAGGCCGCGTCCTCAACGTCAAGCACTCCAACGACGTCTACCGCACGGACGACGACCTCTGCGAGGAGACGCTGTACGCCACGCCCACCAGCACGGCGATGGCCCCCCGGGTGCTCCACGCGCCCATGAGCCGGCGCTACTGGACGTGCGACAAGACGCCCTATGTGACGTACGCCTCCGAGTCCTGGACGTATGACGGCCTGGCGTCCGGCAGCGTCTCCGTGGGCCACGCCACCACGCACCGCCGCGACCGGCGCGACGGCGCGGGGGCGGTGCTCGACACGGTGCTCGAATACACCGCCGGCTACAGCGCCGCGGGCAACCTCGCCTCCGTCCAGCGCGTGCGCGAGGACGGCGCCGTGCGCACCGTGAAGCTCTTCTACGACGAGTTCGGGCTGGGGCTGACGGAGCAGCGCGTGGAGGGCAGCGGTCTGCCGGCGCTCTCCACCACCTACACGCTCGATCCGGTCAGCACCGCGGCGACCACCCTGACCGAGGCCAACAGCACCCGCTACGACTTCGACGTGGACGGCTACGGGCGTCCGGTGCGCACCCTCGTGGAGCCCCCGGGCGGCATGCAGGGCGTGCTGTCCACCACGAGCTACCTGGGCTTCACCGGCGCGGATCCGCTCGGTCGCCGCGTGGTGGAGAAGGGCTTCAGCGAACCCGTCACGCCGGGCAACGAGGTCAGCGCCGCCGGCAACGTCCAGACCACGTTCCTGGACGAACTGGCCCGCCCGCGCCGCACCGAGGCCCCCCTGGGCAGCGACTACGGCACCGAGGTGATGATCACCGGCGCGCGCACCTACGACGACCTGGGGCGCGTGGCGTTCGAGGCGTCCCCCTACCCCGCCTCCCAGAGCGCCGCCACCGCCTACGGCACCAGCTACTATTTCAACCAGGACGGCTCGCCCTCATGCTCCATCCGGGGCAACGGCCCGCAGGCGTACAGCACCACGCCGGACGCGGCCTCCGAGCGGCTGCCCACCTGCTACTCCCGCGCCTTCGTGGACCACCAGGAGAAGGTGTCCCTGCGCGACGCCGCCTCCTACTCCACCACGTCCTCCCAGCTGAACGTGGTGCGCACCGCCACGATGACGGGCGCGGGCCGCCTGCTGTCGCGCACGACGACCCAGTCCAGCACCACGCTGGAGCACACCGCCTTCAGCATGGACCGGCTGGGCCACCTGACGGGGATGACCCGCTACCTGGATCCGGTGAACCTCACCGGGCCGGTGACGTGGTCGTGGACCTATGACTCCTTCGGCCAGCAGCTGGCCTGGCAGGAGCCGGACACCGCCACGCGGACGGTGAAGTACAACAGCTGGGGCGAGCAGACGGAGGTCAACTGGACCGAGTCCGTCGCCACGCCCACGGGCGCGCGCACCCAGATCACGCAGTACGACGCCCTGGGCCGCGTCACCCACTCCGAGGACCGCATCCAGGGCGCGGCGGTGCCGGCCACCGCCTACGACTTCTTCTACGACGTGGGCTCCAGCCCCACGCCGCTCGTCACCCCGACGAACGTGCTGGGCCGCCTGTCGAGCACGAAGTCCTCCCTGGGCGAGGTCTTCTACAGCTACGACGCCTATGGCCGCCCCAACGCGCACGTCTACACGGACTCGGGGGGCAAGGCCTACGTGGAGCAGACCACGCTGCGCGCCGACGGCGCCCTGGACACGCTCACGCGCTACCTGCCGGACACCGGCTACACGCCGGAGACGGTCTGGTACGCCTACGACACCGCCCAGCGCCCCACGTACATCAAGTACGAGGACCCCTCCGGCAGCAAAGAGCTCTACCTGGCCAAGTCCATCGACGCGTTCGGCCGGGTGCGCAAGGCCGTGTACGGCGGCGTGGCGGAGTTCCTGGGCGAATACGCGGACACGGGCCGCCGACTGCCGCTCGGCACGACGGTCGCCACCAGTTCGGGCTCCCGCGCGTACTACCACACCAACCGCGACCTGATGGGCCGGGAGACGGGCCGCTCGGAGGTCGTCAACGGCGCCACGACGTACGCGAAGACGAACCTCACCTACGACGTGCTCGGCCGGCTCGCGACCTCCAAGCGCTTCCAGGGGTCCACGTCCCTGGCGGACTGGAGCTACACCTACGACGCCCTGGGCAACGTCCTCACGCAGACCGACGCGCTGAGCACCGCCGACGCCGCCATGAGCTACTCCACGGTGGACCGCGACCGGCTCTGCCGCATCGGCTACGGCAACGGCGGCCTGGGTGGCACCGCCTGCAACGTCACCCATGACAGCCTGGGCAACGTGCGCACCCAGCCCACGCGCGCGGGGACGCGAACGCTCGACTATTACCCCTCGGGCGACGTGCGCAGCGTGAGCATGCCGACTGGCACGGCCTCCTTCCGCTACGGGGCCCTGGGCGTCCTGCGGGAGGTGCTCCTGAACACCACCGGCAAGGACACCCGGCAGGAGTGGAGATACGGCGACCTGCTGGAGCTCAAGCAGCAGATCATCGGCGGACAGAACCTCCAGGTCCTCACGCGCCACATCCCCGGACCGGGCGGCGTCATCGCCACCCGGCGCGGGGCCAAGGACGAGTGGGTCTTCCCCTTCGAGGAGCTGCGCGGCGCGCGCTACGCCGTGGACCTCAAGGGGAAGTTCATCCAGGACGTGGACTACACGCCCTTCGGCGATGCGAAGTCCACCGGCTCCCAGGGGACGCCGGGCGCGCTGCTCTACTCCAGCGACCAGTGGAACGGCGGCGAGTCGCTGGAGTCCCTGGGAGTGGTCCACGTGGGCGCGCGCCTCTACGATCCGGTCATCGGCCGCTTCCTCAGCCGTGACCCGCTCACCGTCCCGCGCACCGCGGCCACCTCGAACCCCTACGGGTTCGCGATGAACGACCCGGTGAACCTGTCGGATCCGTCGGGCATGGACCCCTCGTGCATCGGGCAGGAGTGCCAGGGGCCCGGGGGCGGCTTCCCGGGCCAGCCCGGCGGGGGCGGGGGCCCCAGCCCCATCAACGACCCGAGTCTGTACTTCCCCAGCCAGAGCCCGTCCGGTGGCTTCGCGGACCCCGAGGCGTCCTTCCGCCCCGTCGCCTCCGTCGCGTCCTTCACCCAGGCGCCCACGGGTCCCCAGACGATCCCGGGGCAGTTCCTGAAGCTCTCCACCCAGCTTCTCACCGGCTACGAGATGGGCTCCGCGTTCGACTTCGACTCGCTCGCGGCGAAGGGGTTCACGGTCTCCGAGGTGGCCGAGCGGATCATCAACACGCCGGAGGGAGCCCTGCAGGCGTCCGCCATGGAGAACGCGGTCTACGACCGCTGGTCGAGCTTCGGGCAGGGCTTTGGCGACATGATCATCTTCTGGTGCCCGGGGTGCACGCAGCGGATGCGCCAGGACTGGGGCATCACCTCCGGCGGCGACCGCTACTCCTACGCGATGGGCTCCATCACCGGCTTGGTCGTCTCCATCATGTTCCCGTCGCCGGCGAAGGCCCCGGTCACCCGCGCACCCAAGGCGGACTACCAGCGGGTGCTCTACGAGGAGCTGCGCGAAGTCAACATGGTCCGGGGCAGGACGAACTGCTTCAACTGCGTCATCGCGGGGCACGCCACGCTCTCCGGTGCGCCCGCGAGCGCGCTCAGGGGACCGGTGACATCACTCACGACAGCGGAGGCGTACTTCGGCCAGAAGTTCACCCAGCTGCTCAACAAGGGCGCGGTCATCCGCACCGTGGAGGGTTGGGAGTCGGGTGCCATCGGGGCCGTGGCCATCGGCAAGGGAGGAGAGACCGGCCACATCCTGCTGGTGCAGAACTTCAATGGCAGGGCCTACTTCACGGACCCCCAGGGGCTCAGCGTGCTCCCGAACCTCAGCGGCGTGAAGGAGTGGTTCCTGATGAAGCTCCCCTGAGGACTGGATGAACAGCACGCCCCGCATGTCAGCCCTTTCCAAAATGATTCCCGGCGACACTCGCAGAGTCCTCCTGGAGGGGCACATGTATCGATGGTTGCTGTTCGCGGCGCTCGCCGTCACCACGACGGCGGGCGCGAAGCCCAACACCCCGCTGTACGCCACCGGCGCAGGTCCTGGCGGTGGGCCGGCGGTGAAGACGTTCGACCCCAACTCCAACACCAACTGGGTGTCCTTCTACGCCTACGAATCGTCCATGAGCGTGGGCGTGGAGATGGCGACAGGCCGGGTGACGACGAACTGGCGCCCGGACGCCGTCACCGGCACCAGCGAGGGCGGAGGGCCCCTGGTCCGCGTGTTCGACGTCAACACGGGCAGCGTGCTGCGGGAGTTCTTCGCCTACGACCCGAACTTCCGGGGCGGCTATAGCTCCAGCATGCAGGTGGCGCTGCAGCCGTCGCGGCTGACGGTGTTTCCGTCGTCGCATTGCTCGCCCTGGTTGAATTGCACGACCCCGTCGCCACAGCGGATGCCGAGCAGGCAGCCCGGGGCGCATTGCCCGTAGCCTCCCGGGTTCATGCCCTCGTCGCACTCCTCGCCCTCGTCCAGCCTGCCATTGCCGCAGGCGGAGATGCACACCCTGGACTGGTTGGCCGGCAGGAGCGAGGAGAGTTGCAGCTTGTAGCTCGAGCCCGTGGTGAAGCGTTCCGCCTGGAACACGGCGACCTCATAGATACCGTCTGGCTGGAGGCCCAACGCGGACGCCCGGCCCGCGAGGTCCACGGTCGAGGTCATGCTGGTGTGAACCCCTCCCAGGTCGATGGCGAGCTTCCCGTTGATGAAGACCCAGACGTCATCGTCTCCCGTGAAGACGAGTTGCCCCTGGCCCGTGTACACGAACCAGAAACGCGTCTCGCTGGTGAAGCTGTAGTTGTGCGGTGCTCCCGTGCTGTCCGGACGCGTCGTCTCCTGCCCCTCGGCCACCCAGCCCTTGCCGTCGAGCGGGAAGAAGGTCGTGTCCTCGAACAGATAGGAGAGGGCGTTGGGAGAAGAGGTCCGCGACAGGGCCAGCGTGGAAACGACGGGCAGGTTGACGTTGCTCACGTCGCGAAACCATTGGTCGAAGGGCACCACTCCATGCGTCGTGGCGGAGAACACACCTGCCTTGGCATAGACGGGCTTGCCGGCCGGGCCCAGGGTGGCCTGGACAATGCCTGTCTCCTGCCCGTTCGCGTTCTGGAAGTCGACGTGGCCATTGGGCAGGTCATTCCCCCGGAAGTCGCGGTAGACGATGGGGAGACTCAACGTGGACAAGGGCTCTGAAAGGACGCAGACGAAGCCCTCCTCGATTTGACAGGTCGAGGAGCAGCCGTCGAAGTCGCGCAGGTTGCCGTCGTCGCACGCCTCTCCGGCCGTGAGGATGCCGTCGCCACAGAGGGCATCACAAATCCCATTCACGCAGCGGGGCTCCCGCTGACACAGCGGCGAGCAACCATCGCCCAGGTCGTGGTTGCCGTCGTCGCACTGCTCGGTGCCTTCCACCTTGCCATCGCCGCAGGTCGTCTTCGTGCACTGCTTGCCCACGACCTGGCACTTGTAGCCCTGCTCCAACCGGCAGGAGGAGTCACAGCCATCGCCGTTGTCCCTGTTGCCGTCCTCGCATTCCTCCGGGGCCGCGATGATGCCGTCGCCGCAGCTCGCGGCGTGGCACCTCAGGCCACCGGCGCCGCAGTTCCACCCCGGCTCGACCTGGCAGCTCGCGCTGCAGCCATCGCCGCTCGTGGTGTTCCCGTCGTCACATCCCTCGCTGCCCTCCTTCTTTCCGTCACCACAGATGACCGGGGAACCCGCGTCGACAGGGTCGGTGCCGGCATCGGTGGTGCCTGCGTCCTCGGGACCCGCGTCCAGCGTCCCGGCGTCCGTGCCCGCGTCCGTGCCCGCATCATCATCGGGCAGCGTCCCGGCGTCCGAGCCGGCGTCGTCTTCGGGCTGCGTCCCGGCATCCGCCCCGGCGTCCGTCTCGGAGCCGGCGTCCTGGATCCCGGTCGAGGCATCGGGCCGGGTCCCCGCGTCGGAATCCGGAGTGGTGTCATCTCCACAGGCCGCGAGTGAGAGCAGGAGGGCGGCGCAAAACATTCGCGCCAACAGGGATTGGCGGGAGCCATTCTGGGTCTTGTTTGTCATACGGGGCGCGCATGCTGTGAGCGCTGAAAGCAGGTGTCAAAGGGTTGCTGGCTTTTGTTTGTCTCCAAGTCCAAGCGCGTCCACGCTGGCAGTCACACCCACACAGGAGGAGCCTTTGCCTCCGCCCACCGATTCATGAGATGGGGCGGACGTGTTCGACCCCATCACGCTCGACCAGCTTCGCGCCTTCGTCTCCGTCGTCGAGGAGGGAAGCTTCTCCGCGGCGGCGCGCAAGCTCCGCCGGGTGCAGTCCGCCATCAGCACGTCGATGGCGAACCTGGAAGCGCAATTGGGCGTCACGCTCTGGGATCGCACGACGAAGGTCGCCCGGCTGACCAACGAGGGCCAGGCGGTGCTCGCGTCGACGCGGCGGGTGCTCAATGAAGTGGACGGCTTGCGGCGGCTCACCACCGGGCTGACGATGGGGCTCGAAGCGTCGGTGTCGCTGTGCGTGGATGCCTTCTTCCCCCTGAAGGCGCTCATCGACCTCTGCGCCGCCTTCACCCAGGAGTTCCCCGCGGTCGACTTGCGCATCGACACGCAGGTCAAGTCCGCCGTCTCCGCGCGAGTGCTGGACGGACGGGCCACCCTGGGCGTGGTGAGCCCGGAGGGGCTGGCGCGAGGACTCGAAGCGCAAGCCCTGTCCCCCATCCGGTTGCTCCCCGTCGCGGGCCCGGAGCACCCGCTCGCCGCCATCAAGGGACGCATCGCGACCCGGCACTTCGCCGACGCGATTCAAGTCGTGCTCTCCGAATGCACCGATGATGGCGTCAGCGATCAGCTCGGGCTGTCGCCGCGCGTCTGGCGCGTGGGCGACCTCTACACCAAGCACGAGATGCTTCGCGCGGGGCTCGGGTGGGGCACCCTGCCGGAGCATCTGATTCGCGAGGACCTGCGAGCGGGCACGCTGGTGGCCCTCCGGCCAGCGGCCTGGGGGAACCCCGCGCGCGAACTCAACCTCGTGGCCATCTACCGGAGCAACACCATGTTCGGCCCCGCGCATCGCTGGCTGCTGGAGCAGCTCACCCTGCTGTGCGCACGCGAGGCACGGCGCCAGCAGTAGGCCGGCCCACCTCACCCACCGTCGTGCACCGGCCGCATGTTGGAGCTCCACAAGGCCCACATGCCCGCGCACATCGCGAGGCTGAGGGGAAGGCTCCAGAGCGCGACGAGGGTCGCCACCAGGTACACCGGGAACCCGAGGCGGTAGTGCCACGTGAGCCGCTGTTCCAGCGCTCCCGGGAGCGCCTGCCGCCGCAGCAGGCGCCAGAGCAGGTTGAAGGCCCCGTTGATGAGGACGAACAGGCCCGAATAGAGGGCCCCGGCCATGGAGCCCGACGGCTCCATCAGGTGGGCCGACAACAGCGCTGTCGTGAACGGCACGAGCGTGGTCAGCAGCATCAGGAACCCGTTCGCGAAGAGCACCGGCGTGTCCACCCGGCGCACGAACTTGAGCAGGCCGTGGTGGTCGATCCACATGATGAGGACGGTGCTGAAGCTCGTCACGAACGCGAGCCAGGTCGGCCACCTGGCGGCAAGCTGCCAGAGCAGCGTGCGTGAGTCCCGGGCGGAGTCGGTGAGCTCCGGCTTCAGGTCGAGCGCCAACAGCGTGATGACGACGGCGAAGACGCCATCGCTGAAGGCCTCCAGCCTCGTGTCTGTCCGCTCGGTGTCTGGCATGGCGGCGCCCGTCACACCCGGCTGCGCACCCACAGCGCGAGTCCCAGGGGCGCGAGGAACGCCGCGAACCCCAGGTGCTGGACGCCGAACGCCCCACCCAGGCACCCCAGCGCGAACGCCAGGATGATGAAGCCCAGGGAGCGGTGTTTGCCCGCGTTCTCCGGGGTGGCGGGAACAACCTGCTCGACGAACCACTGAGTGACATTGCCGGTCATCACCGTCGTCATCGGCCCCAGCGAGGGCGCCACCCGGTGCATCGCGTTCTGGATGCCCATGGCGATGACCGCGAAGACCACGACGAGCTGGTGCGCCGCCGTCCCCTTCACCAGCAGGGGCACGCCGGCCGCCAGACCGAAGGCCACCGCCTGGAGGAGCAGCAGCATCCGCGCGGAGCGCTCCACCCGGACATGCAGGTGCGTGGCGAGGAAGACGGACAGGACGAAGATGGGAAAGGTCGACAGCTTGAGCCATTCATCGGCATTGGCGTTCCGGGCAAGGTCCGCCGCGAGCACGACGAAGTTGCCGGTGACGTGTGCGCAGAAGATTCCTCCCGCGCCGACGAAGGTGACGGCGTCCGCGTAGCCCGCGACGAACGCGAGCGCGGCGGGAACCCATACGGACGGGGACGAAGGACTGGAAGGCATCGAGGTGGGGCCGTGGGTCAGTAGGTGAAGGTCGTCCATGTTCCGAGGAAGTCGACGTCTCCGCCAGTGGCCGCCCGCAGCGCGGGCCCGGCGAAGACGTGCGAGTACTCGGCATTGAATTGAACGTGGCGCGTGACGCGATAGCCAAGCGACAGCGAGAGCTGCGCGCCGGTGTACCGCGCCGTGGAGACCGAGGGCGGAACGAGCACCTCCCCCGGCGGCGTGTAGACGGCGTCGTGCACCGACTGCCGGAAGAAGAAGACCGAACCCGCCTCCAATGAGACGGCGTCGAGCTCCCACTGCACGAGCGGATGCACTTCGTAGAGGTTCGAGGGGTAGATCAACGGCAGCGCGCTGAAGAAGGTCTGGTTCGGAAACCAGGCATGGAAGGTGGAAACCCGGCCGTCGCCAGCGCGGCGGTCACCGCTCAGCGCATCGCCTCGCACCCCCACCCGCAGGGGCGCGAAGGGCAGCCGCTGCCACAGGCCTCCCGCCAATCCCCAGGCCAGGACCCGGTCACCGCCCACGGTGCCCGCCTGGAGGAGCGCATGCCCGATGTACTCGAGGCCGCTTTCGGTCTCGCCGAACCCCCGCACGCCCACCATGTGGCGCACCTCGCGCCCCTCCACCTCGCCGTAGGTCACCGAAGGCCGGTCGCGCCCGAGATAGAAGGCATCGAACGAGAACTGCTTTCGCGGCAGGACGTTCACCGTCGCGTAGACGCCCCAGAACCGGCTCCGCCAGGAGGGAGCATCATCGAGCACGCCCCGCTCCAGCTGGGGCACCACGCCGCCAAAGCCCTCCACGTTCCAGCCGTCGCCGGTGACCGTGAGCCGGGCCAGGTCGAATGCCTGCCGGACATTGGTCCCATCCCGCGTGCTCACCCATCGCGTCGACCCCAACGCCATCTCCTGGCGTCCCACGCGGGCGACGAACCGGACCTCCCGGGCCCTGGCTCGCCACTCGACGAAGGCCTGCTGCACGTCCAACAGGTCGCTTCCGGGCGGCGCGTCGCGGGACGGAGCCCCCAGCGCGAAGTGCGCCCCCAGTTGCACGAAGGCCCGAAGCGGTCCCGCGTGGGCGTCGACGTGCAACAGGTTGCGCGAGAGCAGGACGCTTTCGGGGAGCGGCCCCTCCCATCCTTCGGTCAGCTCGTAACGGAGCCGATGCTGGCCTCCGAACGAGAGATAGACCTGCTCCGCGAGCGGGACGTACTTCACGCGGTCGAAAGGATCCTCCCCGGGCCGCCGCGACGGGTCCGCCCAGTCCTCGAGGTAGCGGATCCCGGCGTACCGGGGCGGCTCGCGCGGCTCCGGCACGTCCTCGGCGTGGGCCGTCAGCGACAGGGTCAGCAGCCCGGGGACGAGGCGGAAGAGTTCCCGATTGAAACGACAGGGCATGGGGGAGCTCCGCTCAGAACGCCCAGCAGGAGCAGCCCAGGAGCCCCCAGAACGCCGGCTCCTCCGCGACGGGCACCGGCCGCTTCCAGGCCGCCGTTCCGTGGGCGTGCACGCCACACGCATGCGGCGCGGCGTGGACCGGCGACGCGTCGTGCCCGCCTCGGGCATGCGCGGTGGCGTACTCCGCGCCGCCGAAGGTCCGGACCGGAGACCAGTCCGGCATCGCCGGGGGCAGCGGCGGCGCGAACTCCGCGAAGCCCCCGGAGCCATGCACCACCTTTCCGCCGACAAGGGTGAGCACGGATTCCAGGCCAGCGATGTCGTCGGCCGCGACGCGAAAGTAGTCCGCCGAGAGCACGGCCAGGTCCGCGAGCTGCCCCACGGCGAGCTGCCCCTTCTTGCCCGTCTCCGAGGAGAACCAGGTGTTGCGCTCGGTCCAGAGCCGCAGCGCGGTCTCACGGTCGAGCAGCGCTCGCTCCCCGTACAGCGGAGTCCCCGCGACGGTCTTGCCGGTGACCAGCCACGACAACGAGACCCAGGGATTATAGGACGCGACCCGCGTGGCATCCGTGCCGGCGCCCACCGGAACACCCGCGGAGAGCATGCGGGCCACGGGCGGAGTCCGGCCCGCGGCCACCGCGCCATAGCGCTCCACGAAGTATTCGCCCTGGTAGGCCATCCGGTGCTGCACCGCGATGCCGCCGCCGAGCGCCGCGATGCGGTCGATGTTCCGCTCGGAGATGGTCTCCGCGTGGTCGAAGAACCAGTGCAGCCCCTGGAAGGGCATGTCGCGGTGGACCCGTTCGAAGACATCGAGCGCACGCGAGATGCTCTCGTCGTAGGTCGCGTGCAGGCGCCACGGCCAGCGGTTCTCGACCAGGACGCGGACGACCTCCTCCAGCTCCCCTTCCATGTCGGGCGGGAGGTCTGGACGCGGCTCGCGGAAGTCCTCGAAGTCCGCGGCGGAGAACACCAGCATCTCCCCCGCGCCATTGTGGCGGAAGTGGTCGCTCCCCTGCCCCGGCTGGACCATCCGGGTCCACGCGCGGAAGTCCGCGGCCTCGGCGCCCTTGTTCTGGGTGAACAGGTTGTAGGCGATGCGCAACGTGAGCTCGCCCGCGTCCGCGAGCTTCCGCACGACGGCGTAATCGTCAGGGTAGTTCTGGAAGCCGCCGCCCGCGTCGATGACGCCGGTGATGCCCAGGCGGTTCAGCTCGCGCATGAAGTGGCGGGTGGAGTTCTCCTGATACTCCTGGGGCAGCTTCGGGCCCTTCGCCAGGGTCGCGTAGAGCAGCTGCGCGTTGGGCTTCGCGAGCAGGAGTCCGGTGGGATTGCCGTGCCGGTCGCGCTGGATTTCACCGCCCGGCGGGTTCGGCGTGTCGCGGGTGTACCCGCACGCGCGGAGCGCCGCCCCGTTGAGCAACGCCCGGTCATAGAGATGGAGGATGAAGACCGGCGTCTCCGGCGCGACGGCATTCAGTTCTTCCAGCGTCGGCAGGCGCCGCTCGACGAACTGGAACTCGGTGAAGCCCCCCACCACCCGCACCCACTGCGGCGCGGGGGTGACGGCCACCTGCTGACGCAACATGCGCATCGCATCCGCGAGCGACCGGACCCCATCCCAGCGCAGCTCCAGGTTGTAATTGAGCCCGCCCCGGATGACGTGGGTGTGACTGTCGATGAGGCCGGGCACGACGCGCCGGTCCCCCACGTCGATGATCCGGGTGGCCGGGCCCCGCGTCGGGAGGATGTCGCGCGCGGCGCCCACCGCGGAGAACCGCCCGTTCGTGATGGCGACGGCTTCAACCTCGGAGGCGCCCGGGTGCAGCGTGGTGAACCGGCCGTGGTGCAGGATGAGGTCAGGGGCCATGGAGCGTGTCCCTTCAGGGTTGGGGGCGGGCTGGCGGCGCGTCCGGAGGCTCGGGGGGAACTCCCGTGACCTTCGGAACGCACTCTTCAGCGAACCACGCCGCGGTGAGCGGTTCACGGCGAATCAGCCGGCGCCCGACGGGCACCAACTGCTCTCCGATGAGGATTCCCAAGAGGCCCGTCAGCGCGACGAGCGGCGGCGCCGGAGAGCGGACACCGAGCAGACCGTAGAGGAAGCCAATCAGCGTCCCCGCGGCGATGGACACCAGATAGATTTTCATGAGCATCGACCCGACGCGGAAAGCCCCCCGGGGGTCAGTGACCGCCCTCGCCCCCACCGAACATGGTCTTCGCGTAGAGCAGGCCGAGCCCATAGGCGCCGCCCGACTCCTTCGCGAGATTCACGACGGCGTCGTACGTCTTGCTCCGGGCCCAGTCGCGCTGCAGCTCAAGCAGGTACTGGAGCGACGTCATGGGACGGACGCCGGCCTGGATCATGCGGGACATCGCGCGCTCATGGGCCTCCGTGGAGACGTCACCGCACGCATCGGCGATGACGTAGACCTCGAAGCCCTGGTCCAGCGCCGACAGCGCGGGACCGACGATGCACACCGACGTCCAGAGGCCCGCCAGGACGATGCGCGACTTCCCGATGGCGTTGACGCGCTCGGCGATGCGCGGATCCTCCCAGGTATTCATCGAGGTCCGGTCGATGAACTCGGACTCCGGAAACGCTTCCTTGATCTCCGTGAACATCGGGCCGGAGAAGGACTTCTCCGCGACGGTCGTGAGGAGGGTGGACACGTTGAACACCCGCGCCGCGCCGGAGATGAGCGAGACGTGCGTTCGCAGCTGGTTCGCGTGGATGGAGTGGGTCGCGAAAGCCATCTGCGGCTGGAAGTCGATGAGGATCAGCGTGTGGTCGCCGGGGTTGAGCAGCGTCTTGCCAGGGGATGCGGTCGCGGTCGCCATGTGGATGCCCTCCGTGGAATGGGGGCACCCTCTCCTGCCCGCGACGCCGTCACAATCCGCAAACGGGAGATGATTTCCATCGACTCAGGAGATGGGGCGAAGGCGACCTGTGAGGGTTCATCCGCCGGGCTTTGGGTTGTCCCCGGGTCCTAGAACATCCATGCTGGGAGTCACACCCACGACTGGACTTCGCGGATGCCTGACCTGAAGAAAGTCATTCTTTGCCTGGGAGCGCTCCTCCTCGTGGGGTGCGCCAGCGGCCGCGACACCACGCCTTCGAATGCGGACCACCGGCTGCTGGCGCTCGCGACGGACGGCGAGCCCACCGCGACGGTGGCCCTCAACCTGCGGCTGCTGAAGACCGCGAGCGCGGATCCCACCTGGAAGGACGCGGTCGAGTCCGCGGAGCAGCACCTGTTGAAGCTGGGGAACATCCCGCCCCGGCACCGGGCCCTCGTCCTGGACACGTTCTCGTCGTTCGCCGCGGGCCTGATGCAGACCCCTGGCGGAACGGCACCCTTCCGAGTGTTCGCCTCCCATGGCCCGGAGGACGCGGCGCTGGAGGTCCTCCAGACGGCGCGGATCATCGAAGCCACGAAAGACGGCGACTACGTCCTCATCGACCCGGAGACGTGTGAGCGCGCGGGCCCCTTGCGGCTGCTCAAGACGAAGCAGCTCCTCGCGTTCGTGCCTCCGGCGCTCGCGGCGGACGTGTCGGCACGGCTCGCCCGCGAGCCCGGCCAGAAGATGGAGCCGCTGTTCATCGCCCAGGGGGGCGTCGAGGTGGGGCCGGTCCTGGAGCCGTTCGTCCCCGGCCTCCTGATGCTGGCCATCCAGCAGTTCCAGGCGACGGATGCGGCCCGGCGAATCTCCTTCACCGCGCGAGCGGATGCGAGCGGTGCCATCCGGGCGGACGTGGAGTTCGCCGGGCCCCACCCCGAACGCATCCAGGCGCTCTGGGAGCGAGTGACCACCAGCGAGTCAGCGCTGCGGACCGTGGTGGCCTCCTCCACGAAGCTCCAGGCCGGCAAGGACGTCCTGCGCATCACCTTCGACGTGAACGCCCTGCGCGCGCAGTCCGCCATGCTCCGGCGGGCCTTCTCTCCCTTCAGCGACGAGCCTCTGCCCTCGGAGAACCTGGAGGACCTGCGCGAGGGCGCGGTGCTTTCGCCCGAGAACGTGGTGTCCTACCCGGAGACGCTGACGCCCGAGTCCTTCCTCGCCCTCTCCGGTGACGACTGCAGCCCCTGGAAGGGTGATGCCTTGGACGAGACGAAGAAGCTGCGCCTCGCGTTCACGTCCCTGCGAGCCTCGTTCATCACTCCCGAGGCCGACCACCTCCAACTGACCGCCCGTGTCTGCCAGCCCCGCGACTACGTTCCGGTCCTCGCGCGACGCAAGCTGATGGAGCTGCGCGTCCAGCAACCGGAGCTCCACCGCCCCCTGTGTGGCCCGCTGGCCGCGAGCCCGGACGGGATGAAGGTCGGGGAGGACTTCTCGGGTGAGAACGCCTCTCGCGGTCAGGTGGCGTCCCACCACGCCCAGTTCGCGCTCAAGCCCGGCGTGGACGCCCAGACGCTGCCGGCCATCTCGGGTTCAGTCACCGTGCATGTGCCTACGCGAATCCGGAGCATCCGCCTGCCCTTCGCCGCGCCCTTTAACCGGGCGGAGCAGACCTTTCCCGACGGGAAGCTGTTCGTGGAGGGACTGCGCATCCACCTGGGCACCCTGACCTTCCAACTGGGGAGCGAAGGCACGCCGCCGACAGTGCTGGCGGTGCGGGCCCTGAACGCGGAGGGGAAGTACCTCAGGACCGAGGCACGCCCGGGCCTCACCATGGTCCTGTCGCTCCCCCTCTTCGGCGTGCTGTCTCCCGACGCGCCACTGTTCACCGTGGAAGGAAGGCCCGCGCAGATAGAGCTCGTCCTGGTGGACGCGACCACGCCGTACACCCGGCCCTTCACGCTCACGCCGCCCTTCCCCTCCGGGAACGCCGCGGCCAGGGACGCCGAGGCGCTTCCGCTCGCGATGATCGATCAAACCCTGTTCGAGCAGCACCTCATGTCCCCGGAGTCGGTCGCGAGGAGGACCGCGTCGTTCAGTGGCGCAGTGAAGAAGGACGCGCTCCCCGCGGCGCTCCCGCCGAACGCCCCTGCCTCGCCCTTCCACGCCTGGCTGGTGACCGACGGTGTCTTCCGCGGAGACGTCGAGTTCTCCTGGCCGGACGACGTGCAGAAGTCCTTCGCGCAGGCGGATCCCCCCGTCACGCTGGAGCTGCTCGAAGCGGACTTCGCGGACGGGACGCGCCTGCGCGCGGCGGACATCGAGGCGGTGGATGAGGAGGACCAGTACGTCTGGCACAACGGCTATGGCCAGCAGCTCAAATGGAGCACCACGTTCTCGCCCGGGCGGAGCTGGAGCTTCACGCACAGGGGCTACATCCCCCACCAGCTCGAGCGGGTCCCCCTGACGAGGCTCAAGGGGCAGCTCTCCTTCGCCCTGCCGGAGAAGTGGGTCGCGTCATCCCCCACGGCCCTGAGCCTGCATACAGAGGCCCGGCTGGAAGGGGGCCGCTTCAAGGTCGAGATCATCGAGCCGGGCCGCATCCGCATCCAGAGTCACGACACGGGCCAGGAGGGTTTCTCCGCGGTATTCGACGACGCCAAGAACCGCCCGGTTGACGCGGTCCTGACGAAGCGGACGGACTTCGATGACGCGACCTTCATGCTCGACTTCGAGACCCAAAAACCCGCGCACCGCTGGCGGATGATCCAATCCCAGGGCGCCCCCAAGACGTATGCCTATCCGTTCGAAATCCTCGCCCAGGCGCCCGTGGCCCCCACCGCGCCCAAGCCCGTCCCCGCCCGGAAGGCCGGGCCCACGCGGAAGGCCAGCCCCACCCGGAAGAAGTGAGCGGGGCCGGAACGGACGAAGGCCCTACTTCGCCGCCACCTGACGGCCCGGAGGCTGGGCCACCGGGCGCTGCGGCAGGGCCTTCGCGGACGCCTGTGCGTTGACCACTGCGTCCGCGGTGGGCGCCACGCTGGTGTCCTGGAGCGGGTTGCCCTGGCTGTCCGTGTAGACGCCATCCGAGAAGGGGCCCACGTAGAGCTGGGGCGTGGCGGGCAGCGCCTGGGTGAGCACGGTGAGGTAGTTGTCCATCTCGTGCCGGATGGTCGCCTCCTGCGTGCTGGTGTCGTTCAGCGTGTTGTAGAAGAGCACGTCGAACTCCACACCGACCTGCGTGTAGTTGGGCGCCAGCCACGACGGCGGCAGAGTGGGCACCACGTCGTACTGGTTGACCACGCGCACCGTCGCCGGACTCGTGACGTATCGGGCGTAGGCCGTCCCCCATGAATCCGCGAGCCCGGCCTTCGGCGCCGCGAACGTGACGGTCGTCACGCTCAGCGACGGCTGGCTCACCGCCAGGTCCAACGCCAGCAACTCCGCCAGGCCTCCGCCCAGGCTGTGGCCCGTCACGTAGAGCGTCTGGATGTTGTTCGCCTTCAGCCACGAGAACACCTGCGCCTGCATCGACTGGGGCACGGAGGTGCTCGTGCCGGTGTAGATGCCCCAGAACCCGCCATGCACCTGCGGCACCGGCGACAGGGACATCCCGGAGTACGGCGCGAAGGACGTGGTGGAGTACTGCTCGTCCGCGCTCGTGTCCGCCGACGTCACGGTCCCGCGCAGCGCCAGCATCACCGTGGTCGAATCCGCGTCGGAGCTGAACCACAGGCCGAACGCCTCCGCGACGCCGCCCTTCTGAGGCACCCACGCCGTCAGGGTGTCCGCCTGCGTCCAGCCCGAGGGCACGGAGTACTCCTTGCCATTGAAGGCGGCGTAGGCCGCGACCACGCCCTGCCCCATGCCCAGCACCTGGGTCGCGTCCAGCACGGGCTCGGGTGGCGTGGCATGCAGGCTCGGCTGCGGACGGACGGCGGCAACGGTCGAGGTCGTCATGTTCGGATCCAGGAAGGTGTGGCGGGTGGAACGGGGCGACGCCTGTCGCCATCCGTTGCCAGGCACCGATTGCAGCGCCCATGCCGCACGCGGCGTCCCCCGGAGGCCCTCGCGGCAAGGGGGTTCACGCGCGCCTTCGACGCGTCGGTCGACGCGACGCCCGACACAAAGCCGCCCCTGGTGACTGGAAACATCAACGCCTGACGGCAGTCACCAGGCGCAAGCCCAGGAGCCGGGGCTGTGCCTCATGCACTCCCAGCAAGATCAACGGCTTGCGCGTGCCCTGAGGGGTCCGAGGCGTTGGCATGCCCGCTGCTATGGGTGTCCTCGTCGCTGAAAGCAACACTCCCTCCCCTTCCAGAAAAGAGACACGTCATGGCCATCCGCTCCGCCGGTCGCTCCACCCCCTCCATCCCGTCCACCGCCTCCAAGCCCACCACCTCCCCCACCCAGCCGTCCGCGACCTCCAAGCCGACCACCCCGACGCAGCCGTCCGCCACCTCCAAGCCCACCACGCCCAACCAGCCGTCCTCCCTCTCCAAGCCCAACACGCCCGACCTGCCGTCCTCCGTCTCCAAGCCCACCACGCCGAGCCTTCCGGGCGCCGCGGATGCCTCCCCCTTCGGGAAGGTGGGCGGCAAGATGTCCGACAAGCTGTCGAGCCTGAAGCAGGACGGCTTCGACGCGGCTGGCAGCCTCGGCGGAAAGGCCGCGAAGCTGGGCGAGCTGCTGGAGGGCGCCGCCTCCGTGCTGAGCAGCATCGCGCAGCTGGTGCAGGGCATCACGCAGGGCGTGCAGGGTGTCGCTGAGGGCGTGCAGGGCGTCGCGGGCGCGGTGGGTGGCGCCGCGGGCGCGGTGGGTGGCGCCGTGGGCGCGGTGGGTGGCGCCGTGGGCGCGGTGGGCGGCGCGGTCGGTGCGGTGAGCGACGTCGCGACCAGCGTGCTGTCTCTGGCCCAGGGGCCGCAGCAGGACCCGACGGCCGGCATGAGCCAGGTCCCGACGATGGAGTAGTCCGCCGCGCAGCCTGACGCGGTGATGAAAAAAGGGGTGACGGCGATGAGCCGTCACCCCTTTTTCGTGTCGTCACGAACGTCCAGCCGCCGCGCTACTCGATGGTGGCGACCTTGTCGTCCTTGCCGAACTTCACCCGCACCTTGGACGTCTTCGACTTCCAGTAGGTCCAGGTGCTGGACTGGAACGACGGCGTCTCATGCGCGGGCGGAGGGCCCCACGCCATGCGCACGGCCTCGCGGCTCATGCCGGGCTCCACTTCCGACGCGGAGACCTTCTTGCGGTCAT
Source organism: Corallococcus sp. AB038B (assembly GCF_003668955.1). Lineage (NCBI taxonomy): Bacteria > Pseudomonadati > Myxococcota > Myxococcia > Myxococcales > Myxococcaceae > Corallococcus > Corallococcus sp. AB038B. The sequence goes on along the minus strand of NZ_RAWO01000001.1, from coordinate 1,710,817 downwards.
CCACCGACAGCGCCTCCAGCTTCGCGGCCTGGTCGTCCGGCGCGAACGAAGCCTGGAACAGCTTCCAGGTCTCCGAACCCGAGCGCGAGTCGTTCGTGAACTCGAGCTCCGCGCCGGTCTCCACGACCTTGAACTTCACGGAGGACGAACCCTTGTCCAGCACCTCCACCTTCGCGTTGAACGGGATGATGGGGCCCTTGAGGTAGTTCACCCAGGACACGGTGCCGTCCTCGAAATGGAAGTTCGCGGTCGCGTGGTAGTAGGCCTTCTCCACCACGGGCGCGGGGGCCGGGGCGGCCGCGGGCTCGTCGCCCACGCGCACGACCTTGCCATCCGGGCCGAACTCCACCTCGAACGTGGAGAACTTCGAGTTCCAGTACGTCCAGCGGGTGCTCTGGAGCGAAGGCGTGCGGTGCGGCGGCGGCGGCCCGGCCGTCAGCAGCACGGCCTCTCGCGACATGCCCCGGGCCAGCTCACCAGCGCGGACCTGCTTCTGCTCCTCGGGCGTCAGCGCGGCGATGCGCGAGGCCGGGTCCTGCTCGGCGAAGAAGCCGGCGAACAGCACGTTGATGGGCTTGCCCAGGCTCCGGTGCGTCACGAACCGGAACTCGGCGCCGGACTCGATGACCTTGCAGCGGACCTCGTCGTTGTCCCGCTCGAGGACAGCGACCTTCGCCCCCACGGGGATGGCCGCGCCCTTGCCGCGGTAGTTCACCGCGGAGAGCTGGTTCTTGTTCAGAAGGAAGTTGGCCTGGGCATACAGCACCTCGGCCTGGGCCCCCATCGCCGTCAGCAACCCCAGCGCGAACACGGCGCTGAGAACATTCTTTCGATACACGCGAAAACCCCCTCGGGTCAGGCAACGGCGTGCTTCTAGTGGCGTCGCACGCACGGCCGCAAGGGGGTTCGCGCCGCGCTCCTCCGGCCCTACGCCCCCAGCATGCCAATCACTTCCGACGACGGCATGGGGCGCGAGAACATGGGGAAGTCATACTTGAGCGCGTTGCGGTGCTCCTCCGCCGAGGTGGCGGCGGCGCAGTCCGTGAGGGTGATGACGTCGAAGCCGTGCTCGTACGCGGTGCGCATGGTCGACTCGACACAGCAGTTGGTGAGGAAGCCGCCCATCACCACCGTCTTGATGCCCTTGCTGCGCAGGATGAAGTCCAGGTTGGTGCTGGCGAAGGTGTCCAGGCCACGCTTGCCTTCCACCACGATGTCGCCCTTCTGCGGCGCCAGCGCGTCGATGATCTGCGCCCCCCAACTGCCCTTCACGAACGCCTTCCCGTCCACCACGCCCTTCAGGATGCCGTAGGGGTGCCGGGTCAGCTCGCCGTACCCTTCCGCGAAGGTGATGGGCACGTGCATCACCGTCACGCCCTTCGCCCGGGCGGCCTTCACCACCGCGAGGGTGTTCTCCAGCATCTTCGTTTCGGCCATCACGCCCTTCACGGCCGGGTGCAGGACGCCGCCTTCGGTGGCGAACTCGTTCTGGTACTCAATCAACAACACGGCGGTGGTTGAAGGGTCGAGCAACATGGCGGACTCCGAGGCAAGGGGACCGGACCATTCCGGACGCCCGCCATGTTTGTCAGTCATTCCAACAGGCCGTCAAGCCATCCCCTGGCTCAGGCCGCGGCGCGAGCGCCGTCCCAGTCCTCCACTTCGTAGAGGAACTTCGTGCCGCCCTTGAGCTTGCGGTTGGCGGACGTGCTCTGGACGAAGACGACGTACTTCTCCAGGCTCGCGGGCCGGATGCGCACCGTCTCCCCGGGCGGCAGGCCGAGCATCTCCCGCGCGCGCTCGCCGCTGTAGAGGTCGCCGGACTTGCGGTCCATCAGCACCACCTCCTTGCGGCCCTGGATGGTCTCCGTCTTGGTGAACTCGTAGAAGCCACGCCCCGTCTTGAAGCCCAGGCCGTTCTCCGTCACGAACTCCTTGATGGCGCTGTCCCCTTCCACCTCCAGCACCTGGAAGCGCCCCGACGGCACCGCGCGCAGGTCCGTCTCACCGAAGAGCGTGGACGCGGTCCGCTTGAGCATCGTGTTGAACATCGCGTTCAGGCCGCGGTTCATGCGGCCCTCGCGGGACACCTCCGCTTCGTATGCCTGGAGTTGAGAGTCCGAGGACTGCTTGTAGCAGACGGCCAGCAGCATGTCGGTGATGTGTGAGAACTGATCCAGGCTCAGGTGGAAGCCGCCCGACTTCTCCGCCAGCTCCTTGTAGAACGACGTCGCGTGACGGCGGTTCAGCGCCTGGACGCCATACACAGGCACGCCCTGCTCCCCCAGCGCGGCCACCTCCTTGCGCCAGTCCAGCTTCTTGGGGTTGTGCTGGGGCGGGTGCGGCACGTCGTCCCCAATGAGCACGAACGCCTTCGTGTAGCCCTCCGTCCAGGACAGGCTCCGGGCCTCATGCAGCACCAATTCGTAGCACTCCGGCGCGTCACCGCCGCCCGTCTGGCCCACCTTCTCCACGAAGCGGGTGATGGCCTTGGCGTCGTCCGTGAGGTCCAACGCCTTGGTCACGTAGGTGGACTTCGCGTCACAGTAATCGCCGTGCGCGATGATGCCGATGCGGATGCCAGGGATCTCCTTCGTCAGCCGGGCCACGGCGGCCCCCAGCTTCTTCCGCACCTGCGCGAGACACGGATACATGCTGCCCGTGGTGTCAAAGCTGAAGACGACCTCAACGCGGTTATCAATCACAGAACTCGCCATGACGTGTTCCCCCTCGTTCGTTTCTCGCTGCGACAGGAGGAACAGTACTCGCGGGGTCTGACATGAAAGGGGGCTCCGGGGCGTCGTTTTCCGGGCGGCCTCGTACCGCCGTGCGTTGCCAGGAAGGGGCCCTCGTTTCGTAGTGTCCTGGCAGGGCGTGACGCCCGGACACCACCCAGGGGGGACCATGAGGAACATCGGCATCATCGGAGCGGGCCAGGCGGGTCTGCAGCTCGGCTTCGGCCTGTTGGAGAAGGGCTACGCGGTCACCGTCTACTCGGACCGCACGCCCGAGCAGATCTTCAACGCCCGGCTCGCCGCGACCACCTACCTCTTCGGCCGCGCACACCGGTACGAGCAGGAGCTGGGGCTCGATTTCTGGACGGGCCCGGGGGAGTCCGCCCGGGGCGGGGACCTGGACGTCTGCGCGGCGCCGGGTCAGCGGGCGCTCCGAGTCCAGGGGCGCATCCTGAATCCAGGCAAGTCCCTGGACCTGCGGGCGAAGTACTCCCGCTGGCTCGCGGAGTTCGAGCGGCGCGGCGGCACCGTGGTGGTGCGGGACGTGGACGTGGAAGCGCTGGAGGCGCTCGCGCCCGGGCATGACCTGGTGGTGGTGACGACGGGCCGCAACAGCTTCACGCGGCTGTTCGAGCGGGACGCCGAGCGCAGCGTCCACACGCAGCCGCAACGGAACCTGGTGGCAATGATTGTCACCGGCATGAAGCCGCTGCACGAGACGCCCTACCCCGCGCTCAAGTTCATCCTGACGGCGGGCCACGGCGAGTACTTCGCCATGCCGTACTTCGACCGCATCCGGGGCCCGCTGAACGGCATCCTGCTGGAGGCCATCCCCGGCCAGGGGTTGGACCGCTTCGGCGGCGTGAGCACAGCAAGGGAGGCGATGGAGCGGATGAAGCAGGTGCTGCGGGACTTCTCACCGTGGGTAGCGGAGCGGCTGGAGGGCGCCAGCATCGTGGACGAGTCCTCCTGGCTCACCGGCGCGTTCACGCCCACGGTGCGCAAACCGGTGGGGCGGCTGCCCTCGGGACGCACGGTGATGGGGATGGGGGATGTCGTCATGCTCAACGACCCCATCGCGGGCCAGGGGCTCAACAGCGCGTCGAAGCAGGCGCATGCGATGACCCAGGCCATCCTCGCGCACGGCGACCAGCCCTTCACGCCAGACTGGATGGAGCAGACCTTCGAGCACTTCTGGCGGACGGAGGGCCAGTTCATCACCGCGTTCACCAACCTGCTGCTCCAGCCGCCTCCGCCGCACGTGCTGCGCTACCTGGGAGCCGCCTCGGCGATGTCCCCCCTGGCCGACACGTTCTTCGACAACTTCGGAGAGCCGCAGCGCTTCTGGCCTTGGATTGTCAGTCCTGCGGAGACCGAGGCGCGCATCCAGCAGGCGGCCGCCGCGTAGCGGCTGTAAGTCTTTGTCATTCCCACCCGGCCGGTCCTTCACCTCCGGTCCGGGTGGCTGAATCCTCTCAGTCCCGAGACCTGGGGGGAACATGACGATTCAGCTCGGGTTCATCGACCAGAGTGATGGCGCCAACCTCCGGACGCTTCCCGCGGAGATGAAGGGCTCCACATGCCTGACGCCAGCGCCCCTGCCTCCGGGCACGCGGGTGAGCGTCATCCGGGACCATGCCCAGGCACCTGGATGGTCCTACGTCTCCACCGTGGTGGGGGGATACCTGCTGCAAGGCTACGTGCAGACCTTGCGCATCGCGACCCAACTGCCGGAGCCCGCGGCGACGCTCTATCAGGTCCGTCCAGGGGACCGCCTGGAGCCCATCGCCGCGCGCATCTACCGGCAGGCCATCCAGCCGGGACGGGACCTGCGCTTCTACGAGAATGTCATTCATCACGTGAACGTGAAGAGTGGCCGCAAGGGGGTCCAGCGCATCGACGGTGACGTGCGGCTGGTCGCGGGCGAGCGCATCTGGCTGGTGAGCATCGCCTTCGCCAACCAGCTCCAGGGAATCGTGTCGAGCGGCTCCATCACCCACGAGGCGATGGCCAAGGCACGCAAGGCCGCCCGGCACCTGGAGGACGTCATCACCTCCGTGAGGCAGGCGGATCAGTACTTCGGAGAGGTCACCGGGCAGTACGGCAAGGCCATCCTGGACAACTGGCTGGCGATCTCCGCGATGGTGGTGGGCTTCATCGCCGCGGAGGCGCTGTCCACCTTCCTGGCGGCGACGCCCACCGGCGTAGGACAGCTCGCGGCGGCACTCATCCAGCTGGGCCTGGCGGCGTTCGGAGCCCATGGCCTCATCGAGGCCGGAGGGGAGGCCCTGAAGCACGCGCAGCTGTGGCTCACCCAGGCCTGGGAGGCCAACGGCTCACCGGAGAAGCTCAAGGAGGCGAGCAAGTCCTTCCTCCGGATGCTGGTGAGCATCGCGATGGCGGCGCTGGCGCTGATGGGCGTGAAGACCAACGCGGGACGTGGGCTCAAGCTGATGACGTCCGTGAGAATCACCCCACCCCGCATCTACATGATGGCGGCGGCGGGTCCCGGCGGAGCCTACGCGGGCGTCCCCGTGTTCCAGCCGGGATCCATCACCGCCGCCCCCGCCATCCCGCTTCCCTTCAATCCCTGGGGAGCCGGCACGCCGCTGCTGTCGAAGGCGGTCACGGAAGGCGGGACATCAAAGCCGGACCCCGAGCCCAGCCTGACCGAGCGCATGCTCAGTGACGCCGAGTTGGAGAAGCTGCTGGAGAAGCTCCCCAACTGGGACAAGCTCAAGGACTTCGTCGGACGCCGCATCCCTCAGGAAGGAACGCCGGAGTTCAATGCATTCAAGCAGGAGCTCCAGGCTGCCGGATACCGCCTGGAGAAGTTGAACACGGGCTCCCAGCCCTATCGGCTGAGCCGTCCGCACGGAAAGGCCCTGGGCGACGAGTACGGAGCGCTCACGGTGACCGACGATGGATTGGTGGTGCTCAAGGTCGGCAAGGGGACGCCCCGCCTCAGCGTCTTCACCCGCTACCGGAAGAACTACCTGGACTGGGTGGAGAAGACCCAGGGTCCGGCGGCACGGGCGGCGGCGGAGGTCCGGATCTCCGCCGGTCATCCCATGCACCACCTCATCCCAGACGGGGTCGCCCAGAAACACCCACTGACCCGCATGGCCATGGAGCGGCTCAAGGGCTACACGATTGACCAGGGGTCGAACATCCTCGACATGCATTCCGGGCTCAACGTGGAGGGCCAGCTCATCCACTCGGGCAGCCACCCGCGCTACAGCAAGTTCGTGGAGACCCAGCTTGATGGTGCCTTGAGGAATCTGTCCAAAAGAGGCTCCCCCTCCAGTTGGACACCCAAGGTCATCGAGGAGGCCATCCTCAAGGTCGAGCACGAACTGCGCCAGGCCATCCAATCCGGGAGCCTGAAGGAGCCGGTCATCAAGGTGATCCAGGAGCAGCGCGGCGGTAGGGTGCTCACGGGGAAGAAATTGGCCTTGCTGGAGCTGTCCTCCCACGGGGAGTCACACGCCACATGATGTATGCATTGACGGCTGATACCGCCCATATCGAGGAAGAAGATGTCCATGACGCCACGCTCATCGAGTTCGACGATTTCGAGTCCGTGACGTTCTTCGAACCGGGCATCGACTACCAGCGCCAGCAGGGCGCGCCCGGAGTCATGGAGTTCGTCGGCAACCTGGAGAGCGCCGCCCGGCTCGACCATCTGTTCACCGCTCCCATGGGGTGGTTGCTGCTCTCCCGGCGCATGGTGCGTGTGCTTGAGGGAGTTGGCCCGTTCCGCCATCGTCTCATCCCCGCGGTCATCTACTCGGAACGCATCCGGCACCTCGTCCAAAGCGGATACCCCCGGAGGAGGACCTGGTACCCGGTAAAGGACCCTGCGCTGAAGAACGAGGACTTCGTCATCCTCCAGTTGCTGGAGCAAACCGACTGCCTTGACCGGGAGCGAACCCTCGTGAAGGGAGTTCCCTTCCACCGGTGCGGAGAAGAATTCCTGGGCCAGGAACAAGCCGAGCCGCTCGTGCTCCGCCCCCCCCCCGGAGGCTTCCCGCCCGTGTTCTTCGTCCCCGAGCTGCTCTACTACTGCTACACCGAGGAGGCACGGCAGGCGTGTGAGCAGGCGGGACTGAAGGGCCTGTGGTGGCGCCCCCAGCCATGAGCCCGGACGCGCCCGGGGCTGACTTGGGGCGCGAGTCCGTCCCCCTTTAGGATGACGTCCCCATGGGGACGCAATATGAGTGGTGAGGGCTCGAAGCCCGTCGCGGCGGTGCTGCTGGGGCTGACGAACTTCCGGCTGGGCCGCATCCTGCTGTGGACCACGACAGTGTTCCTGGGGCTGCTGGCGCTTGTGCCGGGCCCTGACAGTGGGCTCTTGTGGCACATGGCCGCCATTCTGGGCGTGCTCGCGCTGATTGGAACCGGCACCGCGTGGTGGAAGGAGCGCCAGAGCGCCCGGTCAGGTCCCATTCCATGGCTGCTGCCCCGGCTGGCCGTGGGCGCCGTGCTCTTCGGCTCCGCCGCGCTCCTGATGTGGTGGCGGCGCCGGCGCGAGCTGAAGGCCAGCGAGCCGGTATCGCCGCCCTCCGCGGAACAGGTGGACCGGTGGGCTGCCGCCGAGCTGGAGCGCTCGTCATGAGCCACGCGGCATTGAAGCAACAAGACGCGGCACCGCTCGAAGTGCCTCCGCGTGAGTCCATGGGAGGCATGGCCCGCGCGGGCTTGCGGAGCCTCCTCTCGATGGTGCCCGCGCTGCTGGGCTCCGGCGTGATGGGCGCGCTGAAGGGCTTCTTCCTCTTCGGGTGCTTCGGCCTGGTGCTGGCAGGCGTCTTCGTGCTCGCGCCGCGTTGGACGGGCGCGACACCAACGCCCTCCTGGCTGAACTACCTGAGCTTCGTGCTCACACCCCTGCCCCTGGCTCTGGCTGGGGGCTACGTCTGGATGCTCCACGGGGTCAGCTCACGGCTCGCGAGCGAGGTCCGCGCGCGAGGGTTGATGGGCTATGCGTACGCCATCCTCAAGCCCGCGACGATGCAGGTCGCCCGGCGGTTGCGCGGGGCCAGCACGCCCAGCCGCGCGGAACTCACCCGGGCCATCGAGGAGTCGGTGGCGGAGCGCATGCGGGAGCCCGAGGAGGAGCGCGAATCCGCGGCCTCCCGCGCCGGATGGCTGGAGGGCTTCCTCATGGACCAGTCCCGCCGGGTGCTGGGGCTCATCGCCCTGCGCGCGGTGCTGACGTCGTCGGACGTGCCTTCCGCCGTGCGGGAACTGGAGATGTTGGCCATCGATCGATTGGAGGGAGTGTTGGAGGAGACGCTGGAGGACCTCTTCTTCCTCCAGATGGTGCTCACACTCTGCGCGGGCATTCTTGTCGCCTCGCTGCCCACGTTCCTGCTCCTCTTCCTGCCCCGCTGAGCGGAGACCCGCCGGCCTCTGCTAGCCTCCTGCCGTCCCACCAGGGTGGGACAGGAGGCGACGCCGGGATGGACTCACTGGACGCGCGCATGGAGCGGCTGGAAGGCCGGCTCCGACGGTGGCAGGGCCTCACTCTCGCGGCCGTCGTGCTGGCCGGGGTGGGACTGGGAACCGCGGCCCTGCGTGACGAAGCGCAGCAGCCTCATTCGGGAGAGCTGGTCGCCTCGCGACTGGTGCTCAAGGACGCCAGGGGCCGCACACGGGCCAGCCTGGATGCGAACCGCCATGGCGGCGCGTCGCTGGTGCTGAACGACAGCGAAGGCCGTCCCCGGGCGCTGCTGGGCGTGGGCGAGGACGACTCGCCCCGGCTGCGCTTCTCCACGGCGGAAGGCGAGTCACTGGCGGAGCTGATGGTGTTCTCCGACGAGGCGCCGCGCCTGACGCTGTCCAAGTCCGGAGGCGCGGAGCTGTTCTCCGTGGGACTCCAGGTGGACGGCTCGTCGCGACTGGAGCTGGCGGACGTGACGGGACGCCCCCGCGCCATCCTGGGCGCGGACGAAGAGGGCTCGCCCGGCCTGCTCCTGGTGGACCGTCGCGGCCAGGCCCGCGTGGAGCTGCGAGTGGGCAGCACGGACGAGGCCAGCCTCGTGCTGGAAGGCCGCAACGGCCAGGTGTTCCGAGCGCCCGGCGTGCAGTGACGCCGCGTCGTCATTTCCGTGAGCCGTGCGGCGACATCACCGGGAGGGAGACCCACCGGTGACGGCGCCCACGGACCGCATCCTGTTGATCCTGGACCTGGATGAGACCCTGGTCCACGCAAGCGAGAAGCCCCTGGCCCGGGAGGCGGACTTCCAGGCCCTGGGCTATTTCGTCCACGTGCGTCCGCACCTGGAGCCATTCCTGCGGGAGTGCGCCTCTCGCTTCCGGCTCGCCATCTGGTCTGCGGGGGCTGACAAGTACGTGGCGGAACTCGTGAAGCGGCTTGTCCCGCCGGAGCTCGAGCTGGACTTCGTCTGGGGGCGGAGCCGGTGCACGTATGGGCTCGACCGGGCCGGCGTCCAGCGGGACGGGTTTCTCGACCTGGATGCGCACTACGGCTGGGTCAAGAAGCTGCGCAAGCTGAAGCGGCGGGGCTACCGGCTGGAGCGCGTCCTGATTGTCGATGACACGCCGGCCAGGTGCATCCACAACCACGGCAACGCCATCTACGTGCGCGAATACGAGGGCGAGGCGCACGACACGGAGCTGCTCGACCTGGGTCGGTATCTGAAGACGCTCGCGGACGTGGACAACGTCCGGTGCATCGAGAAGCGGAACTGGCGGAAGCAGCTCTGTCAGGACGGATTGTCTGCTGCGTCCCTCATCCCCGAGAAAGGAGTGTGACGCCCATGACGAAGCGCGACGAGCCGAACCCCAACCGCCCCACCGACATGGAGCCCACTCCAGACAGCTTGGAACTGGCCATTGCCTCGTTCCACGGCTGTCCGCCCGGTACCTGACCCACGCCGCCACCCGGTAACACCGGGACGGGCATGGACAGAGGCCGGGCTCCCGAGGGGGGACCCGGCCTCAGTCATGTCCGGGTCCTCCCTCGAGGACTCAAACCCATCGGGATGTAGCTCAGTCTGGTCAAGAGCGTGCGCCTCGGGCGCGCAAGGTCGCTGGTTCGAATCCAGTCATCCCGACTTCACATCCAAGACAGCTCACGCCGGGTTGGCCCAATCGGTAGAGGCGCCGCGCTCAAAACGCGGAGGTTGCGGGTTCGAATCCCGCCTTCGGCACTATTTTCCCCTGTCGTTACGATCATTTCCTTGATCACCGGACGTCCCCGGGGCCACGTCCGACCGCGCAGACGACCTTGGTGCCGCCCGCCTCGATGGCGCCGACGAGAACCTCCTGCCGCTCCTGGCTCACGGCGAATCCTCCACTTCAGGAGGTGGATGCCGTGGGCGGGGTGGGTGTCGTGGTCGTGGGCACCTCCCACACCTGCTGGAGCAGCGCGAGCAGGCCCGGGTCGGGCTTGCCCAGCTCTTCACATGTGAAGAGATAGAAGTCGTTGCGGCCGAAGAGCGCCTCCGAGTTCTCCGCGAAGTACTCCCCCACGTCCGTCGTGGCATAGGCACGCTCGAACGTGTGGGGCCGCCCGGGCCTACGCGAGCGATCCACGCAGTCGTAGCTCTTGCTTGCCATCGCGCGCTCATAGACAGCCGCGAGGCCGGCGTGCTCCCAGCCGAGCACCTGGTCATCATAGGCGTGGCTGAGCTCGTGGAGCACGAACACGGGCATCCGCTTGGATTCCTTCTCGAAGATGAAGACGTTTGAGAACTCGACGCTCTTCAACTCGGAAAGAGGGTACGTCGCCCTCGGCTCCTCGTTGGGATAGGGCGGCGACAGCCACAGCGTCACCTTGCGGAACTGAGCCACGGGGCCCGCGGGGACGATCCGGACGACATCAAGATCGACGAAGACGTCAACACGGGCATCCTGGGCGGCTCGGTGGCGGGCGTGGTGCGCCTCACCGAGCAACCGAAGCCCGGGGACCGCCGCTGAACCCGGCGGCCCCCGGTCGAGGGACCCTTACCGCGCCGCCGGACTGGGACAGGTGCTGTAGCAGTCCTCGCGCTCCGGCGCGCACTGGGCCGGCGTCGGGGAGTTGCGCAGGCAGTAGGTGTAGGCGAGGTCGCACGCGTACTCGCACGGCGGCGGGCGCATGGCCTGCACCGGGCTGGCCACCGAGGGTTGGCACCTGGCGTAGCAGACGTTGCTCTGCGCCTCGCAGGCCGCGTCCTGCTCGGGCGACGTCGACTGATTGAAGCATTCGTCATACTGGATGAAGCAGGCTCGCTCGCAGGCCCGCTGCGACCGGGCCGTCACCTCCGCTGCGGGCGCCCGGTAGGGGAAGCAAGCTGCGGCGCAGGAGTTGCTCTCGTCGCGGCAGAACTGCAGCGCCTCGGGCGTCGTCGCCTGATAGCTACAGGTCCGATAGGCCGCCAGGCATTCCCGCTCACACGGCGTCAGTATCTGGGATTCCACGTCCCGCGACTCCATGTCCACGCTGCCACAGCCCGCGAACAGACCGACCGACAGCAGTCCCGCGATGATTGCCAGACGCACGCCACACTCCTTGAGTCAAGGATGAAGGTGCCCCGTGAGGGGCCGTGCGAGAGTGACAGGCATTGCCAGGACCGTCACCCTGGGAAGGCGTGCGAGTGAGAGGATTTGAACATCCCTCGCTGACGGAGATGTTCGAGGACGACCTGCACGTCAAACAAATCCTGTCCCTGTCGCGCGCGACGCTGGGGCGGTGCAGGCGGCGAGCCTGTCTCAAAGCCCGAGGGGCTCAGCTTCGCGACGTAGATGTTGTCGAGGCTGGACATCCCACCTCCGGCCATACCGGGAGTGCCGTGGGTTGCGGCAGCCCCTACCCCCGGGAGAGCATGGCCCCAATGACTACTTCTTCCGAGCACGGAGGTCCGGCGGCGCTCGACGCACCGGATGTCGTTGGCGCCTTCAAGGGCCGCACGCTGGGCGTGGCCATGGTGGGCAAGGTGCTGGTCCTGGCGCACAACGCACTGCCGCCCGCGCAGGACGAGTGGGGCCACTACTGCGACCTCGTCGGCCAGAACATCACCACCATGAGCGCACAGCTCGTGGTGGCGGAGGGGCATGGCCCGAACGCCGCCCAGCGCCAGCAGTCGCTCGACCGGGGCGCAAAGGTGAAGGGCGCCGCCATTCCGCCCACGGCCGTGCTCACTCGCTCGCCGCTGGTGCGCGGCATCGTCACCCTCTTCAACTGGTTCACCCCCAAGGCCATGCGCGCCTTCCCTCCGGAGGACCTGGAGGCCGCGGCCCGGCACCTGAAGATGAGCGACGCCGAGTTCCAGCGTCTCGTGGACATCGCCCACGCGCTGCAGCCTCAGGAGGCGTGACACCTGGCGTCCGGCGTCCGCCTGTCCGGAGGACGCTGGCAACAGGCGCAACTCTCACGCCGGCAGCGACGGAGGGGCGCGCGCCACGTCACCTTCAAGTCCGCGCCCTCCCGCGCCACGTCCAGCGTCTTCGCCTCGTCGAGCGGGTCGAAGCTCCCCGGCACCAACAGTTTGCTCCGGGGCGCCCAACCCTGTCGATTCAATCGGCTCCATTCGCGCTGTCGGTCAGGACTTTCGCGGGCTCGTGAACGGTCAGTCGTCAGGAGGGATTCTCGTAGAATGACGAAACGTCATCGCGAGGAGCCCGTCATCCGTCCCTTCCGTCTCGTGGAGACCCGCCTCGCTGTGCCCGGCGTCATCGGCATGCGCGAAGCGCGGAGACTTTCCTTCGGCAAGATGCCGCACGTGCTGATCGGCCCCGACGCGGGCTTCCCTGAATTCCAGCCGCTGGATGAATGGAAGAACGAGGTCGCCCTGGTCGACGCGCGCGCACTTCCGCTCGAAGTGCGCAAGGAGGCGGGCATCAAGAACCCGGCAGAGGAGCATGCCAGGCTCGTTGAAATGGAATGGGCTTACTACATGGGGGAGGGCAAGCTCGAGGACCTGCGCATCATGGAGCGCGCGCGGCTGACGCCCCTGGACGAGAGGGCCCGCGGCGTCCTCACGGCCCACGGGCATGCGTATTGGTTGGCCGGCTACAGCCGGCATTCGTCCATGCTGTGGGTCCATCTCATCGGTGGAGCCGCGCCGCGCCAGGCCTGGACGAGCATCTGGAGCACGCCCCCGCCCCAGCCGCTCGGCGAAGGACCGCCAGCATGGCTGTCGCCGGAGGCGTACTCGGAGCTCCGGCTCGCGCGCTGGGCGGACAGGGTGCTGCGCGCGCTGAGCGACGGCATGGTGACGGAGACGGGGCTGCTCTTCGCCCGGGTGCGCGAGGCCATCTGGGACCTGGCGGAGGACGACCTCGCGCGGGCGGGCATGGAAGCGGCGGCGCACATGGCCGCGGGCGCGGACGAAGTGGTGCTCCCCCTCCACGGCCCGGCGCGGCGGGTGCGGCTGCCACCCTTCATCCTGAGTGTCCATGAACGCAGTCCGTTCGAGCGGGAGGAGCCCTCCCGCCTGAGAGAGGTCCACGTACCCGCCGAGGATGCCTGGATACTCACGAAGGACCTGCGCTGATTCCCTCACTGGCACGGTCCGGGGCGCGGGCCGCTCGCGGAGAACGGACGCGTTTCAAGAGGAGTCCGCCATCCACATCCAGGGCGAACGTCCTTTTCAGCAGCCCCGCCCAGTCCAAACGGAGTGTGCGCTCCTTCCTCGGCTCCTCCACTGTCGCGGCAACGGAGGGGATCAAGCGGCCTGTCCACCGGCCGGGGGCATCGGAAGGAGAACAGGCCTTCCGCCGGAGTTCTGATCAGAAACACTGGCCACATTGCATGGAGACCGCGACCAGAGAGAGCATGGCCCCAGACCGGTGCGCTCAGAGAACCTGGAGCCGCGGGACGAAGACGCCGTCGGGCCACGGCACGGCGTCCTGTAGGAGGACCGCGTGGGAGTAGCTGAGCCGGTACTTGCTGGTGATTGCGTCTGGTATCGCGGGCGGACGTTGAGCCTCGCCATCGCTCAAGGCACTGGGTTGTTCGTGCCGCAAAAGCATGGCTTGAAGCCGCGGTCCGCAGCGACGCCTGATCGCCGGGGCTTTGCCTGTTTCTATCGGGTCTCGGAGGATGCACTCTTCCTCGAGCGACTCCATCTCGCGTTACCGTACAAGGAGCAACTGCTCGTCCAGGCTGGAAGAGGGCCTCTGCTCCTCGGCCTGAGCGCGCGGGTCGAGCCGGAGGGAAGGCTTCGCGTCCTGTACTCTGACATGCATGCCCCCGTGCAGTTTTCGGGAGGGATGTTGCTAGGGGACGGCTACATTCACGCTCTGGCGCTGCACGGCCGCGAACTGCAGTTGCGCCGGACCACCATTCACCCTGCTTTCGAGTGGCGCGAGGTTCACGAGCTCATTTTCGAGATGGGCCGGCTTGTAGAGGCGCAAGACTGCTCCGAGGCCGTGGTCCGGATTCGCGAGCACCTGGCCTCCGAGCAATTCGAGCCAGGATCACCCGAGTGGCAGGCCGCGCACGCGACGCTGGTCGCACAGGCATTCCGGGTGGACTACGGGCTGCCGGCTCTCTCGTCTCCGTCATCATGGATTCGCTAATCCCTCTCAGGACTCTCGCCGAAGAGCACGGAGGATGATGACCTCTCGGCAGTCCAGGGCGAACGTCCTTTTCAGCAGCCCCGCCCAGTCCAAACGGGGTGTGCGCTCCTTCATCGGCGCCTCCACCGTCGCGGCAAAGGCAGGACTCTCCTCCTCCAGCCCCGGCTCCGCCCCTGCTGTGAGATCAAGGCGATAGCCGGTAACAGCGCGACCTGCTTGGGGTTTTGCTTCCGCCTTGATGCGGGTTCGATTGCCGCCGCTTCCACGCCGAGCAACCCGCCGCTCTCAAGCGAGTTCCCTCTGAAGAAGAGAGCGGGGCTTATATTTCGGGACCAAATCGGTTCTTGTAGGACCAAATTTGGACCAAATCCGGAGCGCATAAGAAGGATGAGGAGGCGGCAGGCGACGGGCCACTGCTGCTGCAGACTCAACACCACGCGTTCTGGGGTGGCCCCCGTGCTGGAGCCAGTCTCCCAGGAAGCGTGGGCAGTCCCAGGTGCTTCAGGATGGCACGCACCCCACCGGGAGCCGTCAGATACGCCAGCACCCGGCGCCTGCCTCCACACCTGCCGCAGGCGAACACGTCCAGCGCGAAGCTCCTGCGCAGCAACCCGGCCCAAGTAAGCCGCGGCGTGCGCTCTTGGGTCGGCTCCTGCCTCGTCGCTGCTAAAGGCGGCTCACTTGCCTCTTCCGGCTTCGGCTCTGTCCCCGCTTGAGGGAGTTCTGCCCCCGCTTGAGGGAGCCGGCCATGTACCACGTCAAGACGATGATCGTGAACGGCGTCTGGACTTCGGTGGGGTTGACCAACTTCGACCCGCGCTCGCTGCGGCTGAACAGCTCTGAACCGAGGCAGACATTCAGGCGCGGTTCTCGGACCAGGGCAGTCCCCACGCGGCATGCCCGATAGGCATGCTAGTCCCTACGAGCAAGTATTGTTCCGGGGTTTTCTTCCGTACGAGACTCTCACCCAAGGCAGATCACTTGGCCCTCTGCTGGCCTCCCAATGCAACCCACTGCCGTGAAAAAGGACCCCATGTCTGCACTCCGACTCCTGGCTCTCTCGCACCTGTTGCTCGTCGGCCTCCATGCGCGTGGAGACGAGCTTCGTCCCGGGGCCGATCTGATCGTTTTCAACGCGAAGATCACCACTCAGCACCTAGCGCAGCCGGCGGCTTCCGCGGTCGCGATCAAAAGAGGGCGGATCTACGCAGTGGGCGACGACGCCGAGATCCTCGCCCTCAAGAACAGCAAAACCAAACTGATCGATGCGGAGGGGCATCGCCTGATCCCGGGCATCAATGATGCCCACGTCCACGTGCTGAATGAGAACAACTACAACTACAACGTGAGGTGGGACGGGGTTCCCACCTTGAGCCGCGCCCTCGAGATGTTGAAGGAACAGGCCAAAAGAACGCCCAAGGGCCAATGGGTCAAGGTGATCGGGGGTTGGTCGCCGTATCAGTTCAAGGAGAACCGGTTCCCGACCTTGGAGGAGCTGAACGCCGCGGTACCTGACCGGCCGTACATCGTTCAATACGCCTACAACCAGGCGTTCTTGAACGAGCTGGCGATGAAGGAGATCGGCGTGGGAACCCCCAAGCTCCAGATGCCGCCCGGCACGGAATTCGAGAAAGACATGCAAGGCAAGTACACCGGCGTCGTGCGAGGGTTCACCTGGACCTTCGTGGCGCTCGAAGCGGTGGTCCCGTTGCCTTCCTTCGCGGAGAAGGTGAACTCGCTCGCCTACGCGATCAACGACTTGAACCGGTTCGGAGTGGTATCGGCGCTGGAGTCCGGCAGCATCATCCCCTACCCGGAAGGGCACAAGCCCATCGAAGCCCTGATCAGGGATCAGCGTTTGAACGTTCGTTTCCCTTTCATGGATCTCCAGCTCGTCGAGCCCGGCGCTTCGATGGTGGACGCCGAGATCGATGCCATCACCAAGAAGTCTCCGACCAGCCCCGGGGACAACACGCACCCGACCCTGGCGCATGGTCACGAATACCAAACCAACGGAGAAGTGCTGAACGCCCAACTCCACGACCATGAGAACTTCGACCGGCAGGCTGTGGTGATCGATCGGGAATTCATGCGAAAGACCGTCGAAGAGGACGTGGGCAAGCTGGTGAAGCGGCGAAGCCCGTTCCGGATGCATATCAGCTACGACGAGAACATCTCTCCATTCCTGGATGCTCTGGAAGCGCTGAACAAGAAAACGCCTTTCGACGGCCTGCGGTGGAGCATCGAGCACGCCGAAACGATCAGCCCGAAAAACATCGAAAGGATCAAGAAACTGGGCGGCGGAATCGCGCTGGACGACAAGATGGCGCTCCACGGAGACGGCTTCATCAAGACCCACGGCCGCGAGGTGGCCCTGCAGACGCCTCGCTTGCGTCAGCTCGTCGACAGCGGGATCCCGCTGGCCATGACCACCGACGGATTCAGGGCTTCTTCTTACAACCCGTGGGTGGCTATCCAGTGGATGGTCACCGGCAAGTCGGTGTCGGGCTCGGAGATCCTGGCCAAGGACAACCGCCTGAGCCGGGAAGAGGCGCTCAAACTCTATACTTTGGGTGCCGCGTGGTTCACCAAGACCGAGAACGAGAGCGGGAGGATCGCGCCGGGCAACCTAGCGGACTTCGCGCTGCTGAGCACCGACTACTTCTCGGTGCCGGAAGAGGAGATCCAGCATATCACTTCCGTGATGACCGTCGTGGACGGGAAGGTCGTGTTCGGTGCGGGCAAATACAGCAAACTCGCTCCGGAACTGCCGAAGATCATCCCGACGTGGTCCCCGATCAAGTACTTCGGCGGCTACTATGGCGCGAAATGACGAGCTGAAACCCATGGGCCAAAGCGTGAACAGAGCGCATGGAGCCGCCGGAGCGGACGTGATCATCGTGGGCGCTGGGTCGGCGGGGGCCGTCCTGGCCCGCCGATGGGCGCGGAGAGCGATCCGACCCCGGTCGTGGATCGATGGGGACAGGTTCGGGCCGTGGAAGGCCTACGGGTCATCGATTCGTCGATCATTCCGGCGATCCCGTCGGTTCCTACCAATCTGACCACGATCATGTTGGCCGAGAAGCTCGCCCACGAGCTGTTCCGATGAGAGGCGTCAGACGATGAGCAGACCCGCCGCCGGACGAAGCGACTTCAGCTTCACGGCGGCCAGGATGGCCAGGAAGTCGTTCCCTGCCGAGGACAGCTTGGCTTGATCGTAGATCACCACGACGGGCAGCCTGGGCGGGGACGGCAGCACCGGACGGAAGTTGAGCCGGCTGCCCGCGAGCTTAGCCATCGTCTCGAAGCCGATCGCGACGCCTTTGCCGGACTCGACGGCCGCGAAGAGACTGGAGATCCCGTCGCACTCCATCACGATGTTCGGCTCCTCGGTGAACCCGGAGAGGATCTTCCGGATCGCCGAATGAGCCTCCGGGTGCTCGCTCTTCGTGAAGGTGATCAGCCCTTCCTTCGCGACTTCGGCCAACGGCACTTGCTTCAGCTTCGCGAAACGGTGCTCTTTGGGGAAAGCCACGGTGACGCCGTAGCTTCCGAGCTCTTTCATCGCCAGCCCCTCGAATGACTGGGGGGCGACGCCGATGGTGATTCCGAGATCCAGCTTCAGATCCCTCACGCCGCGGACGATCCCGTTGCTCGACAGGTCTTTTAGCTCGATCTGGATCGATGGATGCTGCTTGTGGAAAACCCGCATCGCTTGCTTCAGGATTTCCACGGCCGGCGTGGCGGCGAATCCGATCCTCAGGATGGACCGATGCGAAGGCGATTTCCGTCGCACCTTCTCGACGGCGTCTTCGACCCGACGGAGGATGGCCTTGCATTCGGCGAGAAACACCTTGCCCGCTTCCGTCAGAGCGATGGAATTGGGATATCGCTCGAGGAGATCGACTCCGAGCTCCTCCTCCAAGTCGCGGATTTGCCGACTGAGCGCAGGTTGAGAAACATGAAGCAGTTGCGCCGCGCGGGTCACGCTGAGCTGCTCGGCAACCGCCGCGAAATACCTCACGTGTCTGAGTTCCATGATCGCAGCATAACCAAAAGGCATGCTAGCGGCACCTAAGGGGCAGTCCGCGCCCCAGCTCGCCTGCCTCCGCCAGCAGCGTGGCGAGGTTATCCCTCACCGCCTCATACAGCACCGTCCCCTCCGGCCGCCTGCGCCGATACTCCCACCCGCGCTCCTTCACCAGTCCCTCCCCAGCCACACCTCGCCAGGGCACACGCTACCGGTGGGCACCCACGGAACTTCGCCAAGCCCGCTCTCAAAATGCCGTGCCTGGAAGTCCTATGGGACCTGCGCTCGACCCAGACGGAGCGCTCTCGCCAGAAGCTCAGAGCGGCGGGCTCGATTCCCGCCGCCTCCATCCCGAGAAGCCCAGCAATCCTGAAGCAGCCTTGCTCCCCGCTATTGTACCGTCACGGAGATCGCCGCGGACGTGGTGACATTGCCCGTCACGTCGGTGGCCCTGGCCGTCAGCGTGTGTTTGCCCTTGGCCGCGCTCAGGAGGTTCCAGCTCACGCTGTAGGGCGCGCTGGTGTCCGTGCCGAGCACCGTGCCGCCATCGTAGAACACCACCTGGGTCACACCGGCGTTGTCGCTCGCGCTGGCCTGGATGGTGGTGCTCAGGAACAGAGACAACAGCGTCGCCCCATTCGCCGGAGAGGTGATGGCCACGGCCGGAGCGGCGTTGTCCACAGTGACGTTGCGCGAATCAACCTTGACGTTCCCGACGGCATCATAGGCCCTGGCGTAGAGCGTATGACTGCCATTGGCCATCCCCACCGTGTCCCAATTCATGGAGTACGGCGCGGTGGTCGCGGTGCCGATCAGTACCGAGCCGTCATGGAACTCGACCCTCGCGACGGCCCGGTTGTCGCTGGCGCTGGCCGTCAGCTGCACGCTCCCCCGAACGTAGGTGGCCACGGGCGCGGTGAATGACACCGTGGGAAGGGTGTTGTCGACGATCACCGGGACCGCCACGGAGGTCCCCGTGAAGCCAGCGCCGTCGTAGGCCTTCGCCGTGAGCGTATGAGAGCCCGCCGCCACGCTCGCGGTATTCCAGCTCACGCTGTAGGGCGCCGTGGTGTCCATCCCCAGCAGCGTCGCGCCGTCATAGAACTCGACCTTCGTCACACCGGTGTCGTCCTGCGCCGTGGCCGTCACCGTCACCGTGCCGAGCAGCTCGGCATTGCTGGCTGGAGCAGTGAGCACCGCCGTCGGGGGCGTCACGTCCGACTCCGGCGGACCGACCGCGAACATCAGGTCGTCATGATCATCATAGGTGCCGGTGCTGCAGGCCGAGGCGGTGCTGCCGCCAGACAGGTAGCTGGCGCGAACCGCCTGCACGCTTCCCGTGGGCAACACGTACTCCGTCGAGAGGACCTGCGAGCCACTCGCGCTCGCCCGGAGCGTGGTCAGGTACGTCCACACGGGGGCGGCGGCATCGCTCGCGTAGTAGAGGGCGAGCGCATCGGAGTAGCTGTTGTCGACCAGGGCCCCGACCTCGAGCCGGACGCGCTTGCCTTCCACCAGGGAAGCCCCATTCACGCCGGAGACCGCGATCCAGCCGACCCGCCCGGACGGGTATGAGCCCCCCGCTCCATCGGCACAGCCATCGAGCGTGTTGGGCGGGTGGAGCTCTGGGAACTGGGAGACCACACCGCGGCCCTGCAGGAGCGACTCGGAATCACAGACACTGGAGACCTGGGCGCACGCGGGGACCTTGCGGGTGGCGTCGTACACGGCGGTCCCCGGCTGGGCCACGCTCACCGTGACCGGGGCGCTCGTGGTGAGGTTGTTCGCCGCGTCATAGGCCTTCACGGTGAGGGTATGGCTGCCATTGCGCACCGAGTGGCTGTCCCAGGTCATGGCGAAGGGCGGCGAGTAGCTGGACACGGCCTGAATGCCATCGACATAGAGATCGACCCCGCGCACGCCATGGTCGTCGCTCGCACTCACCTGGATGGAGACCCGTCCCGCCAGGCTCGTCCCCTGCGAGGGCGAAATGAGGGCCACCGTCGGAGGCGTGAGGTCATTGTCCACGATGAAGGAGCGCGTGGCCGATACGCCTACGTTGCCGGCGCCGTCGTAGGCCTTGGCCATCAGCGTGTGGGCGCCGTTGGCGACACTCCGGCTGTCCCAGGTACGGCCGTAGGGTGAGCTGTTGCCACCCGCCCCCAGCAACTGTCCATCGAGGAAGTAATCCACCCTGGAGATGACATCATCATCGGCGGCGTTCGCCGCGAAGAGGGCATAGGAGCTGACGGTGGTGCCCTCCGCCGGGGAGCTCACCGAGACCGTGGGCGCGGTGACGTCGCGGGCCACCGTCACCACCACCGCGGGCGAGGTCCCCACGTTGCCATACGAGTCATATGCCTTGACCGTCAGCGTGTGGCTGCCATTGGCCATCGAGCTCGGATTCCAGGAGATCGCGTAGGGCGAGGAGGAGTCCGTTCCCATCAACGCACCGTCCACGTAGAGCTCGACCCGGAGAATCTGCGTGTCATCGGTGGCGGTGGCCTGGACCTGCACGGTCGAGCGGACCGTGGCACCCGCCGAGGGCGAGGTGATGGCCACCGTGGGCGGAATGTTGTCACGCACGACGGTCACGTTCACCGGCGCGGACACCTCCACGTTGCCTGACGCATCGTACGCGCGGGTGGTCAGGGTGTACGGGCCGGTGGGCTCGGCGAGGGTGTTCCAACTGAAGGCGTAGGGAGACGTGGAATCGGTGCCGAGCAGGCGCGTGCCCGCGTAGAGCTCGACCCGCGCCACCTTGCTCGGGTTGCCGACCGTGGCGGAGATCGTCACCGTTCCCACCAGCGTCGCCCCGTCCGAGGGGCTGGTGATCGTCGTGAGGATTGAAGCGTGGTCGTTGTTCACCGTCACCACCACGGGGCTCGAGGGGCCCGCGTTCCCCGCGGCGTCCCGGGCCACCGCCGTCAGCGAGCGGCTGCCATTGGGCGTGCTCCAGCTGTTCCAGCTCACGCTGTACGGCGGCGTGTCATCGGTGCCCAGCAGGGTCGTCCCCTCGTAGAAGTCCACGCGCGCCACGTCGTAGTCATCACCCGCGCTGGCCGTGGCCGTGGCCATCCCTGTCAGGACAGTGCCCCCAGCCGGAGAGGTGAGCTGCGCGGAGGGCGGCGTGGTGTCCGGCTCGTCGGCGAGCGTGAAGACCAGGTCATCGTGGTCATCGTCATTGTTATTGCCGACGCTGCACGGGCCTTGGGTGTGCGTGCTGAACCAGTAGCTCGCGCGCACGGCCTGCACGCTTCCGGAGGGCAGCCGGTACTCCGTGGAGACGGTCTGCTGGCCATAGCCGCCCTGCACGAGTGTGGTCAGGTACGTCCATGAGGGGTGGGTCGCGTCACTCGTGTAGTAGAGATCCACCCCCTCACGGTTCGGGCTGAGGGCATTGACGGTGACATCGATCCGGACCCGCTTTCCGGCCGCCAGGTTCGTCCCATCCGGCCGATACACGCGGATCCGATCGATGGCTGTCGAGGTGCCCTGATAGAAGGCCGCGGTGCCGTCGGCGCATCCATCCAGGGTGTTGGGCGTGTGGGCCTCGGAGGCAGAGCCCCTGTTCGCGAGCAGCGTGACCGAGTCGCAGTAGGCCGACGGCGTGGTGCAGACCGGGACCTTCAGGGTCGCATCGTACGCCGCGGCGCCCGTATTGCTCACCATCACGGTGACGGCGGCGCTCGTCGCGCCATTGCCCGCGGCATCCATGGCCGTGGCCATCAGCGTGTGGCTGCCATTGGCCTGGAACGTCGAGTCCCACGTCAGCTCATAGGGAGCCGAAAGACGGGTGCCGAGCAGTTTTCCATCGACAAAGAAATTCACCTTCCCCATCTGCCGGTTGTCATTCACGGAGACCTGGAGGGCGACCGTGCCGCTCACGTTCGCGCCGGAGGCCGGCGAGACGAGGGCCACCGTCGGAGGTGTGTTGTCGTTGTCCAACACCACGTTCAGCGGCCCCACCATGGAGGCGTTGCCCGCGGTGTCATAGGCCTTCACATAGAGCGCCCAGGAACCGTTCGTGAAATAGCGGGCGCTCCAGGTCACATCGTAGGGCGCCGTCGAGCTGCCGCCGATGAGGCGATAGTTGGAGGGCGGGAGCAGATAGTAATACTCGACACGCACGTTCCCGCCCCGGTCATCACTGGCATTGGCGGTCAGGTGGACATCCCCGCTCACGGCCGCGCCCTCCGCGGGAGAGAGGAAGGACACCTGCGGCGGGACAATGTCGTTGTTGACGATGACGTCCACGGGGTCCGACGTGGTGCTGAGGCCCGCCGCATCGTAGGCGCGCGCCGTGAGGCGATGGACGCCGTTGGGCAATCCCTTCGTGTACCACGTCAGGGAGAAGGGAGGACGGGTGGCGATGTCGGCGAGGGTCGCGCCGTCGTACAGCTCGACGCGCGCCACGCCGAAGTTGTCGCTCGCCGCCACCCCGACGGTGATGGTGTTCTCCACCGCCGCGCCCGCCGTGGGCGAGGTGATGGCCACTGTGGGCGCGGAGGGGTCCGACTCCTGTCCCACCGCGAAGACCAGATCATCGTGGTCGGAGCGGGAGTCCGGGTTGCACGCCTGGGCACTTCCTCCGGTGCGGTACACCCCGCGAATGGCCTGCAGGCCGCCCGGAGGGAGGAGGAACTGGGTCGAGAGGATCCGGTCTCGATAACCGCCGGGAGAGAGGGTCGTGAGGTAGGTCCAGACGGGGTTGTTCGCGTCGGCCGCGGTGTAGACATCCAGGGATTCCTGCCCGTACTGGTGGCTGGCCCGGACCGTCGCCTGGATCGTCACCCGCTTGCCCTCCGCGAGCGCATCCCCCGCGTCCCGGAAGACAGCGAGCCGCTGCAGCGCGGGGCTGGGGAGATCCGGCCGGTCCGTTCCATCCGCGCAGCTGCCCGTCAGGGTATTCGGGGCATGCGGCTCGGCGCCGAGCGCTCCCCTCCCCTCGAGCAGCCACACCGAGTCACACCGGCTGCTCACGCTCGCACAAGCGGGCACCTGCCACTGCGCGTCGAAGGCTGCGTTGCCCGCGTTCTGCACCGCCACGTCCACGGGCGCGCTCTGCGTCCAGCCGCAGCCGTCGTCGTACGCCCTGGCGGTGAGCGTGGTGGGGCCGCTGCTGGCGGCAGTGGTGTCCCAGGCCAGCGCGTAGGGGGGCGAGGTGACCGTGCCCAGCAGGTGCGTGCCCGCGTAGAACTCGACCTTCGTGACGCCCACGTCATCCGTGGCGTTGGCCGTGAGCGTCACCGTGCCGCTCAGCGCCGCTCCGGCCGCCGGTGCGGTCAGGGCCACCTGCGGTGCCTGGGTCGCCTCCAGCACCGAGCACGGGGTGTACAGCAGCCGGTTCGGCGCGCCCTCGGTGCCGGAGACCTTGTCCGGCGTCACGCGGCTGATGAGCCTGTTTGCGACCTCCTCGGGCGTGGCGGTGGGGTTGGCTTCCAGGTAGAGCGCGACCGCGCCCGCCACATGGGCGGCGGCCATGGAGCTGCCGCTGGTCAGCAGGGTGTCGCTGTAATGACCATAGGTGCCCGTTGCGCCCGGCCAGGCCGAGGTGATCTGCGCCCCCGGCGCGAAGAGGTCCACGCAGCTCCCGTAATTGGCATACGAGAACCGTTGGTCCGTGCCGTTGGTCGCGCTGACGGTGATCGCCGCCGGAAGCCTCCCGGGAGAACGGAAGCACGCATCCGCGCCGAAGTTGAAGGGGCCGCCTTCGGTGTCGCCCGCGGCCACGACGTAGGGGATGCCCGCGTTGATGGAGCGGGTGATCGCATCCTCCAGGGCTTGCGTGTCGGCATAGGCCGTCAGGCTCAGGTTGGCCACCGCCGGCTTGATGTGATTGGCCGTCACCCACTCGATGCCCAGGATGGCATCGGACACGTAACCCGCGCCGTCACAGCCGAGCACGCGCACCGCGTGGAGCTTCACCCCCTTGGCGACGCCGTAGGTCTTGCCGCCGATGATTCCCGCCACGTGGGTGCCGTGGCCATTGCAGTCCGGGTTGCCCTGGTTCCAGCTGTAGCTGGCGACGTCGTATTCGAAGCGGGCGCGCCCCTCGAACTCGGTATGGGGCGTCCAGATGCCCGTGTCGAGCACGTAGACATGCACCCCGCTGCCCGTCCGGCTGTAGGAATAGCCCTGGTCCAGCGGCAGGTCGTGCTGATCGATCCGATCCAGGTTCCACGGAGGAGACTGCTGCGTGCTGGCGGCCCTGATCATCCCGTCCTCTTCGACGTAGCGCACGCGCGGGTCCAGACTGAGCCGCCGTGCGTCGGCCTCGGTCATCGTCGCGACGAAACCCGGGAGGGCGTGCGAGTACACGTGCCCGACCTTCGCCCCGTGGAGCGATGCCACTTCGGAGGCCACGGACGCCACGCGCTGCGTCGGCGCCTGGAGCGCGGCCGGCGAGGCCTTGTCCTCGAGGACGACGATGTACCGCCCGGGGAAGGCCTTCTCGGTCTTCAGCAACCGGGTGCCGGCGACGAACGCCTTGCCGCCCGGGCTCGCGCGCACCGGGGAGTCGGCCTCCGCCGTGCCGGAAGAGGTCTTCGAGTCACAAGCCAACAACGTGAGGCTGGCGGCCACCAGCACTGAAAAAATCCGCATATTCTAAATTGAGCGACGAACGCGAAATGGATCGCACTCCGGATGCGACGCGCTGGGTGGGGCCCATGCGGCGGGGCGTCAACGCGGATTCATGGAGTCACGGCACGTGTCGCGTATCGATGAGGCAAACGCCATCAAACGCATCCGACATTCAAGGCAATCCAGGCTGCGCGCCATGAATGCAATTGCATGCCCGATGACCGGATCCGGCGCCGTATGAGCCGGAGCGCTCGCTTCGCGCTGCGTTCATCGCGGCCCGGGGGATGCCGCCGGCTGCGTTCCTCCGCCGCCGTCGCTTCGAGTTCGGGTCCGGCGGGCGATTCAGCGTCGAATGCAAGACGCTCTTCGAAGAGACCCTCGCGGCCTCGCGCGGACCCGCCATGGATTGAGCTGTGCGAAAACTACGGGCATTGTGCCGAATCGGCAGGAATCCAACCGCGGTCATGAATTGGCAATTGATAGGTCGCCAACGGGCGTTATAGATCTTCACTGCGGGTGAACAGGGACGGCCCGCGCTCAACGACAGTCCAGCTTGGGTGCCCGCGAGCTCCGCGCAAGCCGTCGCGAGGCCGTGGTGCGTCCTTTCAGGGGGAATCTCAATGAAACACAAATCAATTTCGCTCCTCGTCATGTTCATGGGGGCCGGTTTGCTCGGCCTCATCGGCGGTTGCAGCCCGATCTCCGTCGGAGACAATGACGCGTACGTCGGTTCGGCCGACTCCGCCCTCACCGCCGAGCAGTGCGATTACTTCGAGGTCAACGGGAAGGTCCAGATCTGCCACAAGACCAGCTCGAAGAGTCATCCCTACACGATCGTCCGTGTTAGCGAGCAGGCGTGTATCAACGCGCACAGCGCTCACAACGGCGACTACGTCACCAGCCTCGACCCGACCTCGCCGCTCTACGACCCGACGTGCAGCGGCCAGGGCTGCCTGTCCGTGAACGCGCCGTGCGACGCCACGGTCCCCTGTTGCGACGGCCTCACGTGCCAGAGCGGCACCTGCGTCGACGTCAACGAGTGCGCCGCCGGCACCGACAACTGCAACGAAAACGCCACCTGCACCAACACCGTGGGCTCCTTCACCTGCGCCTGCAATGCGGGGTACGAGGGCAACGGCGTGACCTGCGCCGACGTCAACGAGTGCGCCGCCGGTACCGACAACTGCGACGACAACGCCACCTGCACCAACACCGGGGGCTCCTTCACCTGCGCCTGCAACGCGGGGTACGAGGGCAACGGCGTGACCTGCGCCGACGTCAACGAGTGCGCCACGGGCCCCTGCCTGAACGGTGGCACCTGTATCGACGGCGTGGGTAGCTACACCTGCGAGTGCGCGCCCACCTATGAGGGAACCAACTGCCAGGCTTGCTCCGGCACCCTCGGGGACTGCAACGGGAACTCGTCCGACGGCTGCGAGGTGAACCTCCAGAGCAACGCCGGCAACTGCGGCGCCTGCGGCATCGTGTGCTCAACGGGCCAGGTCTGCACGAACGGCGCCTGCCAGAACGCCCCCACCGGCCAGGTCCCCGGCACGCCGATCAGCTCCCCCGCGAACCACAACCCGCTAGCCCCGGCGGTCGCCGATGTGAATGGCGACGGCAAGCCCGACATCCTGGTTGCCAACGCCGAATCCGGGGCGATCCTGTTCCCCTCTGGCTCGCTCTCCGTTTTCCTGGGGAACGGCGACGCCAGCGTCCAGTCGGAGGTCAACTACGGGGGCGCCTCGCTCTCCAGCAACGCGGTCGTGGCCGTGGACGTGGACGGCGACGGGTGGCTCGACGCCGTCACCGTCAACGGCCAGACCAACCTGCTCCTCATCAACGGAAACATCAGCGTCTACAAGAACCTGGGCCCGAGCGCGCCCGGGACGTTCGGCGCGCCGACGAGCTTCACCACCGGCACCCCGGGCTCCGTCCACCTCTGCTCCGGGGACTTCGATCACGACGGGGTGGCTGACATCGCCACGACGAGCGTGACCCTGAGCCAGGTGAGCGTGCTCTTCGGCACCGGCGCGGGCAGCTTCGGCGCGCCCACGTTCATCGGCATCCCGAACACCGGTGGCGTGCAGTCGACCATCGCCTGCCGTGACCTGAACAGCGATGGCTTCTCCGATCTCGTGGTGACGAGCCCCGCCAGCGCACGCCTGTCGGTCCTCATCAACCAGGGCGATGGCTCGTTCGCCGCTCCCGTCGCCTACAGCAACTCCGCAAGCGGCCAGACGGCGGGCATCGCCTTCGGTGACGCCGACGGCGACGGCACGCTCGACATCCTCTCGAACGGCGCGGCCGGCCGGTTTCTCTTCTTCTTCAAGGGGAACGGCAACGGCACCTTCGCGAGCGGCGTTCAGTCCGTCGCCGCGCCCACGACGGCCGCCAACTCGGCGCTGGGTGTCGTGGCCGATGACTTCAACGGCGATGGCAAGCTCGACGCCTACATCCTCGTTACAACGGCCTCGGGCGGCGTCCGCCCGATGACCGGCAACGGCACCGGAGGCTTCACCTCGGGCACCGTCGTCACGACCGGCGCCTCGCCTGGCCTCAACGCCATCGCCACCGCGGACATGGACGCGGATGGGTACGCCGATCTCATCCTGACCAACAGGGGCTCCGGCACCGTGACCGTGGTCCCCAACGGACTCTGAGCAGCTGTCCGCGATACCGCCATGGGGCGGTGTGCCCTGATTTCAGCGCGGTCTCGGTAGGAGAATCGGTGCGCCGCGTGCTTCGCGCGCGGCGCACCGAACGGGTGCAAGACCACGCGGCGTGCTCGGCACAACGTGGGGCCAACAGGCCGCGCCCCAACTCGCTCGCCGCTCGCATCCGTGAGCGGATTGACTCTGTGGGGCCGCATGTGCCCCCAGTGTGTCCCTCCAGCAGGGAGGAGAACGGGACAAGACGGGGCGTAACGGGATAGGGCGGCACAACGAACCGACGTGAGATCAAGGCGATAGCGGGTCACAGCGTGTCCTGCCTGGGTTTTCCTATCGCCGTGTCAGCGGGTTCGAATCCCGCCCCCCGGCACACGCCTGAGCCCGTCTGACGCCTACTCGAGTTGGAGGCCGCAGTCGCTGCAGGCGCCCGACACCAGAGCGGCGGCTGTTCCGCAGGCCGGGCAGGGAGGCTCTCCCTCTTCCTCGGTCGCTTCTGACGGGGCGGAGGGCATCAGGCGGGGAGCCGCCCCCTCTGGCATCAGACCCTCGCGGCGCACCGTCTCCAGCCATCCCTGCTGGAGCAGGGCGGCCACCCGGGGCCCATCCTCGGGCCGCACCAGCACCTGGAACTTCGGAGAGCAGCCGACCTTGCTGCACGCCTCACGGTGGACGAGGGCGGGGACGTCCGCATCCAGGAAGCCCTCCACCATTCTCCGGGCGTCCGCGAGTGACACCTCCGCGCACGGCACCAACTCCGAGTCCGCCAAGGTTCTCTGCACTTCGTCTGGGGTCATGACGGCCGTGATTGGACCTCGGATGTGCCCCCTCCGTCCACCGCGCCTGCTGCGGAGGCGCGAGGAACTGAAGGCGAGCGCGGTCCGGAGCGTCATGGCCCCCATCATCACCTTTCCACGAACCGCATTACGAACCGCAGCCGCGCGCATCCTTCCGGACGAAGACGCGAACCGGGCCTGGGTCCGCCACCTCTTCGAACCGGGAATCCCCTTGGAGCGTGTCGAGCAACGCCTCCCGGGATTCCGCTCCCAGGAGGAGCGTGTCCACGCGCGGAGGCACGAGCACGACCTGCGCCCGCTCATAGTGGTGCAGGAGGAAACGGTCGTAGCCGTTGGGCACGAAGACGATGGAGCGGAAGTCCGTGGCCACCGCGCGCCATGAGGCACACTTCTGGACCTGACGCGCGAACGCCTCGCGGAAGTCGCCATCCACCGGAGGCATGGGCCGCAGCGGCGGAGACCCGATGGTCCGGTCGAAGCGCGCGACCTGGAGAATCGCGAGCACGGCGAGCAGCAGCGCGGGCACCTTCGCGGCCCAGGCAGGGACCCGTCCGCGCGCGAGCACGCCCTTCCACACCTCCGCGAGCCATCCAAAGCCAGCCGCCGCGCACACGCCCAGCCCGGGCAGCAGGAAGGCGGAGTTGTAGAACCAGAGGAGGCGCTTGTCCGGCGCATCCGCCATGAAGAAGAAGGTGCCCGGAATCGTGCTGACCAGCGTTGCCGCGGGCGAGAGCAGTTGCATCCACCAGAAGCTGCGCTGGAAGACCACCAGCCCGCTGGTAGACACGTCGTGCACCACCCTGCCGGGATCGCCCAGCGCGGTGAAGGCAACCTGCCCCCACGTGCTGCCGTAGTGCGACCAGAACCGCGTGCCCGACGGTGTCCCTAGCGCCGGCAGCACCACCGCGACACAAAGCGCGAGGTAGCCAAACGCCAACGCGGACACCCCGAGCGCCCTGCGCGTGAGCACCGCACGCGGCGGACGGGCCACGGCAGGCAGCAGCAGTAATGCCGCCGACTGGAACGCGAGGAACAGGCCTCCATCCGGACGCACGCCCAACGCAAGCAGCGCCGTGGGCACGATCCACCGCATCCGCGCCCCGCGCAGGAGCATTACGAGCACCGCCGTGGAGCCCAGTTGGAAGAACACCTCGAAGTGCGCGGAGAGCGCGACCGTCTTCACGAACGGATTGAGCGCCAGGTACAGCGTGAAGGCGACGGAGGCCCACGGCCTCCAGGCGGCGGGAAGCAGCTCCTTTTCCTCGACCATGCGCTCGAAGAACCAGACCTGGAGCGCGACCGCCGCGTACAGCGCCACCAGCCCCAACAGGATGAACAGGAACTGTGAGTCGCTGAGCAGGAACAGCGGCGTGAGCAACAGCAGCGTCGGGGTGAAGTGCACCGTGAGGTGGTTGAAGCCCCCGTCCGTCACCCAGAAGGGCCGGCCCCGGTGCACCGCGTTCGAGAACAGGTCGTTCAGGAGCGCGAGGTCGTGGAACGCGAACACCCCACCCCGGAAGGCGCTCCAGACGCAGACCACGGTGTAGACGAACAAGGCTCCGAGCACGAGGTGCCAGGCCCGGAACCGGCGGGTGAACGCGAAGGGATGCAAAGCGGGGGGACTCTGCCACACGAACGGTCCACCCGGTCGCCTTGACAACTTAGGACTCCTAACTTAGATCAAATGCATGACTGGGAAGCGACCGGGATACTTCGACGAGAACAGCGAACCCATCTCCGCGCGCATCGCGACCGGGCTCCACAAGATCGGGCTCGCGATGAAGCAGCAGTCGTGGCAGCAGGCGAATGGAGCGGGCCTGTCCGCCACGCAGGGGCAGATCCTCGCCACGCTGGTCGCGAACGGGCCCCTCACCGGCAAGGAGTTGAGCGAGCGCCTCGGCGTGACGCTTCCCACCATCAGCGACTCCGTCCGCGTCCTCGTCGAGAAGGCGCTCGTGACCCGCTCCGCGGACCCGAGGCACCCGCGCGCCAGCCTCCTGACCCCCACGGCCACGGGCGCATCACTCGGGGCCCGCGCGCGTTCCTGGCCGGAGTTCATGGCGGACGCGGTCGCGGACCTCTCCCCGGAGGAACAGCGCGCGTTCTTCGCCGGCATCGTCAAGATGATCCGGATGCTTCAGGAGCAGGCGCTCGTCCCGGTCACCGGCATGTGCGTGACCTGTACGCACTTCAGGCCGAACGTGCGCCCGGGCGCGTCTCCGCATCACTGCGCCTTCGTGGACGCGCCCCTGTCGAGTGAGCAACTGCGCCTCGACTGCCCGGAACACGAGCTCGCGGCGGAGTCCGCGCGACGCGAGGTCTGGGAGCAGTTCATGCGTCGCGGCTGACGTTCCTGCGTCTCAGACACGAATGAACACGGCTTTCCGCGGCCACCCCGGCCGACGGCAACGGCGGAGCTCTGCTCCCTGAAGGAGAAGACACCATGAGCAACATCCCCGGCTATACCCACGGCACCGCGTCCGTTTCGCGCTCGCCGGTATCCCTCAACGACTTCGAGCAGATGAAGGCCAGCGTCCTGTTCGGCGATGAGGACGTGAAGGCCCTCCGCATGTCGCACGACATCGTGAAGGAGCGGACCGAGGCCATCCTCGACGTCTGGTATGGGTTTGTCGGGAGTCAGCCGCACCTGCTCGCCTCGTTCAGCGGAAAGACAGACGGCAAGCCCCTGGGTGACTACCTCACCTCCGTCCGCAAGCGCTTCGCCCAGTGGATCCTCGATACGTCGAGCGCCGGGTATGACCAGGCCTGGCTCGACTACCAGCACGAGATTGGCCTGCGCCATCACCGGGCCCGGAAGAACAAGACCGACGGAGCCCCTTCGACGGACCTCGTGCCCTTCCGCAACCTGTTCGCGCTCATCTTCCCGGTGACCTTCACCCTGCGCCCCTTCCTGGCCGAGCAGGGCCACTCCGCGGAGGACGTCGAGAAGATGCATGCGGCGTGGGTGAAGTCCTGCCTGTTGCAGGTGACGCTCTGGGCCCACCCCTACGTCAAGGATGGGGACTTCTGATGACTCCGCGCCCCGCACCGGCCTGGCGGACCACCGACTGGCTCAATACGCCAGAGCCGCTCACCCTGGAGCGACTCTGCGGCAAGGTCATCCTCCTCCACGCCTTCCAGATGCTCTGCCCGGGCTGCGTCGCCCGGGGCATTCCGCAGGCCCAGCGCGTCGCTGAAGTCTTCGCGGGCGCGCCGCTCGTCGTGGTCGGGCTGCACACGGTCTTCGAGCACCACGAAGCCATGAAGCTCGAGTCCCTCCGGGCGTTCCTTCACGAGTACCGGGTGAAGTTCCCGGTGGGCGTGGATGCACCGGGCGAAGGCGGCGACCCCATCCCGCGCACCATGAGGGCGTACGCCATGCAGGGAACGCCGACGACGGTTCTCATCGACGCGCAGGGACGTCTTCGCCGGCAGGTCTTCGGGATGCACGACGACCTGCTCCTGGGCGCCGAACTGCAAACCCTGCTGCTCGAGGCCCAGGCGGGTCCTGTGTCCGGTGTGCAGCGGCCTGCGATACAGGGGGCTTGTGACGACACCGGCTGCACAGTGCCTGCGGACTGACCGCCGCCGGCCAGCCTCCTCGCCGCGAGCAGGACACCCGCGGCGAGGATGACGGTTCGCCAATGGCTCAGATCGAGATGGCCTTGGCCACCGTGTCGAAGTGGCTGACGATTTCGGCGTCACTGAGCTTCCAGTAGCTCATGGGGATGATCATCACCGCGCTGGCACCGGCCCCATCCCTACTCCTGGGCCCCCTTCATCATCGCGGGCCGGGATACGCCCCTCCGGGGACTCGTCACAGGCAGTTGGAGTCCACGGGCAGGGTGTCCTGCTGCACGGTCTGGAAGGTGAACAGGCACAAGGCGCTCGCGCCCTGCTCCACGAAGACCCCGCCGTAG
Source organism: Corallococcus sp. AB038B (assembly GCF_003668955.1). Classification (NCBI taxonomy): domain Bacteria; kingdom Pseudomonadati; phylum Myxococcota; class Myxococcia; order Myxococcales; family Myxococcaceae; genus Corallococcus; species Corallococcus sp. AB038B. The sequence continues at coordinate 1,678,552 of NZ_RAWO01000001.1, read as the reverse complement.
AGCTTCGCGTGGCCCAGCCGCGCCGTGCTCCCCGCCTTGAGGTACACGGCCGTTTCGTAGCCTTCGATGGAGGACTGGTCGATGCCCATGCGGACCCCGGGCGTCGGTGCCGGGAAGTCCGCGTAGACGCCGAAGGCCCCCGTGCCGTTCCCCTTCAGGCGGCTGGAGCGCACGGACACTCCGGGCGTCTCCGCGTGCAGGGCCGCGGACAGCGTGGCGCCTCCGCTGAAGACCTCCGAGTCCACGATGTCCACGTCCTGGGCCGCCGCCTCCACGCCGAAGCTCCGGGCGCCGTTCGTCGCGCTGGCATTGATGAACACGCGGCGCAGGATGCCGAAGTTTCCGGCCACGCCCACGCCAATCACAGACTCCACCGCGCTCGCGGTGCCCTGGACGACGGCCTTGGAGTCCTCCAGCGTGATGCCCACCTGGTCGAACGCGAACCCCATCACCCGGCCCCGGTCCGACGACGCCTGGGATTCGACGCGCGACAACGTGATGCCATTGGCGGACTGGTAGTACACGCCAAAGGTAAGGGATTGGCCCGCGAGCGCCTCCGCCCGGACTTCGCTCACCGCGAAGCCGTCATCCCTGTTGAAGATCGCCACCGACCGCGCCCCACCGCCCGTGTTGCTCACGGAGAGCAGGCGCAGCCCCGCGCCGGAGGCGCCCACCACCGAGCCATCCCCGGCAGTGGAGGACGTGATGCGAGACACGCCCACGCCGCTGCCCTCCAGGAACACGCCCCGCTTCAGCACCAGGCCCGTCGTCCCCAGGTCGTAGGTGCCGGCGCCGAGCTTCAGCACCCACGTCTGAGAACCGTCGGAAGGCACCGCGTCCACGGCGGCCCGGAGCGCGGCGCCGGACTCCAGCGCGGTGGCTTCCAGCGGGATGATCCGCACGCGCGCGGCCAGCAGCCTGTCCGTCCCGGAGCCGCCCGGCGCCCCCGCGGGACCCGTTTCCCCCTGAAGACCTTGCGCTCCCGCGGGCCCGACTTCACCGCGAGGCCCCTGGGCTCCCGCGGGCCCCGTTTCCCCCTGGAGCCCTTGAGGCCCTTGAGCCCCCACGGTGCCCTCACCCTTGCAGGCGGACACGAACAATACCCACGGCAACAGCGCACGGCGGACAGACGGAAGATTCAAGAACAGCTCCCCTTCGGACCTGAAGGAGCACAGTCTGTCCGCTCGCGCGGTGGCGTTGGAATGGGTCCGCCGTCACTCAGCCCATCTTGCAGTAGTAGAGGCTGATGTCATCGCAATACCAGCCCCGGCACTTCGCGCCCCGGATGAAGTACTCCTCGGGGGCCTGGAAGGGGGCGGTCTCGTCGGAGATCCAGCTGGACCAGTAGCAGTCCGTCGCGGTGCGCCCGGTGATGTTCGTACACTCCAGTGAGACGTTGTCGCAGAAGCTTCCCGTGCAGGACACGCCCGTCGCCCAGTACCCCGAGGGACAGAGGGTCGGCGTCGTGGTCTCCTCGGAGAACGACCGCGTCCAGCTCTTGCTGCCATACCCGGCGTTGGAGGGAATGTCCCGGCAGTTCATGGACACGTTGTCGCAGCCGGTGCCCGTACACCCCAGCGAGAAGGCCACCATCCGGTTGCCGCAGTGGATGGGCGGAAACTCCTCCGACGTGGAGCCCGCGGATTGCGTCGCCGCCTGCTCCACCTGCTCGGTCTCAAACCCGGTTTCGGAATCCATCTCATCGGCGGGACCGCAGGCCGGGGTCGTCAACAGGAGGGTCAGTGCCGCGAACAGGGACAGTCGCTTCATGGTGTGAAACCTCTCAATGAATGGTCGTTGCCCTGCGGTTACGCCCGCGTCCGGAATTATTCCCGGGGCGTGTCCGAGGAGGGACCGGGTCATCCGCGCAAGGGTCAGCGCCACCCCTGGACGCTGCATTCGCCGCCGGGCTATGGCTTGCGCCTCCCCATCGGAGGCACCGCACCATGGTCGCGCAGACATCGCCCCAGGAAATCACCGCGCAGGTGCGCCAGCGCATCGTCGACCTGGCCCGGCAGGGCGGCTACGTCGACGCGGTCCTCGGCGCGGGGCCGGAGCTGGAGCGGCTGAAGCACTACCTGCGCATGCTCATGGGCCAGGTGCCCGCGCCTCCCGCCAGGCCTGAACAGTCCCCCACCATCTTCCCGCCGTTCCCCGGACTGGATGAGCACCCGTGGCGCGACCCGCCGCCTCCGGCCGCGAAGGCGCTGGAGGGCTGCCTGGCGGCAGTGACGCGAGACATGGAGCGGCTGGAGAACGCGGACCTGCTGCACTACGACTCCGGCATCGTCGGCACGGGCCACTGGTCCGTGCACCCCATCTACTTCGGCGGCGAGCGCACCGACCGGCTCTTCTGGCCCCAGCTCGCCATGGAGGAGACGGCCGCCGCGGTGCGGTCGCTGGACGGCGAGTGCACCGACTTCCCGCTGGCGGACGTGCTGTTCTCCTCGCACGCGCCCGGCACCACGCTGACGCCGCACTGCTCGTGGGACGGATTCCGGATGAGACTGCACCTGGGGCTCAAGGTGCCGGAGGGCTGTGGCATCCGCGTGGGCGCGGAGAGCCGGCACTGGCAGCCGGGCCGCGCGCTCACCTTCCACGACTCCTTCGAGCACGAGACCTGGAACCGGGGCACCGAGCGCCGCGTGGTGCTCATCGCCGACTGCTGGCACCCCGGCCTCACCCAGCCCGAGCGAGAGGCCCTGCTCGGCCTCACGCGCAAGTTCGAGGTCCGCGCGATGCTCGCCCAACTGCGCGTGCCGGAAGCCATGTCCGAGCCCCTCCTCGTCCGCTTCGCAGAACAGGAACGCACGGACGCCCAGGTGCGCCGCTTCTGGCGCGGGTAGCGCCCCCACTCGGAGGTCGACAGGAGGCACCATGGTCGCGCGGACATCGCCCCAGGACGTCACTACACGAATGACTCGTGCGCTCGTTTCACTGGACGGCGTGTCCGTGGGAGATGCCTTTGGCGAGCGGTTCTTCGGCCCGCACGAGCTCGTGCAGCCCTGGGTAGAGCAGCGGATCCTTCCGCGAGCACCCTGGGGCTACACCGACGACACGGAGATGACGCTGTCCATTGTCCAGGTGCTGGAAGACCATGGCCACGTCGACCCGGACGCGCTCGCGAACCTCTTCGCGAAGCGCTACCGCCGCGACAAGAACCGCGGCTATGGCGGCACCGCGCACGACATCCTGTGGAAGCTGGGGCTCGGGCTGCCCTGGCGTGAGGTGTCCTCGGAGGTCTTCGAGGGCCAGGGCTCCATGGGCAACGGAGCGGCCATGCGCGTGGCGCCCCTGGGGGCGTACTTCGCGGGAGACATGAGCCGGGTGGTGGCGGAAGCGCGCGCGTCGGCGGAGGTGACGCACATGCACCCGGAGGGACAGGCGGGTGCCATCGCCATCGCGGTCGCCGCCGCGTGGGCCTGCCAGTGGCCCCAGACGCGCGGCTCCGCGATGGAGCTCTTCGACACGGTGCTGGACTTCACGCCCGCCGGAGCCACGCGCCAGGGACTGGAGAAGGCGCGAGCGTGGCCGCGGGACACCAGCCCCTCCTCGGCGGCGCGCACGCTGGGCAGCGGACAGAAGGTTCTCGCCGAGGACACCGTGCCCTTCGCCGTGTGGTGCGCGGCAAGGCACCTGGACTCCTTCGAGGAAGCCCTCTGGTGCACCGTGGCCGGCTTCGGAGACCGGGACACCACCTGCGCCATGGTGGGGGGAATCGTCGCCCTGAGCGCGGGGCGGTCATCCATTCCCGCGACGTGGCTCGCCGCGCGGGAGCCCCTGCGCCGGCGCGTGTAGACCCCTACCGTCCGAGCCGTGCCGCCAGCTCCAGTCGGGCCGCCACGGCCAGCGCATCCGCGCGGTTGTTCTCCACGTCATCCGAGTGGCCCCGCACCCAGTGCCACGTCACCTCATGAGCGCGAACGGCTTCCAGCAACTCGCGCCACAGGTCCGCGTTGGACACGGCCTTCTTGCCCGACGTGCGCCAGCCATTGCCCTGCCACGTGTCCAGCCACTTCTCCGCGAAGGCGTTGCACACGTACTTCGAGTCGGTGAACACCTGGACGCGGCACGGCATCTTCAGGGCCTTCAGCGCGACGAGCGCCGCGGTCAACTCCATCCGGTTGTTGGTGGAGTCCGCCTCCGAGCCCTGGAGCTCCTTGCGGTAGCCCTGGCGTTCGGTCGCGATGAGGATGGCACCCCAGCCGCCCAGGCCGGGGTTCGGCGAACAGGCGCCATCGCAGTAGATATGCACGAGCGGGAGCGACATCGGACGCGCACCCTACTCCATCCGCATCCGGCGTCCCGCGGCTAGAGTTGGGTTCGTGAGCGCCTTCCCCTCCACCCTCCCCCACGTCGAACCCATCCCCTTGCGCGGAGGGCGCGTGCTGCGCTGGGGCGTGCTCGCGCCGGGGCGGATCGCCGGGGGCTTCGTCTGGGCCCTGCACCGGCACACCGACCAGCGCGTCCACGCGGTGGCCTCGCGTGACCCCGAGCGCGCCGGGCGCTTCGCCGCGCAGTACGGCGTCCCGCGCGTCCACGAGTCCTACGAGCAGCTCGTCGCCGACCCCGACGTCGACATCGTCTACGTCGCGTCTCCCCACAGCGAACACAAGCGACAGGCGTTGCTCGCCATCGCCGCCGGCAAGCACGTCCTCGTGGAGAAGCCACTCGCGCTCGACGCCTCCGAGGCCCGCGACATCGCCCAGGCCGCTCGCGCCGCGGGCGTCTTCGCCATGGAGGCCCTGTGGTCGCGCTTCCTCCCCCAAACCCTGCTCATCGAACGGCTGCTGCACGACGGAGTGCTCGGCGACATCCGGCTCGTCATGGCGGACTTCGGAGGCTGCTTCGACTTCGACCCCGAAGGCCGCGTCTTCAATCCCGCGCTCGGCGGTGGCGCGCTGCTGGACATCGGCATCTATCCCATCTGGCTCGCGCACCTCGTGCTCGGCCCACCGCCGCACATCCACGCCACGGGCACCCTCACCCAGACAGGCGTGGACGGACAGGCGGCCCTCGTCCTCACCTGGCCCACGGGCGCGCAGGCGCTGCTGCACACCACCCTCTTCGCGGAGACACCCCAGGAGGCCGTCATCGCGGGGACGCACGCGCGCCTCCAGATCGACTCGCGCTTCTTCACCCCCGGCGGCTTCACGCTGAAGGCAGCCAGGTCGGACCAGCGGCTGCGCTGGACCGACCCGTCCGGCATCCACGGCAGCGAGGGCCTCGCCTGGCAGGCGGCCGCGGTCGCGCTGCACATCGCCGAAGGCCGCACCGAGTCGCCGCTGCATCCGCTCGAACGCAGCATCGCGTTGCTCGAAACCATCGACGCGGCGCGAAACCAGCTCGGCGTCAATCGTGACGGGGCGCGTCGGGAATAGCCGCAAACGCCACAAAACAAGCTTTCCTGTGACCTGAACAGTCACAGCCGCCGTACGACAATCATTGCCATCCGAGCGACTGTCTCGGTTGGGCGCCGTGGTCTGTCCATTGCAGACATCTGGCCTCCGCTGTCCACCCCGAGGAGGAATGGATGTCAATGACGCGCGCAGGCATGTTCATGGGCCGGCTGCTGACGGCCACGTTGATGGGAGTGTTCGCGGGCTGCCAGGGAGAGCCCACACAGGAGGAGGCCAAGACCGCCTCCACGTCGCAGGAGGTCATGGCGGCCTCGCAGGACTGTGTGAAGCGCTTCGACGGCATCACCCACTGCGCCACGGGCACCGCGAAGGTGGAGTCCACCGACAAGGGCCTGGTGGTCACCGGCATGAACAAGGTGGGCCAGGACGGCGTCGTGGGGCTCATGGGTCGCGCGGAGAGCTGGCGGCAGCGGTCCATCGTGGATTTCGGCGCCAGCCACGAAGGCGTGCAGTACTTCGGCCGGAACGAGGACCAGGTCATCAGCACGCTGTCGCTGGCCCCGGATCCGAGCAACCCCGAAGCCGGGATGCGGCTGCTGCCCACGTTCACGGGGAGCCCCGGCGGCTCCGCCTACACCATCAACGTGCGATACCAGGGCGAGCCGACGGCCATGATGCTTCCGCACAACTGGTGGCGGTGGAGCAGCGTGGAGCTCTGGGACTACATGGACCGCCAGCGTCACCCGGACCTGTACTTCGGCGTGGAGGGGTTCGGCGTGACCACGGGCGTGGGCCGCGTGGGTGCCTGCATCTGGCGCGTGCGCTTCCAGGAAGGCCCGTTCACGGTGACCCTGGAGGACGGCAAGCAGGTGATGGGCGATGAAATCGAGTTCGTGGAGCAGCTCGATGACGGCGCCTATCCCTACAGCGCCTTCACGCACATCGGGATGACGGGCTCGGTGGACGCGCTCACCATCGTCGACGAGACCGTGGTCCAGAGCAGCAAGTGAGGTTCCCGGGCCCGTGCCCAGCGTGGACACGGGCCCGCCATTATGGTTCACGGGCGCGTGCCGGGACCTTCCATCCCCCGGCACACGCTCGGAGAACACCATGGGATTCCTGCGGCCCCACGCTGAACGCATCTACGCACTGCTCCGCATCGCCGCGGGGCTGATGTTCATGCTGCACGGCATGCAGAAGCTCTTCGGCATGTTCGGCGGGGTGCCCGCCGGGGCGCCGCCGTTTGTCGTCTACGGCGCGGGAGGCATCGAGTTCCTGGGCGGCCTGCTCGTGGCGCTCGGCCTGTTCGCCGGGCCCGCGGCGTTCATCTCCAGCGGCACCATGGCGTTCGCCTTCTTCATGGGGCACGTCATCCCCAACGGAGGCAACCTCATCCCCATCCAGAACCAGGGCGAGCTCGCGGCGCTCTACTGCTTCGTTTTCTTCTACATCGCCGCGCACGGCTCCGGCATCTGGAGCGTCGACGCCGCCCGCCGGGGCAATTCCCGGACGTAGCCGCCCTCGGGATGGCCGGCCGCTTGCCCTCCAAGGCCTGCGTCGAGGGGTCAACCTTCCTCCCACACGCCCCGCCCGGCCACGGGGCCGTGTGATAACGAACGCGCTCGATGAGCTCCTCGACCTACTCGCGCGCGCCAGCTCCCAGCGACCCCGAGGTGAAGGACACCCCTCACCGCGAGGGCCAGGAGGAGCCCTTCATCCAGCACGGCGGCGAGATGGGCGCCCTGATGCGGGCCCATGACTGGTCCAGCAATTCGCTCGGCCCGCTCGAGCACTGGCCCCAGTCCCTGCGGACCTCCGTCAGCACGATGCTGCGCTCGCCCTACCCCATCATCCTCTTCTGGGGTCCCGAGCTGCGCATGCTCTACAACGACCCGTTCCGGCCCATCCTGGGGGCGAAGCATCCCCAGACGCTGGGCGCGCGCGGAAACGAGGCGCTCGTCGAGGAGTGGGCGCAGCTGGGGCCGCTGATGAAGCGCGCCCAGGACACGGGCGAGCCCATCTACATCGAAGACGGGAACGTCAACTTCGCGCGCCGCCCCGGGGGCCTGCGGGAGGAGTCCTACTTCACCTGGTCCTACAACCCGACCATCGGCGAGTCGGGAGAGATTGCCGGCCTCTTCGCCATCGCGAGTGAGACGACCCGGCAGGTGGTGGGTGACCGCCGGCTGGGAATCCTCCGGGAGCTGTCCATCCGGATGGCCCTGGACAAGAAGGTCGAGGACATCTTCCGCTCGCTGGAGGGGGTGCTGTCGCAGGCGGCGTACGACGTGCCCTTCGCGCTGCTCTACGTCGTCAAGGCGGAGCAGGCACGCCTGGTCAGCTGCGCGGGCATGGAGCGTGGTGGGGCTGCCTCGCCCGTCGCGTTGGCGTTGGACGACACGTCGTCCTCCTGGCCGCTCTCGAGCGTCACGCAGTGGGGGCAGGAAGTGCTGCTCGAGGACCTGCTCCAGCGCTTCGGGCCCCTTCCCGGCGGGCCCTGGCCCGAGCCCACGACGCGCGCGCTCGTCCTCCCGGTGTCCATGGGCGTGGAGACGGAGACCACCGCGGTGCTCGTGGCCGGTCTGAGCCCCCTGCGCGCGCTGGACGACGAGTACCGCGGCTTCCTGCAGTTGCTGGCGCGACAGCTCAGCGCCAGCATCGCCAGCGCCCGCGCCTATGAGCAGGAGAAGCAGCGGGCGGAGGAGCTGGCCCGGCTGGACGCGGCCAAGACAGCGTTCTTCAGCAATGTCAGCCACGAGTTCCGGACACCGCTCACGCTCATCCTCGGCCCCATCGAGGACGCGCTGGCGCGGACGCCGAAGTCGTTGGAGGGAGAGCCGCTGGAGCTGGTGCGCCGCAATGCCTTGCGGCTCTACAAGATGGTCAACACCCTGCTCGACTTCTCCCGGATGGAGGCGGGACGGGCCCAGGCCCGCTACGTGCCCGTGGACCTGTCTGTCTTCACCACGAACCTCGCGAGCGCCTTCCAGTCCGCGGTGGAGAGCGCGGGCCTGCGGCTGGTGGTGGACTGTCCGCCCCTGCCCGAGCCCCTCTACGTCGACCCGGAGATGTGGGAGAAGGTTGTCCTCAACCTCATCTCCAACGCGGTGAAATACACCTACCACGGGGAGATCCACGTGAGCCTCCAGTGGGAGGACGCGCAGGCCGTCCTTCGCGTGGAGGACACGGGGGTGGGCATCCCCGAGGAAGAGCTCCCGCGCGTCTTCGAGCGCTTCTACCGCGTCCGCGTCACCCAGGGCCGAAGCCACGAGGGGACGGGCATCGGACTCGCGCTGGTGCAGGAGCTGATGAAGCTGCATGGAGGCAGCGTCGCGGTGACGAGCCAGCTGGGAAAGGGCACCACCTTCACCCTGCGGCTGCCGCGCGGGACGGAGCACCTGCCCCCGGAGCGCGTCGAGCGCACCTTCCGGCCAGGGCCGGTCCCTACGGGCGCCATCCCCTTCGTGGAGGAGGCGCGCCGCTGGTCCATGGACGTCAGCGCCACGGACCTCGAGGCGCCACCCGCGGCCGCGTCGCTCTCGCCAGAGGTCTCCGCGGAGCTCGCGCGGTCCCGCATCCTCCTGGTGGACGACAACGCCGACCTGCGCGCCTACGTCACGGGTCTGCTCAAGCACGTCTTCCCGCACGTGGAGGCCGCCAGGAACGGTCAGGAGGCGCTGGAGCAGGCGCGCGTCCGGCCGCCGGACCTCATCCTCTCCGACGTGATGATGCCGGTGCTGGATGGCTTTGGCCTGGTGCGGGAGCTGCGCGCCGACGAACGCACGCGCGCCATCCCCATCATCCTGCTGTCCGCGCGGGCGGGCGATGAGGCCACGGTGGAGGGCCTGCGAAGCGGCGCGGATGACTACCTGGTGAAGCCCTTCTCCGCGCGCGAGCTACTGGTGCGGGTGCGCACCCAGCTGGACATGGCCCGCGTGCGCCGGGAGGTGGTCCGCAACGAGGTGGAGAAGGATTCGCTGCGCGAGTCCGTGCGGACGCGGGACGACTTCCTGCGGCTCGCCAGCCACGAGCTGCGCACGCCCGTGAGCGCCCTGTCGCTCAGCATCCAGTCCCTGGTGCGAGGCCTGGACAGCGAGGCTCCGGACGCGAACCTGGAAGCCACCCAGCACAAGGCGCGGACGACGCAGAAGCACCTTCAGCGCCTGTCGCGCTTGGTGGAGCAGTTGGTCGACGTGTCGGAGTTCGTCACCGGACCGCTGGACCTCTCACGTCGGGAGGTCGACCTGGCGGAGCTCGCGGCCACGGTCGTGGCGCGGTCGCGGGAGAAGGCCCTGCGCGCGGACTGCGTCCTCACCCTGGAGGCGCCCCTGCCGGTGGTGGGGAGCTATGACGGCGCGAGGCTGGAGCAGCTCCTGGACAGCCTCGTGGACAACGCCCTCAAGTTCGGGCCGGGCAAGCCCGTGGAGGTCACCGTGGCGCGCGCGGAGGGCCGGGTGAGCCTGGCGGTGCGGGACCATGGCGCGGGCATCGGGCCGGAGGACCAGGAGCGCGTCTTCGGGCGCTTCGAGCGCGCCGTCCCTACCCAGCACCATGGCGGCTTCGGGCTGGGGCTGTGGATGGCCCGCCACATCGCGGAGGCCCACGGAGGAAGCATCCACCTGGAGCCCACGAAGGGCGGCGGCGCCACCTTCACCGCGGTGTTGCCGTGGGAGCTGAACCCGGGAGGGTGACCCGCCGTCGCTGGAGCGCGGCTCGTCCAGCTGTGCTAATCCGCGCTGAAGCAGGGTGACGTCCCCACCCCCCAGCCCGGAAGACATCCATGGCAGGCAGCAGCCTGATTGCGCTCATCGACGACATCGCCACCATCCTGGATGACGTCTCCATCCTGACGAAGGTGGCGGCGAAGAAGACGGCGGGTGTGCTGGGAGACGACCTGGCGCTCAACGCGCAGCAGGTGACGGGCGTGAACGCGGACCGCGAGCTGCCCGTGGTGTGGGCGGTGGCGAAGGGCTCGCTGGTCAACAAGGCCATCCTGGTGCCGGCCGCGCTGGCCATCAGCGCGCTGGCGCCCTGGCTGGTGACCCCGCTGCTGATGATTGGCGGCGCCTTCCTCTGCTTCGAGGGCGCGGAGAAGCTGGCGCACAAGCTCCTGCACGGCAAGGAAGAGGACGAGGCGCACAACGCCGAGCTGCGCAAGACGCTGGAGGACCCGAACCTGGACCGGGTGGCCCTGGAGAAGGACAAGATCAAGGGCGCGGTGCGCACGGACTTCATCCTCTCCGCGGAGATCATCGCCATCACGCTGGGCACCGTGGCGACGGCGGACTTCGCCACCCGCGTCTCGGTGATGGTGGGCATTGCCCTCATCATGACGGTGGGCGTGTACGGGCTGGTGGCGGGCATCGTGAAGCTGGACGACGCGGGCCTGTATCTCAGCCGCAAGAGCAGTGGCTTCGCGCAGGGCCTGGGCAGGGGAATCCTCCGCGCGGCGCCGTGGCTGATGAAGTTCCTCTCCGTGGCGGGCACCGCGGCCATGTTCCTGGTGGGCGGCGGCATCCTCGTGCACGGCATCTCCGGCCTGCACCACGCGGAGGAGTCCCTCACCGCCTGGGCCGGGCGCGTCCCGGGCGTGGGCAGCGTCCTGGGCGGGCTCGCCCCCATGCTGCTCAACGCCGCCGTGGGCCTGGGCGCTGGCGCCCTGCTGGTGGTGCTCTTCACCCTGGGTCAGAAGCTGTTCAAGGGCCGCGGCGCGAAGAAGTAGCAAGGTCCCCCTCGCCATGGGTGGGATTGCATGAAAGCAGCAAATCATGCAATCACTGATGTTGGATGTCTTCACGAGTCCAGCAGAGGGGGAGTTCCATGCAAATGCGTTCCTGGCTGCGGGGCAGCCTTGTCTTGTTGTGTCTCAGCTGTGGTCCCACGTCGTCGGAAGACGCTCCGGAGCCCGCGCAGGCCCAGGCCCAGGCCCGGACGCGGGCCGAGCAACTGGTCGCGGAGCGCGGCTTCGACCTCCGGGATGTCTCACTGATACCGGATGCGAAGGGGGTGCGGCAGACGCTCCACTTCCGGGGCGTGCCGGTCTGGGGCCTGGAAGCGAAGTCAGCGCTGGGCCAGACCTTCTTCTCCAACGCCCGGTTCCAGCCCATGGGTGCGGTGGAGACGGAGGCCCGGCTCACGGAAGCCCAGGCCCGGGACGCAGCGCTCGCGGCCCTGAAGGATGCCACCGCGAAGGTGGAGTCCGCGCGGCTCGTGCTCCTGCCCACGGAGGTGCGCCAGCTCCGGAAGGACGCGGCCGCCCCGCGCTTCGCCGGTCCCCGGAACGCCGAGGACTTCGAGCGGGTGGTGACGGGCCTGCGGCTCATCTACCGGCTCAAGCTCAGCACGGGCGGGGACCTGCCGCGGCAGTGGAGCGCGCAGGTGGATGCACGCAGCGGAGAGGTGCTGCGCCTGGAGCCGCTCGAACACACGGGCGTGCAGGGGACGTTCAAGAAGGCCCGGGGCACGGGTTACTTCGCGGGAGCGGTCACCATGGCCGTGTTCTCCGAAACCTTTGGCGGGGCCACCCGGCTGCGGGACGTGTACAACAATGACTATTACGCCTTTGTCCCGCAGGGGCGAGGCGGCACCTGGCAGCTCTATTACACCCCGGACCTGATCCTGGGTGACGGGCTCCGCTACAGCGGAGGAGGCACGCTCGGAACCAACGGGGAGACCGCGGCGGTGGACGCCTACCACGCCGTGGGCCTGGCGTGGTCCGTCTACGAAACCTTCCTGGGGCGCGCGGGCCCGACGGGAGATGGCACCCCCTTCGACGTCCAGGTGCACGCCAACGCCGAGAACGCCTTCTATCTCCCCGGGCTGCGCAATCCGACGCTCCGGTTCGGCTACCGCTCCCTCAGCGATAATCTCAAGACCTCGCTCACGACCACAGACATCGTGGCCCACGAGATGGCCCATGACTTCTTCGGCCGGGAGCTGGCGGGCGACCCCTCGGATGTCCCAACGGAGCATTCGGAGCGGGCCGGGCTGAACGAGGGCACGGGGGACATCTTCGGTTTCGTCACCGAGCTGCTGCGCGACGCGAAGCGGACGTCGTCGACGAACATCGATGGGGTGGCGGTGAAGCCCTCGAACCTCACCATGGGCGAGGAGACGGGCACCACGTCCCGCAGCCTCCTGGCGCCCCTGTATCCGGAGTGGTTCGACTCCATCGGTCAGGCGGACGAGCACTACTCCGGGGGCCCCCTGAGCCGGATGTTCCTGCTGCTGGCTTATGGATGCAGCGCGCAGACCACGAGCCCGTGGCACTGCTGGCTGGTGCCCGAGGGGTTCAGCGGCCTGGGCCCCGCGGAAGCGCTGCGCATCTGGGGGCAGGCGGTTCAGTTGATGCCGCTGGATTCGGACTACGTGCAGGCCCGCCAGGCGGCTCTCGCGGCGGCGACCGCGCGGGACGGCGTGCTGAACGGCAACCGGATGAAGACCGTGGCGCGCGCGTTCGCGGCCGTCAACGTCGGCTACGCGCCGGACTCGGTGCCTCCGCAGACGACGCTGAGCTGCCGGCAGGTGAACCAGGACATCGAATGCACCGGCACCATCACCGACGCCGAAGTGCCGGGGCAGTACACCACCGCGCCCCGGCTGGTGGTGGACGGCGGCACGCAGATCAAGACGCTGTCCGGATGGACGTTCACGCAGGTCCTGCCGGGCGCCGCGCTGGCCCATGGCAATCACTCCATCCAACTGCAGGCATGGGACTTCTGGGGGAACCTGGCCACGAAGACGGTGACGGTCGCGATGGACAAGCAGGCGCCTGGCTTCTCCTTCCTCCGCTCCGGTTCGCCGAAGCAGCCCCGCTACTCCGTCACCCCGAGCGACCCCTCCGGAATCCTCTCCGTGGACTTCGGCGCCGACGGACAGTTCATGTACGGCATCTTCGTGCCGCCGTATGAGCAGGAGCTGGACACCTCCACCTGGACGGATGGCACCCATGACGTGTTCATCCGGGTCTACGACACGTACATGAACGCCGCCGTCCAGCATGCCGCCTTGAAGGTGGACAACACGCCGCCCAGCGTGACGATGACGGTGGGTGCGGGGACCGAGTCGCCGTTCCAGGTGAATGTCTCCGTGACGGACAGCTCCGCGGTGGCGCGGGTGGACTTCAAGGTGGACGGCTTTGTTTTCGCCACGCGGACGAACGAAGCCACGACGTACCAGGCCAGCTACACGCCCCTGGATCCGCTGGCCCACAACCTCACCGTGGAGGTGACGGACGCCTTCGGCAACAAGGGCACCACGTCCAGGGCGGCCCCGCTCGACACCACGCCCCCGGTGGTGAGCTTCGCCAAGACACAGCCGGGCTCGCTGGTGCGGCTGACCGTCAGCGCGGCGGATGGCTGTGGCATCGAATATCCGTATGCGCTGTATGTAGACGGGACGCTGGTGGCGCAGCCCACGACACCGTCCTACGTGCTGGACTTCGGGGACGCGATGGCCGCGGGGACGCACACCTTCCAGGCCCTCGTTCGCGACCAGTGCGGCAACACGGCGAACTTCCAGACAGCGTTCATCAAGGACCTCACCCCGCCGGTCATCACGGGCATCACCCGGGACGACACCCAGCCGAAGAAGCCGAAGTTCACCGTGCAGTGCACGGATACGGAGGGCGTGCACCACGTGGAGCTGCGCGAGGGAGGCGTCGTCACCCAGATGGACACCACCGCGCCCTATGAATTCGTGGTCGACACCACGGGCCGCGCGGACGGTGACTACTCGCTGCTGTTCCAATGCACGGACATCAACGGGGTCTCCAGCTCACCGGAGACGCGCACCGTGACGGCGGACAACACCGGTCCCACCCTCAACCTCACGGTCTATGGCGCGGGCCGCTCCTACCTCATCTCCGCGGAGCCCGCGAGCGACCCTCGTGGCATCCAGTCCATCACCCTCGCGCAGCTCCTGATACCCGCCTTCTCCGTCACGCTCACCCAGGCGCCCTGGTCCGCGTGGTGGAACATCCCGGGCACTGGCTCCATCCAGTCGGACTTGCCGTTCTCGGTCACCGCCAAGGACAAGTGGGGAAACACGTCCAGCAAGTTTCTGTATTGCTCGGTAAGCACCTCCTCCACCGTGGCGCAATACAGGACCTGTCACCCGTGAGTTGACGCAGCCGGGGAGCATGGATGGGCATGCTCCTCGGCCGTGCGGCCCGTTCGCCGCACGGATGTGCCCGTTCGCCGCGAGCCAGTCCCCACCGGCTGAACACTCCCCCAGCGTGGCGTCAGCACAGGCAGGGTGCCCCCGTTCACCTCTTGCCCTGGAAGCGCTCCATGCCGCGCAAGCTGCTCGTGTCGTCGTTCCTGTTCGCCGCGCTCATGTGTGCCCCCGCCCTGGCCGCGAACCCCCTGCCCAAGGACCGCCACAAGCAGGTGGATGCCCTCTTCTCGCAGTGGAACAGCAAGACCCAGCCCGGCTGTGCCGTGGGCATCTCACGCGACGGCGTGCTGGACTACGCGCGAGGCTACGGCATGGCGGACCTGGAGCACGACGCCCCGGTCACGCCGCGTTCGGTCTTCTCCATCGCCTCCATCTCCAAGCAATTCACTGCCTTCTCGATTGGACTGCTGGCGCAGGAGGGCAAGCTCTCGCTGGACGACGACATCCGCAAGTACGTGCCGGAGCTGCCCGCGTATGCAAAGACGGTCACGCTCGCGCACCTGATGCATCACACCAACGGGCTGCGTGAGCAGGGACAGTTGCTGAACCTGGCGGGCTGGCGCGGTGATGACGTGTCCACCGAAGCAGACGTCCTCTGGGCGCTGAGCCGGCAACGCGGTGTGAACTTCGAACCGGGCACGGAGGTCCTGTATGGCAATGCCGCGTACACGTTGCTGGCGGTCGTGGTGCGGCGCGTCTCCGGTCAATCGCTGCGAGCGTTCACCGACGAGCGGCTCTTCAAGCCGCTCGGCATGACCGACACCCTCTTCCGCGAGGACCACACCGAGCTCTTCTCCCGGCGCGCCTGGGGCTACACCTCCCACGACGGCGGTGGCTGGCGCCTCAGCGTCTCCAACTCCGACCACTATGGCGCGAGCAACCTGTTCTCCACGATTGGCGACCTGCTGAAGTGGCAGCAGAACCTGCTCGACGCACGCGTCGGTGGGCAGGCGCTGGTCGCGAGGGTGCGGACCTCCGGCAGGTTGAACGATGGCACCGCGACGGGCTACGGCGGCGGCCTCCGGTTGATGGGGTATCGCGGCCTGGACATGGTGAGCCACGACGGCATGGACGGCGGCTACCGCACGGAGTCCCTCCTCTTTCCCGCCCAGCGGGTCGCCATTGTCACGCTCTGCAACAGCGGCCTGATTGATGCCAGCGTGCTCGCCCGGAAGGTCGCCGACGTGTACCTGGGCGCGCACATGAAGAACGAGCTGCCGCCCGCCGTGAAGATGGCTGAGGCAGAGCTGTCGGCGCTGGCCGGCGACTACTGGAGTCCCCTGACGGATGAAGTGGTGCGGCTGGAGTTCAAGGACGGAGCGCTGCGCCAGGTCGGCGTGCCCACCGCCTTCGTACCCATGGGCGATGGCGCGTTCCGTCCAGGCGAGTCCATGCACGTCTGGCGTTTCTCGCCCCCGCGAGCGCTGAGCATCCGGGACGCCTGGCCGACGACGAGACCCTTCATCCGCGTGACCGAGCCCCTGCCCGTGGCTTCGGCGTTGGCGACCTTCGCGGGGCAGTACCGCAGCGACGAGGTCGACATGATCTACACGGTGCGCGTCGTGGACGGGAAGCTGGCCATCCGCTGGCCCCGCCGGGACGAGGTGGTGCTGGAGGCCGTCGGTGGAGACCGCTTCGTCGGCTCGCTCGGCGCGGTCACGTTCACGCGGGCGGCCTCCGGAGGAATCAACGGGTTGACCATCAGCAACCGCCGCCTGCGCCGGTTCCGCGCGGAGCGGCTCGAGAGAGCGGAGGCGGTGAGAGCGGCTTCGACGGCAGGCAATTGAACCTGGGGGCGTGTTGATAGCCGCTCAACATCAGCCGACGCGTGCCAGAGAGTTCACTTGAGGCCTTTCATGGATTCCGTGAAAGAGGCGGAATGCAAAGGAGCGCCTCAATGAATGTTCGTCACCTACTGGCCGGAGTCCTGGTCACCGTCACTGCTTGTGGAGAAAAGCCGGAGGAAGGCCCCGACCTCCAGACCCAGACCGCCGCGGTGGTCGCCGGCTCGCGGCTCATCAGCACGCAGTCCGGCCGCTGCCTCGACGTGGCGGGGAACAGCCAGACCGCGGGGCAAGAGCTCCACATCTATGACTGCCACAGCCAGGACAACCAGCGGTTCCTCTTCACGCCGGAAGGCGAGCTTCGCGCGTTCGGTGGCTCGTGGTGCGTCCAGCCGGAGACCGCCAGCTCTGGGGCCCGGGCCGTCATCGCCGCCTGCAATGGGACGGCGAACCAGCGGTGGGTCCGCAACACCGCCGGCGCGGTGATCCACACGGCGACCTCGCTGTGCCTGGACGTGTCCGGTCAGGCCACCGCCAACAGCTCGAAGGTCATCGTCTGGACCTGCAACGCCCAGACGAACCAGCAGTGGTCGCTGCCGGCCGACACCCAGGCGCCCACCGTGCCCACGGGGCTCGCGCTGTCCAACGTGACGTGCAACTCGGCCACGCTGTCCTGGTCACCTTCCACGGACAACCAGGGCGTCGCCTTCTACGACGTCTACCATGACGGACAGCTGATGAAGTCCGTCTCCGGCGCCACGGTGTCCACCGGGCTGACCGTGGTGCCCGGCGTGACCTGGGGCCTGTATGTGAATGCGCGGGACGCGGTGGGCAATGTCTCCCAGGGCAGCGCCACGCTCTCCATCACCCCGCCGCAGTGCCAGGCGGACACCCAGGCCCCCAGCATCCCCACCGGCGTCACCGCCACCGCGTCCGGCACCAGCGTGACGGTGAACTGGACCGCGTCCACCGACAACGTGGGCGTGCGCGCGTATGACGTGTTCCGGGGAGGCGTGCAGATTGGCTCGGTGGCCGGCTCTCCGCCGGGGACGACCTTCGTCGACAGCGGCCTGTCCGCGAACACCGCCTACACCTATGCCGTGCGCGCTCGCGACGCCCAGGCCAATGCGTCCGCCCAGAGCACGTCCGTGACGGTCACCACCGGCCAGGCCTGCGCGAACGCCGTCTGCTCCGTCATCCAGGTCGCCACCGACACGGACATCCCGTGGGGCCTGGTGAACCTGCCGGACGGCACGGTGCTCTACGGCCGCCGCGACGCGCAGAACATCGTTCGCCTGGACCCGGCGACGGGACAGAAGACGTCCGTGGGCACCGTCCCCAACGTGCAGAGCACCGACGGCGAGGGCGGCCTGATGGGGCTGGCGCTTTCCCCCAACTTCTCCACCGACCGCTGGCTGTACGTGATGCACACCTCCCCCACCGACAACCGCATCGTGCGGCTGCGGTATGAGAACGGCGCCCTCAACACCGCGTCGCTCCAGGTGCTGCTCCAGGGCATCGGCCGCAACAAGTTCCACAACGGCGGGCGTCTGCGCTTTGGCCCGGACGGGAAGCTCTACGCGTCCACGGGTGATGCCCAGAACGGCGCCTACGCGCAGGACATCAACAACCTGGCCGGCAAGGTGCTGCGCCTCAACGCGGACGGCACCGTCCCGTCCGACAACCCCTTCGGCAACTACGTGTGGAGCTACGGCCACCGCAACCCGCAGGGCCTGGCCTTCGACTCCCAGGGCCGGCTGTGGGAACAGGAGTTCGGCAACTCCGTGATGGACGAGACCAACCTCATCCAGAAGGGCGGCAACTACGGCTGGCCCAACTGCGAGGGCACGGTGTCCCAGGGCGGTTCGGGCTGCGCGACGGCCGGGTACATCGCGCCGAAGCAGACCTACTCCACGGCGGACGGCTCCTGCTCAGGCATCGCGGTGGTGCGCGACGTCCTCTACGTGGCCTGCGCCCGCGGCACGCGCCTCTACCGCGAGGTCATCAGCGGCACCAACCTGACCAACGTGCAGCAGTTCTTCGTCGGCACCTACGGCCGGCTGCGCACCGTGGAGCCGACTCCGGACGGCAACCTCTGGATGACCACCACCAACCAGGGTGACAAGGACAGCATCCCCGACAACAGCAACGAGCGGATCTTCCGCGTCGTGCTGGGTCAGTAGCCAGCGGGGCACCGCCGCGCCGTGACGAGGGCACAGCTCGTCACGGCGCTCAGTACCGCTCGGGGATGAAGTTCCGCCCCTTGAGCGAAGCGCCGTCGTCGTACTCGCCATGCTTGGAGCGGGGGGGCAGCTTCACCTTGGCGCGCTTCACCTTCTCGTAGGGAATCTTCTCCAGCAGGAAGCGGATGCAGTTGAGCCGCGCCTTCTTCTTGTTGTCGGACCGCAGGATGTGCCAGGGCGCGAAGGGCGTGTCCGTCGCGGCCAGCATTTCATCCCTCGCCTTGGAGTAGTCGTACCAGCGCTTCCAGGACTTGATGTCCATGGGGCTGAGCTTCCACTGCCGCAGGGGGTCGTCAATCCGCGCCGCGAACCGCCGCGCCTGCTCCTCCTTGCCGACCTCCAGCCAGATCTTCAGCAGGAGGATTCCGCTGTCGACCATGTACTGCTCGAACACGGGGCAGCCAATCAGGAAGCGCTCGTGCTCTTCGGGAGTGCAGAAGCCCATCACGGGCTCGACGCCGGCCCGGTTGTACCAACTGCGGTCGAAGATCACGATCTCGCCTGCCGCGGGGAAATGCGGCACGTACCGCTGCAGGTACATCTGGGACTTCTCCCGGCTCGAAGGAGCCGGGAGGGCCACCACGCGAAACACCCGGGGACTCACCCGTTCGGTGATGGCGCGAATCGTTCCGCCCTTCCCCGCCGCGTCCCTTCCTTCGAACACCACGATGACACGCATCTGCGCGTGCTTGACCCACTCCTGAAGCTGGCAGAGCTGGGACTGGAGCTTGCGGAGCTCCTTCATATAAGCCTTCTGCTTCAGGGGCTCTTTTGGGGTGTCCTGTGCCATGGACATAGGGTTGTGCGGCCCCCCGGCACGCGCAATGTCAGACGTGCGCACGGTGCGGCGGATGACAGCCACGCCGTCCCCGGGTCGGTGTCTGGCATGGGCCGGCGGACATCGAACACTGCCCCCTGGGGCATTCGCACGGCTCGTACTTCCGCGCGCTTCACCCCGTGCGGACTCTGCCCACCCATCGAGGTGTAGCGGATGCGGGGGACGGCCAACGCCATGCAGGGGATGAAATCCTTCGTCGGCACCGTGTCCCTGCTCAGCGTCCTCGCCGGGTGCGCGGTGGGCCCCGACTTCAAGAAGCCCGAGGCCGCGGTCGCGAAGGAGTGGCGCACCCAGGGCGACCCGCGCCTGTCGACACAGGGCGCGGTCGACACCCAATGGTGGAAGTCGTTTGGCGATCCCTCGCTGGACCGGCTCGTCGAGCTCGCCGCCAGGCAGAACCTGCCGCTGCAGATCTCGGGGCTGCGCATCGTCGAGGCGCGCGCCCAGCTGGCCATCCTCACCGGCCGGCAGTATCCGCAGGTCCAGGTCCTCACCGGCAGCGCCGCCGCGGTGAGGCGCAGTGAGAACTCCGCCGCGGCCAACCCCATCGATTTCGACCTGGGCTCCATCGACCGGAACTTCCTGGAGTACCAGCTGGGCTTCGACGCGCTGTGGGAGGTGGACTTCTGGGGCAAGTACCGGCGGGGCGTGGAGTCGGGGACCGCGGGCCTGCTCGCGTCGGTGGCGGACTACCAGTCCTCGCTCGTGTCGCTCACCGCGGAGGTCGCGCGAACCTATGTCCTGGTCCGCACCTTCGAGGTGCTCATCGAGCAGGCGCGGCAGAACGTGCGCATCCAGGAGGAGGGCTTCCGGATCGCCGAGTCGCGCTTCAGCAACGGCGTCACCTCCGAGCTGGATGTGACGCAGGCCTCGACCCTGTTGGAGAGCACCCGGGCCACCATCCCCCAACTGGAAGCCGGGCTGGAGCAGGCTCGCAACGCCATGAGCACGCTGCTGGGCCAGCCCACGGGCGAGGTGGAGGCCCTGCTGGCGGGCCCCAAGCAGATTCCCGTGGCGCCCGCGACGGTAGCCCTCGGCATGCCGGCCGAAATCCTGCGGCGGCGGCCGGATGTCCGTAGCGCGGAGCTGTATGCCGCCGCGCAGTGCGCCCGGATCGGCATCGCGGAGGCGGAGCTCTATCCGAGCTTCTCCCTCTTCGGGACGGTAGGGCTCCAGGCGAGCACCAGCGCCGCGGCCTCCGGCAATCTCTTCTCCCTGGGCAGCCTCTTCTATTCCGTGGGTCCCCGGATCGTCTTTCCCTTCCTCAACTACGGCCGCCTGAAGAACGGGGTGCGGGTCGAGGACGCGCGGTTCCAGCAATTGCTCGTCAACTACCGCAACACGGTGCTCAAGGCGGCCCAGGAGGTGGCGGACGCCCTGACGGGCTTCATCCACTCCCAGCAGGCCATGACCTTCCAGCAGGCCGCGGTGAAGTCCGCGCAGCGGTCGGTGGAGCTCGCGGTGGTGCAGTACCGCGAAGGCGCCGTGGACTATCAGCGCGTGCTGGACGCGCAACGCTCACTCCTGGAGCAGCAGAACAACCTGGCCCAGACGAGCTCCAACATCGCCACGAACCTGGTCGCCCTCTACAAGGCGCTGGGTGGGGGCTGGGAGGTCCGCCGCGACCAGCCCGTCGTGCCAGAGCCGATGCAGGCAGAGATGGAGCAGCGGACCCACTGGGGCGACATGCTGTCCAAGCCGCGGACGCAAGAAACCAAGCCGGTCTCGCAACCCGTCAAGCCATAGAGAGTCCGCCATGCCCAAGAACCCGAAAGGGAAATACAAGTGGGTGATTGGGCTGGTCGCCCTCGCGATCATCGCGTTCATCGGCTTCAAGTATTGGAAGGGGAAGAAGTCCGCGCTGCCGGAGGGCATCGTCTCCGGCAACGGCCGCATCGAGTCGAAGCTGGCGGATGTCTCCGCGAAGGAGCCCCTGCGGGTGCGGGAGGTCCTCGTCAACGAAGGCGACCTCGTCAAGCCAGGGCAGGTGCTGGTGCGACTGGACACCACCACGCTGGAGTCCAGCCTGGCGGAGGCCAACGCGAACCTCGCGGCCACGCAGGAGAAGCTGGCGGTGGCCCAGGCGGGCATCGTCAAACAGAAGAGTGAAATCGAGCTCGCCACCATCGAGGCCGAGCGCTCCCGGAGGCTGGTGGCGCAAGGCGCAGGCTCGCAGCGGGACGTGGACGTCCGGGCGAGCCAGCTGGAGACCACCCGGGCCAGCCTGGCGGAAGCCGAGGCCACGCTGAAGACCTCGCGGGAGGAGATTGAAGTCGCGCGAGCCAACGCGGCGACGATTCAAACGCGCATCGCCGACGCGACGCTCAAGTCCCCGGTGACGGGCCGGGTCCTCTACCGCCTCGCCGAGCCCGGCGAGGTGCTGGCGCCCGGCGGACCGGCGCTCACGCTCGTGAACCTGGAGGACGTCTTCATGGAGATCTTCCTGCCCGCGAGCGAGGCCGCCCGCGTGAAGCTCGGCTCCGAGGCGCGCCTCACCGTCGACTTCGAGCCCGACCGTTCGATCCCCGGGTACGTGTCCTTCGTGTCGCCGGAAGCGCAGTTCACGCCCAAGCAGGTGGAGACGAAGAGCGAGCGGGAGAAGCTGGTGTTCCGCCTGAAGCTCCAGGTCCCCCGCGAGCTGGCCAGCCGCTACGTCGAGCGCATCAAGACAGGCATTCGCGGCGTCGGTTACGTCAAGGTGGACCCTGACGCGGCGTGGCCATCCCGGCTGCAGAACGTCGTCACGGCGGAATCCGAACCTCACTAGCCCGGCGACAAGGGAGGGCCCCGCCATGGTCTCAGCCGTGTCTCCAGGGGCGCCTGCCGGCTCCACTCGCCAGCTCGTGGTCTCCATCCAGGACGTGACCCACCGCTACGGCAAGGCCGTCGCGCTCGACGGCATCTCGCTCGACGTCCCCAGCGGCATCCGGGTGGGCATCGTGGGGCCTGACGGCGTTGGCAAGTCCACGCTGTTGGCCCTGGTCGCTGGCGCCAAGAAGATGCAGCAGGGACGGGTCATGGTCCTGGACGGGGACATCGCGGATGCCCGGCACCGGCGCGGAGTGGGCCCGCGCATCGCGTACATGCCCCAGGGCCTGGGCAAGAACCTCTACCTGGAGCTCAGCGTCTACGACAACGTGGACTTCATGGCCCGGCTCTTCGGGCTGTCCCCCGAGGAGCGCAAGGTGCGCGTCCCGGAGCTGCTCGCGGCCACGGGCCTGGGCAAGTTCGCGGAGCGCCCCGCCGGCAAGCTCTCCGGCGGCATGAAGCAGAAGGTGGGGCTGTGCGGCGCGCTGGTGCACGACCCGGACCTGCTCATCCTCGACGAGCCCACCACCGGCGTGGATCCGCTCTCCCGGCGGCAGTTCTGGGCCCTCATCGACGACATCCGCGCCGGGCGTCCCGGCATGAGCGTCATCATCTCCACGGCGTACATGGACGAGGCGCAGCAGTGGGACTGGATCGTCGCCATGGACGCGGGGCGCGTGCTGGCGACGGGGACGCCCGCGGAGCTGATGGAGCGCACGGGGACCCAGGACCTGGAGAAGTGCTTCATCGCGCTGCTGCCCGAGGAGAAGCGCCGGGGCCACAAGGAGATCACCATCCCGCCCCGCGCGCCGGGCAAGGCGGAGCTGGCCATCGAGGCCCATGGGCTGACCCGCCGCTTCGGGACCTTCACCGCCGTGGACCACGTCACCCTGTCCATCGAGCGCGGGGAGATCTTCGGCTTCCTGGGCTCCAACGGCTGCGGCAAGTCCACGACCATGAAGATGCTGACCGGCCTGCTGCCTCCCACGGAAGGCACAGCGAAGCTCTTCGGCAGCTCCGTGGACGCGGGCAGCATGGAGGTGCGCAAGAACCTGGGCTACATGACGCAGGCGTTCTCGCTCTACAGCGAGCTGAGCGTTCAGCAGAACCTGGTCCTGCACGCCCGGCTCTACCACCTGCCACCTGACAAGGCGAAGGCGCGCATCGATGAGCTGGTCGAGCGCTTCGGGCTGGGCACTCACCTGGAGGCACTGGCAGGAGACCTGCCCATGGGCCTGCGCCAGCGGCTCTCGCTGGCCGTCGCCGTGCTGCACGGGCCGCAGATCCTCATCCTGGATGAGCCCACGTCGGGAGTGGACCCGGTCGCCCGGGACAGCTTCTGGGAGCTGTTGATCGACCTGTCGCGCAAGCAGGGCGTCACCATCTTCGTGACGACGCACTTCATGAACGAGGGGATGCGCTGCGACCGCATCTCCCTCATGAACGCGGGCATGGTGCTGGCGGCGGACAGCCCCCAGAAGCTCATCGAGGCCCGGAACGCGGACAGCCTGGAGACCGCCTTCATCGGCTACATGGAAGACGCCATCGCCGAGAAGGCACGCGCCGAGGGCAAGGACACGCCTCCCACCCCCGCGCCCCAAGCCGCCCCACCCCAGCCCCCGGCCGCGCCACGGGCGGACCGGGCCGGACTCCGGCTGCGTCTGGGCCGGATGCTCGCGTATGCCTCCAACGAGACCCGTCAGATTCTGCGCGACAAGGTCCGGCTGGCGTTCGCCTTCATCGGTTCGGCGGTGTTGATGCTCGTCTTCGGCTTCGGCATCACGACCGACGTCGAGAACATCCGCTATGCCGCGCTGGACATGGACCAGTCGCCGGAGAGCCGCGCGTACCTGGAGCAGTTCAGCGCGGCGAAGCCCTACTTCGCCCCGACTCCGCCCGCCCCGTCCGCGGACGCGGCGCTCCGCCGGCTCCAGTCAGACGATGTCTCGGTGGTGATGGAGATTCCGCCCCGCTTCGGTCTGGACCTCCGCCGGGGCTCCGGTCCCGAGGTGCTGGCGCAGGTGGATGGCGCCATGACGTTCCGTGGCGACACCGTCGGGCAATATGTCCAGGGGGTCCACAACCGGATGCTCCGGGATCCCGCGAGCGGCTTCTATTCCGCCACCGCGAGGGAATCCACGGCCAACATCGAAGAGCGCTACCTCTACAACCCCACCTTCGAAAGCATCTACTCCATCGTGCCGAGCGTCCCGGCGCTGCTGCTGCTGCTCATCCCGGCCATCCTCATGACGGTCAGCATCGTGCGTGAGAAGGAGTTGGGGTCGATCATCAACTTCTATGTCACGCCCACGGGGAGGCTGGAGTACCTGCTTGGAAAGCAGCTGCCCTACGTGGCCATCGGCATGGCCAACTTCTTCATCCTGACCGCGCTGACGCTGGTCGTCTTCGGCGTCCCCATCAAGGGCAGCTTCCTGACGTTGGTGGTCTGCGCCCTGTTCTACGTCACGGCGACAACAGGCATTGGGATGGTGACGTCCACCTTCACCGGCAGCCAGGTCGCGGCCGTCTTCGTCACGGCCATCCTGACCATCGTGCCGACCATCCAGTTCTCCGGCTTGTTGCAGCCGGTCTCCACGCTCCAGGGTGGGGCCAAGCTCGTCGGCTCCATCTGGCCGGCCACCTATTACATGCACGCCAGCCTGGGCGCCTTCACCAAGGGACTGGGCGCGGGCCTCATCCTGCGGGACGTCGCCTTCCTGGCCGTGTGCGTCCCCGTCCTCCTGGCCATCAGCGTCCTCGGCCTGAGAAAGCAGGAGAAATAGCGGTGAACTCGCTGCTGAACATCCTGTGGCTCGGGCTCAAGGAGCTCCGCAGCCTGCTCAGCGACGCGGTGCTGGTCGTGTTCGTCGTCTATGCGTTCACCCTGGCCATCTACGTCCAGGCCACGGGGACCTCCAGCGAGGTGAACAACGCGTCGATTGCCTTCGTCGACGAGGACGGGTCCGCGTTGTCCAAGGAGCTGCTCAACGCGTTCTATCCGCCCCGCTTCAAGTCGCCGGAGGTCATCACCGCGGAGGACATCCAGCCGGACATGGACCGGGGCCGGTTCATGTTCGTCGTGGTGATTCCGCCCCGCTTCGAGCACGACCTGCGCGCGGGGCGCAACCCGGACGTCCAGCTGAACATCGACGCGACCGCCATGCAGCAGGCGGGCATCGGCGCCGGCTACATCAAGAACATCATCAACGACCGCATCTCGTCCTTCCTCAAGCGCACGGCGGAGACGGGACCGAAGCCCGTCAACCTGATCGTCCGCAAGCTCTTCAACCCCAACGGGGTGTCGTCCTGGTTCAAGAGCGTGGTGGCCATCATCAATCAAATCACCCTGCTGACGGTCGTCCTCACGGGCGCGGCGGTCATCCGCGAACGCGAGCACGGAACGCTGGAGCACCTGCTCGTGATGCCGCTGACCTCGTTCGAGATCGCCATGGCGAAGGTCTGGGCCAACGGCCTGGTCATTCTCGTCGCGACCGGGGCTTCGCTGTTCCTGGTCGTGCACCTGGTGCTGAAGGTGCCGTTCGCCGGCTCGGTGGTGCTGTGGTTCGTCGGCGTCGTGCTGTACCTGTTCTTCGCCACGGCGCTCGGCATCTTCCTGGGGACCATCTCCCGTTCGATGGCGCAGTTCGCGCTGCTCATCATCCTGGTGGTCCTGGTGCTGATGCTGCTTTCCGGCGGGAGCACGCCCGTGGAGAGCCAGCCGAAGTGGCTGCAATACGTCACGTACCTCCTGCCGGCCCGGCACTTCGTCAGCTTCTCGCAGGTCATCATCTACCGCGGCGGAGGGCTGTGGGCCGTCTGGCGCCAGTTCCTGATGGTGGCCGCGGTGGGCGTGGGCTTCTTCGTCTACAGCCTGGCGCTCTTCCGGAAGTCCATCGCGGTGAGCAAGTAGGGCCGGGCGCGCGGAGGATCTATCCTCCGGGCGATGAGACTGCTCCCCCGACTCCACCTCTTCGAGTTCCTCGACCAGTCGTGGCTACCCGCGCCGTTGCGCCGTGGCGAGGTCGACTATCTGCACGTCGTGCTCGACAAGACGCGCCCCTATGACTCCGTGGCCCCCCAGCTGGCGGATCTGCTGCGCATGTCCGGCACGAACCGCATCATCGACCTGTGCTCGGGAACAGGAGGCCCCTGGCGCACCCTGCTCCCGGCGCTGCGCCGTGTGAACAGCGAGGCCGAGGTGGTGCTCACCGACCTCCACCCCACCCCGGTGCCGGAGCTACCCGAGGGCGCTCAGTACCGCGACACTCCGGTCGACGTGATGCACATCCCGGAGGAGCTCACCGGGTTGCGCACCCTTTTCGAGGGACTGCACCACTTCCGCCCGAAGCAGGCGAAAGCCCTCCTCGCGGACGCCGCCGCGCGTGGTGTCCCCATCGCGGCCTTCGAGCTCACGCAGCGCTCGCTGCTGTACGTCCTCTTCCAAATCCTGCTCATCATCCCCCTGGTATGGGGCTTCACCCTGCTCATCCGGCCCAGGCGCTGGTGGCGGCTGGTCCTCACCTACCTGGTGCCCATCATCCCGCTGCTCATCCTCTGGGATGGGGTGGTGTCATCACTGCGGACCTACACACCGGAAGACCTCGAGGAGCTGACGGAGGGCCTCGATAACGACGGTTACAAGTGGCACCACGGCGTTCATCGGGTGAATGGAATGAGCATCACCTACCTCATCGGACTGCCTCGCCGCCGGCAGTGAGGCAGGCAACGCGACGCAAGGACTTTCGTGCTAAACTTTATTTGCAGCTCAGGCGCGAAAGGGAATGCCCATGCAAGGATTGCGCGGAACGTTGGTCGCGTTGCTGGTTGTCCTTGGAAGTGGATGCGGTGGCGTTGAGACATCGCAGCCCCAGCCGGAGTCCATCAACTCGGAGGGACAGGAGCTGCAATACTGTACCGACCAGAATGGCTGTTATGCCGGAGCCACCTGCGCGGGGAATGCGTGCCGGCCGACCTGCAACTTCAACAATCCGCCGGTCGAGGTGTTGAGCAGCGGTTCGGGTGCGCTCGCCTTCACGGGCTGTCCTTCCGCGCAGTATTGCTGCATGGGCTACTACCCCACCGAGACCCAGCCCTATTGCGCGCCCAGCCCCAGCGCGTGCCTGTGGGGCGTCTACCGGTCTCCTTGATTGCGCCACGTCCCGACGCCGGGGCGCCGAGCCGCCCCGGCGATGAGGTACAGTCCGGCGCACTCGCTTGCCCTCCGACCTCCTCGAAATCTCCGACCTCATCGTCGACTACGACGTCGCGACACTCCAGCCCCGGCCGGTGTCGCGCGAATCCGTCGTGGCCCGGCTCATGGCGAACGGGCAGCGCTCCGCCGCGCGGTTCGTGCAGCGGCTCCCCGCGTCCAATGACACGCTCGACTTCGAGGCCTGCAGCCTGGCCCTCCTGCGCTCCCACATCGAGCTGCAGCGGCTGAGCGAGGAGTTCCTACAGGCGGACCGCATCCGCTGCGTGCTGCTACCCCTGTTGCAAGCGCTGCGCGACTCCGGCGTGAAGCCGCCGCTGCGCATCGTCGACGTCGGCTGTGGGCTCGGCTACGCCGTCCGCTCGCTCGCGGCGCATGGGCGGCTGGGACGCGACGTTGAAATCATCGGCTGTGACATGAATGTGACGCTGGTTGAAAACGCCCGGCGGCTCGCGGAGGAGGAATCCCTCTCATGCGAGCTCCGGGTCGCGAACGCGTTCCAGCTAGAGCAGCCCGGACACATCTACATCTCCACGGGCGTCCTGCATCACTTCCGTGGCAACGACCTGAACGCGTTCTTCGCCGGCCAGCGGCAGGGCCACGCCTTCGTTCACTACGACATCCAGCACTCGGTGCTCTCACCCTGGGGTTCGTGGATGTTCCACCAGGCCCGCATGCGGGAGCCGCTCGCGCGCCACGATGGAGTGGTCTCCGCACGGCGCGCCCATCCCACGGAGACCCTGCTATCGGCGGCCCGGTCCGCGACGGGCTTTACCTGCGCGTCGCTGGATGGGGCCCGGAACCTCCTCGGCGCGATGCTCCGGCCCATGACCGCCACGGTGGGAACGCGCGCGGAGCTGTGGGAACCACTCCAGCGCCACCTGGGCCCGCTGCGCTCACGGATGGGAACCGCTTCATGAACGCCGGCCTCCCGGTGCTGCTCGCACTGCTCGCCATCACCGACGCCGCGTTCTGCGGCTTCCGGGTGGCCGCGGGCCGCGATGCCCGCATCTTCAAGGCCGACTACTACCGGGCCGCCATCCGCCGGGGGATGGGGCGGGGACTCTTCACGACCGCGCTGGTGGGTGCCGGCATCGCCGGGGCCTGCCTGTTCTCACCGGGCCTGTTCCCCCAACTGCTCGTCTGCGCGCGGGCCATCCTCTGGGTGCTCCTGCCGTACGCGACCCTGACGCTGATGGGCATGGGCGTCTGGGCCGCCGCGGAGGCCGACGTGCGGACGCTCGCGAGCGTGGTGGTCCTGGGGCCCTTCACGCTGATCCGCCCCTGGGTCATCGCCACGGCGGCCGTCGTCGGCGCGTGGAAGGCTCCGGGATTCACCGCTGTGCTCGTCACGGTCGCGGCGTGCGGCGTCCAGCTCGCGCTCGAACCCTGGCTGAACGCCGGCATGCGGCCCCGGCTTCCTGTTGGTGGGTCCGGTGAGACCGTGAAACACAAAGTCACACGTGCTTCCTGACACTTCCGGGGACCCTACCCTGCCCTGCCTTGCCCGCTCCTCCGTCCCTTCCTAGGATTCAGGGCTCCGCTGATCTCCCCTCATCACCTGGAGTCCTCACCATGCGGTACACGCGCAAGAACATCTCCGAGCTGCTCGACACCGTGCAGGGCAACCCCGACGTGACGGGCTTCTGGACGTCCACGGTCGGCGGCTACACGTACAACATCACCCCGTCGGCGGGCGGCTACATCTACCAGGACATCTACAACGCGAATCACCGGATGTGCGAGGACGGTGGCCAGGTCGTGTTCGAGGACCGGTCCCAGGTGGGCTGCTACTAGCGCCCCGCTTCGCCGTCTCCCCACGCCACTCCCGGAGCACTCCCATGCGTTACACGCGCAAGAACGTCAGTGACCTGTTGAACGCGGTGCAGGGCAGCCCGGATGTCCAGGGCTTCGGTACCTCCACCTTCGCCGGCTCGACCTGGAACCTGGTCCCCTCCTTTGGCGGCGGCGCTGTCTGGCAGAACTACTGGACCTACCAGTGGACCTGCGAGGACGGCGGCACCGTCACCGCCGAGGACCGCTCCACGTTCGGCTGCTACTAGCCCTCGGCCCGCGCCTTCCCTTCCGCCGTTCCACCCGTCACACGGAGGTCCCCGATGCGATTCACGCGCAAGGATGTCTCGGAGCTGCTGGAGCAGGTCAACGGAGGCCCGGACGTGCAGGGCTTCGCCACGTCGAACTTCTCCAGCACCACGTACACGCTCGTCGCATCGGGACCGGGAACGGTCTGGCAGGACCTCTACAACTCGGCCCACCGGCTGTGTTCCGAGGACGGCGCGACGTCTCCCTCCGAGGACTGCGGCGGCGGCGCCTAGCCCCGCAGTCCGCTGTGCCTCCCCCGCTTCCCCCCGTCTCGCGGTCCCCTCATGAACACGCGCCTTACCCTGATCCTCAACACCCACATGCCGCAGGTGTTGGGCGAGGGGTCCCTCTTCGATGAGCCGGAGAACTGGCTCTTCGAAGCGCTGACGGAGACGTACATCCCGCTGTTCCGGATGTTGGAGCGCTGGGACGCCCAGCGCTTCGCCGGCACGCTGGTGATGTCCTTCACCCCGTGCCTCTTCGAGCAGCTCGTCGCCTGCGAGGAGCGCTACACCGGCTACCTCCAGCTGCTCAAGCGCATCGCCACGCGCGAGCTGGAGCGCACGTCGCGGCTGGAGCTCTACAACCGCTACGAGAAGTTCCCCCAATCCCTGTCGGACGAGTCGCTCGCGCGGGTCCACCGCACCGCGGGCATGTACCTGCGCCGCGTGGAGGACAGCCTCGCGTTCCTGCGCCAGCACAGCCTGAGGGACGTGTTCGCCTCGCTGGGGCGCTCGCGGCCGTCCAACGTGCAGCTGTGGACCTCCACGCCGCAGCACAACTTCCTGCCCTTCTTCCAGCCCGCCGTCGCGGACCGGCTGGTGGCGAGGGGCGTGGAGTCCTTCCAGGACCTCTTCGGCCGCGAGCCGGACGGCCTCTGGCTGCCCGAGTGCGCCTTCCAGCCGGGCCTGGAGCGCGTGCTCACCCGCCATGGCATCCGCCGCACCGCGCTCAGCCTGACGGGCATTGGCGCGTCCCAGGCCCAGGACCCCAGCGGCGTGTTCCGCCACGAGGACCTGGAGGTGATGGTCCACGACTACCGAATCGGGCTGTACCTGTGGAAGTCGCCCGAGTCCACGTTCCCTGCGCACCCCGTGTACCGCGAGTTCTTCCGGGACGTGGGCTTCGACGTGCGGCCTGAATACTTCGAGGAGATGGGCGTGCCCGTGCCCGCGAACAAGCGGGGGCACGTGTGGACGGGCCTCAAGTACCAGGCGGTGACGGGACAGAAGGTCGACCTGGGCCAGAAGGCGCTCTACGACGTGGACGCGGCCCGCACCCAGGTGAAGCAGCACGTGCGCGAGTTCTGGGAGCTGTTGGACTCGCGCCGCTCGCTCGTCCAGGACGGGCAGACGTTCGTGCTCGCGTTCGACACGGAGCTGTTCGGCCACTGGTGGCACGAAGGCATCGAGTGGCTGGAGGGCGTCATGCAGCCCGCCGCGCCCGTCGAGCTCCAGGCCGTTACGCCGCCGCCAACTCCGCCGTCGCTGCCCCGGCTCTACTATTCGACGTGGGGGCGCGACTTCTACAGCGAGCACTGGCTGACGCCGGGCAACGCGTGGATGTACGCGCTCATCAAGCTGGTGGAGGCGCAGCTGCCGGAGCCGGTGGACGCGGAGACACGCGAGACGTGGCGCCGCTTCGAGGTCTTCAGCGGCAGCGACCTGCTCTTCATGATTCCGGACCCGACACAGCGGGACCGGGCGAGGGCGCTGTTCCTCGCGCGTTACGCGGACGTCGTGTCGCGGCTGAAGGACTTCTCCTCCGAGCTGCTCACGTCCTTCCCGGTGGACCCCTTCAAGTGCGTGCTCATCCAGGTGAGCAAGGCCGACGGGCAGGAGCAACCGCCGTTCCTGCTGCGCCGGCTGTCGCTGGAGGGCGTGAACACCGGGGCCCGCCGGGAGCTGACGCTGGACGCGGAGGTGCTGGAGGTCGCGGGACTGCGCGTCGCGTTCCAGTACTTCCTCTTGCACCCGCAGGGCCGCTACGCGCTGCGCGTGGAGGGCTCCGAGCGCGAGCACGTCTTCCAGATGCCGGACTACGGCGTGCCGCTGCTCATCGCGCCGGACACCCGCACCTATCCCAAGTACGACCCGGAGGTGCTGTACCAGAAGCTGGGTGAAATCTGGGAGGGCGACCAGCGCCTGCCACTCAAGATGAACCCCACGCTGCGCAGCCGCCACATGTACACGCGCGCGCAGGTGATGGAGGTGCTCGCGGGCAAGCGGACCGCCGTCTTCAAGTACAACAAAGAGGGCTACGCGCTCTTGCGCTTCCGCGACCGGAGCCCGGCCCCGGCGTGCGTCGTCTTCGACGACACGGTGACGCTCAGCGACGCGGGCACGTACATCCAGGCAGGTGAGCTGTCCGTGCCCGTGGTGAACGACCCGGCGGCCATCGCGAGCCATGACTTCGACGCGGTGGTCTTCACCTGCTCGCTCAACTTCGAGACGGAGGTGCCGCACGTCCGGGCGCTGCTGGAGGTAGCCACGCGCAGGCGGCTGCCGGTGGTGTCGCTGTACGACGACATCCTCTATTACGACCTTTTCGACGGGCTGGAGCCGGACCCCAACCTCTTCTTCCGCGTGGCCGTGCCGGAGCAGGACGCGCTCGCGAAGCCGGGCCCGGAGGAGTACGGGCCGCGCAACCTGCTGGGCGTCTTCGGCACGGACACGGTGCAGGGCAAGTTCACCACGCAGGTCTACCTGCGCGAGGCGCTGGCGAAGCACGTGCGCGTGCGCCACCACGCCACGGAGCCCACGGGCATCCTGCTGGGCTCGGACACGGGCTACTCGCGCGTGCTGCGCGTGGAGGGCCCGCA
This sequence comes from Corallococcus sp. AB038B, assembly GCF_003668955.1. Lineage (NCBI taxonomy): Bacteria > Pseudomonadati > Myxococcota > Myxococcia > Myxococcales > Myxococcaceae > Corallococcus > Corallococcus sp. AB038B. The sequence goes on along the minus strand of NZ_RAWO01000001.1, from coordinate 1,646,209 downwards.
GCGGCTGGCGTTCGAGCGGCGGATCATGGCGGACCTGGCGAAGGACTGCGACCTGGTCATCACCGGCGGGCAGAACGGACTGCTCTACGTGCCGCAGGGCATGGACAAACGGGCCAACGCCTCCACGCTCATCTACGAGACGTTCCTCCCGCGCCTGGTGGTGCTGACCGTGGCGGTGGATACGAAGCCGGAAGACGTCATCGCGACGCGCGAGTACCTGGAGCTGCTGGCCCGCGAGCACAACGTGCCCTGCACGGTGGTGGGCCTGGCGATGATGGGCGGGCGAAAGCTTTTGGGCAGCCGTTGGACGGAGACGTGGTTCCTGGGCGTCCGGGATGAAGTCCTGGAGGAGGCGCGCCGGAAGATGGAGCAGCACACCGGCCTGCGCGTCCACGCCATTCCGGAGGAAGTGGACGCGCTGGCGCGGAGCGTGCTCACGCACCTGTGATGGAAGCGGGCGGCGCGATGCAGGAAGAAGGGGCTCCCGGGCTGCGGCAGTCGGCGCGCTATCTCGTCGCGCTGCTGCGGCTCTTGCGTCCCGCGTGGGGCTCGCTCTTGAGGAGCGCGCTCCTGGGCCCGGTCATCACCGGGCTCCTGCTCATTCCACCCTTCCTCACCCGGCTGTTGTTCGACCACGTGTCGTCCCCGCAGGACCTGGGGCTTCTGCACGTGCTGGTGCTGAGCATCCTCGCCGCGTCGGTGGCGGCGGCGCTCGTGGAGTCACTGTTCGGCTACTACTCCGCGTACCTCACGGTGAAGCTGGAGAGTTCCGCCACGCTCTATCTCTTCAACCACCTGCAGCACCTGCCGGACCGCTTCTTCTCCCGGCGCCAGGTGGGGGAGCTCACCAGCCGCTTCGACGATGCGAAGGCGGGCATGGCGCTGGTGCTGGGGTTGATCCGGCTCGTCTTCTCGCAGCTCACCTTCCTGGTCGTCATCCCCTTCACCCTTGCGTCGCTGCACTGGGAGCTGGCGCTGGCGGCCGTGGCCACGCTGCCCTTCGTGGTGGCGGTGCCGCTCGTCATCGGCCGCGCCATGGGGATGGCCTGGCAGGAGGTGATGGGCGTGCACGGCGCCCTCCAGGCGCTCCAGGTGGAGACGCTGCGGCAGAGCCGGACGACGAAGGTGCTGGCGCTGGAGCCGTTCATCTACCAGCGCGCCGCGGGGCTGATGCGGTCCGTGCTGCGGGCACACCTGCGGGCCCACGGAGTGGAGGGGCTGATGCGGCTGTTCGAGCGCACGGTGGAGGCCGCGCAGACGGCGCTGTTCACCTGGCTGGGCTGGCGGCTCATCATCCAGGGGAAGCTGACGCTGGGCGGCTTCGTGGCCTTCGTGGCGTATGCCGCGTACCTGCGCGGGCCGGTCATCGAAGCCATCGGCTTCGTCACCGGCCTGCAGCAGCGAGGGGTCCACCTGCGCCGCTTCTTCGAGTACCTGCACGAGGCGCCGGAGCAGGACCCGGCCCGCTCGCTGACGCCGCCTTCTCCGCTGACCCAGCGGCTCTCCGGCGGGGTGGAGCTGGAGGACGTGTCCTTCGGCTACCTGCCCGGACAGGACGTGCTGCGCGAGGTGAGCGCGCGCATCCGGCCCGGCGCGGTGGTGACCATCGTCGGCTCCAGCGGCTCCGGGAAGACGACGCTCGCGCGGATGCTGACGCGGCTGGAAGAGCCGGGCCGAGGGCGCGTGCTGTTCGACGGGCAGGACGCGCGGACGCTGGAGTTGTCCGACCTGCGCCGTCAGCTCGCGGTGGTGTGGCAGGACGTGGAGCTGTACCACGGCACCGTGCGCGACAACCTCACCCTGGGGCTTCCCGCCGTGAGCGAGGAGGACCTGCGGCAGGCCGTGCGGCTGTGCGCGCTGGAGTCCGTCCTGGCCGCGCTGCCGCAGGGCTTCGACACGCCGGTGGCCGAGGCGGGCGCGAGCCTCTCCGGCGGACAGCGGCAACGGTTGGCGTTGGCCCGGGCGGTGCTCCGCGACGCGCCCGTGCTGTTGTTGGACGAAGCCACCTCGCAGCTCGACGTGGAGACGGAGTCCGTGATTGTGCGGGCGCTGCTCGCGCGGGCCCGGGAGCGCGGTCAGACGGTGCTGTTCATCACGCACCGGCTGGCCAACGCGCCCCTGGCCGACGAGGTGTGGATGCTCGCGGGAGGCCGGCTGGTGGGCCAGGGACCGCACACGGAGCTGCTCGCGCGCTGCGCGCCGTATCAGCGACTGTTCCGTGCGGGCATGGGCGAGGCGGACGCCGCCTGACGCGGCGGAAAGGAAGGGTCCCGGTCATGGCGAACGAACTCCCACGCCCCACCGCGCAGCCGCTGCCCTCGCGGCTGCCGCTCCTGGAGGACCCGGACCACGCCGGCCTCTTCGTCGTGCGGCGCATTGGCACGCTCACGTTCCTGCTCATCCTGGTGCTGGGCGCGGGGATGGTGCTCGCGGGTTCGCTCGTGCACCTGACCGTGTCCGTTCCGGACGCCGTCCCGCCCCGCACGGAGTCCGTGTCGCTGGGCACCTATGTGTTCCGGCAGCTGAAGCTCTGGAGCCCTTCGCGGCCGGGAGGCACCTCGCCGTGAAGAAGGTGGGCATCATCGACAGCGGCGTGGAGGTGGCCTTCCTGCGCGAGCACGCGATGCACCTCGCGGGAGCGGCCACCTTCTCGCTCGACCTGGACGCGCAGGTGCTGGAGGCGCGCACCTACGAACGAGAGGAGTTGGACGCGTGGCGCGACGGCACGGGCACGCTGGACCTGGAGGACACGCACGGGCACGGCACGGCCGTCCTGAGCATCCTCTACGACCAGGTCCGTCCCTGGCCGGATGTGGAGGTCTACGTCGCCCGCGTCCTCGACCAGAACATCCGAGGACACTCGCTGTGCCTCGTGGAGGCGATGGGGTGGATGCTCGATGAGGTGGGCGTGGACGTGCTCAACCTGAGCCTGGGCACGACCCACCGCGCGCTGGAGGCGTCCATGCGGGAGGTCACGAACCGCGCGGCGGCACGGGGCGCCATCATCGCCTCCTCCGCGGGCGGCATGCCCACCCTGCCCGCGCAGCTGGAGTCCGTGGTGTCCGTGGGCGACCCCGCCCTCATGGAGCGCGTGGGCGCGGACGTGAAGGTGGACCACGTCGTGAAGGAGCGGGAGGTGAAGCTCTACATGGGCGGCCACTGGATGCAGGTGCCCATGACGACCAGCTTCGCCTGCGCGGTGGCGGTGGCCGAGGTGCTGCGCGACGGTCCGCCTCCGGGCTGGCGGCGCAAGCCCGGCTGAAGCATCTCACGGCGCGGATGCGTCCTGGGGGGGCGGCGTCACCTCCATGGCCACGTCGCCCAGGTCCAACACGTCACCGTCCTTCATCTTCAACGGCCGGCGCAGACGCCCCTGCGAAGGGCCGCCCAGGATGAGGAGGACGCGTTCGCCCGCGCGCACCCCGCCGAGGGAGAAGCGGCCCTCCACGTTGGAGATGTGCTCCATCAAGGGCTCCTCCCCCTCGATGAAGACGAACGCGCCAGAGACGGGCGTCTTCGTGGCCGCGTCCACCACCCGGCCCCGAACGGTGCCGGAGGCCTCCAGGGGAATGTCCACTTCGAGCACCGCGCCCGTGGAGGGAGAAGCCGTGGTCTCGCCGATGGAGCCATCCACCGTGCGCGCCGTCAGCTTCACGGGGTCGGGCGGGACGTCGCGTAACTCGAAGCGGTCGCCGGAGAACTCGAAGGGGCCTTCGCCGTTGGGCAAGTAGCCCTTCTGGAGCCGGAGCGAGAGGGTGAAGCCGCGAACGGGCTCTCCCTTGCGCACCACGCGGCCGCGAAGGAAGGCCGAAGGCCTCAGCCGCACCACCACCTCCTTTTCGAGGGTGATGGGCACGGGCTCGCTCGATCGTCCTCCATTGCGCGCGACCAACAGCACGCGGTCCGGGTGGGTGAACCCCGATCGGAAGGAAGCGGTGAAGCGCCCCTCCACATCCGTGGGTGTCATCGTCAGGGGGACGCCCTTTCCTTCCGCGGCCGTGAGGGTGATGACGGCGTGGGGCGACGGCGAGCCATCCGGCTCCAGGACGACCCCCCGGTACGCGCGCTCCTCGGGCGGTTCCTCCCAGATGAACTCGACCTGGGCCGTCCGTCCCGCCTCCACGCGCACCTGCTCCTGCTTGCCCTGAACGAAACGACCGCGCGCCGCGAGCGTGGCCGTGTAGGCGCCAGCGGGAAGGGTCATCCGGAAGACCCCGTCCGCGCCCACGGCGGCACTGCCGAGTGTCATCCCCGTGGCCCCCGGCTGCCTGTCCGCCATGGCCGTCACCTCCAGCTGACCCTCCGAGAGGTCTCCACGGGCCGCGCGCACCCTGCCCTCGAGGGTCCCCGTGCCATCCAGGGTGAAGTCCGCCCGGGCCGTGCGGTTCTCCTCCACGGAGACGGTCTGGCGGATGCCCGCCGTCGTCCCATCCTGGCTCGCGGAGAGGGACAGGATGCCCGTGGCGATTCCCTCGAGCCGATAGTGGCCGTCCGCGTTCGTGCGGGCCTCGATGGAGCTCAACTCCATTCCGCGGCTCCAGCCGTTGACGCCGGAGATCCGGGCCGCGGCCACCGGCGCTCCGTTCCGGTCTCGCACCTGGCCCTCCACCACGCCGGTGCCCGAGAGCTGAAGTTCCACGGGAAAGCGTTCGCCCTGCCTGACCGTCAGGCCCCGGCGCATGGCGGGCGAGTAGCCCGAGGCCGTGACCTTCGCGTCGTAGCCGCCGGGGGCAAGCCCCCGCACGAGGAAGTGCCCCTCCGCGTCCGACACGGCGACGCCGGGGTCCGCGTCCCCGCCGGAGCGGCTGACGTCGACGCGCGCTCCCTCCACCGGCTTGCGCGAAAGCGCCTCGACGACGCGGCCCTCCAGCACCGCGCCCGGCCCCAACTGGATGCGCACGTCTCGCACGGTGCTGCCCGCTGCGCAGAGCACTGGCAGGTCAAGCGCGCCGGACTCCTCGCCGCGCCGCGCGGACAGGAGATGGGAGCCGGGATCCACCTCCACGGAGAAGCCGCCCTGCGCGCCCGTCGTCACCACCTGCGAGGCGCTGCCGCCGACCCGCACCTCGGCGTCCGCGGCCGGCAGGCCCTTCGCGTCCACGACGAAGCCCTCGATGACGCTCGCCAGCCGGAGCGCCAGCGTCAGCGGGCCTTCCGTGGGGATGCGCAGACGGCCCAGCACCAGGCGCGCGTAGCCGGGGGCGCGGGCCTCCAGCTTGTAGGTGCCCTGGGTGAGTCCGTCGACGCGGAAGTTCCCCCGCTCGTCGCTCGTGGCATAGACGCGCTCGTCGTCGGGAGCATCCGGGCCCTGCCAGGTCTCCAGGTCATGGGCGTGCGCCGTGAGGACGATCTCCACGAGCGGTAACGGTTCATTCGTTCCGCGCACCACGGTGCGGCCCGCGAGTGATTGCGCGGGCTCCAGGGAGATCCGCAGCGCCGTGCGCGACTCGCCGAGCGGGCGGGCCACGTCGTACAGCAGCGGGGCCCGGCCCGGAGCGCGCACCGCCACGAGATAGCGCCCGGGCCCGGAGGCAAGCTGGACGTGGCCTTGCGGATCCGTGACCCCAGAGCCCATCAGCGTCCAGGTGGATGCCCGCGCCCCCCGTGCGTAGAGCCGCACGGTGGTTCCGAGTGAAGGCTTTCCATCGGACAGCACCTCCACGTCCAGGACGCCATCCGCTTCGCTCGGGGACCGCGCCGCCGGGAGCCCCTCCACAGGGTCGGAGCGCTCCGGTGTGGGCACGGGGTTCGCGGGGCGCTTCCGCGTCAGCGTGGCGTCCGCGTTGCCCTCCGGCGCGACGGGGCCACCGGAGCGTAGCGCCCAGAACAGCACGAGGCCGCACGCGACCAGGACCGCCACTCCACCGATGAGCCACCTGCGCATGCCCGCCGTCCTCGTCCCCGCCTCCATGGTGCACATGGCCACCAGTATCCCTCGAAGCCGCGTGCGCGTCCCGCCCCAGACTCCATGCCCCGGGTCGTGTCCCGGGTGCTTCCGCGCGCCACATGACAGGTGCCGTACAGGTCCTGCCAGGTCGTTGGGTCCGCCCGTGGCCGCGTGCCACACTTTCTCCATGGCTGACACGCTGCCCACGGACGCAGCCCCTCCTCCCAGCGGCATCGAGCGCCGCAAGTTCCTCACGTGGCTGGTGGCCTCACCCACGTTGATGATCGCGGCCCGGCTCGCGCTCGATGTCCCCTCCGCAGAGGCTTCGGAGCCTTCAGCGGCCCCGGAAGAAACGCCGCTCAATCTCTACGTCGCAGTCCGGACCGATGGCCGCGTCACCGCCACCCTGCCTCGCACGGAGATGGGCCAGGGCATCACCACCGCCGTCTCCATGCTCGTCGCCGAGGAACTCGACATCGGCCTCGATGCCGTGGACGTGCACACCGCCGACGCGGATCCGCGCTGGCTCATCCAGCTCACCGGGCTGTCCTCGACGATGCGCTACCTGGCCGGTCCGCTCCGCGCCGCCGCGGCGGAGGCCCGGGCACGGCTGGTCACCGCCGCCGCGCACCGCTGGCGGGTGCTGGCCCTCACGCTCACCACCGCGCAGGGCGAGGTGCGTGCTCCCGACGGCCGCAGGCTCGGCTACGGCGAACTGGCGGAGGACGCCGCGCGCGTGCTGCTGCCGGAGGTCCTTGCGCTGCCGAAGTCCTCGAGCAAGTACACCGTGGTCGGTCAGCCCACGGGACGCGTCGACGCACGGGACATCGTCACCGGCGCGGCGCGCTTCACGCTGGACCTGGACATCCCGGACGCGGTGCCCACGGTGGTGGCGCGGCCTCCCACGCTGCTCGGCAAGGTCCAGTCCTTCAATGCCTCCACGGCCCGGGCCCTGCCTGGCGTGGTCGGCGTGGTGCAGATTCCTTCAGGCATCGCGGTGGCGGCGCGGACGTACTCCCAGGCCTTCGCCGCTCGCGATGCCTTGCAAGTCACCTGGACCCCTGGCCCGGCCAGCCATCTCTCCGACGCCGACATCCGGACCCGACTGCGTGACGCCATCGGTCCCCGGCCGCTGCCTCCGCTGCTCACGACCCGGGTCGTGGAGGGGCGCTTCGACTTCCCGTATCTCGCGCACGCGCCCATGGAGACACAGAGCTGCGTGGCGCGTGTAACGACAGACACCGCGGAGATCTGGTCCGGCGTCCAGGATCCAAAGTTCGCGCGGAGCCAGGTCGCCGCGGCGCTCGGATGGGCGCTCACTCCGCAGCGGGTCACCGTGCATCCCATCCGCGCTGGCGGTGGCTTTGGCCGGCGCTTCTTCACCGAAGCCGCCGTGGAGGCCGCGCTCATCTCGCGCTCGCTCGGGCAGCCGGTGAAGCTGATGTGGAGCCGCAACGATGAGATGCGCCACGGGCACTACCGGCCCGCGAGCCACCACCGCATCCTCGCCTCGCTGGGGCCCGGCGGTTCCATCCTCGGCTGGCAACACCGCGCCGCCATCCCCACCGTGGAGTTCCCCCACGGCTTCGGAGACCTGCTCACCTCCCTGGTCGGTCAGGTGCTGCCGGATGTCACGAGCGCGGTGTTCTTCGCGCTGACACAGCACGTCCCCTACCAGTTCGGCTGGGTGGCGCAGGAGCTGGCCGAAGTGCCGCTCCCGATTCCCACCGCGTCCTTCCGCTCCGTCTTCACCAGCCAGGTGGGCGTGGCCAACGAGATCTTCGTCGACCAGCTGGCCCGCGAGCTCCAGAAAGACCCCGTGGAACTGCGGCGCTCCCGCCTCACGTCCCGCAGGCTCAAGGCCGTGCTGGAGCGGGTGGTGCTCGAAGGCGCCTGGGGCCGCGCGCTGCCACCTGGCGTCGCGCAAGGTGTCGCCGTGCTGGAGGAGTGGGACAGCGCCATCGCCCACCTCGTCGAAGTGGACGTGACCAGCGGGACACCGCGCGTGCTGCGCGTGGTCATCGCCGCGGACGTGGGCCTGGCCATCAACCCGAAGGGCATCGAAGCCCAGCTCCAGGGCGCGGCGATGGACGCGATGTCCACCACGCTGAGCGCCGGGCTCCACATCGACGCGGGCGCCGTGCGCGAGGGCAGCTTCGCGGACTACCGGTGGCTGCGGATGAAGCACGCCCCGGCCTCCATCCAGGTGCACCTCGTGCGCTCCGACGACCGCGTGGGCGGCGTGGGAGAGCTGGGCTACCCCAGCGCGGCGGCGGCCCTGGCCAACGCCATTGCCCGGGCGACGGGCACCATGCCCACGCGCTTCCCCATCCTCGACGAGGGAGTCTGACCATGCCGGCCCATTCCTTCCTCCTCAACGGTCAGCCGGTGTCGGTGGACTCGCCCGCGGACCTGCCCCTGCTGTGGGTGCTCCGCGACGTGCTGGGCGTCACAGGCCCCAAGTACGGCTGCGGCGTGGGCGTCTGCGGCGCGTGCACCAGCCACCTGGACGGCGAAGCCTTCCGTCCCTGCCTCCACCCCGTGGGCGACATCGCGGGCCGCGAGGTGAAGACCATCGAAGGACTCGCGGACGCGTCTGGACTGCACCCCGTGCAGGAGGCGTGGATCGCCGAGGACGTGGCCCAGTGCGGCTTCTGCCAGCCGGGGCAGATCATGGCCGCGGTCGCGCTGCTGCGCGGGAATCCCCAGCCGTCCGACGCGGACATCGACGCGGCGATGAGCGACAACGTCTGCCGCTGCGGCACCTACGTCCGCATCCGCGCCGCCATCCACCGCGCGGCGCTGCTGCTGCGGAATGGCGCGGCCCCACGGTAGCTACCGGGACGCCGGCCGGAACCACGTGGGCTCGGCACGGACCGTCGTGCCACCCGTGAACATGCCTCCAGTGAAGAAGGCCTCTTCGAAGAAGTGGTACGGGTGGACGAGCTCCGGGCGGCTCACAGCCTCCAGCTTCGCGGCGAGCGCTTCAGGAATCCGCACGTCGAGCGCATGCAGGTTCGCCTCCAGTTGCTCCATTCGCGTCGCGCCAATGATGGTGGACGCCACGCCGGGCCGCCTCGTCACCCACGCGAGCGCCACCTGCGCGGGCGACCGGTCCAGCTCCGTCGCCACCTCGCGCAGCGCATCCACGATGGCCCAGTTGCGCTCGGTGAAGAGCTTCTCGAAGCCCGGGTTGCCTCCGCCCTGGATGGACGGCAGCCGTCCCTCGCCCTTCGCCTGCGTGCCCTCGCGGGTGTACTTGCCGGACAGCAGCCCCGACGCCAGCGGGCTCCAGGGCGTGATGGACGCGCCCAGCGCCAGCGCCGCGGGGATGTGCTCGCGCTCGATGTTGCGCTCCACCAGCGAGTACTCCAACTGCAACGCGGCGACGCGCTCCCAGCCCTCCTGCTCCGCCAGCGACTGCGCACGGGCGAAGTACCAGGCCGGCACGTCCGACAGGCCGATGTAGCGGACCTTGCCCTCGCGCACGAGCGCGTCGAGCGTGCGCATCACCTCCTCCACCGGCGTCATGCCATCCCACGCATGCAGCCAGTACAGGTCCACGTAGTCCGTCTTCAGCCGCCGCAGTGAACCCTCCAGCGCGCGGCGGATGTTCTTGCGGCCATTGCCACCCGCGTTCGGATCCCCGGGCTGAGTGTTGATGGTGAACTTCGTCGCGATGACCGCACGGTCGCGGCCGCCGGCCTGGGCGAAGTAATCCCCGATGATGGCCTCGCTGGAGCCGCCCGTGTAGCCGTCCGCGGTGTCCACGAAGTTGCCACCGGCCTCCAGGTAGCGGGCGAGGATGCGGTGGGCGGTGTCCTTGGGGCTGCCCCAGCCCCACTCGGTGCCGAAGGTCATGGCGCCCAGGCACAGCGGGCTCACTCGCAGGCCACTGCGGCCCAGCAGGTGGTACTGCGCCAGCGAATCGATGCGAGCGGTCGTCGTCATGGAATGCCCCCGTGTTGGATGCGCACAAGGTGCCGTCCAGAAGCCGCCGGATGAAGACGCGGAAGTTGCAGGGACTGTTTAGACTTTCTTCGAAATGGCCCTGACACCCCTCAATGCCCTGACCGTGTTCGTCACCGTCGCCCGCCGGCGCAGCTTCACTCAGGCCGCGAAGGAGCTGGGCGTGTCCTCGTCCGCGGTGAGCCAGGCGGTGCGCCAGTTGGAGGAGAAGCTGGGACAGGCGCTGCTCGCCCGCACCACGCGCAGCGTGTCCCTCACGGAGGCGGGACAGCGGCTGATGGACGAAGCCGGCCCGGGCCTGCAGTCCGCGCTGGCGGCGCTCGAGCACCTGGCCGCCGGAGCCACCCCGGAGGTGACAGGCACGCTGCGCCTGTCGGTGCCCGCGTTCTCCGTGTCACCCGTGGTGGAGCCGGTGCTGCCGCGCTTCGTCGCGGCCTACCCGCAGGCGCAGGTGCACGTCTCCGTACAGGACGGGTTCGTGGACATCGTGAAGGAGGGCTACGACGCCGGCATCCGGCTCACGGAGTCCGTGCAGCGCGACATGGTCCAGGTGCGTCTGACGCCCGCCTTCCGCTTCCTCGTCGTGGGCTCGCCCGCGTACTTCGAGCGGCACGGGACGCCCCGGCATCCCCGGGACCTGGGGAACCACTCATGCCTGGGCTACCGCGCGCCCTCGACGGGGCTGCCCTACCACTGGGAGTTCGAACAGGGGGCGAAGGAGCTCATCGTCCCGGTGAAGGGGCCGCTCACGTCGGACAACTCCTCGCTGCTCCTGGACATGGCCAGCCAGGGACTGGGGCTCACCTACATCGCGGAGCTCCAGGCGGCGGCCGAGCTGCGCACCGGCGCGCTGCGCCCCGTGCTGGAGGACTGGACCCCGAGCGTCCCCGGCCTCTTCCTGTACTACCCCCACCGGGCGCGGGCCTCGCGTCCGCTCAAGGCCTTCATCGAAATGGCGCGGGAGCTGCTCCCCCGCCGCTGAAGCGGGCCTGGCCGCTCGACTCCCACTCGGGCAGGCGGGCATGCTGCGCGTCGCTGAGTCCCCTTCTCGCGGACTGTTATGGCGGAAGTCGGGCCGGTCCCACACCGAAAGGACAGGAACATGGCGCAGCACGGACAGCGTGTCGGTCTCTTCATGGCGCTCACGATGGCGGCGGCCCTGCTGGGCGCTCCCGCGCACGCGGCGGACACGGCGAAGAAGCCCAAGCCCTCCACCTCCGCGAAGGCGGACGCCGGAGTCGAAGGCCAGGACGCGGGCACGGCGGCCACGCCGGAGAAGAATGCCACCGCGTCCGAGGGCGCCGGCCGCTGTACGGGCAAGGCGCACTTCTGCGGCGTCTTCTCCCAGATGTACTGCAGCAGCCAACCTGGATGTGCCTACATGTTTGGGTCCAATATGTGCGGCGGCGTGGCCATCGCGTGCGAGAAGGCCACCAACGAAGCGTTCTGCACGAAGATCAAGGGCTGCTCCTGGAAGTAGCCCGCTCGCACAGCTGGGGGACTCCATGCCGAAGCGCGAATTCGACGAGGGCATCGACACCGCGACCCTTCCTCGCATCTCCATCCTGTTCATCCCCTTCGACGCGGCCAAGAAGTTCTACAAGGCCAACACCACCAAGGGTGTGATGGGGCTGAGCGCGACGTTGGATGACACGGGGGCGCGGGTGGACGGAAAGAGCCTCGCGAACCCGCTCGTCCCCAGCATGGCCGCCACCGAGTTCCTGCAGGGGCCGGACATCGCCGCGAAGCTCGCGGATATCGTGGAGCAGGAGTGCGACCTCATCCGCAACATGCACGTCCGCGACTCCGACTATGACGACAACCTCCAGTCCTGGCTGGAGAGCAACGGCCCCCAGGCGGCGGACACGTCCCGGTGGAGCGACCGGCGCAAGAAGCGCATCGAGCGGAACCTGCGCGGCTACAAGCACTACCCCGTCTTCATCTTCCTGTCGGAGAACCCCACGGGCTCGCCCTTCCCGGACCGCATCGACGTCCCGGGCCTGGGCATGGCCTACGTCCGCAAGCACCTGATTGACCACGCGACGGTCAAGGGCATCAAGCACGTCAACGAGATTGCCCTCTACCTGCGGGAGGACATCGACGAGCAGTTGGACAACGTGAAGGAAGACGGCTTCTACCTGGAGGCCACCACGCTCACGCGCAATACGGCGTCCATCCAGACGAAGCTGAAGGCCAAGGACGAGTACATCCTCAAGGTGACGCTCGGGAACCGGTATGGCTATTCAGTGACGGTGGCCGGGGTGCACCTGCGCGCGTCGCTGACCGGCTCCTCGCATCACGAGCGGCAGGTGGAGCGCACGGCCTTGCAGGCCTTCTGCAAGTCCGAGGGCATCCAGGTGATGGTGGGCGACTTCAACATGGACCTCCAGGAGACGGCCCAGGGCAGCCGGGGCGTCTACTTCGACGGCCAGCCGGAGACGCAGCCCACGTACATGCTGGCCCTCAAGAGCAGCGAGGCCATCCCGCTCTACCAGCAGCAGTTCTCGAACTCCGCCGGCAACGCCCACTACATGGGCTACTACCAGGCGGACGTGGATGCCCTGGAGCTGTCCGGCCCCGGCATGTTCGGCCTGATGGGCGCCAGCGGCTCCCGGCACCTGAAGTCCGAGGGCAAGTACTACTCGGACCATCCGTCCATCTACCTGCAGGTGAAGTCCACGCGCCTGACCGACGAGGCGCGCGACAAGATCTTCCGCCGGAAGATCCTCCGCGTCACGAAGCCCAATCAGTAGGGCCCGCTCGCGTCAGTACACGTAGGGCGTTTTGCGCGCCCACTCCGTCTTGCCGTAGTGCTTGTGGAGGAAGGCGAAGGCCTTCTTCGCCTCCGGGGTGTTCTGGCCGCAGCCCCGCTTGCTGGAGCGGACCGCGCGGAACAGCGCGATGGGCGAGCGCGGATCCTCCGGGTGCGCCTTCGCCCAATCCAGCGCCACGCGGGAGAAGAAGGCGACAGAGGAGCCCGCCTCGTTGAGGGCCTTCCACTCCGCGGCGGCGTCCGCCCGCTCCTCCGGGCTCGCGAACGGGAGCGGCGTCTTCAGCGGATCCTCCTGGTTCTTCGGCCCCGGCACGCACCAGCCGTTGCGGTACCAGCTCAAGTCCTCCGTCAGGTCGAGCTTCGGGGAGACGTTGGCCAGACGGTCCCTGGCGGGCTCCACCCTCGCGGAGACGACCGGCAGCCCCATGATCAACAGCCGCGCGTCGAACTGACGCTCCTCCGCCGTGGGTCGCCCCACGATGGCCAGCAGCTCCGCGCGGGCCTTGGGCTCCGTCTCCGCGAGCGTGGTCGCCTGGGCCTTGAGCATGGCGTCATCCCCCACCACCGCGGCGCGGGCGAACACGGCCCACGACAGCTGCCGGCGCATCTCGGGGCTCAACGACGGAAGCGCGGCCCACTCGCGCAGCCGACGCGTGGGGACATGGGACTCCAGGAAGGTGGCCCGCGCGGCGCTGAGTCCCATGGGTGCACTGCCGTCCTGCTGGGGGGCCAGGACGGACTCCTCCACCAGGAACTGAGCCGCGTTGCGCAGGGCCTCGTCCCAGTCGTGCGCCAGGTGCAGCCGCTCCTCTCGCAAAGCGTTGTCCGTGGAGAGTTGGCCGCGCACCTGCTCCGGGGGAATGGCGTCCAGCCGCGCCCGGGCCTCCGCCAGCTGTCCCCGCTCCCGCAGCAGTTGCACGGAGCGCCACGCGAGCGTCATGCCCGCGGGGGACTCCACCGGAATCGCTGCCGCGGCCGTGAGCAGCTCGGGCACCTCCGGCGCGTCCGCGCGGGCCGACAGCAGCGCGAGCACGAGCCAGGGCTGATTCCCGGACTTCTTCCAACGGGCCACGGCGGTGCCGTAAGCCTTCGCGGGCCACGGCGCCTCTGGAGCGCCGGGCTCCTCGGGAATGGGGGCGGACATGAGCCGGAGCCACTCGAAGAGCTCCGCCGCGCGAGGCTTCAGCCCCGAGCAGGTGACGGCGTTGCCCTCCGCGTCGGATCCCAGCCAGATGCCGGCCAGCTCCGAATCCAGCCCGGAGCCCGTGCCCTTCTCCAGCACCCGAGAGAACAGCTCGCACCGCCAGGTGTCCGGCGACAGACGCAAACGCACGAGGGACAGCAGGCGTCGCGCGGGGCCGTGCACCTCGCGCAGCTTCGGATCCGCGAGCACCTTCTGGATGGCCTCCTCCGCCTTGGTGAAGCGCGCGAGCGAGGCCTCATCCACCTTGCGCACCTCGTAGTAGTCGTCCGGCTGTAGGAACAGCGCCTCGCGAACGCGGGTGCGCGCCACGAGGTACGCGCCGAGCGCCCGGTAGGGAGAGTCCGCGGTGCTGGCGAGCGCCTGGAAGGCCTCCGCCGCCTCGTCGAACTTCCCGCAGTACAGGTGCATGGCCGCGGCCTGGTAGTCGCGCTCGGCCTGCCTGCGCGCCTTCTCCTTGGGCGTCAGTGAATCCTCGATGCCCGGCGCCGGGTCGGCCACGGCGCAGCCCTTGCTGAAGACGATGTCCTGGTTGCCCACCCACTCCTTCAGCAGGGCCGGGCGCTGCTTCCATTCCTTCGCGAGCGCGCGGGCCGTGACCGCGGCGTGCAGGAAGGCATCACCGTGGATGTAGGCGTCGTTGGAGGCGTACACCAGCTGGTTGGCGTCCACCTGCGGCAGGTCCTTGGCGGGCACGGCCTCCTGCCGGACGGCGGTCCATTGATCACGGGCCCAGCTCGGGTCGGGCCCATAGCGGCCCTCCGCGTCCGTCCAACCCGCCACCAGGTGCTTCTGCTCATCCGCCGTGGTGGGGATGCCCATCATCGAGCGAAAGGCGAAGGCGAGGTACGGCGGGTCGAACGTACGGCGGAGGATGCCCAGGCGTCCGGCGGCGTAGTTGCTGAAGGGCTGGTCGGGATTGTCGATGACGGAGAAGCGGGGGGCGGGCCCGAAGTCGGGTCCACAGGCGTCGGCGATGACGGGAGGCAGCAGGACCGCGAGGCCCACGAGCCCCAGGACTGTTCTTGCGTTCTTCATGGTCGGGTCTCCGCCACGGCACGAGCGAACGCATCGGGCGTCCACGGCCGGGGGTTGAAGAGATAGAGGGTCGAAACGCCGGGAGGCACGGGCTGCCACTCGTCCACGGCCAGGCCCATGCTTCCCGAGCACGGGCGAGGCAGGCCGCGCGCGAAACGAGCACGCCAGACCGGCGCGTCCGGGCCCATGCGGAAGAGCTGCGGCACCACTTCGTCCACGGGCGCGCGGGCAATCCAGCTGCCGGGCACACACCACGACGCGAGCCCCGTGATGGACAGCGGCATCCCCGGAGGCAGGCGCGCGCGCAACCGCTGGAGCATGTCGACGTAGGCGTCGTATTCCGATGCACGGGCATCGAAGTCCAGCTGCAGCGCCGTCACGTCAGGACGGCGGCGAACGAGCGCATCCAGACTCCCAGCCAGCGACTCCAGGCGCTCCGGACCGAAGCGCGCGAGCGAACTTCCCGGAAGCACCTGCAACCGCACGGTGGCCTTCAACGCGGTGCCAAGAGGAACCCTGAGTGGCTGCCTGCGAGGCACCAGGTGGTCGCCCTCATCGGTGAGGTCAATCGTCGCGAGCAGGAAGGCGACATCCACCGCGCGGCCTTCCAGGAAGCTCAGGTCCTCCGGCCGCTCCCAGGCCCAGAGGACAAGACGGGGCGGCGGAGACTCCGGCGGCGGCGTGGCCACGGACAGCGGCAGGCACAGCAGCGTGAGGACAGCAGTGGCCCGCAGGCCGCGCCGTGGGCCGGGTGCCGCGTGCGAATGGGACTGTTCGGGGAGCATCGCGGCCAGGAAGCCACGGCCGGGCACCCTGCCCGGCCGGCATGGGGACATTTAGCAACCCGTGCGCCAGACGCCCATGACCTCTCCGGTGATGCGCCGGAGCTCAGCCCTCTTTCTTCCCCGCCTTGACCCCCAGCATCCGCAACGCCAGCTCCGCGTGCAGGTCCGCCAGCGCGTCCACGTCCAGCGCGGGCGTGGGTTCGAACCAGTAGGGCAGCCGCAACCCCATGGCGGAGATGGCCGCGGCGACGACGCCCGCGTTCGGCACGGAGAACACGCCCTGCGCGCGCCCTCGCTCGATGACCGCCATCAACAGCGCCGACGACTGCTCCCGCAGCGCCAGGGACGGCGCCGCCAGCTCCGGCGGCAGGGCATGGATTTCGTCGTTCACCACCACGGCCAGCTGCGGATGGGTCGCGTGCAGCTGAGTGTGCGCCCGGACCAGGGCCCGGAGCTGCTCCACCGGCTTCGCCCCCGCGCCGAGCAGCGCCGTGCGCAAGCCCTCGTGGTGCGCCTCGTGCCCCAGCCGCACCAGCTCCGCGAGCACGTGCTCCTTGGAGGGAAAGTGCGCGTAGAGCGCGCTGGGCCGCAGCTCCAGCTCCTTGGCCAGGTCCCGGATGGACGCGTCATGGAAGCCCCGGCTCGCGAAGAGCTGGAGCGCCGTCTCCAGGATGCGGCGACGCGTGCCGTCAGCCAGCGCCGAGGCCGGAAGCACCGCCTTGCGCGCACGAAGACGGGACGGGGAGGAAGACGCCATGGGAGCCACCTTGAAAAACGAACGGTCGTTCAGCTACGGTTCCACCGACCCTGCAAGCGTAGTCCATCCCCCCTCTGAACGGTCGTTCACCTGACGATGCCCACGTTCTCCCTCCCCGACGGCGTCACCCTGCACCTCCAGGAGTCCGGCGAGGGAGCTCCCATCCTGCTCCTCCACGGGCTGGGTTCGTCCGGCAGCGACTGGGAAGCGGTGGCGCCCCGGCTGTCCGCGCATCACCGCGTGCTGGTGCCGGACGCACGAGGCCACGGCCAGAGCGACAAGCCAGCGGGCGCGTATGGCGTGGCCCTCTTCGCGCGGGACATCGCCGCGCTGTGTGACGGGCTGGGGCTGAAGCAGGTGCACGTCGTCGGCCTGTCCATGGGCGGGATGATGGGCTTCCAACTGGCGGTGGACCGGCCGGACCTGGTGCGCAGCCTGACCGTGGTCAACAGCGGGCCGGACATGGTCGCGCGCACGTTCCGCCGGAAGATGGAGTTCGCGGCGCGACTGCTGGTGTTGCGCCTGCTGGGTCCCCGCGGGCTGGCGAAGCGCGTGGCCCCCAGGCTGTTCCCCAAGCCGGAGCAGGAGGCCCTGCGCCAACGGGCCATTGAATCCCTGGGCGCCAACGCGCCGGACGTGTACCTGCGCGCGACGAAGGGGCTCGTCGGCTGGAGCGTCCAGGACCGGCTGAAGGACATCACCTGTCCCGTGCTCGTGCTGCACTCCGAACGGGACTACACGCCACTGTCCACGAAGCAGGCCTACGTCGGCCAGCTCAAGGACGCGTGGCTCCAAGTGCTGACGGATTCCGGGCATGCCGCGCCCGTGGATCAACCCGGACAGGTCGCCGACGCGGTGGAGCGGTTCCTCCGGGATGTCGAGTCACCCGGGCGCATGACGCGTCCTGGCTGAAGCAGGAGGCAGACACATGTCGGTGACTCGGAAGGTCCAGGCCATGTCTCGCATGGCGGTGGCGGTGTGCGCGCTGTTCGCCGTGTTGGGAACCACCCAGGCCCACGCGGGCGAGTGGGTCCACGGCGTCTATTCGAACGTCTGGGGCACCCGGAGCTACCAGCTCTGGGTCCCCACCGGCTACCAACCCGGCGAGCCGCTCCCGCTCGTCGTGGGGCTCCATGGCTGTCTTCAGAACCCGGACCAGTTCGCGGGCCTGTCACGGCTGAACGCGAAGGCGGACGCGGAGAAGTTCCTGGTGCTCTATCCCAACCAGGCGATGTTCGCGAACGGCACCCAATGCTGGAACTTCATGTTCTCCTCCAACCAGGAGCGAGGCATTGGCGAGCCGTCGATCATCGTCGGCATGGTGGATTGGGTGAAGAGCCACTATGCGGTGGACTCGCGCCGCGTCTACCTGGGCGGCGTCTCCGCGGGCGCGGTGATGACCAGCGTCCTGATGGCCTGCTACTCGGATGTGTTCACCGCGGGCATGGTGGGCGCGGGCGCCATGTACAAGGCGGCCACCACTGCGTCCGGCAGCCTCTATGCCATGACGTTCGGCAGCATCTATTCGCCGGATGAGCGGGGCTATGACGCGTGGGCGTGCTCGGGCAAGCCGCGCCGGAAGGTGCCGGTGCTCGTGGTCCACGGCACGTCGGATGACGTCGTCAATCCCGTCAATGGACAGCAGGCCGCGCGCCAGTTCGTCCAGACGAACGACTACGGCGATGACGGCTCCAACAACAACAGCGTGTCCAACACCCCGGCCCGGACGACGTCCGCTGTTTCACCGGGAGGCCGCAAGTACACCGTGAGGGACTACGTCTCCAACGGCGTGCTCCTGGTGCAGCACATCGAAATCCAGGGCATGGGTCACGCATGGCCTGGCGGTGACGGCGCCTTCCCGTTCGCGGACCCAGCGGGTCCCGACGGAACCACCATCATGTGGGACTTCTTCAAACAGCACTCCCGCTGAAGGGGCGCGGTCCGTCCGGCGGCTCCCGGACTACCCGGGAAGACGTGGACAGCCCATCCGCCGGCATGTTGAGCTTGGGTCAAAGGCATCCATCGCCCGTACGCCCGAGACACCGGCCCCATGTCCTTCTTCGAAGTGCTTTCACCGGTTCCACAGAAGATGGACATGGGGGGTGACCTCCCCCTGCGCTTCCGCACGCGTCCGCTGCTCGGCCAGGTCGTGTGGCCGCTGCTCGGGCTGGTGCTGCTGGTCGTGCTCCCCGTCGCCTACGCGCTGGACCAGGGCCTGTCCCTGGCCCTGCTGCGTGAGCAATGGATGCTGCCGCTGGTGGGCGTCCTGGGCTTGTTCGTGACCGGGACGCTTATCGTGCGGTGCGTGACGACCCGCCTGGAGGTGTTGGTGACGGCCTCGGAGGTGTCAATGCACGGTGGCGGGGCCCTGAGCGCCTTCACCTGGAGCGAGCCCCTGACCCACTACGCCGGCCTCGACTGCGAGCGGCGCCACCACCCGGACTGGATTGGCGCGCAGGACGAGTACGGCATCGCGCTGACGCACCAGAAGAACCCGGAGCGCACCGTCGTCGTGCACTGGGGCCGCGATGCCCGGCGCTTCGAGGATCGGCTCGCGCGCTACGCCCAGCTCCTCCGGCTCCCCATCCGCCGGGAACAGCGCGCGCCCCTCGCACAGCCGCGCGCCGCCCGCCGGTAACCGCTTCACGCAAGCCCCGGGCGTCCACCGACGCGTCGGGAGTTTCCGACGTCTCTTGACGCGTCGGATATTTCCGACGTATCAATCCGGACCATGTCCGAACCGGATGTCTTTTCGGCGCTCTCCAATCCGGTGCGCCGGGAAATCCTTCTGCAGCTGCGCAAGGGGCCACGCGCGGTGAACGACCTGGCGAGCGGCTTCAATCTGGGCCGGCCCGCCGTGTCCGAACATCTCCAGGTCCTGCGCAAGGCTCAACTCGTCCGCGAGGAGCCGCGCGGCCGTGAACGCTACTACCACCTGGATCCGCGTCCGCTGTCGGAGGTGGACGACTGGCTCAAGGCCTTCACGCACTACTGGAAGCAGCGGCTCGCCGCGCTCGAGGACGTGCTCGACGAGGAGTCACGCAAATGAATCCCCCCGCCGTCATCCAGCTGGACCACGTGTATGCCCATCCGCCCTCCGCCGTGTGGAAGGCTTTGACGGACCCGGCGCTCCACGCGAAGTGGTGGGCCGCGGGCGACGTGCGCCCCATCGTGGGCCACCGCTTCACGCTCGACATGGGCCCCTGGGGTCAGCAGCCCTGTGAGGTGGTCGCGGTGGAGCCGGAGAAACTGCTCCAGTACCGCTTCGCCACGGGCACGCTCGACACCACCCTCACCTGGCGGCTCGTGCCGGAGGGCAGCGGGACGCGGCTTACGCTCGTCCACGAAGGCTTCAACCTGGACTCGCCCATGGGCCGCCGCGCCTTCGAAGGGATGAAGCCGGGCTGGCCGGGGGTGCTCGCACGGCTGGGCACCGCGCTCGAAGGCTGAGCGCGGGCCCTCGCGGATGACTCAGTTTATCGGGGGCCGCACACCGTGGCCCCTTCGTTCCAGATGGTGACGTTGCCCACCGGCGACACGGAGCAGAAGCCACCGCAGCAGTCCTCGTTGGAGCGGCACTGGGAGCCGTGCGGCCGGCAGGTGAAGTGCGGCGGCGTGCTCAGTGCGGTGGTGACGGTCTGCCAGGGGATGCCCGGGCCGGTCCACGACAGCTGTGCGTGCGCGTCGCCGTAGCCCTCGAAGAACTCCATCACCAGGTCATGCGGGCTGTTGGCGGTGAGCGACACGACCACGTCATGCGTCTGCCCGCCCTCCGCCTCCATCCAGTCGTCGACGAGCAACACGCCGTCCAGCCACAGGCGCACGCCGTCCTCGGTGGCGGTGCGCAGCGTGTACGTGCCGGTGGTGGGCGCCGTCAGCGTGGCGGACCAGCGCGCGGACCACCTGTCGGCGGGCACGCCGGGCGCGGGAGAGGACGCGCCCCAGTACGTCCCCAGGAACGCCTCGCGCCGGACGGTGGCGCGGTTGTAGAGGAACTCAGAGGTGAAGTACTCGGCCTTGAGCCCGGGCTGACCTTCCGCCACTTCGGGCGTGCAGACGGCGTCGCCCTCGTTCCAGATGGTGACGTTGCCCACGGGGAACACGCTGCACCCACCGGAGCGGCACTGCGCGTCCGCGGTGCAGTGGGCACCCAGGGGACGCGGCTGGGGCAGCGCCGCCGTCTCCAGGCGGGACACGGGCACCGTCTGCCAGGGCTGGCTGGCGCTCTGCCACTGGAGCAGCAGCGAGGCCGCGGCTTCCGCGTCGAAGAACTCCAGCACCACGCTGGCGGGGACGTCCTGCGACAAGGCGATGCTTCCGGAGTGCTGCTCCACGGCGTGCTCGAACCAGTCATCCACCAGGAGCTGTCCATTCACCCACAGCCGCACGCCACCACTGGCGGAGGTGCGGAACGAGTACGTCTGCGTGAAGGCGGGCGTGACGTAGCCCTCGATGCGCATGCCGAAGAAGTCCGCCGGAATGCCAGCCACCGGCGCTCCCGTGCCGTAGGACACGTTCACAGTGGACAGGTGACGCAGCACCGGAACGCCCTGCATCCGGAGGTTGGGGAAGAAGCGCGCCACCACGCCCGGCTCGCTGCTGGCGTACTGGATGACGACGACATACTGCGCGTTGGTGCCTTGCGCCGGAGCCGCCATGCCGCCCCCCAACACCAGCGTCCCCGAGGGCACGGACTTCACGTACACCTTCATGGGCGTGGAGGAACTGGACGTGGTCGCGGAGGGATCATTGGTGGCGAGCACCTCGTCGGTGAGCGCCCAGGTGCCGTCCGCCAACCACGCGGGCAGCACCGTGTTGCGGCGGTCCATGGCCACGTAGACCGTGGCGGCGGAGTTCAGGCCCAACCGCACCTGCGACGCGCCGGTGTAGAGCTTGTCGTCGTTGGCCGCCTGGAGCAGCACACCACCCTGGAGCCGAGGGGACAGACCGGTGAGCGTGTACGTCCGGTCGACGTAGAGCTGCGTGCCTGGCTGCGCGGTGGCGAAGGCATAGGGCCGGCCCGTGCCCACGGCCTCCAGGGTGACGAGCCCGTTGGCGGAGGTCAGGCCCTGAGCGCGGGTCGCGGTGGGCGAGGACTCCTGTTCTGGAACGGGACCACAGGCCAGCAGGCTGGCGAGCACCAGGAGCGGTGCGAGGAAGGAACGACGCATCACGAAGGCCTCCGGGAAAAAGGGGCCGGCAGCCTGTGCGCTCATGTCCAACAAGGAAAGGATGCGGGGGGCGGGATCATCTGATTCCGGGGAATTGCCTGGCGTCCGGGCCCGCGCCTCCAGGCACGTGGACGCCGGGGGACATGACAGGTAGAAGGCCGCCGTCAGGAGACTGTCCCTTGAAGAAGACCCCCCTCGTCACCGAAATCTCGAAGGAGTTCACCTTCGAGGCCGCGCACCGCCTGCCCAACGTTCCGGAAGGGCACAAGTGCTCGCGGGTGCATGGCCACAGCTACCGCATCGAAATCACCCTCCGCGGCCCCGTGCATCCGCAGTTCGGGTGGATCGTGGACTTCGCGGAGCTGAACGCCGCCTGGCAGCCGCTCCACGCCCAGCTGGACCACCGGCTGCTCAATGACGTCCCCGGCCTGGAGAACCCCACGAGCGAGCTGCTGGCCGCGTGGCTCTTCGATCGCGTGAACGTGCCCGGCACCACCGTCGCGCGCATCCGCGTGGCGGAGACCTGCACGTCCTCGTGCACCGTCTACGCCGCGGAAGGCTGAAGCCGCTTCAGCGCTCTACCTGGCCCAGGTTGGCGTGGATGACCGCGCCATTCAGGACCGGAGTGGTGGCGCAGAGGTAGAGCACGCCGGAAATCTCCTCCGGCGTGATGAGCCGCCCGAACGTCGTCATCCCCGCCACGCTCGCCCGGACGGAGGGGTCCGTTCCCATGTGCTCGCGGAGCATCTCCGTGTCCGTGAAGCCGGGGCAGACGCAGGCGGTGTGGACCTGGGTCCCCGCCAGGTCCTGGCAGGTGGCCCGCATCATCCCGATGAGCGCGTGCTTGGTCGTCACGTAGGACGCCACGCCCTTCACGGCCTTCTCCCCCAGCGTGGATGACACGTAGAGCAGGGACGAGCCGTCCGTGAGCAGCGGCCGCGCCAGGCGGTTGAGCACCAGCGGGGCCACCACGTTGACCTCCAGCACGCGGCGCAGGTGGTCCGCGTCCATGGTCAGCGCGTCGTCGTGCTCGTAGAGGGCTGCGTTGTGGATGACGGACAAGCGCCCGGGTCCGGCGCCGTCGCGCAGCGCCGCTTCGACCGCGGGCTCCCAGCCCGGCACGGCCAGGTCCACCGTCACGTTGACGACGCCCGGCACGGTGCAGGGGCTTCGCGACACGTTGATGACGCGCCAGCCCTCCTTGCGGAAGCGCTCCGCCGCCGCCCGGCCAATGCCCCGGCTGGCGCCGGTGATGAGGACCTGATCAGACATCGCGTTTCCACTCCCAGGAGGCCCACTGGCCAGGGCCCGAAGCGCACTTCACCAGCAGCCCGGTGATGTGGTCGCGCGCCATGCCGCTGCCGTCGCCCACCAGCTCCTCGCCGAAGACGCGCGCCAGCTCCTCCAGCGACACGTTGGCCACCGGCAGCACCGTGACGTCGCGAGCGAGGAAGCGCAGCTCCTCGCCGTTGAAGTGCGCCACGTGGTTGCCCTTTTCGTCCCGCTCCAGCCGCAGGTGCTTGGAGCGGCTGGGGAGGAAGAACGTCTCGTTCCAGGCCTTGCAGCGGTTGATGATGGCCTGCTTGAGCGGACCGTAGTCCGAGAGCAGGCCATCATCGGACACCTCCCCCGTCAGCGCGACGTAGACGGAGAAGTTGTGCCCATGCAGGTTCTCGCGGTGCGTGGCGGAGAAGATGGTGAAGTGCCCCGCGGAGAACTTCATCTCTTCCTTGTGCAGCTCGAGGGTCGTGGTGCGCGGAGCCATGGGATGGCCCAGGGCATACCACCCAGGGCCAAGGCCGGACTAGAAGAGGAAGTCCGTGGTGAGGAAATCCGACTCTCTTCGGGTCAGGATGGATTGGACGAGCGCGGTGTTGTCCGGCGTCGTCTTCGTCGCCACCAGCGTGCGGATGGAGAACACCCGCAGCGCGTCCGCCACGGACAGCGTCCCTTCCGCGGAGTCCTTGCGGCCGTTGAACGGGAACGTGTCCGGCCCGCGCTGGCACTGGCAGTTGAGGTTGATGCGGCCCACCTGGTTGGAGAACGCGTCGATGAACCGCCCGACGCGCGCGGAGTCCTTCCCGAACAGGCTCAGCTGCTGACCGAACTGCGACTCCACCACCAGCCGCACGGCCTCCGCGTCGTCGTCGAAGACCATCACCGGCACCACCGGGCCGAACTGCTCTTCCGTGGCGAGCCGCATGTCGCGCGTGACCGGGTACACCACCGTGGGTGAATAGAACGACCGGGCCCCCTGCCCGCCCGTCTGGTTCACCACGCGCGCGCCCTTCGACACCGCGTCGTCCACCAGCCCCTGGAGGTATGTCGCCTTGCCCGGCTCCGGAAGCGGCGTGACGGCGACGCCCGGGTCCCAGGGCATGCCGGGCTTGAGCTTGTCCACGGCGGCGGTGAACTTCGCGAGGAACGCGTCCACGATGTTCCGGTGCACCACCAGCAGCTTGAGCGCCGTGCACCGCTGACCGTTGAAGGACAGCGTGCCGGTGATGCACTCCTTCACTGCGTTATCCAGGTCCGCATCCTCCAGGATGATGGCCGGGTTCTTCGCGTCCAGGCCCAGCACGGACTTGAGGCGGTGCGGCCGGGGGTGCATGCGCTTCAGCTCGCTGGCGCCCTTGTTGGTGCCAATGAAGGCGAACAGGTCCACCTGCCCGCTCTCCATCAGCGCGCCCACGGTCTCCCGGCCCCGGCCGTAGATGATGTTGATGACGCCGGGCGGGAAGCAGTCCCGGAACGCCTCCAGCAGGGGCCGCACCAGCAGCACGCCGAACTTCGCCGGCTTGAACACCACGGTGTTGCCCATCAGGAGCGCAGGGAAGAGCGTGCTGAAGGTCTCGTTGAGGGGGTAGTTGTACGGCCCCATGCACAGGGCCACGCCCATGGGCGCGCGGCGGATCTGCGCCATGATGCCCTGGTCCTGGACGAAGCGGGACGAGGTGCGATCCAACTCCTTCAGCGCGCGGATGGTCTCCACGATGAGGTCCACCGTGCGGTCGAACTCCTTCTCCGAGTCCGGCTGCGTCTTGCCAATCTCCCACATGAGGAGGTTCACCACGGCGGTGCGCTGGGCGCGCATGGCGATGAGGAAGCGCTCCACGTGATCGATTCGCTCGGCCACCTTGAGGGAGGGCCAGACGCCCCGGCCGGAGTCGTAGGCCTTCACCGCCGCCGCCAGCGCGTCCAGGGACTCACGAGAGGTGAGCAGCGGGGTCGCGCCAATGACCTTCTGCTTCAGCCCCTCCGGGGTCCGGACGAACACGGGGCTCGCCACCGGGTTGAGCTCGCCGGTCCAGGTGCGCAGCTCGCCTCCCACGAGGTACTCGCGCTGCTCCAGATAGGCAGGCAGCCGCACGCCGGGGGGAATCTGCTCTTCGGTGGGAAAGAGGGTGCCGAGTGCCGTCATGGACGGCCTTTCTAATCAGACACCGCGCCCCCGGCACGGTTTCCCTTCATGATGAAACCATGATGAGGAGACGAGCCCCCCATGCGGTTCGATGCGGGGCGCATCTGGATGATGGCTCCACCCTGATGCGCGAGAGGTGGTCCATGCTGAAGTCCCTCCTGAGAAGCACCCTGCCGTTGTTCCTGATGATGCCCGCCGAGCCCGTGCTGGCTCAGCCCGACGCGGGCACAGTCGGCAAGAGCGTCATCATCGGCACGGTGATTGACACCGAGACCAAGAAGCCCTTGCCGGACGTGGTCATCACCGCGACCTCCCCCAGCATGCAGGGCGAACAGTTGGTCGTCACGGACGTCCATGGGAACTACCGCATCCCCCAGCTTCCCGCGGGCACGTACACCCTGCGGTTCGAATTGGAGTCGTTCAGGCCTGTCGTCCGCCCTGAGCTCCAGCTACTCCTCAACCGCACCATCCGCGTGAACGTGGAGATGATCCCTGAGAGCTTCTCGTCGACGGAAACCCTGGTCGGCTCGCCCCCCGTCATCGACGTGGGCGGGACGAACCACGGCGTCAACGTGGACCAGGAGTTCATCAAGCGCATCGCGGTGGCGCGCCCGGTGGGCCAGGGCGGTGCGACGCGCAACTTCGAGTCCCTGGCGGAGTCGGCGGCGTCCGGCGCCCCTAACAGCAACAACGACCGCGCGCGCGCCCCGTCCTGGGCCCTGCCGTACATGCACGTCGTCGTCCCGGACGGCACGCCGCAGACGGTCTACCGCGCGCCCCAGGCCTCGGCGCTGCCGACGCCGCAGCCCGCGCCGGAGCGCACCGAGGCCCCGCAGGGTCAGCGCTTCTTCGACATGTACTTCAAGGGCTACGGCGTGAACCCCACCGTGGACACCGAGGAGGAGCGCTTCTCCACCTTCTCCGTGGACACGGACACGGCGTCGTACACGCTGACGCGCGCCTACCTGGAGCGCGGCGCGCTGCCGGACGAGCAGGCGGTGCGTGTGGAGGAGTTCGTCAACACCTTCGACTACGGCTACGCCAACGCCCCGGACGCGCCCTTCAGCGTGAACGTGGAGGGCTTCCCCTCCCCCGCGCGCAAGGGCTACCAGGTGGTGCACATCGGCGTGAAGGCGCGCGACGTGAGCCGCGCCGAGCGCAAGCCGGCGCACCTGGTCTTCGTCATCGACGTGTCCGGCTCCATGGCCATGGAGAGCCGGCTGGGCATGGTGAAGCGCTCGCTGCGATTGCTGGTGGATGCGCTGGATGAGCGGGACTGGGTGTCCATCGTCGTCTACGGAAGCACCGCCCATCAGGTGCTGGCCCCCACCAATGCCACGCAGACGGCCGTCATCCTGAGCGCCATCGACAGCGTCCAGGCAGAGGGATCCACCAACGCGCAGGCCGGCATGGAGTTGGGCTACGCGCTGGCCGCGAGCCACCTGGTGAAGGGCGGCATCAACCGCGTCATCCTCTGCTCGGATGGCGTGGCGAACAACGGCATCACCCAGGCGGATGGCATCTGGGCGCGGGTGAAGGAGCAGGCGGCGGCGGGCATCACCCTGTCCACCGTGGGCTTCGGCATGGGCAACTACAACGACGTGCTGATGGAGCGCCTGGCACAGGTGGGTGAAGGCAACTACTCCTACGTGGACAAGCTGGAGGAGGCCCGCCGCATCTTCGTGCAGAACCTCACCGGCACGCTCCAGGTGGTGGCCAAGGACGTGAAGCTCCAGGTGGAGTTCGACCGCAAGACGGTGTCCCGCTACCGCCTCATCGGCTACGAGAACCGGCTGCTCACCAAGCAGCAGTTCAACGACGACCGCGTGGACGCGGGTGAAGTGGGCGCGGGCCACGCCGTCACCGCGCTCTATGAAGTGAAGCTGCGCGACCCGGCTCAGACGAACTTCGGCACGCTGCGCATCCGCTACAAGGCCCCGGAGGGCGGCAGCTCGCGCCTCATCGAGAAGGCCATGCCCATGACGCTCCTGCGCCCCGCCTATGAGAAGGCCGCGTCCCCCACCCGCCTGTCCTACGTGGCCGCCGCCTTCGCGGAGAAGCTGCGCGGCTCCTACTGGGCGCGCCCGCTCACCTACGACGCGCTGGTGTCGCTGTGGGAGGAATTGGGCACGCCGCTGAAGTCCCGCACTGACGTGGTGGAGCTGGGCAACCTCATCCGGCTGGCGAAGAAGCTGGACCGCCGCGAGGACCGCTTCGAGTCCTTCGCGCCGGTGCGCACAATGGACGCCGACCGCGTCCCCACCATCAAGTAGGGACTGTCCGGATGCCGCGCAGGCTGCTGCCCACCCTCGTCGCACTCGTGCTCGGCCTCGCCGGGCTCGCGGTCGGCCTGGGCTATCTCCACCGCATCTTCGCCGCTGAACGCGAGGATGCTCGGGCCTCGCTCCGTTCCCGGCGCGAGGCCCTGGAGCAGTACGCCCGCGCGTCGTTGGGGCAGGCGCTGCGAGAGGGACTGGATGCCTCGCGTTCCACGCTCGCCGCGGCGAAGGAGGATCCGCTCGTGGCCACGCCGGGGCTGTACCTGCGGGAACAGGGGGAGCAGGTGCTGCCGCGGCTGGCTCTCTTCGATACGGCCGGGGACTCGCCCGCGAAGGACCGCTACGCGCGGCTGCGCGCGGGCACGGAGGTCGCGGACGAGGACGAGGGGCCCTGGAAGGAACGGCTGGAGCGGATGGCGCTGGTGGAGCAGTCGCTGAAGGCGAAGGACCGGCGGGCCACGCTGCTGTCGCTGATGGCGCTGCTCCAGCACCGCGCCCGCTTCGTGCTCGCGTCCACGAGGGACCTGCCCTCGATGCTGGTAGTGCTGGAGGACGTGGCGGCGCGGGGCGACGTGGTGCCGGACCTGATGCGGGCCCTGGTGCGCGACGGGCTGGTGGATGGACAGGGCGGAGGGCGGCTGGAGGGCTTGCAGCGGCTGCTGTTGCTCAAGCGCTCGCGCTTCACGCCAGAGGACTTCGACTTCCTGCGCGAAAAGGTGGTGGCGCTCTCCACGCGCGTGGGCGTGCCGGTGGCGGACTTCGAAGCGAGGACGCGCGAGCTGGCCGCGACGCCGCTGCTCCTTCCGGAGGACGTGCGGGAGCCGGTGCTGGCGGGGTCCGGCTGGTACCTGGAACCGCTCCAGGGGGCCGACGTACGCGGGCTGGCGCTGGACCTGTCAGGGCTCCTGGCGGGGCTCACCCGCGAGATGCGGGAGCGCGGCCTGCTGAAGGCGGACGGACACGTGGCCCTGCCGGGGGATGCGCCAGTACTGACGCTGGCGTCGCTGCCGGTGGCGGTGGAGTCGTCCGAGTGGACACGGGGCGAAGAGGCGCTGGAGAGCCGCTACCGGATCAAGACGCTGATGCTGGTCCTGTGCGCGGCGCTGGCGCTCACCATCGCGGTGCTGGCCTTCGTGGCGCAGCAGCGCAAGTACCGTTTCCTGGAGCTGAAGAGCGACTTCGTGGCCACGGTGTCGCACGAACTGCGCACGCCGCTGGCCTCCATCCGCCTGCTCGCGGAGACGCTGGAGTGGCGGGTGGCGGAGGGCGCGGACGCGAAGGACTACCCCGCGCGCATCATCCGCGAGGCGGACGGGCTGGGCTTCCTGGTGGAGAACCTCCTGTCCTTCAACCGCATCGACAAGGGGCGCTGGGTGCCGAAGCTCGCGCCGGTGCGGCTGGACGAGCTGGTCTCCAACCTGCGCCGGGACCTGGAGTCCGGCGCGCCGGTGCCGGTGGAGCTGACGGCGGACGTGGACGCTCGCGAGCTGAACGCGGACGCGCAGCTCCTGCGGCTCTTGCTGGCGAACCTGGCGCGCAACGCATGCGCGTACAACACCCGCAGCCCCGTGCGACTGCACGTCCAGACGCTGTCCGGAGGGCGAGTGCACTTCACGGACAACGGCACCGGCATCCCGGCGTCCGAGTGGGAGCACGTCTTCGGCGAGTTCTACCGGCTGTCCGGCCGCGACGGCCGCGAGGTCCCCGGCAGCGGGCTGGGGCTCGCGCTGTGCCGGAAGATTGCCCGGCTGCACGGAGGCACGCTGCGCGTAGCGGCCTCCAGCTCCGAAGGCACGACCTTCGAGCTGACCCTTCCCGAGTACCGCCCCGAGGCCCGGAGCAACGCATGACCATCGCCGCCCCCACCGTCCTCGTCGTGGAGGACGACCCGAACCTGCGGCTCGCGCTGCGTGACAACCTGGAGCACCAGGGCGGCTACGCCGTGGAGGAGGCCGCCACGGTGAAGGAGGCGCGCGAGCACCTGTCCCGCCGCGACTTCCAGCTCATCCTCCTGGACGTGATGCTGCCGGATGGAGACGGCTACTCGCTCTGCCGCGCGCTGCGAGAAGAAGGCCTGAGCGTACCGGTGCTGATGCTCACCGCGCGCACGCTGGAGGAGGACGTGGTGCGCGGCTTCGAGTCCGGCGCACAGGACTACCTGGGCAAGCCCTACCGGCTGCGCGAATTGCTCGCACGTGTGGGCGCCCACCTGAAGCGCGGTGGCGGTGTCGCCCCGGCGAAGGTCCTGCGCTTCGCGGGCTACAGCGTGGACCTGGACCGGCGGCGCGTGGATTCCCCCGAAGGCGCGGAGGTGGAGCTGACGCGCAAGGAGTTCGACCTACTGGCCTTCTTCCTGAAGGAGCGCGAGCGGGCGCTCAAGCGCGACGAAATCCTGGACGCGGTCTGGGGCACGGACGTGGTGGTGGACCCACACACCGTGGACAACTTCGTCTCCAGCCTGAAGCGCAAGCTCAAGTGGACCAGCGCCTCACGCTTCTCCATCCAGACCGTGCGAGGCGTGGGCTACCGGATGGAGATCGAGCGAGGCTCCTGACCGCTTGTCAGCCCCGGGACCGCGGGAAAGACTGGCCGCATGGCCTCCGCTCGCCGCGTCCTCGTCCCGCTGCCCGATCATGATTTCGATGTCACCGAGGTGGCCGTCCCCTGGCGCCTGCTCACCGACGCGGGCCACGAAGTGGTGTTCGCCACGGAGAAGGGCCACATGCCCGCCGCGGATCCGCGGCTGCTCACCGGCGTGCTCTTCGGACAGCTGGGCGCGGATCCGGAGCCCAAGCGCTTCTATGGCGACCTCACGCTCACGCAGGCCTTCCAGAAGCCTCTGACCTGGGACGCGGTGACGCCGTCGGATTTCGACGCGCTCCTGCTGCCTGGAGGCCACGCGCCGGGCATGCGGCAGTACCTGGGCAGCGGCGCGCTCCAGGCGAAGGTGGCGGCGTTCTGGGCGCTCCAGCGGCCCGTGGCGGCCATCTGCCACGGCGTGCTGGTGCTGGCGCGCACCAAGGACCCCGCCACCGGAAAGAGCGTGCTCCACGGCACGCGCACCACGTGCCTGCCCAAGTACATGGAGCGCTCCGCGTACCTGCTGACCGCGTGGAAGCTGGGCCGCTACTACCGCACCTATCCCGCGTACGTGGAGGAGGAGGTCGCCGCCGCGCTCGCGGACCCGAGCCACTTCGAGCGAGGCCCCCGCGTCCTGTCCAAGCGCGGCACCGCGACGGACCACGCGCCCGCCTTCGTGGTGGAGGACGGGCGCTACGTGTCCGCGCGGTGGCCGGGAGACGCGTACCTCTTCACGGAGCGCTTCCTGAAGCGCCTTTCGGATTCCCCGGATTGACTGGATATCTAGCCTGATGGCATGAAGCCAGGAGACTTTGTTCTCTCAGAAAACAAAGTCTACCTGGGACGTACAAATACACCTCCCAGGAGTTCCTCCATCTGCTGGCGGTACCCATGGGAGACGTCATGAGCCACAAGGGAATGATCCGCGGTCTGTCGTTGCTGGGAGTCGTGGGCGCGCTGGCGGGCTGTTCGGGGCCGGAAGCCGGAGACACCGCGCAAGAAGCCGTGGGCCAGGTGGAGAGCGCCGCCGTGGTGTCGACCATCACGGAGGGCGACTACGTCATCCGCTCGGTGCGGACGAACAAGTGCATCGACGTGGCGTCGTCCAGCACGGCGGACGGCGCGAAGGTGCAGCAGTGGGACTGCAACGGCACCAACGCGCAGAAGTTCCACATCTCGCCCACGTCCGGCGGGTTCTGGAAGATCATCAACGTCAACAGCGGCAAGGCCCTGGACATCGTGGGGGTGAGCACCGCGGAGAACGCCGTCCTCCACCAGTGGACCTACGTCGACGGCGCCAACCAGCAGTTCCAGTTCATCAACCGGGGCGGCACGCAGTTCAGCTTCCACCCGCGCCACACCGGCATGGCCATGGACCTGTCGTATGGCTCGCCGGACAACGGAACCCTCATCGTCCAGTACCCGTTCTACGCGGACCGCGACAACCAGCGCTGGACGTTCGACAAGGTCTCCGGCGGCGGGACCGGGGGCGGCTCGGGCTTCGGGGGCATCCTCACCCGCGACATGTTCAACACCATGTTCCCCGGCCGCAACGGCTTCTACACGTACGACGCGCTCATCGCCGCCGCGAATGGCTTCCCGGGCCTGGCGACGACGGGTGACACCGACACGCGCAAGCGCGAGGTGGCCGCCTTCCTGGCCAACGTGTCACACGAGACGGGCGGGCTCGTGTACATCGAGGAGATCAACAAGGGCGACTACTGCGACACTTCGTGGGGCCCTCCGGGGTGCAGCTGCGCCCCGGGCAAGCGGTACTTCGGACGCGGACCCATGCAGCTGTCGTGGAACGGCAACTACTGCGCGGCGGGCAACGCGCTGGGCCTGCCGCTCCAGTCGAACCCGGACCTGCTGGCCCAGGACGCGAACGCCGCGTGGCGCACGGGCTTCTGGTTCTGGACCACGCAGAACGGCGCGGGCTCCATGACGGCCCACAACGCCATCGTCAACGGCGCGGGCTTCGGTGAGACCATCCGCACCATCAACGGGTCGGTGGAGTGCTATGGCCGCAACCCCGGCCAGGTGCAGAGCCGCATCGACAAGTACCTGCAGTTCTGCTCCCTGCTCGGCGTGAGCCCCGGCACCAACCTGGGGTGCTAGGCCCCGATGCGGGTGGCGCTCAGCGCCTCTGGCGAGCGCCACCTGCATCCGTCAGACACGCCCCTAGCGGGCGGGCGTCTGATTGCGCCAGATGAGCAACACCTGGTTGATGGTGTTCACCCACCGCCGCGCGGCGTCCGCGTCCTCGTAGATGCCGTCCTTCATCAGCTTGAAGACGAAGTCGTTGCCGTCCTGGAGGAGCAGCCGGATGCCATCGCCCTTCCAGAAGCTCTCGCGCACCTCCGCGCGGGCAATGTCCTTCAAGTAGAAGTTGAAGAGCAGCGTGCCGTTGGCGTCTTCGGCGAAGACGCGCTTGCTGGTCATCGTCGCCAGGTAGGTGCCGAAGAACGTGTCATCGGGCCTCCGCGTCGCCACCAGCGACTGCATCTGGATGTCTTCCTTCGGGGCCAGCACGACCTTCGTCTTCATGACTCCCCCTCCTCGGACCTGCCGCCCTGGAACAGCGGGCCCTCCTTGTAGAGCTCTGTGTATCCACACGTGTCACAGACCGCGGCGAACAACGAAAGGACCTGCGGATTCGCGAAGCTGTCGTCCGGCTGCAAGGTGTAGCGGCTGGCGGGGACGGTCAGCAGGGTGTTCGGGCAGTTGATGCAGAGGAGGGTCTTCGACTCCTTCTGCACAGGATGTGCGCGCAGGGGCATGGACTCAGTCCTCGGTGATCTTGTTGTGGCCGCGAGGCGTGTTCTTGTTGATCTTGTCCCGCGCCGCCTGGTCCTTCATCCGCGCGATGTCCGCCTGCGTCTGCTCGTGGCGGTTCGAATCGATCCGGTCATAGGCGTCGTCCATGACGGCCCCCAGTCCCCGTCCCACCACGGCAGCCCCGCCAATGGCCTTCCCCACGCCCCGCACGACCGAGCCGCTGCCCGGATACACGAGGTCCGCCACGCCGGAGACCACGCCCACGGCCCCCGCGACCTTGCCGATGACGTCGTAGGTCTTGTCCCGCTGCTGCTGGCTCGCGGAACGGCCATTCCCCGCGGCCTCGATGCCGGCCATGACCGGGTCCTCCGCCGGCTCCTCCCCCGAGGAGGGCATGCTGAAGGGGTCTTCCGTCTGGGAGCGGTTGCCCCCGAAGAAGCCCCCCTCGTCATCCGGCATGACGGCCGGCATCTGCAAATCCGCCTGGCCTCCGGGACGCCGGAGCGGCTCGGGAGCGTCGGAGAAGAACCCCGCTCCGGGCTTCCGGCCCGGGTGCGGAAACTCCTCCTGGGGCGGGGTGGGTACGCGCGGACGCAGCCGCACCTCTTCCACCCGCGCGGTGTTGGACTGCGGAGCCTCGTCCTCTTCGTCGAAGAAGCCAGCCATGTTTCCCCCTCATGGGATTATTCCCACGGAGCTGCACTCCCAATCCTGGGCCGCGAAGTGCGACCCCGTCAAGACAGGGGGTAGAGGGGGGACGCGGCGGGTCCGCCGTCAGGGAAGCT
The DNA here is from genome assembly GCF_003668955.1 of Corallococcus sp. AB038B. NCBI lineage: Bacteria > Pseudomonadati > Myxococcota > Myxococcia > Myxococcales > Myxococcaceae > Corallococcus > Corallococcus sp. AB038B. Next base: position 1,612,785 of record NZ_RAWO01000001.1, on the reverse strand, counting down.
GGCCCAGCAGCTCGAAGAGGGCCTCGCGCGTCAGCCCTGCCGCGTCGCGAGCCACCGTCTCCAGCATCCCCCTGGCCCGGCCCAGCCGGGCCGGATCCGCTTCCTCCAGCGCGGCCACGGCGGCCTCCTGGAGTTCGCGCGACGCGGCCGGGCCCAGCTGGCCCTTCAGCAGGAAGAGGGCCTCCGCCGCCGGAGCGCCGGAGCGAACCAGCGCCACGGCGGAGCGGGCCGCGACGTGCGGACTCTCGTCACGGAGGTGCTCGCGCAGGGCCGCGATGGCCTCGGGCGACAGCGGACCGCTCAACCCCAGCAATGCCGCCGCTTCCTGCCGGATGGGGGCTTCCGGCGCGGTCAGCGGGCGCAGCAGCGCGGACTCCAGGTCCGGCAACGCGGGCGCGGGCCGCGCCTCTCCGTTCAACTCCTCCAGCAGGCCCCGCAGCGACACCAGGGCCAGGTAGAGGCGCGCTCCGTCTGAATCGCGCACCTGATCCAGCAGCCGGGGCGCGGTGAGGTCCGGCGCCAACGGGGCGAGCGCGGCCAGGGACTCCAGCGCGGAGAGGGCCACGGCCTCCTCGTCCTCCAGGAGCGCCAGCAGCTGGCGCAGCTCCGGCGCCGCGGCGGTTCCCAGCCGGCCCACGACGCGCGCCATGGCGCCGCGCACGGAGGCCCTCGGGTGCTGGAACAGCCCGTCCAGCGCGGCGAGCTGGAAGGGATCCACCCGGCACACCCCGGCGAGCACGCTCGCGGCGTTCTCCAGCGCCGGAGCGTCCGCCTCCATCCGCGTCAGCGAAGCCAGCACGCTCTGGACGGCGAGCCCGGTGAGGCCCGGCTGCGGAGGCCACCAGCTGCGCTGCAACAGGAACAGCAGGGGCTCCGTGACCGCCGTCCCGGGCCGCCCCAGCTCCTCCAGGAGCGCCCGCGCGGTCCGCTCCCGCGCCTCCGGCTCACCGGACACCAGCAACTCCTCCAACGCCGACTGCGCCTCCTCGCGTGTTCCCGCATCGCGCGAGGAGAGCCGCCCCAACCCTTCCTCCACCGTGCGGACACGGCCCTTGCTGCGCTCCGAAGACATGGCTCCACGCTAGCGCAACACCCCGGGGGCCCGGGGCGTCACGCTAGGGGGAGACCTCCGTGGCGTGCCCCTCTGGGTCCACGTCGAAGTGGAGCGTGCCCCGGTTCTTGCCCACCACGTACAGGGCGTAGCGGCCCCCGGGTTGGAGCGCCCGGGGCCCGTCCAGCACGGTGAAGCCGGGGGGCGCCTCGCCGTACGTCAGCGAGGCCACACTGGCCGTGTCGCCGTACGGCTCCGCCCGCAGCTGCCAGTACATCTCCCCCGCCCGGTCCAACACCTGGACGGTGGTGTAGCGGGGGCGATCCGCGTGCTCCGGATCCTCCACGGTGAAGCGCGGAGCGGGCAGCTGCCGCGCGCCCTCCAGCAGGGACACCTGGAGGACCGGACGGCACGCGGTGAGCAGCAGGAGCAGGACCCAGGCCCACCCCAGGTTGGCGAGGCGCGGCGACCGCATGGCCTACGGGGCTCCCTTTCCGGCCCGCACCTGGGCGATGGCCGCTTCAATCTGCGCCGTGTAGTCCTTGCCGTTGAAGTGGAAGCCGGCGGCGGGGTTGGCGAAGTAGCCCGCGAGCTGGGCCTGCTGGAGGAACTCCGCCTGCTGCTCGGGGTTGAGCTCGCTCCAGGGCTTGCCCGCGTCCAGGCCCTTCTCGAAGTCGTAGCCGTCTCCGATGTGCTGGGCCACCAGGGCTTCGCTCATGTAGTCCGTGCCGCCGTTCTGGTGCTGCCAGACGTGCGCCGACTCGTGCACCAGCAGGTCCGGCGTCAGGGGCAGGTTGTCCGGCGGGATGTAGATGGTGTTGCCGTGGGTGAACGCGCGCCCGGTGGTGCTGAAGAGGCCGGAGTTGCCCTCCTTGATGCGCATCTGCGAGTAGTCGATGGAGTCCCCGTAGACACTGCGCAGCGTGGCGATCTCACTGTCCGACAGCTTGCGCGCGGGCGGCTCCACGCCAATCAGCGTCTGGATGGCGCTCAGGGCCCGTCCGCCCATCATCAGCAAGGCATCCACCGGCGTCTGCACGACGGTCTTCAGCAGGCCCAGCCCCATCTGCTTGAAGCCTTCACCAAACTTGCCCTGGAACAACTTGCCGATGCCGCCGAAGAAGGTGCCCACCCCCTCTCCGATGTTGCGGAACGCGCCCACCACGGTGCTGGTGGCCCCGGTGAGAAGGCTGCGCAGGCCATCGCCCGCGCGGTTGGCCACGTTCTTCACGCCGCTCCAGACGGTCTTCGCCGCGTTGCCGACCCAGTTCGCCGCGGTGGTGACCGCGCCACCCACCGCCTTGGCCGCCGTGGTGACCGCGCCACCCACCGCCTTGGCCGCCGTGGTGACCGCGCCACCGATGGCGTTGCCCACGGCCTTGGCCGCGTCACCAATGGCCTTGAAGGGGTTCCAGAACTCGACCTCCTTCGCCTTGCCGTCCACGACGATGGTGCCCTTGTCGTTCTCCGCGCGGATGTCCGCCACCTGCTTCGAGGACAGCTTCTCCCCGGACAGGATGCGGCGGAACAGCTCGCCCTCGTCGCCCTGGGCGTCCTCGGTGTTGAGCTTCGTGTCCAGGTGGTGGCCCGCCTCCTCCACGTAGGTGGAGGCCGCCAGCGACGGATCCAGCGACTCATTGATGAGCACCGTGCCGGATTCCGCGTCGTAGGCGCCGTTGGCCCCGTTCAGCGTCTCCGCGGACACCGTGCGCACCGGCGGCAGCCAGCCGAAGTCGCCCTTCAAGGCCTGCTGTCGGAACTGCTCGGCCTTGGCGGCGTCGTAGCCCTCGCCGTAGACCGTCCGCATCGTCTCGTGGAACTTCTGCTTGTCCGACGCCAGCGCGCCGAACTCACGCTTGAGCGTGGACGTCACGTCCGGCTGCTTGGAGACGAACGCGCTCTGCTCGGAGAAGCCCGCCCGGCGAGCCGCCACCTCCGGAGCACGCGCCGGCGTCCCCTGCGTCGTATTGCCTTGTGCCGTTCCCGCCGCGAGCCCCTTGCGAGGCTCCTGCGGCGGTACCCTGGATTGAATCCGCAGCGTCATGACATCCCCCCTCAGTCAGCATGAAAACCCAGGACACAGCGTAAACCCTGGCTGACTCGGGGTGACATACGACGAACGGCCGATACACGGCTCGTTACACCTGAGCAATCTGGATGAGATTGCCGCAGGTGTCCTCGAAGACAGCGACGGTGACGGGGCCCATGACGGTGGGCTTGCTGCGGAACACCACGCCGAGTTTCACCATGCGTTCATATTCCGCCTGACAGTCGTCGACGCCGAACGACGTCAACGGGATGCCCGTGTCGAACAGCGCCTTCTGGAACACGCGCGCGGGCGCGAAGCCCATGGGCTCCAAGAGAATCTGCGTGCCCTCCGGCGCGTCCGGCGCGACGACGGTCAGCCACCGGTCCTTGGGACCCATGGGGACGTCTACCTTCAGCACGAAGCCCAGGACCTCCGTGTAGAACTTCAAAGCCCTGGACTGGTCATCCACCATCACGCTCGTCACGCTGATCTTCATTTCGTGTCTCCTGGGTGTTTCGCCGGTTCCGTCCACTGCGTGAAGCGTGCTGGGGCTAGGGCCGCACGCTCAGGGAAAAGTCCGCGCCGCGCCGCTTGAGCGCGCAGTCGACGGCGGGCGGGTGCGAGGGGTCCTGGAGGAAGGCCTCCACGATGCTCACGCCGCACGTGTTGAAGGAGGCCGCGTGGCTGCGGCCCCGCATGTCGACGGGGTACGCGTTGGGCATCGAATCGAGCAGCCGGTGACCCCATTCCGGAGGCGTGTCCGGGTCGAACTCGCCCGCGAAGACGAGCGCCGGCACGTCGCTCTTCACCGGCTCGTTCTCCACAGCGGGCGCGGCGGTGACGTTCCACGCGCGGCACTCCTGCGGTGAAGCCGTCCCCTCATTCACTCCGCCCAGGCCCATGGCGGGCGCGAGCTGCGCGGCGATGCGCCCCGCGTCCTCGAACGGCATTTCCTCGGCGCACCAGACTGAATAGCGCAGGCCCCAGGCCATGGACGAAGGCCCCTGGTTGTCGCGGATCAGCCCGCTCAGGGCCTCGAAACGCCCCTCGGAGGCGTCCACGATGAGCCTGGGAATGAGGGGGATCTGCACGGGTTCGTGCATGGCGGAGTAGACGGCCTCCACCACCTGCGCGCCCCGGACCTCCACCGGTCCGCCGCCCGCCCGGATGGCCAGCTTCAAGGGGCGGCGGTCCGCGTCGGCCACCAGCTTCGTGAAGCGGGCGCGCAGGTCGGGATACCTTGCGCCGCACTGGCGGTCCACCGCGCACCCGTCGAACACCTGGTTCAGGACACGCAGCACGTTCGTCGCGGAGACCTCGTCGAAGTTCACCTCCGGCGGCAGCACCGAATCCAGCACGACGCTCCGGACGCCAGCGGGATGCCGCCGCAGCACGGTCAACATCAGCCGCGTGCTGTAAGACACGCCATAGAGGTTCCACCGCGCCACGCCGAGCACCTTGCGGAGATCCTCGATGTCATCCGCGGCGGCCTCGCTGGTGTAGCCGTCCAGGTCCACGCCCGACGCGGTCAGCACCGCCCGGCAGCGTCCCGCGGCCTGCGTCAGCGCGGTGGTCGCCGCCGGCCCGCGCAGCCTGCCCGCGGCCAGCTCGCCCCTGAGGGTGGAGGTCTCCGGGCACTGGAGCGACGGCTGCGCGAACTTCGCGCCGCGCTGCTCCAGGACGATGTAATCGCGCTGGTCCAGGAGCTTGTTGTTCTTGCCGGAGGTGAAGTGCTCGACCGCGCTGAGGCCCGGGCCCCCGGGCATGAACAGCACCGGATCCGCCAGGGGCTTCGCGGCACGGCTGCGGAAGAGGGTCACGGGAAGGCGGATGGAGCGGCTGTCCGCCTTGTGCCGGTTCTCCGGCACCACCAGCAGGCCGCAGTCGATGCGCTCCGTAGCGGCGACCTCCACGGCACAGGCGCCTGGCTCGAAGCGGGGAACCACTGGAGCCGGTTCAGCCCCGGCCCTCCACGAGAGCAACAGCACCGCGACGAAGAGGGGCAAGCGCATGCGCTCCGTTAAACCAGCACCCGGCGGCACAGGTCCACCGCCCCACCGCCCTCGATGTCCCCCTGCGCTCAGCGGTGCCGCACGCCGTGCCGGAAGCAGTCCACGGTGTGGTCATCCACGATGCCCGTGGCCTGCATCCACGCGTAGACGATGACCGGCCCCACGAACTTGAAGCCGCGCTGCTTGAAGGCCTTGGCGTACGCCTCCGACAGCTCCGTCTTCGCCGGCACGTCGCCCCGGCCCTTCCACACATTGCGGATGGGCTTACCGCCCGCCATCCCCCAGACGAACGCGGAGAAGTCCTCGCCCGCCTCCTGCATCTTCAAGTAGGCGCGCGCGTTGCCGATGGTCGCTTCAATCTTCGCGCGAGCCCGGACGATGCCTTCGTCCGCCATCAGGCGCGTGACGTCCTTCTCCGTGAAGCGCGCCACCACCTTCGGGTCGAAGCCCTTGAACGCCTTCCGGAAGGCCTCGCGCTTGCGCAGGATGACAATCCAGGCGAGCCCCGCCTGGAAGCCCTCCAGCATCAACATCTCCCAGAGCGCGCGGCTGTCGCGCACAGGCACGCCCCACTCCTCGTCGTGGTAGGTCTGGTACAGCGGATCCGCTCCCACCCACACGCAACGCTGTTGCATCCGCGCTCCTCGCTGGTTCGCGGCAGGGGCTATCACGAAGACTGAACAGGCGACCAGTCCCGTCGTCTGTCCTTTCAGCGCGGGCGCGTCAGCAGCGCGAACAGCCCGTCGCTCCACCACCGGCCGCGCAGCCCCGGCATGAACCGCTGCCAGTACACGCTGCTGCGGGGAATCCGCCCGGGCAACGGATAGTCGAAGTCGATGGACTGGAAGCCCGCCTCCACGGCCATGCGCCGCGCGTCCAGTTCCGTAATGGGCGTGATGTGTCCGGAGTCCCGGTAGTCCTGCTCGCAGAACGCGGGGAAGTAGCCCCGGACCAGGAAGGACAACCTTGCCGTCAGGCTGTCGTTGTTGGGCGTGGTGAAGAAGAGGTGGCCTCCGGGCTTGAGCACGCGGAAGGCCTCCTTCACGAAGTGGCGCGGGTTGGCCAGGTGCTCCAGCACTTCGATGGCGAACACCCAGTCCACCGACCCGTCGCCCCACGGCAGCGCGTCCCGGGACACGTCCCGCAGCTGGAACTCCACGCCCGGCAGGCGGCTGGCGCCCGCGTCGTGGATGTCCGTGCTGAGGATGCGCTCGACGGCGGGGTTCTGCCGCAGCCGGCGGATCCACCCGCCACTGCCCGAGCCCACGTCGAGCACCACGCCAAAGGCCCGCTGCCCCGCCACGCTCCAGGCCGCGTCCCGCAGCGGCTCCGGGGACAGCCCGTCCTGACGCTGCGCGTAGGCGACGGCATCATGGCCCATCGGTCCCGTGTTGCCCTTCACATCTGGCTCCATGCGCGGAGAGTCTAGCCTCCGGAGCGCCGGGATGCGCAGATGAAGGAAAGCTCTGCTCTCCGCGCGAAACGCTATCATCCGCGCGCCAGGTGCTACCGGGAGGCACGCATGGGACAGGAAGTGGATGTCATTGTCGTGGGCGGAGGGCTCGCGGGACTCGTCGCCGCGACCGAGCTCGCGGATGCGGGCAAGCGCGTCGCCGTGGTGGACCAGGAGGGACCGCAGAACCTGGGCGGCCAGGCGTTCTGGTCGTTCGGCGGCCTGTTCCTCGTGGACTCGCCCGAGCAGCGGCGCATGGGCATCAAGGACTCCCACGAGCTCGCGATGGTGGACTGGATGGGCACCGCGGCCTTCGACCGCGAGGAGGACCACTGGCCGCGTCAGTGGGCGGAGGCCTTCGTCAACTTCGCCGCGGGCGAGATGCGCCCCTGGCTGGTCCAGCAGGGCATGAGCTGGTTCCCCGTGGTGGGCTGGGCGGAGCGAGGCGGCTACGGCGCCGTGGGCCACGGCAACTCCGTCCCCCGCTTCCACGTCACCTGGGGCACCGGCCCCGGCGTGCTGGAGCCCTTCGTCCGCCGCGCCAAGGCGGCCGAAGCCAAGGGCACCCTCACCTTCCACTTCCGCCACCGCGTGGACGAGCTGCTCACGCAGAACGGCGCGGTGGTGGGCGTGCGCGGCATGGTGCTGGAGCCCACGGACGTCCCCCGCGGAGCCAGCAGCTCGCGCGTGACGACGGGCGACTTCGAGCTGCGCGCGAGCGCGGTCATCGTCACGTCCGGCGGCATTGGCGGCAACCACGAGCTGGTGCGCAAGGCGTGGCCCGAGCGCATGGGCCCCGCGCCGAAGTTCATGATTCAGGGCGTGCCCGACCACGTGGACGGCCGGATGATCGCCATCACGGAGGCCGCGGGCGGGCGCCTCATCAACCGCGACCGCATGTGGCACTACACGGAGGGCCTGCGGAACTGGAACCCCATCTGGCCCCGTCACGGCATCCGCATCCTGCCGGGCCCCAGCTCGCTGTGGCTGGACGCCACCGGCAAGCGCCTGCCGCCGCCGCTGTTCCCCGGCTTCGACACGCTGGGCACGCTGGAGCACATCCTCAAGACGGGCCACGAGCACACCTGGTTCATCCTCAACCAGTGGATCATCAAGAAGGAGTTCGCGCTCTCCGGTTCGGAGCAGAACCCGGACCTCACGGGCAAGGACTGGCTGGGCGTGCTCAACCGCGCCGTGGGCAAGAAGGCCATGGGCCCGGTGGAGGCCTTCAAGGAGAAGGGCGAGGACTTCGTCATCTCCAACAACCTGCGCGACCTGGTCGCCGGGATGAACGCGAAGACGGAAGCCCCGCTGCTGGACTTCGCCACGGTGGAGCGCGAGGTGAAGGCCCGCGACCTCCAGATGGACAACCCCTTCAGCAAGGACCTGCAGCTCGCGGCCATCCGCCAGGCGCGCAACTACCGGGGCGACAAGCTGGTGCGCACCGCGAAGCCGCACCGCATCCTGGACCCCAACGCGGGGCCGCTCATCGGCGTGAAGCTGAACATCCTCACGCGCAAGACGCTGGGCGGCTTCGAAACGGACCTCCAGGGCCGCGTCTTCAACGCCCAGGGGAAGACCATCCCAGGGCTCTATGCGGCAGGTGAGGTGGCCGGCTTCGGAGGCGGTGGCGTCCACGGCTACCGCGCCCTGGAAGGCACGTTCCTGGGAGGCTGCATCTTCTCCGGCCGCACCGCGGGCCGGGCCGCCTCGGGGAATGTGTAGTCATGGGCGGTGACGGGCAGGGGCGCGTCAAGGCCCCTGCCCCTCCGGGCGTCCTCAGGCGGCGGCCTGGAAGGGCCACGGAGTGGAGCGCGCCCCGGCCATCCAGTTGTCGTGCCGGCCGTCCCAGTACTTGAAGGTGAGCAGCGACGGGTCCACGTCATCCAGCGTGTTGACGTAGATGGAGACGAACTTCCCGCCCAGCTCCGGGACGTCGCCGTCGCCGAAGCACACGACGCCGCAGCGGCCGCAGAAGCTGCGCGTGTTGGGGCTGCCGTCGCGCCCGTACTTCTTGATGGCGTCCTGGCCCTTGAGGAGCCGGAAGGCGTCCGGCTTCATCCCCGCGCCGCCGCCGTAGCCGTACTTCATGCAGATGGTGCAGTTGCAGCGGGTCACGCCCGCCAGGTCCGCGGTGGCCTCGTAACGCACGGCACCACACAGGCAGCCGCCCGCGTAGGTGTGCACGCCGCTCAGGGCAGGGGTCTTCTGAAGGTCGTTCTGGGTCATGGCGGAATCTCCGGTGCCGCGTTGTGGGAACGAACCCAATGTCGCCCCTGGCCGTGACAGCCTTATGTCAGGTTTGTCGCCCGCCTCTGTTGAACCCGGCGGGGCCTGGCCCAGAGTGCCCCGGTCCGCCATTCCCGGAGGCCGCATGCCCGCGTGGAAGTCCCTGTCCCGTGTCCTTGCCCCGACGTTGCTCCTGCCGCTGCTGGGGGCCGCGCCGCCCGCCACCCTGCCCGCCACGAAGCCCGCTTCAGCGGTGAAGGCGGTCGCGGGCGCGACGGGGGCCCGGCCGTCGAAGCAGTACTCGGTGGAGCAGTTCATGGGGTCCACGGAGGTGATGGCCCCGGTCTTCACCTCGGATGGCAAGCAGTTGCTCTTCTCGTCGAACGCGTCCGGCATCTTCAACGTGCACAGCGTGCCGGTGGGTGGGGGCAAGCCCACCGCGCTGACGCGCTCGAAGACGGACAGCATCCGGGTGGTGGGGGCCTTTCCTCGCGACAGCCGATTCCTCTTCGAGCGCGACAAGGGCGGCGATGAGCAGACGCACGTCTACGTGCGCACGCCGGACGGCAAGGAGAAGGACCTCACGCCCATGAAGCAGGGCGTGGCCGGCTTCCTGGGCTTCAGCCACGACGACAGCGCGTTCTACATCACCACCAACGAGCGCGATCCGGGCGCCATGGACGTGTACCGCTATGACGTGAAGACGTACGCGCGCACGCTCCTGGCCCAGAACGACAAGGGGTTCAGCGTCGCCGCCGTGGCCCCGGACGAGAGCTGGGTGGCGCTGGAGGAGGCGGTCACCACGTCGGACGGCAATGTGTGGCGCTACGACGTCGCGACGAAGACGCTGAAGAACCTCACGCCCCACACGGGCGCGGCCAGCTACCGGGTGGGGGACATCCACCCCGTCACCGGGGAGCTGTACGTCATCACGGACGACGGCTCGGAGTTCACCCGGGTGGTGCGCCCTGCGAAGGAGGCCGGCAGGTGGGAGGACGTGGAGAAGGCGGACTGGGACATCTATGGCACGCACTTCTCGCGTTCGGGGGCGTTCCGCGTCTCCATCATCAACGTGGACGCGGGCATCGAGGTGCGCCTGCACGACGTAAAGGCCGGCACCCAGGTTCCTCTGACGCAGCTCCCCGCCGGGATGATCTCCGACGTCGTCTTCTCCCGTGACGAGAAGCAGCTGGCGGTCCAGGTGGAGACGGACCGCACCTCCGCGAACCTCTATGTCCTGGACCTGGCCACGAAGAAGACCCGGCGCGTGACGGACACGATGAGCCGCGAGCTCGACTCCGAGGACCTGGTGGACGCGCAGGTGGTGCGCTTCAAGTCCTTTGACGGGATGGAGATCCCCAACCTGCTCTTCAAGCCGCATCAGGCGACGGCGGAGCACAAGGCCCCCGCCATCGTCTACGTGCACGGCGGTCCCGGCGGCCAGACGAGCCGGGGCTACAACAACTTCGTCCAGTACCTGGTGAACCGCGGCTACGTGGTGCTGGGCATCAACAACCGGGGCAGCGCCGGCTACGGCAAGACGTTCCTGAGGGCGGACGACCAGAAGCACGGCAAGGATCCGCTGCGCGACTGCGTGGAGGCGCGCAAGTACCTGGCGAGCCTGCCGTACGTGGACGGCTCGCGCGTGGGCATCCTCGGCGCCAGCTACGGTGGCTACATGGTGCTGGCGGCGCTCGCCTTCCACCCGGACGCCTTCGACGTGGGCGTGGACGTCTTCGGCCCCTCCAACTGGCTGCGCACGCTCAAGAGCATGCCGCCCGAGTGGGGCGCCTTCCGTCAGGCCATGTTCCAGGAGATGGGCAACCCGGAGACGCAGGAGGTGATGCTCAAGGACATCTCCCCCTTCTTCCACGCGGAGCGCATCAAGAAGCCGCTGTTCGTCGTGCAGGGCGCCAACGACCCGCGCGTTCCCCAGGCGGAGTCTGACGACATCGTGGCGGCGGTGAAGAAGAACGGCGTGCCCGTGGAGTACCTGCTGCTCCCCGACGAGGGACACGGCTTCAAGAAGAAGAAGAACGAGGCGGAGGTGGACCGGCGCATCCTGGAGTTCTTCGACCGCTACCTGAAGTCCGCCACCGCCACGGTCCCCAAACCCTGAGGGGCGCTTTACAGTACATGCACATGCAGGTATTTCTTCCGACATGACGACTTCCGTCCGCCGGCCTTGCGTCCTGCTGTCCGCGCTGTTGGGTCTGTCCCTGGGGTGCGCCACCGCGCGTCCCCAGGCCGCCTCGGCTCCCGTGGAGACACCGGCGTCGGCGCCCGAGCCACTCGTGGCCCAGGAGGCGGACGCGGTCTTCACCGGCCACCGCTTCCAGGACGGGACGGTGCTGCCGGAAGTTCGCATCCACTACGCGACGCTGGGCACGCCGCGCCGGGACGCCTCCGGCGCGGTGACCAACGCGGTGCTGCTCCTGCACTGGACGAGCGCGAGCGGCGAGGTGCTGCGGAGCAAGCCCTTCCAGGACGCGCTGTTCGCGCCGGGCCGTCCGCTGGACGCGACGAAGTACTTCCTCATCTTCCCGGACAGCGTGGGCCACGGCCGCTCCAGCAAGCCGAGCGACGGCCTGCGCATGAAGTTCCCGGCCTACGGCTACCGGGACATGGTGGAGCTCCAGCACCAGCTCGTGACGCGGACGCTGGGCATCCGCCGCCTGCACGCCATCGTGGGCCTGTCCATGGGCGGTATGAACGCGTGGCAGTGGAGCGAGCTGTACCCGGACGCGGTGGAGGGAGTGATGCCCATCGTGTCCCTGCCCACGCGCATCGCGGGGCGCAACCTGCTGTGGCGGCGCTTCGTGTCGGGGCAGATTCGCAACGACCCGGAATGGAAGGACGGCCTCTACACCGCGCCGCCCCGAGGCTGGCTGGAGGCGTTCCCGGTCTTCCGGATGATGCTGGACGGGGTGCCGCACCTGCAGGCCACGCTGCCGGATGCACAGGCGGCGGATGCCTTCATCTCGACGGCGCGGGCGCAGGCGGCGGGCATGGACGCCAATGACATCCTGTACTCGCTGGAGTCCTCGCGGGACTACGACCCGGAGGGCGCGCTCGGGGACATCCAGGCCCGCGTGTTCGCGCTCAACTTCTCCGACGACGAGTTCAACCCTGTCTCCCTGCGCACGCTGGAGACGTTGATGCCGAGGGTGAAGCGCGGCCGCTTCGTGGTGCAGGAAGGCAGCGCGAGTTCCTTCGGCCACTTCACCCAGGCACACCCGGAGCTGTGGGCGGATCAGGTCGCCGCGTTCCTGAAGTTCCTCGAGGAGGGGTGAGCCGTGGGGATGCGCTCAGCGTCCGCTGCGGCGAGTTTTGCCCTTGGGAGCCGGAGGGGCTTCGGCCTCCGCTTCGGCTTCGCCCAGTCCCGTCCGGGAGACGGCGGCCAGCAGGTCCCGCAGCGCGGTGGCCTGGGTGTTGCCCACGGCGTTCTCGAAGTCCGACTGGGCGCGCAGCCACAGGGGCCGGGCCTTGCGGTAGATGCCCTGCCCTTCCGGGGTGATGGCGATGGCGCGCTGGCGCCGGTCGGTGCGGCCCACCTCCAGCACCACGAAGCCGTCCTTCAAGAGAGGCTTCAGGTTGTGGGTGAGCGTGGAGGGGTCCATGACGAGCTGATCCGCCAGCGCGTTCACGGTCAGCGGGCCCTGGGTCTGGACGCGGTGGAGGATGGAGTACTGCGTGGTCCGGATGCCGCTGGGCGCGAGCACCTGATCATAGAACTGCGTGACGTGGCGGCTGGCCTGCCGCAGCGCCAGGCAGTTGCAGAGGGTGCGCTGGAGATCGTCTTGGGACATCGCTGCCGGGAAGTATACGTGGGCCCGGGCGTGGCCGCTTGAAGGAGACACCGTCATGAGGACACACCGGTTTCATTATGCGTGGGTGATGGCCGCGGCCATCTTCGTGGTGCTCCTGTGCGCGGCGGGCGTGCGGGCGACCCCGAGCGTCTTCATCGTCCCGCTGGAGCGGGAGTTCGGCTGGAGCCGGGCCCTCGTCTCCTCGGCCGTGTCGGTGAACCTGGTGCTCTACGGGCTCGTGGGGCCGTTCGCCGCGGCGCTGATGCAGAAGTTCGGCATCCGGCGCACGACGCTCGTGTCCCTCTGCATCATCGCGGTGGGCGTGGCGCTGACGAACTTCATCCGCGCGCCGTGGCAACTGCTCCTCTTCTGGGGCGTGCTGGTGGGGCTGGGCACGGGGACGACGGCGATGGTGCTGGGCGCCACGGTGGTGCAGCGTTGGTTCGTCGCGAGGCGCGGGCTGGTGATGGGCGTGCTGACCGCGAGCACGGCCACGGGGCAACTGGTGTTCCTGCCGTTGCTCGCGATGCTGGTGGAGCACCACGGCTGGCGCGTCGTGTCCTTCACCGTGGCGGGCGTGGTGGCGTGCGTGATTCCGCTCGTCGCATGGCTCGTGCGCGACAGGCCGTCGGACGTGGGGCTGAAGCCATACGGAGCCGCGCCGGAGGACGAGGAGGTGAAGCCATCCAGCATGAATCCCCTGGCCAACGCGTTGGGCGCGCTGGGGCGGGCTTCGCGCAAGCGGGACTTCTGGCTGCTCGCGGGGAGCTTCTTCATCTGCGGCGCGACGACGAACGGGCTGGTGGGCACGCACCTGATTCCGGCGTGCATGGACCACGGCATCCCGGAGGTGCGCGCGGCGGGGTTGCTCGCGCTGATGGGCATCTTCGACCTGGTGGGAACGACGGCGAGCGGCTGGATGTCGGACCGCTTCGACAACCGCTGGCTGTTGTTCTGGTACTACGGCCTGCGAGGGCTGGCGCTGCTCTACCTGCCGAGCGCCTTCGAGATGTCCCTCTTCGGCCTGCCATTGTTCGCGGTGTTCTACGGCCTGGATTGGATCGCCACGGTGCCACCGACGGTGCGCCTGACGACGCAGACGGTGGGCGCGGAGGATGGGCCCATCGCCTTCGGCTGGGTGGTGGCCGCGCACCAGGTGGGCGCGGGCCTGGGAGCGCTGGGCGCGGGCGTCATCCGCACGTCGCTGGAGACGTACACGCCCGCCTGGGTCGTCGCGGGCGTCATCTGCCTCGCGGCGGCGCTGGTGGTGCTGCGCATCGGACGTGGCTCCGCTTCATCACCGCCAGTGGTGGGCGCGCCCGCGACGCACTGAAGGACCTCAGTCCGAGCCCAGCAACACGACCTTGCCCACCGTGCGCCGCCCCTCCAACTGGCGGTGGGCCTCTTCCGCGCGAGACAGCGGCAGCGCCAGGCCCACCAGGATGTGCAGGCGCCTCGCCACGACCTCCGCCAGCAGCGCCTCTCGCGCCTTGCGTTGCACCTCCGGGGGCGTGGGCGTGCGCAGCCAGTAGGCGCCCACGGTGAGTGACTTCGCGTAGAGCGACTCCACCTCCACGTGCGGCGGATGGCCGCTGGCGTTGCCGTAGCTCACCAGGTGTCCGAAGGGTGCCAGCGCATCCATGCTGGCCTTCCAGGTGCTCGCGCCCACGGAGTCCAGCACGCGCTCCACGCCGCGCCCCTGCGTCAGCTCGCTCACGCGCGCCGCGACGTCTTCCTGGTCGTAGCGGATGACGGCGTCCGCGCCCACGCCCCTCGCGAGCTTCGCCTTCGCCTCGCCCGACACCGTACCGATGACCCGCGCTCCCGCCGCCTTCGCCAGTTGCACCGCGAGCAGCCCCACGCCTCCGGCCGCCGCGTGGATGAGCACCGTCTGCCCCGCCTCCACGCGCCCCACGGTGTGCACCACGTGGTACGCCGTCAGCCCCTGCACCAGCAGCCCGGCGGCCTCCTCGAAGGACACCTCCGGCGGCAGCACCAGCAGTTCATCGACCGACGCGAGGGCGGCCTCCGCGTAGGCCTCCTTCGTCAGGGCGACCACGCAGCGGCCCACCCAGGATGCGTCCACACCGGGCCCCACCGCTCGCACCACGCCCGCGGCCTCGCTGCCCAGGATGCGCGGCAGGGGCGCCTGGGCGTCGTACAGCCCGCGGCGGCGCTCGGTGTCCGCGAAGTTCACGCCCGCGGCATGGACTTGCACGAGGACCTGGCCCGGCCCGGGCACGGGCTCCGGCGCGTCCTCCCAACGGAGGACCTCTGGCCCTCCCACCTGGTGGTAGCGGATGGCTTTCATGCGCGGATTCCTAACGTCCGCGCCGCTTGCCTGTCAGGACTGATTTTCCGCGTGCGTCGCTGGGAGCGAAAGGAGCGGTCCCGATGCGCCAGGCGACGAAGCAGGCCCCGATGAACCTCAAGCACCTGAATCCTTCCGGTCACGGCATCGACGCGGCCTCGCGTCCCAGCCCGGCGACCGCTCCTTCCACGTGCCGCTGGCGGGACTTCGCGTCCTATCGCCTCGCCTCGCCCGGCTCCTGAAGGCGCCCTGCTCCGTCCCTGACGCGGCATGGCCCTGGAGGCCGGGCTCCCGACAAGGGGACCCGGCCTTCTTCACGTCCGGGCTCCCGCTCACCTTCCGGGGACGTAGAGCGTTACGGAGACGCGCTGGCCTGTAGAGCCGGAGCCCTTAGAAGCCCGCTGGGTTCGACTCCCAGCGTCCCCACTCCCTCACCCACATAGGCCGCGCACCGGGTGCAGTCCGAACTCCAAATCCGGACGAGCAGGGTTCGACTCCCTGGCGGCCTGTCCCGCCCGAAAGGCCCTGTGTCATGGAAACGCTGGTGCTGAGCCAGTCCTATGAACCCGTCGCACGCATCCCCTGGCAACGCGCCATCATGCTGCTCGTCCAGGGCAAGGTGGAGGTCGTCGAGGAGTACGAGGACCGCGTCATCCGCTCAGTGACGGTGGAGCTGCGCATGCCGTCCGTCATCCGCTTCGTGCGCGCCCTGTGGAAGGGCCCGCGCGGCGTGCGCTTCAGCCGTGAGAACGTCTACCAGCGCGACCAGTGCCGCTGCCAGTACTGCGGCCACAAGGTGACCCGTCCGGAGGCCACGTACGACCACGTGCTGCCGCGCGCGCAGGGCGGCCGCACGAGCTGGGAGAACATCGTCATCGCCTGCGTGCCCTGCAACCAGAAGAAGGGCAACCGCACCCCGGCGCAGGCGCGCATGACGCTGCGCACCGTGCCCGCGAAGCCGAAGCGGCTGCCGGACGCACTGGTCGTCTCGTTCCTCGTGGAGAAGGGCCTGCCCCTGTCCTGGCGCAAGTTCCTGAGGGACGTGGCCTATTGGCACACGGAGCTGGAAGCGTAGGTCCCGGCCCAAGGGTGGGCCGGGACTTCGCTTCCGCGCCGCAACGGTTAGAGTGCCTCACGTCGAGGGGGCGTTCCGGACCACACCATGGCGACGAGGAAGAACGAAGACCAGGAGCGGCTCATCGACCGCGACCTCACCGCGATGGCGCGCGAGGGCAAGCTGCCGGCCGCCCACGGCGTGGACACCGCCGTGACGGAGGTGCTGGGGCTGCTGACGCGCGGAGGCAAGCATCCGCTGCTGGCGGGCGAGCCCGGCGTGGGCAAGAGCGCGCTCGTGCAGGAGGTGGCCCGCCGCATCGCCGAAGGGCGCGTGGACGGGGACCTGGCCCAGGCGCGGCTCGTGGAGGTGTCCGTCGCGAACATCCTGGCGCGCAGCACCCAGCGCCAGGCGGCCGAGTCCTTCGAGGAGCTGCTCATCCACCTGGGCCGCCACCCCTGCCCCATCGTCTACATCCGAGACCTGCCGGTGGCCCTGGGCGGGCCCCTGGCGCCCGTGGCCGTGCGCGCGCTGCGCACCGGCGGCCTGCGCTTCATCTTCGAGACGGAACCCAAGCGCGTGCAGGAGCTGCTGCGCGCCGATGAGGCCCTGGCCGAGCGGCTCCACCTGTTGCCCCTGAACGAGCCGCCGCTGGAGAAGGCGCGCTGGATCGTCGGCCGCGTGGCGGAGGAGCTGGAGCGCGAGCTGCGGCTGCCCATCGACCCGGCCGCGTGCGACCTGGCGCTGCGCCTGTCCGCGAAGTTCCTCCTGGCGCAGCACATGCCGCGCAAGGCCATTGAGCTGCTCAAGGAGACGGCGGCGGAGGCCGCGGGCGTGGCGCGCGACCACGTGGGGCCGGAGGATGTGCTCACCCGCTTCTGCGCCGCCACGCGACTGCCCCGCTTCGTCGTGGACGACGCGATGCCGCTGGACCTGGAGGAGACGGAGCGCTTCTTCGGGGAGCGGCTGCTCGGCCAGACGGACGCGGTGGCCGCGGTGTTGCGCTCGGTGGCGTTGCTCAAGGCGGGGCTCAACGACCCGCGCCGCCCGTTGGGCGTGTTCCTCTTCGCCGGGCCCACGGGCGTGGGCAAGACGCAGCTGGCGAAGCTGCTGGCGGAGTACCTCTTCGGCTCCGCCGACAGGCTGGTGCGCCTGAACATGGCGGACTACCCCAACGACGGCGACGAGAGCGTCCCCTTCGGCGCGTCGTGGGCGCCCGCGCTGGAGACGCGGCGCGGAGAGCTGTCCGCGCTGCTCGACGGCAAGGTGTTCACCGTGCTGCTGCTGGACGAGTTCGAGAAGGCCGCGCGCAGCGTGCACGACCGCTTCCTCCAGCTCTTCGACGAGGGAACCTTCGTCAACGGCGCGGGCGAAGCGGTGTCGTGCAACAACACGCTCATCGTGGCCACGTCCAACGTGGGCTCGGAGGTGTACCGCGAGGCGGGCCTGGGCTTCGCCGCGCACAAGCGCGCCGACGAGCAGGTGTCGGAGGTGGACCGCCGCATCGCGGAGGCCTTCCGCCCGGAGTTCCTCAACCGCTTCGACGCCATCTGCCACTTCCGTCCGTTGTCGCGCGTGGACATCCGCAAGATTGCCCAGCGCGAAGTGGGCCGCGTGCTGGAGCGCGAGGGCATCCGCGCCCGCGCCCTGGACGTGGAAGTGACACCGGAGGTGGTGGACCGGCTGGTGGAGCGCGGCTATTCGCCGCAGTTCGGCGCGCGCTACCTGCAGCGTGAAATCGAGAAGACGCTCACCGCGGCGCTCGCGGTGGAGATTGCTCGCAGGCCGCTGCCGCCGGGCACGCCTGTGCGCGTGGAGGCTCGTCCTGGAGGCCGCGTGGTGGCGGTCGCGGAGCCCGTGCCGACTCCTCGCGAGGTGACGGCGCAGCTGCTCCTGCCCACGCCGAAGGCCGCGGCGGTGAAGCGCCGGCTGGACCGCAAGTCGCTGCTGATTGAGATGGACCGGCTGGTGGGCCGTGCCCGCGCGCTCGCCGAGTCCACGGGACGGTCGGAGCTGGAGGCGCGCCGCGCGGCGCTGCTCGCGGAGACGCAGGCGCCCAACCTCTGGGACGACTCGCAGCGCGCGGCGGACGTCCTCCGCGCCTTCCGCACGGTGGAGGCGCAGCTGGGAGAGCTGGACCGCCTGGAGGCCGCGTGCAACTTCGGGCGCCGGCTGGTGCGCGAGGCGAAGAACGAGGTGCAGCTGGGCTCCGCCGCGAAGCAGGTGGAGGAGGTCGCGCGAGAGGTCCAGATGGCGGAGGCGCTGCGGGCCGCCGGGGCCACGACGTTGGACAACGAGGCGCTGGTGGACATCTGCGCCAGCGACGCGTCCGAGCTGCAGGACGCGTGGGTGCAGGAGCTGGCCACCATGTACCTGGGCTGGGCGCAGCGCCGGGGCTACGAGGCCACCGCCGTCGCGGAGGCGGACGCCCCCGCACGCGTGGTGGTGCGCATCGCCGGGCCGGGCGCATACGGGTTCCTCGCGGGCGAGGCGGGGCTGCACCGCCGCCTGGAGGACGAGAAGCGCCAGCGCGCGTACGTGCGCGTGCACCGAGGCGGACCGATGGAGGAGGTGGAGCGGGAGCTGCTGGTGCTGGAAGGCCGGCCGGTGAAGAGCCGCGAAGGCGAGTACCTCCAGCGCGTGCGCAACGAAGTCACCGCGAAGGATGAAGCGACGGGCCGCGTGCTCACGCTCATTGGCGCCGGGGAACTGGACGAGCTCAAGGGCATCGCCGCGCGCGTCGTCGCCGGCCAGGGCGCCAGCACCGACGAAGCCCGCCGCTACTTCCTGGGCCGTGGAGCGCGAGTGGAGGATCCACGCACGGGCGCGGGGACACCTCGCGTGAAGGACGTGTTGCGAGGCGAGCTGGACGTGTTCATCGCCGCGTGGATTTCCCGTCCACCCCCCGAGGGGGGCTCCACGCCGCTGTCCTGAGCCGTCGGGGCACCCGCCCCTTCAGCACGGGGAGAGAGTGCGCGCGGACTGCCCACGCTCTTGAACGGTGGGAGTCGGGCGCCTGTCAGGCATCGCAGCGTCGGCGAGATGCGGAAGTCCCCGGCCCGACCGGGGTCATCCTCGCCGCGCATGCACGGTCAGGGCAGGTCGCCCCGGGCCACACCCAGCCGCATGGCCTCCGCGAGCACGTCCAGGCCCTGTGCGGTGTTGATGCGGGAATGAGACATGGCGCCGCTGACCACCTGCACTGCTCCGCCCAGCACGAAGGGCACGGGCCGGCGTCCCAGCCGCAGCAGCCGCTCGTCGTAGAACGCGGCCGGGGCGCGCTCTCGCACCAGGCGCGCCAGCGTCATCATGTTCGCGGTGCGCGACGGCTGCATCGCGGAGCCCAGGCACGAGAAGTCGAAGCCCACCTCCGGCAGCACGGCGCCCCGGCCGTCGCGGTCGAAGATGAAGACGACCTGCGATGTCTCCTCCTGCGAGCCGCGCACGCTCTTCTCCGCCGTCTTCGTCAGCTTCAGGCCGCCCGTGATGAGGGCCGTGCCCAGCGCCACCTGTGTCGTCTTCTCCGTGTGCTCGCTCTGCGTGCGCAGGGACGACGCGCCCCGGAGGATGAGCGTCACATCCTCCCAGGCCATGGTGAGCGGCGCACCCGCGCGAGGCGTGAACGTCGCCTGCGTCGCGCCGAACGTGACGGTGCGTGCCGTGACGCGCTCCGCGACCTCCGACTCGTCGATGGCGAGCGCCGCGAGCCCCGCGTCCCGAAGGGTCTTCACCAGGGCATCCGCCGCATCGGGAGCCAGTCGCGCAATCAGGGCGGGAGGCTCGGGGGCCAGCCGCATGCGGGCCTCCGCAGGGGCCATGCCCGCCGCGGCGGCGAGCACCTGGGCTGCTTCCGGAACCTCACCCGCGGGACGAACGAGCGCGACGATCTTCATGGCGTTTCCCACCCCTGGCACTGAGCGCCGCCATCCTCGCGCGAAAGCAGGGTGGCGCGCATCCGAACCCCGGTGTGGCGGGGACATTCCCCGCGCGGTGGACAAACGCTCAGTCGAGCAGGTGCGGGTTGCGCAGCAGCAGCACTCCGGCCTGAACGGTGGCGGTGTAGCCATTGAGCTTGCCGGTGCGCACCAACTCGCTCACGTCGCGCACGCCGCTCTCCGCGAGGACTCGGTCCACCACGCCCTCCCCCTGGTTGTAGGCCGCGAGCGCGAGCCGCCAGTCGCCGTAGCGCTCATACAGCGCCTGGAAGAGGGACGCGGCGGCCTCCGTCTCCCGCGCCACGTCCAGCCGTTCGTCCCGTCCCGCCTCCACCTTCAGGCCGTAGCGACGCGCCGTCTCCGGAATGAACATCCAGACGCCCGCGCCCCTCGACCCCGGCGCCATCGACGGCTCGCGAGACGTCTCCGGCAGGTTGCTCACCGCCGACTCCACCATCGCCACCGCGAGCAGCCCCTCCGGCAGGGAGCGCGAGCGCAGCGTGCCCGTCATCGCCTCGCGGTGCTCCTGGAGGTTCGCCAACGCCTTGCGCATGAAGTCGCGGCCCTTCGGCGTGGTGACGAACTTGTTGAGCTGTTCGACCACGGCGGCATCCACCACCACCGGCAGGTCCCCCGCCTTCTGCCCCGCCTCCGCCAGCGCACGCGCCTCCGTCAGCGACACCGCGCGCCCCCGCACCGCGCCCTGCGCCCACAACGCCAGCGGCGCGAGCACCAACGCCAGCGACAACGACAGACCCAGGGTGCGCACGGAGCTACGGGGACGAGTCTGGAACAGCATGTGGATCCTCCTGACAGTGGGGTGGGACATGCCGGTGACACCGGCGGGAAGAGAAAGGGCAACAGGGACACGCAGCGACGCCTGCAACAGGCACCGCGCATACGCATCCGCGGACACGTGCTTCACGGCGACGAGCGCCTCGTCACAGGCGAACTCCTGACGCTCCGCCAACCACCGCGAGAACGCCCGGGCGAACGGATTCCAGAAGAAGGCGCTGTCAAACCCCAGCCGCGCATAGGCAAACACCGTGTCCCGCTGCCGGTGATGTTGCAGCTCATGCCGCACCGTGAGCCGGAGCGCCTCCGAGTCCACCAGCACTTCAGCGGGAACCACCGCCCACGCGCCGCCACCGGGGAACCACACGGAGAACGCGCCGTCCGCCGCGTCCCCCAGCACCACGCGCACCCGGCCCACGCGGCGAAGCACGGGCAGCGTCTCCAGCTTCCGCCGCAAGCGCGCATACCGCCGCAGCTCCCACGCCAGGAACGCCAACGCCCCCGCACCCACCAACCCCATTCCGACCATCGCCCACGGCAGGCCCATGCCCGAGGACCGCGTCTCCGGCACGGCGCCGAGCACGGGCCGCGCTTCGACAGACGTCAGCGGCGCGGCGTAGCTCACCAGGGAACGCTCGAACTTGAAGAGCGGCGCCGACGGCATCCACTCCCGCGCAACGAGCGCCACGAACGGAAGGAGCACCGCCAGCCCCAGCGCCACCCGCCCCACGCGCAACGTCTGCCGCGCGTCCAGCCTCCGCTCCATCCCCAACGCCAGCGCCGCGCGCAAGAGTCCGAAGCCCACCGCCACCAGCACCGCCGCCGTGAAATACGCGGCCAGCACGTCCCGGATGAAGGCGCTCATCCCCGGCCTCCCTTGCGGCCCAGCAGCTTGCGGATCTGCTCCACCTCCTCCGGGGACAGCGGCACCGCCTCCACCAGCCGCGCCACGAGCGACGACGGCGTCCCGTCGAACACCGTCGCAACCAGGTGGCGCACGCTCTGGGCCTCATAGGCCTCGCGAGACAGCCGCGCCGAGTACAGGTGCCCCCGCCCCTCCTTGCGGCTCTGCACCACGCCCTTCTGCTCCAGGATGCGCAGCACCGTGGACACCGACGTGTAGGCCAGCTTGCGCTCCGGCGGCAGCGCCGCGAGCACGTCCGCCACACTCACCTCCCCCAGCTTCCACACGAGCTGCATCAGCTCCAGCTCCACGGGTGTGAGCGGCTTGGACTCCTCGACGGACGGCGGCTTCGTCACGGGCATGGCCTCCCGACTTCGAACTAAACCCTTAGTTCGAATACAACTAAGCCTTTAGTTTGAATCCGTCAAGCAGGCGGGCGGTGGCTCGCGGTGGTGGGGTGTGCGGATTCCTACGCACTGGAGGGGCCGGGCCCTTAGACTTCCGGACACATGCTCCACGTCATCCCTCTGGGCGGCCTTGGCGAAATCGGCCTCAACGCCATGGTGCTCGCCTGTCGTGGGGAGATGCTGCTCATCGACGCCGGCTTGATGTTCCCCTCGTCGGGAATGCCCGGCGTGGACATCATCGTCCCGGACTTCACGCACCTGCAGCGCAACGCGGCCCAGCTCAAGGGCGTGCTCCTCACGCACGGGCACGAGGACCACATCGGCGCGCTCCCCTACCTGCTGGGCGACATGCCCGTGCCCATCTACGGCACGCGCTTCACGCTCGCGCTCGCGCGTCAGCGCCTGGAAGAGCTGGGCGTGAAGGCGGACCTGCGCGAAATCGAGCCGCGCACGCCCTTCCCCGTGGGCAGCGTCTTCAACGTGGAGGCCACGCGCGTGACGCACACCGTGCCGGACGCGGTGGGCTTCATCGTGCGCTCCCCCGAAGGCACCGTCATCCACACCGGCGACTTCAAGCTGGACCCGGACCCCATCGACGGCCTCAAGACGGACCTGGAGCGCTGGGGCGAGGCGGGCGACGAAGGCGTGGTGTGCCTGCTGTCGGACTCCACCAACTCCGAGCATGTGGAAGAGACCGGCAGCGAGCGTGTGGTGCAGACCACCTTCGAGCGCCTCTTCCACGAAACGAAGGGCCGCATCGTCGTGGCCCAGTTCTCCTCCAACCTCCACCGCGTCCGGCACCTGCTGGACCTGTGCGAGCGCACCGGCCGGCTCGTCGCGCTCCAGGGCCGCAGCATGGTGCGCAACGTGGAGTTGGCCCGGGAGATGGGCTACCTGGATGTGCCCGACTCGCTCTTCGTGCACCTGGACAGCGTGCCCAAGCTCGCGCCCCACCGCGTGGCGGTGCTCACCACCGGCGCGCAGGGCGAACCCCGCGCGGGCCTCACCCAGTTGGCGAATGGTGATGGGCCCGTGCGCCTGGAGCCCGGCGACACCGTCATCGTCAGCGCCCGGCCCATCCCCGGCAACGAGCGCTCCGTGGGCGCGCTGCTCGACCAGCTCCACTGGCGCGGCGCCCGCATCGTCTACGCCCAGGTGGAGCCCGGCGTGCACGTCTCCGGACACGCCAGCCGCCCCCAGCAGCGCCGGGTGCTGGAGTTGATCCGCCCCCGGAATTTCATCCCCGTGCATGGGGAAGTCCGGCACCTGCACCGACACCTGACCACCGCCCGCGAGGCCGGCATGGCGGCGGAAGGCCTGCTGCTGGCCCACGACGGGGACGTGGTGACGTTCGAGGAGGGGCGGGGCCGTTTCACTGGCAGCGTGCCTTCAGGGCGCATCATGATGGAGCGCTCCGGGGACGGGGTGGTGACGCCGGAGACGCTGGTGGAGCGCAACCGGCTGGCGGAGACGGGCGTGGTGGCCGCGGCGGTGGTGCTCCGGCGCGACACCCAGGCGCTGGTGGGGGGGCCCCAGCTGTCCGGCCAGGGCCTCAGCCCGGACGAGCAGGGCGTGCTGGCCCGGGTGGCCCAGGATGCTCGGGCCTTCTTCGAGGAGCTCAACCCCCTGCTCCGTGGGGACGACGCCCTGGTGCGGGAGGAGCTCGTGAAGGCGGTGAAGCGGGCCTTCAAGCAGCACACCTCCCGGCGGACCCTGGTGGTGCCCTTGGTCGTCAGGGTGTAGGTATGGTAAGGGCGCGAAAAGGTCCCCCCCATGCCCTCCTTTGACGTCATCTCCAAAATCGATCTGGCTGAGCTCGACAACGCGGTCAATCAGACCCGGAAGGAGCTCAGCACCCGCTACGACTTCCAGGGCGTGAAGGCCGAAATCGAAATCGCTCCGGACCATTCCGCGCTCACGCTGAAGACCAACAGCGAGGAGAAGCTCCAGGCCGCCAAGGAGGTCCTGCTCGGCAAGCTGGCCAAGCGCGGCATCAGCCTGCGCGTGCTGGAGTTCGGCGACATCGAGAAGACGGGCCTGTCCAACGTCAAGCAGCCCATCAAGCTCCAGCAGGGCATCCCGGTGGAGAAGTCCAAGGAGCTCATCAAGGTCCTCAAGGAGTCGAAGATCAAGGTGCAGGGCTCCATCCAGGCGGATCAGCTCCGCGTCACGGGCAAGAACCGGGACGACCTGCAAGAGGCCATGGCGCTGTTCCGCAAGGAGCAGGACCGCCTCAGCCTGGACATGCAGTTCACCAACTTCCGCGACTAGAGGCGCCCCTTCGCCATGCACGCCGCCCGTCTGGCCTCCCTGCCGCTCTGCCTGCTCTTCGCCACCGCCTCGCTCGCGCAGGACGGGGCGCCCCGGCCCAGCAAGCCGGTGCCCGCGCTCAAGAAGGCACCCCAGCCGGAGAAGGGGCTCAAGGACTTCGGCTCGCCGCTGGTCCTCAAGCCGCTGTCCACCGAGGGCGCCACCGCCAGCTTCTCCGCCCGGGTGGGCTGGCGCAAGGACACGCTCTTCGTGGGCGTGGAGGCCACGGACAACCAGCTGCTGGCGGGTGACATCATCACCCTCACGCTCTACTTCCCGGACTCGGGAACCACCGCCACGGGCTACACCTACCGCTTCGCCTTCGACGGCCAGCGCACCTCCGGGGCGGACAGCGGCACGCCCAGGTTCGCGCAAGGCCTGGTGAACGCCGCCGTGCACCGCCAGGGCGACACCCTGTCGGTGGTGGCGATGATTCCCGTGCGCGCCCTGCCCCGCTTCCCTGCCGTGGATCCGCTCGTCATGGACCTCTGCATCACCTACGAGGACCAGGACCAGGTGGGCGCCAAGGTGGTGCCGGTGTCCAACTGCAAGGGCGGCACCATGCCGGAGGGTGAAGCGCTGCGCCTGCCGGACGAGGCGCGCAAGAACCTCAAGCTGAAGCCCCCCGCCAGCGTCACCGCGCTGGAGGCGGCGCCCACCGGCTGGCTGGGCTGGAGCCTGTTCAGCTACCCGGACTGGGCCCAGGGCGAGCAGGCCCTCACCCCCGCCTCGCTGCGCGCGCTGGTGGCCCCCACGGCCGTGGACGCCTCGAAGATGGGCGTGAACCTGCCGGAAACATTGAGCCTGCCGGACGGACGACCGGTCGTTAGTGTCCTCACTGGGAAGAATCCCTATGCCGTCGAGGGTCAATGCGACTCCGACGATGAGCTCCGGATGGGGCTCTATGTGGTGTCGGGGAAGACAGCCCAGCGAGTGCTCGACTGGCCGGCCGCCACCTGTGCGCTGGGTCGCGCCACTTCGGTGGAGCTGGAAGAAGACGGGGCGCTGAACATCGGTTACTCGAATGGCGCCATCATCAACTTCGTTTGGAGTGCGGACCACTTCGAGCGAACGCAACTGGGAAAGCGGTAGACGCGCGTGGAAGAGACCAAGAGCCTGTACATGATGACCCTCGGCTGCCCGAAGAACCGGGTGGACTCCGAGGTGATGCTGGGCACGCTGCGCACCCGCGGCTATTCGCTCGTGCAGGAGGCCTCGGAGGCCGAGGTCATCGTGGTCAACACGTGCGCCTTCATCGGGCCGGCGAAGCAGGAGTCGGTGGACTCCATCCTGGAGATGGCGGAGCTGAAGAAGTCGGGCTCGTGCAAGACGCTCGTCGTCACCGGCTGTCTGTCCCAGCGCTACGGCCAGGAGCTGTCGCAGGAGATGCCGGAGGTGGACCACTTCCTGGGCACCAGCGCGTACGCCCAGATTGGCGACCTGCTGGCGGCCGAGGCCTCGCCGCGCCAGGTGATTCCGGATCCGGACTACATCCACAACGCGGAGACGCCGCGCATCAACTCGATGCCGAAGTACACGGCGTACCTGAAGATTTCAGAGGGCTGCGACAACGCCTGTGCGTTCTGCATCATCCCCACGCTGCGCGGCGGCCAGCGCTCGCGCACGGTGCAGGACATCGTGGCGGAGGCGCGGAACCTGGCGGACAGCGGCGTGCAGGAGCTGAACCTGGTCGCGCAGGACCTGACGGCGTACGGGCATGACCTGCCCGGCAAGCCGAAGCTCCACGAGCTGCTCAAGGAGCTGGTGAAGGTGGACGTGAAGTGGATCCGCCTGCACTACGCCTACCCGCGTGTGTTCCCGGACGAGCTCATCGACGTCATCGCCACCGAGCCGAAGATCGCCAAGTACCTGGACATGCCGGTACAGCACGCCAGCGACAAGCTGCTCCTGTCCATGAAGCGCGGCCGCAACTCGGAGTTCCTCAAGAAGCTGCTGGGCAAGCTGCGCGAGCGCGTGCCGAACCTGGTGATGCGCACCTCGCTCATCGTCGGCCTGCCGGGTGAGACGGAAGAGGACTTCGAGCTCCTGAAGGAGTTCGTGAAGGAGCAGCGCTTCCAGCGCCTGGGCGTGTTCCAGTACTCGGACGAGGAGAACACCGCCGCGTTCGACCTGCCGAACAAGGTCCCGGCGAAGACCATCGAGCGCCGCTGGCGCGAGGTGATGGCCATCCAGAAGCGCATCAACCGCGAGCAGAACAAGAAGCTCGTGGGCCAGAAGCTCACCGTGCTGGTGGAGGGCCCCAGCGAGGAGTCCGAGCACCTGCTGGTGGGCCGCCACGAGGGCCAGGCGCCTGAAATCGACGGGCAGGTCTACATCAACGACGGCCTGGCGTACCCGGGCGAGTTCGTCACCGTGGAGGTGACGGAGGCGCACGACTACGACCTCATCGCCCGCGTGGTGGAGCGCCCGGATCCGAAGCAGCGCGAGCACACCCCGCGCGAGGCCCATCCCGCGCCCGTGCCGCTGAAGGCGCTGGCGCGTCCGCCGGAGCCGCGGCCGGAGTAGTCCGTCACCGCGAAGGCCGTGCCCCGGGCCCGCCCCGTCCTCCCCAATGGAGGCGGTCGCGGGCCCGAGCCGTTCGTGGGCCCTACTTCGGATCCTCGGGCTCCAGCTCGCGCTCCTCGACGGGCGGCGGCTGAGGACCCGAGCCCTTCGTCGGCACCGCCACACCCTCGCCCAGTGGCGTGGGCTGGCACTCGCATACGGTGCGCCGCGACGCGGACTCGGTGACGAAGGCGCACGTCGTGGGGCACTCGGGCTGACGCCCTTCTTCCACCAGCGACACCACGTAGCTCTTCGCGCCCTGGAGCGCGGCGTGGCACGCGGGCAGGGTCTTCGCCAGCGAGGCCCACGGCAACCGGTGCTGCGTGTTGGCGCCACGGGTGGTGGTCGGGAAGCTCAGGCCCACCTGGCAGCCCGTCTCCAGACGCTGACCGTCCACGCCCCGAGGCTCCACGTACAGGCGCACGCCCTCCGGCACGTCCCTGAACACCTCGCCGGAGAGGGCCACCGCGCCGTCGGGCTCCGCGCGCACGAAGATGCCGTAGCAGCCCTCCTCGCTGAACGCGCCGCCCTCGCCCGCGCACTGCTGCCGGCCTCCGCCCTCGGGCGTACGCACGTGGGGCCTGCGCAGCACCAACGCCCCACCCTGCGCGTCCACGGTGGTGGTGAAGCGGCCCCACACGTCCGGGCCCAGGCGGCCCAGGCTGCTCTGCGACGGCCAGCGCCCCGCGGCCTCCATCACCAGGGGCTTCACCCCCAAGCCGTCGGCCACCTCCACCGCGTCCACCACGAAGGTGCGCGGCGGCAGGCCCGCGGCCGTCTCCAGCGGCTGAAGCCCCAGTCCCAGCGCGGGGTCCACCGACAGGCGGGAGAAGGGCTCACGCGTGCCCAGCACGAAGGGGCCGGTGATGCTCGCCCCGCCCTGCGTCACCTGCACGGCCAGGAGCGGCCAGTCGCCCAGCGGCTCGCGGCTCAACTCCACCACGTGCGACTCGCGCACGGCGTCCGTCCCGCGCAGCTCCGCGTCGTAGGCCTCCCGGGGACGTGAAGCGGTGAAGGTCACCTCGCGGCGCAGCGGATCCACCGTGAGGGCATACGGAAACAGCACGTCCTGCCCCAGCGTCACCGAGCAGCCCGTCTCACCGGAGAGCAGCAACGTGCGCAGGGGCGGCGACACCGGGCCCACCGTCAACGGCGGCGCCGGAACCTCCGGCCAGGAGCGATGACCTCCGGAGGACTCCGGCACGCGAGCGGTCCCCGCGGCCGCGGGCGGCGCGCCGTCGAAGCAGCTGGAGGACACGAGCGACAGCGGCCGCGTGACGTCCAGCACCACCGGCACGGCCCGGTTCCCCAACCGCCCCGCCACCGTCAGCCGCAGCGCGGGCGACGACAGGAGGGGCAGCGTCTGCCCCGCGAGGCTCGTGGGACGTGAAGGACCCGCGGGCGCGGCGGAGTGACACCCCGCGCCCAGCAGCACGCATCCCGCCAGCAGCACGCCGCGCATGGGGGGCGGGCCGTCCTACTGCGCCTTCTTGGTGAAGTCGTCCACGCGGGTGCCCTCGGGCGGGTTCAGCTTGAAGCTGTCCGCGGAGATGCCCACGTTCGTCTTCAGGTCCAGGAAGGCGATGGTGTTCTCACTGCCGTCCGGATCCACCACCGTGCTCTTGAGCACCTGCGCCGTCGAGGGGTCCACCTCCAGGCGCACCTGGCGGAAGCGCGGCTCGTTCTTCAGCGGATCCAGCACCAGCAGCGTGCCCTTGCAGTCCTTGCAGGCGCCCTTGGTGATGGCGAACTCGTCCGCCAGCTTCCCCTGGCCGAAGAGGAACGTCACCGACGCGGACAGCTGGCTGGTGTCCATGGCCGCCACCGACAGCGTCTGCGCTTCCGGGTCGTGCATGTAGACCTTGTTGCCCGCGAGCACGAACGTCCGCTTGGACGGGTTCTCGTACTCCCAGCGCATCAGGCCCGGCTTCTTGTAGGTCACCGTGCCCGTGGACGTCTGCGTGCGGCGGAAGGCCTTGTACTTGTAGTCCTGCTTGAAGCCCGCCTTGAAGTCGCCCGTCTTCTCGTAGAAGGCCTGCATCCGGTCCACGAGCGTCTTCACCTCGGGCGCCATCGGCTTCGGAGCGGCCGTGGTGGCGCCGGCGGCGACGCTCGCGTCGCCCTGCTTCGCGGCGGGGGGCATGGCGGCGGTGCCGGCATCCTTGGGAGCGGCGGGCTGCGGCGTGGCGGCGGGGGCCTTGGCGGCGGCCGCGGGCTTCGGCGCGGGCGCGGTGGGGGCGGCGGTGGTGGGGGCCTGCGTGAGGAGCGTGAAGAGCAGGGATTCCAGCAACATGGCGTGCGCCTCCGGAGCGGGCACCCGGGGCGCCCGCAGGGTCCATCTATCGCATCCGGACGGACCCCGGGGGACCGGCATTCACCGCTGTGTGGCTTTGACCAGACGCTTCCGCTGCTTCACGCCCAGCAGGTAGAAGCGCTCGCGCAGCTCCTGGGCCTCCTCGGGGGACAGGTCCCCGGAACTCCCCAGGTGCTCGTCCCGCCAGGCGATCGCCCGGGTGATGCTGGCGGACGCCGCCGCGGAGATGTTCAGGCTCTGGCTGAAGCCCTTCATGGGCACCCAGAAGGTGCCGTCCACGCCGTTGAGCACGTCGTCGCTCACGCCGTAGCGCTCGTTGCCGAACACCATGGCGAACTTCGTGTCGAAGCGCAGGCTGTAGAGGCTGGTGGCCCCCTCGCGCAGCGCCGACGCGTAGAGGCTGAAGCCCCGCCCCTTCAGGTGCTCGCGGCACTCCGCGAACGTCTTGTAGAGGTGCACGTCCAACCACTTGTCGCAGCCCTGGGCCACCCGCAGGTTGGGGATGAAGGGCGCTTCCGGGTTGATGACGACGTGCACCTCCTGCACGCCCATGGACTCGCAGGTGCGCAGCACCGCGGCCATGTTGAAGTTGTCCTCCAGCCGGTCGAGCACCACCACGAAGTTGCGCGTGCGCTGGCTGACGACGCGGTCGATCTTCTCCTTCCGCACGTCGAGCAGGAACTGCTCCGGCTCGACGACGTCGCGCTCGAACTTCTCGTAGCGGGGGCCTCCACCAGCCATCGGATCAGCGCCTCCCGCCGGACTTCTTCGCAGGGGCCTTCCGGGCGGACTTCTTCGCCGGGGCCTTCTTCGCAGGAGCCTTCTTCGCGGCGGCCTTCTTCACCGGCGCCTTGCGCGCGGCCTTCTTCGCCACGGGCTTGCGCGAGGACTTCTTCGCGGCGGCCTTCTTCGCCGGAGACTTCTTCGCGGCGGCCTTCTTCGCCGGAGACTTCTTCGCGGCGGCCTTCTTGGCCGGGGCCTTCTTCGCAGCGGCCTTCTTGGCCGGGGCCTTCTTCGCGGCGGCCTTCTTGGCCGGGGCCTTCTTCGCCGGAGCCTTGGAGGCGGACCTCGTCGTCGGCATCTCGACGTGGATCTTGTCGGTGCGGCCGGTGAAGAGCACCTCCGCCACCGCGTCCATCAGCGACTGCATGCCCTCGCCCGTGGCGCAGGACACCGGGTACACGCGGATGCCCCGGCGGCGCAAAGCCTCCGTGAAGGGTCCCAGGCGGTCGCGGCCCTCCGTCAGGTCCTGCTTGTTCGCGGCCACCACCTGCGGCTTGCCGGCCAGCTCCGCGCTGTACTTCTTCAACTCCGCGTTGAGGATGTTGAAGTCGGCCAGCGGCTTGCGGCCCTCGCCCTCGGCGCCCATGTCGATGAGGTGCACCAGCACCTTGCAGCGCTCCACGTGGCGCAGGAACTGGTGGCCCAGGCCCACGCCCTCGCTGGCGCCCTCGATGATGCCGGGGATGTCCGCCATCACGAAGGACAGGCTGTCCTTGTACTGGACCATGCCCAGGTTCGGCACCAGCGTGGTGAACGGGTAGTCCGCCACCTTCGGCCGCGCCCGGCTCACCCGCGAGATGAACGTGCTCTTGCCCGCGTTGGGGAAGCCCAGCAGGCCCACGTCCGCCAGCAGCTTCAGCTCCAGCCGCAGGGTGATCTCCTCACCCTTTCCGCCGTCCTGCGCGAAGCGCGGCGTCTGGCGCGTGGAGGTGGCGAAGTTCATGTTGCCCAGGCCGCCCCGGCCGCCCTTGGCCGCCACGAACTGCTGGCCCGGGTCGCTCAGGTCCACCAGCAGCTCGCCCGTCTGCTCGTTGCGGATCAGCGTGCCCACCGGCACCTGGAGCACCATGTCCTCGGCGCCATGGCCGTTGCAGTCGCTGCCCATGCCGTGCTCGCCGTTCTTGGCACGGTGGTGCTGCTGGTAGCGGTAGTCCAGGAGCGTGGTCAGCTGCGGGTTCGACACGAACACCACGGAGCCGCCATTGCCGCCGTCCCCGCCGTTGGGGCCGCCGCGCTCGATGAACTTCTCACGCCGGAAGGCCACCGCCCCGTTCCCGCCGTCTCCCGCCTTCACGTAGATGCGTACTTCGTCGACGAACTTCATGGGGCGAACGCCCTCCTGGAAAAACACAAAGCGGGCCGTCCTCGCATCCACCCGTTCCCAACGGGAACAGAAGGACCGGGAACGACCCGCTCGGTAAGCCGTGCCCTGGGTCGCCCCAGGGCCACTGACTAGGCGCTCGCCTGCTCGGCGGCGGCCGGGTACACGGACACCTTCTTCTTGTCGCGGCCGAGGCGCTCGTACTTCACCACGCCGTCCACCGTCGAGAAGAGGGTGAAGTCGCGACCGAGCTTCACGTTCGTGCCCGGGTGGATGACCGTACCGACCTGGCGCACGAGGATGCTGCCCGCCGAGATCGTCTCACCGCCGTACACCTTCACGCCACGGTACTGCGGGTTGGAATCACGCCCGTTGCGCGAAGAACCCTGACCTTTTTTATGGGCCATGACACCTGCTCCTTGAAGTTCGTGTGGGGAATGCCCGGAAAGGCGATTAGCCGGAGATCGAGGTGACCTTCACCTCGGTGTACGACTGGCGGTGACCACGGCGACGGGTCCAGCCTTCCTTCTCCTTCCGGAAGTGCAGGACGCGGCGGTGCTTGTCCTGCGCCAGCACCTTGCCCACGACCTTCGCGCCCGCCACCGTCGGCTGGCCCACCTTCGGGCTCTCAGAGCCGCCCAGCAGGAGAACCTCAGAGAACGAGACCTCAGCGCCGATGTCACCGGCGATCTTCTCGATCCGGACAACGTCGCCCTCGGCGACGCGGTACTGCTTTCCGCCCGTGCGAATGACTGCGTACATCGTCGAACCCCTGTCAGCTTCGGGTTGGTTCAACCCATGGAATCCAACGCGCATTTCGGACGGAGGACCGGCCGGCGCGCTAAAAGACGGCGGGACTTACGAGAATCCTGGGGGGTAGTCAAGGCAGTTGGCGGATCAGCCCGCCTCCAGCCCCCCTATTTGCTTTTGAATAGAATTCCCGGAATAAAGTCCACTGGACCGCAACGGAGCGCTCGCTAGGATGCGCGCCGCTTGCTTTCCACCTGTACCTGTACCTCATCCCTGAGGGGGAGAACCATCATGAAGAAGATCCTGTTCGGTCTGGCCGCCATGGCTTCGCTCACGCTCACCGCTTGCGGCGGCGGCGACTACTGCGATCGCAACGAGGACCTGGCCGATGACCTGGCGTCGAAGGCCGAGGAGTGTGGCGTCACCGGCACCGACAAGCCGACCGATGAGGAGGTCGAGGCGGCGACCAAGGCCTGTAAGACGGCCCTGGACAGCTGCTCCGACGCGGACAAGGACCTGCTGGACAGTGCCCTGGACTGCGTGGAGAAGGTGGAGAGCTGCTCCGACAAGTCCGAGGCCCAGCAGACCTCGTTCTTCCTGGCCCTCGCGACCTGCTACAGCAAGGCCTCTGGCGTGAGCGCGGCCTGCCAGGCGGCCATCAGCGCCGAGTAGTCGCCTCTCCCGCGGCGCTCGCCGCGGGATTCAGGGCCCGGTTCCCTCCCCAGGGAATCGGGCTCTTTCATTTCGAGCACCCGGCAGGCGAGCACCCAGCGCCCGGTCCACCACCCGGCGGCGCTGCTGGTACTCCCACTCCAGGGGGTCCAGCTCCAGTCCCCGCTCGTAGGACTCCAGGGCCCGCTGGAGCTGGCCATCGCGCTCCAGCGCGTTGCCGGTGAGGAAGTGCACCCGCGCGGTGCCCACCGCCCGGGGCTGCTCGGCCAGGTACTCCCGGTGAAGCGCGTCCGTCTGGACCGCGGTGAGGCCCGCCTCCAGGCACCGCGCCACGCCCCGGGCATTGCCCAGCCGGGCGTCGTAGCGGGCCCGGCGCAACGGCATGCCCAGGGTGTCGCCCGCGTCCCTCACGCGGATCAGCATGGACTCCAGGCGCGAGCGCTGCCCGCGCGACAGGGGCCGCTGCCGCAGCGCGGACAGGGCGGCCCACAGCTCCCGCGCGCGCTCCCGCGCGGACTCCAGCTCCGCGTCCGGTGAGAGCCCCAGCACCGTGTAGTGGGTGCCCTCCCCCGCCAGCTGTCCGCGCCACATGGCCAGGACGCGCTCGGCCTCTGCGTCGTCCGGGAGCTCCCGGGGCGCGGGGAGCGGAGAGGCCGTGGCGCCCGCGAGGTGCTGCTCCACGCGGGCCTTCAGCGCGGCGGACGGCGCGACGAACTGCACGCCGAAGCCCGGGCGCATGCTCCAGGCCTGGGCCTGCTCGGGCGAGACGTGGCGCACCACCTCGCAGGTGACGGACAGCGGCCCCGTGGACAGCGGCAGCACCACCTGGACCTGGGCGAACAGCGGGGGCAGCTCCCCCGTCGCGTGCAGGAACACGCCACCGCGCGACAGGTCCGACCCCGTGAATGCCCGGGGCTGCGCGCCCGGCTGCAGCACCACCTGCACGGGCACCGGGAGCGTCTTCCCCCCGGACGCGCCCGGCGGGGCCAGCGGAGGGGTGCGCCGGGGGCCGGTGACGGGAGTTCCCGGGGAGGCCCCTCCCTGCACGGGACGGGGACCGCCCACGGCCGCGCGCGGCGACGGGGGCCGCGTGGCGAGGGCCTGCTCCAACGCGGCCCGCAGCGCGAGCGCGTGGGGGAAGCGCTCCTCCGGCGTCTTCGCCAGCGCGCGCAGCACCACCGCCTCCAGCGCGGGTGGCACCGAAGGGCAGATGGAGCGAAGGGCCGGGGGCGTGCGCGTCTGGTGCGCCACGAGCTGGGCGGTGAGCCCCTCGTCGGGGAAGGGCAGCCGCCCGGTGAGCAACTGGTAGGCGATGACGCCCACCGCGTACAGGTCCGCGCGGCCGTCCAGGCGCCGGCTCAGGGACTGCTCCGGGGCCATGTACTCCGGCGTGCCCACGATGATGCCCGCCACCGTCTCCGGCATGCTCGCGTCCACCAGCTTCGCGATGCCGAAGTCGAGCACCTTCACGAACGGCATCCCCCGCCCGCGCTTCACCAGGAAGATGTTGTCCGGCTTCAGGTCGCGGTGGACGATGCCCCGCGCGTGCGCCGCATGCAGCGCGTCACACACCTGCATCAGCATGGGCACCACCGCTCCGGCCGACAGGGGCGTCCCCACCCACGCCGACAGGGGCGCCCCCTCCAGGAACTCCATGATGAGGTACGGCCGGGGCGCCGAGGCGTTGAGGTCGAAGATGCTGACGATGTTCTCGTGCCCGATGAGATTCACTGCCCGGGCCTCGGCATGGAAGCGCTGCACCAGCTCCGGGTAGCGCGTCAGGTGTTCGTGCAGCACCTTCACCGCCACGCGGCTGCCAATGGACACGTGCTCGGCCAGGTAGACGGACCCCATGCCTCCCCGGCCCACCCGGCGCACCAGCCGGAAGCTGCCCATCTGGGTCCCCACCAGCGGGTCCACCTCGTCCGCCACGGCCACGGCCGCCGGCGGCTCCACGGCCTTGCCCTGGCCACCCCCCGCCTCCCGGACGAGCGTGTCGCACGACGTCCCCTCGCCATGTCCCCGCCCGCACGCTGAGCACGTGCGCTCGTTCCTCGCGACTTCGGCCATACCGCGCCCCCCTGGCCAATTCCCTGCCCAATCTGCACATCCCGGAAGCCCGGCATCCACTGCCGCCAAGGGTGGGTGTCGCAAAGTGAGGAGGGTCCCCCGCCCTTGGGCCGGGGTGACGGTTGGGCGGCGGACTGCGACGTGTCAGGAAGGTGTCACGCGGATAGGATGCGCGCATGTCCCGCTCGGCCCGACGCATCCCCACCGTGAACCTGTCCCACTACCGCTCCGGCACTCCCGAGGAGCGGGCCCGCTTCGTCCAGGTGTTTGGCGACGCGCTCAAGGAGTTCGGCTTCGTGACCGTGGAGGGCCACGGCGTCGAGGACGCGCTCATCCGCCGCACGTACACGGACGTGGAGCGCTTCTTCCAGCTGCCGGAGTCCACCAAGACGCGCTACGCGGTGCCGGAGCGTCCGGGGCAGCGGGGCTTCATGGCGTTTGGCCAGGAGCACGCGAAGAACCGCAAGGTGGGAGACCTGAAGGAGTTCTGGCACGTGGGCCGCGAGCTGCCCGTGGGCCACCCGTACCGCGACGACTACGGCGCCAACGTCTGGCCGGAGGAGGTGCCCACCTTCCGTGAGCACACGCTGACGCTCTACCGGGAGCTGGACGACGCGGCGACGGTGATGCTCCAGGCGTTGGCGGACTACCTGGGCATCGCGCGCAACACGTTCAGCGACATGACGGTGGACGGCAACTCCGTGCTGCGGCTCATCCACTACCCGCCGCTGAAGGACCGCTTCATCCCGGGCGCGGTGCGCGCCGCGGAGCACGAGGACATCAACTTCATCACGCTCCTGTGCGAGGGCACCGCCGGCGGCCTGGAGCTGCTCACGCGCGACGGCGAGTGGATTCCGGTGGACACGCTGCGCGGACAGATTGTCGTGGACTCGGGCGACATGCTCAGCCGGGTGATGAACGGCGTCATCCCGTCCACGACGCACCGGGTGGTGAACCCGCCCAGCACGGAGCAGGACACCGTGCGCTACTCGATGCCCTTCTTCGTGCACCCGTTCTCCGACTGCATCCTGAAGCCGCTGCCGCAGACGGAGACGCCGGACAACCCCACGCGCCACCCGCCCATCACCGCGGACGCGTTCCTCAAGCAGCGCCTGCGCGAGCTGGGCTTCCTCAAGTAGCCCCCGCGCGAGCGAGCAACTCCTCCATGTGCACGCGGAAGTGGCGAGTCCCTTCCGCGCCGTGGAGCCAGGGCCCCCGGCCCTTGAGCCACGAAGGCTGCCACGCACGGCCCGTCTCGTCCGTGAGGACGACGCGGGTCAGCGGGGCCAGGCGCTGTTCGCCCCGGTAGTACAGCCTGTAGAGCTGGAGCAGTGCCTTGTCGTCGTAACACCCGCCGAACAGCACGTGCGTATCACTGACGGCGATGGCGCGTGCGCCATGCACCGGGGAGGACCAGACCGTGGAAGGCTCTCCCGGCCTCATGCGCACGAGCGGGAAGTCCGTGTAGCTGTAGAACCAGGTCTCCCGCTCTGAAGCGACGTTGAGCGCGTAGCACTCCAGGATGCGCTGCTCCAGGCCGAGCGCCATCTGCACACCACTCTCCTGCCGCTGCCCCAGCGCATCGAAGCGCTCCAGGCCCTCGGCGCCGACGGGCGACCGTGATCCATCGCCGCCCCGGGTCAGGCTGCCGATGACGCCTTCGTCGAAGTAGCTGACCCAGACCTGTCCGTCGGACGTCGTCTGCACATCCTCGATGCCGTCCCCCAGGGTCAGCTCCCGCAGCAATGTGCCTTCCGGCGAGTAGACGTGGGCGTTGCGTTCGTATCCCGTCTCCAAGCGGTAACGGCAACGCCCGTTCACGAGCAGCACCTCGCCATCGGGAAGCGGCTGGACGCAGTGGAAGTCCGGGGCACCGCGAGGCAGCGTGAAGCGCTCCCAGGTGTCCCAACCGTCCGCGAAATGGAGGACCTCGTCGCCCTCCGCGAGCCACCACACGGTGTTGTCGGGTGCCACGCCCAGGGCCATTACCTTCCGTCCCGCGAGCGCCTCCGCCGCGTCGACGAACGGGTGCACTTCGACGTGGAGTGTCCTCTTCATGCGCATCACGGCCTCCAGGCACGGCCTCGACGGAGGCACCTCCGGAACCTGACGGTCCATCGCCGCGAGGCTCGCGCGGCATGGGGGTGGGTGCCATCCTCGCGGCACCGTGACCACCTCCCTCGACCTGTTCGCCATCCAGCCGCGCGTCACGCTCGACGACTATGCCTCGCAGGAGACGTTCGCCTCGCACCATCGGGCGCTCGCTGCACGGGCGGACGCGCTGCGTCCCCGGGACGCCTCGGGCCGGCCGTTGAACCCCGCGCTCGCTGTCTGGCCGGAGATGGTGGGCGCGGCGCTGGGACTGATGGGGCACCTGTCACGCGTGCGCCGCCGCAAGACGACGAACGGTGCCCTGACGCGTGTGGCTCTCGCGGAGTGGCTCGGCATGTTCCGCACGTGGAGCGCCTTCCATCCACCGACGATGGAGGAGTGTCTCTACGCCACGGTGGCGCCCCGCGTGCACCGCGCCATGTACGAGACCTTCTCTGGCATCGCTCGCGACTTCGGCCTGTGGGTGGTGGCTGGAAGCGCGCTGCTGCCCACGAACCGCCTGGGCCTGGACACCCCCGAGTACGCGCCCGCAGGCGCGCGCACCTTCAACACCAGCTACACGTTCTCACCGGATGGCCACTGCGTGGCCGTCACGCGCAAGGTGAACCTGGTGCCCACGCAGGAAGACGTGCTGCACCTGAGCCCGGGCCGTCCGGAGGACCTGCCCGTGCTGGACACGCCGTTCGGAAAGCTGGGGACGCTCGTCTGCTACGACGGCTTCCGCGAACCCCACACGTCCGGCGAACCCTATTTCGTGCCCTGTGCGCAGTACCTGGACGCGCTGGGCGTGGAGGTGCTCGCGCAGCCCTCCGCCAACGCCTGGAGCTGGGACGCGCCCTGGGCCTTCAACGCGCCCGGTGAGACGCAGCTGCGCAGCGAGCAGTGGTTCAACGAGGGCCTCTTCACGCAGCTGCGCACCCTGAAGCGCGTGCGCTACGCGGTGAACCCGCAGCTCACCGGTGGCTTCTTCGACAACACCTTCGAGGCGCCCTCGCTCATCCTGGAGCGCCGGGGGCCGGACGACGTGCACGTGCTCGCCCGGTCCACGGATCCACGCGGCGAGGACGTGCTCCACGTCACTGTTCCCCGGTAGGCGCAGCGGGAACGAGCCGCGCGTCATCCTCCAGGACGAACTTGAGCGTGGGGCCGCGCTCCTCCGGCTTCCATCCCAGGTCCCGCGCCATCACGATGACCCGCGCCACCAGGTCGGGGCCCACGTCGCGAGTCACGAGTCCGGTCATGTCGCCGTCGTGGAGCCACGGATCATCGTGGCGGACACGGACGTGCAACGCCTGCCGGGTGGCCTCGGCCCACACGACCGTGAGCAGCCGCCAGCCCGTTCCCTCCGGTGCGTCCCGCCGCCCCCGAAGGCTCCAGCGGTACGAGACACCGTTCACCGTCAGGAGCCGGGCCACGAGCGCCCTACTCGCCCAGCTTCTTCTTGAGCAGCTCGTTGACGAGGCCGGGGTTGCCCTTGCCCTTCATGGCCTTCATCACCTGGCCCACGAAGAAGCCGTACACGCTCTTCTTGCCGGCCTTGTACTTCTCCACCTCGCCCGCGTTCTTCGCGAGGATGTCGTCCACCACCGCCTCCACGGCGCCCACGTCGCTGACCTGCGCGAGCCCCTTCTCCGCGATGATGTCCGCGGGCGGGCGGCCCGTGCGGAACATCTCCCCAAGCACGTCCTTCGCCGCGTTCGCGGACACCGTGCCCTTCTCCACCGTGGCCAGCAGCTCGCCCAACTGCGCGGGAGTGAAGCGCAGCGCGGAGATGGGCGTGCCCTCCTCCTTGAGCAGGCGGCTCAGCTCACCCAGGAACCAGTTGGAGAGCTTCTTCGCGTCGGAGACGTGCTTCGCGCAGGCCTCGAAGAAGTCCGCCAACGGGCGCTCGGCGGTGAGGATGCGCGCGTCGTAGGCCGGCAGGCCGTACTCGCTCATGAAGCGCGTGCGCTTGGCGCGAGGCAATTCCGGCAGCGACTGCCGCTGCGAATCCCTCAGCGCGTCCGACACGAGGAGCGGCGGCAGGTCCGGCTCCGGGAAGTAGCGGTAGTCGTGCGCGTCCTCCTTGGAGCGCATGGACCGGGTGATGCCCTTGTTCACGTCCCAGAGGCGCGTCTCCTGGTCCACCTTGCCGCCGGACTCGAGGACGTCCACCTGCCGCGCGGCCTCGTACTCGATGGCCTGCTTGAGGAAGCGGAACGAGTTGAGGTTCTTCAACTCACACCGCTGCCCGTACGTGGTGGAGCCCTTGGGCATCACCGACACGTTGGCGTCGCAGCGGAAGCTGCCCTCCTCCAGGTTGCCGTCGTTGACGCCCAGGTACACCAGCACGTCGCGCAGCACCTTGAGGTACTCCACCGCCTCGTCGGCATCGCGCAGGTCCGGCTCGCTGACAATTTCCATCAGCGGCACGCCCGCGCGGTTCAGGTCCACCAGGCTCTGACCCGCGGACGCGGTCGCGTCGTGCACGCTCTTACCCGCGTCCTCCTCCAGGTGGATGCGCCGCACGCGCACCGTCTTCTCCCCGGAGGGCGTGTCGATGACCAGTTCGCCCCACTCACAGATGGGCTGATCATACTGGGTGATTTGATAGCCCTTGGGCAGGTCCGGATAGAAGTAGTTCTTCCGGCTCCACACGCTCGTGGACTTCACCGCGCACCCGAGCGCCAGGCCCGTGCGCACCGCGTACTCCACCACGCGCTGGTTGAGCACCGGCAGCACGCCGGGCATGCCCAGGCACACCGGGCAGGTGTGGTGGTTGGGCTCGGCGCCGAACGCGGTGGAGCAGCCGCAGAAAATCTTGGACTGCGTGAGCAGCTGCGCGTGGACCTCGAGGCCGATGACCGTCTGGAAGTCGCTCAGGGGCATGGCGGTGTCACCCTTGTGTCGCGCCCGCTAGACGGGGGCGGCGCGGCGGAAGAAGTCGTGCTCGCGCTCGAACGCGCGGGCGATGCGGAGCAGGCGGGCTTCGTCGAAGGGGCGCCCCAGCAGCTGCATGCCGATGGGCAACCCGCCTTGAGTGAAGCCGCACGGCACGGACAGGCCGGGCAGGCCCGCCAGGTTGCACGGCAGCGTGTAGACGTCCATCAGGTACATGGACAGCGGGTCGTCCACCTTCGCGCCCAGCTTGAACGCCGGCACCGGCGACGTGGGCGACACGATGGCGTCCACCTGCTGGAACACCTTCGTGAAGTCCTCGCGGATGAGCGTGCGGACCTTCTGCGCGCGCAGGTAGTACGCGTCGTAGTAGCCGGCGGACAGCGCGTAGGTGCCCAGCATGATGCGGCGCTTCACCTCCGCGCCGAACCCCTGCCCACGCGTCTGCGTGTACAGCTCCTTGAGCCCGCGCGCGTCCTTCGCCCGCTGTCCGTAGCGGATGCCGTCGTAGCGGGCCAGGTTGCTGGACGCCTCGGAAGAGGCCAGCAGGTAGTACGTCGCCAGCGCGTACTTCGTGTGCGGCAGGGACACGTCCACCAGCGTCGCGCCCAGCTTCTCCAGTTCCTCCAGCGACGCGCGCAGCGTGCCCGCCACCTCCGGGTCCATGCCCTCCGCGAAGTACTCGCGAGGCACTCCCAGCTTGAGGCCACGCACCCCGTCCTCCAGCCCCGTGAGGCAGTCCGGCGTCTCCACGTCCGCGGAGGTGGAGTCCAGCGGATCATGCCGCGCGATGAGCTGGAAGAGCGCCGCGGTGTCCCCCACCGTGCGCGCCATGGGGCCCGGCTGATCCAACGACGAGGCGAAGGCGATGACGCCGTAGCGTGACACGCGGCCATACGTGGGCTTGA
Source organism: Corallococcus sp. AB038B (assembly GCF_003668955.1). Classification (NCBI taxonomy): domain Bacteria; kingdom Pseudomonadati; phylum Myxococcota; class Myxococcia; order Myxococcales; family Myxococcaceae; genus Corallococcus; species Corallococcus sp. AB038B. Next base: position 1,572,114 of record NZ_RAWO01000001.1, on the reverse strand, counting down.
GCCCCACGGTGTTGGTGAGCGCCGCGGGCTGGCGGATGGAGCCGCCCGTGTCGGTGCCCAGCGCGCCGAACACCTCGCGCGCCGCCACCGCCGCCGCCGAGCCACCGGACGAACCGCCCGGCGTGCGCGTCAGGTCCCACGGGTTGTGGGTGGGGAAGTACGCGCTCGACTCGTTGGACGAGCCCATGGCGAACTCGTCCATGTTCAGCTTGCCCACGAGCGGCAGGCCCGCCTCTTTCAGCAGGCGAACCACGGTGGCGTCGTAGGGCGGGACGAAGCCCTCCAGGACGCGCGAGGCGCAGGTGGTCTCCACGCCCTCCGTGAGGAAGATGTCCTTGAGGCCCACGGGCACGCCGTCCAGCGCGCTCAGCGGGCTGCCCGCCTTGCGGCGCGCGTCACTGGCTTCGGCGGCCTTCAGCGCCCCGGCCTCGTCCACGCGCAGGAAGGCGCGCACCTTCGGGTCCACCTGGGCGATGCGCTGGAGGCTCGCCTGGGTGGCCTCCACGGAGGACACCTCGCGCGAAGCCAGCTTCGCCGCCAGCTCCAGCATCGACAGGTCGGTGAGCGACGACATGGCGGGCTACTCCAGGATCTTCGGGACCGCGAAGGCAGTGCCCACCTTCGCCGGCGCGTTGGCGAGCCCTGCTTCCGGGGGCAGTGACGGACGCAGCACGTCCTCGCGCAACAGCGAGGACGCGAGCGTCGCGTGGGAGGTGGGCTCCACCTGGCTTACGTCGAGCGCTTCCAGCTCCGCCACCGCGTCCAGGACCGCGGACAGCTGGGTGGCGTAGCGCTCCTCCTCTTGCGGCGTCAGCGACAGCCGCGCCAGGGTGGCCACGTGCCGGACCTGCTCGAGCGTGAGGGCCATGGGGAAGCCTCCTCCGGACTTCGCGGTACTACGGGGTCGGCGACGTGCGCTTGAACAGGTTGAGGACGGCGTTCATCACCTTGCCGCTGCCCTCGTGACCGTGCTGCTTGATGACCTGCTCCAGCTCGCCCGCGTCCAGCCAGACGCCGTGGCAGTTGAAGCAGCTCTCCAGCTCCACATCACCCTGCTTCAGCGTCTGCAGGTCCATGCCGCACTTGGGGCACTTCATGTAGTGCAGCTGCTTGAGCGACTCGCGCTGCTGGGCGGCCATCTCGTGGGACTGCTGGAGGGCCAGCTTGCGCTTGGCTTCAATCTCCTCGCGCGCGAAGTAGTCGTCTTCGTTGTGGGAGGGCTTGTCGGGGCTCAGGTCGGACATGGTCTCGGGTTCTCCTTGGCGGCAGGCACCATACCCTCTCGCCACGGGGACGCGCCCGAAATGTAGGCCTTGTTCCGCCTCCTCGGAGCCCCCTTGGACGCCTGCCGGAAAATTGACCCCGCCCCCTCCCTCCCTATTCTCGCCGGGCGGATTGCTACAGCTCGCTACGCGGCTGGAATCGGGCAGAGGGAACAGGGGTCCATGACAGCGGCAAAGAAGGGTGGCCGGGCGGAGAAGGCGGTGCTCTCCCGGCAGGAGATCGCGACGCGCCGCAAGGCGCTCAACAACAAGAAGATGAAGGCCCCGGGCGCGGCGAGCCCCGCCAAGCGGGCGCTCATCGGCGTCTTCATCCTGGCCGCCTCGTTGCTGGCCTTGCTGGCGGTCGCCACGTTCGACGCGCATGACCGGGTGGGACCCGGCTTCCACAACGCGGTGGGCCCCATGGGCCACCTCATCGCGGAGACCCTGCGCGGAGCACTGGGCGTGTGCGCCTACCTCATCCCCGCGGGTGGCATCTACACCGCCGTGGTGCTCTTCGTGGGCAACCGCGAGCGGCGCCGCATGCCGCAGATCATCTCCCTGGCGCTGCTCACCTGCAGCGTGTCGGTGCTCGCGCAGCTCATGTTCGCCAAGGACAAGGGCTGGGCCCACCCGCCCGGCGGCGCGCTGGGCGCGAGCCTGGGCGGCCTGATGGAGGGGATGTTCTCCACCGTCGGCACCATCATCCTCGTCACCGCCATCAGCGCGGCGGCGCTCATCGTGGGCACCCAGTACACGTTCTTCAAGCTGTGCTCGCTGGTGTGGGCCGGCCTCACCGTCCTGGGCCGCCGCATCTCCGAGAACGCGCACGTCTTCTGGGAGCAGCAGAAGGTCAACTACGCGGCCCGCCAGGAGCGGCTCGCGCAGGAGAAGGAAGAGGAAGCCGCGTTCCTCGCCGAGCTGGAGGCCGAGGAGGAGGAGCTGTCCGAGGCCGAGCGCATTGCCGCCGAGGCCGAGGCCGCCGAGGCGGAGTCCCTGGCGGAAGAAGCCGTGCGCCTGGCCCGGCAGAACGAGAAGGAGCAGATCGCCAACGCGAAGAAGGCGCTCAAGGAGCAGAAGGATCGCGAGAAGCTGGAGAAGAAGTTCGCCCGCGAGGAGCCGTCCGAGGACGAGGAGAACGACGACGCCTCCGACGAGCAGCCCTCGCTGCCGCCCGAGCGCGCCGAGCGCCGCTCCCCGGGCGCCGACCCCGCCTGGGCCGCGTCCTTCCTCGCACCCCAGCCGCAGCTGCCCGCCAACGCGGACGCTGGCGAGCCGCCCCGCCGCGCTCGCAAGACGCCGCAGATCGTCACCCCGCCCTCCGCTCCGTCCACGCCGCCGGTGCCCGCCGCGTCGCTCACGCCTCCGTCCGCCGAGCCCGTCGCGAAGCCCATGGTCGCGGAGAAGCCGGCCGCCGCCGCGCCGGGCAACGCCCTCATCCCCGCGCCGCCCTCCGCGCTGGCGCGCATGCCGCTCATCGTGGAGCCCAAGGCGCCGCCCAAGCCCACCGCCGTGAAGCGGCCGCAGGACCAGTTCGAGTTCGTGGGTGACCGCAAGAGCTTCTCGCTGCCGCCGCTGGACGTGCTGGAGGCGGACAAGAAGGAGCGCTCCGCGCTGGACAAGGACGCGTTCCTCGTCACGGCGGAGAAGCTGCGCGCGAAGCTGGCGGACTTCGGCATCGTGGGCGAGGTCGTGGAGATCCGCCCCGGCCCCGTCGTCACCATGTACGAGTTCCTGCCCGGGCCCGGCATCAAGGTCAGCAAGATCGCCGCGCTCCAGGACGACCTGGCCATGGCCATGGAGGCCATGCGCGTGCGCATCGTCGCCCCCATCCCCGGCAAGGGAGTGGTCGGCATTGAAGTCCCCAACCGCGACCGCGAGACCGTGTTCCTCAAGGAGATTGCGGAACAGGACACGTTCCAGAAGAGCAGCAGCAAGCTCACCATGTGCGTGGGCAAGGACATCGAAGGCATGCCGTACGTCTTCGACCTGGTGAAGGCCCCCCACCTGCTCATCGCGGGTACCACCGGCTCCGGCAAGTCCGTGGCGGTGAACTCGATGATCATGAGCATCCTCCTCAAGGCCACGCCCGAGGAGGTCCGCTTCATCATGGTGGACCCGAAGATGCTGGAGCTCTCCGTCTACGAGGGCATCCCGCACCTGCTGCTCCCCGTCGTCACCGACCCCAAGAAGGCCGCGCTCGCGCTGCGCTGGGCGGTGGAGGAGATGGAGCGCCGCTACCAGCTGCTGTCCGAGGCGGGCGTGCGCAACATCGCCGGCTTCAACAAGCTGGTGGAGACGCAGGCGTCGGAGGAGAAGCCCGCCCCCGCTCCCGCCGCGAAGAAGAAGACCAAGCCCAAGAAGATGTTCGTCGTGGACGTGGAGGGCAGCACCGTGCCCGCCCCCGCTTCCGCCAGCGACGGGCTGGGCGTGGCCATGCCGCGCGAGGACGACGAGGACCTGCGTGAGGCCATCGTCTCCGAGCCCGCTCCCACCCTGGAGGCCGACGGCGAGGAGGACGCGGAGTTCGAGGAGGACGGCGAGGAGTCCACTCCGGCGGAGGCCGCCTCCCCGGAGAAGAAGGAGCTCAAGAAGCTGCCGTACATCGTGGTCATCATCGACGAGCTCGCGGACCTGATGATGGTCGCCAGCCGCGAGGTGGAGACCTACGTGGCGCGCCTCGCGCAGATGGCGCGCGCGGCCGGCATCCACCTGATGGTCGCGACCCAGCGTCCGTCCACGGACGTCGTCACGGGCATCATCAAGGCCAACTTCCCCACGCGCATCAGCTTCATGCTGCGCTCGAAGCCGGACTCGATGACGATTCTGGGCACGGTGGGCGCGGAGGCCCTCTTGGGCATGGGCGACATGCTCATCATGCCGCCCACGAGCGCCCACCTGCAGCGCGTGCACGGCGCCTACGTCTCCGAGCAGGAGATCAAGAAGGCGGTGGACCACCTCAAGGCCCAGGGCAAGCCCGTCTTCGACGAGTCCATCCTCAAGCCGCGCGATGACGAGAGCGAGGGCGGCGGTGGCGAGGAGGACGAGCTGTCCGACGAGCTCTACGACCAGGCGCTCGCGGCGGTCAGCGAGATGCGCTCCGTCTCCATCTCCATGCTCCAGCGCAAGATGCGCATCGGCTACAACCGAGCGGCGCGCATGATTGAGCGCATGGAGCGCGACGGCGTGGTGGGCCCCGCGGACGGCGCCAAGCCCCGCGAGGTGCTGCTGCGCGGCCTGGGCGACATGCCCGGCGCCGGGGCGATGTAGCCGGGGAACGGACCTCCGTCCCCCAGCGGTTTTCCCCTCGGGGGCGCCACGGAAAGCTTCCGGGCGCCCCCGCTCTACTTTCTCCGGACGGCCGAATGATCGTCGCCATCTCCCGCTTCCGAGCATCCCCCGAAGAGGCCGACGGCTGGGTCCACCGGCTCCAGGAGCGCTCGCGGCGCGTGGACGGCCACGCGGGCTTCCTGGGCCTGGAGGTGCTGCGCTCGTTCGAGCGCTCGCCTGAAATCCTGCTCGTCACGCGCTGGAAGGACCGGGACGCCATGAAGGCCTACTTCCAGTCCGAGGACTTCCAGCGGGCCAGGGGGGCCAGCGCGTCCCAGGAGGACGCCACCTTCACGATGTACGAGGTCGTGGCCACCTGAGCAGTTCCCAATCGCCCCCGGGTCGTCTAAGGGCGGTGCACCATGGCTGAACGTCTTGCCCTATTCGTCACCGCCGCGCGCGGCACCGAGGACCTGCTCGCCGAGGAGCTGAAGGAGCTCGGCGCCAAGCGCATCCGCCAGGACCGAGGCGGCGTGCGCTTCATGGCCTCGCTCGACGAGGCCCTCAACGTCTGCCTCTGGTCCCGCATCGGCATGCGCGTGCTCTATCCACTGGGCGAGTTCGAAGCGCATGGTGCCCAGGGGCTCTACGACGCCGTCGCCAGCGTCCCGTGGGAGGAGCACCTCACCACGAACGTGACGTTCGCCGTGGACGCGAACCTGAAGGACACCGAGCACGCGCACTCCGGCTTCGTAGCGCTGAAGGTGAAGGACGCCATCGTGGACCGCCTGCGAGACAAGCTGGGCTCGCGGCCGGACGTGGACACGCGCAACCCGGACGTGTCCGTGGTGGCGCACCTGGTGAAGGAGAAGCTGTCCCTCTCCCTGGACCTGTGCGGCGACCCACTGCACCGGCGCGGCTACCGCGTGCGCCCCACCCCCGCGCCCCTGAAGGAGAACCTGGCCGCGGCCCTCCTGCGTGCGGCGGGCTACACCGGCACGGAGGCGCTGGTGGACCCCATGTGCGGCTCGGGCACCATCGTCATCGAGGGCGGCCTCATCGCGCGCAAGCGGGCCCCGGGCATCAACCGGGGCTTCGCGGTGGAGCGCTGGCCGCACCTGGGCGTGCGCGCGAAGGAGCTGCTCGCGGACCTGCGCGCGGACGCGCGGCGCAACGAGCGCAAGGTGGAGGTCCCCATCCTCGGCTTCGACAAGAGCGACGAGGCCCTGGAGGCCGCGGACCGCAACGTGAAGGCCGCGCGACTGGGCGAGGAAATCCAGCTCGCGGAGGGCGACGCGACGAAGCTCCCGCCCCTGCCCGAAGGCGGCGGGCTCGTCCTCACCAACCCGCCCTATGGCGACCGGCTTGGCTCCGGCGGCCAGAAGGGCATGAAGACCTTCTACTTCAAGCTGGGCGACTCCCTGCGCGCGCTGCCGGGCTGGCGAGTCTGGGTGCTGTCCGGCAACCCCGCCTTCGAGAGCGCCTTCCACGCGCGCCCCATGGCCCGGCGCGACGTGTGGAACGGCCCCATCCCCTGCACGCTGCTGGGCTACCGCGCCCCGTCGCTGCCTCCCGGCTCAAAGCCGGTGCTCGGTGCGCCGGGCGAGTCGCTGGAGGTTGCTCCGGTGCGTCCAGAGCATCAGGACGAATAGGCCCGCGGTGAGCAGCACGTACTCGCGGGAGGGCGCGGTGAGGAACGCGGTGGCGATGGCGACCACCGCCGCGGACAGCGAGCCCACGGAGCTCACGCGCCACCGGGCCACCACCAGCCCGTAGATGATGGCCCCCGCGAGCGCCGCCTTGGGCACCAGCACCACCAGCACGCCCAGCGCGCTGGCCACGCCCTTGCCGCCCTGGAGCTTGAGCCACACCGGGTACACGTGCCCCAGCACTGCGGACAGGCCCACCAGCGCGTGCGCTTTCGCATCCCCGGGCAGGTAGTGCACGGCCAGCGCCACGGGCAGCACGGCCTTGAGCGCGTCCAGGAGCAGCACCACCGCGCCCAGCTTCTTGCCGGCGACGCGCGTGACGTTGGTGGCGCCGATGTTGCCGCTGCCGCTGGCGCGCACGTCCACCCCAAGGAACCACCGCGTCAGCAGCACGCCGAAGGGGATGGAGCCGCAGAGGTAGCCCAGCAGGAGGAAGGCGGAGAGCACGGAAGAGAACAGGGTCCCGCCCTTCAGGACAGCAGGTGCGGGAAACGGGTGTGCACCACGACGTAGGCGTAATTGACCAGCAACACCAGCGGGAACGCGATGCGCACCCACCGCCACTCGCGCTCCTCCAGCTCCACCTCCGGGATGGGCAGCGCGAAGAGGAAGTGCAGCACCGTCGCCACCGCGGCCAGCGCGAACAGCAGCGCGCACACGGTGCCCAGGGGATTGGCCTCCCACGCCCCCGGGATGTTGAAGTGCGCGACGCGGTCCGCCACGCGGGTGAGCCCACAGCCCAGACAGGGCCAGCCCGTGTGCTCGCGCAGCACACAGCCCCAGAACGGGATGATGCGAGCCACGGGGACGTAGCGCCCCACGAGCAGCCCCCCGAGCCCGACGAGCCCGAGCCATTCGAATGTGCCCAACCGGCGGTTGGGGGCGGGGATGGTGACCTTCATGCGCACCTCGCGCCGAGTGTGCGGGACAAGTCGCGAGGATGGAAGGGGTGCCTTGCCGGGCCCCGGAAACCTGGGCTAAGCGAACGGGCATGCACATGCTCCGCACCGCCCTCGTGATGCTGGTCGCAGCGCCCCTCGTGGCCCTCGCGGCGGACAAGACGCCCAAGCCCGCCGCCAAGGCCGCGGAAGCGTCCAAGGCCGAAGCCGCGGCGAGCGACTGCCACCACCCCGCCGACGCGAAGACGCCCGAGGCCGCCAAGGCCGCCGACACCGGCTGGACGCTCACCCGCGGCGAGCCCCTCAAGGGCGAGAAGACGGTGAAGCTGGCGGAGCTGCTCGCGAAGCCCCAGGCCCACGACGGCAAGGTCGTGCGCGTGGAGGGCCAGGTGCGCAAGGCGTGTGAGAAGAAGGGCTGCTGGATGGAGCTGGCCCAGGACGCCAAGAGCCCCGGCGTGCGCGTGACGTTCAAGGACTACGGCTTCTTCGTCCCGCTGGACTCCGCGGGTTCGCAGGCGCGCGTGGAGGGCGTGGTGAAGGTCGCGGAGCTGAGCGACGCCCACGCGAAGCACTACGAGGCCGAGGGCGCAATCGTCCCCCGTGGCACCGACGGCAAGCCCCGCGAGATTCAGCTCGTGGCCTCGGGCGTCGAGCTGCGCCGCTAGCCGCGATGGGAGGCCGCAGTTTCAGCATGAGGGGCGTGCAGGGCGCGGCCGACCGGGCCGTGCAGCACGCCCGCACGTGGCTTCTGGAAACGGAGCCCGGGTCGCGAGTGCACGACGTGCAGTTGGATCCGCGCTTCCAGCACCGGGGCGTGGACCTGCTCTGGGAGCTGCCCTCCGGAGAGGTGCGCGGCATTGAAGTGAAGGGCGACCGCCAGGCCACCCGCCGCCGCTACTTCTTCGAGCTCATCTCCAACCTGGAGAAGGACACGCCGGGCTGCTTCCTCTACAGCGGCGCGGATTTGATGCTGTACGTATTCCTCACGCAGGGGGAGCTGCACGCCCTGCCCCTGCCCCGGGTGCGCGAGTGGTTCCTCCCCCGCGCGAAGGAGTACGCCCTCAAGCACGCCTTCACCCAGACGGGCGCCATCCGCTACACCACCGTGGGCGCGGTCGTGCCCGTGCGAGACGTGGCGGAAGGCGTGCCCGGCGTCACCACCGTGAAGCTCAAGCGCGCGGCGCCAGAGAAGCCTGACTTGAAGCCCGGCACGCCGGACACGGAAGGCGCGACGCCCGCCGCGGCCAGTGAGCCCGCGGCGCCCGAGGCCCCGGAAGCCCGGAGCCCCCGGCGCACGGGGACCTGAAGCCCGGCCGACTAGCGGCGGCGCTGCGGCTGCGCGTGCTGGTGACGGTGCGCCCGGTGGCCCGGGTGCATCTTGTCGTGCAGGGCCTCCAGCCGCTCCTGCGTGCCCATCAGCTCCAGGAGCGCGGACCGGTCGTTCTGCTGCTTGAAGACGTGCTCCAGGCGGGGCACCAGGTCCAGCGCCAGGTGGATGTCGTTGGCCTTCTCCGCCTCCGCCAGCAGGCCACGGCCCTCGACGGACGCGTCGATCCACGCCTGCAGGTGGATGAGGCCGTCCACCGCCAGCAGGCGCGAGATGGGCGCGCGAGCCATGTCGTGGATGAGGTTCTTGAGGTCCTGGATGGCGGGCTCGCGCTCGCCCTTCGCGGCGCGCACCACCGCCTGGGAGATGCCACGCCGGTCGGGCAGCAGGAACTCCTCCACCTCGGCGAACGCCGAGGCGTCGTCCAGGTGGCCCTGCGCGGCCAGCGACTCCGCCAGGCTGTCGAACAGCTCCGCGTCCTTCTCCGAGAAGGGCGCCAGCGCCTCCTGGAGGAACGGCTGGGGCAGCGCGCCCTTGTCATCCACCGCCAGCTTCGAGCGCAGGGCCTTCACGTGCTCGAAGGAGGGGGCCACCGGGGCCTCCTTCGCGCCGTTGAGCTTGTGCACGAGCACCTGCATCAGCGTCGCCAGGGACGTGGTGAACTCCTGCGGGGACACGCGGTCCGGCATCCACCGGCGCCACAGCTCCACGGCCGCGGCCACGACGTAGTCCTTGAAGGGGCCGGTGCCCTTCCACTTCGCCGCCCACTGCTGGGCGATGCCGAGCGGATAGGCGGACTCCGCCAGCTTGCGGTAGTCCTCTTCACCCACCGGGATGCCGTAGTGCCCCAGCGTGCTCAGCAGGGCCTCCGTCGAGTAGTCCTTGAGGCCCGTCTTCTGCCACGACTTTTCCACCCGCTGCGTGCTCACCAGATGCTCTCCGAGGCCATGCGAGTGCCGGCCATCGGCCCCGCTGCCCATCTTCTAGCGAAAGCGGAGCCCGGCGAATACGGCCTTTGCGGGCCCCGTCAGGCGGCGGACGGCTGGGGCGGCGGGCGGCCCGGCACGATGGGCCACACCGTGGGCTGGCGCCGCCCGTCCTCCACCCGGCGGGCCATGTACGGCTCGCACCCGCGCTCCTTGAAGGCCTTCTTCCACGCGGCGAAGCTGCCCCCTGCGCGCCAGGCGTCCATGGCCGCGAGCCCCGCCTCCGGACCGCACTGGGCCAGCATGTACTCCACCCAGGCCCAGCGCGCGGACGTGGGCCGCACCTCCGCCCGCCCTCGCAAGCCCTTGCGCAGCCGCTCCAGCTTGTTCTCCACCTCGCGCAGCCCCGCGAAGGGCGCCCCGTCCAGCGGCGTGTTGCGCTTGGCCACGAAGGGCGCGACCCCAAGCGCCACCGGCAGGATGCGCGACAGCTCCGTGGTGAAGCGGATCAGCTCGTCGATGTCCGCGTCCTCTTCATGGGGCAGGCCCACCACGTTGTAGACCTTGAGCTGCTTCATGCCCGCCGTGCGCGCGAACCGCGCGGCGCGGACAATCTGTTCCTCGGAGTGCTTGCGGTCCACCAGGTCCCGCATCTTCTGGGACGCCCCGTCCGCGGCCACCGTGAGGCTCATCGCCCCACCCCGCCGGAGCTGATCCACCAGCTCCTGCGTGAGCCGGTCCGCTCGCAGGGAGGACACGCCCACCTCGCGCCCGGAGTCCACGATGGTGCGCAGCAGCTCCACGATGCGCGGATGGTCCGTCACCGCCGCGCCCACCAGCCCCACGCGCTTCGCATGCTCCGGGATGAGGGACAGGACGCGCTCCGGAGGCACCGTGCGCATGCCGCCATTCGTGGTGCGGCGCATGACGCAGTAGTGGCAGCCACGGGAGCAGCCCCGCTCCGGCTCGATGAGGAACATCGACCGGAGCTCCGTGTGGGGCGTGATGATCTGCGTGCGCGCTGGCAGCCGGGCGTCCGTCGCCTTCGCCACGTGGTAGCGCGCCCCACCCCGCCCGGGCACCCGAAAGCCGGGGACCTTCGCCAGGTGATCCAACAGCGCCTCGCGCTCCATGGAGGCGGCGGCCTCCAGCAGCACGTGGATCAAATCCTCCGCCTCCCCCTGGACGAGCACGTCCACGAAGGGCTCCAGCGGATCCGGGTTGGAGAACGTCAGCGGGCCGCCCGCCACCACCAGCGGATGTCTGGCATCCCGTTCCGATGAAAGAACCGGCAAACCAGACAAATCCAACATCGTGAACAACCCTGAAAGCTCCAATTCATAGGCAACTGAAAAGGCAAGCATTTCAAAGCTAGACACGGGTGCCTGGGATTCCCAGGTAAACAATGGCGTCCGTGTTCTCTTGTATGTCTCGACATCATCGGGAAGGAAGACACGCTCGGCGGTCGCGCCCGCGTGCTCATGCACCTCCCGGTAGATGGCCTGGTAGCCCAGCGAGCTCATGCCCACGTGGTAGGGGCTCGGGTAGCAGAGCGCGACCCGGTAGGGCGCCTCCTTGCGGAGCGTCCCTGCTTCGTCCGCCAGCAGTGAGCAGACGTGCTCGATGAGTTCGTAACGGCCCTCCATGGTCCTCCCGACAGTGGATTCCAGACACCTAACAACAGCGCGGCCCCGGACCGCCACTCCCGCGTGGGGGAGGGGCTGCCGGGGCCGCGTTGGCCTTCAGGGTCGGTCAGTGCCGACTACTTGAACGACGGGATGCTCTCCGACGGGACGCAACGGCCCTCGATGTAGTCCGGGTCGTCATCCGGGCTGCCGAAGTACTCGAGCCAGAAGCGAGCCGGAACCGCCTCGCACTGCAGCGCGAAGTCCGGGTTGATACCCGAGCCCGAGCCGCAGTTGGCGAAGCCCTCATCCGGATCCGACTGGTCCGCGCGAGGATCGCACGGGGTCGCCGGCCACACCGCACGCATGACGTACGTGGAGGTGCAGCCATTCCGCACGAACGTCACCTCACCCGACATCTGGGTGCCGGGAGAGCTGGGCGACGAGTACACCTTCACGTTCTTCAACGTGTAGGAGATGTTCGACGTCACACCGGCCTGCGTGGGGTTCACGGTGGCGGTGTTGAACTCCGGCGCGAGGCAGAAGTCGTCCGTCGTGTCCGCGCTCAGGCCACCGGTGACCTGGAGGCTGTCGAACGTGTTGTTCGCGTCCGCCGATCCCAGCCGGGCCATGTACTGCGGCCGAACCACGAGGATGTTGCTCCCCGTCTTCGGGTCCGCGAACTTCCACACGCCCAGGTTGTCACCCACTTCGAGCGCCTCGGCCGCGGTGCAGGCAGTGCCATCCGCACGGGTCGGGCCGCTCACGACGTCATACTTCGCCCACCAGTTCGCGAAGCTCGCGTCCTGGACGATGCAACCGGGATTCGGCTGCTCGACGTCGCAGGCGGTCAGGCTGCCCGCGGCCGCCACCATCACCAGCGATGAAAGAATGCTCTTGCGCATGATGCTGATCTTCCTCACGTGGTCGGGTGGTTAGAACGTGTACCGAACACCGAAGCGGATCTGCCGCGGCGCCTGGTAACGGTCCGGGTTCTTGTAGTTCTGGTTCACGTCTTCGTAGGCCAGCTTGCCACCCGCCGCCGCCGGGACGTTGCCCGCGCTGTCAGCAGTGGGCAGGTCCGCCACGGAGCCCGGGGTGTTGGTCTTCGCGTCGTACACCGGGAGCACCTGCTCGAAGGTGTAGGACTCGTCGACGCTCTCCACGCCCTGGAAGTTGAAGAGGTTGAACACGTCCAGGGTGAAGGACACCACGCTGTCCTTGCTCACGCGGTAGTTCACGCCGACGTTGGAGTCGACGCTGTTGATCCACGGGGTGCGACCGCCGCTGCCGCGCGGCAGGATGAACGTCTCATCCTGGCCGTAGCCCGGGTACGCGCCAAGGTAGCTGATGGGCGTACCGGAGTTGCCGCGGTAGGACAGACCGATGCTCGCCGACAGCGCGTTGGAGATGTTGAACTCCTTGGCGCCGAACACCTTGATGGCGTGCGTGCGGTCGAAGGGCAGCAGACCCGAGCGGTTGTTCAGGAGGGCCACCAGGTCGAAGTCCGCGAGGATGTTCGGGTCGAGCTGGTTGTTCTCCGGGCGGAACAGACCGGGGTAGTTGCCGTACAGGCGGGACCACGTGTAGCTCGCCTGCGCCAGCCAGCCTTCCGTGAACGTGCGGTTCAGGTAGACGGTGACCGCGTCGTAGTCACGCACGGGCGTCGGGAACTCCTTGGCGAAGCCGCTGCCAGGGTTACCGAGGAAGTACGTCTTGCCGTCATCGCGGCTCATGTCCTCGATGACCTTGCCCATGTCGCGGTGCGTATACGTCGCGCCCAGGCGGGTGTTCGCCAGGAGCTCGTACTCACCGCCGACCACGACTTCGTCGGAAGACTGGGGCTCGATGTCCGGATCGACCGGCTCGCTCTGCACCAGACCGCCGCTGAAGTACTGGTTGGAGTTCAGCGTGGCCTCGGCGCGGGGCACGATGTACTGGCGATCCGAGCAGTTGCCGCGCTGGCCTTCCAGCGTGGACGGGTCGCAGCCCGCAACATCCGACCCCGGCTCCGTCAGGTAGCGACGCGCGCTGAAGCGACGCTCACCCGGGAAGGCGCGGTCCATCATGTTGAGCGGAACCTGCTCGTAGTAGCGAGCGAAGTTCACGAACAGCTTCGCGCGGCCGTTGGCGAACGGATCCACCACGGCGCCGATGCGGGGCGACCACTGGTTGGCCAGCTTCAGCGCCAGGTTGCCGTCGCCGCCGTACATGTTCTGCACGTCGTAGCGCACGCCGAGGTTCAGCGTGACGCGGTTGGCGATGGACCAGCTGTCCTGGAGGAAGCCACCGATGGTGGTGCCGCTCGTGGACGACTGCTGCAGGGTCTCGAACACCGGGGTGTCCGGGGCCGTCTGGTAGCCGTAGCGACGGTTGTCCGACCAGATGCGACGGGTCACGCCGTTGAGCTGCACATCGCTCGCGGCACCAGCCTCCTGGAGGAACACGCTACCGGAGTAGGCCTTCTTCTGATCGAAGGTCAGGAACTCCGTGTCCACGCCCGCCTTGAACACGTGCGTGCCCAGGGCGTTCAGCAGGTAGGTGGCCTTGGCGTTGATCTGGTAGCGATCCAGCGTCGCCTCGGACATGAAGCCGGGGCCGCCCACGTAGTAGTTCGTCGCCGGGCAACGAACGGCCTGCTCGGCCGCCGTCGTGCCGCAGTACTCCGCGGCGTTGGGGACGTTCTCGAACGTGGTGATCGGGCGACGACGCGTGTACATGGCCAGCGAGTAGCCCGCCAGGCCGTCCGTCGAGCCGATGGCGCTGCCGTCCGCCGGAGGCGTACCAGCGGTCTGGTGGAACCAACCGAGGTTGGCGTCGACCAGGACCTTCTTGTCCATGAAGGCGCCGGCGTACTTGAGAGCGAGCGCCGTGGTGTTGGCGCGGTTCTCAGTCTGGCCGATGTCCTCAGGGCGCGAGTTCTGCGCCGCCGGCAGACCACCCGAGCGGGGGCTGATCTGCAGCTTGCCCAGACCACCCGACACGGTCGGGGTGCCGTTCAGGGCGAACGACACGTTGTGGTCCTGGTTGATGAGGTACGTCAGCTTGCCCATGAACTGGATCGTGCGGGAGTCGGCGAAGTACGTCCGCTCGGAACCCGGGATCTGCTGGACAACGCTGAAGCCGTTCGCATCCTTCGCCACCGCGCCGTCGTCATCCAGCGTGAAGGCGTTGAGCGCACGGGTGTGCTCGTAGCGCTGGAACGACGGCGCGAAGCCGGCGAAGAACCAGAGCTTGTCCTTGAGGATCGGACCACCGAGGGTGGCGCCGAAGTCGCCCAGGTTGCTCAGGGCGTTCAGGCCGGTGATCGTGGTGCCGTCCTCGATGACCAGCTTGCGGTTGCCTTCCGCGAAGCCCGGCGTCCAGTTGGCGAACACGGAGCCGTGGAACTCGTTGGAACCGGACCGGGTCACCGCGTTGATCACACCGCCCGTGGAGCGACCGAACTCCGGCATGTAACCGCCGGTGATGATGTTCACGTCCTGCACGAACTCGATGCTCAGCGGGCTGGCGTTCACGCCGAAGGCCGGGTCGTTCGTGGACAGACCGTCCACCACGTAGCCGTTCTCAGGCGAGGTCGTGCCGTTGATGGACACGCCGTACTGGTCGGACTGGGCGCCCGGGGCGAGCTCGGCCAGGGACTCGAACGAGCGCGTCGCGCCGCCCTTGCCAACCGGACGGGCCACCGCGATGCGCTTGATGAACTCCTGATCCACGTTGACGCCCTGGTTCGTCGAACCGACGTCGATCGTCGGCGGCGTACCAATAACGTCAACCGTCTGCGTGAAGGAGTCCGGAAGGAGCTCCACGTTCACGCGGATGGTGCGGTTCAAGAGCAGCTGGATTTCGGGGCGGGCGTAAGGCTTGAACGTCTCCTTCTCGAACCGCAACGTATACGTGCCCGGCGGGAGCTGGGGAATACGGTAGTTACCCTGTGCGTCAGTAACCACGGTCTGCTCGCCCTGCAGGTTGGGCGAGGTGGCGGTCACAACGACATCTGCTGCCGGCTTCTTGTCCTCAGTATTGAGGACAGTGCCGATGATGACGCTGGACTGCGCGAAAGCCGCGGATCCGTACAACAGACCCGCAGCAAGGACGACTCCGGTTTCCCGAAGTACTTGTTTCACTTGCATACCTAACCCCTCCAAGGTGGGCTGCAACCGAAAATGACTTGGGAAAATATCCGAGGTCAAGCAGTTGTCAATAGACCGTTGCTTTTTGGTGACCAGTGGGGCATTGCGCGATCACGGCAGCGGCACCAGACACGGTTGCTTGAACCCGGAACCCTTTTCTGTATGGTGGCCGCCCTTCGATCCGGGCATGGCGGGGACGGGTAGTCCACTGGTGATGAGGAGTTACTTGCATGTTCGATTCAGTCCTTGACCGCGGCCAAGGACCCAGGTCGCGCTTCGGCGTGGGTGCTGGCGTTTCCACGCTGCTCCACGTTGGCCTGCTGGGTCTTGTGGCCTATCTCTCCACGCGTCCGCCTCCCGTGGAGGAGAAGGAGGTCGAGGTCACGCTGAAGGCCACGATGGCGCCTCCGCCTCCGCCGCCTCCGCCGCCTCCCCCGGCGTCGAAGCCGAAGACGGAGAAGAAGGTCACGCCCAAGAAGCCCAAGGACGTGATCGTGCAGCCGAAGGAGATCCCGCAGCAGAAGCCCGAGGAGACGGAGACGGCGCCCGAGCCCGAGGAAGAGGCGAGCGAGTCCGAGGTCGAGGGTGGCGTGGAAGGTGGCGTCGCGGGCGGTGTGGTGGGTGGCGTGGTGGGTGGCGTGATCGGTGGCGTGGTGGGCGGTCAGCTGGGTGGAACGGGCACGGACGTGCTGGCGTTCGGCCAGGGCATGACGCGTCCTGAGAAGATCGCGGGTCCCGAAGTGTCCTATACGCGTGAGGCCATTGAAGCGCGCGTGCAGGGCCTGATGATCGTGAAGTGCGTGATCACGACCGAGGGAAAGGTCGAGCGCTGCCGCACGATCAAGCCGCTCCCTCACATGGAGCAGGCCGTGATGGACGTGCTCACCGCCTCACGCTACAAGCCGGTCACGTTCCAGGGCAGGCCGGTCGAAGTGCAGTACACGTTCAACTTCAACCTGAAGCTGCCGCGCTGATCCAAAGCAGGCAGCCCCGCTTGAGCAGTCCGCCGAACATCACCTCGCGCTCGTGAGGAGGAGCGCTCCACAGCCATGCAATTTACCCTGCTTGATATCTGGCACCACACGGGCCTCTTCGCCCGCATGATCATCTTCACCCTTGCCATCATGTCGGTGGCGTCGCTGGTCGTCATGGCGGAGCGGGTCATCGTCTTCCGCAAGACCCGCTCGGACAGCCGCAACTTCGCCGCCAAGATGGGCGCGATCCTCGCGAAGGGCGACCTGACCACCGCGGCGAACACCAACCTGGGCAAGGACGTGGGCCACCTGGGCCGCGTGATCAACTCCGGCCTGACGGCGTACCGGATCACCCCCGGGAACAAGGACCTGGCGGTGGAGTCCGTGGCCCGCGCGCTGGAGCGCCAGGCGCAGCGCGAGGTGCAGAGCCTCAAGCGCGGCCTGGGCCTGCTGGCCACGGTCGGTTCCACGGCGCCGTTCGTCGGTCTGCTGGGCACCACGATGGGTATCGTGAACGCCTTCCAGCTGATGGCGGCGGCGGGCTCCGGCGGTCTGGCGACGATCTCCGCCGGTATCTCCGAGGCGCTCATCACCACGGCGTTCGGTCTGCTCGTGGCGATCCCCGCGGTCATGGCCTACAACTTCCTGCAGGGCTGGGTGGATGCCCGCTCCGTGGACATCTCCGAGTCCTCCAACGAGTTCCTGGACGTGGTGGCCCGGCACGTGGGCGGCGGTTCGTCGCACGCGGCCTAGTCGTAGCCCCACCCTGGGACGTCCCCACCCATGAGGGCGGTCCGGCTGAGAAGCCGCGCTGCCCCAGGGTGGGCGTTCCTTCCCGGATACAGGTGCACGCATGGGAATGTCAGCAGGCCCCAAAGGGGGCATCAAGAGCGAGATCAACGTCACGCCGCTGGTGGACGTGGTGCTGGTGCTCCTCATCATCTTCATGGTCGTGACGCCCATGCTCCAGCGCGGCAAGTCCGTGGAGCTGCCCAAGGCCACGGAGATTGAAAAAGAAGGCAAGACGGACGCCGATCCGCTGATCCTCTCCATCACCCCGGACAAGAAGATGTTCGTGGAGAACGATGAGGTCGACGAGAAGGGTCTCCAGGAGAAGATCGCCGCGGAGCTGGTGAAGGATCCAGGCAAGAAGATCCTCCTGAAGGGCGACAACGCCCTGAACGTGGGCGACGTGCGCAAGGTGCTGGACACGGCCCGCAAGGCGAAGGCGAAGCAGATCGCCCTGGGTGTGGAGGAGAAGAAGTAATGTCCCGAGGACACAAGCAGCGTCAGTGGGTCAAGCCCGCGTCCGCGCCGAACTCGGAGATCAACGTCACGCCCCTGGTGGACGTGGTGCTGGTGCTCCTCATCATCTTCATGGTGGTGACGCCCCTCCTGGAGAAGGACATCCTCGTCCGCGTCCCGGAGACGGAGGTGGAGGAGAACCAGCCGCCGCCGGAGCCCGATGATCAGCAGATCGTCGTGCAGGTGGACAAGAGCGGCGCCTACTCCATCAACACGGAGCAGATCCCCGCTTCGGACTACGTCGCCCGCCTCAAGCGGATGCTGAACGCCAAGAAGCCGGACGAGAAGGTCGTCTTCTTCATGGCGGATGACGCGGCGAACTACGGCAAGCTGGTGGTGGCGCTGGATGGCGCCCGTGCCGCGGGAGCGAAGATCCTGGGCATGGCCACCGAGCTTCCCCAGAACGCGGTCATCCAGGGCACGGCCACGCCGGACGGTGCGCCGCCCGCGCCCCCTGCCCCGCCGACTCCCTGATCCACGCCTTCCGTCAGGGCTGACGCGCGGACACGCCGTCACCGATTCCATCCGAAGCCCGCTGGCGTTCAGACGCCAGCGGGCTTCTTCTTTTCAGGCCCCCAGGTCCCTGCTTGGGACCCGACGTCTGCCGCGTGGGATGGCCGCGGCTGGCCGCCTGTGAGGACAGCGCGCCGGTACGGGCATTGCTCTCCCCTCCGCCCGTACGGGTTGGAAGGGGGAGACGATGCTGGCGAGGGTGCGGTCGGGGGCATTGATGGGCATCGACGCGGTGGTGGTGGAGTGCGAGGTCGACATGGCCCTCGGGCTGCCCTACTTCAACGTCGTGGGGCTGCCGGAGGGAGCAGCCCGGGAGTCGAAGGTCCGGGTGGTCTCCGCGCTGAAGAACGCGGGCTTCGACCTTCCGCAGAAGCGGATCACGGTCAACCTGGCGCCCGCCGAGATCCGCAAGGAAGGGGCGGCCTTCGAGCTGCCCATCGCGTTGGGCGTCCTCGCGGCGGCGCGGTTGATGGAGGAAGAACCGCTGGAGCGTTACCTCTTTGGCGGAGAGCTGTCGTTGGATGGCTCCATCAAGGCCATCAAGGGGGTGCTTCCGCTGGCCGTCGCTGCCCGGAATGGCGGCTTCCAGGGCGTCATGGTGCCGGCAGCCAACGCGGCGGAGGCGGCGCTGGTGGAGGGCATCCAGGTGCTGTCCGTGGCCCACCTGAAAGAGGCCGTGGGGCACCTCACCGGCAAGGCCCCGCTGACGCCGCTGACGCGCACGGGGACCTCGGTGAGCGGTATTCGCACCGCTACCGCGGACATGGCCGATGTGCGGGGGCAGCCGGAGCTGAAGCTGGCTTTGGAGCTGGCGGCGGCGGGTGGCCACAACATCCTGATGGCCGGGCCTCCAGGGTCGGGCAAGACGATGTTGGCGCGACGGCTGCCAGGCATCCTGCCCGAGATGTCCTTCGACGAGGCGCTGGAGGTCACGAAGGTCTACTCCATCCAGGGGCTGCTGGGAGACGAGCAGGCGTTGCTCCGCGAGCGTCCGTTTCGCGCGCCCCACCACACGCTGTCCGATGCGGGACTCGTGGGAGGTGGCCCCATGGCCCGTCCCGGCGAGCTGTCCCTGGCCCATCACGGCGTGCTGTTCCTCGATGAGCTACCGGAGTTCCGCAAGAACGTGCTGGAGGTGCTGCGCCAGCCTCTGGAGGAAGGCGCCATCCACCTGGCCCGGGCCACCCAGCACATCACCTATCCCTGCCGGGTCATGCTGGTGGCGGCGATGAACCCCTGCCCGTGCGGATACTTCAACGTCCCCGGGCACACGTGCACCTGCCTCGAGCACCGCATCTTCGGCTACCACTCGCGCATCAGCGGGCCGCTGCTGGACCGCATCGACATCACCGTGCAGACGCGGCCGGTGGAGTACCACCATCTCGCCGAGAAGAGTCAGGAGCTGCCCAGCCAGTACTACCGGCAGCGAGTCGAGGCCGCGCGCGAACGGCAGCGCGCCCGATTCCACGAGATGCCAGGGGTGCACTGCAATGCCCAGATGCCTTCGCATCTGCTGCGCCGCTACTGCGTAATGTCACCGCCCGCGGAGAAGGCGCTCAAGGACGCGGTCACTCATTTCGGTCTGTCCGCTCGGGCGCATGACCGCATCCTCAAGCTCGCGCTGACGCGCGCGGACCTGGAGGGACACGGACGTATCGAGGACGTGGACATGCGGCTCGCTGTCGATTGCCGGATGCTGGACCGCCGGGGCTGGCTCCACGCCAATACCCGGGGCGCGGTGAATGCGTTACCCCGCACCTCTACTGTCAGGCACCAGGCTTCCGAGAACGGCGGGAGCCGGGGGTTCTCCGTCGGCGACGGCTGACTTTGCACTCGGGAGCAGCGGCTGCACGCTCCGCTCCTCCAGACGGGGAGCGGGGCCGGTGATGATGCGCGCGGACCTGCCGAAGGTCAGGTACGCGTACGCCCAGTTGAGCAACACGGCCAGCTTGCTTCGGAAGCCAATGAGGAAGGTGATGTGGATGAAGAGCCAGGCCAACCAGGCGACGAAGCCGGATTGCTTCACGCGGCGGAAGGCCACGCCCACTGCATGGCCTCTGCCGATGACCGCGTAGGTTCCCCGGTCCCAGTAGCGGAAGGGCTGCATGGGCTCGCCCGCGAGTTGGCGTCGGAGGTTGAGCACCGCGTGCTTGCCCTCCTGCATCGCCGCGGGCGCCACTCCCGGGACCGCGCTTCCGTCCTCCTGATTCACGAGCGCCAGGTCGCCGACGACGAAGATGTCGGGATGCCCGGGCACGGTGAGTTCGGGCGTCACCGGGACGCGCCCTGCCCTGTCCAGCGTCACGCCGAGCGAACGGGCCACGGGCGAGGCCTCCACCCCCGCGGCCCAGAGCACCGTGCGGGCCGCCAGATGTTCTGGCCCCATGTCCACGCCCGCGGCGTCGATGTTCGTGACCCGGGTGCCCGTACGGACCTCGACGCCGAGCCCCTCCAGCACCCGGCGGGCCTCCGCCGAGAGGTTCTCGGGATAGGTGGGAAGCACGCGGTCCATTCCCTCGATGAGGATGACGCGCGCGTCCCGTGGGTCGATGTTCTGGAAGTCACCCGACAATGAATTGCGGCTGATCTCCGCCAGCGCCCCCGCCAGCTCCACGCCCGTGGGACCCGCGCCAATGATGGCGAAGGTGAGCAGCGCGCGGCGGCGCTCGGGGTCCAGTTCGCGCTCGGCCTGCTCGAAGGCGAGCAACACGCGGCGGCGAATCTCCAGCGCGTCCTCGACGGTCTTCAGTCCCATCGAGTGTCGCGACCAGGCGTCATTGCCGAAGTACGAGTGCGTTGCTCCGGTGGCGACGATGAGGAAGTCGTACGCCAACTCACCGTCCGCCAAGAGGACGTGCTTGCGCGCGGTGTCCACGCCGGTGACTTCCGCGAGCAGCACCTGGACGTGATTGCGTCCGAGCATTGCTCGCAGTGGCGCGGCGATGTCGCTGGGACTCAGTGTCGCCGTGGCCACCTGGTACAGCAGGGGCTGGAAGAGGTGGTGGTTGTGACGGTCCACCATCGTGACGCGAACCCCTGCCTTTCGCAGGTACCGGGCCGCGTAGAGGCCGCCGAAGCCGCCTCCCAGGATGACCACATGGGGAAGGTTCTCACGGGTCGTATTCACGAGAGGAAATGTCACGGCGACGCGCCAGGGTTTCAACGCAAAGCCTTCCATCCCATCAAGCCGGACTGTCACCTCCCCTCGTGTCTGCTTATGCGGAGACGCTCTTACCTTTGCGCCTTCTCAGCGCGTGGGAGACAGCCACGCCGCTCCGCCAGTTCGGACGGCTCTGGCCGAACCTGGACGCCCTTGCAGGCCCTTCCGCCTGGAAGCCCGCGCGGCATGCGCGTTGCTCTGTCCACCGCCGAGGCATCCAGCCCGCAGGGCGGCGAGGGAGGCAGACAAGATGAGCAAGCTGACGGAGAAGTTGAAGGCAGTGGCGGCGGCGGTGGCGTCCATCGAGAAGCAGTTCGGCCGGGGCGCGGTGATGACGCTCGGCGCGGACGCACCGGAGCAGAAGGTGGCGGTCATTCCCACGGGCTCGGTGGGGTTGGACCGGGCGCTGGGCGTGGGGGGCTATCCGCGAGGGCGCGTGGTGGAGCTGTTCGGCAACGAGTCCTCCGGCAAGACGACCCTCACCCTGCATGCCATCGCGCAGGTGCAGGCCGTGGGAGGCATCGCGGCCTTCATCGACGCGGAGCACGCGCTGGACCTCTCCTACGCGCGCAAGCTGGGGGTGCGTACGGAGGAACTGCTCGTGGCGCAGCCGGACACCGGAGAGCAGGCGCTCGAAATCACCGAGCAACTCGTGCGCTCGGGCGCCGTGGACCTCATCGTGGTGGATTCGGTGGCGGCGCTGGTCCCCCGTGCGGAAATCGAAGGGGAGATGGGCGACGCGCACATGGGCGTCCAGGCGCGGTTGATGAGTCAGGCGCTGAGGAAGCTCACGGGCGCGGTGAGCCGCTCCGGCACCTGCATCATCTTCATCAACCAGATCCGCATGAAGATTGGCGTGATGTTCGGCAACCCGGAGACGACGACGGGCGGCAACGCGCTGAAGTTCTATTCGTCGGTGCGGATGGAGATCCGCCGCACGGGCAACCTCAAGGATGGCGACGCGGTGGTGGGCTCACGGGCCCGCGTGAAGGTGGTGAAGAACAAGCTGGCGCCCCCGTTCCAGGAGGCGGAGTTCGATGTGCTCTACGGCACGGGCATCCACCGCGCCGCCGAGGTGCTGGACCTGGCCGTGAGCGCGGGCGTGGTGGAGAAGTCGGGCAGCCACTTCAGCCTGCGGGGTGAACGCATCGGCCAGGGCCGCGAGCGGGCGTGCGAGTGGCTGCGCGAGCACCCGGATGTCCTGGAGGCCCTTGCTCGCGACCTGGTGGGAGCCACCGCGCCCTCCGTGCCGTCCGCGGACTCCGCGGCGGCCTAGGTCGCGGCCTGGAGTGCATCCAGCGAGAGGGGGAGCTCCCAATGGCGTTGGCCCGCGCGCAGCACCAGTCGCCCTTCGGGGCTCTCTTCCAGCATCTCGCCGAACTGGTACTGCGCATCACGAGAGAAGCGGGCCTTCGCCCTGCCCTGCTTCACGCGGCAGGTGAGGACTCCGTCCGGCGTGAGCTGGAGCGACCCCAGGTCCAGGGCTTCGGCCGTCCGGTCGCTCAGACGCAGGGACACACGCTCGTCCGGGGTGAGGTCCACGGTGCGGACCTCGTAAGCCGCGTCCTCCACCTGGACGTAGCACCAGTCCGGGGCGATGCGGAGCTGGTAGCGCCCGTCGTCATCCAGGACCAGCGAGGCGTTGAAGAGCTCGATGATCTTCGGGTGCTCGATGGGCTCGTCGTCGTGCCACCAGCGCAACGCCGCATCCAGACGGATGCCGCTGTCCTCACGGGTGTGCCAACGCTTGCCTGGAGGGGGCTGGCCAGTGGGAGGTTGCATGTCGCCCTTGAGGTGCGGGTGAGGTCCGGCGGATTCAAGCCGCCGGAGCCTGGAGGCCTACCAGTTCCGCACGAACTCCGTGTAGCCACGAAAGGCCACGGCGCCCCAGAAGTTCACCAGCACGCCAAGCGCCAGCACGGCGATCACCGCGCGGTTGCGCAGCGACCATCCTCCAATGGCGAAGAGCAACAGCAGATAAGGCGTGTAGTCCAGGCTGAACCGGAAGCCGAACTGCATGTAACCGGTGTTCTGGTAGAAGAGCCCCGGCAGCGCGCACACCGCCACGGTCAGCCACAGGGACCAGTGCAGACGGGGACGCGTGCGGGGGACCAGCAGGAACACCAGCAGGGGCAACGTGAGCAGCAGCGTCAGCCCATGCGGGTCGTACGACAGCCGCGGCGGAGACAGCGACACCTGGGGCAGCTTGAGGAACGCGGCCTGGAGGTTGCGCGACAGGTACTCGATGTTGAAGAGCCCGAAGCGGTCGATGTCGACGTTCACCCGGTTGTTGAAAAGGTACGAGTGGCCGAACTCGCCGGGCTTGCCGAAGCGGTAGACGTTGTACGCGGCCGCGAGCGCGGCGAGGGGCGCGGCCCCCGCGCCGAAGAGGACGAGCTTGCGGAGGGCGGGCTTCCACGCGGTCGGAAGGGCCTTCAGTTGGGCCAGCCGGTCCGGCCCGGGGCAGAGCGCCTCCAGGACGAAGAAGAGGCCCGCGAACACCAGCGGAGTGCGGGTGAGCACCGCCATGGAGAAGAAGAGCCCCGCGAGCACGGGACGCCGGGCCTTGACGGCGTTGCGCACGTACAGACACGTGAGCGCCACGCCCATCACCTGCGCGCCGAACCAGACCTCGCCTCGGATGGCGCAGTAGAAGAACAGCGTGCCGAAGGCGAGCACCAGCGACAGCACCACGTTGTCGTCGCGGTTGCGCTCCGTCTCCCCTTCCTGCGCGAGGAAGCGCAGCAGCGAATAGAAGAGCGCCACCGCGAGCGCGCCCACGAAGACGCCGAAGGACGTGTCGTTGAACTGGTAGCCGTGCAGCGCGACGAAGGGGAGCATCACGACCGCGGGGAAGGACGGGAAACTGACGAACCAGCGGTCATCACGGAGCGGGCGTCCCTCGCACCGCACCTTCTGTCCGTCCACCAGCCGCACGCAGGCCCAGTCCTCCAGGTTGGGCAGCACCTGCGGATCCACGTCGAGCCGTCCCTCCAGCCAGGACTGGGCCTGGTAGATGAAGTGCGGCGCGGCGCTCTGCCGGAGGAAGCGCTGCGAGCTGAAGCTGGACAGCACCGCGAACGCGACGAGGAACAGCACCACCTCCACCCGGTAGGCGGACAGCCACAGGCGCACCGCGCTCCGCACCGGATGCACTCCTGCTCCGGCCGGCGACATGGGGGGGCTGGCGGGCTCCGTCGTCGCCGTGGGGCTGGCGAGAAGCGCGGAGGACTCGGGCGTGGCCGGGACGGGTTCGCCCGCGGCGGCGGGGGCCGGGGGCACCGAGGACGGCGCTTCCGGGTCGGAAGGACGGGGACGCTTTGATTTGGAGCGACTCATGGCGACACGGGGGCGGCGGCGAGCAGGTGCAACCTCAACATTTCCAGCACGTGGGATGCGGCGAACAGGCGGACCCGGTCCCGGTCACCCGCGAGCGAGATCCGCTCGCAGCGGGGCTCCATTCCGGGGCCGGACAGGCCGCAGTACACGGTGCCCACGGGGTCCTCGGGCGTGCCTCCACCGGGGCCTGCGTAGCCCGTGACGGACAGGCCGAACGTGGCGCCGCAGGCGGCGCGGACTCCCTCCGCCATGGCGAGCGCTGTCTGGGACGACACGGCGCTGTGCTTCGCGAGGATGTCCGAGGGGACGCCCACCCAGGCGGACTTCATCTTCTCCGAGTAGGCGACCGCCCCGCCGATGAAGACCTGGCTGGAGCCCGGCACCGCCGTGAGTTCCTGCGCGACGAGGCCGCCCGTGCAGCTCTCCGCCACCGCCAGCGTGTGACCGCCGCGCGCCAGCATGTCGAGGAGCACGGGCGCGTATTCGCTGCCATCCGCGCCGTAGACGTGCGTGCCCAGCACCTGCCGGCATGCGGCCTCCGCGTCCGCGAGCGCGGCGTCGGCCTCCGCCTGCGTGGGGGCTTCCGCCATCAGCTTCAGGTGGTTCTCTGGTGCGTGCGTCCGGAAGCCGAACACCACCCTGGGGTGGCTGGGAGCCAGGGGCATCACCCGCTCGTTCAGCACGGACTCGGGCAGGCGCACGGTTCGCAGCAGGCGGAAGGCCCGGAACGTGCGACCCGATTCGGCGGCGAGCCAGGTCCGCACTCGCGGCAACACCTCTCCGTCCACCAGGGCGCGGTATTCGCGCGGGACGCCTGGAAGGAAGAACAGGTGGGCTCGGCCCAACTGCTGGATGACCAGTGGCGCCGAGCCCTGGGGATTGCGCACCGGCTCGGTGCCCGTGGGGATGCGCGCCATGCGCAGGGCGCCCGGATTCATCGTCATGCCCCGTGCGGCGTAGCGCTCCTTCAGCCAGCCGAGCACTCGCGCGTCCTCTTCCATGGACACGCCCGCGGCGGCGGCGGCGCACTCCAACGTGAAGTCGTCCGACGTGGGCCCCAGGCCTCCGGAGACGATGACCACGTCCGCTCGCGCCGAGGCCTCCAGCAGCGTGCCCGTGATGTCCGGTCGCACGTCGCCCACCACCGTCACCCGTGCGACCTTCACACCCAGGTCGAAGAGGCGGGCTTCCAGGTACGTGCTGTTGGTGTCCGTGATGAGGCCGGTGACGAGCTCGTCACCGGTGCACAGCAGCTCGACGCGCATGGGCCGGGCATCCTAGCGGCCGGCACGGTCCGCGTCCCGGCTCCCGCGCTTGACTGCTCAGAGGAACGCGGGACCGTCGTCCGTGGCGTTGGCCTCGGAGTCCTCGTCGTCGTCTTCGTCGAGCCCGGCCGCCACCGCCACCGCCGCGACGGAGCCGACCTTGCGGGACGCCAGCCGGCTGCGCACGGAGACCGCGGACTCCACCAGACCCATGACCAGGTACGCGGCGAAGTACGTCACCAGCACCCAGGCCGGGTGGAACTGCTGGGCGATGAACGCGCCCGTGAGCGCCATGACCATGAAGACGAGCGCCGTCCTGCGGCTGGGACGCGCGTCCTTGAAGGTGCGGTAGCGCACCGTGGACACCATCAGCAGCGACAGGGCGCCCACCGCCACCGCCACCGGCAGGCGCGCGCCGTCACCGAGCGCCTCGCCCTGGCTGGCCACGTGGTGGGAGATGATGAGGGAGACGAGCACGCCGGCCGCCAGCGGGATGGGGAGGCCCACGAAGAAGCCGCCACCACCGCCGTGCGGGTTGCGCATGGCGAGCACGTTGAAGCGCGCCAGCCGCATGGCGCCGCAGGCCATGAACGAGAAGGAGATGAACAGGCCCCAGAAGCCCATGGGGGCCAACGCCCACTTGTAGACGAGGAGCGCCGGCGCCGCGCCAAAGGACATGACGTCCGCGAGGCTGTCGAGTTGCATGCCGAAGTCGCTCTGCGTCTTCGTCAGCCGGGCCACCCGTCCATCGAACCCGTCGAAGAACATGGCGAAGAGGATGGCCAGGGCCGCCTGGTACAGCTGCACCGGTTCTGCCTCACCCGAACACAGGGTGATGGCGTAGAAGCCACAGAAGATGGAAGTGACGGTGAAGAGGTTCGGGAGCACGAACATCAGTTTCCGCAGCTTCATCGTTCCCTCGACTTCCCCAGGTGGTCGGCTGCCCATGTGGCAGAAACGGCGAGGGAACGGACCTTAGCAGGGTTTTATTCGCGCCGGAGTCAGTCCCGGGTCGCATGGGAGGAGAAATGCCGTACGGGCAGTGGGCCCTGTGGGGATTGACCGCGGCGGCCGTCCTGCTGCTGGTGAATGTGGTGTGGGTCCTGCTCGTGCGGCGGTGGTACCGCCTCAAGGGGCCCCTTCCCGAGATGCTGCGCGTGAAGTGCGCGGATGGGTGGGAGTTGACCGTGCACGCCCGGCGGGCCCCGGTGCGCCGCTTCGCCGAGCCCGTCCTGCTGTGCCACGGGCTGGCGGCCAACCGCTTCACCTTCGACTTCGAGCCGCCCTACTCCGTGGCCCACTACCTCACCGAGGCCGGCTTCGACTGCTTCAGCGTGGAGTGGCGCGGCACCGGGCACTCGCAGCGTCCGCCCAGGGGCCGGCGGCCCACGGACTTCACCGTGGACGACCACATCAACCACGACGGGCCGGCCCTGCTGGAGCTGGCGCTGAAGGAGACCGGCGCGAAGCAGGCCTTCTGGCTGGGTCACTCGCTGGGAGGCCTGGTGGGGTACGGCGTGGCGCAGGGGCACGATGGCGGGAAGCTGGCGGGCCTGCTCGAGTTGGGTGCGCCGGTGTATCTCAAGTCGGAGCCGTTCCTGCGGACGCTCATCTCGCTGGGCGTGCGCGCGGCGTGGCCGGGGAGCATCCGGCAGTCGTGGGTGAGCGCCAGCATGGCGCCCTTCCTGGGCTACCTCGCGCTGCCCCTGTCGGACATCGTCGTGAACCCCCGGCACGTCCCGCCGCGCGTCCTGCGGCAGCTGTCCGTCAACATGATGGCGGCGATGAGCCGCAAGGTGCTGCTGCAGTTCCAGGACTGGATCTCCCACGACGCGTTCCGCTCCTACGACCGCAAGACGGATTGGCGCGCGGGCATCGCGAAGCTCCAGCTGCCCGTGCTGGTGATGGGCGGTAGCGCGGACCGCCTGGCCACCTCGGCCAACGTGGAGGCGCAGTACGCGCTGCTCACGTCACCGGATCGCGCACTGCATGTCTTTGGCCGGGACCGCGGGGACAAGATGGACTACGGCCACGGCGACCTCATCTTCGGCACCGGCGCGCCCATGGAGGTCTACCCCGTCATTCGCGAGTGGATCGAACAGCGCGCCACGCCCCTGCCCCCCACGTCCGCTCCCGCTCAGGGCTGAGGCGAGCGGGCGTCGAGTTGGACGCAGGGGGAGCGCAGGCCTCGCGTGGTGCTCGCGTCGACGTGGCGGAGCTGGACGCGTGTCTGGCCCTCGCAGTCGGTGGAGACCAGCTCGCCACTCGCGTCCTTCGCGGTGAGGTCCTCCACCTGCAACTGGCCTTCTTCGATAGCCACCAGGATGGAGCCCGGCGTGTCGCGCACGTCGACGTTCCGGGACTCCAGGGTGGCCTTCGTATCCACCGCCAACGCGGCCAGGCCACAGCCCGAGAGCCGGGCGTTGCGGAGCGTCGCTCGGGCCCGCTGCGTCGCCAGCACGCAGGTTCCCTTCGCTCCCTCGACGGTCACGGTGTCGACGTCCGCTTCCACCTGGCGCAGGTGGAGCCCGTCTCCCGTGATGCCATCCGCGGTGCTCACGCCCTTGATGACGCCATCCCGCAGGCGCACGCGGCCCTGCAGCGCCACCACGCCGTACTCCCTTGAGCCCTCCAGGCGGAAGCGCCGCACCTCCAGGTCCGAGGCGGTGAGCTGAAGTGCCCCGTAGTTGCCCGCGTCCTTCACGGTCACGTCCTCCAGCAGACCGTTCGTCGCGGTGAGCCCCATTCCCGCGCGCTTGGCGTGCTCCGAACTGAAGCCCCGCACCAACAGCCGGGCCTGATTGGCCGTCACGCCGTACTCGTGGCCCTGGACCCGGACGTCCACCAGCGTCAGCGCGCCCTCCACCGTGGAGAACGCCGTGCCCGTGCCGCCCGAGACCCGCGCCCGTTCGACCTCCGCCACGCCGCCCTCCTGGCTCAGCGCCGTCCGGGGACCCTGGAAGTCCACCCCCTCCAGGCGCACCGTGGCTCCCCCCCGGGCCCGAACCGCGCGGTCGTAGGGCCCCACGAACGCGCTGTCCCTGAGGGTCAGGGAGGGCGCGGCAGCCTCCGCGGTTCCGGCCTCCACGAGCACGCCTACACCGGTCGGCGCCTGGCTGCTCGCCCCGGCCTCGAAGCGCAGCCCCCTGCCCTCCAGCGGACCCGCGCCCAGCCGGATGGCGCCCCGGGTCTGGTTGCGGAAGGTCACCGTGTGGACCTTTATGGGGCCCCGGGCTTCCAGGCCCCACCCTCCTCCCTCCACCGACAGGGACTCCAGGGCGGTGTCCCCTGGCGCCTCCACCACGGTGGTGCCGGGGTCCGCCGCCAGGATCGTGGAAGGGCCCTCCCCCAGGAGCCGGGTGCCCTCCGTCAGCCGGAAGGGGCCTTCGTAGCGGCCGGATGCCAGGTGCACGCGCTTCGGGCCAGGGCGGGCCAGGGCCTCGATCAGCGAGCGCAGGGGGCGCTCCCGGGTGCCGTCGCCCCCCGAGGCCGCCCCGTCCACCCAGAGCTCGCCCCTCGCCTGGGGCCGGGGGGACGGCCCCGAGCAGGCGCACATCAGGACGAGGAGCCATGGAAGCAGTCGGGTGGGCACGCGGGCAGGCACTCTAGCCCCCTGATGGCACCCTGCTGGAGCTGGATCAGCGGCGACTGCTAAGTGATCGATTTTCCAATGCCTTTCACACAAACGCGATCACCAGGCGATCACTTCCCCTGATGTGAAAAGCAGGAGTGTGAGGATGTATCAAAAGATGCGATCCTCCCGACTCTCTACAGGGTGTATTTTCAGAGGCCAGTTTTCATCCGGAGGCCGATTTTCCGGCCCGGGAGCGGGTGGCGCATTGACAGTCGAAAGCTCGATTTGTTACCTCCGCCATCCGCTCGATCAACGCCAGACAACGCAAGAGGGAGGGGTGTCATGACCAAGGCAGAGCTCGTGGAGGTGGTGGCTGCACAGTCGAAGCTCACGAAGAAGCAGGCCGCCCAGATCCTCGACAGCGTCTTCACCAACATCGGCAAGGCGGTGAAGAAGGACACCCGCTTCAGCTACCCCGGGTTCGGCACGTGGTCGCTGCGCTCGCGCAAGGCGCGGAAGATCCGCAACCCTCAGACCAACGAGATGATGAAGCTCAAGGCGTCGAAGACGGTCGGTTTCCGTCCCGCGAAGGAGCTGAAGAACTCGCTGTAGTCGCAGGGCCGTTGTGAAGGCCCGTCCCCCTCAGGGGCGCGAACCCGCGGCCGGGTGGCGCCCCTGGGACGTGAGGACGGGGGACTCCGTGGGCATGCGGGCCACGGGACGCTCTTCGGACGCGTCCGGGGCCGCCTCGGGGGCGACGAGCGCCTCCAGCGGATCCAGTGAACTGCCGTCGTGCCAGAGCTCGAAGTGGACGTGGACGCCGGTCGCAAGGCCTGTGTCCCCCGCGAGCCCCACCACGTCGCTCCTCGCCAGCACCTCGCCGGTCGTCACCAGGACCTCGGACAGGTGGCTGTAGCGCGTCACCCACTGGCCGTCGTGCTGGACCTCCACCATCTTACCGTGGTCGCCGTTCCACCCGGCGCGCAGGACGACGCCCCGGTCCGCGACGCCCACGGGCTGTCCCCGGCGCGCCGCCAGGTCCACGCCCGAGTGGCGGCGCAGCTGGCCGGTGATGGGGTGCCAGCGGTCGCCGTAGAGGCTGGTGATGGTGACCGGCTCCACGGGCCAGGCGAGGCGCGGCGGGCCGGAGGGCTCCGGCGGCTGCTCCCAGCGGCGCAGCGTGGACGCGCGCACGATGAGGCGGCCCACGCGCACCACCACGGCCTCCGCGAGCGAGCCCGGCATGTCGCCGTACAGGCGCGCGTCCAGCTCCAGCTCCGCCTCCATCACGCCCCGGGCGCGCGTCAGGTCGCGGGTGTCGGTGTGCTCCACCGGCCGGGCCAGGAAGGCGTCCAGGGACGCGTTCATCGACTCCCAGTTGCGCACCTGCGCGGCGGGCATGGCGCTGCCGCGCTGGACCTTCTCGCGGTAGGCCTGGGCCTGTTGCACGAACGCGGTGAGGGCGGCTTCCAGTTCCGTGGAGCGTTCGGGCGACAGGGGCCCGCGGGCGCGCTCCGGTTCGTGGGGGAGGAAGGGCGTGCCGGAGCTGACGAAGCCGCTGTCGCCCGAGGTCGCGTACAACTCCTCAAAGCTCATCTTCCCCGGCCGCGGCGTCGCGCAGGCGGAGAGGGCCAGCAGGGCAAGGACGGCGGGTCGGCGCACGGCGGGGTGAGCCTACCACCGCGCCGGGCCGTCCACCTGTTCCGGGCCGTGGATCATCCCCTGGCGTACAGGTGCGTGCCGTCCGCACCTGGCGCGTGGAGGGGGCTCGTCCCCGGGTGCCGGAGGACCGTCATTCCTTGGACAGCGGCGCCTGGCGGCGGCGACCCGCACGAACTTGTCCGACAGTCGGACAGGTTCTGGGACACCGCGGCCGGACCGCGAGCCCGGTGCCGCCCGTGTCAGGCAGCGAGAGCCTGACGGATGCGCGCCAGGGCGTCGTCGATGTCCGCCGTGGACACGTCCAGGTGGCACACGAGGCGGATGGAGTGCGGACCCGTGGGGTTGGCGAGCACGCCCTGCTTCAGGAGCAGCGCGGAGGCCTCCGCCGCCGGACGCACCAGGTCCGCGAACACCATGTTCGTCTCCACCCTCGCCAGGTCCACCTTCACGCCCGGCACCTGGGCCAGACCCTCCGCCAGCCGGCGCGCGTTGGCGTGGTCCTCGGCCAGGCGCTCCACGTGGTGCTCCAGCGCGTACAGCGCCGCCGCCGCGAGGATGCCTGCCTGCCGCATGCCTCCGCCCAGCCGCTTGCGCAGCCGCCGCGCCTCACGGATGACGTCCTTCTTGCCCGCGAGCGCCGAGCCCACCGGCGCACCCAGGCCCTTGGAGAAGCACACCGACGTCGAGTCCGTCAGCGACGCCCACGCGGACGCGGGCTGGCCCGCCGCCACCTCCGCGTTGAACAGCCGCGCGCCGTCCAGGTGCACCGCGAGCCCGGCCTTGCGCCCCGCCTCCACCACCGCCTTGAAGCGCTCCACCGGCCACACCGTGCCGCCGCCTCGATTGTGCGTGTTCTCCAGCGACAGCAGGCGCGTGCGCGGGTTGTGGATGTTGTCCTCGCGCACCGCCGCCGTGACGGTCTCCGGCTTCAGCAGGCCGCGCTCGCCCGGCAGGGGCCCGGGCTGCACGCCCCACAGCGCCGGCACCGCGCCGCCTTCGTACTGGAGGATGTGGCTGCCCTCCTCCGTGAGCACCTCGTCGCCGGGACGGCAGTACGCGCCGATGGCGATTTGATTCGCCTGCGTGCCGGAAGGGACGAAGACGGCGGCCTCCAGCCCGAGCCGCTCGGCGACGCGCTCCTCCAGGCGGCGCACGGTGGGGTCCTCGCCGTAGACGTCGTCGCCTACCTCCGCGTCGGCGATGAGCCTGCGCATGGCGGGCGTGGGCTTCGTCACGGTGTCGGAGCGGAAGTCGATGGGCTTCATGGTTCTCCTCGCTGCGTGAAAAGGGAGGTCCCGCCATGGCGCTTGGGCGGGGCCTCCCCGTGACATACAACGCCCGCGTGGCCCGGCGAGAGACAGTGGCGGAGAAGCGGCAGCGTGCGGTGTCGATCCTGGACGGTCTGGAGGCGGCCATGCCGGACGCCCGCATCGAGCTGGACTACCGCACGCCGCTGGAGCTGCTGGTCGCCGTCATCCTGTCCGCGCAGTGCACCGACAAGCGCGTCAACCTGGTGACCCCTGCCCTGTTCGCCCGCTTCCCGGATGCCCAGGCCTACGCGCGCGTCGAACCCGCCGACGTGGAGCCCTTCATCCGCACCTGCGGGCTGTACCGCGCGAAGGCGAAGAACATCGTCGCCACGGCGCGCACGCTCGTCGCCGAGCACGGCGGGCAGGTGCCGATGGTGCGCGACACGCTGGCGGAGCTGCCGGGCGTGGGGCTGAAGACCGCGGGCGTGGTGTGCATCCACCTGGGCGGCGACGCGGCCTTCCCCGTGGACACGCACGTGAAGCGGCTGGCGTACCGGATGGGCTTCACCACGCACGAAGACCCGGACAAGGTGGAGAAGGACCTGCAGGCGCTGCTGCCTCGCGAGCGGTGGACGCTGGGGCATCAGCTGCTGGTGTGGCACGGGCGGCGCACGTGCTTCGCGCGCTCGCCCGATTGCGGCTCCTGCGTGGTGGCGGCGAAGTGCCCGAAGAAGGGCGTGCGCGCCACCGCGAAGGCTTAGGCGGACGCCGGAGCGCCCTGCTCGCGCGAGGCCTTGAGCTTCTTCATGCGCTTGCGGATGAACTCGCGCTTGAGCGTGGAGACGTGGTCCACGAAGACGGTGCCGTCCAGGTGGTCCGTCTCGTGCTGCACGGCGATGGCCAGCAGGCCGTCACAGCGCAGCGTCTGCTCCTGGCCCTCCTCGTCCAGGTAGCGCACCGTGGCGAAGGCGGCGCGGTCCACGTCCTCGGCTTCACCGGGGATGGAGAGGCAGCCTTCCGTGTAGGTCGTCTCCCCTTCGAGCGAGACGAACTCCGGGTTGATCATCGCCAGGGGCCTGGCGTCCGGCTGCTGCGACCGGGTGTCCAGGACGATGATGCGCTGGAGGATGCCCACCTGCGGCGCGGCGAGACCGACGCCCTCGGCGTCGTACATGGTCTCGAACATGTCCTTGATGAGCGCGCGGACCTTGTCGTCCACCTTCGCCACCGGCTTGGCCTTCTGCTTCAGGATGGGGTCGGGCCAGATGAGAATCTCGCGAACCATGGAGGGGACTCTTAACCCCTCCGGACCGCGACGGGCAACCGTTCCACCGGGCATCAGTCGAGCAGATTACGGGCGTACTCGCCCCGCAGGCGGTCGTCTCCCAACGCCCGGGCGGCCTCTGTCAACACCGCGCGGATCTGCTGCGCGCGGTGCTGGAGCGCGGGGTCCGGATGGCCGGCGAAGCGCAGCGGGTGGAACTCGGCGGCGAGCAGCGCGTATGCCCGCTTGACCTCTTCACTGCCGGCCGAGCGTGCGAGCCCCAACACGGTGAAGTAGTCCGCGTCCTGGATCTCCTCGAACTTGGCCTCCAGGCGGTGCACGTCCAGCTCCGGCGGCAGGTTGCCGTGGGCGTCCTCCGACGGCGGATGCAGCGCGATGAGGCCCAGCGTCCGCGCCACCGCGAGCGCCTTGAGCGCTCCGTCCTGCGGCAGGCCCGCGCCCAGGAGCAGTGACTCCAGCGTGCGTTCGCCGTCCACGGCCTGCAGGAGCTGGAGCTCGCGGGCGGAGAGGCCGAAGTCCGCGGGGGGCATGTGCGCGTCGCCTCGGGAGACCTGGGCGCGCAGCGAGCCCGCCGCGTCCAGGAGCGACTCGGCGGTGAGCGTGTTGCGCAGCCCTTCCGCGAGCAGGTGCAGCGGCGGGCGCGTGGCGGCGGCGAGCGCCACCTCGTGCGGCGCGGGCTCCGGCACCAGGCGGTAGAGCGTGGAGGGCTCCGCGAGCGCGTCCAGGAAGACCTGTTCGGTGTAGCGCTGGACCAGCGGGACGGATTCGGCTTCGCGCACGTAGCCGCGCCCGCGCAGGGCTTCCAGCAGCGTGCCGGTGGTGGCGCTGCGCACGAGCCGCAGCTCGGCTTCCTGGCGCGCGTCGATGAGACCGTCCGCGCGGGCGCGGTCCACGAGGGACTCCCCCTGCGCGGAGGACGCGGCGCCGACCAGGGCTCCGTCGCGCAGCCAGAGGACGCGCAAGGCGTTCATCACCTTGAGCTCCAGGCGCACCTCCATGCGCGCGTCGCAGAGCCGCAGGATGAGGCGCGAGAGGCCCTCCTGCGTGAGGCTGCCGCTGCGGGCCACCGCCATCTCCGGACGGCCGGGCGATTCGAGGGGGATGATGGTGGCGCGGGCCTGGGCCGCGGCTTCTTCCGCGTCCCGCTGCGCTCGGGCTTCGAGTTGTTCGCGCTCGCGCTCGGCCTGGAGGCGCTGTTCGACGGCTTCGGCTTCGAGCCGGGTGCGCGTTTCGCGCTCGCGGGTGAGTTCCTCGCGGAGCTGTTCGAGCTGCGCTTGCAGGGTGTCTCGGGCCTGCGTGAGGTCCGTGGATTCAGAGCGGGCGCGGGCTTCGGCTTCGGTGCGCGCGTGGGTCTCGGCGGCGAGGTGGGACTCCGCGGTTGTGCGGGCCTGGGACTCGGTTTCGAGGCGGGCTTCGAGGTCCTGGCGTGCGCGGCCCTCGGAGTCGAGGCGGACTTCCAGCACGGTGCGCAGCCGGCCTTCGGATGTGGCCTTGGAGGTGGCTTCGGCGGCCTTCTGCTCGGCCTGGAGGGCGCGGGACTCCGCGGCGGTGCGGGCCTGGAGCTGCTGTTCGGCCGTGGCTTCCGCTTCGGCGCGGGCCTGCTCGGCCTGGGCCAAGTGGGTCCGGGCGAGTTCGTCCGCGTCGGTCCGGGCGTGCGTGGATTGATCCGCGCGGGACTCCGCCTGGGCGAGGGACTGCGTGAGTTGTTCCGCGCGGGCCTGGGCCTGGGTCAGCTCCTGCGTGAGCTGCTCGATGCGGGCCTGGGCCTCGGTGCGAGCCTGGGTGGACTGCTCCTCGCGCGATTCGGCTTCGGTGCCCGTCCGGGTGAGCTGCTCGATGCGAGCTTCGGCTTCGGTGCGTGCTTGCGCAAGCTGATCCGCGCGGGCTTCCGCTTCCGTGCGCGCCTGCGTGAGCTGCTCGATGCGCGACTCGGCTTCGGCTCGTGCCTGCGTGAGCTGCTCGATGCGCGACTCGGCCTCGGTGCGTGCCTGCTCAAGCTGATCCGCGCGGGCTTCCGCTTCGGTGCGCGCCTGCGTGAGCTGCTCGATGCGGACCTGGGCTTCAGCCTGGGCCTGCGTGAGCTGATCCGCACGGGCCTCCGCTTCGGTGCGCGCGTGCGTGAGCTGTTCGATGCGGGCCTGGGCTTCGGCCTGGGCCTGCGTGAGCTGGTCCTCACGGCTCCCCAAGTTGGACTGGAGCTGCTGGAGTTGCTCCGCGCGGGCCTCTGCTTCGGCCCGTGCCTGCTCCAGTTGCTCGGCGGTCTTCTTCGCTTCGGCGTGGAGCTGTTCTTCGCGGGCCTCTGCTTCGGCCCGTGCCTGCTTCAGCTGCTCGGTGTTGGCGCCGCGGGCCTTTTCGGCTTCGGTGGCTCGCGCTTCGGCCTGCTTCAGGGCCTGCGTCAGTTGCTCCACGCGGGCTTCCGCCTGGAGCAGGGCTTCGGCGGGCTGCGCGGCCTTGGCTTCGGCTCGCTGGCGGGCCTGCTTGAGCTGCTCCATCCGAGCGTTGACCTGGCTCAGGGTCTCCGCGAAGCGCGCCTCGTTCTGCAGCCTGACCGCATCGGCGTCTTCCACTCGGGCCTGGGCTTCGGCCAGGGCTTCCTCGGCCTTCGCGGCCCGCGCTTCCGCCTGGGCCAGGGCTTCGGCGTTCTGTTCAGCGGTGGCTTCCGCGTTGGCTCGGGCCTCCTCGGCCTGGCTCACCGCCTGGGTGGACTGTCTTGCCTTGGCTTCGCCCTGGAGCAGCACCTGCGCCAGTTGCTGCGCCCTGGCCTCCACCTGCGCCAAGGCCTGCGCGGACTGCTTCGCCTTCGCCTCGGATTGCGCCAGCGCCTGCGTGGCCTGCTGCACCCGCGTCTCCGCCTGGGCCAGCGCCTGCGCGGATTGCTTCGACTTCGCTTCGGACTCGGCCAGCGACTGGGCCAACTGGTGCGCTCGCACCTCCACCAGGGACAGCGCTTGCGCGGAGTGCTTCACCTTCGCTTCGGCGGTGGTGCGGGCCTTCGCCTCTGCTTCGGCCCGGGCTTCCGCCTCGGCACGCCGCACATCCAGGTCCGCACGGAGCGCGGCGTCCTCGGTGTCGCGGCTCTCCGCCTGGTCGGAGTCGGCTTGCGCTCGCTGACGCGCGTCCTCGCGGGCCCTGGCTTCGGCTTCCGCCCGGGCTTCGGCCGCGATTCTTGCCTCGGTCTCGGCTTCGAGCCGCGCTTCCACGTCCGTGCGTGCGGCCTGCTCCAGCTCGGCGCGGGCTTCGGCCTCCTCGCGCGTCTGCGCTTCCTGGCGGGCTCGGAGTTCGGCTTCCTCGCGCGCCTGGACCTCCGTGGCGAGTCGCTTCTCGAGTTCGACGAGCTCGAGCCGGGCCATCTCCGCGAGGGCTTCGGCTTCGCGGCGGTCGCGCGCCTCGGCTTCCGCGCGGGCTTCGGCCTCCACCCGGCCTCCGGCTTCGGACGCGAGCCGTGCCTCGACCTCCGCGAGGGCCTCCGTCGCCGACTCGGCCCGAACTTCCGAGGCCTCATGGGCCGCCGAGGCCTGCTTCAACAGGGACTCGGCTCGGGCACGAGCGTGGACCTCCGCTTCGGCCCTCACCTCCACGGCGCTCCGAGCCTCCACCTCCGCGTCCGCTTCGAGTCTCGCGTCTTCGCGTGCTCGCTCTTCGCTCGCGATGCGGTCTTCCAGCTCCACGCGGAGCGACTGCTCCGATTCGGCCAGGGCTTCCGCGTCCGCGGCCCGGGCCTCCGCCTCCTCGATGGCGGCGTGGGCCAGCGCCAGCTCTTCACGCAGCGATTCCAGCTCCGCGGCGAGATCCGATGACGGCTCGGCAGCGTCCGTGCGCGCAGGGGCGGGGGATTCCTGCTCCTGGGTGCGCGTCTTGTTCGCCCGTTGCAGGCCTCCGGGTACCTGCGGTGCCTGGACTTCCTGCCGGGTGTCCGCGCGCGACGAGGCACCGACTGCATCCACGGCACCGTCGCGAGGATTCGTGGAGGAGCCGGCTGGCGTCGCCGCATCCCCTGCTCCTACCGCGACAACCGCACCGGACTCGTTGCCCGGACGCGTGGAGGTGCCGCCTGTAGCCGCACCGGACTTGTCGCTCAGGCCCGCGGCGCTGCCACCCGCGCCTGCCGCATTGCCCGAGGCCGCGACGCTGCTACCCGCGCCTGCCGCATTGCCCGAGGCCGCGACGCTGCTACCCGTGCCTGGCGCATTGCCCAAGGCCGCGATGCTGCCACCCGCGCCTGCCGCATTGCTCGAGGCCGTAGCGCTACCACCCGAGCCTGCCGCATTGCCCGAAGCCGCGGTGCTACCACCCGCGCCTGCCGCATTGCCCGAGGCCGTGGCGCTACCAGCCGTGCCTGTTGCATCGCCCGGGTTCGCGGACGAAACACCCACGCTCGCCACGATGCCCGCGCTGCTCTTGCCCGACGAGCGCAGCGGGACACGGGCCGCGACACGCAGCGGCCTCTCGGTGTTCACGCGCGGCGCGGCGCTGTCCGCCGTTCCTCCATCGCGCGACTCCGGGGCCGCATCCGGACGCGAGGCCGCCTTGCCCGGCTTCGCGTCATCACCCTTCGCGCTTGCCGCAGCCGCCGGGCTCGCGGTGCCCGAAGGCTCCGCCCACTGGAGGGGCCTGGCTCCCTCCGTCTTCGCATCCTCGACGGTCTCGGAATCGAACCAGTCCGACCCCACCGGCTTCGCGTCGTCCGAGGAGGACTCCTCCTCCTGCTCGCGCGCATCGGCGGAGGCCTTGAGGTCCGCCTCCAGCACATCCCAGTTCGACAGGCCCGCCGCCGCCAGTTCCTCCGCGGTCGGCTCCGAGGGCGCGTCCTCCTGCGACTCACCCGCCGCCGCGGCCCGCTCCTCCGCCGCCACGTCGTCCGCGACCGAACCGAAATCCGTCTCGTCGGAGTCGTCCACGCCGCCCGGAGACGCACTCGCATCCAGCTCCGGATCCGGCTCCAGTTCCTTCCACGCCAGCGGCGCGGAGCCCTCCGGATCCGACGCCTTCGCCGCCCCGCCGTCCTCGTCCGAGTCGACGTCGAAGAAACCCTCGTCCCCCAGCTTCGGCGCGGACTTCACCGGCTTCAGCCCCGGCGGAGTGAGTGGCTCCTCACGGAACGCGAGCCGCCCCTCGGCGAGCGCATCTTCCGCGCCCTCCTCGTTCGGGAACGGGAAGCGCAACGTGGAGCGCGCTTCCGGCGGACGGCCCTCGAGCGCATCCTCGGCGTTCGGCGGCTCCGCGTCCCACTCGGAGCCGATGCTCGCGTCCGGATCCTCCTCGCCCCACGCCTCGCCGGAGTCACCCTCCTCCGACGATCCCGTCCACTGCGACTTCGTGCCCACCGACAGCGCGGAGTCGATGGAGGCGATCGCCTCCGTCTCCACTTCCAGGTGCGCCTGCTCCAGCGCGGCATTCATCGCCAGGTGCGTGCTGCGCTCGCGCTGCTGGTGCACGGCGTGCGCGCTGCGCTCCTCGCGCGTCATCGCCGCCACTTCCCAGTCCGTCTGGTTCAGCGGCGCCAGGTCCCCAAACAGCGCGTTCGCCAGCGCGGGGTCCCCGCCCACCGAGCGCGGCGACGTCACGTGCCAGGCTTCGTCCGCCGGGGCGCTCCCCTTCGCCGGCTCGCTCAGCGTCCGGTTCTCCACCACACGCCAGCCATCCGCCTCCGCCGGCGCTCGGATCAACGTGTCCACCAGCGTCACGAAGCTCGGCCCGTCCAGGGGCAGCGGCGCCACCGGCGCGCTGAAGCCTTCGATGGGCTCACTCAGCAGCAGCACCCGCGCCTTGTGGCCATCCGGGTGCTGCACCAGCTCCTCCAACACCACGCGCCCGCGGTCGCTCTCCACGCTCGGCGCGAGCACGATGAGCTCCGGCAGGTGATGCCCGAAAGCAATGAGCGCGTCCGCGGCGGAAGTCGCGAGGATGACCTCGTGCCCTTCGCGGGACAGCAGTCGCCGGACGGCGGCGATGGTTGCGATGTCGTCGTGTACGAGGAGGACCGAGGCGCCCATGGGGGAGCCGGGGAGTCTACAGCATGGCTCCGGGATCCACGTCGATGACGACCTTCACCCCGTTGGGCACATCCGCCAACGCCGCCTCCAACCGGGCGAGCAATGGGGCGAGCGCCGCATGCGTCGGCGCCTTCAGGAGCAACTGCCAGCGTGTCTTGCCCCGGATGCGGGCGATGGGCGCCAGGGCCGGCCCCAGCAGGCGCACCCCCGCCGACGCCGGCGGCATGTGTCGTCCCACCAGGTTCCCCAGGAACCGGGCCACACCCGCGGTCTGCTCCGGGTGCTCGCCCTCCAGACGGACGGACGCCATGCGCGCGAAGGGCGGATAGGCCAACGCCTTGCGCCACTCCAGCTCCTGCTTGGAGAACCCGTCAAAGTCGTGCGCCAGCATCCGCTTCACTGGCTCCGCGTCCGGGTTGTAGGTCTGCACCAACACCCGCCCCGGGTCCTTCCCGCGCCCCGCGCGCCCCGCCACCTGGGTCAACAGGTGGAAGGTCCGCTCAGCGGCTCGGAAATCGGGAATCGCCAGGGAGGTGTCCGCCATCACCACGCACACCAGCGTCACGCCCGGGAAGTCGTGCCCCTTGGCCACCATCTGGGTGCCCACCAGCACGTCGAGCTCCCGCCGCGCGAAGGACGCCAGCAGCTCCGTCAGCTTCTCCGCGCTCGTCGCGGAGTCGCGGTCCAGCCGCGCTACGCGTGCGTGTGGCATCCGCTCCAGGACCTCCGCCTCCACGCGCTCCGTGCCGATGCCGAGCTTGAGCAACGGGCCGGTGCACTCGCGGCAGCTGTCCGGCACCGGGAACGCCACGCCGCAGTAGTGACACACCACCC
Organism: Corallococcus sp. AB038B; assembly: GCF_003668955.1. Lineage (NCBI taxonomy): Bacteria > Pseudomonadati > Myxococcota > Myxococcia > Myxococcales > Myxococcaceae > Corallococcus > Corallococcus sp. AB038B. Next base: position 1,531,809 of record NZ_RAWO01000001.1, on the reverse strand, counting down.
GGTTCTGCGAGCGGTGGTGCGTCATGCACACGTCGCAGTCCTGGCACTTGAGCGACAGGCCGCACACCTCGCACAGGAGGATGGTGCTGTGGCCTCGGCGGTTGAGGAACAGGATGACCTGCTGCCCCTTGGCCACCGTCTCCTCCATGGCCTGGAGCATCTGCGGGCTCAGGATGGGCGCCTCTTCCGTCACCTGGCCCTCGCGCGGACGCTCCACGCGCAGGTCCACCAGGCTGATGGTGGGCATGGGCCGGTCGTCCACGCGGTTCTTCAGCTCGAGGATCTTGTAGCGGCCGGAGCGCGTGTTCTGGAGCGTCTCCAGCGAAGGCGTCGCGGAGCCCAGCACCACCACCGCGCTGGCCTGCTTGCCGCGCACCACCGCCAGGTCGCGCGCCTGGTAGCGCAGCTTCTCGTCCTGCTTGAAGGACGGGTCGTGCTCCTCGTCCACGACGATGAGCCCCAGGTGCTCCACCGGCGCGAACACCGCCGAGCGCACACCCACGGCGATCTTCACCGTGCCTTTGCGCAACGCCTGCCAGTGGAACAGCCGCTCACGGTCCTTCAGCCCGGAGTGCAGCACCGCCACGTCGCCGCCGAAGCGGCTGCGGAAGCGCCCCACCAGCTGCGGCGTGAGCGCGATTTCCGGCACCAGCACCAGGCTGCCCAGGCCGCGCGCGAGCGTGTGCTCCACCGCGCGCAGGTACACCTCTGTCTTGCCGCTGCCGGTGACGCCGTGCAGGAGGTACGGCTGGAAGCCGCCCGCGTCGACGGCGCCCTGCAGTTCCTTCACCGCCAGGGCCTGCTCCGGGGTGAGGCGGTCCGGGCGGTTCTGCACCAGGCCCTCGCGCACGCCGGGCTGCAGCGTCACCTCCACCCACTTCACGAACTTGCGCGTCGCCAGCTTCTTCAGCGTCTCGCGCGCACCGGGGATGGCGTGCGTCACCTCGTCCAGCGGCGCGCGTCCGCCCACCGCCAGGAGGTACTGGAGCACCGCGACCTGCGCCGGGGCGCGGGCCAGCTGCGGGGGCACCTCCGTGACGAGCGCCTCCACGAAGAACTGGATGTCCGGCTTCGCTTCCTTCTCATCCACCGCGGTGGAGAGGCCCGGCGGCAGCGCGCCTCGGATGACCTCCCCCAGCGGATAGCGGTAGTGCTCCGCGGTGAAGCGCAGGAGCGCGATGAGGTCCTTGGGCAGGGACGGCGAGTCCTCCAGCACGCGCTGGATGGGCTTGAGCCGCACGCCGCCTTCCACCGGTGCGTTCGCGGGCCCCAGGTAGAAGCCCAGCGCCATGCCGCGTCCGAAGGGCACCAGCACACGCTGCCCCGGGGCGAGGTTGCCCGCGAGCGCCTCCGGCACCAGGTAGGTGAACTCCCCGCGCACGGGACGGCCCACGGCGACAGAAGCAAGTTGGGCGGGAGTGGCGCTCACGACAGGGCGCACTGTAGCGGCGTGCTCCCGCTCCGACACTTCCCTTCCCACATCCGTACGCCGCGTCCGCAACGGAATGGAACCGCGAGAGGGGGCCTCTGCCTGTGCCCGAGGAAAACCACCCAGCGCGAAGTGCTCTTGCTCCATGACCGACCTCTTGCCGCCAGCGTCCCCGGCCCGCCCGTCCTGCACCCGGGATCCACTGTGCCCCGGGCGTCTGACATCCCCGGTTGCCCTGGAAGCACGAAGGGCCCCTCCCGACCCTGGAAGACAGGGTGCGGAAGAGGCCCGGGTGGCCTGCGCGAATGAGGGGCGTGCGGGCGGACTAGCGGCCGGCGGACTTCTTCACGGACGGGCGGTTGGACACGCGGTCCCACCAGGCCATCACGTTCTTGTACGGGGCCACGGTGTCCTTCTCCCCCATGGCGAAGAGGTACTCCATGTACGGCGCGAAGCAGACCTCGGCGAGCGTGAAGTCATTGCCCGCCAGGTACGGCCGGGTCGCCAGCGCCGCGTCGAGGACCTCCAGCGGACGCTTCAGGCCCTCGCGGCCCTTGGCGATGTTCTCCTCGTTGTTGGTGCCCCGGAAGCGCTCCATGACGATCTTCATCGCCGGGCCGGAGAAGTAGGACTGCTCCACGCCGATGAACTGCTCCATCAGCGCGTAGGCCTTGGGGTCCGCGGGCGTCAGCGACGGGCCCGGCAGGGTGCGGTCCAGGAAGCGGCTGATGGCGCGCGACTCGTACATGACGAAGCCGTCGTCCAGCTCCAGCGCGGGCACCACGCCAAAGGGCTGGCGGGCGATGTGCTCGGGCGTCTTCTGCTCGTGCTTCATCAGGTCGATGTTGATGAACTCGACCTCGCGGCCCTTCTCCGCCAGGACGGTGAGGACCTTGCGGGTACACGTGCTCATCGGGTTGCCATGGAGCTTCATGCGAATCGCCTCCGAGCCAAGAACCGGGGAAATCCCGGTCCTGGAACGGGCGGGACTTTCACCGTCAGCCCCGCCCATCGCAAGCGAATCGAAGCGGACCGCTACTTGAAGAGCGTGTCCGGCACGGCCGAGCGGTTGTCCGCCTTGAGGGCGGTGAAGCGCACCACGCGCTGGCCTGCCTTCCACACCTCCACCGTGCGGGGCATCCAGTCGCCGGTGGCCGGCGAGGCGTAGTCCAGGAAGCGCACGTCCCAGGCCGCCCCGGACGCGTCCGAGTAGCGCAGGCGCGCGGGCCGGAAGGCGTCCTTGTAGACCCAGAACTGGGGCTTGCCCTCCGCGGGGTCGCCCAGGACGAAGGCCACCTCACCGCCGAAGCGCGCGAGCGACGTCACCTTCGTGTTGATGCCCAGCCCCTGGAGGTAGGCCTCCTGAGCGAGCTTGGTGTCCTGCACGCTGCCCGCGTCCTGCGCGAGGATGGCGCACACCTGGGCCACCAGCACGGAGATGGCGGGCAGCTCCTTGCCCTCCACGCGCTTCTTGCCGGAGACCTGCACGGTGGAGGACTTGAGGCTGCTGTCCGGAGAGCTCGCGTCGAAGCGGCAGCGGCCCGGAATCTTCGCGGACAGCACGCCGTCACCCTGGAGCTCCGGGCGGTCCGTGGGGACGTTGAGGGCGGCCCCGGCTTCCGCCACGCCCGTGGAGGAGAAGATGACGGAGCCTTCCACGCGGAAGGCCGACAGGTGCTTCTCCTCCCGCGCGTTGGCCATGCGCCGCAGGATGGAGCCGCCGGGCAGCACGTAGGCGCCGGCGGCGAGGGACACGAGGACTGCGGATACGGCGATGAGACGCTTCACGGCTTCTCCGTCTTGACGACCTCGCGCAGGTACTCCAGGAGCCCTCCGCGCAGGTCGGGGCGCTTGAGCGCATAGGCGATGTTCGCCTTGAGGTAACCCACCTTGTCACCGGCGTCGTAGCGCTGGCCCTGGAACTTGTAGCCCAGCAGACCTTCGGTCTTCTGGAGCGTGGCCAGGCCGTCCGTGAGCTGGATTTCCCCGCCCACGCCCGTGGTCTGCGTCTCCAGGATGGGGAAGATGGACGGGGGCAGCACGTAGCGGCCAATCACCGCCAGGTTCGACGGGGCGGTGCCCTTCTTGGGCTTCTCCACCACGTGGTCGATCTGGATGACGCCGTTGCCCAGGTCCTTGCCGGCGGCGATGCCGTACATGTGCGTCTCGCTCTCCGGAACCTCCATCAGCGCGATGACGGCCTTCTGGTGCTGCTGGTAGATGCGCGCGAGCTGGCCGATGCCCGGATCCTCCGAGTCGATCATGTCGTCGCCCAGGAGGACGCCGAAGGGCTCGTCGCCGATGACGCTCTTGGCGCACAGCACCGCGTGGCCCAGGCCGAGCGGCTCCTTCTGACGCACGCTGATGATGCGCACCAGGTTCGCGATGGCGCGCATCCGGTCCGCGTCCGCCGTCTTCCCGCGCGCGCGCATCGTGGTCTCCAGTTCGAACGCGATGTCGAAGTGGTCCTCGATGGAGCCCTTGCCGCGGCCGTTGATGACGACGACATCCTCCATGCCGGCCTTCACCGCCTCCTCCACGATGTACTGGAGGGTGGGCGTGTCGACGATGGGCAGCATCTCCTTCGGCACGGCCTTGGTGGCCGGGAGGAAACGGGTGCCCAGGCCGGCGGCGGGGATGACGCACTTGCGGATGAGCTTCGCTGCCTTCGTGTCAGGAGAGGACATGGGGCCGGGAATCTATTGGTGGCCCAGAACCCCAGCAAGCCGGATAGATTCCCCGGTGCCATGCCGCTCCGAGCCATCGCCGCCGCCCTGTCGTTGACGCTCTCCGTGGTCCCCTTCCTCGCCCGAGCCGCCACGACCGAGCGGGCCGATGAGCTGCGCAACATCTCGAATGCACGCTCCCAGGGCATGGGCGGCGCCTTCCGGGCCACGGGCCTGGGTGCGGATGCACTCCTGGGAAATCCCGCGGCGATGGCGCTGTACCCGGTCTACCGCATCGAGGGCACGGGGGCGTACGACCCACGCAACAAGGAGGGCTTCCTGGGCATCAGCCTGGCGGACTCCAGCAGCGGCCGGCTGGCGCTGGGCGTGGACTACCACTGGCTTTCGCTGGGGCGCGGCGGAGGGCGCACGTCCGCGAACCTGAGCACGCTGGGCGCGGCGCTGCCGCTGGGGCAGTCGCTGCTCATCGGCCTGTCGGGGCACTACCTGCGGCTGAATGGCCAGTCGCGCTTCGCCAACTCCATCACGATGGACGCGGGCATCCTGGTGCGGCTGAGCGAGCAGCTGTCGCTGGGCGTGTCCGGGAACAACCTCATCGACACGGAGAACGTGGAGATGACGCGCTACTACTCCGCGCACGCGGCCTACGTGGGGCAGGCGGTGGTGGTGGCGTTCGACATGCGCGGGGACTTCGAGACGCGCGACTCGGCGGTGCTCACGTACAACACCGGCGCGGAGTACATCTTCGACCAGACGATTCCGCTGCGCGCGGGCTACACGTACGACGGTTTCCAGAAGATCTCGCGCTTGACGGTGGGCGCGGGCTTCCTGTCGCCCGGAGGCGGCGGCGTGGACCTGGCGTACCAGCACGACCTGGGCGGGCTGAACGGGCGCGTGCTGTCGCTCACGCTGCGGCTGGCGGTGAACTGAGGCGCTTCCAGGCGAAGCCGCTCTAGCGTCCGCGGCCCGCTTCGACGGCGTCGCGCAGGGCGAGGTAGCGCTCGGAGGCGGCGAAGCGGACCAACTCCTCCAGTTCTGAATCGTTGGGGCGGCGGGCCCGGAGCACGGTGAGCGAGGGCCCGGGGCCTCCGCAGGCGACGAGCCCCGCGCGGTTGGCGGAGTCGCGCGCGGCGGCGACGAGCAGGTTCGCGTCGAAGTCTCGGGTGCCGGGCTCCATCAGGAGGGCGGCGCGCTCCAGGGCCCTGGGGGACAGGGACTCGCGCACCACGCGGGCGTCGTCTCCGGCGTCCTTGGGGTTCTTGAGGACGGAGGACAGCAGCGCGAGCGCGCGCAGCAGGTGGTCCTTGCGCAGGGCGCGCAGGGCGAGCAGGTCCGGTGACAGCGAGAACAGCGCGCGGCCGGCGTGGAAGCGCAGCTCGGCGTTGGTGGGGGGCTGCTGCACGAGCTGCCGGCCCACCACGAGGCGCGGGGCGGAGGTGTGCAGCGGGGTGATGTTGGCGCTGTCGTCGTCGCCCGCGACGAGCTCCGGCAGGGGCACGCCCAGCAGGCGCGCGGTGCTGTTCAGTGCGTCAAGCACGGCGGCGGCGCCCGGGCCAGAGGAGGCGCGCAGGGGCTCCGTGGTGTTGGCGATGCGCGCGGGCGACGGGAACAGCCGGCACAGCGCGATGCCCACGCACGCGAGCAGCTCCCCGGACGGGGTGCGCAGGCCCGGGTGGCGCAGGCCGGCACGCTCCTGGTTGGTGAGGGGCGCGCGCAGCACGCGGGGCGCGGGGACTTCGCGGCCCTCCAGTGCGTCGGCGAGCTCGCGCATGAGCGCGGCGCGGGTGGAGTCGCCGCGCTGGTCGAAGTGGTCCACGAGGCCGCGGTAGGGCTTCGGGTCGAGCGGGCTCTCGCGCACGAGCTTGAAGACGATGGGCTCCGCGGAGGTGGAGTCCGCGGGGGGCTCGACGTCCGGGACGGCGGCGGGCGTCTCGCGGGTCTCGGTGGAGCCGACGGTGGGGCGGCCACTGGCCTGGGGACGCGTGGGGGCGGGGCCGGAGACGGTGCCTTCGGGACGACCGGCGCGGTGGATGCGGCGCACGGGGTCCATGCGGCCGGGAGGCGCTTCCCACGCGATGACGCTCGTGGCTTCCACGGGCCCGGCGCCGAGCTCCTGGGCGTCCTCGTCTTCGTCCTCGGACGGAATCTGGCTGAGGAGCGGGATGTCGGGCGGGGCTTCGGGAGCGCCGCGGCCCTTCGCGGGAGGGACGACGGAGCGCGAGGCGCCGACCATGGCGCGCGGCGCGGGGGCTGGTGGTTCCACGCCACTGGCGGACAGCGGGGCGCGGGGGGCGGCGGGGGGTTCCACGCCGCTGGCGGATAGAGGGACCCGGGGCGCGTGTCCGGCGCGCGGGGCGCGTTCCACGCGGGACGGGGCTTCGCGGACCTGTGTGCCCGCGTTCTTGGAGGAGCGGGCGTTGTCCTCGGGGGTGGGCGCGGCGGGGGCGGCCTTGCGAGACGCTGGGGCTTCGGGCTCCGCGTCCTGCGGGAGCGATGCTCCGAAGGCCGTGGTCATTTCGCGCGGAGGCGCTGCGGCGGCTCGCGGCTTGCGGTCGGGCGCGGAGGCTGCGGCGTCTGGTGTCGGGCCGGGGTCCTGGGCCGAGCCGCCGCGAGACGGCTTCGCGGCCCGAGACATGCCGCTGGGAGCGGGGGCGGACTCCGCGAGGGAGACAGGGCTCTCCGCTGGCGCCTTCGCGGCGCGACGGGGGGGCTCCGCTTCCGATGGCGTGCTCGCGACCGAGGCATGACGGCCGGACGGGGCCTTCGGCTGGCGCGTGGCGTCCGTGCTCGCGGCCGTCGCGCCGACGGGGGCGTGACGGTTGGACGCGGCCTTCGGTTGGCTTGCGGCGTCCGTGCTGGATGCAGTGGCTCCGACAGGAGCGTGACGACCGGATGGGGCCTTCGGCTGGCGTGCTGCTGCATCCGCACCGGATGCCGCTGCTCCTGGGGCAGCGTCGCGGCCGGACGAAGCCTTCGGCTGGCGTGCTGCATCCGCGCCGGATGCCGCTGCTCCTGCGGGAGCGTCGCGGCCGGACGGGGACTTCGACTGGCGTACGGCGTCCGTGCCCGGCGCTGAGCTACCAACCGGCGCGTGGCTTCCGGAGGGCGCCTTGGGTTGCCGAGGTGCTTCCGTGGAGGACGATGCAGCGCCCGCTGGAGTGTGACGTCCCGAAGGGGCCTTGGCCGGGAGGTCGACCTCCGCGCCCGGCACTGTATCCGCGAGGGACACAGGGCTTCCCACCGGAGCCTTCCCGGATGCGGGGCGGCGCGGCGCTTCTGTTCCCTGAGCGGTGTCTCCTACCGACGCGTGCCGTCCTGACGGGGCCTTGGCGGCGCTCGCGACCGGAGCATGGCTTCCCGAGGGGGCCTTCCCAGGCTGCGACGCGGATGGAGACGCTCCCGCGCCTCGCTCTGACTCCTTCCGCGACGCGCGCTCAGCCGTGTCGCTCCGAGCCCCCGCGCGCCCTCGCTTCTTGTTGCCAGGAGCCGCTTCGAGTTCCTCGCCTGCCGCGTTCGTCGAGTCGACTTGCGCTGCCGCGTTGCCGCGTCCCTTGCGCGAAGTCGCGCTGGCTCCCAAAGCCCCGGGCGAACGCTTCTCCGATGCGTTGGCGGACGCGGCCTCTTCCGCCTGGAGCAGCGACGGGACATCCGTGTTGGACGTCACTTCGTCGGACAGGTCCTTGCTCTGTTTCGCCGCGGGCACCCGACCCGTGGCGACCGGCGGAGCGACGAGCACCGACGGCGGCGGCACCCCGCCAGCCTGCGAGGACGCCGGACGCGTGGGCTCCGGCGACGGCGGACGGGTGCGCTGCTCGCGGGACTTGCGCAGACTGTCGGCGCGGCGCGCGTAGAGGCGGGCCTTCTCGGTGTTGTTCAGCACCTCGCGGCAGAAGAGCGCGAGCCGCTCCCACGTGTGCTGTCGCTCCTCGTCGTCCTCCGTCGCGGTGGCCGCGTTCTCCAGCGCCCAGGCGGCTTCGCCAAATTGCTCGCGCTCGGTGCAGCGGTCCGCGAGCAGCAGCCAGGCTTCCTTGTGCCCCGGCTCGAAGCGCACTGCCTGGCGCAGCTCCGCCAGGGCCGCGCCCGCGTCGCCCATCGCCTCCAGCGTGGCGATGCGCTCCAGGTGCGCCTTGCGCGCGGCCGGCCCCCGAGGCTCGCGGGCGAGCTGCGCGTGCAGCAACGCACTCAGCGCGGGCAGGTCGCCCAGGCGGCGCGCGAGCGCCAGCAGGTGCTCCCGGGGTTGCTCATTGTCAGGGCTCTCCGCGAGCACTTCCACCCAGGCCCACTGCGCGATGCGCAGGTCGCCCAGGGACTCCTCCGCGGTCTTCGCGAGCACCCGCAGCGCCTCCAGGCGATCCGGCGCTCGGCGCGGCGCGGCGGCACAGGCGGCGCGCAGGCGCTCGACCTGGGCGAAGCGCTCGTCGTCGGAGACGCTGCGCACCAGCCCCGCGAGCACGGGCAGCATTCCGGACACGAGCGCATCCGCCGCCTCGAAGTCCTCGCGCGCCTTCGCGGGGTTGCCCATGTTCAGCTGCCGCTCGCCTCGCGTCAGCAGGGCCACGGCGCGGGCCCGCGAGGTCCTCGCCCGGGAGATCGCGTCATCGAGCGCACGGCGCACGAGCGAAGCGTCCTCCCGCTGCGACAACAGCCGGACCTGTTCACGCAACGCGGTGCGCTCACCGGTCAGCTCGACGATCTCCCGGTACATGCGCGCGGCGCCCGCGGAGTCCTGGAGCTCGTTCTCCATCACCTCCGCGAGCCGCGTGAGGGCTTCGGCGCGCTCGGGTGCGTCCTTCGCGCGGTCCGCGCGCTTGAGGTACAGCTGGGCCAGCTCGCGCCAGGCACTGCGCGCGATGAGCTGGGCCTCCTGACGCTGGGACTGGGCTCGCTCCGAGCCCTCGTCAACGGTGCGTGCCGAGGCAGATGCATCCGAAGCCGGGGACTCGGAGGGCTTCACCGAGGGGACGCGCGTGGAGTCGCGCCGGGGCGCGGCGGGGGCGGCCTGCGCGGTGGAATCCGCCTGCGGGAAGACGACTTCCGAAGTCGATTCCTCCTCGTCGAACGCGGGCTTCGAAGTGGAGGGGACCAGCACGGAAGCCCGTCGAGGAGCGGATGGCTTCCCGTCACGGGGCTGCGTTGACGCGGAAGCGTCCTTCTCCGCTTCGGCACGCTCGGGCGGGATGATCTCCGAGGTCGCCTCGTCATCATCGAACGCCATCGCTGGCGCACCCGGCACCAACACCGCGCTGGACGAACGCGGAGGGTTCACTTCCGACGTCGCTTCGTCCGCTGGGGACGGCTTCTTCGAGGCCGATGCGTTCTCGCTAGATGCCCTGGCTTGCGCTTCAGCTTCCGGTTCGGACGGACTTGGCGGGACGATCTCCGACGTCGATTCGTCTTCGTCGAAGGCCTTGGAAGGTGCACCCGGCACCAGCACCGCGCCAGGCGAACGCGCCTCCATCCGCTCCGATGCCGACGTGTCAGGAGCGGAGGTCTTCGAAGGTGCCGCCGTTATCGCGGCCGGGGTCTCCTCGGATGGATTCCGTGGCGCGGGCTTTTCGTCGAGTGCGGCATCGGCTGGCAGCGCTTCCTCAAGCTTCTTGCCGAAGACCTGCGTCGACTCGAATACCGGCGAGGCGGGTGGCGCGGCAGCAGGCGTCGACACCTCAACCTTCTCATCGGGTGTCCGCACCGCATCCGACGACGCCGCTTCGGTCGTCGGCGCAACGGCCTTCACTTCGGACGCTGCCGCCGTATCCGGGAGCAGTGGCGTCTGCGTCGCACTCGCGGGTGCTGCTCCACCGACGTGCTCGGCCGCCTCCGCTGACGACGATGCCGTTTCGACGCGCTCAGGCGCCTTCGCCGAGCCCGACAACATCAATGCGCTCAACGCCGCGAGGACGTGATCAGGCACGGTCGCGGAGGGCGATGCGCTTGACGGTGCGACGACGAGCACAGGCGCATCCGCGGTGTTCACGGATGACGAAGCATTCGATTCGCCAGCAGCGCTCTCCACCCGAGGCGCTTCATCCACGGACGACGATGCACTCGAGGCCGCAGCGGCTGACGCCGGAATGTCAGACGCCCCCACGACCGCAGCTTCAGGGCGCACCGTGTCCGGTGCCTTCTCGCCAGCCTCCTGCGCGACGACCACCGGATCCGGAACGGTCCTCGCTCCTCTCGGCGGCGTCACCACCCGGGCCTTGCCCGGTCCTTCGTCATCCCAGGGGAACTCCGGCCCTCGCGACGCCGGCCGTGCCTGTTCCGCCCACTCACCCAGCGGGACCTGCACCGTGGCGGACCGGGGAGCCCACGCTGGCGCGGCCGGCACCGAGACCACCGGCATCTCCACCACCGTGTTGCCCAGCTCCGGATCCGACAGCGCCAGCGCGGACACCTCCACGGTCTTCGTCCGGGACTCCTCGTCCTCCGCCACGGGCTGCGGCGATGGCACCGACTTCGCCTTCGCCACCCGCTCGCGCAGCACGTCGAGCACGAAGCGGGCCCTGGCGTCGTCGGGCGCGTCCATCAACAACCCGTTGAGCACCGCCGCGGCGCGCGCTTCCTGCCCCGTGCGCCGCAACACCCGCGACAGCTGACGGCGGACCTCGCGGCGGACCTCGCCCCGCTCCGTCACCATCGCCGCGTCCAGCAGGGTGATGACCGCGCGCTCCGTGCCCGCCTTCAGCGCGCACCGGACCAGCACCGCCGCGAGCCGGGGCGTCATCGGCAGGGAACGGCTGGCGGACACCAGGCCGGAATACGCCCGCGCAGCCTGCCCCTCCTGGAGCAGCCGAGCAGCGTCCCGGCAGATCCGGGCCACCGCGCCTCGCACGTCCTCTCCTCGCGAGCTCAATTCCGCTCCGCGAAGGGAGGGCTCCGGCGTCCGTGGGCCCTTGCCGTGTCTCCCGCCACCCATGAAGTCCCCAGTCTACACACGATGCGCGCGACGGGGGCATCCTGTCCGCGAGCACAGGGCCCGGGTTTTCCAGGTTCTCAAGACGCGTCCGCGGCCACGATGGGCCCCTCCGGAACGCGCACGCCCGCCGACTCGAAGAACGCCCGCATGTCGCCCGGCACCGGCGCCTCCAACCGCAGCGGCTGGCCCGTGCGCGGATGCCCCAGCTCCAGCGCGTGCGCGTGCAGCAGGCACCGCGGCGCCATCAGGCCCCCCGCGCTCCCCTCGCCGCCATAGCGCGAGTCCCCCAGGATGGGGTGCTCCAGCGCCGTCAGGTGCGCCCGGAGCTGGTGCGTGCGGCCCGTCCGGGGCAGCAGCTCCACCAGGCTGAACGCCTCTCCCGCGAACAGCGTCCGGTAGTCCGTCCACGCGGGCACGCCATTGGCCGCGCGGGTCGCCCGCCAGCGCCCCGGCCTCGACGGGTCCTTCGACAAGGGCAGGTCCACCGTGCCACCCGCCGGAAGCCCCGGCCCCGTCGCCGCGAGGTACCGCTTGCGCGCGGTGCCCTCCCGGAACGCCTCGGCCAGCGCGGAGGTGGCGGCGGGCGTCTTGCCGAACACCGTCACCCCGGAGGTCTCCCGGTCCAACCGGTGCACCAACCCCGCCGGCCGGCCCAGGTGCTCGCTCACCAGGTCCACCAGGCTTCCGCCCACGCGGCCTTCCGTGGGCTGCGCGTTCAGGCCCGCGGGCTTGTCCACGGCAATGACGTCCGCGTCCTCGAACAGCACTCGCAAAGGCACTGCGGGCTTCGAAACCTCCAGCGGGCTCTGCCCTGCCTCCTCCAGCACCACCGTCACCACCTGCGCCGCCTGGAGCTTCACCGCCCCGTCCCGCGCGCGCCGCCCCGCCACGTACACGGCGCCCACGTCCACCAGCCGCCGCACGTCCGCCACCGGCAGCGCCAGCTCCGCCGCCACCGCCTCCACCAGGGCACGCCCCACGTGCGCCCCCTCCGCCCGGAACGTCCGGCGCTTCATCGCGCGCCGCTCCTTTCGAGGAGGGACTCCAGGGGGGCATGCGGCCGGGCAACGAAGGCAGAGGACATGGCGCGACACTCTATGCGCGTGCTCCCTGCCGTGACGCGGGCTTCCTGTTACCTTCCGCGCCGCCATGGACCGCCCCCTGCTCTCCGTCCGGTCGCGGCTGGATGATTTCCTCGCCGAGCTGGCCACCCTCCAGTACCGCTACGGCGCCGGACTCTCCCCGGACCTCCCTGTCGCGCGCCTCTACGCTTCCTTCCCGGAGCTGTCCTCGCCGGAGACCTTCGCCGCCGCCAACGAGGCGCTCGCTCGCGCGCAAGGCAAGGACGACCCCGTCGCCGTCCGCCGCATCCGGCTGGTGCGCGAGCTCATCGCCACCCAGGTGGAGGAGTCGCTCGCCCTGCCCGCGGCGGACGCCGTCGTCGCGGTGGAGGCCCGCTCCCACATCCCCGCGGACGACACGACGCTGTCCCTCGCCCAGGCCCTGTCCCAGATTCCGCGCGAGTCCAGCCGCTCCCGCCGCGCCCTCCTGGAGCGCGGCGCCGGCAACTTCCTCTGGGACCACCGGGGTCCGTACGGCGACCGGCGCGACGCCACCCTCCAGGCCGCGGAGGTGCTGGGCTTCCCGGACTACCCCTCGCTGCGCCAGGACGTCACCGGCATCGACGCGGGCAAGCTGGCCGAGGCCGCCGAGGAGACCCTCAAGCGCACCGAGGACGCCTACCGCGACGTGCTGGCCTACGTGCTGCGCAAGCTGGAGCCCACCCTGCGCCCGCTGCCCGGCGGAGAGGCGCGGCGCCACGACGTGCAGCACGCCCTGCGCGCCCCGTGGCTGGACGCGCACTTCCGCCGCGAGGACACCGTCCCCGCCGTGATGCGCTGGCTGTCCGACTGGGGCCTCCACCCCGAGGCCGGCGGCCGCATCCGCCTGGACGACGAGTCCCGCCCTGGCAAGGCGTCACGCCCCTTCGTCGCCGCCGTGCGCGTGCCCGGCGAAATCCGACTGGTCATCCAGCCCCGCAGCGGCATGGACGCGCTGGGCGACCTGCTCCATGAGATGGGCCACGCGTGGCACCTGGCCCACGTGGACGCGGACGCCCCCATGGAGCTGCGCCGCCTGGGCGACGCCTCCGTGACGGAGGCCTACGCCGCCACCTTCGAGCGGCTGCTGTTGTCCCCGCCCTGGCTCAAGCGCTACCTGGGCCTGCCGTCCGGCACGACGAAGGACGTCGTGCGCATGGGCGCCTTCCAGGCCCTGGCCGTGCTGCGCCGCCACTGCGCGAAGCTGTCCTACGAGCTGTCGCTCAGCACCAAGGGCGCCTCCGCCGACCGCGCGGACGAGTACGCCGACGGCCAGCGCCGCGCACTCTTCGCGCAGCCGCACCCGGGCTTCTTCCTGCACGACGTGGATTCGCAGCTCTACGTCACCCGCTACCTGCGGTCCTGGGCCCTGGAGACCCGGCTCACCGCGCACCTGCTGGAGCGGTTCAACGAGGACTTCTGGCGCAACCCCTCCGCCTTCACCTGGCTCAAGGGGCTTTTCGCGCGCGGCGGTGCCACCGACGCGGAGGGACTGGCCACGGAGATCTCGGGCACGCCGCTGGCGCTGCCCGAGGCGGGAGCGCGCCTCGTGGCCATCCTCAACCAGTAGGGAGTACGGCCCCCTACTTCTTCTTGGCGCGCAGCGCGCGGACGATCTTGTCCTTCGCCGCGTTGGCCGGAGCCTCGCGGGTGGGGACCGCGGCGGGCGCCTTGGTGGCCTTGGCCGCCGTGCGCGCGCGCATCGCCTTCATCAGCTGCATCTCGATGACGAGCAGCTCATCCGCCAGCTCCGCGTTCGCACCCGCGGCGCGGGGCAGCGGCGCGCTCTTGCTGGGAGCGCCCGCGCCATGGCGCATGCGCAGGGCCTTCTCCTCCTCGGCCGTCAGCGTGGTGGACTTCTCCAGCGCCGCCTTGACCTCTTTCGCGGTCAACGTGCTACTTCCGACCTTGCGCTCCATCTCCGCTCCCTTCGTTGTGCACGCCTGAACACCCGAGCATGTCAGATGCGTCTGGGCCGCAACCGACGAGGATTGTAGAGGACGCAAGAGGGCCGTCAAAATTTCTTCCAACAGGCCGCTGCCAGTCTGTAGCGACCCGCCCCACCCGCTACAGCTACAGGTGCATCCCCAGACCCAGGAACGTGGAGCGCAAGCTCTGTCGCTCCCCGGAGAAAGGGGAGCCCCTGGCGGAGAAGTTCTGGTAGCGGGCCTCGGCGGAGAGGAAGAGGTTCTCCCCCAGCTCCACCCCCACGCCGCCGCACAGCTCGAAGCCCAGTTGGAGCACCCGGCTGCCCAGCGCGTCCGGGGCCACCGGCTGGGGGCGTGAGTGGGGCACCAGCATGCTGGCCCCCACGCCCAGGAAGGGCCGCACCCGGGTGTCCCCCAGGGGAACCACGCGCACGGACATGGGCGTCACCTCCGTCAGGTGCCGGCTGGACGCCAGGTGGCCGCCCACCTCCAGCACCGCCCCCGGCTTGCGGTACGCCCAGCCCAGGCCCGCGCTGTAGCCCACCGTGCGCACCTTTTCCGCGTCGCCCTGGAGCACGTAGGCCCCCAGCGGTGCGACGGTGATGCCCAGGTTGCGGACGGGCTCGGCGAGGGCCGGGGTCGCCAGGAGTGCGAGCCCGGCACATGCCAGGGGGAGGGCGGAGCGGAACATGGCCTCCCGTGAGAGCAAGGCCAGGGCCAGGGGGATTCCCCAGCCGCGTCAGGCACTTGCGGGAAGGCCCGGGCGGGGGCGGCGGCCCGTGCAGGACACGGCCGTCACAGCCCCCGAGGGCTGCGCACCTCCCGTCGTGAAACCGTGGGGCTTCCAACGGACAGGAGGTGCGGCGGGGTGCGTCAGTTGCCCTCGGCCTCGTCTTCCGGCTCGGGGGCGCCGGCCGCGGCGCCCGGGGTGGCGGGCGAGTCCCCGGCCTTGGTGCGCGGGATGCCGAAGTGGTCCATGGCGTCCGCGATGCCCTGGGGCTTGTCCGCGTCCGGCAGGAAGTCCTGGGGCGGCTGCAGCGCGGGGTCCTTGCCAATCTCCGTCAGGGAGGACTCCAGCGTCATGCGCAGCTCCGCGGCCTCCGGGGTCTTCTCCTGGGGCACGCCGATGCGCCCGTCCAGCCGGGCCTTGAGGACGACGGAGGTCACCGAGTCCACCAGCACCTCGCCCTCCAGCGAGCGCGGCAGCCGGTGCGAGAAGAAGTTGGCGCGGCGCTTCGTCGTCTCGTCCGCGTTCTTGGGCGTGAAGGCGGCGGGCATCTTCTTCGGCGTGCCGCCCTCCAGGGGCGAGCCCAGGGACACGTTGTACTTCCACGCGGTGCGCCCCTCGTGGGTGACGGTGCCCGCGGGGGTGAGCTTGATGCGGCCCTGGAAGAGGCTGTCGAAGTCGCGGATGGCGCCCGTCAGCTCCGTGCGGGTGCGCTCGGCCATGCCTCGGTCGCGCAGGCGCTGGCGGTACGGGCCGTAGCGGTTGCGGGCGAACACCTGCCCCTTCACGCGCATCACCTCCAGGCCCTGGTCCCGGGAGTTCTCCAGGACGCCGTGGAAGTCGCCGTTGACGCCCCCGGGGCCCGCGCGGAAGGAGCGTGTCTCCGTGAGCTTCACGGGGTTGTTCCCGTTGGGGCCGGCCCACTCGTAGCTGAGGGTGGACTGGAAGAAGTGCGGGCCCAGCCGCTCGGTCACCTCCGCGGCGTCCATGCCCAGGATGCGGCGGGAGACCTGGGGGTTGTCCGCGACGTCCTCCGGCGGCAGCTTCTCCTTCGCCGAGGCCACCACCTTCGGCGGGTCCTCCGCCGAGAAGATGCGGGCCTTTGCCGCCTTGTCGACGGGGTCTGAGCAGCCAGTGGCTGCCAGGACCAGGGCGAGGGCGGCGGACTTCGTCAGACTTCTCACGGAACCTCCACAACCAGGACGGCGGGGGCGGCAAGTTACGTGGGGGGCACAGGAGCGGCAAGCGGTGGCTTGCGTGCGGCCGTGCAAGGGATAGAACGCCCAACCCATGCAGAACCTGCGAGACAAGTTGTTGAAAGCGGGCCTCGTCTCCGAGGAGGAGGCCAAGAAGTCCGACTCCACGCCCTCGGCGCCAAGGCGCCAGGAGGACAGCCGGGGGAGCGCTCCACGCGCCCCGGCCCCTCGCGGACGTGATGAGAATCGGACAGCCGGAGGCCCGCCGCGCCGTGATGAGCGCGGAGGTCCGCCGCGCCGTGATGACCGCGGAGGTCCACCGCGCCGAGAGGGCGGTGGTGGTCCGCCGCGAGGCGCCGGAGGTCCCCCGCGCCACGGTGCGGGCGGTCCGCCGCGTCAGGGCGGAGGCTTCCGGGGCGGTCCCCAGGGTGGGTTCGGCGCGAACGCGCGTCCGGGCACGCCCACGGAGAAGCCCATCCCCAAGCTGCCGCCCATGCCGGGCTCCAAGGCCTACCAGCGCGCCGAGTCCAAGAAGCAGGTGGAGCTGGACCGCGCCCTGCGCGAGCTGGTGCTCGGCGCCCAGGTGCCCCAGGAGCAGGGCGAGACGGCCTTCTACTTCATGACGCGCAAGGGAAAGCTGCGTCGCATGGAGCTGAGCCCCGCCCAGGCCAAGCAGTTGGAGGACGGCGAGCTGGGAGTGGTGGAGCGTCCGGAGCCCGCGCAGATTGAGCACTCGCTGGTGCCTTCCGCCGCGGCCGAGCAGATGTACGCGCTGTCCGCCAAGGCCGTGCGCTTCTTCAACCGCAAGGAGAACCCCGTCGGCTTCATGAACGACGAGGAGCTCAAGGCGCAGCAGGCCGCCGAGGCCTCCGGCACCGCGCCGGAAGTCGCCGACGAGCCCGAAGCCTCCGCGGAAGGTGCCGAGGAGGGCGAGGCGTCCGCCGAGGCCACCGCGTCCGAGCCGTCGTCCGAGTCCCCTGGCGAGCCTGCCTCCGAGCCGAACGGCGAAGGCAACCCCCAGTCCTGATGTTCCTTCCCGTGCCCTCCCCTCCTTCCCATCCGGGAGCGAGGGGAGGCGCGGCTTCCACCCGACGTCCGCGCTCGTCTCAGCCGAACGCGTCGATGCCGGTGATGGCCTTGCCCAGCACCAGCGTGTGCACCTCGTGGGTGCCCTCGTAGGTGAAGACGCTCTCCAGATTCAGCATGTGGCGCACGGGCGGGTAGTCATCCGTGATGCCGTTGGCGCCGTAGATGCTCCGGGCCACGCGGGCGATGTCGAGCGCGCTCTTCACGTTGTTGCGCTTGGCCAGGCTCACCATCACGGGGTTGCTCTTGCCCTCGTCCTTGAGGCGCGCGAGCCGCAGGCTCAACAGCTGCGCCTTGACGATCTCCTGGAGCATGTCCGCCAGCTTCTCCTGCGTGAGCTGGTAGCCGGCGATGGACTTGCCGTCGAACTGGGTGCGGGACAGCGCGTATTCGCGCGCGCCCTCGAAGCACGCGATGGCCGCGCCCGTCACCGCGAACGCGATGCCTGCTCTCGCGTTGTTGAGGCACGACAGCGGACCGCGCAGGCCCACGACGCCGGGCAGCACGTTGCGGTCGGGCACGCGCACGTCCTGGAAGGACAGCTCACTGGTGCGTGAAGCGCGCAGGGAGAACTTGCCGGGAATCTCCCGCGCGCTGAAGCCGGGCATCCCCTTCTCCACCAGGAAGCCGCGCACGGACTCCGGGCCGCCGTCGTCCGTCTTGGCCCACACCACCGCGACGTCCGCGATGCTGCCGTTGGTAATCCACGCCTTGGTGCCGTTGAGCACCCAGCTGTCTCCGTCCTTCCGGGCGCGGGCGCGCATGCCGCCGGGGTTGGAGCCGAAGTCGGGCTCGGTGAGGCCGAAGCAGCCGATGAGCTGTCCCTTCGCCATGCCCGGCAGGAAGCGCGTCTTCTGCTCCTCGCTGCCGAAGGCGTGGATGGGGAACATGCACAGCGAGCCCTGCACGGACGCGAAGCTGCGCAGGCCGGAGTCACCGCGCTCCAGCTCCTGCAACACCAGGCCGTAGCTGACGGTGCTCATGCCCGCGCAGCCGTAGCCCTGGAGGTTCGCGCCCAGCACACCCAGTTCCGCGAGGCCCGGGATGAGGTGCGCGGGGAAGGTGCCGTCGCGGAAGTGCTTGCCGATGATGGGCAGCACCTCCGCGTCCACGAAGCGGGCCACCGCGTCGCGAGCGGCCTTCTCCTCGGCGGACAGCAGGTCGTCGATGCGGAACAGGTCGGTGATTTCGGCGCGGGGCATGGCGGCGTGCTTAGCGTCGCCATGCGGGAGGCGTCAAACCACCGGTGCCTCAGTGCGTCGCGGGCGCGAGCGCATCCAGGTCCGCGTCGCGCATGGAGTTGACCAGCGGACCGTCAATCTTCCGCTGGCCGTTCACCACCACGGTGGGCTTGAGGAAGAAGCTGTTGTTCCAGCTGAAGTCATACAGCGCCTGCTCGGCGGTGTCGTTCCAGGTCCCGTCCATGCGGCCGTCGTAGTACCCGAGCTTGTGCAGCACGCGCTTCACGACCTTCGCCGTCTCCTTGTCGAGCGAGATGAGGTCCGACGCGTACGGCGCCGCGACGCCCGCCTGGTAGCGGTTCATCTCCACGTCCAGCTCCTTCAGCGCGTGCTTGCTGCTGTGCACGACGGCGTCCGCCAGCACCTTCGTGTAGAAGACCGCTTCGTTCTCCGAGCTCCAGACGCGGATGACACCGGAGCGCTCGCCGTTGTTGTCACCGCCCACCTTGGCCCCGGCCTTGAGCGACGCGAGCAGCCGCTGCGGCAGGCTGCCCGTGGCCTTCTGGAAGCCCGTCGCCATGGCCGCGCAGATGGTGGCGGTGGTCTGGTTGTTGGCCTGCACCACGAAGGTAGCGCCCTTCACGGCGCAGCGCTGCGAGGCGCTCTCCGCGCCGGTCTGCTGGCCCACGGTGATGGTGCCGTCGGAGTTGAGCTTCACCGCGGCGAGCTGCCGGTAGTCCGCATACGGATCCACGGTGAACACGTAGTCGACGGCGGCCTGGGCCGTGTCACCCGCGTCGGTGCGGGCGATGATCGCCTCGGCGTCATCCACCGAGGGGTAGAACATGGAGGCCACCGCCACGTCCGGACGGCCGTAGGGCACCAGGCCGCTGATGCCCGAGGGAAAGGAGATGCTGGCCACGCCGCACGACTTCTCCACGGCGTCGCACGCGACGATGGCGCGCGTGCCCAGGAGGCGCGGGTTGGCGCGGCCGGTGGGCGCCGCCGCGAGGGCGGACGTGGACGCGAACATCAGGCAGGAGGCGGCGAGCAGGCCGCGATTGAAGGTCTTCATAGGCAATGGACCTCGATGCAGTGAGTGGTGCCTGGAAGAGCCTGCTCGCGCGCGGATGATGCATGTCGCCATGCACCATGCCCCGCGAGACGACGAAGTCAGCGGTGCTTCACAGTCCGCCGGGCTTGAACGCCTTCGGATCCGCGTTGCGCAGGTAGTTGACCAACGGACCGTCAATCTTCCTCTGGCCGTTCACCACCACGGTGGGCTTGAGGAAGAAGAGCGTGTTCCAATTGAAGGCATCCAGCGCCTGTTCGGCGGCGTCGTTCCACGTCCCGTCCAGGACACCGTTGTAGTACCCGGCCTTGTTCAACGTGTTCTTCACGACCTTCGCGGTCTCCGCGTCGAGCGGAATGAGGTCCGACGCGTACGGCGCCGCGATGCCCGCCTGGTAGCGGTTCATCTCCACCTCCAGGTCCTTCAGCGCGGTGAGGCTGGTGTGCACGACGGCGTCCGCCAGCACCTTCGTGTAGAAGGTCGATTCGTTCTCCGAGGTCCAGACGCGGATGACACCGGAGCGCTCGCCGTTGTTGTCCCGGCCCACGGCTGCCCCCGCCTTGAGCGAAGCGAGCAGCCGCTGCGGCAGGCTGCCTGTGGCCTGCTGGAAGCCCGTCGCCATCGCGGCGCAGATGGTGGAGGTGGTCTGGTTGTTGGCCTGGACCACGAAGGTGGCGCCCTTCACGGCGCAGCGCTGCGGGGCATTCTCCGCGCCGGTCTGCTGGCCCACCGTGATGGTGCCGTTGGGGTTGAGCTTCACCACCGCGAGCTGGCGGTAGTCCGCGTACGGATCCACGGAGAAGACGTAGTCCACCGCCTGCTGGGCCGTGTTGCCCGCGTCGACGCGCGCGAGGACCGCCTCGGCGTCATCCACCGACGGGTAGAACATGGTGGCGATGGCCACGTCCGGACGGCCGTAGGGCACCAGGCCGCTGATGCCCGCGGGGAAGGAGATGCTGGCCACGCCGCAGGACTTCTCCACCGCGTCGCACGCGACGATGGCGCGCGTACCCATGAGGCGCGGATTGGCGCGGCCGGTGGGCGCCGCCGCGAGGGCGGACGTGGACGCGAACATCAGGCAGGAAGCGGCCAGCAGGCCACGATTGAAGGACTTCATGTGCAGGGAACTCCGATGCAGTGGTTGATGTCTTGAAGAGTCCCCGGAAGCGCAATTGATGCATTTCGCCATGCACGTTCCGCCCGGTCCCGCGCGCAGGGCCCTATGCTGTCCGGCCATGGCAAATGAGACGACGAAGAGCGTGGTGGTGACGGGCGCCAGCCGGGGCATTGGCCGCGCGGTGTCCCTGGCGTTCGCGCGCGAGGGCTACGACGTCTGGGCGATGGCGCGCTCGGCGGAGTCGCTGGAGGCGCTGCGCAAGGAAGGCAGCGAGCGCATCCGCACGCTCACCGTGGACGTGGCGGATGAGTCCGCGCTGCTCGCGGCGTGCAAGACCGTGCTGGCGGCGGGCACGCCTCGGGTGCTGGTGAACAACGCGGGCATCACCGTGTCCGCGCCGCTGACGAAGACGTCCACGGCGGACCTGGCGAAGGTGATGGCCGTGAACGTGACGGCGCCCTTCCTGCTGTGCCGCGAACTGATGCCGGCGATGGCGTCCGCGGGCGGCGGCCGGGTCATCAACATCGGCTCCATCACCGCGACGCGCGGGGCGCGGTACACGTCCGCGTACTGCGCGTCCAAGCACGCGCTGCTGGGGCTGACGCGCGCGCTGTCGGTCGAGTACGCGCGCAAGAACGTCACCGTGAACATCGTGAACCCGGGCTGGGTGGAGACGGACATGTTCGCGGGCGCGACGGCCGCCATCACCAAGACGACGGGCCGCAGCGAGGAACAGGCCCGCGAGGCCCTGGCCGCAATGAGCGCCATGGGCCGCATCATCCAGCCGGAGGAGGTGGCCGCGATGTGCCTCTTCCTCGCGTCGGAGGCGGCGGCGCCCATCACCGGCGCGGCCTACGCCATCGACGGCGGCGAAGCGGCGTAGCGGCGGGCTCCCGCGCGCCGGGCCGTCACGTGCCCGGCGTCACCGCGCGAGTGGGACGATACGCCGTGCGGCATCGCGGGCTCCCGCGCGCCGGGCCGTCACGGGCCCGACGCCTTCACGGCGTCACAGGCGATACTGCTCCACGATGTTGCTGACCTCGTGGGACGCGGTGGTGAGGCGCGCGGCGGCCACGGCACTGGTGGCCACGCGCTCCACCGTCTCGTCCGCCAACCGCGTCAGGTCGCTCAGCGCGGCGAACAGCTCCGCGATGCCCGCGTCCTGCTGGCTCACCATGTCCGCGATGCTCTTCACGGACACGCTGTTGTTCTGGATGACCTCGGCCAGCGCTCGCAGGCTCTCTCCCGCCGCGCGCGCCTGCTCCAGGCCACCTTCCACCTCGCGCGTGCCACCTTCGCTCGTCTGCACCGCCTCGGAGATGGCGCGGCCGATGTCCGCCAGGATGGACTGCACGCGCGCTGTCGCCGTCGCGGACTGGTCCGCCAGCGACCGCATCTGACGGGCCACCACCGCGAACGCCCGGCCCGCCTCGCCGCTGCGCGCCGCCTCGATGGCCGCGTTCAACGCCAGCACGTTGGACTGGTCCGCCAGGTCCTTCACCGTGCCGGTGATGTCGCCCACCTGCCGCGTGCTCTGCCGCAGCTCCGACACCGTGTTGGAGATGCGCTCCACCTGCGAACGGATGTGCGTGAGCCCGCCCACGCTGCCCGCCACCGCGGACTCGCCCGCCTGCCCCACCGCGCCCGCCTTCTCCGCGTCGCGCAGCACGCCCGTGGCCCGCTGCGCCGCCGCCCGCGAGCTCTCCTGCAGCTGCCGCGCGGCGATCTGCGTCTGATGCAGCGCCGCCGCCTGCCGAGTCACCGCCAGGTTCTGGTCCGACGCGGAGTTCGCCAGCTCCAGCGCCGTCGCCTCCAGCTCGTGCGCGGAGTTCTTCAGCGCCATCAGCACCGCGCGCAGCCGCGCCATCATGTCCCCGAAGGACAAGGCCAGCTGGCCAATCTCATCCTTGGAGTGGATGTCCAACGTGCTGCTGAAGTCCCCTTCCGCCACCACCCGCGCCGCCGCCGCCGTCAGCGCGCCCAGGGGCGCCATCATCCGCCGCACCAGAAGGAACACACCCCCGCCCGCCATCAGCGCCACGAACAGCCCCAGCCCCAGCACCTCCATCAGCGTGGCGCGCATCCGCGCCCACTCCGCCTGAGCGCCGCGCGCCAGCACCAGCTCCAGGCCCTCGCCCACCTCCACCCGCGACACGTGCAGCGACACGCCGCCCACGTCCACCTCGGCGCCGTTCGCTCCGCCCGCGCCCGCCGCGGCCAGCAGCGCCTTCGCCTGGACCGCGTGCACCGACCTCGCCACCAGCCGAGGCCCCGCGTGCAGCAACGCCTCCAGGTCCTCGCTCCCCTCGCCCAGGCGGCGCAGTTCCTCTCCGCCCAGCTCCGCGCCCACCACGAGGAAGCCCACCGGTACGCCGTTGGACTGGAGCGGCTGCGCCACCGCGAACAGCGGCACTCCCGTGGCCGGCAGCATCACCTGTCCCTTCTGGCGCACCACCTTGTCGATGCCCGGCAGGGTCCGCTCACCGGAGGAGGCGAGCACCGTCCCGTCCACGCCCACCAGCGCCATCAGGTCCACGCCCAGCACCGTGCGGTGCTCGTTCAGCAGGGCGTCCGTCTCCGAATGGTCCTCCGCGAAGGCCGCCGTGAACGCGGGGTTGGCCGCCGCCACGCGCCCCAACTCCGCCAGCACGCGCAACTCCTGGTCCTTCAACGCCTGCCAGCGGGTCGCGTCCCGCGTCAGGGCGGAGGCCATTTCGGACTCCACGCGCGAGCGCAGCGACAACCCCATCAACGTCACGGTCAACAGCGTGAGGGTGATGACAACGGCGGTAAGGGCCGCGGTCAGGCGCGCGGCAAGGCTGAGCGTCATACGCAACGGGTGCTCGGAGGGGGGAGGGAGACGCGAGGGGGAGCCCCCAGATTAACCTGGAAGATGCGAAGGATTGAAGTCCCTGTTCAGGGTGACTCCCCTCCGTCCGGGCGGACCCATCGCGTCGGGTCGGCGGTCAGGACCGACCTGTGGGGTTCATCATCCCCGCACTCCCAGCATGTGACGCGCTGGGTAGACGTTCAGACCTCCACGCGCAGTACGACAGCGGTGATGTTGTCGCGGCCACCGGCCTCGTACGCGGCGGTCACGAGCGCGTCACACGCGGCCTGGGCGGAGGGAGCGTGCAGCTGCTCCTTCATCACCTCTGGACCCAGGGGCTCATACAGGCCGTCCGAGCACAGGAGGAAGACATCCCCTGGCTGCGTCTCCAGCCACTGCACGGTGGGCTCCGCGTTCTCCGTGCCCAGGGCGCGGGTGATGAGGTGGCGCAGGTTGGCCGGATTGCCGGGCGGCTCGCGCCCCGCGGCGCGCAGCTCCTCGATGAGCGAGTGGTCGCGCGTGAGCGACTCCAGCTGGCCCTCGCGCAAGCGGTACAGGCGGCTGTCGCCCACATGGGCCACCGCCGCGCTGCGCTCTCCCACCGCGAGCGCCACCACCGTGGAGGCCATCTCCTTGAGCTTGCCCACGCGGCGCACACGCAACGTGCGCTGGGCGAGCGCGGTGCACGCGGCCAGGTAGTTCTCCTCGCGACTTCGCGCGGGATCCACCGCGTCCGGCCAGGTGCCGTCGCGGTCGCGGTCCAGCCGGTCGCTGAACCCCGCGAAGGTGTCCACCACGCACTGGCTGGCGACCTCCCCGCCCTCCTGTCCCCCCAGGCCGTCCGCCACGACGAACAACCCGCGTTCGGGCAGCACACAGTACGCATCTTCATTGTGCGGGCGCCGCCCGATGTGGGTCTGCCCCGCGCACTCGAATCTCATCACCACTGCCTCCTGGCTGGGCTCCCGGTCAGCAAACGGGAGGCCAACGGCCCGGTCGCTTCATGCCCGGGGTTCCCCCATGGGGTTCTCGCCTCTGGAGAACGCCCGGGTGCGCGGTCTCTCCACGCACCCGCACTCCCCTGTCCGAGGACCGACGTTGCGGTCGTCTCCACCCCGTCCCGCCCCGACTTTTCAACGGGCGTGACACCCCGAAGGCCCGGGCGGGCTTCGTGGGAGGACGCCGGACGGGCGTCCACGTGTGGAGCAAGGGTGGGAGTCATGGGCGCCGGTAGGATATCGGGCATTGTGGCCAATGGGGATCCACTCGCGTCCCCCTAGCAACTCCTGCCGGCCCCAGCGGACAATGCAGGAGCTGCCCGACCTGCGGGCCATCACCCGAGGAGAACCATGACATCCATCCGCCGAGTGGGTTCTGGCATCTCGACGTCCCGGGCCTGGTCCATCTCCTCCGAGTTGGAGGTGACCGCCCCGGTGCAGCAGCAGCCCATGACGCCGGTGGAGCCGGTGCGGCGGGGCTTCTCCGACTCGAGCGACTTCCAGGCGGACGCCGACGGCGACCTGGCCGGTGCCCTGCTCGAGGACCTGGGGCTGACGTCGGGCCCGTCCTCGGAGGCCGGGGGGCGCGCGTCGGGCCTGGAGGACCCGGAGGCCCGGGCCGCGCTGATGGAGAACCCCCACCTGCGCACCTTCGCGGGGGAGAGCACCTTCGAGGCCGCCGCGCCCGCGTACGCCCAGCGGCTGGGCACGCCGCAGATGTCCACGCCGCTCATGCAGGCGCGCCACTTCCAGCAGGCGGAGCGCCGCGCGGAGGCCTCGCCGGCGGATCCCTCCCTGGACCCCTCCGACATCCTGTCGCCCGACGCGGCCGAGTGGGAGCTCCAGAACCTGGACACCATGCCGAGCACCGCCTCCTCGAAGGAGGCGGAGGACCTGCTCTTCCTCCTGGAGTCCGGTGACCTGTCCGGCCTCAGCGACGAGGAGCTGGCCGCGCTGAGCGACGACCTGGACATGGACGACGCGGCTCCGGATGCGTCTGGCGACACGGACGGCCTGGAGGTCTCCGGTGCGCCGGAGGATTCGGGCGGGTTCCTGGCCACGCTGGAGGACAGCGGGCCGGAGGCGCTGTCAGCGGATGCGCCGCCGAGCGCCCCGGCGTCGAGTGACTTCCTCGCGGACGCGGACGACTTCACGATGGAGGCCGTCCAGGCCGAGGCCGCCTACGCCGCCGCCTATGCCGAGGCCCGCAAGAACGCGGCTTCCGAACCGGAGCCCAGCGTGGTGGTGGCCGCCGAGCCCGCTGACGCTACGGCGGACATCGAGGATGTGCAGGACGCCGACCTCGTGGAGGTCGACGCGGCCCAGACGCCTCCGCCGCCTCCGCTCGAGTCCTGAGCCGAGTCCCAAGCGGGCCCTGACGCTCAGGGCTCGGGCCTGTCGGAGAGCGCGGCGTCGAGCTGCTTCTGCGCCTCCATGACGTCCTTCTCCAGCTCGGTCTTGTAGCGGTCGCGCTCGGGGCTCCTCCACTCCGCATCCGAGAACTGCTCGAGCGTGTACTCGCGAGTGGTGTGCACGGGCCCGCGCAGCGTGACCATCAGCTCGCGGTCCGGGTCACCCATCTCCTTGAGCAGGAAGCCCTCCACGTCGCGCAGGGTCAGCGGGAACGTGGGCTTGTCGTCCCGGATGACCTTGCCGAAGACGTTGAGCTTCACCTCCTGCGAGCCCTCCTGCAGCTCCTCGTTGAACGACAGCACCGCGAACGGCACGCCGCCTTCGTCGTCCAGCCGGCCGGACACCACGTACCGCCCCGCCTTGCGGACCTGGACGGGCAGGTACAGGTCCAGCGACCCACCCTCCAGCACCTCGCGCACCCTGCCGCTGAACGTGGCCGGCGGCGCGGGCGTGTAGAGCACGTCGAAGAACGCCGAGTCCTCCAGCGAACCCGAGCGCACGCGGAGGGCCACGCGCAGCGTGCCGGAGAACATCGCGAAGCCCTGCTTCGACGGCTGGAAGCGGCCGGTGAGCATCCCGTCACCCGCCACCGCGTCGCCGCCCTGGCCTGAGTCCGCGAACGTCACCGGCACTCCCGGCACGCCGCCCGCGTCCGCCAGGTGGTCCGCCTCGTGCGCCATCGCGGACACCACCTCGCACGGGCGCGCCGCGCGGCGCGAGTCCTCGCACGCCACGGTGAAGAGCACCGCTTCGTCACCGACGACGAACACCTTGTCCTGCTTGAGTCGCAGCTGCACGTCGGAGGTGCCGTCCTCCGCGGCCTTGGGGCTCAGCGGCCGGGTGCGCTCCGGCTCCGCCAGCTCCAGTTGATCCGGATGCTCGCGGCCGGGCCGCGACTCGGGCGGGTAGCGCGTGGCCGCCACGTAGGATTCCAACGAGCGCTTCGCGCGCTCCAGCCGCTTCTGCCACAGCTCGCGGCGGGCCTCGCGTTCGCGGGCCTCCGGGCTGAGCAGTGACGGCGGGGCGGACTCGGCCGCCATGGCCGCTCTGGAGCGCTCCGCCGGTGCCCGCGCCCCCTCGCGAGGGTCGGACACCGGGGCGGAGGTGGGCTTCGGTGCGCCCTCCGGCGCTACGGCCCCATCGCTTCCCTGCCACCAGAAGAGCGCTCCGCCCACGAGCACCAGGGGCACGAGGGCGAGCAACCACCGGCCGTGGCGCAGCCGGGAGGCGGAGGGGATGGGGCCGTCTTCACGTGTCATGAGCGGGCTTCGCCGGAGGGGGCGGGGGAAGCCGTCATTCTAGTACGCGTACTGGGCCATGTACTCGCGCACCTTGGAGACGATGCCGCCCCAGTTGCCGTTGGCGTAGTGGTTGTACGACTCACCATCGTCGCGGAGGTACACGGAGTGGAAGCTCCACTTCGCCCTGCCGTCGCTGCACGCGTTCTTGAGCAGGTTGAGCGTGCCGCCGCAGAACCAGTCGCCCGGGTTGCAGTAGGAGCCGCCGCTGCTGCCGGAGACGCCGCCCGTGGAGTGGTAGGACACCGCCTCGTCGTCCTGGCCCGGGAGGATGCCGGAGTACAGCGTCCCCTTGGAGCCGGCGAACATGAGGAACTCCACGTTGGCCGTGGCGTTGTGGTTGTACATGGAGCGCGCCGTGGTGGTGACCAGGTCGCTC
Organism: Corallococcus sp. AB038B; assembly: GCF_003668955.1. NCBI lineage: Bacteria > Pseudomonadati > Myxococcota > Myxococcia > Myxococcales > Myxococcaceae > Corallococcus > Corallococcus sp. AB038B. Next base: position 1,504,452 of record NZ_RAWO01000001.1, on the reverse strand, counting down.
ACCAGGGGCTCGCTCACCGCCCAGTCGCCGTGGTCCGCCAGCTCGCTGCCGCCGCCCGCGCCGGACGCCACGGCCACCCACTTGATGTTCCAGCCGGTCTGCGTGGAGGTGCCCACGTTGCCGCATTCGCCGTTGGCGTTGGGCGAGGCGTTCTTCACCTGCCGCGTGCTGGTGCCGTACAGCGACAGCGCGTAGCCAATCTGCAGGTCACCGGCGCTGTGCACGGCGATGTAACAGGAGTTGGTACCCGTGCAGAAGCAGTCCAGCGCGTTGCGGATGCGGTAGTTCTCCGAGCCCACGCGCTGCGTGCCGTTCCAGTTGACGGCCTTCTTGTTCACGCCCGCCGCGGTGGTGGACGGCCCCCAGTAGCTGAAGTCGGCGTAGTTGCCCGCCTGCGTCTTGTTGCCGTTCTTGCCGTGGATCCACAGCGTGTAGTTCGTCGCGGCGGCTTCGGTACCCACCAACAGCGTCGCGGCGGTCACGGCCGCGCCAATCAGCATCTTCATCGGGGTGTGTCTCCTGGCCTCTCGGGGGGATGAGAGGGCTTCCGCACGGCCCCAGGCCGGGCGAGGGGACAACCACTCTAGGGGTTGTTTCAGATGAAGGCGATAAGCCGAAAGTCGAGCCGTCAGTGAAAACCCTGACGCACCGCGCTGGCTCTGGAAGTCACCCCAGCGCGTCCAGGGCACCGTCCCGCACGAAGCGTTCCAGCCGCTCCAGTGCTTCCGGCAGGTTGGCGCGCCCCAGACCCAACCGGAAGTGATTGCCCGGAAAGCCATACACGTCACCCGGCAACAGCAACACACCCTCGCGGGTAATCAGTGACTCAGTGAAACGAGCCACCGGGATGTTTCGCAGCAGACGGGGGAAGGCCACGCTGCCGGCGCGCGGGCGCACCCATTGGAAGGTGTCCGCGTGGCGCGCGAAGAAGTCATCCAGCCGCGCGAGGTTCGCGGTGAGCAGGCCGCGGCTGCGCTCCAGCACGCGTTCACGGGCGCGCAGCGCGATGAGGGACAACAGCTCGCTGGGGGCGCTGTTGCAGAGCGACGTGTAGTCCTTGAAGGCACGGCAGCGTGCGAGCAGCTCCGCGTCCCGGGTGGCGAGCCAGCCCACGCGCAGGCCCGCGAGGCCGAACGCCTTGGACATCACGCCCAGGCTCACGCCCTTCGTGAGACACGACGCGGCGGGCGGCAGCGTGTCGTTCGCGTCGTACTCCAGCAGGCGGTACACCTCGTCGGAGAAGAGGTGGATGCCGCGCGCCTCGCACAGCGCGCACAGCTTCTGGAAGGTGGCGCGGTCCGGCAGTGAGCCCGTGGGGTTGTGCGGGAAGTTCACCACGACCATGCGCGTGTCCGGGCGCAGCGCCGCCGTGAGCGCGTCCAGGTCCAGGGCCCAGCCGTCCTCCTCCCGCAGGGGCAGCAGCGTCACGTCCGCGCCCACGGAGCGCGCGACTTCGTAGAGCGACTGGTAGCCCGGCCAGGTGACGACGGCGTGCGTGCCGGGCCCCAGTAGGACGTTCATCGCGACGAACATCGCCTCCTGCGCGCCCGCGAAGGTGAGGACATCCTCGGAGATGAGGCCCGGGTACATGCCGGCGATGGCCTCGCGCAGCGCGGGAAGGCCGGGCGTCTCCGTGTAGCCGAGCGTCAGCCCGTCCCAGCGCGCGCGGTCCTCCGGCGACGCGAGCGCCAGCAGGTCCGCCATGCGCCAGCCCTCGATGTCGGAGGAGCACAGGAGGTAGGGCGCGGCGAACTCCCACCGCGCGAAGTACCGCTCCAGTTCGAAGTCGGGGATGCGCATGCACGGCCTCCATGCCCGCCTGCCCACCGGAGGGCGGAGCGGGCCAACAGCCCTTGCCGGACAGGCGAGCGGACGGGCGCGCAGCCGGGAGCAACCGGTGGCGCATGCATAGCTTGAGTCACGTCCCGTTGAAGCGCTTTCCACTTCGCATTGGGAGCTCGCATGGCCTCGACGAAAATCCCGCTCACGCTCCTGGACCCGGAAGGCGGGTGGGTGAACGCCCCCGTCCACGTCTCGGAGCTCGATGGACTGCCCGTCCTCCTCCACTTCTGGACCATGGACTGCGAGGACTGCGAGAAGCAGTTCGACGCCGTGAATCAGTGGGTGGTGGACTACGGGCCCAAGGGCCTGAAGGTCATTGGCGTGGACGTCACCCACTCCGACCCGGAGCTGCGGGACACCAACAAGGTGGAGGGCTTCGCGCGCGAGCACGGCCTGCGCCATCCCATCGCCATGGATGACGGCTCATTGGCCCGGGCCTACGGCGTGGACAAGCACCCCGCCTTCCTCATCTTCGGCACGGATGGGCGGCTGAAGAACCGCATTGGCGGCAAGGACGCCGTGCGCCGCGTGCGCGCGCTGCTCAAGGCCCTGCCCGGCGAGGAGACGCCCGCGCTCCACGGCGAGGTGTCCCGCGAGCAGGAGGACCAGTTCGCGGCCTCCAATCCCTGAGCCCTCGCGCCCCCACCCTTCCCTCTCCAGGAGAGTCGCACCATGGCTGACCGACGACACACCGAGCGAAGGGGCTTCTCCCTGGGCGCGCTGGCCGCCGGGGTGGGGGCCGTCGTGGGGCTGAAGCGCGCGCTGCGTCCGCGCTACAGCTTCCAGGGCAAGACGGTCGTCATCACTGGGGGCTCCCGGGGGCTGGGACTGGTGATGGCGCGCATGTTCCTGAAGGAGGGCGCGCGCGTGGCCATCTGCGGACGCGACGTCGAGTCGCTCCAGCGCGCCCACGCGGACCTGGAGCGCATGGGCGGCGAGGTGCTCACCCTGCGCTGCGACGTGCGCGACCAGGTGCAGGTGGACGCGATGGTGGGTGCGGTCCACGAGCATTGGGGCGCGGTGGACGTGCTCATCAACAACGCGGGCGTCATCATGGTGGGCCCGCTGGAGTCCATGACGCTGGAGGACTTCGAGGAGGCGGTGGACGTCCACCTGTGGGGGCCGCTGTACACGACGCTCGCGGTGGCGCCGGCCATGAAGGCGCGCGGCGAGGGCCGCATCGTCAACGTGGCCTCCATGGGCGGCAAGCTGAGCATCCCGCACCTGGTGCCGTACTCCGCCAGCAAGTTCGCGCTGGTGGGCCTGTCGGACGGACTGCGCACGGAGCTGGCCCAGGACGGCATCCGCGTGACGACGGCGTGCCCGTCCCTCATCCGCACGGGCAGCCCGCGCAACGCGACCTTCAAGGGCGACCACGAGAAGGAGTACGCGTGGTTCCACGTGAGCAACTCGATGATGGGCGTGTCCATGAGCGCCGAGCGCGTGGCGCGCAAAATCATCGAAGCCTGCCGCCGGGGTGACGCGGAGGCGCTGGTGGGCATGCCCGCGAAGCTGGGCGCGGTGGGGCGCGCATTGGCGCCCAACCTCACCGCGCGCGTGCTGGACGCCGTCAACCGGCGGCTGCCCCAGGACAGCACCCCGGAGCGCTACAAGGGCAGCGAGAGTGAGACGCCTCTCACCCGCTCCTGGCTCACGGAGATGAGCCGCCGCGCTGCGGAGCGAAACAACGAGAACGAGGTGTCCCTGCACTGACGCGGGGACACCCCGGTGGACGCGGGCCTAAGCCTTGCCGTCCATCTCCGCCAGCTCCATGCGCCAGTGGCCGCGGTGCTCGTACGCCTGCGCCAGCTGATCATTCAGCGCGGCGAGAATCTTCACGTTCCCGTCCTGCGCGTAGCCCTTGAGGGACTCCGCGCAGGCGGGCACGCGTGACAGGAACGTCTTCAGCGCGTCCAGGCTCAATTCCTTCACATACATCCCGTACCCCAGCCGCTCCAGATAGAGGGCATTGAGCACCTGTTCGAACTGGCCACCCACGGGAATGCTGAGCAGCGGCTTGTGCAGGTACACAGCCTCGCTCATCAGCGTGTACCCACCGCCCGCCACCACCGCGCGCGCGGTGCGCAGGTCGTCGATGAAGCCCGCCTCGCTGAAGGGCCGGTAGGTGAGGTTGCCCTCCACCACGTCCTCCTTGAGGTCTCGGCGCAGGCCATACACGCGACACGGCACGCCGGACTGCTTGAGGATTTCGGGCAGCTGCGTGTTCGTCGTCGACGTCTGGTACACGAGCAGGTGCTCACCGGCCTCCGGCTTCGCCGCCAGGATTTCGGGACGGAGGATGGACGGCGCCAGCGTGGTGCGGCGCTTGCGCACCGGCGGATAGAAGAACGTCGTGGCCAGGTAGTGGAAGGCCCCGGGCAGCTTCGCCTTCACGATGGCGCGCGTGGCCTCGAAGCTCTCTTCGTGGCCCGCGAGCAGCGCAGGGTCGTGCTGACAGCGGTTGATGACCTGCATGTTGTCCACGCTGATGACGGGCAACCGGTGGTTCTTCGCGAACAGGTAGCTGAACGTCTCGAAGTCGCTCACCACCACGTCCGGCTTGAAGCCCTCCACCAGGTCGAAGTACTGGCGCACGTTCTGCGGCCAGCCCGTCACGGCGCCCTTCAGGTTCTGCAGCACCGTCTGCCACTTCTTCACCGAGTTGCCTTCGTAGGCGATGGTCAGCCCCCAGATGCCGTGCACGTTCTGGAAGCGCTGGGCCAGGTAGTTCTGCGCCCGCCCGGACACCACGATGTGGACCTCGTGCTCCTTCGTCAGCGCCTCCAGCAACACGCGCGAGCGCGTGGCGTGGCCCATCCCTTCGCCGACGACCCCATACAGGATTCGCATGGTCCGGAAGCATACGCCCGGGACACCCTCCCCTGTCCCTTCCGGCCCGGGACGGTGCTACGCCTCCCGGTCCATGACCTCCCTGCCCTCGCCCCGGGGTGCCTCCGTCCTGCGCGCAGCGGCGTTCGGGGGCATCGTCGGCCTCATGCTGGGCGGCGTGGGGCTGCTCGGGCTGGGCGTGAGGGCCGGCTTCGCCTCCGCCGACTGCACCCACCTGTCCCCGCAGGAGTGCCAGCTCCTCCACGAGACGGACCGCGACCTGGGCCGCGTGCAGACGCTCTCCGGCGGAGCGCTCGTCGCCCTGGGCGCCGCCCTCTTCGCGCTGACCCGCCCGCGTCCGCCCGAGGACGGCCATGACTCCAGCGTTTGAGAGCCCGAGATTTCGCCGCGCCGCGCAAGCAGCCAGGCACATTGTGCCTGTAGGTCATTTTCGCGCGCGGGGTAGGTCAACTAATTACCACTGGCCCGGCCATTAGGTTTGAGGGTAGGAGACGGCCCATGCAGCTCGAATCGTTGAAGATGTTCTGTGACGTGGTCGAGACAGGCTCGTTCTCGCGCGCGGCGCAGCTCAATCACGTGACCCAGTCGGCGGTGAGCCAGCAGATTCGCGCGCTGGAGAACCGCTACGAGCAGAAGCTGCTCTCTCGCAGCGCGCGGCAGGTGACGCCCACGCCCGCGGGCGAGCGCCTGTTCCGAGGCTGCAAGGAAATCCTGGCGCGCTTCGCGGAGGTGGAGCAGGAGATCCGCGAGCAGGCCACGGAGGTCCAGGGCGCGACCACCGTGTCCACCATCTACTCGGTGGGTCTGCACGAGCTGAACGTGGTGCAGAAGCAGCTCTTGAAGACGCACCCCAAGGTCAACATGCGCCTGAACTACCGGCGCAATGATCAGGTCTACGACGACGTGATTCTGGGCGCCGCGGAGATTGGCATCGTGGCCTATCCGCAGCCGCGCGCGGGCGTGGACATCCTGCCGTTCCGCGACGACAAACTGGCGGTGGTCTGCGCGCCCAACCACCCGTTCGCCAGCAAGACGAAGGTGAGCGTCACCGCGCTGTCAGGCGTGCCTTTCATCGCCTTCGACCGGGAAGCCCCCACGCGCAAGGCATTGGACCGCCTGTTCCGCGAGAAGAACATCGACATCAATCCGGTGATGGAGATGGACAACGTGGAGACCATCAAGCGCGCGGTGGAGATGGGCCTGGGCGTGGCCATCCTCCCGCTCGCCACGGCCCACGCCGAAATCAAGAACAGCTCGCTGGTGGCGAAGCCCTTCGCGGAGGGGCCGGTGTCGCGCCCCATTGGCCTGCTCATCCGCAAGGGCAAGTACCTGGACCGCGCGTCCGCGGCGGTGCTGGAGGCCTTCAAGCAGGCCTCCCTGCTTCCGCAGGACGACTGAAGCCTCAGTAGAGCTTGCGCAGCCGGGCCGCGAAGAAGCCGTCGTAGCCTTCCGGCCCGGGCAGCGTGCGCAGCCAGGCCTGGGCGAGCGGCAGCTTGAGGCCGGGCAGCACGGGCGGCTCGGCCGTCCACTCCGGGTGGCTGCGCAGGAACATGTCCACCTGGTCCTGCCCCTCCTGCGGCTCCGGCGTGCAGACGGCATAGACGAGCAGGCCGCCAGGCGGCACCGCTTCCTGGCAGTTCTCCAGGATGCGCCGCTGGAGGGTCGCCAGCCGGGCTACGTCCTCTTCCTTGCGGCGGTAGCGCAGCTCCGGGTGTCGGCGCAGCGTGCCCAGTCCAGTGCACGGCGCGTCCACCACCAGCGCGTGGAACTCGCCCCAGCTTTCGGGGAACGGCTCGGACGCGTCGTGCGCGTAGGCCTTCAGGCGCCCGGACAGCCCCAGGCGGTGGGCCTCCGATTCAATCTTCCGCAGCTTGTTGGCGTGCAGGTCCACCGCGACGACGTCGTGCGTCTCCGCCTGATGGCAGGCCTTGCCGCCCGGCGCCGCGCAGGCGTCCAGCACGCGTGCGGTCTCCGGGATGGCGCCATAGACGCCCACCAGCTGCGCGGCCTCGTCCTGCACCTGCCACAGCCCTTCCGAGTAGCCGTACACGTCCTCCACGCGGCCCACGGGCGGCAGGATGATGCCCACGGGCGAGGCCTCCGTGGCGCGCGCCTCCACGCCCACGTCCTTCAGCTGCGCGAGCAGCGCGTCGCGCGTCACCTTGGAGGTGTTGGCGCGGATGACGACGGCGGGCGGCAGGTTGTTGGCGACGAGCATCGCCTCCGCTCGCTCGCGGCCGAACTGGCGGATCCACCGCTCCACCAGCCAGCGCGGGTGGCTCTCGCGCACGGACAGGTACTCCACCGGGTCCTTCTGGGAGGGCAGCGGCGGCGAGGGCAGCTCGGACAGCTTGCGCAGGATGGCGTTGGTGAAGCCCGCCGCGCGCCCGAGGCCCACGTCCTTGAGGGCCTGGACCGTCTCCGCCACGGCGGCGCGCGCGGGCACGCGGGTGTGGAAGAGCTGGTAGGCGCCCACGCGCAGGGCGGCCAGGACCTTGTCCTCCAGCGCGTCCAGCTTGCGGTCCGCGAAGCGGGTGATGGCGTAGTCCAGCGCGAGCTGCCGCCGGGTGGTGCCGTAGGTCAATTCCGTGACGAGCGCCGAGTCGCGAGGGTCCTTCGGAGGCGACTCCGAGAGGACCGTGTCCAGCACCACGTTGAGGTAGGCATCCGTGGCGCGCACGCGCGCGAGGATGTTGATGGCGAGGATACGGGCGTTCATCCTTCTTCCAGCCGGGTCATCAGGTCCACCAGTTGCTCGTCCGACATCTGCGTCGCGGGCAGATGGGACAAAGTGAGGCTCTGGAGGCTGTCCTCCAGCAGCTCGCGGTGGCCGCTCTCCGCCGGTTCACCACGCTGGACCTGCTGATACTTCGCGCGGGCCCAGGTGGCCAGCTCCGCTTCACTGAGCCGTCCGGCCAGCCGGTCCGCGATCTTCTGGCGCACGAGCGCCCGGGTGAGCAGGTCCGACGCAGGCGTGGATCCGCCCTTCGCCGCGCGGCCCAGCGTCTTTCCCGGCTTGCCGTCCGTCTGCACGACCGTGGGCACGGACTTGCGGCCCAGCGTCTTCAACGGGCCCCCGGCCTCCGCCGTGCGCCGCAGCGACCGCGCGGGCGTGGTGACCAATGGCGTGGGCTCCGGCGCGTCGTCCTTCTTGAGCGGGTGCACGCGGCCCACCAGCTTGGGCTTCGGACGCGAGTCTTCGTCCTCGGGCCCGGCGGACTTCTTGCGGCGGCCCAGCGACTTCACCGGCCCGGGGATGGAGGGGTGGAAGATGCCGCTCGCGAAGGTCTCCAGGGCCTGGATGTACGGGTCGAAGCCGTGCAGCCCCAGCACCTGCATGGCGCACGCTTCCGCCACCACGGACTCGCGGGCGGGCGGCTTGAGCAGCACCTCGATGGCGGGCAGCCCCACCGCCTCCAGCGCCTCCTTCAGCGCGTAGGACGTGAAGTAGCCCGCCGGGTTGATGAGGATGCCCTCCACGTTCTTGCGCTCGGCGTGGATCGTGTCGATGAGGGCGCCCTCGTGATTGGACTGGACGATGGTCAGCGTCAGTCCCAGCTCCTTCGCCTTCGCGCGCAGGGCCGCGTCGAGGTCCGTCAGGCGGCCCCCCACGACGTCCTCACGCTCGCCCAGGAGGTTGAGGTTCGGTCCGTGCAACACCAGCAGCTTCATGCCCATCCGTGCGACTCCATGACGCGAGAATTCCACATGGCGCTCGGCGGCGCGCTCAAGACGTGAACGGCTGACTGCCCGGCTGCAATCTGTTGCCAGAGAGGAAGTCCGCCGCGCGCATCACCCGCTTGCCCTCTGGCTGGACCTCCAGGAGGACGAGCGAGCCCTCGCCACAAGCAACCTCGATGCCCTCTGGCCCCGCGGACAGCACGGTGCCGGGTGCACCCTTCCCTTCCGCGGGCCGCATCCGGTGCACCTTGAAGACCTTGCCACCCAGCAGCGTGTACGCACCGGGCCACGGCGTGAAAGCGCGCAGGCGGCGGTCCAGCTCCACTGCGGGCTTCGCGAAGTCCAGCTTGCCGTTCTCCTTGTCGATGATGGGCGCCAGCACCATGCCCTCGGAGGGCTGGGGCTGGGGCGTCAGCTCGCCGCGGAGGTAGCGCGGCAGGGACTCGCGCAGGATGTCGCCGCCCAGCGAGGACAGCTTCGCGTGCAGCGTGGCGCTCGTCTCGTCCGGCGCGATGGGCAGCCGCTTCATCGCCAGCACGGGTCCCGTGTCCAGGCCCTCATCCATCACCATCAGCGACACGCCCGTCTCGCTGTCGCCATGCTCGATGGCCCACTGGATGGGCGCGGCGCCCCGGAAGCGAGGCAGCAGCGAGGCGTGCACGTTCACGCAGCCCTTGGCGGGCAGGGCCAGCAGGTCTTTGGGGAGAATCTTTCCGTACGCCGTCACCACGCAGACGTCGGGGGCGTACTGGCGCAGCTCCTCGGAGAACGGCGGCGTGCGCAGCTTCTGCGGCTGGAGCACGGGGATGCCCTTCTCCAGCGCGCGCTCCTTCACGGGCGGCGCGGTGACGGCGTTGCCCCGGCCCTTGGGCTTGTCCGGCTGGGTGACGACGGCCACGACGTCGCCCACGTCGAAGCAGGCCTCCAGCGAGGCCACGGCGAACTCGGGCGTGCCCATGAAGACGATGCGGGGTCGGCTGCTCATGTGAGGGGAATCTCGTGTGGAAAAGGGATGGGGTCAGGCCACGGACTTGAAGGCGGCGGGCGGCGCGGAGGTGTCCACCGCCTGGCGCTTGCGTGCGCGCAGCGCTTCCAGCGTGGACAGGGCCTCGCGCGTTTCCGGGGTGGTGGCCACGTCCTTGAGCGCGTCCAGCGCCTTCTCCAGCGCCAGCGCTTCGTCCGCCTCGCGCTGACGGATGCGGTCCACCGCTTCGCTGAAGCGCGCGAAGAAGGCGCGCAGCTCGTCCTTGCGCCGCAGGGGACGCAGGCGCGGATAGCGGCCCGCCGCCAGCGCCGCGACGTAGAGGCTCATCACGTGGACGGGGCCCGCCACACGGTGCGTGAAGAGGAGCCCGAACAACCCGAGCGCGATGCCCAGACCCACGGTGGCCACGCCGGTGAGCCACCAGAGCGTCTCCACGCTGGACAGGCCCTCTTCGGCGGACATGCGGTGCACCTGCTGCGCGAGCACGCCGAACAGCAACATGCTCCCGGCGCCCATGCCGGTGAGCAGCAAGATGTATTTGAGCTGGAATTCTCGGTCGAGCAGGTACGTCCGGCGGATGATGGTCGGACGCGACGCGTTACGACTGTCTTCGGCATGGGGCATGTCGTTGACCAGCGTACCCCAGGAGGTGGGGGAGGTTTGCGTCCTTCGTCAGGACAGGTCTACACCCGACGGAAGCACAGACGTTCGGACGTAAAGGAGCCCCATGTCCCGCTCACTCGTCTCCCTGTCCCTGGCCGTGTCCTGCCTTGCCCTGGGGGGTTGCAAGAAGGAAGACCCCAAGACGCCGGAGTACTGGCAGTCCAGTCTGGAGGGAGCGAAGCGCCCTGACGACAAGGTGCGAGTGATTGAGTCGCTGCGCACGTCAGGCAACGTCAATGAACAGTTCCTGCCCTTCCTGCACGGGCGGCTGTCCTCGGAGCGCCGGCCGGAGGTGAAGGCGGCGGTGGCCCGGACGCTGGGGGATTTGCACCACCCGACATCGCTGGAGCCGCTGACGGCGGCGCTGGACCCCGGGGCTTCGGATGTGCCGGCGCAGCAGGTGAACAAGGCGGTGGTGGGCGCGCTGGGGCGGATCGGGGATGAGCGCGCGGTGCCGTCGCTGGTGCCGCTCTTGCGCAGCAAGGACAACTACACGCGCATCGAGGCCATCCAGGTGCTGGGCGCGCTGAAGGCGAAGCCGGCGGTGGAGCCGCTCATCCAGCTGGCGACGGACGAGTCCGCGGAGCCGTTCCTCAACAAGAAGGCCATCGAGGCGCTGGGGCAGATTGGGGATCCGCGCGCGGTGCCGGCGCTGATGCGCACGCTGACCAAGGAGCGCCGGGGCATGTCGTTCTACGTGGAGAGCAGCTTCGCGCTGTTCCAGCTGGGCGCGCCCGCGGCGGACGCGCTCTTGCCGGTGCTGGAGGGCAAGGACGCGGAACTGCTCACGTGGGCGAAGGCGCAGGGGGTCAACCCCGCCAGCTACCCGATGAAGGCCGCGCAGGTGCTGGGCGACCTCCGGGAGAAGCGCGCGGTGCCCACGCTGTTGAAGCAACTGTCGTTCACGCATTCGGATCCGCAGATCCAGGCGCTGGTGCGGATGCAGGCGGCGGACGCGCTCGGGAGGATGCGTGCGCAGGAGGCGGTGAAGCCGCTCGCGGGGCTCGTGGGTGAGCCGGACCCGACGGTGCGGGATGCGTACGTGCGGGCGCTGGCGCTGCTGGGCAGCCGGGACGCGCTCCCCGCGCTGGAGAAGGCGGCGGGCACCGGGGATTGGTACTCGCGGGAGATCGCCATGAAGGGCATCGCTCTGCTGGGAGATGCGCGGGAGCAGCCGATGCTCGCGAAGCTGGCGGCGGCGGAGCCCGCGCGCACGACGGCGGACTGCCAGGAGACGGGCGAGGACGGGTGCCAGGATGCCGCGGCGCTGGGCAAGAAGCGCGCGGATCAGGTGCAGGGATATGGGGCGGTGCTGGAGGCGGCGCAGGCGTGCAGCGGCAACGCGGGCTGCTGGTCGCAGCGGCTGCCCAAGGCGGACGCGGTGTTGTTGCAGCGCGCGGCGCTGGAGGTGGGGCGCTCCGGGGCGGCGGACCAGGGCCCGACGCTGGCGTCCCGGCTCACCGAACGCGACACCGAGGCGCGCGCCACGGTCATCCAGGCGGTGGACTGGCTGGCGGACGCGCCCGGCGCGGCGAAGAAGCTGCGCGAGGCGTCCCTGCCCGCGCTGAAGAAGCAGCTGGAGGACGAGAAGGGCAACTCCAACTTCGTGCGCGTGAACGAGGACCTGCGCCGGCTGATGGTCAAGCTGGAGCGGGCGTAGCGCGCATCCTGGAAGTGCGCGGCGCGGAGGGCACGCATTGGGTCCTCCGCGCGCGGGCAGTAACTTGTCACGCGGGGACGGGAGTAGCCCCATCCTCCGAGGCGCGCAGCGCGGCAACAGGTGCGCCACCTCGTGGCGAAGCACGCGCGGATGGCCTCCGCGGCATGCCACGTGTCACGCGGAGACGAACGCGACGCCCTCTTCCGAGGCGCGCAACACGGCAGTAGATGCTCCACCGCGTGGCGAAGCACGCGCTGATGGCCTCCGCGGCATGCCACGTGTCACGCGGGGACAGGCGCGGCGCCATCCTCCGAGGCACGCAGCGCGGGCGGCATCCGCTCCACCGCATGGTGGAGCACGCCCAGCTGACGCACCAGCCGCGACAGCTGCGTGCGAGCCAGCGCGTCCGCGCCCTCCAGGCCCGGAGTCTCGCGTTTGAGCGCTGAAGGCACGCGGCGAGCGACCAGCGCCGCGGACAGCTCCTCGAGCGCGTCCGACGCGTAGCGCACCACCGGCCCCAGGTCCGACTCCTGATGCCACGCGCGGCTCGCCGCCAACGCCGTCACGGCCGCGGTGAAGCGGCGCGCATAGGTGATCAACGCCATCCCCGGCTCCAGCTCCTTCGCCGGTCCCTTCCACTCACTCAGCAAGCGCTGGAACGACGCCTCCGCGGACAACAGCGCCACGCCCACCTTGCGGCGGGCCTCTCGCAGCACCACCTCCGTGGACACCGGCGTCCGCGCCACCTCGCGCAGGTAGTGCTGGTCCGCCTTCAGCACGCCGGCCACCTCCTCGGCGAAGCGCGCGTGCTCGGGGCTCGGCCAGAGCAGCCGGATGCCCACCAGCGCCAGCACGCCTCCCATCAGCGTGTTGAGGATGCGCACCCCCGCGAGCTGCCAGTCCCCCGTCTGGATCTCCGCGAGCAGCACCAGCGCTGGCGCCAACAGCACCTGGTACACCGTGAAGTTCAGCGGCCGCACGCTCACCGACACGCAGACAAGCAGCACGATGGCCGCGAGCATCAGCCACTGCGCGGGCAGCACGTGCACCAGCCCCATGGCCAACACGCTGCCCACGAACGTGCCCGCAACACGCTGCAACCCCTTCTCCGTGGTGAGCCCCGAGTACGGCTGCAACACGACAATCACCGTGATGGTCACCCAGTACCAGTGATTGAGCCCCAGCCCCTCCGCCAGCGCCGTCGCCACCGTCGCGGTGAGCCCCAGCCGCAGCGCGTGCCGGAAGACCACCGACTCCGGCGTCAGGTGGTCGCGCAGCACCTTCCACCACGAACGCCCGCGCCCCGGCTCCAAGCCCAGCGGCTTCGTGTCCCGCTCCGGCAGCGGCTCGCCACTCTCCAGCCGGGACGCCACATCCAGCGCCACCGCGCTGTACTCCCGCAGCCGCCCCAGCAACCCCGCCACGTGCGAGTACTGCGAGCGCGCCGGCTCCGGCAGTCCCCCGTCCGCCTGGAGCACCCGCGTTACCCGCTCCGCATCCCACGACGACGGCACCGGCACCGTGCCCCGCACCAACGAGCCCACCACGCCCCGCAGGTCCACCGCCAACGCGCCCAGCGCGTGCTGTGCCTCGATTCGGGCCGTGCGGCACGCCCCCTGGCGCGGCGCTTCATCCAGCGCCTCCGACATCGCCGTGAGCAGGAGCGACAGCGCGTCCGCATCCTCCAGCAACACCAGCAGGTGCTCGCCCCGGCCGCTCTCCTCCTGCCGTCCCTGGCGCGTGGCCCCCAGCGTCGCGCGCGCCGTCTCCAGCGACTGCCGCATGCGCGCGGCCCGCTGCACCGCCTCCCACGTCCCCACCCGCGAGGGCCCCTCCATGGGCCAACCCGCGACGGCGTCCGCGACGTCCGCCAGTTCGTCGTAACAGGCCGCGATGGCCAGCCGCGCGGGGCGGTAGGGCCTGAGCGGCCACAGCACCAGCGCCAGGAACATGGACCACAGGCCGCCCGCGACGAAGTACGCCGCCTGCAACAGCACCGCTTCCGGTCCACGCTGCGGCAGGGCCAGCGACACCACGAACAGGTTCGCCAGCAGCATGCCCACGATGCCCGGCGTGTCCCCGAAGCTGCGCGCGAAGCCGCACGCCGTCACCCAGAAGAACGTCAGCGCCACGTCCACCCAGAAGGGACTCGGCAGCGCGATGATGAACCCCACCAGCGCGCCCAGCACCGTCATCGCCCCCATGGCCCGAGCGCGCGCGCGGTACGGCCCGCCCTTGTCCACCAGCGCGACGAAGAGCCCGGCCATGCCCGCCCAGGACACCGCGGGCTGCGACAAGAGCGTGGAGATGAGCAGCGGAACCCCCAGCGCCAGCCCCGTGCGCAGCCCCGCCGACACCGCGGGCCGGCCCGGCTGGAAGCGGAAGAGGCCCGCGACGTGACGGGGCAGGTGTCCCCGGGCCGCACGCCCTCGGGGTGCCACCCAGCCGTCCGCCACCGTCTCGCCTCCGTCCCCGCGCATCCCCGCTCCTTCCCCGGGTGAACGTCCCCTGGAGGAAGAAGATGGGGTGCGCGAGCACCGGATTCCGCCCCTGCCCGCTCGCATGCACGGCGAACGGGCAGAAGGCGGCCAGGCGGTCAGCTGCGCTGCGCGTAGTACTCGACGATGAACGGCTCGTTCACGTCCACGGGGATCTCCTCACGCTCGGGCAGCCGCACGTAGCGCATGCCCTCCCCTGCCCCCAGGACCTGCACGTACGCGGGCACCTGGCGGGACTTCATCCGTCCGAAGGCGTCCTGCACCGCCGTGAGCTTCAGGTGCTCCGGATGGAAGCGCACCTCGTTGCCCGGCTTGAGCCGGATGCTCGGGATGTCCGCGCGCTTGCCGTTCACCTGGAAGTAGCCGTGGCGCACGAACTGGCGCGCCTGGCGGATGCTCGTGGCCAGACCCGCGCGCAGCACCAGCGCGTCCAGCCGGCTCTCCAGCAGCTGCATCAACACCTTGCCCGTATTGCCCGGCGACCGGCGCGCTTCCAGGAAGGCGCTGCGGCACTGCTTCTCCAGCAGGCCGTAGTACAGCTTCAGCTTCTGCTTCTCCCGCAGCCGCTGCGCGAAGTCGCTCACCGACACGCGCGCCGTTGCCCCGTGCTGACCCGGCGGATACGGCCTGCGCAGCACCGGATCCTTGTCCGGGTCCTTCGCAGTGATGCGCGACAGGGGGATGCCAAGCCGCCGACACATCTTTCCACGGGGTCCCAGTTCACGAGCCACGGTGCGTTCCTCCGGCCTTCCTGTTGGGTCGAGCCAAGTTGAAGTTGATAATCACTATCAATTTCAATACCCGCAAAGGGAGCGGCCGGTCAAGCTTCCAGACACGGGGTGTGGGTGGACGGCCGTGCACAGGCAGGGTGAAAATGAACGGAAATACAACCCCGCGCACCTGCTTACCTACCGGTCGGAATGTGCTTCCGGGGTGAATGTAGGACGAAAACTTCACCTGTGAATTCATGAGCTTGGACCCACTCATGACCGTGTAAGCAACAACCCACACGCAACAATGGGACGGCTGACACGAGAATCAATTTGTCCGCTTCACCTTCCCCCGAAAGCCCGCCCCCCATGGCCCTGCGCACCGACCTGTCGAAGCCCGTTGTTGCCACCCAGAACCGCACCGACACGAAGCCGGTGAACACCGTGAAGCCCCAGGGCCCGGTGGGCATGAGCTCGCAGTCCAGCTTCAGCACGGGCGCGCCTTCCAAGGCGAAGGCCACGGTGGCGCTGAACGGCGTGGGCCAGAAGCTGACGCCGGGCCCGGTGGACCTCACCAGCCCCCAGGCGCAGCAGGCCGTGCAGCAGACGGTGTCGTACGTGAACCAGAAGAACCCGCAGCTGACGGGCATCACGGGCGGCACGTCGTTCTCGCCGCGCTCGGTGGAGCGCGACCAGCTGGGCATGACGCACGTGCGCATGGACCGCATGCACGAGGGCCTGAAGGTCGCCGGTGAGCAGATCATCGGCCACCTGGACGCGAAGGGTCAGTTCGACAGCCTGACGGGCGACGTGTCCAACGTCCCGGTGGGCATTGGCAAGGCGCCCACGAAGCTGACCGCGAAGGACGCGCTGGCCGTGGCGCAGAAGGACTTCAACGGCGAGACGTCCAAGGCGCCCACCGCGGAGAAGGTCATCGTCAAGGGCAAGGACGGCCAGTACCACGCCGCCTACCACGTGACGCTCACCGACACGAAGGTGTCCAGCGGCAAGGACCCGCGCTCGATGAACTACTTCATCGACGCGAACACCGGCGAGTCCCTCAAGCAGTACAACACGCTGAGCCACCTGGACCGCACGACCAACGCCAAGCGCGCCGATGGCACCTCGGGCACGCCCGCGCAGACGCCCACCACCCCGACGACGCCCACGACTCCGGGCACGGGCCGCGTGGCGGACGACCAGACGATGTACAGCGGCAAGGTCGACATCCAGACCACGAAGAACAAGGACGGCACGTTCTCCCTGGACGACAAGACGCGCGGCAAGGGCATCGTGACGTACGACGCGAAGAACCGCGAGGAAGCGTCCGGCACCACGGGCTTCACCGACAACAACGACGTCTGGGGCGAGAAGACCGACCCGTCGCGCGCCGCCACCGCGGTGGACGCGCACTACGGCGCGGAGATGACCTACGACTTCTACAAGGAGATCCTCGGCCGCGACTCCATCGACGGCAAGGGTGAGAAGCTCGTCTCCTACGTCCACACCGACGTGAACCTGGTGAACGCGTTCTGGGACGGCGAGAAGATGCAGTACGGCGACGGCGACGGGAAGGACTCCGGCCCGCTCACCACGCTGGACATCGCCGGCCACGAAATCACCCACGGCCTCACGGAGCGCACCGCGGGCCTGGAGTACGAGGGTGAGTCCGGCGGCCTCAACGAGTCCTTCAGCGACATCATGGGCACCGGCGTGGAGTGGTTCGCCAGCCAGAAGAACAGCGCGGTGAAGTTCGACTGGGCGGTGGGCGAGGACGCGTGGACGCCCAAGAACGGCGACAACACGGACGCCCTCCGCTACATGAACGACCCGACGGCGGACGGCTACTCCATCGACAACTACAAGAACTTCCCGAAGATGACGGAGGTCCACGGCTCCAGCGGCATCGCGAACAACGCCTTCTTCCTCCTCACCGAGGGCGGCAAGAACAAGACGTCCGGCATCGAGGTGAAGGACGGCATCGGCATGGAGAAGAGCCTCAAGGTCTTCGGCCGCGCGCTCACCACGTACATGACGCCGCAGACGAACTTCTCCCAGGCCCGCGCCGCGACCATCAAGGCCGCCACGGACCTGTACGGCAAGGACTCCGCCGAGGCGAAGAAGGTCGCCGAGGCCTGGACCGCCGTCGGCGTGACCAAGTAGTCCGCTGAGCTTTCAGGCCCGGACGGGAGCCCTGCGCTCCCGTCCGGGCCTTTTTCGTTTCACTGCTTCGCCATGGCGGCCTTCTGTTCGCCCGCGGTATCCCGGACGTGCTCCCCGGAGACGTCGACCGTCACCTCGTGGAGCGTGCCGGTGAACTCGAAGGGCGCGCTGTAGCGCTGGCTGACGGGCGAGTTCTCGTCCCGGCCGCACGTGAGCCCCTCTCCCAGACTGATGGCCACCGGCATGGTCGCGTCGATGGTACTCTGCGCCACCAGGTCGCCGTTGATGTAGAGCCGGCCGCGTCCGGGAGTGCCCCGCCCCACCTTCAGGTCTGGCTTGCCGGTGGGCTCGAACTCGAACCGCAGCTTCGATCGTCCCTCCGGCACGTCCACCGCCGACTCGATGTGGAACTCCTGCTCGCCGAGGTAGTTGTAGGCGTAGTGCAGCTTGTGGTCCTGGATGAAGAGTGAGTAGCCGCCGGTGAGGCCGCCGTGACTGAGCAGCACGCCCTCCGTGTCCCGCGTCACCTCCGCGTCGGCGGTGATGGTGTGGGGCCGGTTGAGCACATGCACCGCCGCGTTCTCCGGCGCGGGCGACGTGTGCGGCCGGTACACGTAGCGAGTGCGGTCCTTCGTGAGCTGCGGGCGCTCCATGGCGAACACGGCGCGGGTGGGCGACGCGAGCGGCAGCACCTGGTAGCGCCCGGCTTCGGCGTACCAGAGGGCGATCATCTCGATGAGCTTACCCCGGTGCTCCGCCGCCACGTTCCGCGTCTCGGAGCAGTCTTCCGCCACGTGGTACAGCTCCCAGCCGTGTGTATCCAGCTCGCGCAGCCGGTCCTCGTCGAGCAGCGACTCACCGAAGCCCTCTCCGGCCTCCTTGAAGGACGGGCCGGGGAACGGGCACACCGCGCGCCAGCCGTCGTGGTAGATGGCGCGCGAGCTGAACATCTCGAAGTACTGCGTGCGGTGTCGGCCAGGCGCGTTCCCGTCGTTGAACGTGTGCTTGAAGCTGACGCCTTCGATGGGTGACTGGGTGACGCCGCGGATCTCCGCCAGCGGCTCCAGGCCCAGGCAGTCCAGCACCGTGGGCACCATGTCGATGGCGTGCGCGTACTGCGTGCGAACCTCGCCCTTCGCCTGGATGCCCTGGGGCCAGTGGACGAGGAACGGGTCGGTGGTGCCGCCGCGGTACGTCTCCCGCTTCCAGCGGCGGAACGGCGTGTCCCCCGCCCAGGCCCAGCCCCACGGGTAGTGGTTGAAGTGCTTCGGGCCGCCCAGGTCCTCCATCGCCGCCAGGTTCTGCGCCAGGGACTCCGGCGCGTTGTTGAAGAACTTCAGCTCGTTCACGGAGCCGTGCGGCCCGCCCTCCGCGCTGGCCCCGTTGTCGGACAGCACCATGATGAGCGTGTTGTCCAACTCGCCGGTGTCCTCCAGGAACTTCAGCAGCCGGCCGATGTGGTGGTCCGTGTGCTCCAGGAAGCCCGCGAAGACCTCCATCATGCGTGAGTAGAGGTGCTTCTCCTCCGGCGGCAGCGAGCCCCAGTCCTGCACGTCCGGGTCATGCCGGGACAGCTGCGTGCCCCGGGGAACCACGCCCAGCTCCAGCTGCTTCTGGAACACCTTCTGGCGGTAGGCGTCCCAGCCGTCGTCGAACTGGCCCGCGTAGGCGTCCGCCCACTCGCGGGGGACGTGGTGGGGCGCGTGCATGGCGCCGGTGGCGAAGTAGAGGAAGAAGGGCTTGTCGGGCGCGACCTGCTTGGTGTCCGCGATGCAGTCCATGGCGCGGTCCACCAGGTCCGGGGTGAGGTGGTAGCCCTCTTCCGGAGTGCCGGGCGGGCGGATGGCGTGGTTGTCGTGGACGAGGTCCGGGTAGTACTGGTGCGTGTCCCCGCCCAGGAAGCCGTAGAAGCGCTCGAAGCCGCGGCCCAGCGGCCAGCGCGAGTACGGCCCGGCGGCGCTCGTCTGCTCCGCGGGGGTCAGGTGCCATTTGCCAATGGCATACGTGTTGTAGCCGGCCTCCATCAGCATCTCGGAGAGGAAGCCATTCTCGAAGGGGATGGTGCCGTTGTAGCCGGGGTAGCCCAGCGACGTTTCGGTGATGGTGCCCATCCCGTTGGAGTGGTGGTTGCGGCCGGTGAGGATGCACGAGCGCGTGGGCGAGCACAGCGCCGTGGTGTGCATGTTGTTGTAGAGCAGCCCGCCTTGCGCCAGCCGGTCCAGGTTCGGCGTGCGGATGGGCGAGCCGTAGCAGCCCAGGTGCCCGAAGCCCATGTCATCCAGGATGATGAACAGGACGTTGGGCGCGCCGGGCTTCGAGCGCAGGGGAGACGGCCACGCGGGAGACGACTGCTCCCAGGTGCGGCCGATGACGCCGGGAAACGGACTGCCGGGTTTGTATTCCTTGAGGGACATGTGCGGGCGCGCCTCCACGCGGCGAGAAACGTTCTCGTGCGTGAGGTGCATCGCCCCCGGAGGCAGCGAATCTGCCCCCGGGACGGAGGCGGCCGGACCCAGGCCCTGGCCGCCTCCTGCTTCACACCCCGCTCACGTCACGGGGAACGGGTTGCGTTCGTGGAACTGGCGCTGGTGGAAGTACGGGTAGGGCCAGGGCGTGGTGCTGGCGGCGTCCAGCGTGGCCACCTGCGCGGGCGTGAGGTTCCAGCCGATGGCGCCCAGGTTCTGGCGCAACTGCTCCTCCGTGCGCGCGCCGATGATGACGTTGGACACGGTGGGCCGCTGGAGCAGCCAGTTGAGCGCCACCTGCGGCACCGTCTTGCCCGTCTCCTGGGCCACGGCGTCGAGCGCGTCCACGACCTTGAAGAGGTACTCCTCCGGAACCTGCGGGCCACCGGCCGCGGTGGCGGGGTTGTTGAGGCGGCTGGTCTCCGGCTTCGGCGCGCCCCGGCGCAGCTTGCCGGTGAGCCGGCCCCAGCCCAGCGGGCTCCACACCACCGCGCCCACCTTCTGGTCTTGCGCGAGCGGCATCAGCTCCCACTCGTAGTCGCGGCCCACGAGCGAGTAGTAGGCCTGGTGGGCCACGTAGCGCGCCAGGTTGTAGCGCTCCGACACGGCCAGCGACTTCATCAGGTGCCAGCCGGAGAAGTTGGAGCAGCCGAGGTAGCGGATCTTCCCCGCGCGCACGAAGCCGTCCAGCGTGTTGAGGACCTCCTCCACGGGCGTCACCGCGTCGAAGGCGTGGAGCTGGAACAGGTCGATGTAGTCCGTCTTCAACCGGCGCAGCGAGGCCTCCACGGCGCGCGTGAGGTGGAAGCGCGAGGAGCCCACGTCGTTGGGCCCCGTGCCCGCGCGGAAGGTGGCCTTGGTGGAGATGATGGCCTTGTCGCGCCGCCCCTCCAGCGCCTTGCCGAGAATCTCCTCCGCGAGCCCGGCGGAGTAGCCGTCCGCGGAGTCGAACATGTTCACGCCCGCGTCCAGCGCGATGTCCACGAGCCGCGTGGCCTCCTTCACGTCGCTGGAGCCGAAGCCCTTGAAGAAATCACCCGCACCTCCGAACGTGCCCGTGCCCAGACTGAGGACGGGGACCTTGAAACCAGAACCACCCAGCTGCCGGTATTCCATGACGTTCACCTCGTGACGAAGCGGGAGGAAAGGCGGCCCACGTAACGGGCCGTGGCGCGGCGCGCAACCGTCGTTTCGCGACATCCGTGATGCTTGAAGCGAAGCGTGGGGGCGCCCATCATGCGCGCGCCTTCCCGGGTGGGGAGGAAGGGGTCCAGGTCTCACGTGAGCACGTCCGCGCCACCCGCATCCGGCCGTCCGCCCATCCTGCGGGCCTTGGGCTATCTGCGCCGCTATCGCCTGGAGGCGCTGGGCGCGCTGCTGTCGCTGCTGCTCGTCTCCGTGGCGAACCTGGGCGCGCCGCAGATGATCCGCATCGCCATCGACCACGGGCTCGCGCGCGGGGAGATACGGCCCGTGTGGCTGGCGGTGGGCGGCCTGGTCGCCATCGCGCTGGGGCGCGGCCTGTTCAACTTCCTGCAGGGCTACCTGGCGGAGCGCGCGTCGCAGGGCGTGGCGTTCGACCTGCGCGACGCGCTCTTCGCGCGCATCCAACGGCTGTCCTTCAGCTACTACGACCAGGCGCAGACGGGGCAGCTGCTCACGCGGCTGACGAGCGACGTGGAGGCGGTGCGCACCTTCGTGGGCAGCGGCGTGGTGCAGTTCGCCGCGGCGGCGGCGATGCTGGTGGGCTGCGCGGGGCTGCTGCTGTACCTGGATCCGGTGCTGGCACTGGCGGCGCTGAGCACCGTGCCGCCCATCCTGTGGGTGCTGCGCCGGTTCATGCAGCGGATGCGTCCGCTGTTCGGCCAGCTGCAGGCGCTGCTGGGCTCGCTCAACACCACGCTGCAGGAGGACCTGCGCGGGCTGCGCGTGGTGCGCGCCTTCTCCGGCGAGGCGCGGGAGCTGGAGCGCTACGGGAAGACCAACGCGGAGCTGAAGGAGAAGAACCTGCGGGTGGTGGACGCGCTGGCCGGCAACTTCCCCCTGGTCACCTTCATCGCCAGCATGGGAACGCTGATGGTGGTGGGCGTGGGAGGCTGGCGCATCCTTCATCAGAAGCTGACACTGGGAGAGCTGGTGGCCTTCATCAGCTACCTGACCTTCCTGCTGATGCCCCTGATGACGCTGGGCTTCTTCGCGGCCAGCATGTCGCGAGCGAGCGCGTCCGCGCAGCGCCTCTTCGAGCTGCTCGACACGGCGGTGGAGGTGGCGGACCGCCCGGGCGCGGTGCCACTGCCTCCATTGCAGGGCCGCATCGAGTTGCGTGACGTGCGCTTCCGCTACGCGGGCAGCGACCGCGAAATCCTGCGCGGCGTGAGCGTGACACTGGAGCCCGGGCAACTGGTGGCGGTGCTGGGCACCACCGGCTCTGGAAAGAGCACGCTCATCAACCTGCTGCCGCGCTTCTACGACGTCACCGGGGGCGCGGTGCTGCTGGACGGACATGACGTGCGGGACGTGACGCTCGCGAGCCTGCGCTCGCAGATGGGCGTGGTACTCCAGGACGCGCTGCTGTTCTCCGGAACGGTGCGGGAGAACATCGCCTACGGGCGCCCGGAGGCGACGCAGGCCCAGGTGGAGGCCGCGGCGGAGGCAGCCCAGGCGGCGGAGTTCATCCGCGAGCTGCCGCAGGGCTACGACACGGTGGTGGGCGAGCGCGGCGTGGGGCTCTCTGGCGGACAGAGGCAGCGGTTGGCCATCGCGCGGGCGCTGCTCACGGATCCGCGGCTGCTCATCCTGGACGACAGCACGTCGGCGGTGGACGCGCGCACGGAGACCGCCATCCAGGGCGCGCTGGACGCGCTGATGCGGGACAAGCGCAGGACGGCCATCGTCATCGCCCAGCGCATCAGCACCGTGCGGGACGCGGACCTCATCCTGGTGCTGGATGAGGGGCGCATCGCCGCGAAGGGGCGCCACGAGGAGTTGAAGGCCTCCAGCGAGCTGTACAACGACATCCTCGGGTCGCAGCTGCAGCCGCCGCGTCAGGAGGAGGTGGCATGAGGCGGCCCGGAAGCATCGAGGCGATGGCGGAGATGGAGACGGGCCGCGCGAAGCAGCGCGGGAAGGTGCTGCGCAGGCTGCTGGGCGAGCTGCGTCCGCACGCGAGCACGCTCACCGTGGCGATGGTCTTCATCCTGGTGGGCGCGGCGTGCCAGGCGCTGGGGCCGTACCTGATGAGCCGGGCCATTGACCACGACATCGGCTCGGGGGACGGCTGGGGGCTGTTGCGGACGATGGGGGTGCTGTTCGTCGTCTACGTCGTGGGCTTGCTGACGCAGCAGGCGCAGACGCGGCGGGTGGGCCACACGGGGCAGCACGTCCTGTCGGACCTGCGCCTGCGCCTCTTCGAGCGGCTCCAGCAGCTGCCGCTGTCGTGGTTCGACCGCCGGCCGCTGGGCGACCTGATGAGCCGGATGCTCAGCGACGTGGACACGCTCAATCAGCTCTTCGCGCAGGGGCTGACGCAGCTGTTGGGTTCGCTGCTGGGGCTGGTGGGCGTGCTCGTCGCGATGTTCGCGCTCAACTGGCGCCTGGCGCTGGCGTGCTTCTCCCTCATCCCCGCCATCGTGCTCACCACGTGGTTCTTCGCGTCGCGGGCGCGCAATGCCTACCGCAAGACGCGGCAGACGGTGGGCGACGTGACGGCGAACCTCCAGGAGGAGATTGGAGGCGTGCGGCAGGCGCAGGCCTTCAACCGCACGGAGAAGAACATCGAGCGCTTCCGCGACCGGAACGCGGCCAACCGCGACGCGAACGTGGCGGCGGTGGGCATCACGTCCGCGTTCTCGCCGGCCATCGACCTGCTCTCCACGCTGTCCACTGCGCTGGTGATTGGCTACGGCGGCGCGCTGGCGCTGAGCGGGCAGCTCACGGTGGGCGGCGTGGCGGCGTTCCTCATCTACGTGCAGCAGTTCTTCCGGCCGGTGCAGCTGGCCGCGTCCGTGGCCGCGCTGATGCAGTCCGCGCTGGCGGGGGCGGAGCGCATCTTCTCCATCCTCGACGAGACCACGGAGCCACCGGACGTGTCGGGCGCGGTGGAGCTGGGGCCGCTCCAGGGCCAGGTGGTGTTCGAGGGCGTGTCCTTCGGCTACGACGCCGCGCGGCCGGTGCTGCGCGACGTGTCCTTCCACCTGGAGCCCGGCCAGACGCTGGCGCTGGTGGGGCGCACGGGCGCGGGCAAGACAACGGTGGCCAGCCTGGTGCCGCGCTTCTACGACGTGACCGGGGGCACGGTGCGTGTGGACGGGCACGACGTGCGCCAGGTGACGCGCGCGAGTCTGCGCCGGCAGATGGCCATGGTGCTCCAGGAGCCGTTCCTCTTCAGCGGCAAGGTGGCGGACAACATCGCCTATGGGAAGGCGGACGCCACCCGCGAGGACGTGGAGGCGGCGGCGAAGGCGGTGCACGCGCACGACTTCATCACCCAACTGCCGCAGGGCTACGACACCGTGCTGGGCGAGGGCGGCGCGACGCTCAGTCAGGGGCAGCGGCAGTTGCTCGCGTTCGCTCGCGCGGTCATCGCAAATCCGCGGGTGCTCATCCTGGACGAGGCGACGGCGAACATCGACACGCGCACGGAGGCGCTCATCCAGCTGGCGTTGGGGCAGCTGTTGTCCGGCCGCACGAGCATCGTCATCGCGCACCGGCTCAACACCATCCGCCACGCGGACCTCATCCTGGTGCTGGAGCACGGCACCGTGGTGGAGCGCGGCAACCACGCAGAGCTGCTCGAGAAGGGCGGGCTCTACGCGGAGCTGTACCATCAGCAGTTCCGTGACACGCCGGAGCCGACGGTCAAGGCGCTGGGCTGAAGGAGCGCTGTTGCGGCGCGTGGACGCTGACACGCCGGATGCACTCCCGGAGCCAGCTCCTCAGGCCCTCCCCACGGGGCACCTTCCGCCCTGCGCGGTCCGCGAACCTGTCCGACAGCTGCTGCCGGAGGCGCCCGGGTGCAGGGCGTCACCGTGCATGGGCGTCGCGCGCGGGCCCCTCCCGGGCGCTTTGATTCCCGTCAGGGCCGCATCTCGCTTGCACGGCTGACCGCCCTTCGTTACCCAGCGGCCGAGGGTGCGGCGTTGGCGGCATGCGCTTCGCGGCGGCGGTTCCCATCTCCAGCATTCATTGCGGTGGGGACGGGCGCGCACCCCTTCCATCTCATCCAGGAGCAGGCATGGCAGGCAGTCGAGGGACAGCGTTGGTGACGGGCTCGTCCGCGGGAATTGGCGCGGTGTACGCACGGCGGCTGGCGGCGCTCGGGTATGACCTGGTCCTGGTCGCTCGGAGGGAAGAGCGGCTGAAGACGCTGGCGGCGGAGCTGACGGCGGCGCATGGCATCCGCGCGGAGGTGCTGCGGGCGGACCTCACGGTGCACGCGGACCTTCAGCGGGTGGCCGGGCGCGCGGCGGGCGAGGACCTCACCCTGCTCATCAACAACGCGGGCGTGGGTGGCTATGGCCCCTTCGCGCAGGTGGAGCCCTCGGCGCTGGAAGGACTGGCGAACCTGCACATGATGGCGCCGATGCTGGCCACGCGCGCGACGCTGCCCGGCATGCTGGCGCGGGGCAAGGGCGCGGTCATCAACGTCGCCTCCCTGCTCGCCTTCTCCGGTGCGATGCCGCCGGGTCCCCTGCCCCACCGGGCCACCTACGCGGGCGCGAAGGCGTTCCTCGTCCACTTCACCCGCACGCTCGCGGGAGAGCTGCGCGGCACGCCCGTGGTGGCGCAGGTCGTCTGCCCGGGCATGACCTTCACGGAGTTCAACGGCGGCTATCCCGGCACCATGTCGCCGGAGGACGTCGTCACCGCGTCGCTCGTCGCGCTGGAGCGCGGAGAGACGGTCTGCGTCCCGGGACTGGAGGCCGCGGAGGCCCTCACTGCCCTGGAGAAGGCGGAGACAGGACTGCTGCGTGGGGCGACCCATGCATTGGCCGGCCGGTACCGGACGGCCTGAAACGCATTTACTGCACATGCATCCATTCAGGCATTCATCTGCACGGAGGAAGCACTCATGAGCGGAACCTCGACGCGACCCGCGGAGAAGAGCGGCACCTTCAAGCTGGGCGGAGATTTGCCCGTCCACCGGCTGGGCTACGGCGCCATGCAGCTCACGGGCCCTGGCATCTGGGGCCCGCCCAAGGACCGGGCGGAGGCGGTGCGCGTGTTGCGCCGCGCGCTGGAGCTGGGCGTGGACTTCATCGACACGGCGGACTCCTACGGCCCCTACATCAGCGAGGAGATCATCGCGGAGGCCCTGCACCCCTACGCCAAGGGCGTGGTGGTGGCGACGAAGGCAGGCCTGGTGCGCACGGGTCCCAACGAGTGGCACCCGGTGGCCGCGCCGAAGTACCTGCGCCAGCAGTTGGAGATGTCGCTGCGCCGGCTGAAGCTGGAGCGCATCGACCTGTACCAGTTGCACCGCATCGACCCGAAGGTCCCGGTGGAGGAGTCGCTGGGCGAGCTGAAGGCGCTGCAGCAGGAAGGGAAGATCCGCCACATCGGCCTGTCGGAGGTGTCGGTGGAGGAGATTGAGCGGGCACGCAAGGTGGTGGACATCGTGTCGGTGCAGAACCGGTACAACCTGACCGACCGCGTGCACGAGAAGGTGTTGGACTACTGCGAGAAGGAGAACCTGGGTTTCATCCCGTGGTTCCCGCTGGCGACGGGCGGTCTGGCGAAGCCGGGGAGCACGCTCGACTCCGTGGCGAAGAAGCACAACGCGACGCCCGCGCAGATTGCCCTCTCCTGGCTGCTGGAGCGCTCGCCGGTGATGCTGCCCATCCCGGGCACGTCCTCCGTGAAGCACCTGGAGGAGAACGTCGCGGGCGCGGAGGTGAAGCTCAACAAGGACGAGCTGGCCGCCGTGGACGCACAGGCGTCGGGACGCTGAAGCATCAGCCCTGCTTCGCTTGAAGCACCCCACCGGCCCACGGGCGGATGGGGTGCTCGCGGCACCTCACGTGGCGAGCGTCCGCCGGCCACGAATCTTCGTGAACGCGTGCGAGCTCAGATAGGCGTAGCTCTGGGGTGCGCGCAGTTCCGGGGAGATATCTCCCAGCGGGAAGGGCTTCGCGAAGACGTGGACCTTTCCCACCTGGATCGCGACGCCGCCCTCGCATCGCGAGAAGTAGCGGTCGTAGTCCTCCTTCAAGATGCCCCCCACCCTCGAGTAGCGGCGCCAGAGCTGCTCGGGAGCGGCCTCGTCGATGCCCAGGATGTCGAAGAAGCCGACGACCTGCTTCACCGGGCTGGAGGAGTAGACAACGACGTGTGAGACCTCCCTGCGGAAGGCGCGCTTGCGGAACTCGACGCGCTTGAGCCCTTCCAGAATGGGGGTCGCATACCGGGGCTGGATGGGCAGCAGGACTACAGACCGAGGCGTTGGCGAAGCCATTCACGACCTCCCGGCTGGACCGTGGTGATGGACTGCGGAGGGCCGTTGAGCACTCCATGACGACAGAGGTCACCGAGAGGAATGGGCTCCTTCAGGATGGCTGCTTGTCGGAAGAGGATGGCGAGCACTTCGCCATTCGAGCACAGCGTCTGCATGTCGCGAAGGGAGAACACCGTGCGTTTACCCACGGTGGCGGCGATCTCTTCGGCATCCGCGGACACCAGCGTCTGCTCGGCAATGCCCACGACCGTCACGGCCTTCTGGGAGTGGCTCAGGTAGAACAGCAGGGACGCACCGGGCTCTATCTGTCGGATCAACGCCCGGCACAGGTACGCCTTCCTCAGGCCATTCCCAAAGGGGTGGATGCCGGGCTCCAGCGACAACTGCGAGTCCGCGTCCGGGAAGAGCAGGTGATGGAACCGGGGCTCGATGGGGATGATGAAGGACGGCACGTCGAACTTCATCGCGGGCGGCCCGTGGCGCACGTGGAAGTCGAGGGGTAAAAGCACTTCGGGCGCATCCCCTGCACGCATTCGTTTCAAGAGGACGAGTTCGCCAGATTCCGTACGCCCTTCCACCTGGAATCCGAAGTCCTCGAACATGGCGATGAGCGCGCCCTGTCGCTCGTAGGCCGTCACGTAGATGAAGTCGTGCCCGTTCTTCGAAACGTGCTCGAAGACACTCTTGAGCAGCAGCTCGCCCAGGCGGCGTCCCTGATGCGCGGGCGCGACCTTGAATGTGCAGAGCTTCAGCGTGCGTCCCTTGAGGCCCAGGACGCCCTCCTCGTCCTTGATGAGGCACAGCGCGGCCAGATGACGCCCCTGCCCCCGCACCACCCAGCATCGTCGGTGGTCCATCTGGCATCTGCGGAACCAACCATCGAATGACGGGTAGTCCCCTCGGAGGCTGTCGAGGAAAGGGTCATCCGCGTCGACGTCATGCGCGAACGTGAACTCCACCGCTGGCGGAGGCCGGGCGAACCTGGCTCGCAAGCCCTGCACCATGGCGAGGGCTTCGCCGACCGTGACAACGCGTTCCTTCAGTCCGATGCGCTTCGCCTTCCGGTGGATGCGCAGGTCTTCAGTCACCAGGACGCCCACGGCGTTGGACCGAACAGCGGCCAACAGCTGGTGGTCTACCCAATCATTCGAGTGGAGTTCAGGGCTCCCCAGAACCTCGTCCCAGCTTGTGGGAACGGGAGGCGGCGCGGGAAGAGGGAGGTATTTGCCGAGCAGCAACTCGCGAAGCCAGCGGCGTGCCTCGTCGCGGTCCCTCTCGACATCCACCTTGATGGCTGGATGGATGAAGAGCTGATAGCCAGCCTCTTCAATGGCTCTTACCAGCCGGGTCGCGGGCTCCATCATTGCCTCAACCTGTTCGGGCGAGGTGGGCTCCAATGGAATCAAGACATTCGTATCGATCAAGAGCTTCGTGACATCCCCCTTACTGCTGTCATGAGGCGTGAAGCCTACTCACGCGTCTGACACCCGTCACTTCCGCTTCACGTAACGCAGGAGGAGCGTCACCAGCTCCTCCTGGAGCAGGCCCTGGGATAGGGACTCGGGGCGCTCCACCACGGCTCGGTGGATGACCGCGTGGGACACCGTGTCGATGAGCCACAGGGCCAGCTCCGGGTCCGGCACGTCCGTGCGGAATCTACTCAGGGCCTCCAGCATGGGCGCGTCGTCCGGATCCCACTTCCTGGCGGGACGTGATGGCAACTCCTCCGTCAGCGCGTGGTGCAGCTTCGGATTCACCGCGTGCGCCGCGAAGCCCAGCGTCACCAGCGTCCGGATGAGGTCCTCCAGCGTGTTGAACTTCCGCGTCGCCAACACCTCTCGCGCGGCGGCGCGCTGCTCCTTCACGTGCCGGCGCGATACCTCCGCCACCAGTGCCTCCTTGCCTGGGAAGAACTGGTACAGCGATGCCACGTTCACGCCTGCTCGCTCCGCGATTCGGTTCGTCGTCAGCTTCGCGTAGCCGTCGCGCACCAGAATGTCAGCAGTCGCCTGCACCAACGCGTCCACTGTCGCTCGCGAGCGCTCCTGCGTGGGTGTCTTCCGAGGGGAAAGCTTCGCGCGCGGCATGCCGGACTCCTGGGGCGGGAACGCAAGCTGACAACATAAGCAGTCCCTTACATTCTTGTCTCCGTCGCTGCTTGCCCGCGACAGGAGACCTTTCATGTCCCATGACACTCTGCCGGTGCTCGTCATCGGCGCAGGGCCCACCGGCCTGACCCTCGCGTGTGACCTCGCTCGTCGAGGCATCCGCGTGCGCATCGTGGATGCGGCCCCGCGCCCCTTCGCCGGTTCTCGCGGCAAGGGGCTTCAGCCTCGCACGCTGGAGGTATTCGATGATCTGGGCGTGCTCGACGCCATTCTCGCCGCGGGCATGGCCTATCCCCGCCTTCGCCTCCGCTGGCGGCGCTTCGTCGTGGGGCGCTGGACCATGATGGCCCCCCGCGCCGTGACCCCAGACGTGCCCTACCCCAATCCCTGGCTCGTTCCCCAGGCACTCACCGAAGGCATCCTGCGCGACCGCCTGACAGCGCTGGGCGTCACCGTGGAGCTCGGCACCGCGCTCACCCGCTTCACCCAGGACGACACCGGCGTCACCGCCACCCTCACCCGTGACGGCGCGGAGGAGACCGTCCGCACGGAGTACCTGGTGGGCGCGGACGGCGGACACAGCCGCGTGCGCAAGGAGTTGGGCCTGGTCCTCCACGGCGTCACCCATGACGAGGAACGCATCATCGTGGGCGACGTACGCGTGGAGGGCCTGGACCCTTCGCACTGGCATGTGTGGCCCTTCGCCACGGGCGGCATGGTGGCGCTGTGTCCCCTCCCCGGAGGGCGCTTCCAGCTCGCCCTCCAGGTGAAGCCCGGCGCTCCCCTGCCGGAGCTCACCGAGGACGCGATCCACCAGCGCTTCCAGGAGGCCGCCCGCCCTGGCTCCAGGCTGCGGCTTCATGACGCGAGCTGGCTGTCCGTGTACCGCCCCAACGTGCGCATGGTGGACCGCTACCGCGTGGGCCGCGTGTTCATCGCGGGCGACGCCGCGCACGTGCACCCTCCCGCCGGAGGCCAGGGCCTCAACACGGGCGTGCAGGATGCCTACAACCTGGGCTGGAAGCTGGGCCACGTGCTTCAGGGCGCGGACCCTGCCCTGCTCGACACCTACGAAGCGGAGCGGCTGCCTGTCGCCGCGCGGGTGCTTGGGCTGTCCTCGAAGCTGTTCGACGGCATGCGGCAGGGACGCATGAAGGCCCTGAACCGGGGCGACGAGCTGCGGCAGCTGGGCCTGGGCTATCGCGACGGACCGCTCGCGCCAGAGGTTCCCGGCGACACGGCGCGGGTGCAGGCCGGAGACCGCGCCCCGGACTCACCCTGCGTGGATGCCCACGGAAAACCTGTCCGACTGTCGGACAGGTTTCGCGGCCCCCACTGGACGCTGCTCGCCTTTGGAACCGCGCGCGCGGATGCCGTCGCGTGGCCTGGTGATTCCGTGCGCGTCGTCCACGTTCTGGGAAAGGGTGCGACTCCCATCCCCGAGGCCCTGTTCGACAGGGACGGCCATGCCCACAGTGCCTACGACGTGGTCCCGGGAAGGGATGCGCTCATCCTGGTTCGCCCGGATGGATACGTGGGACACGCGTCCCGGCCCGGCGACCTCGCGGCGCTGACCGCGTTCCTCACGTCGCTCCTGTCCGCACGCGCGGAGTCCGCTACAGAGGCCACCGCGTAGAGGGAGCCACTCCGCGGGGCTTCGCATTTTCGCGAGGCCCATGGAGACTCTCCCCATGTCCATCCGCTCCTTCCGTGGAAGCGCCGCCCGCGCAGCGCTCGGCCTCCTGACGCTGTCCGCCTGCGGCTCCGGCGACGACACCGACCCGTCCTCCCGGCGCTTCCGCGTGCGCATCGAGAACGTGGCGCCCTTCCAGAACCTCAAGTCCGGCCGGTTCGACACGAAGATAAGCGGCACCTCACCGGGCCCGCTGGCCCCGGGCGACACCTACGAGTTCAGCTTCACCGCGGGCCGCAACCACCGCCTGTCCTTCGCCGCCATGTTCGGCGCATCCAACGACTGGTTCTTCGGCACCGAGCCCCGGGGCATCCCGCTCTACTCCTCCGACGGGCAGCCGGTGACCGGTAACGTCACCTCCCAGGTGGTCCTCTGGGACGCGGGCACAGAGGTGAACGAAGAGCCCGCCGTGGGCGCGCACACCGCTCCGAAGCAGGCCACCTCCACGGACGGCCCGGGCATCAATGACTTCAACTCCAACAACGTGCGGCGCGTGGGCACGCAGCCCGTGCTCAGCAGCGGCCTGCCGTTCAACCTGCCCCCGCGCGCGACGATGATCCGCGTGCAGTTGGCCCACGACACGGCCACGCAGCGCTTCACCGTGCGCATCGAAAACGTCTCCGACGACCGCAACACCCTGAGCACCTCCGAAGGCATCAAGCCCGTGCGCATCACCCCAGGGGTCTGGGTGGTGGGCGCAGGCAATGAGCCCCTCTTCACTGAAGGGCAGCCGGACCGGGGCCAGGGCCTGGAGGCGCTCGCGGAGGGCGGCGACGCCACCGTCCTGGACACCTGGCTCAAGCCGCTGAACGGCGTGGCCACGCCCCTGTCACCGGGCGTCTTCGCCGTGCACAACGCCGCCTCGCCGCTGTTCACGGAAGGTGCGCAGGACCGGGGCCTGGGATTGGAGGCGCTCGCGGAAACGGGCGATGCCTCGCGGCTGGCCAACGCCCTCTCTTCGACTCCGCCCGCGGGCGTGAGCAAGTCAGGCACCTTCAACACGCCCGTGGACGCGGCCGTCCCCGGTCCCCTCCTGCCGGGCCTTGCCTACGAGTTCACCGTCAACGCCAGCCCCGGCGACCGGCTGTCGTTCGCGACCATGTTCGGCCAGTCCAACGACTGGTTCTTCGGCCCCGACGAGCAGGGCATCGCGCTCTTCGACAAGGCCAACGACCCCGTGACGGGCGACATCACATCCAAGCTGTTCCTGTGGGACGCGGGCACGGAGCTGGACGAAGAGCCCGCCGTGGGCCCGCACCAGGGTGCCCCGGAGTGGACCGTGGACACCAACAAGACCGTGCGACGGGTGCCCCCGTCGCGCTACGGCACGCCCCTGTCCCAGCACCTGCGCGTCACCCTCACTGCGGAGTAGTTCGCGCCGCGCTTCACACGGGGACTTCAGACGGCTTCGCGCTCCAGCGTGTCCTCGTCATCGGAGTCCACCGCGGGCTCGTCCTGGAAGGCGCTGGGCAGCAGGCTGAAGGGCAGCACCTTCGCCAGCGCCGCCAACAGCAGGATGCCACCCGGCGCGGCGAAGATGGCCAGCGCGGGGATGGCCTTCGCCACGTCGATGAGCTGCGCGCGCATGCGCTGGCGCTCGTCGGCGGTGAGCTTCTGGCGCCGCGCCGCCTTGGTGAGCAGCACCGCCAGGTCGCCCGTCTCGCGCGCCTCCTGCATGAGCCGGTGGAAGTTCTTCTCCAGCGTCTCCTGCATGCCGCCCATGAGTTCCTCGCCCATGGCGCCCGCCGCGTCCGACACGGTGAAGACATCCACCAGCGAGCGGTGCCGCGCGTAGAACTCCGCCATCTCCAATTCCAGACGGCGCAGCTCCGCGTGAGGCACGTGCAGCGCGCCCGCCAGCGTGTCGATGAAGGCCCGTTCCCGCCGCGTCCGCCTACCGTCCACCAGCGCCGCCAGCAGCGCCTGCTCCAACAGCAGGTGCCGCATGTCCACGCTGCGCACGCGGCGCACCACCTCCCGCACGTCGCGCTTGC
Source organism: Corallococcus sp. AB038B (assembly GCF_003668955.1). Taxonomy (NCBI): domain Bacteria; kingdom Pseudomonadati; phylum Myxococcota; class Myxococcia; order Myxococcales; family Myxococcaceae; genus Corallococcus; species Corallococcus sp. AB038B. Next base: position 1,471,687 of record NZ_RAWO01000001.1, on the reverse strand, counting down.
GCTCGAAGGACTGGCGCACCGCGGCCTTCACCTCGCCCTCCAGCGAGTGCGGCAGCTTCAACCCCTCCACCTGCCGGAGGATGGCGCGGCGCGCGGGCGCGCTGGGTTCGCGGTCCACGCACGCGAGCGCCGTGAGCACGTCCACCAGGAGCGCCTTCTGCTTCGCCGCGAAGTCCCGCCGCCGCTCCGCCATCGCGCGCGACAGCCTCCCGGTCGAGAACAGGTCGATGGCCTGCCGGCAGAACAGCTGTGCGTCCGCGTACTGCGCGCCGTTGTGCAGCACCAGCCCGTACACCGGGTCTCCGGCCAGCGACGGCGCCCGCTTGTCGAGCGCGTCCTCCACCCGGCCCACCATCCGCCGGGGCACCGGCAGCCCCGCAGCGAGCCGCGCGTCCAGCGCCATGGCCAGGTCCAGCTCGCCCGCCAGCACCGCGAAGAGCACCAGCAGCTGCTCCACCCGCGGGCCCTCCGGCGCGTCCATCACCCGCGCCAGGTCCAGCGCCATGCGCGCCAGCGTGCGCACCACGGCGTGGAACAGCTCGTCCTCCACCTTGCGCGCCGGGACGTCGAAGGGCTCACCACCATCCACCGGCGAGGGCAGCGGCACGGGCGTGCCGTAGACGAGCCCCGAGGCCCGCAGCGTACGACGCAGGAAGGCGCGGCCCCGGGCTCGGCCGGAGGAGGTTTCCGGTAGCGGAGAGGTCGGGACGGGCGAGGGGGAGCGCGCATGCGCTGTGACCACGTCCGTCAGGAGCGTGGCCAGCCAGGTCCCCCTTCCAAAAACCAGCACCGACACCGGTACACCCCTCAAAAGCGTGCGGCCGGACCCCGCCGGAAGCACACGAAGCGGGGAATAACCCAGTCGCATCCGCGATGCCACCCGGCCCCAGGCTCACGGCGGCGTCCGGCAACGGATGCTGATGCCTGGTGGAAAAAACAGCGCGCCCGTCCACCCAGGGCGGACGAGCGCGCGGAGACACCTGGCCAGGAAGGCCTACAGCGCGGTGGCCTTGCCCGGCTCCAGGGCGAGCACCTTGGTGGTGGCCCGGGTCTTCTTCAGCTCGGTGGTGAGCGCGTCCGGGGTGCCGGCCAGGGCGGGGAAGGTGCCGTAGTGCATGGGCACCACGGTCTTCACCTTCAGCAGCTTCGCGGCGACGGAGGCCTGCGCGGGGTCCATGGTGAAGTGGCCGCCAATGGGGAGCAGGGCCACGGTGGGCTTGAACTGCTCGGCGATGAGGGCCATGGAGCTGAAGGCCCCGGTGTCACCCGCGTGGTACAGCGTGGGGCCGTTGGCGATTTCGATGACGAAGCCCAGGGGCGCACCGGCGTACTGAGACGCACCCTTCGGGTCCGCCTGGTAGCTGCTGGAGTGCACCGCCTCCACCAGGTGGATGGTGGCGTCCTTCACCGTGAACGTCCCGCCCGCGTTGGCGCCCATGCCCTGCGCCTCCGGCAGGCCCAGGAGGTTCACCAGCTCGAAGGAGCCGTACACCTTGGCGCTCGTCTTCTGGGCCAGGGCCTTGGTCTCACCCACGTGGTCGAAGTGGCCGTGGGACACGAGGATGGCGTCCACCGCCTCCGGCCACGTGGCGCCCTGCGGCGCCTTCGGGTTGGTGAACCACGGGTCGATGGCGATGGTCGCGCCGCCCGGCGTCTTCACCACGAAGGCGGCGTGGCCCCACCACGTCACCTCCGTCTTGCCCGCGGTGGCCGCAGCCTTGCCCGCCGCCGCCTTGGCCGGCGCCTTCACGTCGGCCTTGGGAGCCGCCGGCGTCGTCGGCGTGCCCTGCGCGAAGGCCGCGCCCGCGACGCCCAGCACCGCACCCACCACCACTGCCTTCAGGTTGTTGCCCATCGTTGTCCGCTCCAGGGGGAGGAAAGAGACGACATGTCGCCGTGCCGCCCGGGGGCGCCGCACGGCCGTGGCGCGACATACCACCCCACCAGGGAGGCGGAAGGGGGCTGGCGCGTCCGGTTGCCTTGGGAAGGACACATGCCTTCATCCACCCACGGCGGGGGATTGTGGCCCCGGGGAGGATGCAGCGCGCTACGCTCGATGGTCGCGTGGACCATCGATTCCAAGTCAGCCTCCGCGGGGTCATCGACCTCCTGTCCCACCACCTGTACAGCTCGCCCGGGGTCTACGTGCGGGAGCTGCTCCAGAACGCCACGGACGCCATCCGCGCCCGCCAGTTGCTGGAGCCCCAGGCCACCGGAGCCGTGGGGCTGGAGCTGCGGGAGAAGCAGGACGGCGGGCCGCCCACCCTGCTCTTCACGGATGAGGGCGTGGGGCTGACAGAAGAGGAGATCCACCGCTTCCTGGCCACCATCGGCGAGTCCTCCAAGCGCGAGCAGCTGGAAGCCCGCCGCAACGACTTCATCGGCCAGTTCGGCATCGGCCTCTTGTCGTGCTTCATGGTGTGCGACGAGCTGCTGGTGGTGACGCGCTCGGCGAAGGGCGACGGGCGGACGCTGGAGTGGCGGGGCCGGCACGACGGCACGTACGACGTGCGCGTCTCCGAGCACCCGCTGGACGCTCCCGGCACGCACGTCTACCTGGTGGCCCGCGCGGACATGGTGGAGTGGTTCACGCCGGAGCGGGTGCGCCAGCTGGCGAAGCACTACGGCGGCCTGTTGCCCTTCCCCGTGCGGCTCACGGTGGATGGACAGACGGAGTCGCTCAACCCGGACGGTCCGCCCTGGCGCCGCTTCTACGAGACGGCGGGAGACCGGCGGCAGGCGCTGCTCGCGTACGGGCGCGAGGTGTTCGGCACGGACTTCCTGGATGTGATTCCGCTGCGCTCGGAGGCGGGAGACGTGGACGGCGTGGCGTATGTGTTGCCGGCGTCGCCGCACTTCAACGCGAAGCAGAAGCACCGCGTGTACCTGAAGCAGATGCTGCTGTCGGAGAGCGCGGAGAACCTGCTGCCGGAGTGGGCGTTCTTCGTGAAGTGCGTGGTGAACGCGAACGGGCTACGGCCCACCGCGAGCCGCGAGTCCTTCTACGAAGACACGGTCCTGGCGAAGGCGCGCGAGGCACTGGGCCAGTCCCTGCGCAAGTACCTGATGGACCTGGCGCACGAAGACCCCCGGTCGTTGCAGCGGTTGATTGCGTTGCATGGGCTGTCGGTGAAGGGGCTGGCGCTGGACGACGATGACTTCTACCGGCTGGTCATCAACTGGCTGCCTTTCGAGACGTCGCTCGGGGTGATGACGTTGGCGGACTACCGGAAGTCGTGGCCGGTGGTGCGCTACACGCCGACGCTGGACGGGTTCCGGCAGGTGGCGCGGGTGGCGGCGGCGCAGGGGCTGTGCGTGCTGAACGCGGCGTACACGCATGACACGGCGCTGCTGGAGAAGCTGCCGCACGTGGTGCCGGAGGCGCAGGTGGCGCCGTTCTCGTCGGCGGACCTGCCGCAGAGCTTCGAGGAGCTGACGCTGGACGAACGCGAGGCCGTCTACCCGCTGCTGCGTCTGGCCGAGCGCGTGCTGGCGCCGTTCCGCTGCGGGGTGGAGGTGAAGAAGTTCTTCCCGGCGGAGGTGCCCACGCTCTACAGCTCGGACGCGGAAGGCGCGTTCAAGCGGGACGCGGAGCGGGCGCGGGAGGAGTCGGACGACCTGTACGCGGGCGTGTTGGACGGGGTGATGGCGGGCACGGGCGGACAGGAGCGGGCGTTGCTCTGCCTCAACCTGCACAACCCGGTGGTGCGCAAACTGGCCGCGGTGGAGGGGCGGGAGTTGCTGAAGCTGTCGGTGGAGATGCTCTACGTGCAGGCACTGCTGTTGGGGCAGCACCCGCTGAACGCGCAGGAGATGGCGCTGCTGAACCATGGACTGCTGGGGCTCATCTCGGCGCGGCTGGACGAAGGCGGCGGCGGGGGCGGTTCGTCGGGTCCGGGCTCGCGGGGGATGCACTGATGGTGGACTGGCATCAGCAGGTGGAGGCCCTGCGCGCGCAGGCGGAGGAGCTGCCGGAAGGCGACGCGAAGGTGCGCGCGCTGGAGGAGGCAGTGCGGCTGACGGACGCGCACGGCGACGTGCCGCTGGGGTACGAGCTGCGGGACTCGCTCATCGACGCGGCGACGTTCGGTGGGTATCCGGACAAGGCGCTGGTGGCGTTCGCATGGTGCCGGGGGCAGCAGAAGAAGGATCCGCAGCGGTTCGACCCGGAGGACATGCTGTGGAAGCAGAAGTGGGTCGTGGGCCGGTTGGACGAGTTCCCGCACATCAGCCGGAAGCAGATTGCCGACGCGCTGGATGACGTGGAGCAGAGCTTCGCGAAGCTGGACGCGGGCAAGCGGGCGGCGTTGAAGCTGCGCTACCAGATGGCTCGAGACATGGGGGACACGGAGGAGGCGGAGCGCCTGTGGGAGGCGTGGCTCGTCGCGCCCAGGGACCACCTGACGGACTGCCGCGTCTGCGAGCTGGACGATGAGCTGGACCACCACGTGGACAAGGGCGAGTGGGAGCAGGCCATCCAGAAGGCGAAGCCCATCCTGGACGGGCGTCAGTCCTGCGCGGAGATCCCGCACCTGACGTTGGGCACGCTGCTGTATCCGTTCTTCAAGCTGGAGCGAATGAAGGAAGCGCGGGACTGCCACATGCGCGGCTACGCGATGGTGGCGAAGAACCGCGAGTTCCTGGCCACAGTGGGAGAGCACCTGGAGTTCCTGGCGCTGACGGGCAACCTGTCGCGCGGACTGACGCTCTTGGAGAAGCACCTGGGCTGGGCGCTGGAGCACTCCAGCTACCGGGACCGGTTCAGCTTCTACACGGCGTCGTCGTTCCTGCTGGGCCAGGTGGTCGCGGACGGCCGGGATGAGGTGAGCCTGCGATTGCCACGCGCGTTCGCATTGCACGCGGTGGACGGGGGCTATGGGACGCGGGCGCTGAAGGACTGGCTGGAGTCACAGGCTCGCGACATCGCGGCGCGGTTCGATGCGCGGAATGGGACGCAGCGGTTCACGGGATTGCTGGCTCGCAATGAGGTGCTGGCGAAGGAAGCGCGGTTGTTCCCGTTGGATTGAAGGGAGTGCATCCGCATGAAGGGCTCAAGCTGGATGCCTGTCGCCATCACCTGGTTCCTCCTTCTCGCGCCCCAAGGCCGGGCTGAAGAAACAGAGCTACCTCCTCCGGGAGACTGCGCCAAAGACGTCTGGCGCGACTTGAGCAAAGCCGTTGGCACGGCATGCAAGACTCAGAGCATGAGCTGTAACGCAACAATGTCCTGCGTGGACCTGACGGTTCAATGGAATCGCTTTGAGCACTGCATCCAAGCGCGCAGGACTTTGATGAACCGATGCTTTCGCGGCGGCGATGCTGAGCATAGGAGCATCCTTGAAGGCTATGAGCGGGGACAAGCTCGCTGCACGGAGTTCATTCGCGTCCGATGCGGCCCCAATGAGAAATGCCAATGAGCGATGACGACCTGCGACGTCTCATTGAGCAGGCCTTCTCAGGTGTTCCCCCCCCCGAGAAGAAACGCGTCGCCTATGCACGCGGTGCATGGGAGACGCCAAAACTCGTTCGGGACTTCGGGGGGCACCACTGGAAGGACGTCCCAATAGAGAAGGTGCGCGACCATGCGGCGCATCTCTCGCTGTTCAGCCCGGAGGCACTCGCCTACTACCTTCCGGCCTATCTCAGCGCGGCGCTCGTGGATCTTGATGTGCGCGACTTTCTCCTGTCCTCATTGACCATCTTTGATGAAGCACAGCCAGACCTGCGCGCCTTCTTCCTTCGCAGGTTTGATCGATTGAGCCCACCCCAAAGGAACGCCATCCGGATGTTCCTCATCCACATGAGGGACGCATCCACTTCGCCTATCTCCAAGCAGTCCTGGTCCCAAGCGTTGGAGACGTATTGGGACCTACCCGCGGAATGACATCCGCGCTCAGCCACTCGTATCTAGCTGACAGGTCCATCCAGTAGCGCCCGAGGAAGCAAGCCAGGGAACTCGACTTCGAAGCGTCGAACATCCTTGACGAGTTCCCGGACAGACGCGTCGCGCAGGTGCCCTCGGTAAGCCAGTGTGTCTTCACACCGGAGACGCAACCACTCGACATCCCCAGCAGGGACGTCTGGCCCCTTCAAAAGCCCGTGAAGAACTCCGGCCAGGTCGCGAACCCATTGGTCCTTCTCACTCATCCGTCGTGATTCCGTAGATTGGCGCATGGAAGCCGCGCTCTACATCGACCCGAACATCGCCACTGCTTTGCACCGCCACCAGGATCCGGGCGTCCCCGATCCGCATCCACCACTCGCGTTCGCCGAGTTGCTCGATGTGGAGCCAGTGGTCGACAACCAGTTCGTCAAACACCCCTTCGTTCTTCACGGCTACGTCACCGGATGGACGATGCGCCAACAATCGCCATTCCCGGCCAGGGGACGAAGCAAGGCGGAGGGCCCGTTCAGCTTCGTTCTCATTCTTGTCGCTCATGACTCACACCCTGATGTCATTCCATGAGCAGCGTTCGAAGAGCCAGCGCTCAACGAGGTTCTCAACGTACTGCTGCGAACCTCCACTCCGGCCGTCCAAATCGCGTGGGGAGAGCGTCAGGCGTTCGACTCCCACCAGCCGGATGTTTTCGATTCGCAGCGGGTTGCCGGATGCGAGCCGTTCAGTCCACGAACGAAACGTTCTCTCCAGGGAATTCAGTCCCATGAAACACGCCATTCCCAAGGTGTTCTCGAGCGTGCTTCATACTCTGCGATGTAATGCTCAACAGGATAGGCCGTGCCAGTTACATGGAACTCGCCGGTCACCCTGTCTACAATCAAGGGTGCATTCCCGCCTACCGCAAAAGCCGGGTCCCCAGTTTCCACGTGCCGCTTCGAGGCATAGAAGAAAACCCATCCAAATCCACGCTCGATCGTGTGCTCATCGAGAAGAATCAACTCCCCCCCAGCTTGAGCGCTCACCCTACTTACGTAGGCATCCACCAGCTCACGTGCTTCATTTCGATTCATCTTCCACCTGCTTTCGCCGCGCCCATCCATCTACCCCGGGTCCGGCCGAAGGTCGCCGACCCGGCCAGTCTGAACGATTTCCTGGATGCCAGACGCAATGCGCTCCCGCGTGACGGAAGCGACGACCACGAGATTCCGCTCAAGAAACACCCTGCCGCCCTTCAGCGCCTCGTCAACATCCTGGGTCAAGCGAGCCGGGTCGTACACGGTGAGCGTGTACCGACGCCCATGAATCACCGCGACGACTCCGGGGAGCCAGCCTTTGGCCTCGACCTCCCAATCGGAGTCCTCGAAGCCAGGAGGGAACTCCAGGACGATGTTGCTCATGACGCTCACAGTGGATTGAGCGGCTCGGTCACGCGGAGTGAGAACCCCAGGGCCCTGATGGCCTTGAGATAGGGCATGGAGCGCATCTCAGGGCATTTGAGGACCGCCTCCTGGAACTCCATGGGCGGCACGTACCCGTGCGCGTCGATGTAGTGGACGATCATCGTCGGAGCGATGAAGACCTTCGTCTCCCCGGGGATGAAGACGTTCGCATTCCCGGCGGCGCCCCCCGCACCAAAGTAGGACGTGCCCGCGAGCCTCCCCGCGAACTGGCAAAGCGAGCACACGTGGATGCCCGCGAACGCCACCGGAGGCTGCCACGGATTCCCACACAGGCGGAGCAGCGCCTTGAAGAACTTCTCGTCCACGGTCCCCTGGGGATAGGCGTGCCCCCTTTCAAGCCAGCCCACCGCGAGCGACGACGGTTCCCACTCGCGCACATAGCTGCAAGGGGTCAGGTCTTGAAAGTGAGCCATGTGCGTCAGCGCTTCAGCTTCGAGAACGGATTGTTGAACGGCTCCGGCTTCTTCTGCGGCGGAGCCTGATTCGCCGGCTTCTGCGCCGGACGCTGCGGAGCCGGTGAACTGACAAGCTTCGCCTGAGCCGGCCGCCCTGACGGCTGCGGCGCCCCACCCTCCAGCACCGCCCGCACGGACAACGCCAACCGCTTGCGCGCCAGGTCCACGGTCAGGACCTTCACCGTCAGCCGGTCGCCCACCTTGGCCACCTCCGACGGATCCTTGATGAAGCGCGCCGCCAGCTGCGACACATGCACCAGGCCGTCCTGATGCACACCCACGTCCACGAACGCTCCAAATGCCGTCACGTTCGTCACCACGCCCTGCAACACCATCCCCTCCTTCACGTCCTCCAGCGTGCGCAGGTCATCCCGCGTCGCGTGCGCCGTGAAGTCTCCTCGAGGGTCGCGGCTCGGCTTCTCCAGCTCCGCCAGGATGTCCTTCAGCGTCAGTTCTCCCAGCTCCGGCCCCAGGTAGCGCTTGGCTTCAATCTGACGCACCAGCGCCGCGTTCCCCACCAGCGCCGCCACGTCCACGCCCAGGTCCTTCGCCATGCGCTCCACGACCGTGTAGCGCTCCGGGTGCACCGCGCTCGAATCCAGCGGCTCCGGTCCTCGCACCCGCAGGAAGCCCGCAGCCTGTTCGAACGTCTTCGGCCCCAGGCCGCTCACCTTCAAGAGCTCCCGCCGAGTGGTGAAGCGCCCCTTCGCCGCCCGGTGCGCCACCAGCTTCTTCGCCAGCGACGGCCCCACTCCGGACACGTGCTCCAAGAGCTGCGGTGACGCCGTGTTCACGTCCACGCCCACCGCGTTCACGCAGGAGTCCACCACCTCGCCCAGCTTCTTCTTCAGCAAGCCCTGGTCCACGTCGTGCTGGTACTGCCCCACCCCGATGCTCTTCGGGTCGATCTTCACCAGCTCCGCCAGCGGGTCCTGCAAGCGCCGCCCGATGGACACCGCCCCGCGCAGCGACACGTCCATCTCCGGGAACTCCTCTCGCGCCACCTCCGACGCGGAGTAGATGGACGCGCCCTGCTCGCTCACCGACACCACGGGGACCTGCACACCCATCGCCTTCAGCGTGTCGCGCGTGAAGACCTCCGCCTCGCGGCTGCCCGTGCCGTTGCCCACGGCAATGAGCTCCGGCTTGTGCTTGCGCACCACCGCCTCCAGCAGCTTCGCCGCGCGCGCCCGCTCGTCCGCGCTCCGCTCCGAATAGAGCGTCGTCGTCTCCGCCACCGACCCCGTCACGTCCAGCATCACCAGCTTGATGCCCGTGCGCAGCCCCGGGTCCAACGCCAGCACCGCCCGAGCCCCGGCCGGCGCCGTCAGCAGCAGGTGCCGCAGGTTCTCTCCAAACACCCCGATGGCGCCCTTGTCCGCGCGCTCCTTCAACTCCGCGCGCAGCTCCGACTCCAGCGACGGCCCCATCAGCCGGTCCCAGCTGTCCTCCACCGCCGCGCGCAGCTCGCCCGCGAACAGCGACTGCGGCCGCGTCACCACGCGCCCGGTGAAGAGCCCCTTCACCTCGTCGTCCGGCAGGCCCAGCTTCACCTTCAGCACGCCCTCCTCCTCGCCGCGCAAGAGCGCCAGCACGCGGTGGGACGGGGCCTGGGACAGCGGCTCCTCGTGGCCGTAGTAATTCTCGAACTTGGTCGTCTCGCCCTTCTTCGCGGGCACCACGTCCGAGCGCAGCGAGCCCCGCCGCGCGCAGATGTCGCGGGCCTCGCGGCGCAGCCTGGCGTCCTCCGCCACCCGCTCCGCGCAGATGTCCCGCGCGCCCGCCAGCGCCTGCGCCACGTCCGCCACGCCCTTGTCCGCGCTCACGTACGGCTTCACGCGCGCGTCCAGGTTCTCCCCGCGCTGGCCCTCCTGCTTCCACACCAGGTCCGCCAGCGGCTCCAGCCCCTTCTCCCGGGCGATGGCCGCGCGCGTGCGGCGCTTGGGCTTGTACGGTAGGTACAGGTCCTCCAGATCCGCGCGCGTGCGCGCCGCCTGGAGCGCCTTCTTCAGCTCCGGCGTCAGCTTCCCCTGCTCCTCGATGCTGCGCAGGATGGTGTCGCGCCGCCCGTCCAGCTCCGCGCGCTCCGTGGCCTTGTCCAGGATGGCCTGGATTTGAACCTCATCCAGGCCTCCCGTGGCCTCCTTGCGGTAGCGCGCGATGAAGGGGACCGTGCCTCCCTCTTCGTTCAGTGCGAGGGTCCGGTCCACCTGCTCCGGCTTGATGCCCAGCTCCTGGGCCAACGCGGCGGCATAGACGTGCATGGCGACCGTCTATACCCCGGTCCGCCCGCGCCTCCCAGAGACGCGCCGCTGCCCTACTGCCGCACCAGACGGATGACGTCCAACGCCACGTTGTAGCCCGTGCTCGCCGCGTTCTTCCCAACAGTCGTGAACGTGAACGCCTGGGGCTCCAGGTCCGTGAACGTCACCGTCCCCAGCTCCACCTCCACGAACTGCGTGGTGGCGGAGTACTCGTCCCGCGTTCCGCCCACCACCACCCCGTTCACGTCCAGCCGGTACTGCCCCCGCCCGTTGTTGCGCTTGGTCCGCACCCGCACCGCGAACGTGCCCACCGTGCGCGGATGGAGCGTGTACGTCACCTTCGCGCCCACCGCGCTCGTGTTGTGGTAGCGCACCCCGCCCAGCTCCGGCCCCGCCTCCACGCCGGTGGACGACGGGTCCGGGGTGCTCGTCGGCTTCAGGTTCTCCGCCTGGTACACCAGAACCCGAGCGTCGTGCTCCACCGCGCGTCCCAGCCGCTTCTGCGTCTGGTCCACGTAGAGCGACTGCGGCACCAACTCATTCCCGGACTGCGCCACCTCCGCGAGGTCCGCCGGGGCCGTCTTCGTCGTCACCGACACGTCCACGCCTGTCGCGCTGCCGCGCATCCCAATCACATACCCCTGCCCGTACTGCTGCGAGCGCACCACGCTCGTGCCCCCGTACGACGGCGGCTTCGCCCCGTTGGTGTTCCAGAACACGCTCTCCGTCGTGGTGACGCCGTGGCTCGTGGTGCCATAGGGCGAGCGGTCCGCCGCCTCGAAGCGCTCCTGGTACAGCGTGGTGTTGTCCACCAGGTTCGCCGCGCTCAGGTGCATGTGGAAGTCGGACACCTTCTCGCCGTTGGACACGCGGTTGTTGAACAGCACGTTGCCGGTGGTGTGCATGGAGCGGAAGTCAAAGTTGTGCCGCCCGCCGTACGACACGCTGTCCTTCACCAGGCTGTCGCTGCTCCGGATGGAATACAGGTACCCGTTTCCGCCACCGCCCTTGTACTGGGGCTTGTTGATTTCACACCCCTCCACCGTGACGTTGCGCGCGTAATTCAGGTCGATGCCGTTGGACAGCACGTGCACGTCCTGAGTGTTGGACGGCGGCCGATAGGAACCAACGCCGCGCACCCACCCGTCCACCACGTGGTTCATCAAGAGCGCCGTGGACTCGTGCACCTGGTACGCACCGGTGCCCTGCACCGTGTAGTCCTCCTCGGCCAGGCCCGGCGTGGGGTTCTCCCGCATGCCGATGGCCAGGTGCTCCACGCCCACCTCCGACAGGTGCGCGGGCACGCGGTACACCCGCGCCGCGTCCCGAATCAGCAGCCCCTGCCGCAGCGGGATGTCCAGCGTCAGCATCCGCGTGGCCGCGTCCACCGCCACCACCTGCCGGTAGAAGGACGGTCCGGGCAGCGACGTCCACGTCGTGCCCATGTTCAGCTCCGCGCTGCGCGCCGCCGTCAGGTCCGCCCGCACCACCACCCACGTGCCCACGGTGTAGCCGGACACGCTCGCCACCTGGATGCGCGTCGCCTGGTTGGGCGCGTCCTGCGTCAGCGCCGTCGCCGCCGTCGAAGCGGACGTCCAGGACACCGTCGTGTCGCGGGGGCCCACCTGCACCACGCGCTTGCTGCGCATGTCCGTGGCGGAGTTGTAGAGGAACGTGGACGTCGCGCCCTGCCCGCGCAGCACCACGTTGCTGTACCGGATGAGCAGCGCGTACGGCTTGCCCGCGGGCGGCGCCACCCGGTACGTGCCCCGAGGCAGGTACACCACCCCGCCGCCCACCACCGCCCCCGCGTCATCGAGCGCCTGCTGCAACACCGCCGTCACGTCCGACGTCCCCGTGTTGTCCGCGAAGTACGGCGCCTGCGTCACGTCTAGCACCCGGTCCGTGCGCACCGGCGGCTCCGCCTGCCGCATCTGGTAGCCCGCGTAGGAGAAGTCGTGCAGGAACCGCGACGGGTTGCCCGGCTGCGAGTACCCGGGCGTCCACGTCGACGGATACAGCACGCTCCGCCACGGCGCCGCCTCCGCCACTCCCACGGCCGCGATCAGCCCCGCACCCAGCAGTCCCTGCCATCCCTTGCGTGAGCCCACGGTGTACTCCTTCCCGGTGTCCCGGACTCCCTCAATGGAAGCCCTATCCAAGGAAAACAGCACAAAGCAGGAAATTCACAAAGCCCTTGAGACATAAAAAGGGCCGCGCGGGGAACACCCCACGCGGCCCTTCGCTTCAGCTCATGCGCGTCCGGCTCAGGCCGGCTGGATGTCGCTGTTCTTCACGCGGAAGGTCTTCGCGGTGAACTTCGCCTCCAGCTCGCTGTCCGCGCGCTTGGAGTAGTCCTTGGCCACCTCGCCGGCGGGGATGAGGTGGAAGGTGGCGAGCGTCTCATCCGCCTTCACCTCCACCAGCACGAAGCCGTGCGAGTCCGCGTCCGCGAAGCGCAGGCCCGAGTTGGACGCCATCAGCGTCTTCTCCATCTCCACGACGGCGTGCTGGTACACCGGCGCGCCCGTGGAGTAGCCCGCGCCAATCAGCGCCAGGCTGGCCAGGCTCTTGATGGAGCCGGAGGTGATGCCCGGCGCCGTCAGCACGGGCACGCCCTCCTCCACCGACGCGAACGACGCGTGGATGTCCCCGGAGATGAACAGCGTGTTCGTCACGCCCGCGGCCTTCAGCGTGTTGAGCATCACCTTCTTCTTCGTGGGGAAGCCGTCCCACTGGTCCACGCTGAAGTAGAAGCGCTGGCGCAGCGTCGGGTCCGTGATGTCCGCCTGCTGCCGGAAGTCCCAGATGAGCGCCGACAGCGACGTGGAGCTCACCACCATCTTCCAGGTGTTCGTCGCAGTGGTCATGGTCTGCTGGAACCACGCCTCCTGGTCCGGGCCGAACACATCCTCGCTCTTGCCCTGGGACAGCTGGTACTTCACCGCCGCGAACAGGTCGAACGTGTCCTTCACCACCACGTAGCGCGAGCCCTGGATGTTGAAGAGCGCCGCCTTGCCCATGTGCGCATACGCCAGGCCCCGGGGCTTGTCCGCGGGCGGAATCACCAGCGCCTTGTTCACCGCCGCCAGCACCTGGTTCACGTAGTAGAGCGCCACCGGACCGGCCACCCACTTGCCGGCCTTCTGCGCGGCCTCCGCGTCCGTCAGGCCCGCCGCCTTCGCCTGGCTCAGGTACACGGCCTGGAGCACCTGCTTCTGGTTCGCGTACGCCGCGTCGTCGATGTTCACGTACGCGAACGTGTCCGCCTGGAACGTGGCCTTCACCACGTCCGGCTGGCCCTGGAGCGCCGCGCCCAGCAGCGTCGCGTCCAGCGCCACGGTGCCCGGGTAGCCGTCCTCCGGGATGAGGTGGTCCGGCCGGTAGCTGCGGTAGTCCGTCACCAGCAGCTTCAGGTGCTTGCCGTACTCGAAGTCACGGTAGATGCGCGAGTTGGGGAAGCGCGGCTCGCTGGCCACGTCGATGGCGCCCGCGGCGGACTGCGCCGTGTCCAGCGGGATGTACTCCAGGAAGGCCTGCTCCGCGTTGAGCTTGCGGTCCAGCTGCGTCTCGTCCCGCTTGCCGTCCTCGTACGTGGCCACGTCCTGCCAGCAGTCGTCGGAGAACTCGTGGTCGTCCCAGACGATGATGAACGGGTAGCGCTCGTGCACCGCCTGCAGCTGCTTGTCCGTGCGGGTCGTCTTGTAGAGGTCGCGGTAGTTGGAGAGCGAGTTCGCCGCCAGGTACGAGGTGAGGCCCGCGCCCTGCGGCAGCGCCCCATCCGGCTCGCTGAAGCGGATGCTTCGGCCGCCATCGCCGGACTGGAAGGACGTGTCGCCCGTCGTCTCGTAGACGTAGTCGCCCAGGAACACGATGAAGTCCAGGTCCACGTCCAGCTGCAACAGCCGCTGCCAGGCGTTGTAGTAGCGGCCAATGAAGTCCTGGCAGCTGGCGAAGACGAACTTCACCTGCACGTCATCCCCCGCCGCCGGCGCGGTGCGCGTGCGCCCGGTGCGCGTGGTGTGCTTCTGGCCGTCCTTCTCGTAGGAGAAGCGGTAGTAGTACGTCGTGCGCGCGGACAACCCGGTGACCTTCACCTTCACCGCGTGGTCATGCTCCGCCAGCGCCGACAGGTCCGTCTTGTCCAGCACCAGCGTCTTGAAGTCCTCCGACGGAGAGACCTCCAGCCGCAGCGGCAGGTCCGAACCGGAGCGGTCCTTGTCCTCCACGCGCACCCACAACACCACGCTGTCCGGACGCGGATCCCCCGACGCCAACGACTGCGGGAAGTAGGGCGAGCCATCCGAAGTCTCCGTCGAATCGTCGTCGGAGCATCCAAAGGTCGTCGTCGCCGCGACAGCAACCACGGCTTGCAGGAACGTGCGGCGTTTGAAGGGGTTGAACAAGGCGATGGACTCCAGCGGGAAGCAGGGGTGAAGGGGCTCCCGGACCTCGAAGTCTAGAGGCCCTCCTCCCTCCACACGAAACATCCCGGCGACAGGCCAGTGATGACCGTGCGCGTCACAATCCCGCAATCCCTCTCACGGTGAAGAAAAAGGGGCCGGCCCCATCACTGGAGACCGGCCCCTTTTCTACTTCACCCGCCGCGCCGCTCCCCCCGGAGGTGCGCGGCGGACCATTTTCGCGAAACGCGTCGCGACTACTTCACGGCCTTCACGCGCGGGCGCTTCTCACCTTCCGGCGGCTCGCTGGGGGCGTCCGCGGCGGGCGTCGCACCCGCGGGCTTGCCGATGCCGTACTTCTCCAGCACCAGGGCCTCGACCTCCTTGTAGGTGTCCGGGTGCTCGCGCAGGTACTCCTTCGCGTTCTCCCGGCCCTGGCCGATGCGCTCTCCCTTGAAGGAGAACCAGCTGCCGCTCTTCTCGATGATGTTGTCGTTGGAGGCCAGGTCGATGAGGTCACCCTCCTTCGAGATGCCCGCGCCGTACATGATGTCGAACTCCACCTCCTTGAACGGAGGCGCCACCTTGTTCTTCACGACCTTCACGCGGGTGCGGCTGCCCACCACGTTCTCGCCGTTCTTGATGGCGCCCACGCGGCGGATGTCCATGCGCTGCGACGCGTAGAACTTCAGCGCGTTGCCGCCCGTCGTGGTCTCGGGGTTGCCGAACATCACGCCAATCTTCATGCGGATCTGGTTGATGAAGATGACGCACGTCTGGCTCTTGGAGATGGTGCCCGTGAGCTTGCGCAGCGCCTGGCTCATGAGGCGCGCCTGCACGCCCATGTGCGCGTCGCCCATCTCGCCTTCCAGTTCCGCCTTCGGCACGAGCGCGGCCACCGAGTCCACCACCAGCACGTCGATGGCGCCGGAGCGCACGAGCATCTCCGCGATTTCGAGGCCCTGCTCACCGGTGTCCGGCTGGGACAGGAGCAGGTCGTCGGTGCGCACGCCCAGCTTGCGCGCGTAGCCCACGTCCATCGCGTGCTCGGCGTCGATGTAGCCGCACACGCCGCCCTTCTTCTGCGCTTCCGCGACGATGTGGAGACACAGCGTCGTCTTGCCGGAGGACTCCGGCCCGAAGATTTCGATGATGCGCCCGCGCGGCACGCCGCCCACGCCCAGGGCGATGTCGAGCGAAGTGGACCCCGTCGAAATGGCCTGGACGTCCTTCATCATGGGCTCGTCGTTGCCGAGCCGCATGATGGAACCCTTGCCGAACTGACGCTCCACCGCCGCCAGCGCCAGTTCGATCGCCTTTTCCTTCTCCTGATTCACGGCCATTTCTCGTCGCTCCTTGGAAGAGTGGACCACCCCGGTCCACCTGAACGCGCTTTTAGTACGCGATGGGTAGACCCTAGTCCACCCCTCTGACATCCGTTTTGGGTCCTGGCGGTCAGCTCTTGCGCAGGGCAGCCAGGAAGGCAGCCACCAGCCCGCCCAATCCGGCCGCCCAACCCGCCGGAACCTCTGGCACCAGCACCATCCCCAACCCAATCCCGGACACCACCGTCAGCAGCGCCAGGGCTCCGCGATACAGGGGAGAGCCCACGGAGGCAACCGTCAGCACGGTCAGGGTCAGCAGGGTCAAAAGCCCCTGCAGGATGAGCAGCCCGCCAGGCACGACGACGCCCGTCAGCCCCAGCACCACCTGGAGCGCCAGCGCCCCCAGCCCCACCGCCAGGGCCGGGAAGGGCCCCCCTCTGGGAGGCGTCAGCCGCGTGCCCGGGACGGGGGCGTTCGTGAGGTGCTCCAGGTCCTCCGGGCGCACCTCCAGCGCGTAGGGGAAGCCCAGGGCCAGCAGGGACTCCACCGCGGTGGCGCGGCAGGAGCGCCCATCCGAGTCCACCAGCCCGTCCAGGTTGCCCCCCTCCAGCAGCCGGTGGAAGGCGTCCGCCTCCGTCCGGCCCCCGCCCTGCGCCCCCAGCTCCTCCAAGAGCTGGTTGAGGTTCCAGGACAGGCGCTTCTGTTCGTCCCCTTGAGCGCGCCGGGCCTGCTGCGCCAGCAGGTACATGGGCAGCGGCGAGTCCGTGGGCGGGGTGGGCGTGCCGCCCTGCGCCGGAGGTTCCCAGGCCGCCAGGTCCGACGGGGGCTCCGCCTCCTCTCCCAGGTGGGGAGATGGTGTGCGCGAACGTGGGCGGAAAGCATCGCACACGGTGGCGAAACTGTAACCGGGGCGCGGCTTGGGGTTCAAAGTGGGCAAGCCCGCAACTTCCAGCGGGCAACGGGGTTTCTGGCCTCACGGATGGATTGGGACCCGGACACGCAGGCGATGCTGAAGGTGGCGGCGGGCGACAAGCAGGCCTTCGCCTGGCTCTTCGACCGGCACCACGCGAGCGTGGCGCGCTTCGCGTTCCGCTTCGTGGGGGACGCGGCGCGGGCGGAGGAGCTCACGCAGGACATCTTCGTGAAGCTCTACCGCCACGCGCGCTCCTACAAGCCCACGGCGAAGTTCAAGACGTTCCTCTTCCGGGTGGCGACCAACCACTGCCTCAACGAGATGCGGCGCGGCGAGTACCGCGTGGCGCGCCTCACGGCGGAGGCCCCGGCGGAGGAAGACGTGGGGGCGATGCGGATGCCAGGGCCCGACGGAGACAGGCCAGACCAGGCGCTGAGCGGCCGGGAGCTGGAGGCTGCGGTGGGCCTGGCGCTGAAGGATTTGAGCGACCGCGAGCGGGCCGCGTTCACCATGTGCCGCTTCGAGGGCATGGCGTACCGGGACATCGCCGAGGCGCTGGAGGCGAGCGAGGCCGCCGTGAAGAGCCTCATCCACCGGGCCACCCTGGCGGTGGCGCGCAGGATTGAAGCGTTGCAGGCGGGCACCGTGCCCGCGAGGAGTCGGGCATGAGCTGTGCGTTCGAAGAAGACCTGACGGCCTGGGTGGACGGGGAGTTGCCGCCCCCGCACCGCGCGCGCATGGAGGCCCATCTGGGCACCTGCGCGGAGTGCCAGGGCACGGAGCGGCTCCTGCGCCTCACGGTGGCGCGGATGGCGGAGCTGCCCGCCTTCACCCCCTCCCCGTCTGCCCGGCGCGAGCTGCTGGCGCGGGTGGACGCACTGCCGCCCACCTGGCGCGAGCGGTTCGCGCACCTCTTGAGGCCCGGCGTGCTCGTGCCCTCCGCGGGACTGGCCGCCGCGGTGGTGCTGACGCTGGTGGTGGCCGGACGCACGCGCGTGGAGTCGCCCTCGCTGGAGGAGTGGGACCCGGGCGCGCTGGAGGTGGCGGCGAACCTGGAGCTGGTCGAGGACTACGAAGTGCTGGGGCTCAACAGCTCCGAAGACCTGGAGGTCGTCGAGAACCTCCATGAACTGGGGGTGCCGTGATGCTGGGAAGGATGACCGCCGGCGTGCTGGCGGTGGCGCTGATCATCGGCGTGCCCGCCCTCGCGGCCAACGCCCCCGCGCCCACCGCCGCGGAGCGCTTCGAGAAGCTCCCGCCGGAGCAGAAGGAAGCCCTGCGCGCGAAGCTGCGCGAGTTCAAGGCCATGTCCCCCGACGAGCAGGCCCGCGTGCGCGCGAACCTCCAGCGCTGGCGGCAGCTGCCCCCGGAGGAGCGCGAGCGGCTGAAGACCAACCTGCGCGACTTCCAGCGCCTGTCGCCCCAGGAGCGGCAGGCGGTGCGTGAGCAGGTGCGCGAGCTGCGCGGCCTCACCGCGGAGCGCCGCGGGGAGCTGCGCGAACGGGTGCGCGCCTATCTCAAGGAACACCCGGAGCGCCGCGAGCAGATGTTGGAGAACATGCGCCGCTGGCGGCAGATGTCCCAGGAGCAGCGACAGGAGGCACGCGAGCGGCTGCGCGAAAGGCGGCGCAACAAGTGAGGCCCGCGCCCTGTTGGTTGCTGCTGTTCGCGCTCGCGGCCGCCGTGCCCGCTTCCGCGCAGCAGTCCCCGCCCCCCAAGGAAGCCCCCGCGCCCGCGAAGGCCGTGCACCTGGAGGCCCCGCCCCTGCCCACCGAGCCCCGCCGGCCCCAGCCCCAGCTCACCGACGAGGATCGCGAGGTGGTGGAGAACCTGGAGCTGTTGGAGTCGCTGGACGCCGCCGCGGACCTGGAGGTCCTCCTGGAGCTGGCGGACGAGAAGTAGCGGGAACGAAGAAGCCCGGGCCCCCTGTGAAGGGAGTCCGGGCTCTTTCGCATTCAGGCGTGGAAGCCGTGAATCGCTACTCGACGGTCACGCTCTTGGCCAGGTTGCGGGGCTGATCCACGTCGTTCCCGCGCATCTCCGCCACGTGGTACGCGAGCAGCTGCAGCGGGATGGTGGCCACCACCGGCGCGAGCAGCGCGCAGGCGGGGGGGATGCGGATGACGTGGTCAGCCAGGGTGTCCGCCTGCGTGTCGTCCTCGTCGAGGATGGCGATGACCTTGCCTCCGCGCGCGCGAACCTCCTCGATGTTGCCGATGATCTTCTCGTACGCGACGTGCGGCTGCTTCGGCGCGATGACCACGACGGGCATCTTCTCGTCGATGAGCGCGATGGGGCCGTGCTTCATCTCACCGCCCGCGTAGCCCTCCGCGTGGATGTACGAAATCTCCTTCAGCTTGAGCGCGCCCTCCAGCGCCACCGGGTGCATGGGGCCGCGTCCCAGGAAGAGGAAGTCCTGCGCGTTCATGAACTCGCGCGCGACGCGCTTCACCTGCGGCTCGCACTTGAGGACCTCTTCAATCATCTTCGGCACCTGGGTCAGGTGCGTCAGGTGCTCCTGCGCGCCCTCCACCGACAGCGTGCCGCGCATGCGGCCCAGCTTCACCGCCAGCAGGTACAGGGTGACGAGCTGCGTGGTGAACGCCTTGGTGGACGCGACGCCAATCTCCGGGCCCGCGTTGGTGAGGATGTGCAGGTCCGACTCACGCGTCATCGCGCTGCCAATGACGTTGCAGATGGCCATGGTGTGCGCGCCCAGCCGCTTGGCCTCCTTGAAGGCCCCCAGCGTGTCCGCCGTCTCACCGGACTGGCTGATGGCGATGACCAGGTGGCTCTTCTCCACGATGGGGTCGCGGTAGCGGAACTCGCTGGCCAGCTCCACCTCCACCGGCAGCCGCGCCAGCGACTCAATCATGTGCTTGCCGGCCACGCCCGAGTGCCAGGACGTGCCGCAGGCCAGGATGGTGACCTTGGTGAAGGACTTCACCTGCTCCTGGGACAGGTTCCACGTGTCGAAGTGGACGTCGCCTTCCGTGAGGAGCATCCGGCCGCGCAGCGTGTCCGCGATGGCGCGGGGCTGCTCCCAGATCTCCTTGTGCATGAAGTGCTTGTAGCCGCCCTTCTCCGCCATCATCGGCGTCCAGTCGATGCGGCGCGTGGGACGATTCACCAGCTTCCCGTCGCGGTTGAAGATGTCGACCTTGGCGGCGGTGACGACGGCCAGGTCACCCTCCTCCATGTAGACGAAGTCACGCGTGTGCTCGAGCAGCGCGGGCACGTCGCTGGCCACGAAGTTCTGGCCCTCGCCCAGGCCCAGCACCATGGGCGACGCATCCTTCGTGCACACGATGCGGCCCGGGTCGTTGGAGCACACCACCACGAGGCCGTAGGTGCCCTTCACCTGCTTGATGGCCGCGCGGACGGCGTCCGGCAGGTCCACGCCGCGCTCCACCTCCGCGGAGATGAGGTGCGCGAACACTTCCGAGTCCGTCTCCGACGCGAAGACGTGGCCGCGCGCGCGCAGCTCCGCCTTGAGCGCCAGGTGGTTCTCGATGATGCCGTTGTGCACCACCGCCACGTTCTTGTACGTGTGCGGGTGGGCGTTCTCGTCGGAGGGACGGCCGTGCGTGGCCCAGCGCGTGTGGCCGATGCCGGTGGTGCCCTTGGGCAGGTCCTGCACCACGCGGTTCTCCAGGTTGCGCAGCTTGCCCGTGGCGCGCACCACATTGAGTTGGTTGCCGCCCACCACCGCGACGCCCGCGGAGTCGTAGCCCCGGTACTCGAGCTTCTTCAGACCCGACACCAGGATGGGAGCAGATTCCTTGTCACCGACGTAGCCAACAATCCCGCACATGTTCGTCCTGCCTCTTTCTCGTCCCGCGGCGCCGGAGCAAACCACGGGCAACCCGTTCACGCCCAACACGCCCAACCCCGCCCCGCCGACCGACCAGCAGGCGAGCACTCTTCCTAACCAGCCTTCACCTTCACCTGCCGGGCCTTCTTGGCAGCCACCCAACCCTCCTTCACGACCTGTGGCGCGCGGGACACAGCGAGGCTCCCAGGAGGCACATTTTTCGTCACCGTGGTGCCCGCGCCGACATACCCGCCGTCCCCCACCTTCACCGGCGCCACCAGTTGACTGTCCGAGCCGATGAAGACGCCATCGCCCAGCTCGGTCAGGTGCTTGTTCACCCCGTCATAGTTACAGGTGATGGTGCCCGCGCCGATGTTGCAGCCCGCGCCAATGTTCGCGTCGCCCAGGTAAGTCAGGTGGTTGGCCTTGCTGCCCTTGCCGATGCGGGTCTTCTTCGTCTCCACGAAGTTCCCCAGATGCACTTCCTCTGCCAACTCCGTGGCGGGGCGCAGCCGGGAGAACGGGCCGATGATGCAACGCTCGCCCACACGCGCCTCCTCCAGCACGGAGTAGGGCTTGATGTGGGTGCCATCCGCCACGTGGGAGGCCGTGAGCACGCTGCCCTGGCCGATGGTGACGTTCTTCCCGATGACGGTGCCGGCCATCAGCGAAACGCTGGGGCCAATCTCCGTATCGGTGCCAATGGTGATGCCCTCTTCGATGTACGCGGTGGCGGGGTCCTGGATGGACACGCCCGCGCGCATGTGGGCTTCGTTGATGCGCTGCTGGAGGACGCGGGCGCGCGCCGCCAGCTCCACCTTGTCGTTCACGCCCGCGGTCTCCGTGGCGTCCGCGTCCACCGCGCCCACGGGGCCCAGCTTCGCGGCCATCTCCACCAGGTCGGTGAGGTAGTACTCGCCCTGCGCGTTGACGGGCTTGATTTCGGCAAGCGCCTTCCAGAGGAAGGCCGCGTCCACGGAGTAGATGCCCGCGTTGCACTCCTTCACCGCGCGCTGCTCCGGGGTGCAGTCCTTGTGCTCCACGATGCGCGCCACCTTGCCGGCCTCGCGGATGACGCGGCCGTAGCCGGTGGGGTCCTCCAGCGTGGTGGACACCAGCGCCAGCACTCCGCCCGCGGCGTCATGCGCGGCGAGCAGCGACTGGAGCGTCTCCTTACGGAGCAGCGGCACGTCTCCGTAGAGGATGAGCACGCGGCCGTCATGGCCCTTCAGCGCGTCCTCGGCCGCCTTCACCGCGTCCGCGGTGCCCCTCTGCTCCTTCTGGAGCGCGAAGCGCAGGGGCGCGTCCGGGAAGTGGGAGCGGATGGACTTCTCCACCTCCGCGGACTGGTGGCCCACCACCGGCACCACGTGCGTGGCACCCAGCTCCAGGGCCCGCTTCAAGGGATAGGCGCAGAGGGGCCGGCCGAGGATGGGGTGAAGGACCTTGGCCTTCTCCGACTTCATCCGCGTGCCCTTGCCCGCGCACAGCACAACCGCCGCCAGAGCTGTCATATGCGGCGGAGAATTAGGGACCGCCGATCAACTCGTCAACCGCGCCCGGACTTCAAAGCGGATCGCGGGACGTCCGGGGAGGGGCGGGCGCTGACTGCTACACACAACGTGTTGCATTGGACCGTGATGCCGAAGCGCGGTTTCAGGAACGTCGTCAGCCGGGCCGAAGTGGAGGCCGGAGTCGGAATCGACGCCGGGCTTTCCACGGGGTTCGGAAGACTCATGAGCACCGCCCGTTGCTGCGCATGGCCGGAGACTGCCCCGCTTCCGCTCACAATCCAAGGAAAAAAATGTTGTCTGGCTGAAACCCTGGCCCTGGCGCGGCGCGTGGTGCATTAGGGAACGGCTGGAAATCACAAGGAAAGGCCTCCAGGTGGGGAAAACACACATGGGCGCCGCGGGACGGAAGTCGTTCCGTGCGCTGGGACTCGCAGTGTTGCTGGTGGCGGCGCAGGCGGGTGCGGCACGTCCCTACCGGGGAGGTGCGGTGGCCACGGCGTATCCGCCCGCGAGCGAAGCCGCGCTCCAGATGCTGGACAAGGGCGGCAACGCGGTGGACGCGGCGGTGGCGGCGGCGTTCGTGGCGGCGGTGGTGGGCCCCTACCACTCCGGCGTGGGCGGCGGCGGGTTCGCGCTGGTGCACGACGCGAAGTCGGGCGGCACACAGGTGCTGGATTTCCGGGAGGTGGCTCCCAAGGGCGCCTCGCGTGACATGTACCTGAAGGACGGCGCGCTGGTGCCGGGGCTGTCCACGGACGGCGCCCTGAGCGTGGCGGTGCCGGGCGCGGTGGCGGGCTACCTGGAGCTGTTGTCCAAGCACGGCAAGCTCAAGCCCGCGGTGGTGCTGGCCCCGGCCATCCGGCTGGCGAAGCAGGGCTTCTGGGTGACGCCCAAGTACCAGCAGATGGCCACCGGCCGCGCGGAGTGTCTGCGCCAGGACCCGGAGGCCGCGCGCATCTTCCTGACGCCCAACGCGCAGGGCACGCCGGACGTGCCCCCGGTGGGGCACCTCATCAAACAGCCGGACCTGGCGCGCACGCTGGAGCGGGTGGCCAAGGGCGGCGCGAAGGCCTTCTACGCGGGCCCGGTGGCGCAGGCGCTGGTGAAGACGGTGCAGGACGCGGGCGGGCTGCTCACGCAGGAGGACCTGACGAACTACCGCACGCGCCCGGCCACGCCGCTGGAGACCACCTACCGCGGGCACCGCATCCTCACCATGCCGCCGCCCAGCGCGGGTGGGCTGGCGGTGGTGCAGGTGCTGGGCATGCTCCAGCAGCTGCGGCCGCAGGGCGTGCCGTACCGCGACCCGGAGTCGCTGCACCTCTACGTGGAGGCCGTGCGGCGCGCGTACGTGGACCGCGCGAAGTACCTGGGCGACCCGGCCTTCGTGCAGGTGCCGCTGGAGCGGCTGACGTCACCCGGCCACATCGCGGACCTGGCGGGCGGCATCGACTCGAAGAAGGCCACGCCCAGCGCGTCGCTGCTGGCGCCCGTGACGGGCGGGCCTGCCTCCACGCTGCGCAAGGACGCGGGGCCGCTCACGCCGGAGCCGGAGAAGAAGAACACCACGCACATCTCCGTCATCGACAAGGACGGCAACGCGGTGGCGATGACGACCACGGTCAACTACAGCTTCGGCTCGTGCCTGGTGGCCAAGGGCACCGGCGTGCTCCTCAATGACGAGATGGACGACTTCGCCGCGCAGCCGGGCGTGCCCAACGCGTACGGGCTCGTCACCGGTGAGCCCAACGCCATCCAGGCCGGCAAGGTGCCCCTGTCCTCCATGTCGCCCACGCTGGTGTTCTCCAAGGAGGATCCGAAGCGGGTGATGCTGGCGGTGGGCAGCCCTGGCGGCTCCACCATCCCCACCACCGTCATCCAGGCCATCAGCAACGTGGTGGATCAGGGCATGGACGTGGCGCGCGCGGTGGGCACGGGCCGGCTGCACCACCAGTACCTCCCGGACGAGCTCTGGGTGGACAAGTGGGGCCTGGAGCCGGCGACGCTGTCCGCGCTGGAGGCGAAGGGCCACAAGATTCGCCGGGTGGACGCCTGGGGCGACGCGGAGGCCGTCTACAGCGACCCGCGCACCAACCTGCGCTATTCCTCCAGTGACCCGCGCAACGAGGGCGCCGCGACGGGCCAGGACTGAAACGAAGGAGAACGACTGCCCGTGGCCGAGCCGCTTCCGCTCTTCGATGCGCACCTCCACCCGGAGGCCCTGACGGACCAGGACCTGGAGTCCATGCGCTTCTTCGGCGTGGAACAGGCCCTGGTGGTGGCGCACCACTTCCCGGAGCCCACGGCCAAGGGGCTGCGTCAGCACTTCGACCAGCTGGTGGAGAAGCAGCTGCCGCGCCTGGAGCGGCTGGGCATCCGCGCCTGGGCCGCCCTGGGCGTGCACCCGCGCTGCATCCCGCGCCGGGGGCTGTCCGAAGTCCTGAGCCACCTGCCGGACTACTTCGAGGGCGGCCGGGTGGTGGCCCTGGGCGAGACGGGGCTGCACGCGGGCGGCGAGGAGGAGGAAGAGGCCTTCCTGGAGCAGCTGGCCCTGGCCCGTCAGCTCAAGCTGCGCGTGGTGGTGCACACGCCGCTCAAGGACAAGGAGCGCCACACGCGGCGCATCCTCACGCTCCTGCGCCAGTCGGGCCTGTTGCCTTCGCGCGCGCTGGTGGACCACGCCAACGCGCGCACCGTGCGGACCATCCTGGAGGTGGGCCACTGGGCCGGCCTCACCCTTCACCCGGAGGCCCTCCAGGCGGACCGGGCGGTGGCCCTGGTGCGGCGGCTGGGCAGCGAGCGCCTGGTGCTGGACTCGGACGCGGGCGACGGCGCGGGGGACATCCTGGGGCTCGCGCGCACGGCGAACCTGCTGGGCAAGGCGAAGCTGTCCGAGCGGCTCGTTCGACGGGTCACCCGGGACAACGCCGCCCGCTTCTTCCAGATCCACGACTGAGCGCGGCATTCGCGCACCGTGTGGGTCGCATGCGGTGCGTTGAAAAGTAGACGGCGGCCCGGACCTGTCAGCGCTGTAAATGAGACGGGCCCCGCGCAGTGAAGCGCGGAGCCCGTGGGTTTACAGCCTGGAACCCCGAGGAGGGGCCTAGTTCACCGAGACGGAGGCCTGGGCCTCCGGGTGCAGGGTGAGCCCCTGCGCGTCCGGCGCCAGCCGCACCTGCACGGGCACGCCCTGGGAGCGGTACTCCGCGAGGGAATCCGCCGCCTCGTCGAGCAGCTGCTGATAGCGCTCCTCCAGCTCCACCGCGATCAGGAGCATGGTCTCGCCGGCGTCCGTCACGCCCGGCCGGTACACCTGGCACCGCTGGAAACGCGCCCAGCGACCGTTCTGCATCTTCACAAGCTCGCCGTCGTAAGCCATGCGCAGCACCTCTTGAGTGAAATCCGACGGACGCAATGTAGAGGCGAATCCCGGCGCTGTCATCCCCCTGCTTGAAAATTCGTAAACCCTTCGTGATTCCAGCGGGTTGCCAACGCTCAAGGGGGTGCACAGGGGTGCTCCGGAGGCCGGGCCGGCGCAAAATGTAAACTGGAACACTGTCAACGCGGTTAACCCGGCCCGGGGGGCGATGCCGCGTCGCGCTGTCAACACTCCGTGAACCCGCCGGACCGGGAGGGGCGGCCAGGGGACGGGGCGGGACTGACGCGTGGCACCGCGCTGGGGCATCCCTTAGATTCCAGAGGATGAAGTTGCCCCTGCCGTTCCGTCGCGACCGCCCCATCATTCCGTCCGCCAATGCGCAGGATCACGCGGAGCGGTTGATCGCCGAGTCCCTGCGCATGCTCGGCCAGGTGTGTTCGAAGGTCGCGGACGCCATCGAGGCGCAGCGGCTGGAGCGCCAGGGCTACGCGCACAACAGCTACCTGCGGCGCCTGGACAAGGACGAGGACGACGACGCGAAGAAGTCCTCCGGGCCGGGCACGGGCGGATGACGGCTCACAGGGAGCCACCTGAAGAGCACGCCCACAGCGAACACGAGGACGACGACGCACCGGTGCCGTGCCTGGCGTCCTCTCCAGCCGCGACCTGGCGCGAACAGGGCATCCAGATGCCCATGCCCGCGCTGGCGGACGAGGAAGGGCCCCGCGTGGACCCTGGCCTGCCGCCCGTCGTGGACGCGCACGTGCACCTGTTCCCCGATCGCGTCTTCGAGGCGGTGTGGCGCTGGTTCGACCGCTACGGCTGGCCCATCCGCTACAAGCTGCACACGCCCCACGTGCTGTCCTTCCTGCTGTCCCGGGGCGTCGAGCGCGTGGTCGCCCTGCACTACGCCCACAAGCCCGGCATGGCGCGCGCGCTCAACGCCTTCGTGGCGGAGGTGGCGAAGGCCGAGCCCCGCGTCATCGGCCTTGGCACCGTGTACCCAGGCGAGCCCGGCGCCGTCGGCATCCTGGAGGAGGCGTTCGCCCTGGGGCTGAAGGGCGTGAAGCTGCACTGCCACGTGCAGGCCTTCTCTCCGGACGCGCCCCAGCTGAACGAGCTCTACGAAGCGTGCGCCCGGGCGGGCAAGCCGCTCGTGATGCACTCGGGGCGGGAGCCCTCCAGCGCCCAGTATCCGGTGGATCCGCACCAGCTCTGCGCCGCGGAGCGGGTGGAGCGCGTGCTGACGGATCATCCCACGCTCAAGCTGTGCGTGCCGCACCTGGGAGCGGACGAGTTCGACGCGTACGCGCGCCTGCTGGAGCGCCATGACACGCTCTGGTTAGACACGACCATGGCGGTGGGCGGCTACTTCCCCGTGCCCCTTCCCCGGAAGGCGCTGGAGGTCCGGCCCGAGCGCATCCTCTATGGGACGGACTTCCCCAACATCCCCTATGCGTGGGACCGGGAGCTGCGGGCGCTCGCCGGGCTGGGGCTGGACGAGGCCGCGCTCGCGGGGGTGCTGGGCGGAAACACGCTGTCGCTCTATGGGGAATGTTGAAAAGAAACGCAGGCCCTTCCGCAATGAGGAGGGCATTCCCATCTTCGTCCCCATAGAATCGCGGTCCCCAAGCAGACGCCGCCACTCCAGAGGCTCAAGCCCATGTCGAACTTCATCCTGGTCGTCGACGACGACGCGAGTCACCGCACGCTCATCTGCGATGCCCTCCAGGAGATGGGCTATGCCACCATCGAGGCCAAGAACGGCCGAGAAGCGCTGGATCTTCTCGAGGACGACATCCCGGGCGCCGTGCTGCTGGACCTGCGCATGCCCGTCATGAGCGGCTGGGGCCTGCTGGACGCGCTCAAGAAGATGCCGAGGGCGCGCAACCTGCCCATCATCATCATCTCCGGCTACGGCTTCGAGTGGGAGGCGGAGCTGGTGGGCGCCGCCGGCTACATCTCCAAGCCGGTGGACCTGGACAAGGTGCGCACCACCGTGCAGCAGATCGTCGGGCCGCCGGAGGTGGCCATGGTGCACTGAGTCGGGAAGTGCCCGGCGGGCCGCACCATCCGTCAACCCGAGGATTGTGGGCAGCCCCTGGGTGCATGGTGTGATGGCGTCCTTCATGACGCCCCCCTCTTCAGAACCGGCCGGCTCCGAGCTGGCCATCGACGCCCGCGGCCTCGTCAAGCGCTTCGGCACCTTCACCGCGCTGGATGGCCTGGAGCTTCAGATTCCGAAGGGCGCCTTCTACGCGTTCCTCGGCCCCAACGGCGCCGGCAAGTCCACCTCCATCGCGTTGCTCACCGGCGTGTACGGGCCTGACAAGGGCACCATCCGCATGCTCGGCGTGGACGCCGTGGCCAGGCCCCTGGACGTGAAGCAGCGCGTGGGCGTGGTGCCGGAGGAGCTGAGCCTCTTCGAGCGCCTCACCGGCCGTCAGTACCTCACCTTCTGCGCGCGCATGTACGGACTGGATGGCGCGGAGGCCGCGTCGCGCGCGGTGGAGCTGCTGGAGCTCACGGAGCTCACGTACAAGGCGGGCGCGCTGGTGGCGGAGTACTCCAAGGGCATGCGCCGCAGGCTCGCCATCGCCGCGGCGCTCATCCACGCGCCGGAGCTGGTGCTGCTGGATGAGCCCTTCGAGGGCATCGACGTGCTCGCCGCGGGCGTCATCCGGGAGCTCTTGCGCGAGCTGTCGCGCCGGGGCGTGACGCTGCTGCTCACCACGCACGTGCTGGAGATCGCCGAGCGGTTGGCCACGCACGCGGGCGTCATCCGGGGCGGGCGCATGTTGGATCAGGGCCCGGTGGAGCAGCTGCGCCAGCGCCACGGCGTGTCCACGCTGGAGGCGGTGTTCGAGAAGCTGATCTCCGTGCCCGCCGCGCGCAACGCGAAGCTGTCGTTCTACGGCGAGCCCGTGGCGAACGTGGTGCCGCTGCGCCGGGAGACCGCGTGAGCAGCCCGCGTCCGAAGGTCCCCGGCTTCTTCCAGCACCTGCTGCTGCTCTGGGGCCTGCGCCTGCACCTGGGCCTCAACCAGGGTCCGGGCAAGAGCCGCCTGCTCGCTGTGGCCGCGTTCGCGGGCTCCAGCGCGCCGGGCGTGCTGCTGGGCCTGAGCTTCTTCAAGCTGATGCGGATGCCGCTCATCGTGCACAGCAACGTGTGGCCGTACTTCATCCTCAACCTGCTGTGCTTCGTCACCGCCGCCACGTGGGTGACGTGGCCGCTGTTGTCCGCGGGCGTGGATGACCATTCCGAGCTGTCGCGCTACGCCGCGTTCCCCATCTCGCCGTTTCGCCTCCTGATGGGATCCACGGTGGCGAGCCTCTTCGAGCCCCGCGCACTGGTGTTCTACGCGCCCCTCACCGGCGCGGCGGTGGGCTATGCGTCGCGGCACCGGCTGGCCTCGCCGTGGCTGGCGGCGGTGCTCTACGTGCTGTTCGCGCTGTTCTGCGCGGCGTGGAGCCGGGTGGGCCTCTACACGGTCATCAACGTGCTGAGGGCGAAGCACAGCGCGCGCATCATGGGTGGCGGCATGGTGGCATTCCTCGTCGCCGCGTCGTTCATCCCGCCCATCGACACGTCGTGGCTCACCAGCGTGGGCGAGACGGGCGTGGGCGCGCTGGACATGAGCCTCATCATCAACGCGGCGGTGGCCCTCAGCCAGGTGCCCCCGGGCTTCTTCGGCGACGGGCTGGGACAGCTGGCGCACGGCCGCGTGGGCATCGCCATGCTGGAGGCCTTCGGGCTGCTGTTCTTCACCGCCATGGGCATGGTCGTGGCGTACGCGCTCTTGATGCGCTTCCACCGGCAGGCGGGAGGCCGCTCCGGCGGCGACCGGGGGGACGGGAAGGACAGCGACCCGTTCGCCACCACGGGTACGCGCTTCGACACGCTCCTGCGCCGCGAGGTGCTGGACCTGTGGAACAACCCGCGCGCCCGGCTGCTGGCGGCGGTGCCCTTCATCCTGGCCATCCTGCTGAAGCTGCTCTCCGGCAGGGATCTCTTCGTGTACCTCTTGGGCGGCAGTGCGGACGCGTGGGTGATGGGCGGCCTGAGCATCTATGGCGCGGTGGTCATCGCGTCCACGTTCTCGCAGAACACCTTCGCGTACGACGGGCACGGCTTCGCGGTGTTCCTGGCGGCGCCCATGAACCTGGCGGACGTGCTGCGCGCGAAGAACCGGGTGCAGGGCGTGGCGGCGCTGGGGATGGCGGTGCTGGTGGGCGTCTTCTACCGGGCGTACTTCGGCTCGGGCACGCTCGTGGACTTCCTGTGCGCCATGGCCGCGGTGGCGGCGGTGGTTCCCATGCTGCTGGCCGCGGGCAACTTCCTGTCGCTGTACTTCCCGGTGAAGTTCCACGCGAGCCTCAAGCGGCGCGACCGGATTCCCCTCACCGCGTCCATGCTGGGCATCTTCGCGGCCAGCGTGGGCTGCATGCCCTTTGGCCATGCGCTGCGGGCCGTGGGGAAGGACGGGCCGGGCTGGCAGTCCGTGGCCTTCATCCTCGGGTTCGCCGTGCTCCACTTCGGCGTGTACCGGGTGACGCGGCCCTGGGCGATGCGGCTGTTGGATCAACGCCGGGAAATCGTCCTCCGGGCGGTGACGCGCGAATAGCCGCGCGGGCGGGGCCTGGGTGGGCCCCGCCCGACACGTCACTCAGTACGTGACGCCGAAACTCGCGGCCTGCTTCTTCACGCTCTTCATCACGTTGGCGTCGAAGGCGTCCTCCTTGGTGGGGGCGTTCTTCGTGAGCCACTGGTCGCGCTCGGTGGCGAGCTTCGCGACCTTCTCCTCCAGCACCTTGCGCTCGGCGGACAGCTGCTTCACCTTCGCGGCCTGCTCCTCCTTCTTGAGACCCTTGAGTTCCTCGGGCAGCTCGTCGTCCTTGAGGCTGCCGAGCGCGGTCGGCTTCTCCAGCAGGTCCACGCCGCCCGCGACGGCCGCGGGTGCGCTGCTCACCGCTCCGGCGCTGGCGGCGCCCTTCCCCGCCCCCCGGCTCTCCTTCATGAAGCTGATGCGGTCCGCGACCGCCTCCGCGGCCATGCTCTTGGTCGCCTCCGCGCGGGCGCGGTTCATGGCCTGGGCCTCCGCGCGGCCACCGTAGAGCGTCTTGGACGCCAGCTCCGCGTTCACGCGAGACAGCTCCGCGTCAAAGGGCGTGGCCACCGCCACCATGCCGCCCGCCGCGTCGATGGAGTCGAAGGTGCCGTCCGTCAGCTTCGCCACGTAGCGCCAGGACTCCTCGGTGGAGGAGTCCGAGCCGCAGCGCACCGTGTTCACCACGATGTGGCGCTCCTTCGCGCGCTTGGACCAGAGCTTGAAGTCCCAGGCGGCCTCGCGCTGGGCGGGGGGCGCGTCGCCCACCAGGAAGATGACCTTCATCACCTCGCGGTCCTGGCTCCACTTGAGCAGCGACACGGCCTCGCCCAGGCCGCGACCCACGTGCTCGGGGAAGTCCCCGCCCCCGTTCGCGTCCAGCTTGCGCAGCTCCGCGAACATGGAGTCCATGTCGTCGCTCAGGTCGAAGCGCTTCGTCACGTACGCGTCCCC
Source organism: Corallococcus sp. AB038B (assembly GCF_003668955.1). Classification (NCBI taxonomy): domain Bacteria; kingdom Pseudomonadati; phylum Myxococcota; class Myxococcia; order Myxococcales; family Myxococcaceae; genus Corallococcus; species Corallococcus sp. AB038B. The sequence goes on along the minus strand of NZ_RAWO01000001.1, from coordinate 1,440,701 downwards.
CTGGTCGCGGTACGCCACCAGCGCCACCTTCAGGTGCGGCGTGGGCTTGCCCTTCGCGATGCGCGACGCGATGGAGAAGATCTTCTGCTTGGCGCCCTCCAGCAGGCCGCCCATCGACCCCGTCGTATCCAGCACGAACGCCACTTCGATTTCAGGCCGCGCGCCTTGCGGCTGGACCTGCGCGTCCTGGCCCTGTGCCTGCGCGCCCTGCCCCGTGGGCGCCTGGGGTCCGGTGGCCGGCGTGCCCGTGGGCTTGACGGGCGCGGGCTTCTCGGCCGCGGGCTTCGCGGTGGTGGTGGCCGGCGCGCTGACGGGCGTGACGGCCCAGGCGGAGGTGGCGGACAGACCGGTGGCGAGCGCGGCCGTCAGGACGGCCCGCGAGAGGGGCTTCAGGTTCATGGGTGTGGGCTCCTGGGGACTGCGCGGGGCGGGCACGTTCGCGCCGCCTGCTCCTGTAACGGACAGGCCCGCCGGAAGTTCTACGCCCCCGGTTGCACCCCTCCGGAACGGGCGTTACGCCCCGGGTCCGTGCGCGTCTTCCACATCGACCGGTACCTGGTCCCCCTGCCCGACGGGCACCGCTTCCCCATGGAGAAGTACCGCCTGGTGCGCGAAATCCTGCTCGAGCGCGGCATCCTTCCCCCCGCCGTCTTCCACGAGGCCCCCCGCGCGGAACGCGACGAACTGGAGCGCGTCCACACCCCGCGCTACCTGGACGCCTTCTTCGGCGGAAACCTCACCGACGCGGAGCTGCGACGGCTGGGCTTCCCCTGGTCCCTGAGGCTCGTGGACAACGCGCGCGCGTCCGTGGGCGGCACCCTGGCCGCCGCCCGCGCCGCATTGGAGGACGGCTTCGGCGCGAACCTGGCCGGCGGCACGCACCATGCCTTCCCGGACCACGGGGAGGGCTTCTGTGTCTTCAACGACATCGCCGTGGCCATCCGCGTGCTCCAGGCCGAAGGGGCCATCCGCCGCGCGGTGGTGGTGGACCTGGACGTGCACCAGGGCAACGGCACCGCGGCCACCTTCGCGGGCGACCCGTCCGTCTTCACCTTCTCCATGCACGGCGAGCACAACTTCCCCTTCCGCAAGCACGCCTCGCACCTGGACCTGGGCCTGGAGGACGGCGTGGGGGACGCGGAGTATCTGGCCACGCTGGACGCGCACCTGCCCCACGTCCTGGAGTCCGCCCACGCCGACCTGCTCTTCTTCCAGGCCGGCGTGGATCCGCTGGAGGAGGACACCCTGGGCCGGCTGTCGCTCACCCACGCGGGGCTGCGCGAGCGCGACCTGCGCGTCATGCGCGCGGCGAAGGAACGCGGACTCCCCGTGGTGCTCACGCTGGGCGGCGGCTACGCGCGGCCGCTGGCGCCTTCGCTGGAGGCCCACGTCGGGACTTATCTCGCCGCCTGTTCGTTGTTCCGCTGACGCCCGCCTTCCCTGGGGACGCTTGCGGGCCCTCGCGCCCCGGCCCCATGCTCACCCCTGCTTCGCCACCCCTGGAGCCCTCCCATGCCGCGTTCCCTCCCCCGTCTCGCCGTCCTCGCCTGCGCGCTGGCCCTGGGCTGCGGCGGCAACACGCCCTACTACCACCTGGATTGGGGAGGCGCGGACACCGTCACCGCCGCGCCCGGCGACTCCGTCCCCTATGACATCGCCATCCAGCGCATCGCGGACAACCTGGGTGAGGTGCGCGTGAGCGCGGCGATCTCGCCCGAGGGCGTCACCTTCGGCCCGGCGTTCTCCCTGCCGGAGGGGGAGACCATCGTCAGCACCACCGCCACCATCTCGGTGTCCAACAACGTCACGAGCTACGGCGTGAACGCGCTGCAGCTCATCGCGGAAGACCCGGCCAACAACGTCACCGCCCGGGGCAACATCTCCCTGGTCATCCTGGCGCCGCCCGAGCCCCAGCCGGACTTCGCCCTCGCCGTGGAGCCCCGCCAGGTGAACGTGGCGCCCGGCCAGTCCGCCCTGGTGACGGTGACGGTGACGCGCGCGGAGGGCTTCACCGGCGCGCTCACCCTCACGCTGGAAACCCCGGGCACGACGCGGCTGGGCGCCGACCCCGTCACCCTGGCCCCGGGTGAGACGACCGCGCAGGTGCGCGTCACGACGGACCGGTCGCTCTCCGTCCTGCCCTACGTGGTGAAGTTCGTGGCCACCGACGAGAGCGGGCGCGCCGCCAAGACGGGCTTCACCTTCAACCTGAACTACACCTGAGCAGGCCTTGAAGGGGCCCCGCGCCGCCCGGTGTCAGGCGCGGGGTACCGGCGGCGTCTCCGCGGCGCTAACTTGAGGACCGCCATGACGCCGCCGACCACACCCATCGCACCCGCTCGACGCCAGGCCGCCCGGGAGGCCCTCTCCCTGGATGACGAGGCCCTGCTGAAGGTCTGCGACGTGGAGTTCTTCATCGCCTCCGGACCCGGCGGCCAGCACCGCAACACCACCGCCAGCGGCGTGCGCCTCTCCCACCCGCCCACGGAGCTGTCCGTCACCGCCACCGAGCGCCGCAGCCAGTCCCAGAACAAGGACGCCGCCGTGCGCCGCCTGCGCGCCGGCCTGCAGGCCCTCACCTTCGTCCCCAAGGTCCGCAAGGCCACCCGCCCCACCCTGGGCTCCAAGCGCCGGCGCCTGGAGGACAAGAAGCGCACCTCCGAGAAGAAGGCCGGCCGGGGCGGCAAGGTCGCGGATTAGGCGACCCGGCCTCCGCCGCTATGCACGACGTGCGGACCTCGCAAGCTTTGCGTAGCCGCTGAGGTCGTCCACTCACAGCCACACGGTTTCTTTCCAAGGCTCCCCCCGCACGGGAGTCCTCCACGCCGGGGCATACGGTGTGCACAAGCCAGGGGTGACCTCCGACCCCGAGGGGGTCAGTTGGCCTCCAACCCCCGGTGAACCCTTGGCCCCCATCACCCCCAGAATTTCCGCGGCGCGGCGAATCCTGCTGGGCCTGGCGCTGCTGACGGCGCTGCCGGCGTCCGCGACGGACATCGTCACCTTCAGCCAGGGCGCGCTCATCATTCCGGAGCAGGCCACCTTCCAGCAGGGCTGTGGAAGCCTGTCGGCCTACGGACTGGTGTGGCGCCTGTTGCAGTCCAACGAGGCGGGCGGCTTCAACGCCAACCACCCGGTGACGGTGTACCTGGCCATCGACGATACGAAGCGGTCCCCCAACCGCTGCGTGCCCACCAACAAGCACCTGCCGCCCCTGCCGCACAACGGCCAGTGGAACGACCCCAGCTGGAATGACGGCTGCGACTTCCACATCTCCCGCGCGGACGCGGCGCCCGTCGTGCCGGTGCCGCCCCTGCAGGCGCTGCCCGCGAGCGGCCTGTTCCCCGAAGCGAACATCGACAACTTCACCACCAACCCCGCCCAGGCGCGGCCGAACTTCACTGCCACCACGCTCAGCACCGCCAGCGGCTTCCGCGACGTCCAGTACATGGGCGGCGCGTTCATCATCGACGCGAAGGACGCGAAGAACGCGCTCGACTTCCTGAACTCCTCCGCCGGAGCGGACGCGCCGAAGAAGTTCCGCACGACGTGCAGCTGCAACACGTTCAGCAATGGCAGCAACTGCTTCTACGTGCGCATGCATCAGGCCACCATCGAGTTCAACGCGCCCATTGGCCGGCGGCTGAACCGCGTGCCCCCGAAGATCGCCCTGCTGGACCTGGACGACGACAACGCGGTGGACAAGTCGTTCGTGAAGGGCGGCATGCTGGACGACTACCTGCGCAACGCGGGCCTGGACTTCACCGGCGCGGGCGGCTGCCCCCAGGGCACCACCAGCGGCTGCAACCTCAACGGCGGACAGCCCGGCCTCATCTACGACGCGCTGCACGCCAACGCGGACCTCATCTCCACCACGGCGTTCCCCAACGGGCTGATCAACGCCGTGGACCCTGTCACCCTGCGCCCGCGCTACCGCGTGTTCTGGGCGCCGCACTGGCAGATTGGCGACAGCACCCGCCCCGCGTACCAGTCCAACGGAGACGGCGCCGGCAACCAGGCGGAGAACGTCCTCAACAACATCGCCCACTTCACCAACCAGCGCGGCAACGGCCTGTTCGCCGAGTGCACCAGCATCTGGTCCTACGAGCACACCGACAAGGTGGGCGGAGGGCTGGTGCCTTCCACTCGCTTCCAGGGCGACGTCAACTTCGAGAAGAACAAGCTGGGCAACAGCGGCAAGAACTGGGACGGCCGCAACTGCACGGACCCGGACTACATGAACGAGTCCTCGCCCCGGCCCGCCTGCATCGTCTACCCCAACCCGGGCGACCCCTTCTCCCAGCTGGGTGACTTCCGCTTCAACAACGTGGCGGGCGAGACGGAGAACTACCGGACGACCTTCAAGAACGGCGTGCGCCGGCTGGCGGTGAGCTGGGTGAACTACGCCCCGGGCAACCAGTACGACAACCCCACGCACGTGGCGGCGAATGCCCTTCGCGGCAACGACTTCTTCTCCTTCAACCAGAAGGACAATGATCCGCAGAAGGCGACCATCGTCTACCTGGCGGGCCATGACTTCAAGGACAGCGTCGCGGGCACGCGCATCGTGCTCAACACGCTGCTCAACCTGGGAAACGAACCGCTGCAGAGCGAGCGCACCGTGTCCGCGCCCGTCGCGCTGGACGACACCAACGGCAGCGACACCAACGGCTCGCGCGCCCTGCTGTTCAAGACCTCCTACAACGCCGTGACGGGCTACCCGCCCGGCGCGGACACGTACACGCCCGCGCAGGGCTCGCACTGGGTGTTCCCCTACTACCCGGGCACGCTGCGCGCGCACTCGCTCATTGGCGGGGATGCGCTGTCCACGGGGGAGAACTCGCTGTCGGACGGAACGCTGTGGAACGCGGACGCGCGCATGCCCGCGCCCGGCGACCGCAACCTCTTCACCTACTTCGGCGGCGAGGTGACGGTGAACCCGACGCTGGCCGCCGGCCGCACCGCGCCGCACGGGGTGATGCAGGTGGGCTGGAAGCCGGAGGAGGTCTCCGGCACGCGCATCAACCGCAACTACGGCTCGGTCCCCAACACCGGCTGCGTGGACGAGCTGAAGCTCGGCCGCGCCACGGCGCGCGACGGCAGCTTCCGCTACGACTTCGTGAAGGGCCCGGACGGAATCTGCGACCTGCAGCAGGCGACGCAGTACTCGCCGCAGCTGGCCGGGACGGACTTCGGCGTCGCCAACGAGATCATCAACAAGCTGCAGCTGGGCGTGGACTTCAACGCGGTGGCGATGATGCTCCAGCGGGTGCGCGGCTACTGCTACGCCACGGTGTCCGGCAACGACGGCGCCGGCGAGACGCCCGTCCTCGAGCCCTCCGTCACCCAGTGCAACAACGAGGACGCGGACAACAAGGCGCACCTGGGCGGCTTCATCCACTCGTCGCCCGTGGTGGTGACGGCCAGCCCCCTCATCCAGGACAAGACCGCCGCCCGCCCCACGGTGGCCTACGCGGCGGGCCTGGACGGCCAGGTGCACGCCTTCTACGTCTCCGGCGGCGCGCGCTATGACGGCCCCGCGCAGAGCCTGAACTTCCCCAACCCGGACGCGAGCGCGCGCTTCAAGACGGACTTCGCCCAGCGCTTCCGCAACGGCACCACGCCCCCGCCGGGCACGGAGCTCTGGAGCTTCCTGCCGGCCACGCAGCTTGCGGGCCTGCGCAACAACACCGCGCGGGTGAACAGCGCGCCCGCCGTCTTCGACGTGTTCGCGGACTTCGTGGGCACCGGCCGCCGCGAATGGCACACCGTGCTCGTCGCCAACGTGGGCCAGACGGGGCGCGACCTCTTCGCGATGGACGTCACCAACCCGCTCAAGCCCGTGCTGCTGTGGCACCTGGTGGGCAGCCACTACGCCACCTCCAGCGCGCCGAACTCCGCGGTGGCGCTGGCGGACAAGGGCCAGGGCGGCATGGACTGGACGTACACCTGGGACGAGGACTCGAGCCTCTTCCTGCTGCCGCCGCGCGCGGACCCGGGCCGTCAGCCGAGCGGCCTCTATGACTACAGCGGCCTGGGTGGCTCGCGCGGGCTGTCCGTGGGCGTGGGCCGGCTGGGCATGGAGCCCGTGTACGCCGTCTTCGTCGCCTCCAGCAGCTCCGGCGCGCTGCCGGTGTCGGGCTCGCCCGGCTCTCCCGCCAAGGGCGTGCAGGTGTTCGCCATCGACGTGGCCACCGGCCAGAAGCTGTGGCAGTGGCAGCAGGCCTATACCAGCAGCGTGGACAACAGCGCGCCCGCCGCGCCCACCGTGTCGCAGGACTCGAGCGGCGCCGCGCGCCTCTACGTGGGCGACATGGAGGGCAAGCTCTGGGAGCTGGACGCGTCCACCGGCATGAACATCAACGTGGCGCGCATGGGCCCCGCGTGCTCGGAAGCCGCGCCCTGCAAGTACACGGCGATGAACATCGGCGGGCTGCCCGTCACCAGTCAGCCCATCAGCACCAACGTGGGCCTGGCGCGCATTCCGCTCGACGCGGCGAACGCCTCCGCCTTCAGCCAGTACAAGGGCAAGGTGGTGGCCCTGGTGGGCACCGCCGGCATGGACTGGGTCCCGGACACGGTGGGCGGCCGCTTCCACGCGCTGCTCCTGGACGCGGGCCTCCGGCTGCCCATGGGAACGGATGGCTATCGGCTGGACGGCTCGCCCATCAACGCGAACCTGGCCCACACGGAGGCGAACACCTTCGGCGTGCTCCAGGAGCCCGCGCCCTTCCCGCTCATCTTCCCGGCGCCCGAGCACGTCTACGGCAACATCACCATCGCCGGGCGCACCGCGTACTTCAGCACCGCGGAGGAGTCCGTGAACGACCCCATGCTGCTGAGCGCGTCCGTTGGCGGCCACACGTACAGCATCGACCTGGGCAATACAGCGACCACGCAGGCGGGCATCCAGCCCATGAGCGGCGCGACGCTGGCCAACTACGGCGGCGTGGCCGTCTACCACCGCGACAGCGGCGGCGCGTCCACGGACTTCGTGGTGGGCGCGGAGGTGAGCGCCCTGCGCGTCACGCGCATCGACAACGCGACCAACACCGGAGCCTCCAGCCCCAACGCGAAGGACTCCGTGGACGGCAACAACGGCGTGCTCTACCAGCTCCTCAACTGGAGCCAGAGGTTCCTCGAATGAGAGCCCTTCCCTCTTCCGCCGCCCGGCGAGGCAGCAGCCTGTTGGAGGTGCTCATCGCCACGTGCGTCCTGGCGCTGGCCGCGGTGGGCGCCGTGATGGGCATGGTGGCCGCCACCCGCGACGTGAAGGACGGCCAGGTGCTCCAGGGCCGGCGCATGCTGCTGGAGGCGCGCGTGCAGCGGCTGTGGCTCGCGTCCAAGATGGAGCTGGCCAATCAGGCCATCCCCAGGCCCGCGCTCTTCCCCGCGGACGTGGCGCTGGCCACGGCGCCCTGGGTGCTGGACCCCAGCACGCCGCAGACGGGCGACATCGGCACCGGCGCCTACTTCCGCGTGCGCCCCACGGGCCAGGTGGAGCCCGCGCTGGACGTGCCCGCCGGCACGCCCTGCACCACCGTCACCCCGGACACGGTGCTGCCCCGAGACGTCTACTGCCGCGAGGTCCTGGTGACGCAGGGGCTGCCCAAGGACCTGCCGCCCGCGGCCCAGGCGATGGTGCCCGCCGGGGCCCTGCCCTTCACCTTCTGGACGCGCGCGTACCGCAAGGGCGACAGCCTGGACCGCGCCATCGTGCACAGCGAGGTCTTCGTCCAATGAGGATCCGGTCGAAGTTCCGGACGAAGCTTCGGGCGAACGCGCGCGGCATGACGCTGCTGGAGACGATGGTGGCCGCGACGCTCACCGCCATCGTCCTGGCGGCGGCCACCGCGCTGCTGCTGGCGGGCGGGCGCGTGGTGCACAACACGGAGCACGTGGCGGACAGCCACGACAACGCGAGGCTCGCGGGAGAGACGCTGCTGTCGGCGGTGCGCCAGGCCGGCGCGGGGATGTCCGAGGGCCTCTGGGTGGTGTCCAGCGGCACGCCCCTGCGCATCAACTCCGTCTTCGGCGGTGACGGCGCGGGCACGGGCGTGCTCGCCGCCACCACGACCGGCAACGCGCCGGGCACGAACGGCAGCGATGACCTGTGGCTGGTGATACCGGACCGCAACTACCTGGGCCGCGACTGCGCGCCGGGCGCGGCGATGACGGTGGTGAAGCCGGGCACCGGCGCCCTGGAGGTCAACTGCGCGGGCACGCTCTCCGGCGCCGCGCCCACCAACCCCATGCTGGTGGCCAGCAACATGAAGAGCGCCGCGCTGCTCACCCAGGCGTCGGTGACGAGCAGCCCGCCCACGGCCACGGTGAACTTCCTGGAGACCAGCGTGGCGGGCTTCTCCAACGCGCCCCACAAGGGCGGCTTCCAGAAGGGCGACCTGGTGTACCCCGTGCGGCTGTTGCACTTCTTCATCGGCACCAATGCGAGCAACGGCCGCAAGGCGCTGATGCGCGCGGAGGGCATCCCCGGCAGCGACGTGTCAGGGCGCCCCTTCATGGACATGGCAGACCCGGTGGTGGTGCAGGACTACGTGGAGGACTTCCAGGTGACGTTCGGCATCGACGCCACCAACACGGGCGACCCCACCCGCTACGACTTCCAGAACGGCCTCAGCCCCGAGTACACGCCGGGCCTGCGCTCGGTGCGCATCAGCGTGGTGGCCACCGGCCGCTCGCCCCGCCGCGACACGCAGAGCAAGGACGTCCTGACCGACGACCTGCCCATCGCGGTGGAGAACCACACACCGGCCGCGGCTCCCGCGGACGGCTACTTCCGCAGCCTCTTCTCCCGCCGGGCGGAGCTGCCCAACCTGGCCGCCGCCAGCCTGTGAGTCCGTCCTCCGTGAGGCCCTCCGCCATGTCCCCACGCGCTTCCTCGCGTTCCCCCCGCGGCGCTACGCTGCTGCTCGTCGTGCTGCTCGTCACCGTGCTCCTGGGCCTGGTGGCGGGCGTGATGGCCTACGCCAGCAGCGAGCGCACGCGCGCCGTGACGTCCAGCCGCGCGGGCCAGCGTCAGGGCTGCGCGGAGAGCGGCCTGCAACTGGCGCGCGGCTACTTCGGCCGCAACTACGCCCAGTGGAACACCTTCCTGAGCACGCCGGACGCCTACGACCCCATCGGCTCGCCCACCAACACCACGCCCGCCAACCCGCGCACCGCCGCCGGCCGCACTGCCATCAAGACGGTCAACCCCGCGCTGTTCGCGGACCTGGACGGCGACGGCAAAGACGACGTGTACCTCTACATCCGGGACAACGAGGACGAGTTCAAACCGCTCGCCCCGGAGTGGAACCGCGACAATGATCAACAGGTGGTGGTGGGCGCCATCTGCATCAGCGAGACGCTGATTCCGCGCCGGGGTGGCAACAACCAGCAGGACCCCAGCGCGCTCGCCGTGGAGGGCATCCTCCAGTACAACGGCGGCGGCCACGCCTACACGGCGCAGACGGCGGGCGGCACGGGCTCCGGCAACCTCAACCATTGAGCCGTCCGCGGGGCGTGAGAAGCTTCCGCCCATGCCCACGCTCGAAGACGCCATCGCCCTGGCGGTGGCCGCGCACCAGGGTCAGCGCGACAAGGCAGGACAGCCCTACATCCTCCACCCCATGCGGGTGATGCTGCGCCTCGCCTCCGACGCGGAGCGCACCGTGGCCATCCTCCACGACGTGGTGGAGGACACGCCGTACACGCTGGAGCGCCTGCGCGGCATGGGCTACCCGGAGGACGTGCTGTCCGCCCTGGACTGCCTGACGAAGCGCGAGGGCGAAAGCTACGAGGCCTTCATCGAACGGCTGCGTCCCCACCCCCTGGCCCGCCGCGTGAAGCTGGCGGACCTGGAGGACAACATGGACGTGCGCCGCCTGAAGGACGTGACACCGAAGGACGCCGAGCGGCTGTCGCGCTACGTGGCCGCCTGGACGCGCCTGCGCGCGGAGTAGCCACCAGAAAAGACGACGGCCCGGCGACCCTCCCGAGAAGCGAGGGCGGCCGGGCCGCGAAACCAGCGGGTGCTGTCCGCTACGCCTTGGCGAGCTGGCGCAGCACGTACTGGAGGATGCCGCCGTTGCGGTAGTAGTCGAGCTCGTTGGGCGTGTCGATGCGGCACACCGCGGTGAACTCGATGGGGCCCTTCTCACCAATGGCCTTCACGGTGAGCTTCTTCTGCGGCGAGAGGCCGTCCGCGACGCCGGTGATTTCGAACGTCTCGTGGCCGGTGAGGCCCAGCGACTGCGCGTCCTGGCCCGCCTCGAACTGCAGGGGCAGCACGCCCATGCCCACGAGGTTGGAGCGGTGGATGCGCTCGAAGCTCTTGGCGATGACGGCCTTCACGCCCAAGAGCTGCGTGCCCTTGGCCGCCCAGTCGCGGCTGGAGCCGGTGCCGTACTCGGCGCCCGCCAGCACCACGAGCGGGATGTTGTCCGCCTGGTACTTCATGGACGCGTCGTAGATGCTCATCCGCTCACGCGTGGGGATGTGCACCGTGACGCCACCCTCCACGCCCGGAACCAGCAGGTTCTTCAGGCGGATGTTGGCGAAGGTGCCGCGCACCATCACCTCGTGGTTGCCGCGGCGCGCGCCGTAGGAGTTGAAGTCCTTGGGCTCCACGCCCTCCGCCATGAGGTACTTCGCGGCGGGGCTCGTCTTCGCGATGTTGCCCGCGGGCGAGATGTGGTCCGTCGTGACGGAGTCACCCAGGAGCGCCAGCACGCGCGCGCCCTTGATGTCCTGCACCGCCTTGGGCTCCTTCGGGAGGTTCTCGAAGAAGGGCGGCTTGCGCACGTAGGTGGACTTCTCATCCCACTTGAACGTGGAGCCCTTGCCCACCTGCAGCTGCTGCCAGAGCGTGTCGCCTTCCATGGCGTTGGCGTACTGGCTGCGGAACTGCTCCGGCTTCACGGCCGTGCGGATGGTCTCCTTGATCTCCTCGTTGGACGGCCAGATGTCCTTGAGGAACACCGGGCGGCCGTTGGGGTCCGTGCCCAGCGGCTCGTTGTCCAGGTCGCGGCCCACTTCACCGGCCAGCGCGTACGCCACCACGAGCGGGGGGCTCGCCAGGTAGTTCATGCGCACGTGCGGGTTGATGCGGCCCTCGAAGTTGCGGTTGCCGGACAGCACCGCCGCCACCACCAGGTCGCCCTCCACCACCGCGTTGGACACGGACTCAGGCAGCGGGCCGGAGTTGCCGATGCAGGTGGTGCAGCCGTAGCCCACGACGTGGAAGCCCACGGCCTCCAGGTAGGGCAGCAGGCCCGCGTCGCGCAGGTACTCGGTCACCACGCGGCTGCCCGGGGCCAGGGACGTCTTCACCCAGGGCTGCGGCTTGAGGCCCTTCTCCACGGCCTTCTTCGCCAGGATGCCCGCGGCCACCAGCACGGCCGGGTTGGACGTGTTGGTGCAGGAGGTGATGGACGCGATGACCACCGCGCCATGGCCCACCTGGTAGCTCTGCTTGCCCGCCTTCACGGTGACGGACTGGGCCAGCCGCTCCGGGGCCACCGGGGCCGCGGGGGCCTTCGCGCCCTTGGGGCCTTCGTCGTCCTCGCCCTTGCTCTTGCCGGCGGACAGCATCTCCACGAGCGACGCCTCGTACCCGGCCTTCATGTCCTTCAGGGGCACGCGGTCCTGCGGACGCTTGGGGCCCGCCAGGCTGGGCACCACGGCGGCCAGGTCCAGCCCCAGCGTGTCGCTGAAGAGGGGCTCCTGGGCGCCGGCGTTGAGCCACAGGCCCTGCTCCTTCGCGTACGCCTCCGTCAGCGCCACCACGTCATCCGGGCGGCCGGTGAAGCGCAGGTAGTTGCAGCTCTCCTCGTCCACCGGGAAGAAGCCGATGGTGGCGCCGTACTCCGGGGCCATGTTCGCGATGGTGGCGCGGTCCGGCAGCGACAGCGCCTTCAGGCCCTCGCCGTAGAACTCCACGAACTTGCCGACGACGCCCTTCTTGCGAAGCATCTGCGTGACGGTGAGCACCAGGTCCGTGGCCGTGGCGCCCGCGGGCAGCTTGCCGGTGAGCTTGAAGCCCACCACCTGCGGAATCAGCATCGTGATGGGCTGGCCCAGCAGCGCCGCCTCCGCCTCGATGCCGCCCACGCCCCAGCCCACCACGCCCAGGCCGTTGATCATCGTGGTGTGGCTGTCCGTGCCCACCAGCGTGTCCGGGTACACGGTGCTGCCCTGACGGAACGTCACCTGCGCCAGGAACTCCAGGTTCACCTGGTGGCAGATGCCGATGTCCGGCGGCACCACGCCAAAGCCCTTGAACGCGCTCTGGCCCCAGCGCAGGAAGGCGTAGCGCTCGCGGTTGCGCTCGAACTCCAGCTCCGCGTTCTCCTTGAAGGCCGCGGTGGTGGCGAACGAATCAATCTGCACCGAGTGGTCGATGACCAGGTCCGCCGGGTTGCGCGGATTGATTTTGGCGGGATCACCGCCCATGGCGGCGAGCGCCTCGCGCATGGCGGCCATGTCCACGACGGCGGGCACGCCGGTGAAGTCCTGGAGCAGCACGCGCGCGGGGTGGAAGGAGATCTCGGTCTCCGGGGCCGCCTTGGGGTCCCAGGCGAGCATCTTCTCGATGTGCTCGCGCTTGACGACGCGGCCGTCCTCATTGCGCAGCAGGTTCTCCAGCAGCACCTTCAGCGAGAACGGGAGGCGGTTGACCGCCGGGTGGGCCTTCGCCAGCGTGGCCAGGCTGAAATAGTCGTAGGTCGCCGAGCCCACCTTGAGCTGGGCCTTGGTGCCGAAACTGTCCGTCATGTGCGTTGCCGTCCTTCCGTGCCGGAATGACGCAACTTCTAGGCGTGTCCCCCCCGGCATGCAAAGGGTTCCTGCACTGCGTTGAAGGCGGTGGACGGTTGGTTCGGACCCCGGGCTTACAGCCCCGCTCAGAGCACCTTGCGGAAGAAGTACAGCACCCGCTCCACGGCCTTCTGCCAGAGGGGACGGCGGCGGAAGGCGGCCAGGTCCACCTCGCGACAGTTGCCGCAATCCAGGCGGAACGAGTCCTCCAGGTCGCGACCCAGCCGGGGGTCCGCGAAGACGGCGTTGACCTCGTGGTTGAAGGCCAGTGACAGCCGCTCCAGGTTGAACGACCCGATGGTGCCCCACACGCCGTCCACCACGGCTGTCTTGGCGTGCAGCACGCCCCGGCGCCACTCGAAGATGCGGATGCCGGCGTCCATCAGCGGCTCGTAGAAGGCGCGCGTCGCATGCTCGAGGAACGGGTGGTCGCTCTTGCCCCCGTTGAGCAGCAGACTCACCTCCACGCCCCGCTTCGCCGCGTCCTTGAGCGCGGCCACCATGCGCCGGTCCGGCACGAAGTAGCCCGCGGCGATGAGCACGCTGGCCCGAGCGCGCTGGATGGCGTGCAGGTACGCGCGGTGGATGCTGCGGCGGCTGGACAACACCGCCAGCCCCACGTCGCCCTTCTGGGGACGGGCCTCCAGCGCCTGGGCCCCGCCGCGGATCCGCCGGCGCAGCCGGCTCAGGCGGTCGCGGAACATCATCCGCCACGTGGCCAGGAAGCGCCGCTCCAGCTCATGCACCGCGGGGCCTTCAATCCGCAGCACGTCGTCGCGCCACGCCACGCCCTGCCCCTCCGGGGCCCAGTGCGCCGCGATGTTCACCCCGCCCGTGAAGGCCACCGTGCCGTCCACCACCAGAATCTTGCGGTGATCCCGGCGCAGCAGGTGGCGCAGCCCGCGCTGGAGGCTGAAGGGTTTGAAGGCCCGCACGTCCACGCCGCGCTGGCGCAGGCCCTCGAAGAAGCTCCTGCGGCTGGTCCACGAGCCCACCGCGTCGTAGAGCACCTTCACGTGCACGCCGCGCTCGGCGGCCTCCGCGAGGGCCTGGCCGAACAGCTCGCCCACCGCGTCGGTGACGAACATGTACGTCTCCAGGCGGATGGAGCGGCGCGCCCGGCGGATGGCCTCCAGCATCTCCGGGTAGGCCTCCACGCCGTCGCGCAGGAGCCGGCACGCATTGCCCTGGAGGGTGGTGTGGCGCTGCGGCAGGTAGTACCGGGCGAGCAGGCGCCGCGACACCCCGGCGCTCCACACCGGGCCGTGCTCCGGCACCGGTCCCGGCGAGCGCGCCGCTGGAACCAACCCCTCCGTCCGCCCGTCCTCCCCCGCCAGCTCACGCATCACCCCACTCAGGGTGGGAACGGAGGGAGGGACCGGCAACCCGGACGGGCCCCGCCCGCCTCCCTGGCGGGGTTGCACCGTCCGGTAGACGACGGCTCGCTACAGGCCGAACTCGACGCGCTTGTTCTCCGCGCGCGTGGCGCACGGCTGGTCGTACTCGGGGAAGTACTCGCGCATGTGGTCCAGCGTGGAGGCGGCCTGCTTGAAGTGGCCCTGGTTGTAGTAGCCCTCCACCTCCAGCAGCAGCTTGGAGCAGGTGCGATCCAACTCCTGCTGGGCGCGCTTCATGAACTCCTGCGCCTCGAAGTAGAGGTCCGGCTTGGGGTCCGGGTGGGCCTCCAGCATCAGCCACGCCTCGCGGAAGGACTTCCACGCCTCGTAGCGGTTGCGCGCGCCGATGTCCGGCGTGTCGAAGTTCTTGCGGCCCTTCTTGAAGGACTCGTTGGCCGTCTGCACCAGCTGCTGCGTGGACAGCTGCTCCGGCAGCAGCGCGCGCTCCACCCAGACGTTCCACACGCGCCAGGTGTCCTCGCCCGGCGGGTTGCGGGTGTTGTCGAAGATGATGCGGTTGGGCTCGCCCTTGCGCAGCTGCTGGGGCGGAATCATCAGCTCCAGCGAGCGCTCCTGGCTGGCCAGCGTGTCCGGGGGTACCTTGCCCACGTCCACGCCGTTGACGCTCACCACCACCTCGTCCTTGGAGATGCCCTGGGCCTGGTAGTGGAGGATGACCACCGCGCGCGTCGCGGCGACGAACTCCCACTCGAAGACCTTCATGTCCGGCCGGTTCCAGGTGACGCCGTCGCCCAGACCGAACGAGTCCGTGATGGGCTGGTTGGACAGGCGCACGGGCTCCTCGCCCTTCGCCACCTGGGTGTCGCCGCCCAGCACCAACCAGTACATGAGGGCGAAGAGGCCCAGCACCACCACGCCGCCGCCGGCCATCACGCCCGCGCGGACCTTGGAGTTCGCCTCCGCCCAGAACAGGCGCAGGTTGGCCACCAGACCCGGCGTCTCACGACGGATGCGGGCGCGCTCGGCCGCGGACAGGCCACCACCGCCAGCGCTGCTGCTGGCGCCACCGGCGCGGGGCGTGCGGGCCACGGCGCGGGAGGACTGGGAACCGGTGCGGCGCGCGGGCGGGGGCGCGGGAGCGGGCTTTTCGATGGCCGCCGGGGCGTCCTCTTGCGGAGGCGGATCCTGCGGCACGGCGCGCTGGGCGTTGGAGGTGGGCCGGCGGATGGCGCGCATGTTCATGCGCGTGGACTCCGCGCGGATGCCCTGCAGGTCCTCCTCGTCCGCGCCCTCCGGCACGAGCGACGCGGCGGCCTTCTTGTTGCGCTGCTTGCGCAAGGAGTCGATGGAGACGATGCGCGTGCTGTTGGCGCCATCCTCCGCGGGCTTCTCGTCCTCGCCGGTGGTCGCTTCCTCCGCGGCGATCGCGAAGAGGAACGTCACCGGGCCCAGCGTGAGCGTGTCGCCGTCCGTCAGCGTCTGCTTCTGCACGGCCGCGCCGTTGATGAGCGTGCCGTTGGCGCTCTTCTGGTCCTCCACCGCGTAGCCGCTTCCGTCCTGAAAGATGCGGCAGTGGCGGCGGGAGATACCAGGGTCGTACAGCACCACGTCGCACTCGGAGGTGCGCCCGATGAGCACGGAGTCCTGGTCGAAGACGAACTCCTTGCCGGCGTCTTTTCCCTCGGAGATCGTCAGTTGGAAGGCCATGTCGTCCTAGGAGCCTATCGAGGCATGTACGGCTCGGGCAACGGCGGCGCGCGCGCTCGCCGGCTCCAGCACCTCCGCCTCTCCGCCGAAGGATAGCACCCACTGCGTGAGCCAGCGCTCACTGTCTCCGGCCACCCGCACCTCCACCCCTCCGTCAGCGAGCGGGCGGGCGTCCTGGCCGAAGCGCTCCTTCACGTAGGGTGCCGCCGTGGGGGTGAAGCGCACCCGGACGGAGGCCTCGCTGGCGCCGCGGGCCGGGTTGGGCACGTCCGCGCGGGCGTCCGGAGGGGGCTGGAAGGCCGTGGTGGTGACGGCCAGGTCCTCCATGCGGTCCAACCGGAACAGGCGGGCGTCCTGGCGGGTGTGGCAGAAGCCCTGGAGGTACCACTGGCCCCGGTGGCTGAGCAGCTCGTAGGGGCGGACCCGGCGCGGTTCCGCCGGGCGGCCGGGGCTGGCGTAGCCGAACGTCACCTCCAGCCGCTCCAGGATGGCCCGGGTGATGGGCCCCAGCGCCGGGGGCGCGTCCGCGGAGGCGTCGATCTTCCGGTACATGTCCCGGAAGCGCTCGCGGGCGGCAGGCGGGATGATGTTCTCCAGCTTGGTGAGGGCGCTCTGGAGCGCGTCGCCGGTGGCCGGGCGCAACAGCTCCGCCGCGGCGGCCAGGGCCGCGGCCTCGCCCGCGGTCAGCCGGGGCGGCGCGAACAGGCGCTGATCCAGGTCCACGTAGACGCGGTCGTTGTCCACGTAGATGTCGATGTAGTCGTCCGGGTTGAAGGGCGGCCGGCCCACGCAGGTGAGCAGGTCCAGTTCCTCCAGCAGGTCCTCGCGGCTGATGTTGAGGGCCTTGGCCAGGGCCTCCACGGTGACGCCGGGGTGCTTCGAAACGTAGGGGACAAGGAACAGCAGGCGGCGCAGCCGCTCATGGACGTTGCTCATGCGCTCACCCGCTGACCTTCCACCGGCGCGTGCTTCGCCAGGATGTTCGCGGCCATCCGCTCCAGGCGCTCGCGCGCCTCCGGAGGCCCCTCCACACGGCAGTCCTGTCCCAGCGACAGGACGAAGCGCGTCAGCCCGTCCAGGAACGTCACCGGGAAGCGGGCCCGCACCACGCCCTCCGACACCGGCTCCAGCGCCGCGCCCGGGAACAGCGAGCCCGCACGCGAAGCCTGCGGCCCCGTCAGCTGGAGCGTCACCTCCAGGGGTTCGTGGAAGCGGTACTGCCAGGGGAAGTAGGCCACGTGGGCGTCCAGCGAGAAGTCCGCCGGCACCTCGAAGTCCGGCGTGCGCGGCCGGGCGGTGTTCACCTTCAGCTCGCGGATGCGGTGGACGTGGAAGGTGCGCAGGCCCTGCCGCAGGTGGCAGTAGCCCACCAGCGTCCACACGCCGCGCCGCAGCGCCAGGCCGTACGGGTCCACGCGCCGCTCCGTGACGCCGTCCTTGCGGGGGCTGCCGTAGGTCAGCTGCACCCACTTGTGGGCGGAGCACGCGTCCCAGAGCTGCTCCAGGCGGGCGGAGACCTCCTTCTCCTGCCCCTGCTGGCCGGTGCCCAGCTCCATGCGCACGCGCGGGGTGGGCAGGGATTCGCCGGCGAAGAAGCCGATTTTGCGCAGCGCGTGCGCCAGGTCGTCGCGGCCGGGGAACGCGCCGGACGCCAGCGCGGCGGACCCGGCGGCGTAGAGCACGGCCAACTCCTCCTTCGTGAGGTCCGCCTCCGGCAGGTAGTAGACGTTGCGGTCGACGAGGTAGCCGTCGCGCCGCTCGTCGTCGCCCTGCACGTAGCTCAGCGGGAAGCCCAGCTCGACGAGTTCCGCCTTGTCGCGCTCGAATTTGCGCTCCGCGGCGTCATCCGAGCCACCGTAGTCAGCGGGGAAGTGCTCACGCAGCTCGGCCCACGAGATGGGTTCCCGCGCGTCGAGCAGCAGTGCCACGAGATCAAGGATGCGTTCCGTGCGGTCCATTCAGGTGATCGGTGACCATGGCGGACAGGACCCGGGAGATCAAGAGACCGGGGACTTCCGGGGTGGGAGAAAGGGGCAGGCCAGGAAACGAACAGAAAGGGAACAGCGGAGGGCACTGGCTCCGTCCAAGGGGGGATAGCCGCCCCAACCTGAACAGGCAAGCAGGTACCGTCATGTACCCCTCGTTTCGTCCGCAAGCCAGCAGACAACCCCAGGTGTGGGGCTCGCACTCGGGGCGCGTCTGGGTTATTCCTTGGCCATTGTCGATTTGGGTGAGAAGCGACAGCGGGCCTCCTGGAGGCTTTGCTGGCTGCCGTGGGGCCGACGCGGCGGACCGAAGCTTTTGACGAGGGCTCGACCATGAACCACACCTCCCTGCTGAAGAAGTGGCTTCCCGGGCTGGCGCTGGTGCTACTGGCCTTCGTCTCCGCCCCGGCGCACGCCCGCTCCGAACCGCTCTACTTCGCGCTGGAGGTCCGGCGCGACGGCCGGCTGATTGCCCAGCCCAAGCTGCTGGGTGAAGCGGGCCGCACCCTTCGCGCCGAGCGCCGCCGTCCGGGCGCGACCGTGCCGGACTACCGGCTGGTGCTCACGCCCAAGGGCGAGGGCGACTCGTTCCAGCTCCAGGTGGACCTGTCCCTGCCGGAAGGGGAAGGCCACTCGCAGCTCGCCCTGCTGCACGGCCAGGAGCGCAAGCTCCAGCTGGGCCGGGTGCCTGGGGAGCTGGAGGTTTCGCTGCTCCTGATGAAGGTGGACTCGCCGGAGTTCCGCGCGCTGATGCGCCTGACGGAGCCGGCGACCGGCACGGTGAAGTCCGTCTCCTGCTCCATCTAGGCGGCCTTTGCGTGGACCGCGGCTACAGCACCGCCAGGTCGTCGCGGTGCACCGCCTCATCCAGGTAGCGGTAGCCCAGCACCGCCTCGATGTCCATGCTCCGCCGCCCGGCGATGCGCCTGAGTTCATTGGCGTCGTAGGTGGACAGGCCCCGGGCGAACACCGTCCCGGCCGAGTCCGTCAGGTCCACCGGGTCTCCCCGGCCGAAGTCCCCCTCCACACCCGTCACGCCGCTGGGCAGCAGGCTGCGCTTGCCGGTGACGATGGCCTCCTTCGCGCCCGCGTCCACCACCAGCCGGCCCCGGGGCCTCAGGGCGTGGGCGATCCACGCGGTGCGCGCGCTGCGGCGTCCGGCGGGTTCGAAGAGCGTGCCCACGGCCTCGCCCTGGAGCACGCCGCGCAGGCGGCCGGGCACCGCGCCGGAGGTGATGACGCAGGGGATGCCCAGCTCCGCGGCGCGAGCGGCGGCGCGCACCTTGGACGCCATGCCTCCCGTGCCCACCTCGCTGGTGGCGTCGCCAGCCAGGGCCAGCACGTCCGCGGTGACGCGCGGCACGGCGGGCATCAGGCGGGCTTCGGCGTCCTTGCGCGGGTCGGCGGTGTAGAGGCCCTCCACGTCCGACAGGAGGACCAGCGCGTCCGCCTCCACCACGCCGGCCACCAGGCTCGCCAGCGTGTCGTTGTCGCCGAACTTCAACTCATCCACGGACACGGTGTCGTTCTCGTTGATGACCGGCACCACGCCCGCGGCCAGCAAGCGCTCCAGCGTGTGCTTCACGTTGAGGTAGCGCCGGCGCTCCTGCACGTCCTCGTGGGTGAGCAGCACCTGGGCCACCGTCCGGGCCGCGTGACCGAACGCTTCCTCGTACGCCTGCATCAGGCGGCTCTGCCCTACCGCCGCGCACGCCTGCTTGCCTGGGATGTCCCGGGGGCGCGCGGGCAGCCCCAGCCGCTCCATGCCCAGGGCGATGGCGCCGCTGGACACCACCACCAGCTCCCGGCCCCCGGCGGCCCACATCAGGTCCTGCCCCAGCGCGTCGAAGTGGGCACGGTTGAAGCGGCCCGTGGCGCTCGTCAGCGCGTTGGTCCCAATCTTCACCACCACGCGGCGGGCCCCGCGCAAGGCGTTGCGTGCGGAATCAGTCACAGGGGCAGCGTAGGCTGGAACGGGAAAGGACGCGCGTGGCCGGTTGTTCACCAGGCTGCGCGACACACCGGCTGGGGGGCTTTGTCATGAAACGCGGGTGGCCCCAGTCCATCCAATGCCTTGAATGCAGCGCGGGTCGTTCGATGTCCGCGCCAGGAGAAACGGTTTGAAGGAAATCTTCGGCAACACCCTGGGCCTGAAGTCGAGCGAGCAGCAGCGGCTGCGCAACACCTTCCGCCGCCGCGTGGATCCGCGCGAAATCGTGTCCGCGGAGCTTGCCCGCCACCTCACCGAGCTGTCGCACGAGCTCAACCGTCAGGTGGGCGTCCTCATCAACCGCAAGGGCGACATCGAGCACGTCGTGGTGGGCAACGCGCACAAGCTGGAGCTGCCGGACATCGGCCGTGCGCGCGCCGGTCAGATTCGTCTGCGTGGCCTGCGGCTGGTGCACACGCACCTGAAGAGCGAACCCCTGACGAAGGACGACCTCACGGACCTCGCGCTCCTGCGCCTGGACTGCGTGGCGGCCGTGGGCGTGGGCAACGAAGGCCTGCCCGGCGTGCTGCACTGGGCCTACCTGGTGCCGGAGAACGGCGCGGGCGAGTTCTGGCACGTGTCCACCCTGCCCTCCGTGCACGTGGAACAGCCGGACCTGCTGTCCACGCTGGACGCGCTGGAGGAGGAGTTCAACCGCAAGGCCGCCGCGCGCACGGTGTCCGGGAAGGAGCGCGCCATCCTGGTGGCGGTGTGCCTGGACGGCAACCGCGCCCGGGCGGAGTCCTCACTCGCGGAGCTGAAGGAGCTGGCGCGCACCGCGGGCGTGGAGGTGGTGGACAGCGTGCTCCAGATGAAGCGCGAAGCGGATCCGCGCTACCTCATCGGCCGGGGCAAGCTGGAGGACCTGAACCTGCGCTCCATGCAGTCCATGGTGGACCTGCTCATCTTCGACAAGGACCTCACCCCGTCGCAGGGGCGGCACATCGGAGATGCGACGAGCCTGAAGATTCTCGACCGCACACAGCTCATCCTGGACATCTTCGCGCAGCGCGCGCAGACGGCCGAGGGCAAGCTGCAGGTGGAGCTGGCGCAGCTGAAGTACCGGCTGCCTCGGCTGGTGCAGGGGGATGACTCGCTCAGCCGCCTCATGGGCGGTGGCGTGGGCGGCCGCGGCCCGGGTGAGACGAAGCTCGAAATCGACCGTCGCCGCGTGCGCGAGCGCATCACCAACCTGGAGCGCCGCATCGACGTCATCAGCCGCGAGCGCAGCGTCCGCCGGGCGCAGCGCAACCGGCGCGAGGTGCCGGTCATCTCCATCGTGGGCTACACCAACGCGGGCAAGTCCACGCTGCTCAACGCCATCACCAACGCGGAGGTGCTGGCGGAGGACAAGCTGTTCGCCACGCTGGACCCCACGAGCCGCCGGCTGCGCTTCCCGCAGGAGCGCGAGGTCATCATCACCGACACGGTGGGCTTCATCCGGGACCTGCCCAAGGACCTGGTGGCGGCCTTCCGCGCCACGCTGGAGGAGCTGTACGACGCAAGCCTCCTGTTGCACGTGGTGGACGCGAGCGACCCGGCACGCGACGACCAGGTGGAGGCGGTGGAGAAGATCCTCGCCTCGCTGGGCTTGATGGAGAAGCCGCGCCTGATGGTGTGGAACAAGGCGGACCAGCTGTCCGCGGACGAGGTGGAGTCGCTCTTGCGCTCCCTGGGCGGCGTGGCCATCAGCGCGGTGAAGCGCGAGGGCCTGTCCACGCTCCTGGCCAAGGCGGACATCACCCTGTTCGCCGAGGGTGCGTCCGAGTCCATCGGCGTCGTCTGACGGTGGGCGGGTTGTCGGCGCGGGGGCCCTCCCCGTAGAGTCGGGGGGCCTTGGCTCCCGCGCTGAAACTGCTCATCCCTCTGTTGACGGCCCAAATCGAAGGCCTGCCCGGTCAGGACTCCGGGCCGGACTACGACCGGCCCGTCTCGTCCATCACCACCGGCTACATCGAGCTGCTCGAGAAGAACAGCCACATCGTCTACCCGGTCATCGCCGTGGTGACGCTGCTGCTCATCGGCTGGGGCATCCTGTCCGCGTGGAGAACGCAGGACATCGACGGCCTGCAGAAGAACGAGTTCAAGCGCGCCATCATCAACCAGCTGCGCTCCAACCTGAGCGGCATGCCCGGCGACCTGCTGGGCCGCACCATCGGGTTGGACCGGCTCAAGACGAACCGCCTGCTGGAGGAGATGCAGACGGAAGGACTCGTCCTGAGCCACACCAACTCCGAGCGGCTCACCGTGTGGCGCGTGCGCGGCGCAAGCCCCGAAGCGAAGCCGCGCCGCTACTAGCACCTCGCGGCGTCTTCAGACGCCGGACAGCTCCGACTTCGGCTGGCGCGTCATCAGGTCCACGACGGCCATCTTGGCGTTCTTGCCCTCGTAGGCGATGAGGTAGACCTGCTCGCAGATGGGCAGCTCCACGCCCGTCTTGATGGACAGGTCGCGCGCGCTCTTGGCGGTCTTCACGCCCTCGGCGACCTCCTTCATCTCCGCGAGGATGTCCGGCAGCTTGCGGCCCTTGCCCAGCTCCATGCCCACGTGGCGGTTGCGGCTGAGCTCGCCCGTGCAGGTGAGCACCAGGTCGCCCATGCCGGACAGGCCGGAGAGCGTCAGCGGGTTGGCGCCCTTGCGCACCGCCAGCCTCGTAATCTCCGCCAGGCCGCGCGTGATGATGGCGGCCCGCGCGTTGTGGCCCATGCCCAGGCCGTCCGCCATGCCCGCGGCGATGGCGATGACGTTCTTCAGCGCGCCGCCGTACTGCACGCCCACCACGTCCGTGGACGTGTACGAGCGGAAGGTGTCCGTCTGGAGCGCCTTCTGACAGCGCTGGGCCACCTTGTCCCAGTGCGACGCGATGGTCACCACCGTGGGCATGCGACGGGCCAGTTCCTTGGCGAAGCTGGGGCCGGAGAGCACCGCGACGTACGGGTGGAACTCCTCCGGCAGACAGTCCTCCAGCAGCTCCGTCATGGTGAGCAGCGTGCCGTTCTCGATGCCCTTGGACACCGTGACGAGCGGCACGCTCTTGGGCAGGAAGTCCTTGGCGCGCGCGAGCACCTCGCGCGTGGCGTGGCTGGGCGTGGCGAGCACCACCATCTCCGAGCCGGCCAGCGCCTCCTCCAGGTCCGTGGTCGCGCGCACGCGCTCGGAGAGGGGGATGCCCTTGAGGTAGGTGGCGTTCTCGTGGTGGGTGTTGATGGCCTCCACGGCGGAGGGCTCACGGCCCCACAGGCGGACTTCGTCGCAATTCACCGCGAGCACGTTGGCGAGCGCCGTTCCGAACGAACCTGCACCGATGACACTGCCGCGCATGAGCTGACCTCGGGTCGAGAGGGGGAAGGGGGATTTCAGAACAGCGTGGACACCACGCCCACGGACAGCGTGGGCATGAACTCCGCGTCCGAGGAGCGGCTGCGGAAGTCGCCACCGAACGAGACAGCGTAGGACGTCTTCTCACCCACGGGAAACTCCGCGCCCAGCCGGACAAGGACGGACGCATCCAGCTTCCACGCGGGCGGCACGCCAGACAGCGGATCCTTCTGGATGGGGTCCATGTCGAAGGCCATCAAGGCTCGGACGTCCAGGTACGGCCGCCACGCGCGCGGGCTGTCGCCCTGGAAGGACGCCACCAGCCCCGGGGCCACGTTCCAGTCGCGCCGGCCGCTCAGGTAGCGCGCGCCCTTGTCCTCCGTGTCCGGGGGACGCAGGAAGAACGCATGGCCGCCGTCCACCACGAAGGCGAGGCTGACGTTGTCGCTGTCCAGGAGGGTGAAGCGGACGCTGGCGCGCAGCTCGGTCATCAGGCCGTAGACGGTGTCCACGCCCAGCCCCAGGTCCAGGTGCTCCAGCACGCCGTACATGCCGCGCGCGGACACGAAGGGGAAGCCCAGCTCCATGCCCACGCCCGCGTGTCCGGAGCCCAGTGACCGGCCGCCGTAGAGCCCGTAGCGATTGGGAGCCTGGGGTGGAGGCGGCGGACGGGGAGCCTTGACGCGACGGCGCGCGGATGGCGGCTCGGCGAGTGGCGTCGGAGCGGCCCGGGGCGGCGGAGGCGGAGGCGGCGCGGGGACAGGAGCGGGGCTGGAGGCCCCGGGGAAGGACTCCCAGCCCTCGGCTTCGGGCGGCGGCTGAACGCGGGAGGGGACTTCCTCGCCGGGAGCGGCCTGGGGACTCGCGGGGGCCGGTGGGGCTTCCGAAGCGGGCTTGCCGGGTTCGCTCCAGGACTCGTCGGGGGTCGCGCTCCGGGGAGGCGGACTGGATGTCTGGGCCCGGGCGGGAATGGCCGGCGCCAGGACCAGGATCGACAGGCTGAGGAAACCGGGGAGGCGCATGGTGGAGGAAGGCAGGCAGCCTAGCCCACGCTCCGCCCATGAACGAGGCCGGCCTGCCCGACCTCTCTCCCGCCATCCGGTCGCGTCCGGAAAGCGGCAGCCGCGCCACAATGCTGATGACGAGGGCCGGGCACGGTCTACCATCCGCGCCGCGCGCATGGCGTCGGTGAGGAGAGCCAACGGGATGAGGGTCGGACGGGGTGCACTGCTGATGGCGCTCGCCCTGGGCGCGTGCAGCAGGCCCGGTGCGGGCACGGACGCGACGGGAGCGTCGGATGCGGGGGTCATCGGGATTCCGGGACGGCCGTCCACTCTGACGCTGCCCTCGTGCGAGGAGCTGCTTCCAGCGGACCTGCGCGACCTCACGCTGAACGGCTTCACGATGAAGGAGGAACGCGCGTGTCCCACGTGCGGGCCCGTGTGCTCGCTGCGTTCAGCGGCGCTGGCGGGCGTGTCCGTGTCGGTGGCGTATGACTGCCAGCCGAACTACGCGAACGCGGATGTGCGCGCGCTGCTCGAGCCCACGCTGAACGTGGGCGGTGAGGAGATTCCGGCGCTGGGCAAGGCCGCCGCGCGCCGTAACCCCGTGCAGGGCATGACGCAGGTGGTGGCGTGGGATGACGACACGCCGTGCGTCGTGGTCGTGACCTGGCTGGGGGATGACCCCGACCGCGCGATGGACGTGGCCCGGCTCGCGGTGACGTCGAATCACGGCGTGAGGGATACGACGGCGGACGCGGGCTCGGAGCTTCCGGCCGACGCGGGGGACAGCCTTCTGCTGGATGAACCGCTGGAGCCGATGGACAGCCTTACCGCGCCGCGCTCGGGCTCGAAGGACCTGCTCTCCGCGCCTCCAGGCTCCGTGCCGCCGCCCTCCCCTGCCCCGCGTCCCGCCGCGATGGCGCCGAAGCCCGTGGTTCCCGCACCGGCTGCGAAGAAGCCCGCGCCCTCGGCGCAGTAGCCCGCGGCGGACTCAGTAAGGCCACTTCGCGATGGCGTAGGCGTGGGTGGCCTTGTGATTGAGCCACACGAGCAGCAGTGCCACCGTCCAGCGCAACGCCTTGGGACGCGTGGCCAGCCAGTCGCCCGCGACGAACATGACCGGGAAGAGCACCGCGCCGAAGCGGAAGGCATTTCCCAGGTCGCCTTGAGGCAGCATCACCAGAAGTGACAGCAGGACATAAAGGCCCAGGGCCCGGTCGCGTCGCCACAACATCACCCCGAACACCAGCCACGCGGCCCCGAAGACGTTCCGCAGCACCAGCCAGCCGTTGAATCCCTTGTGCCAGGGATTGCCGAACCACAGCCCCCGGATGGCGCCCCAGACAGAGTCCACGTGATTCCACTCCCGCTGGGCCTTCAGGAACATGAAGGGGTCGCCGGAGCGGCTCCACTCGAAGACGAGCAAACCTCCGAACGCCACCAGCGCCAGACACCCCATGAAGCCGAACCGCACGAAGCGCTCGCGCCACGACGGTTCGCGCATGGCTGCCAGGAGCGCGGCGGCGATGGCCACGAAGCAGCCCTGGTTACGCGTGAAGATGCACAGCGAAACCAGCACGGCCGAGGGCAGGAGCAGCCCACGCGAAGCACACGCCAGGGCCCCGAACGACAGGAGCAGGAAGAGCCCCTCCGTGTGGTGCGAATGGAGCGCGAAGCTGGCGGGAGCGTAGAGGAAGACGAACCACCCCCAAGGCGTCCGGGCCGTCATCCCTTCGCGCTCCGGCCCCTGCCGCGCCCAATGGGTGTTCCACGCGACGAAGCCCAGCAGGCATGCCGTGGACAGGGCCGCGCCGACGACCTGGGGCGGCAGCGTGCCCCCCAGCCCCTGCCGCACCAGCCAGACCAGGCCCGGGTACAGCGGCAGGAAGGCCCAGAGGGGCCATGAGTAACCCTCCAGGACCAGCGTGCTGTAGTGGTGCGAGTCCCAGCGATCCAACACCAGGAGCGGTGGGATGTCCCGGCGCCAGGCCGTCCACGCCCAGAGCCCGAAGTGGTGGACCAGGAGCAGCGCCACCAGGCCCCAGGGCGAAGACGCGATCTTGAGACGGAGCGAACCCGCCGACTGAGAGGTGGGACCCATGAGCGGGGGTCTCCATGCCCTCGCGGCACGGCTCAAGCAAGAACCCTTCGCGGCGCGGCCATCTCCCGAGGGAATGACCGCGCCGGTGCGGTTCGCTACAGCGTCTCCAGGTACGCCACCAGGTCGTCCATGTCCGCGTCGGACAGCCCCGCCGTCGTGCCGTGCAGGTTCGTCTCGCGGCCGTTCATCAGGCGGGCCTTGAGCGTGGGCGCGCTGCCGTCATGCAGGTACGGCGCGGTGCGGCCCACGCCCAGCAGCGACGGCGTGTTGAGCCCCGCCTTGATGACCGCCGCCGCGTCCTGCAGCACGCCCGAGAGCACGAACGTGCCCACGTCCACGTTGCGGTTGTCCGTGAGCGCCGCGCCCGTGTGGCACGTGTCGCACTTCGCCTGCGTGAAGAGGGCGGCGCCGCGCGTCTGGGACGCCGTCAGCGGCTCGCCCTGGAACGCGTTGTCCGGCGCGGGGATGGCGTCGATGAACGCTCCCAGCTTCGCCACCGTGTCCGCGTCCAGCTCCTGGCCGCCCATGCGGTCCTTCACCGTGGCGCTCATGAAGTCCCCCAGCGCGGAGAACTCGCCGCTCCAGTGGAAGGGCGCCGTCGCCGTGGTCATGCGACCCGCCAGGCTGGGCGTCTGGCGCGGCCCGTCCGGGAAGCCCCACACGTGGCCGTCCTCGCGGCCCTCCAGGTGGCACGACGCGCAGGACACCGCCACGGACGGGCTGGTCATCCGCGCATCCACCGCGCTGAAGAACAACCGCCGGCCCGCCGCCGCCATCGGCGACAGCGTGTCGCCCACGATGACCAGGCGCTCACCCTCCTCGCGGATGTCCCCTAACGCGTTGCCGCTGGACCCCAGCGTGCTGACCGTGTGGTCGAACGCGTTGTAGACGTACGCCTTGCGACCGTCCCGCGTGAGCGCGATGCCGTTGGGGCCCGCCCCCACGGCAATCAGCTGCCGCACCGGGCTCGTCTCGTTCACCAGGTCCGAACCGGAGCGGCGCCACGAGGGCAGGATGGCCACGTTGTTCGAGTCCTGGTTCACCAGGAACAGCCACGCGCCCGTGGGGTCCACCACCGCCGCCGCCGGCCCCTGCAGGGGCGTGTCGAACAAGGGGCTCGCGACGAGCGACGTGGGGTAGTCCGGCTTCTCCTCCGGCGGCGGCTTGCACTCGTCCAGGTCGTCCACCACCGGGCGGGGCGCTTCGTCCTCCGCGTCGAAGGTGATGAGGCCCGCGGCCACCACGCCGCCACCGGCCGACGCGCCGCAGGGCGTCCCGCCGCCGTACATCGACTCTCCCGGATTGGGTCCGCGGCCGTCCACGGGCCCGCCCAGCGGATCCTCGCGCGACCACAGCACTGGCGCGAAGAGGCGCCGGCCATCCGGAGCGCTCAACAGGTCCACCATGCCGCGCGACCGGAAGGAGCGCGGGCCCTGCTGGGGATTCATGGGCAGCGGTTCGAACTCCGAGGGGGCAGCAGGGGGCGACGGCCGGTTCGCCTTCGCGAGCAGGTCCGTGCCGCCGCGCATCACCTGGGGCTGGTTCGCGTCCGACAGGTCCACCGTCATCACGTCGCCCTGCCGGAACAGCGACACCGCCGCCTTGCGGCCGTCCTCCAGCAGCGCGATGCCTCGCGGCTCCTCGCCCAGCGGCAGCTCCCAGCGCGCCGTGAGCGTGCCCGTGTCGATGGCGGTGAGGCTGCCCCGCGCGGCGGACTCACGCATGGCGCTGTTCACCACGTACAGCGTGCTGCCATCCGGAGACAGCGCCATCCCCGTGGGCTCCACGCCCACTTCAACGCGCGCGGCCTCCACCGCGTCTCCCTTCCGGATGACGGACACGCTCCTGCCGCCCCGGTTCGTCACGTACACGGTGTCGTCCGGGCCCACCGTCACGCGCTCCGGACGCGGGCCCACCCGCACCTCGGACACCTTCTCCCGGCGCGCGGTGTCCACCACGGCGAGGATGCCGTTGTCCGCGTCCACCACGTAGAGCAGCGAGTCGTCCCGGCTGAGCGCCACGGACCCGGAGGAATTGCTCCAGGTGCCCGCGACCTCACGCTCCTTGCAACCCGACAGCACCAGCGTCGTCACCGCGCACAGCGCGGCCCATCCCTGCCGTCGCATCGGAAATGCCATCCCCTCCCGCGAAGGCTTTCGCGCGCTCCTCCGGCCCCACCCTGCGCGCATGCCCCACGGCCTGTCCGGAAGCGTGCCGGCCCTGCTCACACGCCTTCCCGAGGGCCGCATGCTCGCTCACCCGCCCCCCGAAGTCGACGTCCTCTCCACCCGCCGTGCGCCTCCGGACAATGTCGGGAAGACTCCCCCCTCCCCCAAAAGCCGCGAGCACCCGGCCGCCGTCGCGTGTAGACACGGGGGGCCGTGTCTCGTCCCGCGCCCGTCATCCTCAGCTTCCGACGCACGTTCGCGCTGCTCATCCTGCTGGTCGTGCTGCCCTCGGCCGGCCTGTCCGGCTTCGGCGTCGTGGCCATCATCAACGAGCGCGCCGCGGTGGAGAAACGCCTGGAGGCCGCGTGGCGGGGGACGCTGGCGGACCTGTCCGCGGAGGTGCCTCGCGCGCTCAACAGCGGACGCTTGGAGCGCGTGGGCAGCGAACGGCTGGCCTTCCTCCTGCCGGATGACCAGGAGCTGTCCGACCCGGACGGCACCTTCCACGTGGAGAACGGGTTAGTGCGCACGAAGGACCCGCAGCTGGCGGAGTCCCTGGCGGCGCTGGTGCCAGAGGCCGCTTCGCTGCCCACCGTGCCCACCGTCTTCTCGCTCTCCACGAGCGGCCGCGCGGTGATGGTGGCCGCCGAGCGCCAGGGCGCCACCGTGCGGGGCGTGCGGCTGTCGGGCGTGGCGTTGGACTCGCTCCTGTCGGACAAGGCGCAGGGCCGGGCCACGTCGGAGCCGGTGCGCTTCACGCTGCTGCCCGTGCCGCGTGACACGTCCAGCGAGGGCGGGCTCGTCAACCGGCTGATGTCGGAGGTGGCCCAGGCCCGGCAGAACGCGCTGGGGCAGCCGGTGCTCGCGGAGCGGGTGCTGTCCGCGCCGTTGCAGGACTTCCGCCTGGTCGTGCTGCCCACCGGCGAGGACCCCGTGGCGAGCGCGTCCACTCGCAACCGCGCCGTGTACGGCGTGCTGCTGGGCCTGTTCTACCTGACGCTCACCTTCGGCGTGGGCTACACGGCCCGCGTGCTCTACCGCGAGGCGCGCCTGTCGCGCATGAAGACGGACTTCGTGTCGCTGGTGAGCCATGAACTGCGCACGCCGCTCACCTCCATCCGGATGTTCATCGAGACGCTGGCCCTGGGCCGGCTGAAGGACCCGGCGCAGCAGCAGGAGGTGCTGGACCTGCTCACGAAGGAGACCGAGCGCCTGTCGGACCTCATCGAACGGGTGCTGGACTGGGCGCGCATCGAGAGCGGCCGCAAGGTGTACCAGCGCGAGTCGCTGCCGGTGACGGACGTGGTGGACGCGGCGGTGGTGGCCTTCCGCACGCAGCGCCACGGCGACGGCATGGAGTTCACCGTGAAGGTGGACGACGGGCTCCCCCATGTCGACGTGGACCGGGTCGCGGTGGCGGGCGCGCTGCTCAACCTGTTGCAGAATGCCTACAAGTACAGTGGGCCCGCCCACCGCAGAATCGCCCTCCGGGCACAGAGAGACGGCGGACACGTGAACCTGTCGGTGGAGGACAACGGAGTGGGCATCGCCAAGAAGGACCGCAAGCGCATCTTCGAGCGCTTCTACCGGGTGGACAACCTGCTCACGCGCAAGACGGAGGGCAGCGGCCTGGGGCTCGCCATCAGCAAGCGCATCGTGGACGCGCACGGCGGCCGCATCACCGTGAAGAGCGAGCCCGGCCAGGGCAGCTGCTTCACCCTCCAGCTCCCGGTGAGCCGCGCATGAGCACGTCCGTCCCTCAAGAGGAGAAGCCCCAGCGCATCCTGGTGGTGGAGGACGACCTGTCCATCCTCACCGGCGTGTCCATGAACCTGCGCTTCGAAGGCTACGAAGTGCTCCAGGCCCAGGACGGCCGCACGGGCCTGGCCAAGGCGCTGGACGAGGCGCCGGACCTGCTGGTGCTGGACCTGATGCTGCCGGAGCTGAACGGCTACGAAGTCATCCGCGAGCTGCGCCAGCGCGGCCGCGACACGCCGGTGGTGGTGCTGTCCGCGCGGGGCCAGGAGTCGGACAAGATCCTGGGTCTCAACCTGGGCGCGGACGACTACGTGGTGAAGCCCTTCGGGTTGCAGGAGCTGCTCGCGCGCATCAAGGCGGTGCTGCGCCGCCGGTTCGGGGCCACGGGCATCACGCCGCCGCCGGTGACGTTCGGGGACGTGAAGGTGGACCTGTCCCAGCGCACGGTGGCGCGCGATGGACAGCAGGTGGAGCTGACGGCGCAGGAGTTCAAGCTGCTGGCGCACTTCCTGGCGCACCCGGGCCGCACCTTCACCCGCGAGGAGCTGCTGTCCGGCGCGTGGGGCTACCACTACGAAGGCAGCGCGCGCACGGTGGACAACTTCATGCGCCAGCTGCGGCTGAAGTTCGAGTCGGATCCGGAAGCGCCCCGGCACTTCCTCACCGTGCGCGGCCTGGGCTACCGCTTCGAGCGCTGAAGGGCGCTCACGTCCCGGCGACGCCAATCTGGCGCAGGTCCTCCAGGTCGAAGGGCTTGCCGTCGAAGCGTCCGAAGCGCTCTCGCAGGGTGAGGCCGCTGGCGGTGAGGGCGGTCTCCAGTTCCACCGGGAGGAAGTGCTTCAGCTTGAGGCGGCGGATGGGGCTCTGTCCGCCGGCCGGACGCCGCTCGCGCAGGTGCAGCGCGAAGAGGGGGCGGCGGGGCTCCACGGCGGCGCCGGGCTCGTCATCGTCGCGAGGCAGCACGGGTTCGCGCGGGGCGTTGAGCACGTCGTAGATGAAGGTGCCGCCGGGGGCCAGGTGGTGGCGCACGGTGGCGAGGAACGCCTCCAGGTCGTCGCGGCCGGACATCAGGCCCAGCGCGTGCTGCGGGGCGAGCACCAGGGGGAACTGCTCCGGCAGCCGCAGCGCACGGGGGTCGGAGGCGATGAGGCGCGTGCGCTCGGAGACCTCCGGCGATTCGGAGGCGCGGCGCTCCTCGGCGGAGCGGATCATCGCCTCGGAGGGGTCCACGCCGACGGTGGAGAAGCCGTGCCCCGCGAGCGACCAGGGCACCCTGCCGTTGGCGGCGCCCAGCACGAGCACGGGCCCGCCGTGTTCGGCAGCCTGCCGTGTGTAGAAGACGAGGTCCGGCTCCTGTCCCACGAGGGACAGCGGGGTGCGGCCGCGTGCGTCGTTGCCTGCCATTGCCCAGGCCCTAGCACGGTTGGGGGCCGCTCCGGGACCCCGGCGTTCACACAATGGGCAAACGGTTGCCCACGCCCTGTCGAGCAACGGACGCCCACCGGCGACGTCCCAACGGTGGCCGGCCCTCCGGGGCTGGCACCCTCCTTGCCTTGATGGCCACGAACAATGGCTTCGTGCCGGGGGACCTTCCTCCGGCCCAGTGTGAGGTGGTCGGCATATGAGGCACGGGTGGCGGTGGACGGGAGCGCTCCTCCTGGTGGGAGCGCTGGGGTGGACGGGCTGCGGCGGGGACGACGGCGACACGCGACAGGTGGATGACCCGGTGGTGCCGGTGACGCCCGTGGAGGATCCGCGGCTGCCGGACGCGGGCACGGGCGAGGTGGACGCAGGCACGGATGCCGGCACGAGCACGGATGCTGGAACCGACGCGGGCACCGGGACGGATGCGGGCACGGGCACGGGAACCGGTACCGACGCGGGCACGGATGCCGGCACCGACGCAGGGGTTCCGGAGAAGGTTCAGACCTATCCCCGCCCCTCGGCTCCGGGCTGGACGTTCTACAACCAGGAGCAGGGAGCGCCGCGCTACGTCTACGGCATCTCCGCGGACCAGGGCGGCAACGTCTGGGTCGCGGGCGGCGAGGAAGGCCTGTTCCTCATCAAGAAGGGCTCCAACTCCATCCAGCGCTTCACGATGTCCGAAGGGCTCCATCCCTTCGGCCGCATGCGCGACGGAGTGGGCGGCCCTCCCGCGGGAGTTCCGTACCTCAAGGTCATCTCCGTGGCGGGTGGCCCCTCGGGCACGGTGTTCGTCGGCTACGCCGGCAAGCCGCCCAAGGCGGGCATGCCCACCTGCGAGGACGAGTGGGACCAGGCGGAGAACGCCCATCGGGAGCCGGACGCCAGCGTCTACAAGAGCGGTGACGCGGACAAGGTGACGCTCAAGGCGGATGGCACGATTGATGTCGTGCACTACGACATCCACACCGGCCCCAAGAAGGTGGGCGCGGAGCTGCGCGGACGCGAGAAGCTCTGCACCGTCTACCGCATCGCCTACGACCCGGTGAAGGAGGTCGTCTGGTTTGGCGGCAACCACGGCTTCGCCATGGGCGACGCGAAGTTCAACGGCATCGTCCCGTCGTACTGCTGGGATCCGCGCCCCTGGAACACCGAAGGCTTCAAGTGGGAGTTCGAGTGCGCGGGACTCTATGAGCACGTGCACCCCGCCATCTCCGGCTCCAAGGGCGAGCTGCTCTCGGACCGCTACTACGGCGTCTCCATCACGGAGAATCACGACGTCTTCTTCGGCGGGCAGATCCGCTCCACGCGCTTCCGCTACGGCACCAACGGGGACGACTACTGGTCGGCCCAGAGCGAGACGGAAGACGCGGGCTACGAATGGAACCGCTTCGACATCTGGCCTGACGCCGTGCCGAACTACCCCACCGCGGCGCAGCGCGTGGACGACAACGTCTCCGGCATGGCTCCGGCGTCCAACGGCGGCGTGTGGGTGAGCTCCTTCTACTTCGGCCTCGCCCGCCTGAGCGCCGACGGAGCCGTGGAGACCAAGGTGATGCAGGACCTGGTCAACTACGCGCCCGCCAGCGGCAGCAACCCCGCGATGGCCCCGACCTCTTCCGTGGCGACGGACCCGTGGGATGGAAGCCTCTGGGTGGGCGCCAACTGGTGGGGCGGCATCACGCGCCTGAAGGGTGGCGGCACGGTGAAGTACAGCGGTGACGTCTTCGGCAACGTGCTCACCTCCGTCAGCAGCGTGTCCGACATCCAGTTCGACCGCTCCGCCGGCAAGCGCCGCGTCCTCGTCTCCTTCGAAGGCACCAAGAACGCGAAGACGGGCGTCGTCACGCCGGGCCTCATCGGCATCTACGAAGGC
This sequence comes from Corallococcus sp. AB038B, assembly GCF_003668955.1. Lineage (NCBI taxonomy): Bacteria > Pseudomonadati > Myxococcota > Myxococcia > Myxococcales > Myxococcaceae > Corallococcus > Corallococcus sp. AB038B. The sequence goes on along the minus strand of NZ_RAWO01000001.1, from coordinate 1,407,198 downwards.
GACTGACGCCGCATCCACACCGAAGTCCTGACACGGCCGTCCTTCCTGTCATGGGGAGGGCGGCCGTTGTCTTGGCGCCCACCTGGGCCACCGCGATGCTTTCATCCTGAAGTATCCCAACCCGCGGACGTCGCGGGCGTCTCGCACCGCGAGAAAACAAACTGGCACGCACGCTTTTGACGCGCCGTGCCCGGCTACCCACCTGCCGGGCACGGCCTGCACCGACAGACAGCCCGCGCGGGCCGGAAGCCGTCTAGAATCCTGCCCGCTCATGTCCACCGTCCCTCCCGCCCCCATCCCCGCGCACACCGTCGTCGTCGCCCGTGCGCAGGCGGAGCGACTGTCCGCGCAGCGCTTCCACCTGGTGCTGCTGGACACCGAGCGCGCGGGCACCGTGTACCCGCTCGCCACGGAGGACCTGCGCGTTGGCAAGTCCACCGACAACGACGTCGTCATCGACCACCCCACGGTGAGCCGCAACCACCTGGTGGTGCGCCGTCAGGGCGACCGCTTCCTCGTGCAGGACCTGGGCTCCACCAACGGCACCTTCCTGGACGGCGCCCAGGTGCGTGAGGCCTACCTGCGCCCCGGTGCCCTGCTGGAAGTGGGCGACGTGCGCCTGCGCTTCAGCCCGCAGATGACGCCCGTGCAGGTGGAGCCCACCGTCGAGGACCGGCTGGGCGACCTCGTGGGCCGCAGCGTGCCCATGCGGCAAATCTTCGCGCTGCTCCAGCGCATCGCCCCCACGGACTCCACCGTGCTACTGGTGGGCGAGACGGGCTCCGGCAAGGGCGCGGGCGCCAAGGCCATCCACAAGTTGAGCCCCCGCACGGCCGGGCCGCTCGTCGTGTTCGACTGCGCCAGCGTGTCCGACTCGCTCATCGAGTCCGAGCTGTTCGGCCATGAGAAGGGCGCCTTCACCGGCGCGGTGGGCCAGCGCATCGGGTGCCTGGAGCGCGCCCACGGCGGCACCCTCTTCCTGGACGAAATCGACGACCTCGCCCTGGACCTGCAGCCCAAGCTGCTGCGCGCCATCGAGGACCGCGAGTTCCGCCGCCTGGGCTCCTCCACGCCCATCTCCTTCGACGCGCGCATCGTCGTGGCCAGCAAGAAGGACCTGTGGGCGGAGACGCAGGCGGGCCGCTTCCGCGAGGACCTCTACTTCCGCCTGTCTGTCTTCACCTTCAGCCTGCCACCCCTGCGCGACCGCAAGGAGGACATCCCGCTGCTCGTGGAGGCCTTCGCCGGCGAAGGCCTGTGGCCCCGGCTGCCGGAGAAGATTCAAGAGCAGTTCCTGGGGCACACCTGGCCGGGCAACGTGCGCGAGCTGCGCAACGCCCTGGAGCGCGCCCGGCACATGGTGGACATCCCGGGCCTCACCGGGGACAACCTCCTGCGCGAGTTCACCCGCGACGTGCCCACGCCCGCCGGGGACTTCCTGCCGGTGGAGTTCACCGGGCCGTTCAAGGTGTGCAAGGACGAGCTCGTCCGCGCCTTCGAGCGCGAGTACCTCACACGCCTGTTGGGCCGCGCCCGGGGCAACATTGCCCGCGCCGCTCGCGAGGCGGAGCTGGACCGCAAGCACCTCTATTCGCTGCTTCACAAGTACGGGCTCGTTCAGAGCGAGCCGGACTGACGCCTTCGTGGCATGGTGCGGCCGCTTTCACGCGGTCCCCCATCCCCCAGGAGGGCTTCATGAAGTTGCGTCCGTCCCGCTGGCTCGGTGTGCTGTGCGCGGGTGTCCTGATGATGAGTGCGACGGGCTGCTTCGGCTCGTTCAAGCTCACGACGAAGATCTGGCAGTTCAACAAGGGCATCTCCGGCAACAAGTTCGTCCAGTGGCTGGTGTTCCTCATCTTCGTCGTGGTGCCCGTCTATGAAATCGGCACGCTGGTGGACGCGCTCGTCGTCAACAGCATCGAGTTCTGGACCGGCAGCAACCCGGTGAGCAGCGTGGAGGGCGAAGACTCCAACACGCGCATCGTGAAGCTGGGCCCCACCGACACGCTGAAGATGTCCCGCGACGTGGAGTCCGGCGTCATGCGTCTGGAATTGCAGCGCGAGGGCCAGGAGCCCGTGGTGCGCTACTTCGAGCCGCTGGAGGACGGCATGGTCGCGCGCGACGAGGCGGGCGCCCTGCTCATCCGCGCGCAGGGCCAGACGGACGGCGCGGTGAAGGTGACAGACGCCACCGGCTCCACCGTGACGGTGCACGCACGGGACGCGGTGGACGCCGCGCGCCAGCTCTTCCTGGACGGAGGCGCGCCCGCGCTCGCGCAGTTCGCCACGCACCAGGGACAGCTCTCCCAGGGCATGGCCACGCTCGACACCTGCACGCCGTGAGATGAGACCCAGGGCTTCCGGTTCGAGCCACCGGAAGCCCCGGAGTGATTCAGGGCGCGGGCTCTTCACCCACCACGTCGCCCAGGTCCGGGCCGAAGCCCGCGTCGAGCGCCAGGGAGTTGAACGTCCCCTCCATGCTGCGCCCCGCGCCGTAGCCGTCGCCCTTCTTGAACGACAGGGAGAAGTCTCCGCGCGTGGCCTCGCCCACGTTGCCGCCTTCGTCCAGCACCAGGTCGCCGCGCTCCACCTGGGTGAAGACGCGCGCGGGCTCACCCGCGGCCACATGCACCACCGACGCGCGGTCGCGGCCAGAGGGCGTGGTGCCGCCGAGGTTCACCTTCGTGCCCGGCTTCATGTCCACGCCTTCCGTGTCCACGGTGAGCCGCGCGACCAGGTCCACGTCCAGGCCGTTGTTGCGGAAGTAGCTCACCTGGAGCGCCTCCGGGTTGCGGCGGATCTCCACCCTCGACACGTCGGTGACGGGGAACAGCTCCGACACGCTGCCGGACAACTCGTTGTCTCCGCGGCACGCGACGACACCCGCGCCGCTCAGCACGGCCGCGAGCCCCAGCGCCGCCACGGCGCGTCCCGCGAGGCTCACCGCTCCACCGCCAGCGTCAGGGCCTGCGTGCCGCCCGCGCGGTAGAGCACCACGCGCTGGCCGGAGGACAGGAACGCCAGCTTCGGCGACCAGCCGCCCGCCGTGTCCACCGTCACCTCGCGCCACTGGTCTTCCACGCGCGTGGCGATGATCAGCGCGTCGTCAGCCGGCGAGCAGCTGCCCTCGTTGCGCCCGGACTCCAGCGAGCAGATGTGGAACGCGATGGACGGGTCGTGCGTCTTCGGGTCGAACGCCAGCGACGGGTACCAGCCGCCAGAGCCCGTCTGGTACACCGGATCCGGCGTCGTCCAGTCCCCCGCCGCCGCGCACTTCGTCCCCGTCGTGCCCGCGCAGGTGATGAGCGTGAGCCGGCTGCTGGAGCGGTCCACCGCCGCGATGCCGAAGCCGATGGTTGAGTCATACGCCATCGACGCGCCCAGCATCGTGTTGCCCACCGACTGCACCTGCACCGGCGGCGTCCACGTGGTGCCGTCCGCGTTGCGGCGCTGGAAGTAGACGTTCTGCCCCGGCGCGTCCGCTGCGCCAAAGGCCTGGTCGAACACCAGCGCCGGCTGATCACCCGCCATCAACATCTGGAGGTGCCCGCCGTACGCGCCCTTCTGGTCGCCGCCCGACGCCACCACCCGGTGCTGCCACGCCGTGGGCCCGCCGCTGGCCAGCTCCACGTCGCTGCCCGCCCAGTCCTGCTGCGGGAACTGTCCGTTGTGTCCGTCGCGGTAGACAACCAGGGCCTGACTGCCGCTGAAGACGATGGAGGGATTGAGCCCCACCAGGTAGCCCGTGTCGCTCACCGCGTTGCCCGCCACGGCCTGGTCGCCCGTCGTGACGGCGATGCGCTCGGTCCAGGTGCCGTTCGCGTTGCGGTAGGACACCGCCAGGTCGCTCTGGAGCCAGAAGACGGAATCGTCACTTCCGCCGCCCAGGTAGCTCACCGCGGGCTGTCCGGACGGGCTGAACGCCAGCGACACGCCGTACACGCGCTGCACGGTGGCGATCTTCTCCGCCTCCGCCTGCACCTGGCCGTCCTTCACCTCGCGGTAGCGAAGCTCGGAGTCCTTGTCGTTCACCTTCACGAAGTACGCGATGCCGATGCGATCGTCCGGGGCCACCGCCATCGCGATGTTGGAGATGGCGAGCTGCTCGCTCGGATTCGTGTCCACCGTCAGCCGCACGAAGGGCGTTTCCGTCGTTCCGCCATCATCCTGCGGCTTCGAGCCCGCGTCCGGGTTGGCCGGCTTGCCGCCGCCACATCCCAGCGCGAGCGCCGCTCCCAGTAGCCACGCGTGCCGTTTCATGCGGTCCTTCTCCTTGGTTCAGTCGGCCTGGTTGAGCGCGCCATCCTATGTCAGCCGCGCGCGTTGTCCGTCACGCCTCGCGGTGCGGACCCACGTCACGCACGCGGTGGGCGGCCAACCGACCCCGGCCCCTTCTCAGGTGCCGTGAAACACACGCACCTGGGTTAGGCTCGCGCGCCATGGCTCGCGCGCGTTCGCTCCCCCCGAAGCTGTCCCGGCGCACCTTCATCCAGCGGCTCACCTTCTTCGGCGGCGGCGTGGTGCTGCTGGGTGGCATTGCGTGTAAACGTTCGAAGGAGGCGGAAGAGAAGAAGCCCGCGGAGCCCACCGGCACCACCTCCGCCGGCCAGGCCCTGCGCACCTTCTCCGCCTTCGAGTACGCCGTCGTCGCAGCAGCCGTGGAGCGGCTCCTCCCCCGCGACGAGGACCCCGGCGCCCAGGACGCGGACGTCGCGCTCTACATCGACCGCATCCTGGAGACGCAGGGGTTGGAGTCCATGCACCGCGACTTCCTCCAGGGCCTGGCCGCGCTGGAGCGCCGCGCGCAGCGCATGTTCCAGAAGGGCTTCGCGCAGGCCACGCCCGCCCAGCAGGACGAGCTGCTCGCCATCTTCAAGGACAGCCCGGCCGGCAGCGGCGAGGCCCACTTCTTCGAGCTGTTGATGACGCTCAGCCTGGAGGGCTTCCTGGGCGACCCGTCCTACGGCGGCAACAAGGGCCGCGTGGGCTGGCGGCTGATGGGCTTCGACACCGTGGGCACGCTCGCCATGGCGCCCCCGGAGGGCTACGACGGGCCCAAGTGCCTGCGCGAGTGCGGAGGTCACCACCCGTGAGCCTGCCTTCCGTGGACGTGTGCATCGTGGGCAGCGGCGCGGGCGGAGCGCCGCTCGCGCTGGAGCTGGGGCGCGCGGGCTTCAAGGTCGTGGTGCTGGAGAAGGGCCGCCACTACCAGCCCAAGGACTTCGTCCACGACGAGATCCTCAACAGCCGCCGCAACTTCTTCATGCCGCTGCCGTGGGAGGAGCCGCACCTGGTGCGCCAGGGGGCCAAGGGCCGCTACGAGCGCAGCAACGCCGCGTGGACCGCCAACTGCGTGGGCGGCGGCACCGTGCACATGAGCGGCTTCTTCTACCGCCTCAAGCCGGTGGACTTCCGCCTGCGCTCCACGCTGGGCGCCGTGCCCGGCACCACCGTGGCGGACTGGCCCATCTCCTACGAGGAGCTGGCTCCCTTCTACGACAAGGCGGAAGCCGAGCTGGGCGTGTCCGGGCAGGCCATCCCCCACCCCTTCGCGGAACCCCGCAGCGGCCCCTACCCGCTGCCGCCCCTGGACGTGCACCCGGTGGCGTCCGAAATCGACAAGGTGTGCGCGGCCATGGGCTGGCACGCCCTGCCCACCGCGCGCGGCATCATCAGCAAGGCGTACAAGGGCCGTTCGCCGTGCGCGTACTGCGCGCTGTGCGGCAGCTACGGCTGCGAGACGGGCGCCAAGAGCAGCACGCTCGCGAGCCTCATCCCCAACGCCATCGCCACCGGCAACGTGGAGGTGCGCCCGGGCAGCATGGCGCGCTCCATCGAAGTGGATAAGCAGGGCCGCGCGAAGAGCGTGGTGTACCTGGACAAGGACGGCGTCGCGCAGGAGCAGCCGGCGAAGATCATCATCGCCTCCGCCACCGCCGTGGAGAGCGCGCGCCTGCTGCTCAACTCCACCTCCAGCCGCTTCCCCAACGGGCTCGCCAACGGCAGCGGGCTCGTGGGGAAGAATCTCCTCTTCAGCTCCTTCGGCGGCTCGCGGGCGCACTTCCGCGTGTCGAAGCAGAAGACCGCGCGGCCGTGGCTCACGGACCCGGCGCCCTTCGTCAACCGCAGCCTCCAGGACTTCTACGTGATGCCGGACGCGCGCCACGGCTTCCGCAAGGGCGGCACGCTGGGCTTCATGTGGGCACACCCCAACCCCATCTACGCGGCGGTGGGCCTGGCGGGCAGCGGCAAGTCCGGCGTGTTCGGCAAGGAGTTGAAGGACCGCATGCGCGCGTACCGCGACTCGCGCATCCTCGAGTTCGAGGTCTACGCGGAGTTCCTCCCCACGCCCGGCACCTCCGTCACGGTGGAGCCCGAGGTGAAGGACAAGTACGGCATCCCCGTGGCCGCCATCACCCTGGACCGGCACCCGGCGGACTTCGCCGCCACGCGCTTCCTCGTGGAGCGCGGCGAGGAAGTGCTGATGCGCCTGGACCCGGACAGCGTGGAGCGCGTGGGCACGCAGGGTGAGACGACCATCCTCCAGCACGGCACCTGCCGCTTCGGCAACGACGCGGCGGCCTCCGTGCTGGACAAGCACTGCCGCGCGCACGAAGTGCCGAACCTCTACGTCGTGGACGGCAGCTTCATGCCCACCGGCGGCAGCGTGCCCTCCACGCTCACCATCGCCGCCAACAGCTTCCGCGTGGCGGACCACCTGGTGCGCACGCTCAAGGGCTGAAGCCGCGCGCCGCTGACGCGCTACTGGAGGCGCAGCGGCGTCACTTCCACCTTCACCACGTAGCGCGCCTGCATGTCGGAGTCGAACTCCACCAGGTGGTCACCCACGCCGGTGACGTCCGCCTGCTGGGTGAAGACGCCGAACTTCTCCATCTGATCCAACGCCGCGCGGCCCGTGGACGCCTTGCGCTGCCGTGCGCGGCAGCCCTCCTCGTGCACGGTGATGGCCGTCTCCTCGCCCGCCGCCGTCACCTCCTCCAGGTAGAAACTCACCTTGATGGTGGAAGCCTCCGGCACGCGCACCAGCACCTGCCCGCGGCCGGGGAAGCGGCCTTCGGAGTAGCTCTCCGGCCCGAGGATGCAGCCCGCGTACTCACTGCACACGGGCCAGGACGCCTTGCAGACATCCAGCACGCGCGCGCCGATGAAGTCATCCCGCGAGCCGCCGCATGCGACGAGCATCAATCCCAACACAGCGAACGCCAGTCGCGAGACATTCCGTGTTACAACACCAGACATTCTTCTGAACCTCAGCGAGGAGTGGATGTCCATGCGCATGCGCAACCTGTGGCTGCCTCTCACCATCATCGCCCTGGCGGGCTGCGGAGACGAGAGCGAGGACCTGCCGAACACGCCGCAGCTGCTCATCGACCGTACGGAGCTGAGCTTCGACACGGAGTTCTCCGCGGGGACCTACGTGGGGGCGACGACCTTCAACACGCTCTACATCGAGAACCGCGGCATCCAGACGCTGGAGCTCACCGAGGCCTCCATCTCCGGCCCCAGCGTCTTCACCATGAAGAAGCCGGAGGACTGGCCGGAGAACGGGCCCCTGAAGCTGGAGACCTACAAGCGCACCTTCATCGAGGTCGCCTTCAAGCCCAACGCCGCGCAGGAGTTCACCGGCAAGCTCACCCTCAAGTCCAACGCCGCCAACGGCGAGACGCGTGAACTGACGCTCAAGGGCAAGGGCGTCGCGGCGCCGAAGCCGTAGTCCCGGCGAAGGCGGCGGAGGCGTGAAGCCCCGCCGCCCGCCCGGCGCGGCTACCGGGTGAACTGGCAACCGCCCACCCACGTGCCACCGTCCTGCGTGGGCGCCGGGCACGACGTGGGCGAACCGCCATCCGCCGCCGTGTAGCTGCGCGGGTAGTCGCCGTAACCGGTGCGCAGCGTGTAGCCCACGGGCGTGTAGTCCGTGCGCTCGGTGGCGCTCACCGCCACCTTGAGCGTGCCGCCCTGGATGAAGCGCCGCTCCAGGCAGGAGCACGTGTAGGGCGCCACCGTGACGCGCGTCGTGGTGGCCGTCTTCTCCAACTGGTACAGCGCCTGGTAGCTGCTGAGCGGCGCGCTCGCGGTGGTGTGCCACGCGCGCATCGCCGTCGGGTTGTAGGCCAGCGTCAGCGCGCCGCCCGTGCTGGTGGTCGTCACCGGCGTGCACGTGCCGGCGCCGCCGTCCGTGGCGGTGCCGTCGCAGAAGGTCAAATCCAGCGCCAGTCCGTGCGGCGTGCCGCCATCCGGCAGGTTGTCCACGTCCCACTGCACCAGCCACGCCGCGTCCTCGGGCGCGCTCAGCGCGGGGAGCTGGTACTCGAAGGTGTCCGTGTCGGAGGGCACCGCGTCGTAGTCCGTGGGGCCGCGCACGCCCAGGCCCGTGGCGCGGTCGTTGTTCCGCAGCCGGCCGTGGCCGTGCGTCAGCTGGCCCTTCGCCTCGAAGGTGGCGTTGCCCACCGGCAGGTTGCCCGTGCCCACGCCGCCGAGCGTCTTGGAGCGCGGCTGCTCCACGCCTCCGCTGTAGGCGTTCTCCTCCTCCGTGTCCTCCGCCGCCCAGGACACCTCCAGCCGGTAGTCACGGTCATCCGCCCAGTTGTTGCCGTCGTCCTGCACCACGAAGTGGTACGTCACCTCCGTGCCGTGCGAGGGCACGGGCAGCGCGCCCTGGAAGTTGCTCAGGCCGGGGAAGCGCGCCGGGTCGGACTCCTCGCGGATGGACTGGATGCACAGCACGGCCTCCGCGTTGTTGCAGTAGGTCTGCACCAGCCCCAGCGCGTCGGGGTGCTCGCGCGTGTCGCGCGGGCACACGGCCGGGTTGTTGGAGCAGGTGGCGCGCTGCTCCGCGGTGACAGTCGTGCTGACGGTGCTGAACACCAGCACCTGCCGGTCCGCCAGCTGGCCCAGCGGCAGGGGCAGCGGGTCGAAGCGCGTGGTGGTGGGCCGCTCCGTCAGCCGGTAGCGCAGCACGCTGGGCTTCGTCAGGCTGGACAGCTTCACCGCGAACCAGTCGCGGTCGCCCACGTAGCCCAGCCGGCCCTCGAAGGTCGTGGTCGCGCCCGTCGTCCCCAGGTTGTTCGAGTACGCGCGGGCGTAGGCGTCGTTGTCCCCGGACTGGTCGCGCGGGTCCTCCTCGTCCACCACGCGGACCTCGACTTCATACGGCTGGCGCAGGTCGCCCGCGGGCACGGGATCGTTGTTGCCCTTGTACCCCTTCACCACCAGGGTCCAGGTGCCCGCCAGCTTCACCTTGCGCGCGGTGGCCATCACGCCCGGATGCACCTTGGGCAGCACGTTGCCTTCCGACTCCTTGTCGGTGCCGTTGGGGCGCAAGAGTTCGTAGGACAGGCGGTAGTTGGGCGCGAAGCCCTGGTCCGGCGCGGTGATGCGCACGTAGGCAATCTTCCCCGCCGTCAGCGGGAAGCTGAAGCGGTCCACGTCGTTGTCCGTGGCCAGGTAGCCCTGCGCGGTGCCCACCTGCACGGCGCCCTGCGCCGCCAGCGCGATGGGCGTGGGCGTGACGTCGTTGGGCTCGTTCGTGTCCGGGTTCTCCAACAGCTCCACGGTGAGCCGGTAGGCGTTTCGCGCGTCGTAGTTGGGGCGCGCGGGGTTCGTGGGCGCGTCCCGCACCACGATGATGAGCTGCGTGCTGGGCGTGCCGTACGGCAGCACGATGTCCACCGGCTTCGGAGCGCCCGCGCCGTGCTGGTCCGACTTCGCCACCAGCGAGGTGTCCTTGTCCTTCTCCCGCACGGAGATGGACAGGTTCACCGGCGTGCTGGACGCCAGGTACGTGCCGGTGACGTGCACCAGCGTGCGCGCGTTGGCGGTGGCGGGGATGTTGACGCGGTACCAGTCCTCGTCACCGGCCTTCACGTCGCCCGTGAGCGCCAGGTAGCGCTCCATGGGCACGCCGGGCTTCAGCTCGCAGTCCGCGTTCGTCAGCGCCTCCTCGCGGTTGTTGCAGAGGTCCTCCACCACGCCCGTGCCGGCGTCCGGCGTGTCGTCCCCGTCGGAGGAACAGGCGGCCAGCAGGAGGAGCGCGAGCGGGAGCAGTCGGGTGCGAAGGCGCATGGGGAGCTCGGAGGAATCAGGGAACGGGCGAGAGGGTCGGGGCGACGCCGGGGCAGCCGTCCACGAAGTCCTCGGGGTTCACGCGGATGACGCCATTCGGAGGCGACTTGATGCCGCCCACCGGGTAGCGCACGGAGTCCACGCGGAAGGTGCGCACCAGCGTGCGCGCGGTGGGGTCGTCCGCGGGCAGCATGGCCACGGAGAGGTAGATGTCGTTGTAGCCCGCGCCGCGCTGCACGGTGCCGGCATCCACGCCCCCGTCCACGCCGCCGTCGGCGATCATCGCGATGGTGGGCGCGAGCAGCACGTTGTCCACGCGGAAGCGGTAGCACTGGCGGCCCTGGTCATCCACCGGGCCGTCCGCCTCCATGCTGTAGCGGTACGCGTCCGAGGCCAGGTTCGCGGTGTCCACCTGCAAGGGGCGCATGTGCATGCGCAGCTCGCTGCGGTTGGTGAGGCCGTCCGTGTCCGGGTCCTCGTCCAGGTCCTTGCTGGAGCCCTGCGTGCCGCCGCGCCACTCCATGCCGTCCGGCACGCCGTCGCCGTCGCTGTCCTGGAGGGTGGCGTTGGTGCCGATGAACTGCTCGTCGCAGTCCAGGAGGCCGTCGCAGTCCGTGTCCACGCCGCGCAGCGCGGGCGGGCAGCCCTTGTCCAGACCGCCGCCGTCCGGCTGCGCGACCTGCGTGGGGTCGAACTGCACGCCGCGGTCGCGGAAGTACACCTCCACGCCGTCACTGAAGCCGTCGCCGTCCGTGTCGCGCAGGTTGGGGTTGGTGCCCAGCTCGTACTCGCGCGCGTCGGAGAGGCCGTCTCCGTCCGTGTCCGCCTCGTCCAGCGGGCTGCCCGGGGGCGCGGAGAAGTTGGAGGCCACGAAGTCCTTCACGATGAAGGCGCGGCGCACCTGGCCGAACTGGAAGTTGAGGAAGTTGATGGGCTCGTTGTTGCGGAAGTCGCGGAAGTTGCCGCCGCCCAGCGTGGCCATCTTCTCCAGACGGTCCGCGTTCTGGTTGATGATGAGCAGCGGGCAGCCGCCGTCGCCGAAGCCGCCGTCCTCCGCCACCAGGTCGCACACGGACGGCACGGGCTGGACGGGGTTGAAGACGTGCACGGTGTTGAAGCGCACGTCCTCCACCAGGTCGCGCAGCTGGCGGATGCGCACCACCGCGTCGCCGCGGATGAGCTCGTCGTCCTGGTTGTTGGTGGGCTTGCCGTCCGACAGGAAGATGACCGAGTAGCGCGCCTGCGCCAGCGCGTCACTCCCGCTGGGCTGCTGCCGCGCCCGCGCGATGTCCGTGTTGATGAGCGAGTAGATGTCCGACAGCGGCTTGACGAAGTCCGTCGAGTCCCGGTTCGGCGACGTGTCCGTGTTGCGGAAGGTGAGCAGCTTCTCCGTGAGGATGGCCTTCGCGGTGGCGTCCAGCCGCGACACCTGCACGAAGCCGTCCTCCAGCGGCGGCCCGGGGTTCTGCGTGAGGAACGCAGTGGTGCTGCCCGCGAAGAGCATCACCGCGATGGAGACCTCTTCGTCCTGCGGGAGGTTCTCGATGAGGTCCACCAGCGCCGTGGCGCGCACACCGTCCGGGTCGCTCACGCGCATGGACTGGCTGGCGTCCATGGCGACGATGATCTTGATGGGCCGGATGACCTCATTGGCGCCCAGCGTGCAGAAGCGCCCGTCCAGCGCCACGGCCCGGTCCGCGGGCACGTCCGTGTCGCGGCGCGGGTCATAGAGGTACGAGTCCGTACAGGCCACCACCACGGCGAACCCCACCAGGCAGAGCGCCCACCAACGTCCCGCGCGGCTCACGGCGAGGCCCCTCCCTGCGACGGCGACACGCCGACGCAACTGCCCTGGGTCCTCCAGGGATCCACCAATTGGTCAGGACGGCGGAAGTCACCGTCCTCCATGGCCAGGTCCGGCGCCAGCGGCACGCGAACGCTGGGAGGCGCGTACTGGGCCCACGCGCACGCGGTGCGCCAGACGCCGTAGTCCGTGGCCACGCCGCTCTCCGGCGCCTCCGCGAACCACACCTTGAACAGGTTGTAGCCCTGCTTCACGCCGGAGCGGTCCGGCGGCGTCACCAACTGGAGGTTGGACACGGTGAAGTCGTAGCAGACGCCGTCCGTGTCGGTGCCGCCCGGGACCTTCTTCACCTCGTACTGGATGCCGTACTTGTCGTGGAAGGGCCGGTCGCGCCGGGTGGGGTCGCTGCCGGCCTTCAACTCCTCGTCGTCCGGGATGCCGTCGCCGTCCGTGTCCAGGCCGGACACGCTCGACTGGAGCGGGTTGAGGCCGTACTTCGCCTCCAGCCCGTCCGGCATGCCGTCGCCGTCGCTGTCCACGATGCCCTGGCGCGTCTTGAGGTAGTCCTCGGCGAACTGCGACAGCCCGTCACCGTCCGTGTCCCGGCAGATGCAGCCGGGCGTCAGCGGAGACTGCGGGTTGCAGCCGCGCGCGTCCAGGTCGTTGCCCGGCTTGAAGCCCTGGTCCTGGCGCCGGTACTCGAAGCCGTCGCTCAGGCAGTCCCCGTCACTGTCGATGGTGAAGGGGTTCGTCTTGAGCGTGAAGCTGTTGTCCAACGCGTCCGGGACGCCGTCGCCGTCGCTGTCCAGCACGCGGCCGTCATCTCCCGGCGCGGAGCTCAGGGGCTCCACCAGCAGCGTCTTCATCACGTTGGGCGACGCGAAGGAGGAGTAGTCCAGCGCGCCCAGGCCCAGCTCTGAGATTTCAGCCGTGTCGCTGAACTCCTGGTACACGCCGTTGCCCATCTCCGCGAAGCGCTTGAGCAGGAAGGAGGCGATCTTCTTCGCCGCGGCCGGGTACTGCGCCTCCGGGACGCCCGGATAGGTGCCGTAGATGTCCTGGCAGATGGGGCCGCAGGCGCGCACAGCCTCTTCGTTGAAGAGCAGCACCGTGTGCATGCGCACGTCGCCCACGTTGTACTGCGTCTTCAGCTCCATCAGCCGGCGCACGTAGCTGAAGAGCTGGTAGTTCTGGTTGCGGTCCGTGCCCACCTCGAAGCCGGTGATGGCGTCGGTGGTGCTGGTGGCGTTGCAGAAGCTGGTGATGGAGTCGCGCCAGGTGAGGTCCGGCGTATCCGGTCCCGCGTAGGCGGACAGGTCGTCGTTGGCGGAGCAGCGCGGGTACGGCGTGCCGTCCGTGAGGAACACGACGACGTAGCGCGTGCGGGGCAACAACTCCGGCGTGGACTGGGACACCGCCTCGATGTCGCTGGCGATGAGGCTGTACGCGTAGCTGAGCGCGCCCTGGTAGTCCGTGCCCTTGCCCAGCTGCGACTGCAGGCCTTCGATGTAGCTGTTGATGTTGCCCGGCGGCGCGAAGCGGTCTCCCGTGGAGGCCGGCGGCCAGGTGTTCTTCACGTTCGTTTCGAACGGGGCAATGGCGATGCTGATGTTGCCCTGGCGCGCGTCGTTGATGCGCCGGAAGCCATTCACCACGTTCTTCAGGGCGCGCACGCGCGCGGGCTCCGTCACGCCCGGCGGGATGATGGCCTGCACCTCCGCGCGCTCGCAGAAGCCACTGCCCTCCTGCGAGCCCGGCGGATCCGACACACACATGCTGCCGGACTCGTCCACGACGAGCACCACCTTCACCGGGAAGCCGGTGGGGTTCGCCGGACGCGTGCACACCCGGCCGGTGAGCGTCAGCCGGTCATCCAACTGGGACTGCTCCTGGGCGCGAGGCTCCAGGAGCGTGTCTGAACAGGACAGCACACCCAGGACCAGGAGGCCGGTCGCAAGAAACGGAACAGCGAGCAGACGGCGCATGCGATGCGGACCTCCTGGCACGGGGAACATCCTTACTTACGCCTTCTTGCGACGGCGCAGGAGCAGGCCGAGCACGCCAGCGCCCAGGGCCGCGACGCTGCCGCCCGCAGGCAGCGAGGTGCAGCCACCGCCCTCGGAGTCCTGCTTGCCCACCTTCACGAAGAGGCTGGACACGGAGGCGCGCTCATTGGGGAACACGCGGTCCGCGAAGGCCAGGCGCGTGGACACCTGCAGTTCGTACTCGCCTTCCTTGTCCGGGTTGAAGTTGGGCACGCTGCCGTCCACGTACTGGTACTCCCAGTGGCGGCTGTAGGTGACGGCGCCCTTGGGGTTCTCCACCACCGCGGTGGAACCGGAGGGACGCTTCACCACCGTCCAGGTGTACTCGATGGCCGCGCCGTTGCGGTTGGCGAACAGGGGCGGACGCACCGCCATGCCCGTCTTCTCCACGCTGATGGAGCCACCGGTGCCCACGCTGAAGGGCGACTTCGGGTCGAGGCAGTCGTTCGGGTTGTCCTTGTTGAGGACCACGCAGTAGCGCGTGTCGCACGCGTCGCCAATGCCGTCGCCGTCGTCATCCGCCTGGTCGCGGTTGGCCACCAGCTGGCAGTTGTCCGCGGCGTTGAGGACGGAGTCGTTGTCGATGTCCGGATCGCACTTGTCGCCGATGCCGTCCGCGTCCGTGTCCTTCTGGTCCGGGTTGGACAGGCCGGGGCAGTTGTCCAGGTTGTCGGAGACGTTGTCGCCGTCCGCGTCCACGCGGCACTGGCTCAGGTCCGCCGGCATCTCGGTCTGGATGGGGTTGGCGACGAGCGGGCAGCTGTCCTCGCCGTCCGGCACGCCGTCGTTGTCGTCGTCCGCGTCACAGACGTCGCCGATGCCGTCCTGGTCGTTGTCCGCCTGGTTGGCGTTGGGGATGGTGGGGCAGTTGTCCTCGCCGTCCAGCTTGCCGTCGTTGTCGTCGTCCGGGTCGCACGCGTCGCCAATGCCGTCGCCGTCGCCGTCCAGCTGGTTGGCGTTGGACACCGCGGGGCAGTTGTCACAGGCGGTGCCGACGAGGTCACCGTCCGCCGTGTCGTCCTGGTCGCGGTTGGACGTGAAGGGGCAGTTGTCCTTGTCGTCCGCCTTGCCGTCACCGTCCGCGTCGTCCGTGTAAGACAGCGTCTTGCCGTCGTCCGTGTAGGCCACCCAGACGGAACAGCCGCAGCCACAACCGCAGCCGCCGCCCTCCTCCTTCGGGCGACCGCACTCGTCTCCGAGGCACTCCGGGTTGTCCGGGTTCTGCTCCTGGGCCTGCACGGTGCGGGGACTCAGCACCAGGAACGCTCCGAGCGCCAACAGGGGGGCAATGCGACCGATAGTCATGGTGACTCCTTTCACAACCCCTGCCCTAGCAAGAGGCGATCCCGCGTCTGTAGGAGTTTCAGGGTCAGGAACTTCAAGGGGTTGCGCGTTCGGAAGAGCCTGCTACAGGAAGGGTGTGGGGGGGACACCCCATTGAGACTGTGGGGGACACCCCACGCTGGGGGCCGTCTCAGGTGCCCACGATGAAGTCGTCGGAGAGCATGGGGACCATGCCTGCGGGGGTGCGGCCCGTGTCGGGGTCGTATTGGATTTCCTGGATGAAGAGCGAACCCACGCCAGCACCGCGCGGATCATTGTCCCGGCCCACCTGGAGGTAGAGGTAGACCTCGTTGGTGCCCGCGGAAATCACCTCGCCGGGAATCAGCGGGTGGGGGCGCTCCAGGGTGGGGACCAGGGAGACGTTCTCCACGCGGGTGCGGTAGCAGGCGCGGTCGCTGGTGGCGGTGGGCGGCAGCGGGACGATGGAGTAGCCGTAGCCGCGCTCGCGGTGGAAGTCGAGGTCGGCGCTGAGGGGGTCGGTGTGGGCCTCCACCTCCGCCACGTTGGAGGCACCGTCGCGGTCGGTGTCGAGCAGGTCCTCGGCGATGAGCGGGTTCGTCTGCGACAGGGCCTCCACCAGGTCCGGCAGGCCGTCGCCGTCCGTGTCGCCCACGCAGGGGTCGCTGCCGAGCACGCGCTCCTCGCAGTCGTTGAGCCGGTCGCCGTCCGTGTCCTGCGTCACGCTGCAGCCGTTGATGATGTCCACGGCGAGCGGGTCCAGGCCCATGCGCAGCTCCACGCCGTCCATGAGCCCGTCCTGGTCGGTGTCGGGGGAGGTCGGGTCCAGGCCCAGGGCGCGCTCGTCGTCGTCCGACACGCCGTCGCCGTCGCTGTCGGTGAGCATCTGGCCGTTGCGCACCTGCACGTTGCGGTTGAAGGCGAGGAAGCGCTTGAGCTTGAGCGCGTTGTCGAGCGCGCCGTAGTCCAGCCGCGCGAGCGCGTTGGGCAGGCCCACGAAGTCCGTCTCCACGGGCGCGCTGCCGCCCGCGTTGGCGATGGCGGCCACCTGGAGGCGGGTGACGGGGTCCGGCGTCTGGCCGCGGACGTAGACGGGCTGGACACTGACGTCGCCCGCGCCCAGCTGCTCCACCAGGCCCTTGAGCTCGCCCACCACGGCGGTCAGTTCGCACTGGCTGCACGAGGCGTTGCACTGGGCCTGGGCTTCCGGGGTCGCGTTGCAGCCGGCGGCCTGGGCCAGCGCGGTGCACCGGCTGTCGATGCCGATGTTGTAGGCCGGGTTGTCACAGCTCACGTCGGAGCTGCGGATGACGGGCGCGACCACGTAGCGCGAGCGCGCGACCTCGCCCTTGCAGGCGGCCTGCATGTCGCCGGACATCAGGCTCTTGGACAGCCGCAGCGCGGAGCGGATGCTGATGGGGCCCTGCTGCTGGTAGCTGGCGTAGCGAGGCAGGACGGCCTGGAAGGAGGCGGCGTCCGTAAAGCTGCCTTGAAGGCCCGTGGCCACCGAGTGGAAGGCCACGAGCCCGAAGCGCACCTGCGGACCGGTGAAGCGCGAGGTGAGCGTGGCGAGCCCGTCCACCGCGGAGCCCACCACCTCTGGCTCCACGCCGGTGCCGCCCTGGAGCGCGAAGATGACCTTCACGGGGAACGCGTCGCCGGTGGCCTCGGGGACGCAGAGGTCTCCCTCGAAGTTGGCGCGGTCGCGTGTACCGCCCGCGCGGTCATCAATCGAATAGAGCCCCGCGTCGGTGCACGACAGCCACAACGTTGGAATCAGGAGCCAGGCGACCCGGGGGGAGGAACGCATTCGTTGGATTGTAGACCTCAGCCCCCCCTTCCAACGCAAGCGACCCGAGTGCCGGCTCCACGTGAAGGCCCCGACACCGCTCCCGCCTTTTCGCGCCGACAGAGAAAAGCTCGCCGCCAACCAGACTGGAATGTCCACATCCCGCCTGGAATCAGCCCCCAACAGAATCCTGGTATTCCCGGGATGGTTCCGATTTCGGGGAGGGGAAAGACATTGCCCTCGCTGTCCAACCAATCCCCAAGGAGCAAGACCATGAAGAAGACGCACGTGAAGCTGGGCGGGACCGTGGCGATGTTCGTGCTGGCGCTGGGCGCGACGGGCGCGATGGCTCACAACCGTGAGGTGAAGAGCCATGATCCGCGCATGGCGGTGTCGATGGAGGAGGTCGTGCTGGTGTCGAAGACGGGCCCCCTGGCGGGTGGTTCCGGCAGCGGCAACGGCAACTGCGGCATCCTCAGCAACATCCTCGGTGGCGGCAACATCCTGGGCAACACCACGGGCAACCTGCTGGGCATCTTCATCGGCGGCGGCAGCATCTCGGGCAACTGCAACTGACGCCAGCTGACGTCACAACCCCCTGAAGTGATGTAGCGGTCCATTCAAGACGGACCCGACGCCGGAGGTGCCCCCTCCGGCGCTCGGTCTGGAGCCCCCATGCGACACACGTTGACTCCCCGGCACGGGTTGTTGACCGGCCTCGCCGTGCTGCACCTGCTGATGGTGGCCCGTGGCGCGCTGCACGTGCCCCTGCTCCCGCTGACAGACACCGGGAGGCCCTGGGCCCAGGCCTATGGGCATTGGACGGGCTCGAGCAGTGGCTTCAGTTTCTTCGCCCCCGGGGTGAGCCCGGCGGTGCGTGTCTCCTTCGACCTGGAAGGTGCGTCCGGCGAACAGCTGCACGACGACTTCCGGTCCGACAACGGCGCCGTGAGCGTGCGCATCCATTCCATGAACCTGCGCTTCAGCCTGGAGGAGAGCCGGGACGCGCTGGCCCGCGCGTGGGCGGCGGCGATGTTCGGCCGGCATCCGGACGCGAAAGCCGTCACGGTGCGCGTGGAGTCGCTCCAGCTGCCCAGCATGGAGGGACACATGCAAGGGTCGCAGCCGCTCTGGACGGAGGCCTACCGTGCGGAGTTCCAGCGGCGCGTGCCCGCGGCCGTGTCCACCGGTGAGGTGACGCCATGAGCGCCCGGACCTGGAAGTCCGCCGTGGGTGCCAGGCTGGCGGCGTTCGTCGGCGAGCCTTCTTCTCCGCAGCCGCTGGGCGTGTTGCGCATCGGCGTGGCGGCGCTGCTGCTCATCCAGGCGTGGAGCCTGTCGGAGAGCCTGCCGGAGCTGTTGGGCAACCAGGGCTGGGTGCCCTGGAGCGTCTCCGAGGCGATGGCGTCCCCGGCCGTGCCCCGGGTGGGCGCGGTGGTGGCCGCGCTGGCGCCGCTGGGCTTCTCGCAGGCGGCCAGCATCCAGGGCCTGACGTTCGTCTACGTGGTGGCGCTGCTGGGGCTGCTGCTGGGCCTGCACACGCGGCTGTCGTCGGTGGTGGCGTGGATCCTCCACACGGTGCTGCTCAACAGCATCAGCTTCTTCTCCTACGGCGTGGAGACCTTCGCGCACATCAGCCTGTTCTATTGCGCGGTGATGCCGGTGGGCACGGCGTACTCCCTGGACGTGCGGGCGGGCAGGCTCTCCGGCGCGCCGTCCGCGCTGGCGACGCTGTCGCTGCGCGTGTTGCAGGTGCACCTGTGTCTCATCTACCTGACCACGGGTCTGGAGAAGATGCTGGGGCCCGTGTGGCGGGACGGGACGGCGCTCTGGGAGGTGCTGATGCAGCCCCAGTACGGCCAGTTCGACTTCGCGTGGCTCGCGACGGTGCCGTGGATGGTGAAGCTGGCCACGTGGAGCACGCTGATAGTGGAGGTGGGCTACGCGTTCTGCGTCTGGCCCCGGCGCACGCGGGGGCTCTGGGTGGCGCTGACGATGAGCCTGCACCTGGGCATCGCGGTGATGATGGGGCTGTGGATGTTCAGTGGGATGATGGCCGTGCTCACGTTCGCGGCGTTCGGGTGGCCCCTGGTCGCCGAAACGATGCGCACGCGGGTCCGTGCCGCGGTGCTGTTCCCCTTCCACTCCGGGACCGCGCGTTAGGGCGCGGGCTTCAAGGGTGGAGGCTCCCGCTCGGGAGTCGGGGCGCGCGTCACGCGCAGCCTCGGCTTCGCGATGTTGGCGGCATCCAGTGCGTGGACGGAGAGCTCCACATCGACGCACTCAGGTCCGGGCTGCCCGGTCGCGGACTGAGGGAAGAGGGGGACGGACACATCCCGCCCGTACCACTGGCCTGGCTCGAGGAGGAGGATGTCCTCTGCCCTGCGCGGTGGCGTCCGGACGTCGACGACGAGGAACGGCAGGGGCTGCCCGTTGGCACAGTCCAGGACCCGCTCCACCGTCAGCGTGTGGCTCTCGATGAGACGTCGGTCCAGGCACAGGCTTCCACTCGAGGTCCCCAGCAACAGGCGCCCTGACAGGGTCTGTCCGTCAAAGCCCGCGTGCTGGAACTCCACCCGCGCGGCTGCCGCTTCATGCGTGGGGCAGGTGGCGGCCTGAGCGTCGGCACCAGGCCTCGCACTGGAGAAGAGGCCCCCCTGACAGCCACTCAGTCCCATGAGGCTGAGGGTCAGGAGCATCGAGCGTGTCATTCGCACCGGAGATCTCCATCGTCGCCAGGAACCCCAAAGCCCTGCCGATGCTTCCAGCCACAGGAATGGGCCAGTTCATGCACCATCGCCTGGGCACGGCACTCGCGCGACGAGGGCTCCTCGCACCAGTTCACCTCGTGGACCGGATTCTGGCAGCCCGCATCCGGCGGCCTCCACACGTACCCCAGCGCGGTGACGCCGGTGCCCTTCCGGAGCGCGCACTCCTTCTTCACGTCCGCTCCGCAGTTTATCTTCGCACCACCGCACTGGAGGCTGACGCACTCCCGAAGGCATTCGTCCGTAATGCTCTTTGCGGCGACACGGCACTCCTCGATGGTCGGAAGCTCGCGACATGCGGAGTGCATCGGTGTGCCAGGAGCTTGAGCCGCGGCACACGCCCAGTGCAGGGCGGCGGCGCTGATGAAGACTGCCAGAGATAGCAATCGCGGCATACGTCGACTTTACTCACAGTGTGAGCAGGTACGCGAGCAGGTCGTCGCGCTCCTCGGCGGTGAGTTCCTGCGCGGCGCCGTGGGTCAGGCCTGGGGTCTCCAGCAGCGTGCGCAGCGGGAAGCGTGAGCCCACCACGAGCCGGTCCTCCTGCACCGTGTAGCCCGCCGTGGCGCTCGTCAGGAGGGGCCACACGTCCCAGGTGCCCACCAGTGAGGGCGGCGCTGCTCCTGCCACCAGTTGCTGCTGCTCCAGCCGCAGCGGCAGCGCGATGGGCGTTCCAACGTCCTGATACTGGCCCCGCGTCGAGGGGTCCTGGTCCAGGGTGAAGAGGGGCGTGGGATGGCAGGCCATGCACCGGGCCTTCCCTTCGAAGAGCGCCAGGCCCTTCACCGGATGGCCAGCCCTGCCGTCCGGCAGCGTGACGGTCTCCAGCGGCGCGCCGTCCTCTCCCCGGTACGGGTTGGGCGCGGTGGGCAGCAGCGAGGTGTAGAGCGCCAGCGCCTCCACCTCCGACGGCAGCGGATCCGGGTTGTGGTAGCGGTTGCGCCCTCCCACCGTCTCCACCGTCTCCGCGATGCTGCGCGTGCTCGCGGGCGTGAAGTAGGGCGGCGTGTCCCGGCTGCCCAGGGCCGTCGTGGACCGGTAGATGCGCATGGGGCGCGTCTTCTCGAAGAAGACGCCGCCGGTGTGCCCTTCGATGTGGCACGCGTCGCAGCTCATGCCCGTGCGACCCACGTCGGAGAAGTAGAGCACCTGGCCCAACCGGCGCTGCTCGCGCGAACGCACGTCCACCACCGGCCACTGCCGCGTCACACGCGCTTTTCCCGCCCGCGCCTCGCTCGCGTCCACCACCGCCACCGTGCCCGTGAAGCGGTTGAGCACGTAGAGCGTGCGCCCGTCCGGGGACAGCGCCAGCGAGCGCGGCCCGGAGTGCAGCTCCAGCCCCGCCCTCCCCTTCGTCCCCAGGTCCTCCACGGGGCGGATCCACGGCGTGCCTTCCGGCGCGAGCACCGGCAGCGTCTGGAGCACCGCCTCTCGCGCGGCCGCGTCGCTCTTCACCAGCGCCTTCGCGTCCAGCACCCGCACCTGGCCCAGGCCCACGTCCGCCGCGTAGAGCAGCCCCGCTCGGTCATCCAGCGCCAGCCCCTCCGTCACGCCCGCGCCGAAGCCCCGGTGCCGCACCACCTCCTGCCGGTCCAGGTCCAGCACCGCGACTCCGCTGTTCGCGCTCACCTCCATGCGCTGGGCGTTGGGCCCCACGTTCGGCCCCAGGCTCGACATGAAGAGGCGCTTCAAGCGGTCGCTCGCGACCAGGGCTCGCGGCGCCTTGCCGCCCATCACCTGCGCGGAGAAGGCCTCCGTGGTGCCTCCGACAATGGGGACGCCGGGCTTCGGCACCACCGGCGCCAGCTCCCGGCCGTCATCCTGGCGCAGCAGCACCACCTGCCCCGTCTGGAGGCTGCCCACCGCGAGCAGTCCGTTCCACCGCGCCATCGCGCGCGGGTTCGGATCCACGGCCGCGCTCCATTTCTCCCGGCCATCCTCCAGCGCGAGCGCGTGCACCGTGTCTCGGAGGTGCTCGGCGACGAAGGCCACGCCCTTCGCTCCATCCACCTCCAGGCCCCATGCACCCGAGGGCGCGGGGACGACCCGGGCCTTCCGCTCCGGCGCGTCCAGTGCGTACAGCCAGAGCTCCGCGCCGTACTGGTGGGCCACGCCCAACCAGGGATGGCCGCTGGCGTCCTTCCAGGTCGCGAGCGCGGACGGCCCGTCTCCCACCGCCATCGCCTCCACGCGGCCGGACTCCACGTCCAGCGCGAACACCGTGTCCGTGGGCGGCGACGCGACGAAGAGCGTGCGCCCGTCCGGGGACAGCGCCATCGCCATCAGGTCCGGGAAGGCCGCGTCGTTGACCAGGGTGAGCCGCGCCGTGCCCGTGGGCCGGGGACCGGTCGCGGCGAGCGACAGCTGCACGTCCGCCTGGAAGGTGCCCTCGGGGAGCTTGAGGTCGGGGGGGAGCCT
Organism: Corallococcus sp. AB038B; assembly: GCF_003668955.1. NCBI lineage: Bacteria > Pseudomonadati > Myxococcota > Myxococcia > Myxococcales > Myxococcaceae > Corallococcus > Corallococcus sp. AB038B. The sequence continues at coordinate 1,384,990 of NZ_RAWO01000001.1, read as the reverse complement.
CGCGTAGCCATGGCGCGCGTCCACCACCGTGAGCGGCACCTCCCTCGACAGGGGCGCTCCGAGCACCAGCCTCAGGCCCGGCACCAGGTTCTCACCATAGAGGGCGAGCGGCTGCGAGGTCTGGTTGCTGGTCAGCTTCGGGCCCACCGCCTGGAGGATGGGGCGCGGTGCAGCGGGGGCGGCGGACGGCGCGGGCGTGGGCGTTGGCGCGGGCCCGCTCGGGGGCATCCACACGAAGACCCCAATGCCCAGGAGCACCAGGGCCCCGAGCACGGCCGCGATCCATCCTCGATGGCGAGTGACACCTATCACGCGTGGGCATGCCTCCCGCGCGCGAGCATCCTCCATCCGCCCACCGTGTCACGATGACTTCGTGCCACGTCTGCTCGCATGCTGGGGAGGCGCCGCTCGGAGGGAATCCCACGGGACGTTTCCAGCGTACCGGCACGAAGAAGGACAAGTCGTGGAGGGTCCGCCCCAGGTGAGGTGGACTGCCCCCCACACCTGATCGCCACAGGCCATGCCATGGGGCTGGAGTGTGCGTTGACAGGTCGGGGCTCGCATCGCTTAACCTGTTGATGATGCGACGTTTCCTCCTCTTCTGTGCCGTCGCCAGCGTGCTCGGCTTCGGTCCCCTCTCCCCCGCGAACGATGCCTGGGCCCAGGGGCGTGCACGCGCTCCCAAGACGAAGGCCGTGAAGCCGGCCAAGCCCAAGAAGGGCTCCAGCAAGGCGCCCCCGCGCATCGAGACGAAGTCGAGCACGGCCGTCACGGACCCTGTGACGGGGGATGCTTCGGCCGCCGCGTCGTCCGCGCCGCCGCAGCGCGGCCCGTCGCGCATCGACTTCGACGACCGCCTCATCCAGGGCCAGACGAACAAGTCCGGCGCCGTGTACCTCTATGACCGCAAGGAATTGAAGACGCGGTCGATGCTCCGCGAGCGCGACAGCTTCCGCTCGGAGACGCTCGCCACCGTCTACGATCAGTAGGGCCGTACCGCCCATCACCCTTCGAAGGGAGCGTCACCGTTGAGCGGCCAGCCCAGCGTCCTGCAAGTCGTCATCCTCCGCGACGGCCTCCTGGTGGGGACGGAGGTCTTCGTCCCCGGCACCTACGCGCTCGGCTCCGATGCGTCGTCGGATCTGCGGCTGGACGATGCGTCCGTGTCTCCGCGCCATGCGTTGCTGTACTTCCAGAATGGTCGCACCGCGATCCAGGACGCGGGCGGAGGCACCAGCGGCGTCTTCGTCAACGGGCACCAGGTCACCGCCTGTGAGATCCGCTCCGTGGACGAGGTGCTGTGCGGTCCGTTCGTCCTGAAGACGCGGATCCTCAACCAGCGTCCCGTCGAGACCAAGCCGCAGCCGCCGCCCGAGGTCGCCGCGCTCCTCGGAGGTGCGGGGGCTCCGCACTCCGCGATCCCGAACGGAGGGAACGGGGCGACGCACGCGTTCGGGCCCGCCACGAATGGCTTCGCGCCCCAGCACGGCGCGCAGGCCGTGCACGCGCAGCAGACCGTCGTCGCGCAGCAAGCTCAGCAAGCCGCGCTGGCACAACAGCAGGCTCAGCAGGCCGCATACGCGCAGCAACAGGCTCAGCAAGCCGCGCTGGCACAACAGCAGGCGCAGCAGGCCGCCTACGCTCAGCAGCAGGCGCAGCAGGCCGCCTACGCCCAGCAGCAGGCGCAGCAGGCCGCCTACGCTCAGCAGCAGGCGCAGCAGGCCGCCTACGCTCAGCAACAGGCTCAGCAGGCCGCACTGGCACAACAGCAGGCGCAGCAGGCCGCCCACGCGCAGCAGCAGGCGCAGCGCGCCGCGCAGGCCCAGCAGTCGGCACAGGCGCAGCAGACGCAGCAGACGCAGCAGGCCGCCTACGCGCAGCAGCAGGCTGCGTACGCACAGCAGCAGGCCGCCTACGCGCAGCAGGCTCAACAAGCGGCGCATTCGCAGCATCCGGGTGCGCAGGCCCAGCAGCAGGCGCAACAGGCTCAACAGGCGGCCTTCGCTCAGCAGAACGCGCACGCCCACCCCGGCGCGCAGGCGGGGCATCCCCAGGCCGCGCACGCTCAGACGGGCCACGCACCGCAGGCCGCGCACCCGAATGGTGCCCACGCCGCGCACGCGCAGCCCGCGGCCTCGAAGCCGGCCCCCGCTCCCGCCGTTCCCCCGGGCACCGTCCCCTCCGCGCGGCGCCGTCCTCCGTCGGAGGTCATGCCCAGCCTCCTCGTCGCGGACGATCTGCTCGCGGACCTGGACACGGACGGCCCCGCGCCCACCTCCGGCCCCCTCGTCCTCGACAAGACCCCGGCCAGCCGCCCCACCCACGCGCCGAAGATCGGCCCGGGCAAGGGCGCGGCCCAGCTCTACCTGGAGCTGTACTGGGGCGCCGTGCGCCGCGACGCGCGCCGCTTCGCCCCGGACGCGAAGAAGCCCGTGAAGGCCGCCCAGGAGGAACTGGCCCCCATGCCGCTGTGGGGCTTCACCCTCCCGGAAGGTGACGACTTCACCCTCGCCGAGTCCGTCAACGGCAACTACCGCCTCTTCGTGCCCCCCGGCACCGACGTGGAGAAGGCGCACAGCGACGGCCGCTTCGCCCCCGTCACCACCGCCGCGCTCGAGTCCGACGGCAGCCGCCGCTTCGTCACCCTGCGCGACGGCGCCGCCGCCCGCCTCACCCAGGGCAAGATGTCGCTCGTCGCCTACGCGGCCCCCGCCCCCGAGCGCGTCTTCGTCAACCCGCTCAAGGGCCTGCCCTGGCTCACCCTCTTCTTCCTCGCCATCTTCGGCGGCGGCCTGGGCTGGTTCATCGCCACCCGGCCTCAAGGCCCCGCGACCGCGGACTTCACCCAGAAAAACCTCCCGCCCGTCGCGCTGCGCCTCATCGCCCCCGAGCCCAAGAAGAAGGAAGAGGCCAAGAAGAAGCTCGAGGCCCTCAAGAAGAAGGAGCCCGTGAAGGAGAAGCCCGTCGTCGCGGAGAAGGCTCCTCCCAAGCCCGTCAAGGAAGTGCAGGTCCCCAAGGCCGTGGCCGCCGCTCCGGAGAGCAAGGCGCTCAAGGCGCTCGCGAAGCTGTCCGCCGCGGGCCCCGCCGCCAACGACCTGCTGGCCGCCGTGGACAAGCTGGGCAGCGGCCCGGGCAGCAAGAACGCCAAGCAGACGAACTACAAACTCGCGGGCCTCATCGGAAAGGCGCCCATCGCCAACGCGGGCCTGGGCACCTTCGGCCTGGGCGGCGGCGGCAAGGGCGGCGGCGCCACCCTGGGCGCGGAGCTGCTGCGCGGCAAGGGCGGCGGCGGAATTGGCGCGCTGGGCGCTGGCGGCGTGGGCAAGGGCGCGGTGGGCGGCACCGTCACGCGCGCCACCGCTCGCAGCATCTCCTCCACCCAGGGCACCGTGGACCGCGAAGCCGTGGCCAAGGTCATCAACAGCCACCTCAATGAGGTGCACGGCTGCTACGAGCGCGCGCTGCTCAAGGACCCCGGCCTCGCTGGCAAGGTGGTGCTGGAGTGGGCCATCGGGCTCAACGGCCGCGTCGCTTCCGCCAAGACGAAGTCCTCTACCCTCCGCAACGCCTCCGTCGAGGCGTGCATCCTCAGCAGCCTGAAGGGCTGGCAGTTCCCAGCTCCCAAGGGCGGCCAAGTCATCATCACGTACCCGTTCCTCTTCAACTCGGTCGGCTACTGACGCGGGGGCACTCCCCCCACCCCACGTCGTCCCCCGCCACCTGACAGGAAAAAGTCCCCGTGCGATTCCTCCTGCTCTCCCTCCTGTGCCTGGTGCCCGGCCTCGCGCGCGCCCAGGCCGAGGAACTCGAGAACCCCGGCACCGTCTCCGCGGTGCAGGACCGGCTCTACCGCATGCACCACGAGCTCTCGCTCGGCGTGGGCGTGCTGCCCGCGGATGCCTTCTACAAGGGGCTCATCGGCACCGTCGGCTACACGTACCACTTCAGCGACAGCGTCGCGTGGCAGGTGGGCCGAGGCACGTACAGCTACAACGTGCAGACCAGCCTGCGCCGCCAGTTGGAGCGCGACTTCGACGCCGCCCCCACCGCCACCGCCTTCGAGGACCAGGTGCAGTGGATGGTGGGCTCCGACCTCATGTGGAGCCCGCTGTACGGCAAGACGTCCTTCCTCAACTCCAACGTCATCCACTTCGAGGTCTCGCTGCTGGTCGGCGGCACGGTGGTGAAGGTGGACCGCAGCGACGGCTTCCGTCCCGCCGTCAACCTGGGCCTGGGCGTGCGCATGTTCTCCAGCCAGAACGTGTCCTTCCGCCTGGACGTCACCAACAACACCGTCTTCGCGGGCGCGTCGCGCATCATCAACGTGCCCACCGTGCAGATTGGGACGGCCTTCAACTTCGGCGCCACGGAATGACGTCCCGCCCCCTCATCGTCGCCGCGCTCGCCAGCGCCGCGCTCTTCGTGTCCCCGACGGTCGCCCTCGCGGCACCGGACGCGGGCACGCTGCCCATGCCACCCCCACCGGCCGCCACCGCGAAGGCCCCCGCCGCCGCCACGGACGCGGGCACCTCCGGTCCCACGGACGCGGGCACCGTTGCCGGCACGCCCGCTCCCGCCAAGGCCGCCGTCGCGGAAGCGCCTCCGCCCCCGCCGCAGAAGGTGCCGCCGGAGACCTTCGACAACGCGCTCAAGGCCTACTTCGACGGCAAGCCTCGCGACGCCGCGGGCCCGCTGTACGCGTGGCTCCAGGCCACGCCGCGCACGGATGACAACTACGCATGGGGCCAGTACTTCCTCGCCCGGAGCCTCATCGACCTGGGCCTCACGCACGCGGGCGCGACGTACCTGGCGCGCATCGCGCGTGAGCGCTCCAACCCCAACGTGCTGCCGCGCGCGCTGGACGCGCTGAAGGGGCTGACGGACCGGCCGCACGACGAGGTGATGATCGACGAGCAGGTCTTCGGCGCGCTCGACCTGGGCTTCCTCCCGGACGAGACCGGCGCCTACGCGCACTACCAGCAGGGCCTGGTGGACCTGCGCGTGGGCAACGAGCGCTGGGCGAACACGCACTTCTCCAAGCTGCCGGAGACGAGCGCGGAGGCCAGCCGCGCGAAGTTCGCGCTGCTCGTCACCCGGCTCAAGCAGGTGAAGGATCCGCCGGAGGAGATGGTGAAGGACTTCCTCGGCCTGTCCCAGGACGAGAAGCTCACCCGCGAGGCGCGCAACGAGGCGGCGCTCGCGGTGGCCCGCCTGCGCTACGAGAAGAAGGACTTCTCCGGTGCGCTGGAAGCGTACGGCAAGGTGAAGCTGCCGGAGCTGGACCCCGGCCGCGCCAGCCTCTACCTGGAGGAGGCGTGGACCCGCTACAAGCTGGGCGAGCTGCGCGCGTCGCTGGGCATCCTCACCACGCTGGACGCGCCGTCCTTCCGCGATGAGTTCATGCCGGACAAGTACCTGCTGCGCGCGCTCATCTTCCGCGACCTGTGCCACTACCTGCCCGCCAAGCGCGCGGCGAAGGAGCTGACGCGCCGGTACGCGGACTCGCTGGAGTCCGTGCGCAACCGCGAAGACCTGAGCCAGGACGCCCGCCTGCGCCGCGCCGCCAACGCGCACGGCGGCACCCAGCGCGCCGCGAAGTTCGTGTCGCTGCTGGACCTGGAGGGCGAGCGCCTGGGCCGCTACGCCGGCAGCTTCGGCGACCGGCTCTTCGGGCACCTGACGCGCGTCTATGACCTGTCCCACGCGGAGGCCGTGCGCGTGTACGACGCGCGGCTGCAGGACGCCGTGCGCCAGGAAGCGGACACGCTGCTGCGCGCCGCCGAACAGGTGCGCCTCATGGAGTACGAGGTCGGCCTCAAGCTGTACGAGCGCGTGAAGAAGGGCGCGCAGGTGGTGGCGGCGCAGGAGGAAGAGCTGCTGTCGCCCGCGCAGGTCGCCTTCAAGTTCGACAACGAATACTGGAACGACGAGCTCAAGTCCTACCGGGTCCGCATCGAGAGCCGTTGCATCGAGGAAACCCCATGACCGGCCCGTTCACCGGACTCATCACCGCCGCGCTGCTCGCGGCCGCGGCCCCCGGCCCTGGCCGTGTTGGGCCCAACACCAACCCCATCGTGTCCAAGGCGAAGGAGCGCGAGGAGCTCGTCGCCAAGCTGAAGCGCGACATCTTCAAGGTGGACCGCGCCATCGGCGAGACCGAGAAGCTCATCTCCAAGAGCCGCAACGCCCCCTACCTGCCGGACCTGCAGTTCCGGCTGGCGGAGCTCTACGTCGAGAAGAGCCGCTACGTTTACTACCTCCAGGCGGAGACCCGTCCGGAGGGCGCCACCGGCGCCATCGTCTCTCCGGAGACGCGCCTGATGAAGCAGAAGGCGGTGCAGATGTACTACCGCCTGCTGCGCGAGTACCCGGACTTCAAGGACGGGGACCAGGTGACGTTCTACCTGGCGCACGAGCAGCGCGAACTGGGCCAGTTCGACGAGATGCTCAAGACGCTGGGGGACCTGACTCGCAAGTTCCCCAACAGCCCGCTGCGCCTGGAAGCCGAGCAGATTCTCGGTGACCACTTCTTCGACAAGGCAGAGCTCGTCGAGGCGGAGAAGCACTACCAGGCCATCCTGGAGCTGCCACCGTCGCCGGTGCACGACCTGGCCCGCTACAAGATGGGCTGGATCCGCGTGAACCAGGCCAAGCACGCGGAGGCCGTCACGTTCTTCGAGGCAGCGGCCGCCAGCGCGCCCCTGCCCGGCGTGGACGTGAAGAAGGCGCTCAACGTCAAGCGCGAGGCCCTGCTGGACCTGGTCTACAGCTACACGGAGGCCAAGCCCCCCAAGGGCGCGCTCAACTACTTCGAGAAGCTCAGCGAAGGCCGCGCCACGTACGCGCTCGCGCTGGACAAGCTGGGCAACCGCTACTTCATCAAGCAGCAGTACGAGTGGGCCATCCCCACGCTGCGCAAGCTGATGGAAGTGCAGCCCGACCCTGAGATGGACCTGGAGCGGAGCCAGAAGCTGTACGACTCGCTCAAGGCCGCCAAGGGCAAGGTGATGCCGGAGCCGGAGGACATCCGCTTCCTCGTGCGCGCCGCGGTGCAGAGCAAGACGGACCCGGAGATGTCGGAGTCCGACCGCAAGAAGCAGCTCGCGGAGACGGAGGAGATGGCGCGCGACCTGTCCACGCAGGTGCACCTGGCCGCGCAGAAGGCGGACTCGCGGGACCTGTACCTGAAGGCCGCGGCCGCCTACCGCGAGTACCTGGGGCTGTTCCGGCCGGACCAGTACGTGCGGCCCATCATGAAGAACCGCGCGGATGCGCTCTTCGCCGCCAAGGAGTTCCCGGAGGCCGCGCGCCAGTTCGAGGAGCTGGCCCGCTACGAGGACAAGGCCAAGGACGGCAAGGCCGTGGACACCGCCATGTACGGCGCGCTCCTGGCCCACTTCTCCACGCTCAAGCCGGAGGAGGCGCAGAAGCGCAACGCCTTCGAAGTGGCGGACGCTCGGCAGGCCCTGAAGCTCCTGGGCGCGAACTACGTGTCGCGCTACCCGCAGAGCCCGCACGTGCTGGACGTGAAGTTCAACATCGCGCGCGCCTACTACGAGGACGGCGATTACCCGAAGGCGGCGGAGCTCTTCACCGCGTTCGCGCTGGCGCACCCGCAGTACAAGGACGCGCCGGTGGCGGGCAACCTGGCCCTGGACAGCCTGCGGCAGGTGAACGACTTCAAGAAGCTGGACGAGACGGGCCGCAAGTTCCTCGCGTCCTCGCTGCCGTCCAACTTCCGCGGTGAAGTGCAGAAGATCCTCACGCAGAGCAAGGCCGAGGCCCTGGACGAGCTGGCCCTGCAGAGCGCGCAGGAGACGGGCGACGTCATCGAAGGCCTGATGAAGGTCGCGGACGAGAACAAGAACAGCGACATCGGCGAGAAGGCGCTCTACGGCGCGTTCACCGCCGCGCGCGAGAAGCGCGACCTGCCGCGCGAGCGCGAGCTGGGCGCGAAGCTGGTTCAGTCCTATCCCAAGAGCCAGTACCTGTCGGACGTGCTCCTGACGCTGGGCCGGCACGCGGCGGAGGCGGCGGCCTTCAACGAGGCGGCCGGCTGGTTCGAACAGGTGGGCCAGAAGCTGACGGGCGACCTGGCGTCGGTGGACGGCTGGATGGCCGGTGCCCGCCTGCGCATCGCGCTGGGTGAGTACAAGGAAGCGTCCCGCAACCTGGAGACGGCGTCCGAGGCCGCGGGCGCGCGCAAGGGCGAGGTGCTGTCGCTGCTCGCCGAGACGCGCCTGAAGCAGAAGGACTACTCGCGCGCGAAGACGGCGGCGGAGACGGCGCTCAAACTGGACAAGAACAACGTGGCCGCCGCGGCGGTGCTCGCGGAGGTGCAGGCCACCACCGCGCCCACCGCTCCGCCGGACGCGCTCATCTCCACCCTCACCGCCGCGGTGCAGGGCCCCAACGGCCAGACGGAGGAAGCGGCCAAGGGACTCTGGTACCTGGGTGAGATTCTGTATCGCGGCTACAAGGACCTGCCGGCGGACAAGGTGGAGGAGAAGGTCGCCGCGCTCCAGGCCATGGAGGGCGTGTACACGCAGGCCGCGTCGCTCGGGTATCCGGAGTGGGCGGTGGCGTCGCTGTGGAAGATTGCCCTGGCGTACGGCCACATCGCGGACGTGGTGGACCAGACGCCGGTGCCCGGCGGGCTGTCCGCCGCGGAGACGAAGCAGTTCCAGGACGCGGTGAAGCAGCAGGTGGGGCCGCTCAAGGCCCGCTCGGACGAAGCCTTCAAGGCGTGTCTGTCCCGCGCGGAGTCGCTGGAGGTCTTCAACGCGGCGGTGGTGGGTTGCCGCAGCCGCACGGACGTGGCCGCGCTGCCGGTGCCGCAGCCTGCCGCGCCCACGCAGCCCGCGGCGCTGGAGGACCTGCGCAAGAAGGCGGAGAAGGTGCTCACCGCGGAGGCGCTGGAGGCCCTGGGCATGGGCTACCTGGACGCGCACCAGTACGGCATGGCGCAGCTGACCTTCGGGCGCGTGACGGAGTTGCAGGACACGCGCGCGTCCGCGCACGCGGCGCTGGGCTGGGCCATGCTCAACCTGGGCGATGCCATGGGCGCTCGGGAGGCGTACGCCAAGGCGCTGGAGGCGGACCCCACCTACGACAAGGCCCGCCTCAACCTGGCCGCGCTGCGCTGCCGCTTCGGCGACACGGACGGCGCGCGCCGCGAGCTGGCCGTGCTCAAGGACATGGGCACGCTCAACGGTCCGGACGTGGACGCGGGGTGGAAGGCATGCAAGTGAGCGCGCCCTTCCGCCGCATCGCCCCGGTGCTGTTCGCGCTCGTCGCCACCGCGTGTGGTGACGAGGGCGGCAAGCTGGAGGGCAGCGTGACGGAGCTCATCGACCTGCGCTACCAGCGCACGGAGGCGGCCCTGGCGGAAGGGACGCTGGCGGTGAGCTTCGTCAACACGCAGGGCAGCGGGCAGGACGTGGTGTTGAAGGTGAGCGCGCGGGTGGCGGACATGCTGCCTGACAACGAGTACGCGGGCTCGCTGGACATCGACCTGGCGCAGGCGCTGGACGACGGCTCGCAGCGGGGCAGCGTGGACCGCAGCGTGCTGGACGAACCGGTGCGTCCGTTTCCGCCGCTCGTGCGCGGCAACCTCTTCGTGAAGTCCCTTCCGAAAAACACCGGGGACCGGGTGTCGGGCGAGTTCAGCGTCACGTTCACCAACGGCACCGACGTCTACTCCGGCCGGACCATCTTCAGCCGTTTCGAGGCCATCGCTCCATGAAGCGCCACCTGCTCCTCAGCCTGTCCCTCCTGACCGCCGCCTGCGGCCCGAGCTACGGCATGCGCGTGCCGGACGCGCTGGTGAAGAAGCTGCCGTACGAGACGCGCATCGAGCTGCTGGAGGCGGAGAACGACCTGGCGCTGGCCATCGACCGGGTCGACGAGGCGGACAACGAAGTCAACCGCGCGCGAGACAACATCCGCCGCGCGAAGTCCCGCCAGGAGGCCGCCGAGGACGAGGAGGACCGCGCGCAGGACGCGTCCTCCCGCGAGGTGGCGCAGCTGGCCATCGCGGAGTCCGAGGCCCGCGTGGAGTACCTGCGCGCGCACCAGCGCCTCAACGTGGGGCTGCGCGAGGTGGAGAAGCTGTCCCTGCGCTGCGCGTTCGCCCGCTTCGAGCTGGCGCGGCTGACGTCGGCGCGCAAGGCGAAGGTGCAGGGCAGTGAGCGTCTGGAGCCGAAGGACTTCGAGCAGCAGGTGTCCGAGTGCGAGGCCGCCGTGAAGGAAGAGCGCGCGAACCTCGGGGGGGACACGAAGGAAGCGCAGACGGCGAAGGAGGCGTGGGAGGCGAAGAAGACCGCCCTGGCCAAGAAGACCTTCGACGCGCGCGCCAGCCCGTACGTGGAGAACCTGTGATGACGAAAGCCGGAGTCCTTCTCCTCCAATTGTTGACGGCCCAGGCTCCCGCCCCGGAGACGCCTCCGCCGGAGAAGCCCGCTGCGCGCGCGGACAAGCTCCCGGACGACCCGGACGCGCTCTACAAGCTGGGCACGGCCTTCCTGTCGCAGAACCAGGCGCGCCGCGCGGTGGCTCCGCTGACGAAGCTGGTGGGGCTCACGCCGGACGGCGTGCCCGCGAAGGTCGCGCTGGCGCGCGCGCTGCGGCTGTCCGGCGACGTGCCCAAGGCCAAGGCGGTGCTGGACGCGGCGCTGGCAGCCTTCCCGGAGGAGGCCACGCTGCGCTCGGAGCGCGGCCTGCTGGCGCGCATCCAGGACGACACGGACGAGGCGATTACTCAGTACTCCGTGGCGACGGAGCTGGCGCCCAAGGACGCGGAGCTGCGCTTCAACCTGGGCGAGGTGCTCCAGCGCGCAAACCGCACGGACGACGCCATCGAGGCGTACCGCGAGGCGCTGAAGCTGGACGGCGCGCTCCAGGTGGCTCGGGTGAACCTGGGCAAGGCGCTGGCGGAGAAGGGGCTGGCCGCGGAGGCGAAGGAAACGCTGCGCGAGGCCATCCGCCAGAAGGACAGCGACGCGGAGGCCCACTACAACCTGGGCGTCGTGCTGATGCGGGAGAACGACGTCACGGGCGCGTTCTCCGAGTACCAGGCGGCGCTGAAGGCGGATCCGAAGCACGCGCGCGCGCAGAACAACCTGGGCGTGGTGCTGGACGGCCAGGGCAACGCGCGCAAGGCGGCGGAGGCGTTCCAGAAGGCCATCACGTTGGATCCGAAGTACGCGGAGGCGCACTTCAACCTGGGGCTCGCGTGCTTCCAGTTGGGGGAGAACGCCCGGGCGACGAAGGCCTTCGAGAAGGCGCTGCTGCTGGAGCCCCGCCGCGCGAGCGGCCCGTACACGCAGCTGGGCCAGCTGTACCTGGCGCAGGGCAAGAAGACGCAGGCGGTGGCCGCGTTCCAGAAGGCCATCGAGAAGAGCGCCGACGACGGCAAGAAGACGACGGAGTCCTACCAGGGCCTGGCGCGCGCGTACCTGGAGCTGGGCAAGGTGGACGACGCGGTGGCCACGCTGAAGACGGCGGTGGAGACCTTCCCGGACGAGCCCGGCGTGCGCGCGGGCTACGGCGACGCGCTCAAGGCCAAGGGCGACCTGGAGGGCGCCATCGCGCAGTACTCGGCCTGCGTGAAGCTCCAGCCCACGGTGGAGAACCGGCTGATGCTGGCGGAGGCGTACGCGAAGAAGCACGTGGGCGCCCAGGCGCGGCCCCTCTACGAGGCCGTGCTCCAGGAGGATCCAAAGCACCGCGCGGCGAAGCTGGGCCTGGCGGACCTGCTGCTCGCGATGGGCGACTACGCGGCGGCGGAGAAGCTGCTCACGCCCGCCCAGGGCGAGGAGGCGGAGACGGCGGCGCTGGCGCGGCTGGGCATCCTGCACTCGCGGCGCGGCCGGCCGGACCTGGCGGTGCCGGAGCTGGAGGCGGTGGTGGCGAAGGACCCCGCGCAGCTGGAGGCCCGCGCGGAGCTGGGCTTCCTGTACCTGCGCGGCGGCGACGAAACCAAGGCGCTCCAGGTGCTGAGCGACGTGCTGGCGGTGGAGCCGCGCAACTCGCTGGGCCTGCTGTACCTGGGGCACACGCTGTACCGGCAGGGCAAGTTGCCGGAGGCGGAGAAGGCCTTCCGGGGCGCGTCGCAGGTGGACGCGAGCGCGGGCGAGCCGCACTTCGCGCTCGCGCAGCTGCTGGAGGCCACCAACCGCAAGCCCGAGGCGAAGAAGGAGTACGAGGCCGCGGTGAAGCTGCAGCCGGACCACGCGGACGCGAAGAACGCGCTGCAGAAGCTGGCCGTGGACGTGCCGTAGTCGCGGCGGGAGCGCACCGCACGAACCTGTCCGACAGTCGGACAGGTTGGGCCCGCGCTCTCTAGTCCCGGGCTCGCATGAGGCTGTCCGGGAGCGAGGGCCCCGTGGGTGCGGGCCGCGGTGACTCCGTGAGCGTCCGGCCGAAGTGGTAGCGCGCCTCCGCGTGGACGCCGAAGGACTCGCCTCCGGCGCTCGCCAACAGCACGAGGTCGTCATCGGGGCGCCCATCCGCGGGCAGGCCCAGGGTCCAGGGCACTTCCCGCGTGTCTCCGTCCAGGACGATGGGCGACGTGGGGCCTTCCTGGAGAATCGTTCGCGGCGGCACGCGCAGGGAGACTTCCACGGGCGCGGTGAAGCCCGGGCTCCGGTCCAGCCGCGCGACGAGCCGCACCGTGTCCGCGCTGGCATCCACCACCCGCCAGGAGACGTGCAGCGGCGCCGGGATGCGCGCCGTGGCGGGGAGCACCGTGGGCCGCGACGCGGGACTGTCCGTGGTGGTGGCGTCGTCCTCCGGGCCTCGCGTGAGCACCGTGGACGAAGGGGCTGTCGCCGCACCCCTGACGTGTGGCTTCGCCGGGACCGGCCGAGAGCGCTGGGCTCCGCTCGACGGCAGGTCCCATGAACGCATCCCGTGCGCAGGCAGCGCCACCGACCGCGCGGACGCGAGGAGCGTCGGCGAGGACGCGTGGACGGACTTCTCCCGCGCCTGAGGAGCTGGCGCGGGAGTTCCTGGCGCCTTCTTGCGCCGCACGCGGTCCACGCCGGACGCCATGCCCGCCGAAAGCGCTCCGACGAGCGCCAGTGCCAACACAGCCCCCGCCACGCGTTTGCGCATCAAGGGGCGCAGGAGGTTCAGGGGCGCGGACCGCCGGCTTCGCCGCATCAAAGGGGGAAGCTTCATGGGCACGAGGACTCACGCGTGAGCACGGGGCTCCGAGTCAGGAAGGGCGTCATCGACACAGGGGCTCGTGGCTCGGATACGGGAAGGCGGTGGCGGGTTCGGTGGCCGCGTCGACCCGGGTGCTCGGGAAGCCCTGGCACATCAGCGCGTCCAGGAAGTCCGCGAGACACGGTGAGGACCTGCCCGTGTCCACGACGTCCGTGAGCGCGCCATTCTCATCCCGCGTCCAGGTGTGTCGCGTGTAACCGCGCGCCCAGGGCGCTCGGTTCATCGAGGGCGCGGCGAGCGCGTCGTAGAGGGGCTGGCTCGACGGTGTACCGGTGGCCGCGCGGTAGAGGATGGCGGCCACCTCGTTCTCGTCCACGGGCTGGAGCAGACCTTCTTCCGCGCGGGGCCGCGACCAGGGGCTCACCGAGGAGGCTCGCGCGGACAGGTCCACCCAGAACAGCGTCCCGCCCTGCCGGTCGAAGTAGCGGGGACTGCGGCGCGCGTCCGCGCTGAACCAGGTGGCCCAGCCCTCGCTCCATGCCTGTCCCGGGAAGGTGGGCACGCCCACGTAGTGCGACCCGCCCTCCTCCGGACTGGTGCCCCGGCTGGCCATCACCCAGTGACCCAGTTCGTGCATCACCATCGCGTCCGACCACCACGCCGCATCCGAGTCACCCGGCAGCCACACCTGCGCGTCCCAGCTCCGGCCCACCGCCGTCACCGGCCAGGGCGCGAAGCAAGCACCACAGGACCAGGTCGTCCCGAAGCCCAGCCACGCCACCACGGGCAGGCCGTCGCGTCCGCCGTAGCGCTCGCGCATCTGGCGCCAGGCCGTGCCCAGCACGTCGAACACCGCAGCCGCGCCGGAGCCCTCGGACTCGGCGAGGGTGAACGCAGGGCGTTCGGACAGCTCGCGCGTCGTGCGCGACCAACTCCAGATGCGGGCCGCGTCCCCCGGCACCGTCTTCACCGACTGCGCGCCCGGCAGCCCCGGGTCCGCCACCGCGTAGGCCACCGCGCCGTCCCGTCCCCGGCCAGCGGCGTACACGACGACGCGGTCGTCATCGCCCAAGGAGGACGACACCTTCAGCGTGAAGCGGCCGGCGTCATCCGTCACCTGCGAGTCGAGCACCTTCGTGCCCTGGAACGACACGATGAGGAACCCGCGAGCAGGCACCGGCTCCACGTCCAGCGTCCACGCGCGGAACTCCGCATCCGGGAAGCGGCGCGCGTAGCGCACCGTGCCGCTCAACGTGGATCCGGGTCTGCCGCAGAAGCCCCGGCCGGGCGCGGCTTCGCAGGCCACGTCGCAAGCGCGCGCGACCCACCGGCCATTCGTGCACACCTGCAACGCCCGGGACTCCGTGCACCGCGAGACGCCGTCGACGCATGCCGTACCTGAAACGCAGGCGACCTCCGGCGATTCGACGCAGGTCGTGTCCTCCGCGCAGTCCTCCCGGTGCACGGCGCCATCGACACAGCGCTCCACCACGCGAGGCCCCAGGCACCGTGACGGCGCGGGGAGCTGATCACACGCGAGCGCGGGCCGAGCAGTCTCTTCAGGCAGGGACGTGACACAGGCCGCGCAGGCCGCGCCCTCGCAGTCGACGGCACAGGGCGTCAGCTCCGCCCCCGGGTCGCAACCCGCGAGCGCCAGCGCCACGAGCGCCCAGCACCACACCCAGACCCCGCGTCCCACCAGGAGGAAACCTCGTTCGAGCCAGCGCCCGCGAAGACAGCACGCACGACTCGACGGCAGGCAGAGCCAGGAGACCGACGGCCCCCCTGCCCGCTCGCCCGCCAATAGGTTCCACGATCCCGAGCTTCGGACAACCGCGTCAGGGGCGTGGAGCGCTCGGGCGGCACAGGACGAGCCCCACGTCATCCGGGAGCGCGCCGCTCGCAAGTCGAGGCAGAGCGGCCAGCGCGAGCACCGCGGCGTGTGCGTCGGCGATGGTCACATGCTCCTGGATGCGACGGAGGTCGACGTACTTGAACAATCCGTCTGACGCGCCAAGAAGAACGCCGCCTCGCCACACGCGTTCGAAGGTGACGGGCCGAGCCTGCCCGCTACCGAGCAGGGGCTTGCGGTGTTGATGCTCCGTCAGCGCGGTCGCTTCGCTGCCCTGGAACAGCCACAACTCCGAATCCCCCACGCTGGCCCCCACCACGCGTCGTGGGGTGACACAGGCGACCACGGCGGTGGTTTCTCCTCCCTGGCCCGAAGCCCCCAGCGCCGCGTCGCACCGCACCAGCACATCGCGCCAGGTCTCTTCACGTTCCACGTCGGCCCCGGCCTCCACGGCGTCCTGGACGCCATGCAGGACTGCCTCCGCGGCCTCGGCGCCACGTCGTGAGTTCCCCGCCCCATCCGCCACCACGAGCACCGTCACATCCCCTGGCGTCAGAACCAGCACGCGGTCCGCACCCGTCCTGCCCGCCGGTTCCACATGCCACACCGTCTCGAAATCACTCATGTGTCGCGCTCAGGGGCGACCTTCGCATGCCATCGACAAGCAGTCGTGCCGCGCCACGCACAAACCTGTTCGACTGTTGGACAAGTTCGGCCGACGAGACAGCGGCTCATACAAAGAGCATGTCCATGAATGAGGCGTCCAGCCGTCGCCGCTTCTTGTCCACGGTCGTCTTGCTGGGCGCTGGAAGCACCGCGAGCGCTGCACCCAAGTCCAAACCCGCGGAGGTGAACGCCACCGAGGACCTGATGCGCGAGCACGGCATCATCCGCCGCACGCTCCTGGTCTATGAGGAGATCGCTCGCCGCCTCGACCTTCGTGAAGAGAAGGCTCCTGTGGAGGTGCTCGCCCAGGCCACCCGGCTCATGCGCCGCTTTGGCGAGGCCTACCACGAGAAAACAGAGGAGACTGAGGTGTTCCCCCGGCTGGTGAAGGCGGGCCAGCAGAGGGAACTCGTTCAGGTGCTCATCGAGCAACACGCCGCAGGGCGCAAGCTCACCGAGTCCATCCTCGCCGCGACCTCAGGCCGCGACGCACTCACGCAACCCCAGCCAAGAGCCACGGTCGCGCGGCAGCTCAATCTGTTCATCCGCATGTACGGGCCGCATGCCGCGCGCGAGGACACGGACCTGTTCCCCGCCTTCCGCAACCTCTTCGACGAGAAGCAATTCAATGAGCTCGGCGAGCGCTTCGAAGAGCAGGAACACCGGCTGCTGGGGAGCGATGGTTTCGAGAACGCGCTCAAGGAGGTGGCTCAGTTGGAGCGCGCGCTTGGGATCCACGACCTCGCCCGGTTCACGCCCTCGGAGAGGTAGGGGCCGTTCGCTCAAGGAACGCGGTCAGCAGGGCCCGCCGCTCCTCTTCACTCAGCACGCCATCCAGCGCGGGGAACAGGTACGTCTCCTCGCGCAACGAGTGGTGGTGCTCCAGGTGCTTGAACGTGCTCTCCATGTCGAACACGCGCAAGACCGCGCGGCGGTAGTCCGGAGCGCTCGCGTCCAGCGCGTCCACGGCATCCTGACACTTCGCCAGCAGCTCCTGCATGCGCTGGTGCTCGCCGGTGAAGAGCTCCGGCGCTGCGCCTCGGATCCTTCCGGCGCGCGGCAGCTCCGGCAACAGCAGCGCCTCCTCCGCCTCCAGGTGCCGCGTCAGCTCCTCGCGGTAGCGCGACAGCCGTTCACGCGCGGCGGGCAGGTCCATGCCCATCAGCGCTTCCTGGTGCAGGAGGAACAGCTCCTCCAGGTCGCGGTGGAGCGCTCCCAGGCTGACGAAGTCGGTGGGCGCGGCCATCAACGCCCTTCAGTGCACCTTGTCGTCGCGCACGTGGGCCTCGCGAACCACTCGAGGACGCGGCGTCACCATGCGGGCCACTCCAGAGTAGAGCTGATCCTCCGTGTAGACCTTGCGCACGCGGCGATGCGACGCGCGCGGGTGGTAGGCCGGGCCCGGACGCTCCAGCCACTGCAGCACCCGCACCTCGCCCGAGTGCGCCAGGTCCGCGAGCAGCGCCTCCGGGCACAGCTTCAGGTAGCGGCGCACCAGCGGCCGCAGACGGCGCCCGAACTCCGTGCCCAGCTTCGCGTGGCGGCGGCCCGCGTGCAGCGTGCCGTCGAAGCGCAGCGAGATGTGGAAGAGCTCGTGCATCAGCGTCTCCAACCGCGACTTCGCGGTGGAGCCCCGGAAGAAGAGCGGCCGGAGCGTGATGCAGTACAGGATGCGGCGGCCCCGGATGCGCACCTCCGGCTTGCGCCGCCCCGCCTTGTCGATGCTCTTGCCCCCCTTGAAGCACAGGGGCTTCACCGTGCCTCGCGACGCGCGACGGGCCTCGCCCGCCACCACCAGGATGCGGCCCACCTTCACGTGGTTGAACTCGGGCATGCGCGCGGCGATGTCCCGGATGAGGGAGCGCAGGGTCCGATTGAAGTTGGGACGTCGGGGAGCCACGGTTGGTGGACAGTCTAGCGGAAATCCCCTTGGGACTGGCCCCTGGCCTCCCCAGAATGTCCTTTGTGAATCGCTCGACCTGCTTGGTGGCCCTGGTGTCCGCGCTGTTCGCCCTTAACTCCGGGTGTGCCTCCGCCCCCGTCCGTTCCGGGGGCCCCCCTGCCCTGACGGCCCAGGAGACCGCCGTCGTCTCCCAGGGGCTCACCGACGCCTCCGTGCGCTACACCGGACAAATCACCGGCACCGTCAACGGTATCGTGGAGCGCGCCGACTATGAGCTCGTCGCCGACGGGCAGGTGGTGAAGACGGGCTCCACGAAGCTGGGGGTGCCGTTCGCGCCGGGAGCTCCCGCGGACTTCTCCATCGAGGAGAAATCCGCCTACGTGAAGAGCCCGGAGGACCTGGCCCGCCTGAGCGCCCAGGGCGGCACGGTGCTCATCGCGCTGCGCGGCACGCTGGTGGTGCGCTCCGGCGGCAGCGAGGACACCGTGCCCTTCGCCGCCAGCCGCGCCGTGCGCGTGCCCCGGCTGCCGGAGGTCATCGTGGAGAGCCTGGACGCGGCCCGCTATTCGCCGGAGGAAGTGCAGATCAACCTGCGGCTGGGCGTGCGCAACCCGAACCCGTTCCCGCTGCGGCTGGACTCGCTGACCTACCAGGTCGCCATCGCGGACAAGCCCCTGGAGGAGGGCACCACCGCGCAGGCGGACTCGGTGGATGCGTCCGCCACGGGCGTGTACCCGGTGGAGGTGGCGGTGACGGCGCAGTCCTGGGGCCCGGGCGTCAAGGCGCTCATCGGGAAGGGCGTCCTGCCCTACAGCGTGAAGGGCGAGCTGAAGGGCCCCATGTTGCAGGTCCCCTACTTCCTCAAGGGTGACGTGAAGCTCAACGTGTCCCGCTAGACTGGCGCGTACGCGTGCCCATCTACCTGCTGAGTGACGACGAGCCGGAGCTGTTCCCCCCACCCGCCAAGGCGGACAAGAGCGGCCTGCTCGCGGTGGGCGGCGACCTGCGCCCGGAGCGGCTGGTGGCCGCGTACTCGCAGGGCATCTTCCCCTGGTACAGCGAGGGCCAGCCCATCCTGTGGCACTCGCCCGACCCGCGCTTCGTGCTGGAGCCGGACAAGATTCACGTGGGCCGTTCGCTGCGCAAGGTGATGAACCGGGGCACGTACACGGTGCGCTACGACACCGTGTTCGCGAAGGTCATCGACGCGTGCTCGCGCGTGCACCGGCCGGGGCAGGACGGCACGTGGATTACGGATGCGATGAAGCAGGCGTACATCCGGCTGCACGAGCTGGGGCTGGCGCACTCGGTGGAGGCGTGGGACGGCGAGGTGCTGGTGGGCGGGCTGTACGGCGTGTCGCTGGGCGCGGCGTACTTCGGGGAGAGCATGTTCGCGCTGGCGCCGGACGCGTCGAAGGTGGCGTTCGCCACTGCGGCGGAGCGCTTCAAGGGCTGGGGCTTCCAGCTCATCGACTGCCAGGTGGAGACAGAGCACCTGGAGCGCTTCGGCGCGGAGTCCTGGCCGCGCAAGCGCTTCCTGGGGGCTCTAGCGCAGGCGTTGAAGGAGCCCACGCGGCGCGGGGCGTGGACGGAGTAGTCTTCCAGGGATGGACGTCCACTACACCTGGATTGGCCCTATTCCGACGGACCGGAATCGCAACATCAACGTACCGAAGGCGCTGGCGGCCCGCTGCTCGGGCCAGCGCGTGGAAACCTATTACTGGTGCCTCGACGCGCACGTCGCGGCGTACGAGAGGGACTTCGCCGCGAACACGAACGACACGTGCGAGGCATGCAGGCGGTCCTGAACAAACCCTTGTCCATTCTCAAGAGAAACAGAGAAAATCTGTCTGAGGATGTAAGGGTCAATGCGCACTTGCGTCGCCACTAGTGGTAAGGCGAACCAATCTAGGACAACCCAACAAGGACCAGGACGTCTTGGCGAGCAATCAAATCTTACTGCAGTTTTTAAATGCAGGTCTAATTAACGTTGGTGGAGATGACGCAAAACTAGAAAGGCTGCGCGAGACAGCTGCTGATCTTGCAGCCGAGCTGAAGCGGGCACCGGCTAAAGCAGCCTCGTTTGCGCTCATTGCCTTCGACCCCGAGGCGCCTGCTGATGATCCGGTGATTAAAGAAGCCTCCGCCGCACTCCAGAGCCGCTGGGCCACCTATATAAACACCTTTTCCGGAACGCCAGTCGCTGTACTTCGCGCCCTTCTGCTTGATGCTCTCGTACGAACGGCGAGTGAAGACGAAAAGATTGGCGTTGCCTTCGTGGCTTCGGCCCGCAACGTCCTGCCGTTCACGGAGGCAGGCAACGAACGGGCAATCTGGATAGATGTCGTTACAGACATTGAGCGGCGCGTTGATTCCCGCGCAGAAGCCGAATGGGCGACACCAGAGACCATCAATGTGTCTGCGATGGCATTCCAGTCTCCCGATGCGGTCAAGATCGCGACGTCTCAGGTGAGTATCGACAAGCTCACTCTCGCCAAGAAGCTCGAAGCCGCTGCAGGCCCGAACAATCCAACGCAAGCCACCGGTGGAAATCCATACTGGCCGAATAACAATGGCCAACATTGGCTTGCCGAGTTTGGCACGCGAATGGCGGATGTTTTGATTGAGGCGCTCGGTGCGGTTGTGAAGAGTTCCCAGTTCGAACCAATCGACCTTTCCCCACCGCTCAAAGGCCTTGCACAAGCCGTGTCGGCTCATGTTGATGGAACGCTTCGAGCAGTGAGCGGCGCGACCGCAGGACTCCAGAGGCGGACCAACCTGCTTTGGTGGAAGGAAGCGCTCTACTCACCCAGCGCCCGCACCAGTTACCGCTCCATGTCGATTTCCACAGCAGCAGCACTGATGGCATTTGACATGCACAGGCAGGTACCGACGCTCTCGCCAGCAAGCGTCGCCGCGTTCTTATATGAGGCGGTGCTTAGCCTGCCTTCCTCCGACACCAACATAAAGCGTCCTATCAGCGAACATCTGACTGACGTTTTGAACGCCGAGGAACTGAGCCCGTTAAGACAAGCAGCATCAGAGATGGTTCCCAAGCATGGGGGCCGAGGACCAGTCCTCGGTCTCATAGGACAGGGCGCAGGCCGCGCTCTACCTGAAGCGCGAGCATTCCGCGATCGCATTGGCGTGCCTGCCTCTGCAGCGCTAACTGCGCCGGAATGGGCGACGTGGATTTTCCGAGAATTGCAAGCAACACGCGCGGCGAACGAAGGAGCCGAAGCGAGGAAACGAGGGCGTAAGACCTAATGAACCCTTGCTCAAGACCGACGTGCTTCGCTCCTGAAAGCACCTGCGACTTAGGTTTTCTCGATCGAGCTAAATGCTCGGCATGGAAAGGAAATGAGCAAGGCTCTGACTCGCAACCTGGAACAGCGCCGGACGAATTGCTGCTGCCCTGGTCGGGGAGCGCACTTGGCCTCGTGGACCTCGGTTTTGTTGCTGGTCAGGCCAAGCCGCTAGTCGTCGGTATCGCCGGTCCACAAAACGCCGGAAAGACGACGCTCCTAGCCGCATGGTACCTGATCCTAGGTCGCGGTCTAGACAATCCAGGAAACAGTATATTTTCCGGTTCCTACTCCCTAGCTGGCTGGGAAGCCGTAGCTAGCGCGCTCCGATGGAAGCCTGGCCAACAACCTACCTTTCCACCGCACACCAGCAGCCGCGGAGGCCGAGCACCTGGCCTTTTGCATTTAGCGTTCCGGGAAAGGACTGAGCAAACTCGAAGCTATCTTTTCACAGATGCTCCTGGCGAGTGGTTCCAAAAATGGGCTGTCAATCGCGAAGCATTTGACGGAGAAGGAGCTCGGTGGGTAGCAGAGCATTCTGACGTCTTCCTACTGATCGCTGACCGCGAGGCTCTTTCTGGCGCCAATATGGGTTCAGCCCGCGGGGCACTTCAACTACTCGCCCGACGCTTAGCCGCTGAGCGCGCTACCCGCCCTGTAGCGCTCGTCTGGACCAAGTCCGATGTCGCGGTTGCGCCTGCAATGGAGAAAGCGATTCGCGAAACTGTTTTTGGCCTCATGCCGGATGCAGTTGAATTCTCGGTAAGCATTATATCCAATCCCAGCGGCGCGCCTGACACAGGGAAAGGCTTTGTTGAGCTACTTGAGTGGATACAGCGCATCCGCCGCAAGCACATAACTCTAGCCTCTGCCTCAGCAAACAGTGCCGACCCGCTATTCATGCTTGGCTCGAGGCAATAATGAGTGCCGGCGAAAACTCTATTCTTCTTATTGGTGAGTCCGGCGTTGGCAAGACGCACTACGGCGCTCAGCTCTTGAAGCGGTTAATGAAGGGGGATGGACGACTCCGCATGGATGGGGCCGCAACCAATCTGGAGCCGTTCGAGGCGGCGATGGAAAGCCTGAATGAAGGCATGGCAGCAGGGCATACCGCCACAACGACCTATGTCGACAGCATATGGCCGATTTCAGACGAAACTGGCACCAAGGCAGACCTCGTATGGCCAGACTACGGCGGAGAACAAATCAAAAATATCTCTTCAAGCCGGCGCATTCCGGCTGCTTGGCGTACGAGAGTGCTTTCCACTCCGGCATGGCTCCTGCTCGTTCGCATCCAGCAGACCCGAGTGAGTGACGACATATTCTCTCGCCCTTTAAGCGACTTGGCCAAAGAGGGGGGGGGAAAATCGCGACATACAAATCTCGGATCAGGCCCGCCTGATCGAACTTCTTCAAATGCTTGTGTATGTTCGCGGGGCGATCAGCACTGAACCACTCCGCACCCCACGCCTATGCGTTTTACTTAGTTGCTGGGATGAACTGAACACTGGCGACAAACCCGAGGCAGTCTTGCGACAGCGACTTCCCATGTTCGCGAGCTACTTGGCAAGCACTTGGGAGGAATTTAGCGTGCTCGGACTATCCGCACTAGAACGGCCACTCAGACCTCGTGAGCGCGATTTGGAGTATGCAGAGCGAGGACCAGAGCAGTTCGGATACATAGTTCTTCCCAATGGCGAACGCTCGGCAGACCTCACTCTGCCAATCCAGCGACTCCTATCTCAGACTCCCCCTGAACTTCCCCGGCGGAAGCATGAAGGTTGAGCAGGCAGTCTATGGCGAAGCGCGAGGTGGACATGCGCTGCGGATATCGAGTGATAATGGCCAGATATCTTCCGAGCTAACTTCGCGACTTGACCTACCTGATACAGCGCCTCCCGGGGTTAACTGGTCGCCCTTCCTGAGTGGATTCCCACATAAAGATCGCTACGTATTAGCGCGCACGCTCTCTGACCCAACCGCAACTCGGGGAGGAATGGTTCTCTCACATGCCGTGATCGCGCCACTCGACGAACTATCTTCGATGGCCGATCTGAGGCCTATTCTATCCCTTTTGACAATATCACCTGTTGCTCCGGCAGAAATAGCAACGCATGAAGTCTCAGCATCCCCTAACTCGCCTACGATTCCTATTGATTTTGTGGCGACCGCTGAAGCTCTCACAGCCCGTGGTTCCGGACCTGTTGTCCGGATCGGCCACCACGGATTCGAAGACTTAGTGATTTCCTTGTGGTTTCGGTTTTGGCCTGAGTTGCGAGCTGGCTTTGCCTTTCGGCTCAGCTTTGGGCCACAAGATCTAATTGAGGCTCCCAAGCCCTCACTCGTATGCACCCCCACAACATTGGCAGCTCGCTGGGCCGGCCATCGCATCATCAGCTCATCACCAAAGGCCAACTCGCGCGCCACAACACTTCTAAGCGGAGTGGCAGAATCGAAACCAATTCTAGAATTCGCCCGCGAGACTGGCATTGGACTCAACGACTTCACCAGTCTATCACTTCTCGAGCGAGCGTATGATATTGGCTCGACTGCGACACCGACCTTTGAGGAGTGCGTCGCAACCCTTCGGCTAGTCGAGCGACTCTCCCCTAGTCGCGCTAAGGGGATGGCAGGCAAGGCTAGGCTGCTTGACAGGCTAATTTGTCGACTAACTTCAGCCTCGGTACGCGACGTCCTCTTGCTCAGAAATCTAGGAACCGAAGCCCTTCCGTCGGCCGACTCCCTTTGGACCGGTATTCGAGATTGGGCTGCGAAGAACTTATTCATCCAAGCCGACGACGAGTTGCTGTTATCCGCGATCAACGATGCCACGTCAGAAGGAGCCGCAGTTCCCGCCTGGAAAGAGGCGCTCCTAACCGGTTTGGCCGAGGCGGCGCAATCCAAACCCGAATACTTTTCGACCGCCTTCTGGCGATGGATTGACGCAAATCCTGCGACTCTCGCTGCGTTTTTCAAGTATATTTCAAATACCCCTGATTTTGAGGCAAGCCTCTCGAACGCTGCACCTCGTAATTTGCGCCGTGACATCGGCGATACAGCAATGGCACTCGCGGTATCCAAGCGATGGCTACGACTGCACGGCACAGCTACCAGTGCAACATTCGCACCGTCTGAGGCGGTCCATCGGCAACTATCCGTCGATACCGATTCCGCGAACTTGGATGGAGTGCGTGCATCTCTTCTTCGAGCTACACCGATTGAGACACTCAGCATCGCGTTGGAAACTGACGACCCGCGTGTTCTACGTATCGCGGCCGAAGTGGTCGCGGCGCAACCCCACCTCTTGAGAGATGTCAGCCTTCACACTGCGTCTGCCCAGCAAATTTGGGCTGGCGCATTGCGCATTAATGCTGACGCCTGGCAAGGCCCAGCCAATCCACCGCAGGCATTTATCGCCATTCTCAACAACCTTGTCGACGGCAAAGCAGCCAACACCGACCTAATCTCTTCGTTAGCCTCTTCTCCTATCGCCGACATCAGCAATTATTCGCGCCGAACAGAGGTCTGGCATCGAGTCGACGATGTAGCTCGTAGCAGGCTACTGGAGGCTACAGTTGCTGGCTGGCTGAAGCGTGCGACTTCGGCATTCGAACTTGACACTCCCGAGCAAGCGCTTGAAGTTGCTCTCCTCACCAGTAATGTGTTCGACAGAACCTTGCGCGCCCTGGCTCA
Source organism: Corallococcus sp. AB038B (assembly GCF_003668955.1). Classification (NCBI taxonomy): domain Bacteria; kingdom Pseudomonadati; phylum Myxococcota; class Myxococcia; order Myxococcales; family Myxococcaceae; genus Corallococcus; species Corallococcus sp. AB038B. The sequence goes on along the minus strand of NZ_RAWO01000001.1, from coordinate 1,360,401 downwards.
GCACAACACAGGTGTGGCGGTCCGAATCATCTCAGCAATACCCAGCTATGACGAGATACGCTTCGTGCGTTGGCTAGATGAACTCATAGCCTCACGCCACGTATTGCCGGAAGTCGATGCTGAGGCGATCGGTCGTCTTGTTCTCGGAAGACACTGGACGCGGGCAGTAGAGCGAATGATCGTTTGCGCACGTTCTGGACGGGACGACTTTAAAGCGGCACTTCGCGTTTGCCACATGATGGTCGGCATGTTCATTCGCTGGTCACTCGGCCTGTCACCTGTCTCACTTGATGAGAAATGGTTGTTGCTGGAGGAACTAGCAACTGAACTCTACCCGAAAGGCCCCGACGACAATGAGTTGTGGGAGCGAGCAGGGGGGCGACATTCTGACCTGCAAAGCAATGGCAGCGGCCGCACCCGATGGAGGGATGCGCTCGTGCAACTCCGCCGTGGGAAGGGGCCTTACCTTACTCGGCTCATACAAGAGATGACTGGCGATTTTCAGCACAACGAAAAGCTCAATTACTTGGCCACCGATCCAGACTTCCGAAGCAATTCACACTAAAAGCAACACAATGAAAGAGGGATAGACATGGACAATCAGGATGATGTGGTTGCGACAGCCCGCTTTCCTGGTGGGCACGCCCTAGTAGTCGCCGTTGCTGCCTATCCCAATGTCCCTCCCTTGCCTACTGCAGTCATAAACGATGCGCGTGAAGTCGCCGCAACACTCACCTCGCCAGCGCACTGCGGCTACGAGCCTAGGAATGTAACTCTACTGCTGAACGAGCAAGTAACACTTGATGCCCTCCGTAGTGAACTAGCGGCTCTCGCGGCTCGCGCCAAGCCTGACGACACAGTAATGTTTTTCTTCTCTGGTCATGGAGCACGCCTCGGCGCCCCTTCAAATCCAGAGAGCGCCCTCATTCCTGTCGACTGCGATTTAGCCAACTTGGCGTCGACAGTCCTGCCAGAAGCGGAGCTTTCAGCAGCGCTAGCGCGAATTAAGGCCCAGCGCGTTGTTGTGCTCATTGATGCATGCCACTCTGGAGGAGTCGGTAGCTTCAAGACTGCCGGCGGCATTCAACCTCTGGCTTTAGGATTCAGCGAGAAATCTCTGGAAGAACTGGCAAAGGGAACCGGACGAGTCCTTATCGCATCATCGCGAGCATCTGAAACCTCCCTTGTGTTAGCAGGAGCTTCAAACAGCCTATTCACACAACACCTTGTCGCCGCGCTGCGGGGTTCCGCGCATACGCGCGGCGACGGGCTGATTCGAATCTTCGAGATTTTCAATTATGTCTCAGAACAGGTCCGTAACGCAGCGCCCGGACGCCAGCATCCAATCTTCAAGGCTAGTGACCTAGAGGATAACTTCGTAGTCGCGCTAGAACGTGGTGGATCAAAGAGCGCAGCAAACGCTTCAGCGACAACTGCCTCGCACGATCGTTGGCGCCAGCTCGAAGAAGCTCTCTCCGATCTTTATCCTGCAGGTCCGCAGGATCAGGAGATATGGGCTCGAGCTGGCGGTGACCTATCGCGGCTTCGGCTCAGCGGCACTGGGCGAGCGAATTGGTTTGCGGCACTTCGAATTCTTAGGCAGGGCGGCGGCGGCGCAGGAATCAGCCAGGACACGCTTGTCAAAGCCGTGCAGGAAGACTTTCCTCATCATCCAGAACTACTCCGTCTGATTAGCGGCAGCTAACCAGACATCGGCCCTTACACCAATTACCAACACCAAGCATATGGAACGTGGAGATTCGGCCACCTGAGGGATTGCCATGCACCCGCGCACTACGATGTGAAGATGCGGTCATTCAAGGTCTACAAAGCCATGACTACGACGTGGCGGGCGACGGTGACTCGGAGATGTGTCCCAGCTGGAGGTGTGGATGCTGGACAGCCCGCGCTACTCCAAAGGCGCCTGGGCGGCGCTGAAGCAGTACTACGTGGGCTGGAAGGAGATGCAGCAGAGCAACAAGCTGGTGAGCGCGACCGCACCGCAGGTGTTCCGCAACAGGCTCACGCGAACACAGCAGGGCGGCGTCCAGGTAGCGCACGGCTTATTCTGGTACTGCACGGACAACAAGGGCGGCACGGTGGACCTGCCGACCTTGAAGCTGCGTAAGTGCTACCACGGGTCCAGCGCTCACTAACCGGGCTGGCAGCCCAGCGGCGTCTCCGGGAAGCCTCCGCTCCACACCGTGCGGATTGCTTCCACCACCTGGGTCCCGTTCCCGGTGGCGATCTGCTCCCAATAGGGGAAGTGCGCGAACACGGCCTCATGGTTCGCGGTCACCTCTGCGTGGAAGTCCATCCCGTTGTACCCGTGGATCCCAATCAGGGTCTTCAGTTGGGTCCGCGCATTCTGCCCCCGCAGGGAGAAGGCCTCTGGAATCCTGCCCGTGAAGTGAGGATCGAAGTCCGCGGCAATCACACGAATCCGTCCCTGGATGTGATCGTTGAACGCATCCAGGGCCTCGGCCGGAACCCAGAGTTCCTGGTGCATCCGAGCACCGACCTGCTGGACCTCGAATGAGGCCGCGTGGGCGTCCTCCACGTCGAACGCCGTCACGTAGCCGGCGCCTTCGGGGCTCTTGGCGTTCCAATCCCGGCTGATCTGCCGGGCATACGGCTCGTTGAGCACCGGGTAGAAGATGGGCTGCTCCGGCAGACGCGGCGGAAAACGCCGCATGCCCGACCGGTAGATCAACAGCAACTCTTGAAGCCCGACGGGACGGTAGAGACGCATGGCAGACCTCCCCCTTCTGGACCGCTTCACGCGAAAAGCCCCTGGATGCTGACAGCAGCGTCCAGGGGCTCTGGCTTCACCGCCTGAGCGCGGCTACTTCTTGCACGGAGACAGCGTGCGCTTCGCGTGGATGAGGTCCTCTTCCGTGGGACTCCCGTAGCGCACGGCCTTCGGCGCGGCCTTCAGCTTCTGGTAGTCGTACGCGTAGAGCACGCCCATCTCCCGGCTCAGGATGAAGCGCGGGCCGCTGAAGTCCCAGAGTCCTCCGAAGAGCTGGCCTCCCGGCTTGAGCGGCGTCAGCGCCGTGCTCTCCCGCCCTCGCACGAACAACATGGACAGGTCGTCCGACGCCCAGTTGCACGGATTGCTGCCGTTCTTGTGCAGATAGGACACCGTCAGGTCGAACGAACCTTCGCCCTCTTCGCCCGTCACGCCGAAGTACTCCCACAGCCGCGCGCACTCCGGCGCCGCGCAGTCCTGCGGCGGGATGTGCTCCGCGTAGTCCGGGGGAATGCCGTCGGACTCCTTGCCCGTGTGGCTCCGGTTGGGCCGGCGCAGCACGCACCCCGTGGGCTCGTCCTTCTGCCGGAGCGCGACGGGCGTGCCCGCGAGCCGTCCGGGCGGCAGCACTTCACACTCCATCGCCAGCTCCGCCATCAGGTACGTCTGGCGGTCCTCGTCCGTCCCCATCCGCACCGCCCAGTACGCGATGGGCGTGCCCTTGCACGCCTTCGACTTCTCCTTGCCGAACACCCAGATGGGCGCCTTCGTCGTGTCCAGCGCGCCCAGCTTCTTCGACTGGTCCATGGGCACCGGCTTCACCCCGGAGCGGCTTCGCGCCCCCGCCAGGAAGAACTTGTCCTTCGAGGGCGGGATGATGGCCTGGTGCACCAGCCAGCCCAGCCGGTCGATGCCCACCTGTCCCATGGGCGTCATCGGCAGGAACTCCGGCTTCACCGGGCAGCCCCGGTCTATCTCCGGCAGGTCCACCACCACCGCCGAGCCGTCGTCCTCATCCACCTGCGCCCACGCGGCCCCCGGCCCCACCGTCAGCGCCAGCACCAACGCGAACCCCGCGCACTTCACTCCGTTCGTCATTCCGTCGGACCTCCACCCACGGTCATACCGCAAGCGGATGCCCTCCGGCGCGCCCTCCGAAGTTCAGCGCGGCTTCTTGGGCGGAGCCTTGCGCTTCACCGGCGGAGGCGGCGCCGGCGGCACCCCTGCATCCCCCGGCACGTCCGACACCGTCGCGTCGAGCGCCTCCTGCTTCGCGGCGTCGTCCTGCTTCGGCGGCGCATCCACCTCCGTGCGGTCCTCCAGCGGCACCCGGCCCACCGCGCGGTTGAACAGCTCCCACAGCGCCTTGCGGTGCCCCTCGCGGTCCGTCTTCCCGGACAGCACCAGCCCCGCGCCGCTGTAGCGCACCGTCAGCCCCGGCGGCATGCCCGCCTCGAAGTCCTCCAGCTGCGCCTGGAGCTGCGGCACCGCGAACGTCAGCTCCAGCTCCTTCGCCAGGTACGCGTGCGTCTTGAGGAACGTGCGCAGCGCCAACCGGCACGCGGTGTCGTTCACCGTCGCCGTGAGGCTCCGCTCTACGCCTTCCGTGGCCTTCAGGTCCGGGCAGGCCTTCTTCGCCGCAGCGAATTCGGATCCGGTGTTCTGCAGCTCGATGGGGCCCACCATCACCCGCCACACCGCGAAGCGGCCTTCCGCGTACAGCAGCACTCGCGCGATGCCGGCGGCGTGGGGCGTCAGCAGCAGCTCGCCGCTCTGGGGCAGCGCCTCCGCCGTGACGACGTTGGGCGCGTCGGACTCCGCCCAGTCCACCGCGGTGAGCTTCTGGAATCTCTCCTTGCCGGGCTCCAGCGTCAGGGCCTGGTCCACCGGCCAGGCCAGGGCCGCCGAGGGCGCCGCCAGCGCGCCCAGCAGTCCGCCAATGACGTACATCCGACGTCCCCGCATGGTGCCTCCCGCCAGGGTGGTATGCCCCTCTAGCACGGGATAAGAACGGACCCCTATGCCTACCTGGACCCTCTGGGTCGCCTGCCTGGCCCTCTGCTTCATGAGGTCCCTGGTCGCCGCCGCGGAGTCCGCGCTCTATGGGACGTCCGACCTGCGCGCCCAGGAGCTCGCGGAGGAGAGCAAGAGCGTCGCCGCGCGCCGGGTGCTCCGTCACAAGACGGAGCGCGAGCCCGCCGCCACCGCCCTGCGCCTGGGCATGGTGCTGTCCGGCTTCCTCGCCGCCGCCATTGGCGCCTTCGTCCCGCCGCGCCTGCTGGACTTCAGCCGCTACGCCGAGGCCACCTGGGTGCCCATCGCCACGGTGTGCGCGGGCGCCCTCTTCGTGGGCGTGCTCGCCAGCCTCATGGAGGTGACGCTGCGCGGCCTGGCCAACGGCAACCCGGAGCGCTGGGCCCTGCGCCTGTCGGGCCTGGTGTCCCTGCTGGTGACGGTGCTCTACCCGCCCATGCGCATCATGCTGGGCCTGCTCAACCTGGGCGCCCGCACCATGGGCCGCACCCTGCGCTTCGAGCCGCCGCCCCCACCCCTGGAGGAGCTGGAGAAGCTGCTCGCCGCCCAGGCCGCGCGCAACGAGGTGGACAAGAGCGCCCCGCAGCTCATCCGCTCCATCTTCGAGCTGTCCGACAAGCGCTGCCGCGACGTGATGGTCAACCGCACGGACGTCATCTCCGTGGACGTCACCACCCCGCCGGATGAGGTGCTGCGAATCCTGGCGGAGGAGAACCACTCGCGCATCCCGGTCTACAAGGACGACGTGGACCACATCGTCGGCGTGCTGCACGCGCGCGACCTCATCCCGCTGCTCCAGCACCCGGAGCTCATCGTCCTGCAGGACGTCATCCGCCCCGCCCACTTCGTGCCGTGGATGAAGCCCGTGGGGGACCTGCTCCGCGACATGCAGAAGCGGAAGATCCACATGGCCATGGTCGTCGACGAGTACGGCGGCTTCATGGGCGTCGTCACGCTGGAGGACATCCTCCGCGAAATCGTGGGCGACATCGGCGACGAGTTCGAGGTGGAGGAGAAGCTCGTCGAGAAGATGGCCGACGGCAGCTCGCTGGTGGACGCCGCCATGGAGGTGGATCAGTTCACCAAGCTCTTCGGCTTCCCGCTGCCAGAGGGCGACTTCGACACGCTGGGCGGCTACCTGTCCTCGCTCGCGGGCCACCTGCCGGACGTGGGCGAGCGCTTCACCTACAACGGCTGGCAGTTCGTCGTGGCCACCAAGGAGGGCGCCCGCATCGACCGCGTGCGGATGTCCCGCCTCAAGAGCGTCGCGCCCGGCCTCCCGGACGGCCAGGGAGGCTCGCCGCGACAGGCCTCCGACTCCAGCTCGGCTCCGGACGCGAAGAGCTGAAAGCTCACTGCGCCGGGCTGGACTCCCCGCCTGGCACCCACGCGATGTCCAGCGAGCGCGTGTCCCGGAAGGGCGCGCGCCGCTCGGAGCCTCCGAAACGCAGCACCACGCCGCCCTCCACCCGCACCACGTGCGAGCCCGCCTCCGGACGGCCGCCGCCACGCGCCACGGCCAACGGGAAGTAGACCTCCAGGGGGACTGCGCCCTTGCCGTCCAGGGGCACGCCCATGACCTGCTCGCCCGTGGCCACGCGCCGTCCGTCCACGCGCAGGTCGAAGTCCACGCGGGTGAGCGTGGCCGCGTCCGAGGACGGGTTCCCCACCTGGAGCTTCAGCGTGAGCGCCCCGCTGCCGTCGCGCGTGAAGGCCACGTCCATCGCCTCCACCCGCACCGCCTCGTCGTAGGCGCGCGGGCGGAAGGGCACCACGCCCAGGCAGCCAGACAGGCAGGAGATGCCGGCCAGGCCCAGCCCGAGCACCGCCCGGCGCGAGCGCATCAGCCGCCCAGCAGAGGCTGCAGCGCCTCCACCGTCAGGGGCCAGCCCGCTCGGCGCGCCAGCACCTCCAGCGCCTTGATGAACTCCCCCGCGGACTGGAAGCGGCGGGCCCGGTCCGCGAACAGCGCCTTGCGCGCCACCCGCGCCGCGTAGTCCGGCAGGTCCGGAGACAACGTGGACAAGAGCGGCACGCGCGCGTCGCGCACCAGGTGCATCAGCTGCGCCTCGTTGTCGCCATTGAAGAGGCGGCGGCCAGCCCACAGCTCCCAGAGGATGACGCCCACCGCGTACAGGTCCGTGCGGGCGTCCACCGCCTGCCCCAGCACCTGCTCCGGGCTCATGTACGGCAGCGTGCCGCGCAGCGCGCCGGAGTCGCCGCGGATCATCCCCTCGACCTCCGCCACGCCGAAGTCGGTGAGCTTCACGTCGCCCTGGACGCCCAGGAGCACGTTGGCGGGGTTCACGTCGCGGTGGACGATGGTGGCGCCGTTCTCCCCCACCTTGGCGCGGTGGATGTAGTCCAGCGCCTTGAGGATGCACCACGCGATGTAGCAGGCGGACTCCGGCGGCATCGCGGCGCCCGCCTTGATCAGCAGCTCCTGCATGTAGCCCAGCGTCCGGCCACTCACGAGCTCCTGCACCATGAGGTAGTCCGGCCCGGCGCGGAACAGCCGGAACGTCCGCACGATGTGCGCGTTGCGCAGGCGCACCGTCAGCTTCGCCTCGTCGACGAAGGCCTTCACATACGCGGGGTCGTTGCGGAAGGACGGGTGCAGCCGCTTGATGACCACTTCGTCGGGCTCGCCCGGGGAGCGCTGGGTCGCCTCACGGGGACGCGCCTGATACACCTCGGCCATGCCTCCGACCGCAAGCCGGCCGACCACTTCATAGCCACCCAGGTCCGGAGCTTCCGCCACGGGGCCAAGATTAACGCGGATCCGGGAGCGGCCCCACTATTCCGCCACCAGGGAGCTGAAGAGGGCCTCGTACTTCCGGGCGGACGCGGTCCATGAGAAGTCCTTCCCCATGCCCCGCACCTGGAAGTCCCCCAGCCGTGCGGGGTCCGCGTACAGGGAGAGCGCCCGGCGGATGGCGGCCAGGAGCGCCGAGCGGTGGAAGGACTCGAAGAGGATGCCGTTGCCGTCCAGCCCCCCCTCCACCGTGTCCACCAGTCCACCCGTGGCCCGGACGATGGGCACCGTGCCGTAGCGCAGTGAATACATCTGGTTCAGGCCGCACGGCTCGTAGCGGCTGGGCATGAGGAAGAAGTCCGACCCGGCTTCCACCAGATGTGACAACGCCGGGTCGAACCCGATGTGCACGCCCACCTGCTTCGGGTGGCGGGCCTGTAGCGCCCGCAGGCCCTCTTCCAGGGTCGGGTCGCCGTTGCCCACCGCCACGAACTTCAGGTCCCCCTGGAGCGCCGCGGGCAGCGTCTCCAGCAGCAGGTCCACGCCCTTCTGCCACGCCAGCCGGCTGACGATGCCGAACACCGGCGCGTTGCCTTCCGTGGGCAGGCCGAAGTGCTCCAGCAGGGCTCGCTTGCACATCGCCTTGCCCGTCATGTCCTCCGGGCCGTAGCGCGCGGGCAGGAAGGAGTCGGTGTGGGGGTTCCACTCGTGCGCGTCGATGCCGTTGATGATGCCGGTGAGCGCGTGCGAGCGGCGGCGCAGCAGGCCATCCAGCCCGTAGCCCTGCTCCGGCGTCTGGATTTCGCGCGCGTAGGTGGGCGACACGGTGGTGAGCGCCTCCGAGTAGACGAGCCCCGCCTTGAGGAAGTTGACGTGGTCGTAGAACTCCACGCCCTCCGGCGTGAAGAGGTCCCACGGCAGCCCCAGGTCCTCCATGGTCCGCTTGGGGAACTGCCCCTGGTAGGCCAGGTTGTGGATGGTGAAGACGCACTTCGCCTTCGCGAGCGGCGTGCCCTGGAAGCCGCGGCGCAGGGCCACCGGGACGAGGCCCGTCTGCCAGTCGTGCAGGTGGATGATGTCCGGGAAGAAGCGCAGGCGCTGCGCGGCCTGGAGCGCTCCCACGCACAGGTAGGCGAAGCGGCGGGGGTTGTCCGCGAACTCGCCACCCGCGTCGCCGTAGAGGCCCTTGCGGCCGCCGTAGAAGGCCTCGTTCTCCAGGAAGAGGACCTCCAGGCGTTCGGAGAGGCGCGCGGACAGGATGGGGCCGCCTGACTCACCGAAGGGGAAGCGCAGCACCAGGGACTGGCCGGTGGGCAGCAAGTGTCCGGTGTTGCGCACGTCCTGGTAGCGGGGCGTGACGATCTTCACGTCATGCCCCAGCCCGGCGAGCGCCGTGGGCAGGGCCCCGGCCACGTCGCCCAGTCCCCCCGTCTTCGAGAAGGGGGTGACCTCCGAGGCGATGAAGAGGATCTTCATGAGTCCCGCCATTGCGTGCGAGTCCCGACAGGGAGTCAACCGCGAACGTGCGCGCCGGGGCCGTGTTTCCTATGGTGCGCCGCGTGACGAATATCCCTCCCGACCCCATCCAGCGCTTCGCCGACCTCTTCGCCCAGGCGAAGGCCGCCATCCCCGTGGACCCGAACGCCATGGTGGTCGCGTCCGTGGACGACCAGGGCCGACCCAGTTCACGCGTGGTGCTGCTCAAGGACTTCGATGCGCGGGGCTTCGTCTTCTTCACCAACTTCCACAGCCGCAAGGGGCGTCAGCTCCGTGCGCATCCGTACGCGGCGCTGTGCTTCTTCTGGCAGCCCCTGGAGCAGCAGGTGCGCATCGAGGGCCGGGTGGAACAGGTGACGGACGCGGAGGCGGACGCGTACTTCCAGAGCCGCGCGCGCGGCAGCCAGATTGGCGCGTGGGCCAGCCTCCAGAGTGAAGAACTGCCCTCGCGCGAGCTGTTGGAGCAGCGCGTGGCGGAGGTGGAGGCGCGCTTCCAGGGCCGCGAGGTGGAGCGCCCGTCGCACTGGAGCGGCTTCCGCGTGGTGCCGGACCGCATCGAGTTCTGGCACGCCCGCCCCAGCCGGTTGCACGAGCGCAACGTGTACCTGCGCGACGGCGCGGGCTGGAAGACGCAGCTGCTGTTCCCTTGAAACAAGTCCTCAAGGCACGCGGTGCTCGCGGAAGATAACGCGCAGCACGTACGTGCCCGCAGGAGCCTCCACCCGCACGAAGTCCCTCGCGTGCGGCGTCTGCTGCGTCAGCGTGCCTCCCGTGGCCTGCTTCTCCCAGGCCACCAGCGCCAGGTCGTCCACCGCCGTCACGCCCTGGCCGGACTTCGGGGGCACGGTGTTGAGCGTCAGGTCCAACGCCCAGGGCGCGTTCCACAGGTCCGGCTTCGGCGGATCCGCGGGGAAGTGCAGGTCCTCCGCCACCAGCGTCCAGTCGTAGGTGCCACCGTCGTGGCGCAGCAGCGTCTGCTCGCCGAAGAGCGTGTAGGACTCCACGGGCAGGTACTGCACCTTCGCGGAGAAGGCTCCGCCGCCCTGCCCCTTCAGCCACGCCACCGCCGTGAGGTCCCGGTTGGGCGGCCCTTCCGCGAAGCCCGGCGGACGGAAGCGGTTGACCAGCTTCACCGCCGCGCTCCGTGAGTCGCTGGCCGCACGCCGCTGGCAGAGCGCCGCCGCGCCCCGATGCGGACCGTCCTGGCACACGTAGCCGGCGTTCGGGCCCACGCTCCAGCGCGGCGCCTCGTTGGCGTCGTCGTCCACGTCGTGGTCCTCGAAGTCGCCGTGCAGGAGCACGTCCCGCCCGGCCTTGAGCTTCGCGCCCGTCACGTCCGCGCCCGTGAGCTTCGCCACCGCCACGGACTCCCCTTCATGGCGCAGGGGCCGCAGGTCCACCGTGGCGCGGCCGTTCGCGTCCACCGTCACCGGCACGTCCACGGTGCGCTCGCTCACCGCCGCGTGTTTGTCCTCCGGGAGCAGTTCGCCCCAGGAGGGTTGGGGCACCAGCTCCACGCCGCCCTCGCGGGACAGCTCCGCCAGGTTGCGCAGGAAGCTCTCCGCCAGGTCGCCCGCGACGGGCCGGGGGCGGTAGTCCTCGATGTACACGGGCACCGCTCGGGCCCGGTCCACGCGCGTGCCCTTGGCCTCCACCTCCGCCATCAGGCCCACCATCGTCTCCATGCGGTCCTGGTCGAAGGCGAAGTTGCCCAGCGACTGCGCCATCAACACGCCCTCGTGGCGCGCGAAGCCCTGCGGGATGTGCGGGTGGTGCGCGATGACGAGCCCCGCGCCCGCGTCCACCAGGTCGCGCATCCGCTGCGCCGTCGGAGTGGAGGGCCGGACGCTGTACTCGACGCCGGTGTGCAGCACCGCCACCGGCACGCGTCCCTGCGCCTTCTCCGCGGCCAGCAACGCGGACGCCCGCGTCAGGTTCCTCGCGTCCGCCGCGCCGCCCTGGTTGGGGCCCGCGACGTACTGCTGATCATGCGCGCTGCCGGTGATGGAGCACATGGACACCAGGCTGTAGTTCGCGCCCGCGAGCGACACGCGCGCCGGCATGAAGGCCTGGTCCTCGTTCTGGCCCGCGCCGCTGAAGGCCATGCCCGTCGCGGCCACGTGCGTGAGCGTGTCCTCCAGTCCCGGCGCCAGGTAGTCGTAGACGTGGTTGTTGCCCAGGCTCACGTAGTCCACGCCCAGCCACGGCAGCGCGGGCAGCGAGCCGGGCAGCGTGAAGAACGCATAGGCCTTCTCGTCGTGGGGCGTCGCCGGATGATCCGTCACCGGCGTCTCCAGGTTCACGGCCCGGAAGTCCGCCGCCTGGAAGTAGGGCCGCACGTGCGTGAAGACGGCCTTCGTGCCCGGCAACGGATCCGACACGCGGATGAGCGCCGCAGGGTCGTCTGGCGGCATCTGGTTGCGCGGCGTGGTGTCGTCCGGGTCGAGGAAGCGCCGGCCCAGCGACACGTCGCCCGCGAAGAGCATCCGCACGCCGTCCTTCGGAGACAGGCGCACCGGCGGCAACGTCACGCGCTTCTCCGTCAGGCTCCGGCGCAGCTCCACCGCGACCACCGCCGGGCGGAAGCCCTCCGCCTCCACCGTGAGCAACCGGTTGTGACGGGGCAGCACGGGAAACCGGAAGTGTCCGGTCGCGTTCGTGCGCGCCCGCGCGTCCCCCACCTTCACCACGACGTCCGCCACCGGCGTGCCCGCCGTGGAGACCAGCGAGCCCTCCAGCGCGATGCCGGTGCAGGCGTAGTCATGGCGCGCGGTCCGCTCGGCTTCGGGCACGGTGGCGTCCGCCGCGGGCTCCGGCGCGCAGGCCGTCAGCACCGGATCCTCTTCTGGCGGTGGCGGCTCTTCCGCCGTCTCGTCGGGAGGCGGCTCTTCCTCCGGCGGTGGCTCGGGAGGCGGGGGTTCTTCCTTGGGCGGGTCGTCCGGAGGCGTCACCGGCGTCGCCGGTTCGTCCCCCGGCGTCACGGCCTCCTGGCCGCTCTTCGGCGTGGAAGCGCCCGGACCACACGCCACGAGACACGCCGCCACCCACACCGTGGGCCACCACCACCGCCACGCCATCCCACCCCTCCGCCGCGGACTTCCTCGCGACGAGATGGGGACGGCGGCAGGCAGGCGCCAGCGACGGCCTCGTCCCCAGGGGCTGCCTGCCTGCCCCCGGGGGCCGGGGCGTGTTCACCCGGCGACAGCGAGCATGTCCCTTCAGGTCACTACCAAGGCACTTCCGCGCCCTCGTAGTCGAAGAACCGGCCGGAGTGCTCCAGCGAGACGCTGTCGATGACCCGCAGCATCCCGCGCACGGACTCCTCCGCCGGCAGCGGCGCGTCCTGCCCGCCCATGTCCGTCTGCACCCAACCCGGATGCAGCAGCACGCACGCCAGGCCTTCGCGGCGCAGGTCGTTGGACATGGAGCGCACGCCCATGTTCAGCGCGGCCTTGGACATGCGGTAGGCGTACGCGCCGCCCTCCGTGTTGCTGGAGAGCGACCCCATGCGGGACGTGACGTGCGCCACCTTGCGTCCCGCGCCGTGCCGCAGCGCGGGCAGTAGCGCGGAGGTGATGCGCAGCGGCCCGAGCGCGTTCACCTCGATGGTGCGCGCCAGGTCCTCGTAGTCCAACTCATTCAGCCCCACCCACTGGCCGGACACGCCCGCGTTGTTGATGAGCACGTCCACCGGCTCGCGGCAGATGCGCTCCGCGAAGGCCTGGACGCTTTCCGCGCGGGTGACATCCAGTGGATGGATCCTCAGGCGGCTGCCGGCCTCCAGCAGCAGCGGCTCCAGCCGGCGCGCCAGTTCCGGGGCACGCACCCCTGCATCCACCGTTTCTCCCCGCCGCAGCAGTTGCTGCACGAATTCGAAACCGATGCCACGGCTCGCTCCCGTGATGACATAGCGCATGCCTTTATTAACGCGCCGGGAGGCTCTCCTTGGCAAAGCTCTTGCCTTCGCACTAAGGCGCCCGGGGTTGCTCACCTCACGACAAGCCCGGGAGTAGGACGACATGACGGTCGCGGTCATTGGGGGAGGCATCACCGGACTGGCGCTGGCCTATCAATTGCGGGCTCGCGGTACTGCTGCCGTGGTGCTGGAGTCGACGTCACGCGTGGGTGGAAACGTGCAGACCCACGCCCGCGAGGGCTACCTATTGGAGGCCGGACCCAACAGCTTCCTGGACCGGGAGCCCACGACGCGTGAACTGGCGGACGTGCTCGGAGTGTCATCCCGAATTCGTTCGGCGGATGCAGCGGCAAAAAACCGTTACATCTACACACGCGGCGCCCTGCGGGCCCTGCCCACGTCGCCTCCAGCGTTCCTGAAATCCGACATCCTTCCCCTTGCTTCCCGCCTGCGGGTGGTGGGGGAGCTGTTCAGCGGACGCAACCCCACGGGTGCGGACGAGTCCCTGGCCCGGCTGGGGCGGCGCCACCTGGGGCGCGAGGCGACGGCGGTGCTGCTGGACGCGATGCAGACGGGCACCTACGCGGGCGACCCGGAGCAGCTCAGCGCGGAGGCCACGTTCCCGCAACTCGTGAAATTCGAGCGGGAGCACCGCAGCCTCATCCTGGGAGCCATCCGTGCGCAGCGCGCGGCGCGACAGGCGAAGGGCTCGGGCGCGGTGGAGACAGGCCCCCGGCTCACCGGGCAGATGAGCACGTTCGACGGCGGCCTGGGCGTGCTGGTGGACGCGCTGGCGAAGGCGCTGGGCGACAGCGTGCACACGGATGCGAAGGTGGAGGGACTGGAGCGCTCGGCGGACGGCTGGAAGGTGCGGTACCAGGAGCGGGGCCAGTCGGCGGAGCTGAGCGCGACGCATGTGGTGCTGGCGGTGCCCGCGCACGTGGCGGCTTCGCTCGTGCGCCCTTTGGACGCGGAGCTGGCGGAGAAGGCGGACGCCATCCCGTACGCGCCCATCGCCGTGGTGCACCTGGGCTTCGCGCCGGGGACGGTGCCGAAGCCGGACGGATTCGGGTTCCTGGTGCCGGCGGTGGAGGGCACCGCGATGCTGGGCACCATCCATGTCTCCACCACGTTCCCCTTCCGCGTGGAGGGCGGGCGCGTGCTGCTGACGTGCCTGATGGGCGGCGCTCGCCGGCCGGAGGTCGTCTCCCGGGATGAGGACGCGCTGGTGGCACTGGCTCGCGAGGAGCTGAAGACGATGGCGGGGCTCACCGCGACGCCGGAGCTGACGGCGGTGTTCCGCTGGCCGCGCGGGATTCCCCAGTACACCGTGGGCCACCTGGAGCGACTGGCGTCGATGGAGGAGCGGCTGAAGCGCTGGCCTGGCCTGCACCTCACCGGCAACGCGTACCGGGGTGTGGGCGTCAACGACTGCCTCAAGGAGGCGGCTCGACTGGCGGAGGCACTGGGAGGGCCGGCGGCGGGAGCCACCCGGAGCGCCTGAGCGACCGCTCACCCGGAGACAGCGACGGCCGGGGGCAACCCTCCCTGGAGGGTCCCTGGGTCGATGCCAGAGTTCGTGGGCATGTTTCATGGACACTGGAGAAGCCCCCCATGTTCTCACTGCGCTCGCCGCTCTTGTTCGTGCTCGCCGTCCTCTTCTTCCCCGCGGTCCTCGCCGGGACGTTCGTCCTGGACCTCGTCCCCGCGCCCATCCCCCAGCGGTAGGACGCGGGACGGTGTAGCCTTCCGCCTCCGCATGCAGGAGACGTCGCAGGAAGGCTCCATCGTTCGCGCCACGCTGCGCGCGCTCGTCGCGCCGTGGCGGTTGGCCCCCATCGTCCTGGTGTCCATTCCGCTGCTCGCGGCCCAGGTGCGCTGGAGCGTGGATCCTCGCGCGTTCTGGATTGGCCTCCTGCTGTGCCTGATGTGCGTCGCGGTGGCGCCCGTGTCGTACCGGGTGCTGTTCCCGGAAGGGCTGGACCTGAGCCACGGCGGCATCCGCTTGTTGCTCTACGCGGCGGTGGGCAGCGGCGTGGTGCTGTCGGTGGGCTACGCCCTGCCGCGCGTCACGCTGATGCAGGACATGTTCCTGTCGGAGCCGTACAACCTGGCCATCTGCGGCGGCCTGTTCCTCGTCGCGGGCTGGGGGTTGGGGCGGGACATCGGCTTCGAGGAGACGCTGGCCCGTGAGCGGGCCCGCGCCACCCGCTTCGCCTGGGAGGCCGAGCAGGCGCAGCTGCTGGCGATCCGCAGCCACCTGGATCCGCACTTCCTCTTCAACACGCTGAACGCCATCGCGGAGTGGTGCCGCGAGGACGGCGCCGTCGCCGAGGCCGCGGTGCTGCGGCTGTCCACGATGCTCCGCTCGGTGCTCGCGGGCGTGCGCAGCGTCACCTGGCCGCTGTCGCAGGAGCTGGAGCTGATGCGCACGCTCTTCGACCTGCACCTCTTGCGCGACCCGGACCTGTTCCAGCTGCGCATGGACGTGGCGGACGGGCTTGCGGACGTGCCCGTGCCGCCGCTGTTGCTCCTGCCCCTGGCGGAGAACGCGGTGAAGCACGGCCCGGCGGCCGGCCACCGGGGCCCGCTGAGCGTGGAGGTTGCCACGCGCGAGGGGGCGGTGGTGGTGACCCTCGACAACCCGGGCGCGTCCAAGGGCCCGCGCGAAGGCAGCGTGGGCCTGCCCACCGTGGAGCGGCGGCTGGCGCTGGCCTATGGCGGCCATGCGCTCCTGTCCTTGGAGAGCGCCGACGGGCGCACCCGTGTCACCGTCACCCTGCCCCGCCAGGGCCCCCAACCCGGAGTCCTCACGTGAGAGAGCCCCTGCGCGTCCTCATCGCCGACGATGAACTGCTGGCCAGGAAGCGCCTGTCCCGCCTGCTGGCCGCGCTGCCGGACGTGAGCGTCTGCGGCGAGGCGGTGGATGGGGACTCCGTGCTCGCGGCGGTGCGCGCGGGCGGCGTGGACGTGGTGCTGCTGGACATCCACATGCCGGGCCTGAGCGGGCTGGACGCGATGGCGCTGCTGCCGGAAGGCGGGCCCCACGTCATCTTCTGCACCGCCCACGCGGAGCACGCGGTGAACGCTTTCGAGCACGGCGCGGTGGACTACGTTCTCAAGCCCGTGGAGGCGGCGCGGCTGCAGAAGGCGCTGGAGCGCGCGCGGGCGCGAGTGCCGGCGCGGGTGAAGGCACCTGCCGCGACGGCGCCGACGGTAGTGGCGGAGAAGCCGGCACTGACACGGCTGCCCATCCCGACGCGGCAGGGGCTGGTGCTGGTGTCACCGGACGCCATCTCCCACGCGTCGCTGGAGGACGAGCTGGTGACGGTGTTCACCGCGCAGGGCGACTACCTCACCGACTTCACGCTCAACGAACTGGCGGACAAGCTGCCTCCGGAGCACTTCCACCGGGTGCACCGCCGCGCGCTGCTCAACCTGTCCCACGTGACGCGACTGGAGCCGCTGGAGACGGGTGGCTATCTGGCGCGTACGGCGCGGGGCCACTCGGTGGAGGTGAGCCGCCAGTCCGCGCGCGAGCTGCGCCGCATGCTGGGCCTGCGCAAGGGCGCGGAGGACGAGGGCTGAGCCCGCTCTGCGCGCGCGGCACGGCTTCCGTGCTGGCGCGCGCATCGTGCAGACACATCCCGCGCGTCATCCGTCGCGGGCTGGCGCCAGCAACGGCGGGGCAGGCGCGGCGAGCGCACCCGCCTCGACACCGAGCGCCTCAGTTCCAGACGAACAGCCGGTGCACCTGCGCCGCGTCGTCGCCCAGCGTGTCCGTCAGGGCCTGCTTCGCGGGGCCGGGCAGCTCCACGCCGCCTCGCGCGCAGCGGGCCGCATCCTCCACGGCGAAGGCGGGCGCATTGCAGAACGCGTCCTGCCAGCGCGACATGAGCGAGGCGAAGAAGGTCTGCTCGTAGCCGCGCAGCTGGCCGTCCAGCCAGCCCTCCTTGTTGGGCCGCTGGAACACCTGCGGGCGCACGCCGCCGGGCTCGAAGGTGATGTTGTGCTCGTAGCCAGAGGCCTCGATGGAGTTCTCCGCCTTCACCGCCAGCGGCGCGTGCTGCTCCTGGAGGATGCCCTGGGCCACCACCGCGAAGCTGTACTCCACGCCCCGCCGCTGCGCGTGGTAGTCGAACGAGCGCGACACGTCGCGGTACTTCGTCACCTCGACCGTCGTCTTGTACTCCACCGTCTTCGTCTGGCGGACCAGGCGCTTCTTCATCACGCCCTTCTCCTCGTAGGACTCCTCCACCGAATACGGCACCTCCGCCGTCGCGGTGCGGTCCTCGTGGTCCGTGTACGGCACGCGCTCCGTCCACGGCGCCGTCAGCTGCACGGGCTCGACGGTGCGCCGCTCGCGCAGGCTCCCGGCGATGGTCATCGGCGCGTGGCGCTGGGACGCCTCCGAGTACCAGGGCGAGGCCTCGAACGCGCCCGACAGCCGCGTCATCAGGTACTGCACGACGTCATTGCTGATGCCATCCACGGACACCTGCCACGTGGGCACGCCCAGCGCCTCCGGGAACATCCCCGCGCGCGGCGCCGACTGCTGGTAGTGCCCGCAGTAGCGCGACACCAGCTCCGTCCAGTGCTGCGCGCCGCCGGACAGCGACTGCTTCAGCTTCGCGCACGTCGCCACGCCGCCCTGCGCCACCGCCTCCTCCACGTCGCGGCGGATGGGCGCCATCTCCGGTTGGGCCAGGAGCACGCGCTTGCGGTCCAGGTGCGACTCCGCCGTCAGCGCGTTGCCCAGCTTCGCCGGGTCGATGATGAGCTGGCGCAGGTGCCGGTGCGTGCCCGCCATCTCCTCCAGGAGCGAGCTCTCCATGCCGCCATCCAGCTTGGAGTTCCACTTCACCCTGTAGGTGAAGAACTGCTCCAGGTTCACTTCCGCGTCCTCGTCCCGCCCCTCCACCCGAGCCTGACGCGCCTGGGTGAGCAACTGCGAGAGGCCGCGCCAACGCAGGTCATCCAGCGACGCGCGATACTCGGGGTTGTTGGGCTCGTCATTGACGAGCTTCACGTAGACCTCGGCCGCCTCCACGAAGCGGCCCTTCTCCGCCAGGTCGTTGGCGTGGCCCCGGGTGGTCGAGCACGCGGTCAGTGCCCCCGCGCACAGCAGCGCTGGGACGAGGAAGGACTTCCGGCGGGCGCCGGAGCGGAACGAAGCAAAGAGCGAGGCAATCACGGGAACGGCACCCTTCAGCGCGAGGCACGAGGCCTCGCCGGCTGACCTTCAGGATGGCCGGATTATTCACCGCGACAGCCCCGTCCCGACAAGGCCCCCAGGCTCCGGGGCACGTCAGCGCTCCACCGGCCAGGTGTGCACCGGCAGCCCCTCCTCCGACAGCTCCAGGTAGCGCTCCAGCAGGGCCGCCAGCGCGTCCTGGCGGGGCATGTGGGCCTCCAGCCGCTCCAGCACCGCCCGCTGCCAGCGCGACCCGGTCCGCTGAATCGCCACGCGCCGGGCGATGATGTCCAGGAGCCCGTCCGCCTCCGAGGCCTCCACTCCGGCCTCCAGCAGCCCGCGCCTCGCCACGGGCAAGAGCTGCTTCACCAGCTCCACCGCCGGCATCACCCGAGGGCTGGGCGCGGTCTCCGCTGGCCACAGCAACGTCGCGCCCAGGCCGTAGTGCGCCGCCTGCTTGAAGTTGCGCCGCGCCTGCCAGAAGGGCAGCGCCGGCAGCAGCGCGTCCACCCGCTCCGCGAGCCCCAACGTCAGCCCCAGCATGAACGCGCCGTTGGCCACCATGTCCACCGGTGTGGGGCCGGACGGCAGCGCTCGGAACTCGATGCGCACGTGGCCTTCCCCGTGCGGATCATAGATGGCCCGGTTCCATGACCAGACCGTCCCGTGGTGCAGCCGCAGCTCCTCCAGCTTGGGCAGGCCGCCAGCGGCCACCACCTCCAGCGGGGACTCCTGCCCCATCACCGGCAGGAGCGCCGGATGGAGCGCCACGGCCTCCGCGAACAGCTCGTGCAGGCCCTCGCGCACCCAGCCGTGTCCGAACGTCACGCGCGGGTGCAGGTGCGCGGCCTCGTCACTGTCGCTGCGGTCGTCGGTGGCCTGCTGGAAGAGCGCCACGCGCGTCTCCTCCCACAGCCGCTTGCCCAGGAACAGCGGCGAGTTTCCGCACGCGGCCAGCACCGGCCCGGTGGCCAGCTGCGCGGCGTTGTACACGCGCGCGAAGTCCTCCGGATCCACGCGCAGGTGGAACTGGAGCGACGTGTTCGCCCCCTCCAGCGTCACGTCCTCCCAGGTGAGGTTGAGCGTGTCGTCGCCCGCGATGGCCACCTGGAAGGGCCCGTCGCGCCGCTTGCGGATGGCCGAGGCCAGCGCCCGGTAGCGCGGCTGCGGCGTGAGCGCGTTCTTCCCCAGGTCCGCCTGCCGCAGCGTGGGCAGGATTCCCACGGTCGCCACGCGCGCGCCCTCCGTCGCCGCCGTGCGCCTCAGCTCCGCCAACACCTCGTCCAGCTGGGCCTGGAGCCCGGTGAACGGCCGCCCCGCGAGCAACGAGGGGCGCAGGTTCATCTCCATGTTGAAGCGGTTGAGCTCCAGCGTCAGCCGGTCGTCCTTCGACTTCGCCAGCACCTGCTGGTTCACCGGCAGCGGCGAACCCGCGCCGTCCACCAGCGCCACCTCCAGCTCCGCGCCCATCGTCGCGGGCCCCACGCCAAAGCCCGGGCGCTGGAGCACCTGTCGCAGCGCCTCCAGGCTCTCCGCGAGCCGCTCCACGAACCGCGCGTGCTCCTCCGGCGTGAACTCCTCCTGCTGGATGGCCAGACCCATAGGCCCTCCACGATTGGCACGACGCGGCGCACTGGCACGCGCGGTGTCAGCCGCTGGACGCCGCAACGCACCGGGAACCCCGCCCGCCTCCCACACGCGCTCCCTCGTCCGCCCCCCAGGCCGGCGGACCCGGGTGCGTCCGCGCAGGGTGTGTTATCCCAGGTCCCGTCATGCCGGACGCCACCGTCAACCTCTACGACCTGCCCCGCCCCGCGCTGGACGCGCGGCTCGCCGGCTGGGGCTTCAGCCCCCAGTACCGAGAGCGCGTGTGGACGGGCCTGTACCGCGACGGCGTCACCGCGACAGGCGATGTGCAGGGACTGCGCCCGGACCTCCAGACCGTGCTCCAGGAGCGAGCGCACCTGGGCACGCTCGCCACGCATCACGAGAGCTTCAGCAGCGACGGGCTCACCCACAAGCTGCTCTTGCGCCTGCACGACGCGCAGACCATTGAAACGGTGCTGATGCGCTTCAAGGGCCGCGCCACCGTGTGCGTGAGCACGCAGGCCGGGTGCGCCATGGGCTGCGTCTTCTGCGCCACCGGACAGATGGGGCTGTCACGCCACCTGACGCCGGGCGAAATCGTGGGCCAGGTGCTCCACGTCACGCGCGTCCTGCGCGCGCAAGGGGAGGCGCTGCGGAACATCGTGCTCATGGGCATGGGCGAGCCCCTGCACAACTACGAGCACACCATGGCCGCGGTGGACATCCTCGTGGACCCCAAGGGCCTGGCGCTCGCGCCGCGCTTCATCACCCTGTCCACCGTGGGCGTGGTGCCCGGCATCCTCCGGCTCGCGGACGAGGCGCGTCCGGTACAGCTCGCGGTGAGCCTCCACGGCGCCACGGACGCGGAGCGCGCCGCGCTGGTGCCCGCGGGACGCCGCTGGCCGCTCAATGAGCTGATGGACGCGTGCCGCTACTACGTGGCGAAGCGCAAGCGCCGCATCTTCTTCGAGTGGACGCTCATCTCCGGCCGCAACGACACCGCGGAGCACGCGCACCATCTGGGGAAGCTGCTGCACGGGATGGACGCGCACGTGAACGTCATCCCGCTCAACCCCACGGTGGGCTACGACGGCGGTCCCAGCGTCCCCGACGCGGTGCGTGCGTTCCAGGACGTGCTCACGTCGTACGGCGTGCCCAGCACGGTGCGCCAACGTCGCGGTATCGACATCGACGCGGGCTGCGGCCAGCTTAAAGCCGCCGTGGAGCGCAAGCCCCGCCGCTCCCTTCCCGTCGCTTCCTGAGCAACGTGCGGGGTCGCACGGAACACCACCCGACCTGTCGTGTCACCCCGGAGCGCTAGCGTCCGCCCCGTCCGCACGCGCGTAACGAGGTGTGTGCGGCACGTGGATGTTCGGGGGCCCTTGCATGGCATGGGCTCGTGGGCACATTCTTCAAGACGGCTTCCACGCAACCCCAACGGCTTCTCTGGCGGAGGTGGGCAATGCTTTCCATCCAGGAGCACGGCACGGTGGAAGAGGCGAGCAGCAATCTGCTCGACTTCATCCTGATCCCCGACAACTGGCTTGAGCAGGCGCCTCCGCAGCCGGAGGGCTCCGCCACATGGCCGGCATCGGATACCCAGTACCAGCGCCGCGTGGGTACGCTGCGCATCTGTGCGTCGGTGGACGTGGCACCGTCGCTGGACGTGGTGCTCCACATCGCGTTCCGAGCGCCGGGGCTCACGCCGATCAAGGCGGCGGACCACCTGGAGAGCTTCCTCAAGCAGCGCCTGCCGCTGACGCCCAACAGCGAGTGGCAGGTGGAGGTGGACGAGCGCCGGTGGATCCACTTCTCGCGGCGCTACGCGGGCACGCACCTGCTGGCGTGACGGCTACGGCGCCAGCCGGTAGTGCCGCAGCGGCTGCGCCACGTTCTTCACCGGCGTTTCCGTGAGGGGGCCAAACTGGAGCTTGCGCACGAAGGGCTCCTGCGACTGCTTCAGCGCTTCGTGCACGCTCTCCATCACCAGCGTCTCGCGGAAGCCCGCCAGCGACTGCAGTCGCGCGGCCTGGTTCATGCCACTGGAGAACGCGGTGTAGTTGCGGTTGGGACCGAAGAGGCCGCAGTTCGCCGTGGCCAGGTTCACGCCCACCGACACGCCCAGGCCCGGCAGCTTCACCCGCTGGCACAGCGCGGCCACCTCCTCGCGTCCGCTCAGCTCCGCGGTGAAGGCCTGGATGTCCTGCGCGGCGCGCACGGCGGCCTCCGCGCGGCGCACGCGGTCCGTCTGGAAGAAGGGCGGACCGAAGAGGCCGATGACGCAGTCGCCCACCATCTTGTCGAACACGCCGCCGCGCTGCCAGATGCAGTCCACGGCGCGCGCGCTCCACTCGTCCACGAATCGGCCGATGCTGCGCGGGCTGTCGAAGCCCTGCTCGCAGATGCGGGTGAAGCCGTTGATGTCCGCGAACAGGATGCCCACCTCCTGCTCCTGCGCGCGCAGGTGCCGCGCGTAGTCCGGGTCCTCCAGCAGCGCGTCGATGGCCACCGTGGGGAAGAACTGCGACAGGTGGATGCGCTCGCGGTTGTAGTCCAGCAGGCGCTGGCTCAGCGTGGAGGCCAGCACGCGGATGAGGTCCATCGCGTACGCGGAGAAGCCCTCGTTGCTCCAGACGACAATCTTGCCCAGGGGCTCGCTGCGCGTGGCCGCGGAGATGAGCACCGCCTCCGTGCTGCGCCCGTCGAACAGGCGCTTGAGCACGCCCGCGTCACCGTGCAGAAGCCGCGTGCCGTGCTGGTGCAGCAGCGTCTCCAGCTGCGAGCCGGGCTGATCTCCGCTCTCGTACTCCAGCTGCCCGTGCCGGTACGAGCGGTAGTGCAGCACGTGCGGCTGCACGGCGTCGCGGTACAGGAGGAGGAAGCCCGGCAACCGCACCCGCTGCGCCAGCGTGCGCACCGCGTGGTCCATGCCCGCCTCGAAGACGGGGTTGGCCAGGTGCTCGTTGCACTGGAGGATGAGCTGGTGCTTCTCCGACGCGGTGTGGACCAGCATCAGCACCGTGTCCAGCTCCTCCGCCACCACGTCCAGCGCGCGCACGCGCTTCGCGGTGGTGCCCGCGTCACCGGGCGGCCCCGCGAAGAGCACGCCCAACGTGCCCACCGGTGAGCCCGCCACGTCCAGCGTCTGGGTGAGCAGCGTGCCCGTGTCGAGGGCGCTCAGGCCCATGGGCCCCGCCAGAAGACTCCCGGCGAAGACGCCGCCCCAGTCGCCCGCGCTCCAGGTCTGCTCCACCAGCTCCTCGTCGCGCGTGGTGACGGCGATGGCGCGCGCGCCCAGGTGCGAAAGCAGCGTGGGGAAGCAGCGCCGGAAGCACTGGGTGAGCGTCTCGCGCTCCCGCAGGCTCTCCTCCAGGAGGTCGTCCGTGACGCGCCCCAGCTGGCGCAGGTAGCGGTACTCGTCCAGGGACAACTCAACGGGTGGGGACGTGGGCGCCGGGGTCATGTGCGCCCCTTGTACCGCCGCCCGGGGGGACTGTCACAAGGCCGGCACGTGCTTCGTGCCGCCCACGACGACGCCGTCCTGGACCTCGATGAGCCAGTAGCCCTCCTTCCCCGCCTGGGTGGAGGAGCCCGCGCCAAACAGGTGGGGCCGGTCGTCGGTGGCCGGGTGGTGGTAGCGCTGGTGGATGTGGCCGTGGAGCACCGCGAAGCGAGGGCCCGGCAGGAGCTTCAGGAGCGCGTCCGCGTCACGCAGTCCGTGGTGCCAGCCGTCCGCGTGGTTCGCGGCACCGCGCGGCGCGTGGTGCACGACCACCAGGATGGCGCGGCCGTCCAACCGGGCGTCCTTCAGCAGGGCCGCCAGGCCTTCGAGCTGGGCGGGGCCCACGGTGCCGTAGGACAGGCCGGGCGTGGGCAGCGGGCGCGCGGAGCACAGGCCCACCACCGCGGCGCCCTCCCCCACCAGCCGCACGAAGGGGAACGCGCCCTCGCGGCGGTACTCCGGCAGGTCGCTCTCCAGCAGGTCCCCGAAGTGCCGGGCGAAGCGGCCATCCCGCGCGGCGCCGGGGGTGAAGACGTCGTGGTTGCCGGGGATGACGGTGCAGCGCGCGGGCGTGGGGGCCAGGGGCGCGAGCGCGGCGCGGGCGGCGCGGAACTCGCCTTCCAGGGCGTAGGCGGTGAGGTCGCCGGAGAGGATGAAGTGGTCCACGCCGTGCGTGCCCGCCTCGCGGGCGATGGTGGACAGCGTGGTCTGCGCGTTCCGGTAGGCCTTCGCCCGGCCTCCCACCGTCAGCTCGACGAGCGCAATCCAGCGGCGCCAGCCCAGCTTGCGCAGCGGCAGGGCGAAGTAGTCCTCGGTGATGTGGACGTCGGAGCAGTGCAGGAAGCGCATGGAGGGAGTCACATCCCAGGAACGGAAGGAAGCGGCGGGGCATTCTCTCCCAGCGCGCGGGGCGGGCGGGGAAGTTATGGTCGCCGCCACGATGCGAGGACGCTTCGCCCCCAGCCCCACCGGCCGCATGCACCTGGGCAACATGAGAAGCGCTCTCCTGGGCTGGCTCCAGGCCCGGGCCGAGGGCGGCGCGTTCCTGCTGCGCATCGAGGACCTGGACCGCGCGAGATGCCGCCCCCAGTTCCTCCAGGACCTCTACGAGGACCTGCGCTGGCTGGGCCTGGACTGGGACGAAACACCGCTCATCCAGAGCGAGCGCGACAGCGTCTATCGCGAGGCCCAGGAGAAGCTCGAGCGCGAGGGGCTCATCTACCCGTGCTTCTGCACGCGCGCGGAGATCGCCCGCGCGGCGAGCGCTCCCCACGGCCTGTCCGACGAAGGCCCGCGCTACCCCGGCACCTGCGCGCACCTCACCGCCGAGCAGGTTTCGGAACGTGCCCGCACGCGCGCCCCCGCGTACCGCTTCCGCGCGCGTGAAGGCGAAGTGCGCTTCGTGGACGAGCTCATGGGCCCGTACGTCCAGGACGTGCAGGCGCTGGTGGGGGACTTCGTGGTGCGCCGCAATGACGGCGTGGCCAGCTACCAGTTGGCGGTGGTGGTGGACGACGCGGCCAGCCGCATCACCCACGTGCTGCGCGGGGATGACCTGTTGCCCTCCACGCCGCGGCAGCTCCAGCTCTACGCCGCGCTGGGCCTGCCCGCGCCCGCGTTCCTCCACGTGCCGCTGGTGATGGGCGAGGACGGCAAGCGGCTGGCGAAGCGCGACGGGGCGTTCGCGCTCGCGGAGCTGCGGGCGCGCGGCCGGCCTCCCGAGCACGTCCTGGGTCTGCTCGCCGCATGGAGCGGCCTGGGCGACGGCAGCCCGGTGACCCTGCCCGCGCTCGTCGCGCGCTACCGCACGGACGTGCTTCCTCGCGAGCCGGTGGTGGCGCGCGAGGCACTGCTCCTCGACGCGCTCGGCCTGCGCTGAGGCCACCCGGCCTCCCGCCCCACCCTCCGGGACGGGGCGGCCGTGAAGCAGTGAAACGAAGTGGCTTCTCCGGTGCACACCTTCAGCCCAGACACGTACGTCCGGACCGTGCCCAGGCGCGGCTTCGGCGACTCACGGGAAGCGAGGGTGGAGTCCAATGGCAGCCATCGTTGAAAGCGAACGAGCCGGCATCATCCCAGCGGTGCCGGGCAGTGCGTACAAGCTGAGCTGGGGCGCCATCTTCGGTGGCACCTTCGTCGCGCTGGGCGTCTGGATATTGCTCTACACGCTGGGGCTGGCGCTGGGCCTGTCGTCGGTGAACCCCGCCGACGCGGGGAGCGCGAAGTCCGCGGGCATCTTCACCGGCATCTGGAGCGTGCTCGTGCCGCTGGTGGCGCTCTTCGTGGGCGGCGTGGTGGCCGCGCGCAGCGCGGGCATCGTGGACAAGGCGGGAGGCGCCATGCACGGCGCGGTGCTCTGGGGCCTGACGACGCTCATGGGCGTCCTCGTGCTGGGCATGGTGCTGTCGAACGTGCTGGGCGCGGTGCTCAACGTGGGCAAGGCCGCGGTGGGCGCGGGTGGCACCGCCGCAGTGGGCGCCGTGACGGGCGGCGGTGAAGCAGCGAAGGCGTTCGGCCTGGACGCCAACGACGCGCTCGCGCCGGTGAACCAGCGCCTGCGGCAGGAGGGCAAGCCCCCCATCACCGCGAACCAGCTGGAGGCAGCGACCAAGGACATCGTCACCGAGGGCGTGCGCCAGGGCCGCATGGACCGCGAGCTCCTGGTGAGCAACATCGCGCAGAACACCAACCTGTCGCGCCAGGACGCGGAAGGCGTGGCTGACCGTGTGGAGCAGCAGGTGGACCAGGCCAAGACCAAGGCCAGCGAGATGGGCCAGCAGGCGCAGCAGGGCGCGCTGAAGGTGGCGGACCGCTCCGGCCGCGTCTTCTGGGGCATCTTCGCGGGCCTGCTGCTGGGGCTCGTCGCGGCGGTGCTCGGCGCCACGCTGGGCGTCAGCCGCAAGCAGCGCATCCGCGCGGAAGGGGCGGTGGTGGTGCCCCCGACGACGCCCACGACGCCTGGCTCGCGGCGCGAGGTGTATCCGTAGCCTCGGGCGCTCGCGTGCATCCCCGCTTCACGGCCCTTCGTGAGGCGGGTATGACACGCGGGCTCCCGGCCCATGGCGTCCTCTCACCGCACCGTTGTCCATTGGCTCCTCATCCCCGGCCTGAGCCTGGGGCTGTTCCTGCTGTTCACGCTCGGGGCCGCATGGGTGACGCGCTTCACGGACGCACCGGAGCTGCCTGAGCCGGCCGCGCCACCGCCGGCCCTTCCGCCGCGCGCGACCGCACCGGAGCCCACCGAGCCCTCCCGGCTCCCCGCCCCGCCGCTCCCGCGCCCCGAGGCTCCGGTGCACGAGCCGCCCCGCGCCCCGCCGCCGCGCCAGGGCTTCGACGCCCCCGACCCGCGCCGCGTGGAGGTGGTGGAGCCGGTGGTGGAGGCCTCCTCTGGCCGCATCGACGCGGAGGACCTGAGGCTGGCCATCCAGTCCGTGACTCCGCTCGTGCAGCAATGTTTCCAGGACGCCGCACAACGCAACCGGGGCACACACGAAGTGAAGCTGCGCTTCACCGTGGAGGGCGAGGGCTCCGAGGGGAAGATGAACCGGGGCGAGCTCGTCTCCAGCACCATCCCGGACCCCATGGTGCAGGCGTGCGTGCTGGATTCGCTCCTGGACGCGCGCTTCCCGGCACCCCACCTGGGAGGATCCGCGACCGTGCTCCAACCATTCCGGTTCACCGTGCCTGGGGACGCTGGCCCGTGAGGTCGGGTTGCGCGTAAGGTTCAGGTCCCCTTTCGACCCTCGCGCATGCCCGTCACCGTCGAACAGCTCGCGCCTTCCCACTCGGACGCCCTGCGCGCGCTCCTGGCGAAGGATCCCGTCCACAACCTCTACCTGCTGGGGTTGCTGGAGGAGTTCGGCATCTCGGCGCCGGAGCGCCAGGCGGCCTTCTCCTTCCACGGCCGCTTCGACAGCGGCGTCCTCACCGCGGCCGTCTTCGTGGGCGGCGATGGCGGGCTGGTGGTGCCCAGCGCCAGCGACGCCAGCGCCACGGGCGTCATCGCGGACGCGCTCGCCGCCAGCCTCAAGCTGCGCGCCACCGTGGGGGACAAGTCCTCCGTGGACGCGTTGGTGCGCAGCCTCTGTGAAGGCAAGCCGCGCCTGTCCCGCACCCAGAAGCTGTTCAGCGTCTCCGCGGACGACCTGGGCCCCTTCACCAACCCCACCCTGCGCCTGGCCCGTGAAGAGGACGTGCCCCGCCTGCTGCCCCTGGCCCAGGGCTACGTGCGCGAGATTTTCGAGCGGGACCCGCTGTCGGAAGACTCCGCCCACTACGAGGCCCGCGTCCTCCAGCGCGTGCGCCAGCGCCGCACCTACGTGCTGGAGGAGGGCAGCGAGCTCGTGTTCAAGGTGGACATCGGCTGCCGCTCCCAGTTCGGCGCGGAGCTGGAGGGCATGTACACGCCCCCGTCCCGCCGCCGCCAGGGCCACGCCACGCTGTGCCTGGGGCAGATTTCCCGGCACCTGCTGTCCTCGCTGCCCCGGCTCGCCATGCGCATCGACGAGCGCGACGAGAGCACCGCCCGCATCGCGCGCAAGGTGGGCTACCACGCCGGCCGCACCCAGCGGCTCGTGCTGGTGGAGTAGTCCCCGGGGCAACGCAGGCAACAGCCGCCTGTTGCTCCCGGAACAACTTGAATTGCCACAAAGACATGTAAACAACCGAAAGCACGCCATCCCAGACGAGGGCATGGCGCTTGCTTCCCTGTGGCGTGGCGCGCGGCCTCCGCGGGCCCGGCGGCATCATCGGCAGCTTCAGCATCGACTGAAGCGCCCGCGGTGACGGCCTGCTGGAGGTACGTGCCTCCAGCGCCGTGCAGTCCTGATGCGCGGCCGCGCGATGGCGTTGTCCCTTTCAGAATCCTTCCCACCCTCGCGCGGTCCGTTCCCTTCTCTCCCGTGGGCGTCCCCATGTCCTCCCGGTTCCAGAGCCGCCTCAAGGTGCTCAACGACGCCTTTCGCAACCACCTGCCCGCGACCTCCCATGTGAAGTCGCTGGACTGCAAGGCCACGCTCTGCCGCGTGGAGCTGATCCACCGGGACGCAACCACGCAGGGCACGCTCCTGCGCAGCGGCATGCGCACGTGGCCGGGCTCCATCTTCGTCGCGAGCGAGGTCCAGCAGGGCCCCGACTACGTCGTCACGCTCATCGCCGCGAAGGAAGGCACGAACCCTCCGCTGTAGCCGTGGATGCCGGCCCCCGCCGCGGTGAGCGGCCCCTCACCGCGCGGGCGGCCGGCATGTTCTTGGAGGAAGCGGGCTCGCGAGCGCCGCACGACACCCGCGCACGGCGCACGGCGGATGCCCTACAGTCCGCCCCGAAATGAGCAGCCGCCCCACGCCCTCCCGCCGTCCCCTCTCCGGAGCGGGCCCCGTCATCCTCCACGCGCCCACCGACCCGGGCTGGCTGCCGCTGGCGCTCGCCAACTTCGACGCGGTGCTGGTGGACCACGCCCACTGCGAGAAGAAGGCCGCCGCCAACGCGCTGTCCATGCTCCAGGCCTACCCGGACCTGCCGGGCCTGCCGTCGCAGATGGCCCGCCTGGCCCGTGAAGAAAGCGCCCACCTGGCGCGAGTGCTGGACCTGATGGCCGCGCGCGGCCTCACGCTGACCAAGGACGCCGGAGACCCGTACGCGCAGGGCTTGCAGAAGCACGTGCGCACGCCCGCCCTGGAGCGGCGCGTGGACCGACTGCTCGTCGCAGCCATCATCGAAGCGCGCTCGTGTGAGCGGCTGTCCCTGCTCGCGGAGGGACTCACCGACCCGGCGCTCGCCCGCTTCTACGGAGAGCTGGCCCAGTCCGAGGACGGCCACCAGTCCCTCTTCCACCGCCTGGCCGTCACCGCGTCCAACGGGGACGAGGCCGCCGTGGACGCGCGAATGCAGTACCTGCTCGCGCAGGAGTCACAAGTCCTCGCGAGCGTGGGACTGCGCGCCGCCATCCACTGAAAAGGCGCTTCACGCGCCTACGCGTGGAACGGCCACACCACGGGCACGGCGAGCACGAGGAACACCACCAGCACCGCGGTCAGCGGCGTGCCCAGCCGGAAGAAGTCGGTGAACCGGTAGTGCCCGGGCCCGTAGACGAGCACGCAGCTGGGCTCCAGCGGAGTGATGAAGGAACAGCTGGCCGCCAGCGTGACGCCCATGGCGAAGGGGCGCACGTCCACGCCCAGCTGCGTCGCCGCGTTGAGCGCCACCGGCAGCACCACCAGCGCCGCGG
The DNA here is from genome assembly GCF_003668955.1 of Corallococcus sp. AB038B. Taxonomy (NCBI): domain Bacteria; kingdom Pseudomonadati; phylum Myxococcota; class Myxococcia; order Myxococcales; family Myxococcaceae; genus Corallococcus; species Corallococcus sp. AB038B. The sequence goes on along the minus strand of NZ_RAWO01000001.1, from coordinate 1,330,938 downwards.
CCTGGTTGCTCATGGGCGCCGACAGCACGATGGTCAGCACCATCAACAGCGCCAGCACCGCGCGGGGGCCGCCGTACGCGCCCAGCCGCGCCACGTGGTCGCCGATGAACTTCCCCGCGCCGCTCACCTCCATGGCCAGCCCCAGCGCCATCATGGCGCCGATGAGCAGCACCACCCGCCAGTCCACGCGGAACGCGGTGCGCGCGTCCACGCACCCGGTGGCGATCATCAGCAGCATGCCGGTGAGCCCCGCCAGCGACAGCGGCACCCAGCCCAGGGAGCCCGCCGCCAGCGAGCCCAGGAAGATGACCACCGCGAGCAGCGCCTTGGCGTAGCGCGGCGGCTCGTACTCGTGGCCCTCCAGCACCATCAGCGTATGGGCCGGCGCCAGCTCCGCCACCTTCTGGCGCGGGCCGCGCAGGAGCAGCACGTCCCCCACGGACAAGGGCAGCGTGGACAGCGAGTGCTCCTCCCAGGCACGCCCCAATAGCTGCAGCTTGGTGAGCCGCTGGATGGCGGGCCGGCGGTGCAGCCCCAGCGCCACCAGCCCGAAGCGCTCCACGAACAGCGTCTCCCGAAGGCTGCGCCCCACCAGCGGACTGCCGGGGGGCACGCTCACCTCCGCGAGCATCGACTCCGGTCCTTCCAACTCCGCGTCCGACAGCCGCACGTCCGGCCGCAGCGCGAGGCCCTGCAGGTCCTTCACCCGCAGGATGTCCTCGCGCTTGCCCTCCACCACCAGCCGCTCCTGGCCCGTCAGCACGTACGACGGCTTCGCGGAGAGCGTCTCGCCGTCGAGCACCACGCCAATCACGCGCAGGCCCAGCCCTTCCGTGAGCTCCGCCAGGGGCTTGCCCACGTAGCGCGAGCCCTCCGGCACCACCGCCTCCGTGAGGTAGTCGCGCAGCGCGAAGCCCTCCGTGCCCGGCTTGCCCTCGCGCGAGGGCAGCAGCCACCGCCCCAGCAGCACCACCACGGCGATGCCAATCAGCACCACCGGCAGCCCCACCGGCGCCAGTTCCGTCACGCCAATGGGCGCCATCCCCTGCCGCTTCAGCGCCGCGGACACCACCAGGTTCGTGGACGTGCCGAAGAGCAGCACCGTGCCGCCCAGCATGGACGCGTACGCCAGCGGCAGCAGCACCTTGCTGCGCGGCACCTTCGCCCGCTGCGCGGCGCCAATGGCCACCGGCAGGAAGGCCGCCGTCGTCACCGTGTTGGAGATGAACGCGGAGAACACCGCCACCACGCCCATCATCGCCAGCACGAACACCTGGTGGCCGAAGCGCGCGAAGAACGCCATCCGCTGCCCCACCATCTGCACCACGCCCGTGGCGGCGAGCCCCTGGGTCATCGCCAGCAGGGTGAAGATGAAGATGACGGTGTCGTTGCTGAAGCCCTCGAACGCCTGCGCCGGCGTCAGCACCCCGGAGAGCGCCAGGAGGCAGACCACCACCAGCGAGGTGAACTCGATGGGGATGGAGTCAATGGAAAACAGGACCAACGCGACAACGATGACGGCCAGGACGAGAGCGATGGACATGGAGGGGGCGTGCGCACCCTCAACCTGGGCACGGCGCGCTGCGCTGCCAGCGTGTGCCGCACCGCGCCGTTTACTGATGAGCGACCGGACGCTGATAAGTGGAATTAGGCCAGAGCGGTCGAAAGTCCGGTTGACTGCCGGACGTCAGTTGCTTTTGGGGCCTGGGTCCAGAAGGTTTGGTGTTCCTTCCGCTGTAGGGTTTCGCCCCCTCGCGAAGTCGCGAAACGCGGGAGACCCGACCCATGAAACACCCCGAGGAAACCTCCATGGCTTCGACGCAAGCGGCCGCCGCCACCGAGCAGGCGCCCACGAAGAACCCCACGCTGCTGGCATGGGTGGCCAAGATGGCCGCGATGACCCAGCCGGACCGCATCGTCTGGTGCGACGGCTCCGAGGCTGAGAAGCAGCGCCTCACCGAGCAGGCGGTGAAGGACGGCACGCTCATCCCGCTCAACCCGCAGAAGCGCCCCGGCTGCTACCTGCACCGCTCCAACCCCAACGACGTGGCGCGCGTCGAGCACCTCACGTTCATCTGCACGCCGAACAAGACGGACGCGGGCCCCACCAACAACTGGATGGAGCCGGACGAGGCCTACACGAAGCTGGGCCTGCTGTTCGAAGGCTGCATGAAGGGCCGCACCATGTACGTGGTGCCCTACGCCATGGGCCCGCTGGGCAGCCCCTCCACGAAGATTGGCGTGGAGCTGACGGACAGCGACTACGTGGTCCTCAACATGCGGATCATGACCCGCATGGGGAAGGCCGCGCTGGACATGCTGGGCGACAGCGACGACTTCAACCGCGGCCTGCACTCCACGGGCGACGTGAACCCGGACCGCCGCTACATCTGCCACTTCCCCCAGGACAACACCATCTGGAGCTTCGGCTCCGGATATGGCGGCAACGTGCTGCTCGGGAAGAAGTGTCTCCCGCTGCGCATCGGCAGCTACCTGGGCCGCGAGGAGGGGTGGCTGGCCGAGCACATGCTCATCCTGGGCGTCACCAGCCCCAAGGGCGAGACGACCTACGTCGCCGCCGCCTTCCCGTCCGCGTGCGGCAAGACGAACTTCGCCATGATGATCCCGCCCAAGGAGTACGCGGGCTGGAAGATTGAAACCGTCGGCGACGACATCGCGTGGATGCGCCCCGGTCCGGATGGCCGCCTGTACGCCATCAACCCGGAGGCCGGCTACTTCGGCGTGGTGCCCGGCACCAACAACAAGACCAACCCCAACGCCATGGAGACCATCTCCAAGGACACGCTCTTCACCAACGTGGCGCTCACGCCGGATGGTGACGTGTGGTGGGAAGGCAAGGACGGCGAGGTCCCCGAGGAGCTCATCGACTGGCAGGGCCGCCCCTGGAAGAAGGGCAGCGCTGAGAAGGCGGCGCACCCGAACAGCCGCTTCACCGCGCCCATGAGCAACAACCCGGTGCTGAGCGCCAAGGCGAACGACCCCATGGGCGTTCCCATCAGCGCCATCATCTTCGGCGGCCGCCGCTCCAACACGATTCCGCTGGTCATCCAGGCCTTCAACTGGACCCACGGCGTGTTCCTGGGCGCCACCATGGGCTCGGAGACGACGGCGGCGGCCACCGGCAAGGTGGGCGTCGTGCGCCGCGACCCCATGGCCATGCTGCCCTTCTGCGGCTACCACATGGGCGACTACCTCCAGCACTGGCTGGACATGCAGAAGTCCATCCCGCAGCTGCCGAAGATCTTCCAGGTGAACTGGTTCCGCCAGGACAAGAACGGCAAGTTCATCTGGCCGGGCTTCGGGGACAACATGCGCGTCCTCGAGTGGATCGTGAACCGCGTCCAGGGCCGCGTCCCCACGCAGGAGACGCTGCTGGGCTGGGTGCCGCGCCAGGACCAGGGCCTGAACCTGAAGGGCCTGGACCTGTCCGAAGAGGCCGTCCAGGAGGCCACCTCCATCAAGGAGGACGAGTGGAAGTCCGAGCTCAAGAGCCAGGAGGTCTTCTTCGAGCAGCTGGGCACCAAGGCCCCCGAGGCCCTGATGCTCCAGCGCAAGCTGCTCATCGCGCGCCTGGACGGCTGATCGCCGCCTGACGCCTGAGCAGGCCCGTCCGGGGCTGCTTCCTCTCCTGGTGCTACAGGGGTGGGGGTGGCCCCGGCGCTTTTTAAAGGGGGCCAGTGCTTCGACGGCCGGATTGTTCGGCGCTAGGCTCACCGCCCCATGAGACTGGTTTTCGTGTTGTCGCTGGCGCTGGCGCTGGCACCGGGGTCCGCCCTGGCGCAGCGGGGTGGCTCCAAGGTCAACGTGCAGGCGCTGTTGAAGGAGGGCAAACGCCTCTACGACGCGGGCAAGTACCGCGAGGCGGCGGAGGCGCTGAAGCAGGCCAACGAGGCGCAGCCGCACCCGCGGCTCGTCTACAACATCGCCGTGGCGCTGGAGTACGCGGGCGAGCCCCGCGAGGCGATGACCTTCTACCGGCAGTACGTCACGTCCTCCAGCGAGGACACCGACCCGGCCCTGCTGAAGAACAGCAACCGCGCCATCGACCGGCTGCGCGTGCAGCTGGACCGCGAGGACCAGGCGCAGGCGACGGCGGACGCGGACCGCAAGCGGCTGGAGGCGGAGGCCGATTCCGCGCGGCAACAGGCGGAAGCCGAGCAGGCCGCGGCCCGGCGCGCGGAGGACGAGAGCGAGCGCCAGAAGCAGGCGGAGCTGAACCGGGCCATCAAGTCCTACCGCAACCAGCGCATCGCGGCGTTCGCCTCGGGCGGCGTGGCGGTGCTGGGCGTGGGCGCGGGCGTGCTCTTCGGGCTGCAGGCGCGCGACCAGCGCGAGCAGTTCGACACCGCCAAGACGCTCGATGAGAAGGAGCGTCTGTCGGACAGCACCAAGAGCAAGGCGCTGCTGGCGGACATCGGCTTCGGCGTGGGGCTCGCGGGAGCCATCACCGCCATCATCCTGTATCCCAAAGAAGGCCCTCCCGCGCAGGGCGAGGTCCGCGTGACGTTCGCGCCGCGCGGTGCTGGCATTGGCATGGAGGGGCGTTTCTGATGCGCGCGCTGGGAATGATGACGTTGGGCATGGCGCTGCTGTCGTCCGGGTGCAGCTTCACCACGGCGGGCGGCCTGTCCGAATGCACGACGAGCAGCGACTGCGGCAGCAACAGCGTCTGCACGTCCGGGTTCTGTCTGCCGCAACCCGCGGGATGCGACCAGGTGGTGGGCGCCACGTCCGCGGCGAACCCCATCGTGCTGGGCGCGCTCCTGCCGCTCACCAACGCGAGCGGCAACGCGGAGATCGAGCAGCAGCGCTTCAACGGGCTGAAGCTGGCGCTCAATGAAGTGAACTCGCTGGAGGGCGTGGGCGGCCGGCAGTTCGTCATGTACGTCTGCGACACGAAGGCGGACGTGGAGAACGCGAAGACGCAGGCCACCTGGCTGGTGAACGACAAGCAGGTGGTGGCGGTGTTCAGCGCGGGCAGCGCGCAGACCACCGGCGTCAGCACCATCACCATCAAGAAGAACGTGCTGCTGATGAGCCACACCGCCACCAGCGCGACCTTCACCGACCTGGACGACAAGAACGGCGGTCCGGTGGGCCTGGTGTGGCGCACCACCCCGTCGGACGCGCTCCAGGGCCGCGTCATCGCGGAGGTGCTGAGCGGCAAGACGACCATCAACGACCCGGGCTCCACGTTCACGGTCCCCACCAAGATTGGCGTGGCCTACGTGAACGACAACTACGGCCAGGGGCTGTTCTCCCAGCTGCTGGACCGGTTGCCCTCGAAGGTGGGCGGCGCGCAGTACGAGCGCAACGGGGACGTGGGCACCGCGGTGACCTGGCTGAAGAACAACAAGCCGGATCTGACGGTGCTCGCCGGCTTCACCGAGGACAACGCGCGCCTGGTGCCCGCGGCGGTGGCGGAGCAGGTGAAGGTCGCCAACGGCAACCGGTGGTTCCTCACCGACGCCAGCAAGGACCCCACCCTGCTGTCCAACGACGCGACCGCCGCCGAGCTCGCGGGCACGTACGGCACCGCCCCCGCGTCCGCGCGTCCCGACGACTCCGTCTACCAGCTCTTCAACAGCCGCTTCCGGACCGCCAACAACAACACGGACCCGGCGCAGTTCTCGTTCACCGCGCACGCCTACGACGCCATGTACCTGGTGACGCTCGGCGCGGCGTACGCGATTGGCAACGACCTCAACAACCCCGGCTCCGTCACCGGTGACCGCATCGCCATGGGGCTCACGAAGCTGACGCCTCCCTCGGGGCAGACGGCGAAGACCTACGCGCTGGGGCCGGTGCAGTTCAGCGGCGCGCGCGATGAACTGCGCGCGGGCAACATCGTCAACGTGCGCGGCGCGAGCGGCGAGCTGGACTTCAACAACGACACCGGCGAGGCCATCTCGCCCTACGAGCTGTTCAAGGTGTCGGGCAAGAACTTCACCCAGCTCCAGGTCATCACTCCGGCGGCGGACTGAGCACGCGAACCAGCAGCACCAGGGCGGCGGTGAACACCTCGGGCGTCGGTAGCAACGACAGCACGAGGTACGCACCGCCGCCGAAGTCGTAGAAGTAACCCGGTTGCACGCGCACCCCCTCCTCCAGGAGCCGCAGGCAGGTGGCTTCTTCTCCGGGGTGATGGGGGATGCGCAGCACCGCGCTCCAGCCGCCGTGCGAGGGCACCACGTCCCACGCGGCGTCCGCCGGGCGCGCTTGAACCAACCGCTCCCTGTTGTGCCTCACCCGCTCCAGCAGTGCTTGCTGGAAGCGCGGCGCGTGCGCGAGGAGCGCCGGCAGCGCGAGCTGCACGGGCGTGGCCACCGACAGCGCCGCGTCCGCCACGTCCTCCAGACGGGCCAGGGCCTCGTCGCGAGCATGCGCGGGGCCGCCCACGTGCAACCACGCCAGCTTGAGGCCGGGCAGGCCCGCCACCTTGGACAGGCCGGAGAGCGAGAACGTCAGGCACGGCAGCGGCCGCCCCGCCACGGACGTCACCCGTCCCTCTTCTTCATCCCACGCGAAGTCGGAGAACACCTCGTCACAGACGAGCGCCAGGCCATGGCGCGCGCACACGTCCGCGAGCGCGTGGAGTTCGCCGTCGTGCAGGAAATGGCCGGTGGGGTTGCCGGGATTCACCACGACGACCGCGCGCGTACGGGCGTCCACGGCGGCTTCCACCCGGGCCGCGTCCAGGCCGAAGCCGTGCACGGCGGGCAGGCGGTAGGAGCGCGTGTGCACGCCCTCCAGTCGCGCCAGCACGTCCACCAGCGGGTAGCCGGGCGCGGGGAGAAGAACGTTGTCCCCCGGGTCGCACAGGAGCTTCAGGAGCCAGCCGTAGGCCTCGCTGGTGCTGGCGGAGAGGACGACGTGCGCGGCCTCCACGGACGCGCCCCGTTGGCGCAGGTGCGCGGCCACGGCCTCGCGTGCGGTGGGCAGGCCGAAGGGGTCCGGTGTGTAGCGGAAGGGCTCGGGGAGGGCCCCGAGGTCCACGTCTGGGGAAGGCAGCCCCACTCGCGTGGGGTTGGTCTCCGCCAGGTCCAGCAGGGGCAGCCCGCGCGCGTGGCGCTCGGCGACGGCCTGGGAGAGCGGGTTGGGTGTGCGCGGGAAGGCGGTGCGGAGCGAGAAGCGGCTCACAGCCCCGTCTGGAGCATGGCGCTGGCCACGCGGCGGATCAGCTCGCGGCGCAGTTCCAAGCGGCAGTGCTCGACGGCCTTCTCGTGCGGCGCGGGCAGTTCCGGGTTCCGGGTGCGGATCGCGGTGCGCAGAACCAGCTCGACCTTCGTCGGCTCAATCTGGAACAACCGCGGACCGTCTTTCTGGAGGAAGTAGGACAGCCCGCGCTGTTCAATGAGCTTCTTGAAGAAGCGCCGGACGTCCGCGAGGAGCGTGATGTCGATGATGTCCGCCATTCGTCCGGCTTTCTCGCGCGGAAAAAACGGGACGTCCAGATCACGGCCACCACCACGCGAAAACTTGCGCGACCTGTAGCACGCACCTTTCCGCCGAACGCGGCGGAGGCCGATTTATCGGGCCCGCGCGCGTTCGGACACCAGCGGCGCCAGCGCGCGCCGGAACGCAAACTGGCGCTTTCTTGGATCCTCCACATACGGCACGGGCCCCAGGACATCCACGCCATGGCGGGCCTCCAGGTAGCGCCGGTTGTCCCGCTCCGCCAGGTCACGTCCGGGCACCCCGCGCGACAGCACCACCGCCCGCACGGACACCTTGCGCGCCGCCAGCGCCTCCAACGACAGCGCGACATGGTTGAGCGTGCCCAGTCCCGCGCGCGCCACCAACACCACGGGCAGGCGGAAGGCCTGGATGAGGTCCACCACGTCGCGCTTCGAATCCACCGGGACGAACAGTCCCCCTGCCCCCTCCACCACCACCGACCCGCCCTTCAGCTGCTTCCACGCCGCGAGCGTCACGCGGAAGTCCGGATCCGTTCCCAGTCGCGACGCCGCGATGCCCGGGGCCAGCGGCGCCTTGAAGCGGTGCGGGCAGATGGCATCCACCGGCAGCGTGCTGCCCGCGGCCTCGCGCATGGCGAGCGCGTCCGACGGGGCCTTGAGGGACGCGCAGCCGCTTTCGTAGGGCTTGAAGCCCTGGGGCTGGAGGCCCGCGTCCTTCAGGAGCGACAGCAGCGCGCACGACACCTGCGTCTTGCCCACGCCGGTGTCCGTGCCGGTGACGAAGAACTGGAGTGCCTCAGGGGCCACGGGAGACTCCCACCCGGCGAAGGGCCTCCAGCGCCAGGTCGATGTGGCCCGTCGTATGGGCCGCGGAGAGACAGAAGCGAAGCCGACTGGTGCCGTCCGGCACGGTGGGAGGGCGGATGGCCTTCACCAGGAGGCCCGCCTCGCGAAGGCGCTTCGCCGCGTCCAGCGCGCGCGAGGGCTCGCCCAGGATGACCGGGAAGATGGCGCTCCGGGGTTCCGCGGGCAGCCCGAGCGCGCGCAGTCCGTCGGTGAACCGGTGGATGTGCCCCCACAGCCGTTCGCGAGGAGTGGGGTCGTGCTCCACCAGGTCCACCGCGCACTCGGCGGCGGCGCACAGGGCGGCAGGCAGCGCGGTGGAATAGACGAACGGCCGCGCGCGGCTCACCAGCAGGTCCGCCACAGCTCGCGAGGTGGCCACGTACGCGCCCAGTCCACCCAGCGCCTTGCTCAGCGTGCCCATGCGCAGGTCCACCCGGTCCTCCACGCCCAGCGCCTCGCACAGGCCCGCGCCGCGAGCGCCCAGGACGCCGGTGGCGTGTGCCTCGTCCACCATCAGCGCGGCGCCGTGGGCCTCGCACGCGACCACCAACTCGCGCAGCGGAGCCACGTCCCCATCCATGGAGAACACGCTGTCGGTGACCACCAGCTTGCGCCGCGCGGGCGTCTCCGCCAGCGCGCGGGTGAGCGCGGCCACGTCCGAGTGCGGGTAGACGACGACGCGCGCGCGAGACAGCCGGCAGCCGTCCACCAGCGAGGCGTGATTGAGGACGTCGGAGAACACCGCGTCGCCGGGGCCCACCAGCGCGGGCAGGATGCCGGTGTTGGCCGCGTAGCCGGAGTTGAAGAGGCGCACGGCCTCCGCGCGCTCGAAGCGTGCGAGCCTCGCCTCCAGCCGCTGATGCGGCACCATGTCTCCCACCACCAGGCGGCTGGCGCCGGTGCCCACGCCGTAGCGCTCCAGCGCGGACGCAGCGGCGGCGCGCACGGCGGGCGACGCCGCGAGCCCCAGATAGTCATTGGAGGAGAAGTTGACGAGCCGCTCGTCCCCCACGCGCACCTCCGCGCCCTGGGGTGAATCGAGCGGCTCCAGCACGCGGCGAAGGCCCTTCGCGGACAGGGCCTCCAGGTCCTCGCGCGCCCATCGGTCCGCGACCTGCGTCGTGGGCCTCACCGGTCCTGCCGGGGCTCCAGGGGGCGGATGCCCGCCTTCTCCAGGAGCGCCATGTCCTGGGTGTACTCGGGGTTGCCGGTGGTGAGCAGCTTCTCCCCGAAGAAGAGCGAGTTGGCGCCCGCCATCATGCAGAGCAGCTGCGCCTCCTCGTTCATCTGCATGCGGCCCGCGGACAGTCGCACCATGGACTGGGGCATGAGCAGGCGCGCGGTGGCGATGGTGCGCACCATGTCCACCGTCTCCACGCGGTGCTGCTCCGCCAGCGGCGTGCCCTCCACGGGTACGAGCGCGTTGATGGGCACCGACTCCGGATGCACCTCCTGGTTGGACAGGGTGCGCAGCAGGTTGCAGCGGTCTTCCACGGACTCGCCCATGCCGATGATGCCGCCGCAGCACACGGAGATGCCCGCGTCGCGCACCCGGTTCAGCGTCTTCAGCCGGTCGTCATAGGTACGGGTGGAGATGATGTCGCCGTAGTGCTCCGGGGACGTGTCCAGGTTGTGGTTGTACGCGGACAGGCCGGCCTCGCGCAGGCGCTTCGCCTGGCTGTCGGAGAGCATGCCCAGCGTGGCGCACGCCTCCATGCCCAGGGCCCGCACGCCCTTCACCATCTCCAGCACGCTGTCGAACTGCGGGCCGTCCTTCACCTCACGCCACGCCGCGCCCATGCAGAAGCGGGTGGCTCCGGCGGCGCGGGCCTGCGACGCGGCGGACAGCACGTCCGGCACCGCCATCAGCTTCTCCGCCTTCACACCCGTCTTGTAGCGCGCCGCCTGCGGGCAGTACGCGCAGTCCTCCGGACACCCGCCCGTCTTGATGGAGAGCAGCGAGCAGAGCTGCACCTTGTTCTCCACGAACACCTGCCGATGCACCGTCTGCGCCTTGTGCACCAGATCCAGGAGCGGCAACTGGTACAGCGCCTTCACCTCCGCGAGCGACCAGTCATGCCGCACCGTCACCCCTTCCGGGACGGGAGCGGCGTGGTGGGCGTGGCCGTGGAAGGACTCGGCGGTGTCGGACATGCGGGCTCCTGGGGAGGCGTCAGGAGGCCGACGGTGCGTGGCCCGGAGGCCGTTGTCAACGCTCTTGGCCCAGGGGGTTGACGAGTCCCCTTTCCCCTCTGGGAAGCCCGCAAAACAGAAGGGACGCCCGTGCGTGACACGGACGTCCCTGGCTGTCTCCCGCCTCATCGGTCGAGGAGCTTGGCGAACTAGACGTGGACGCGACGGCCGCGGCCGGCGAGCCCCACGAGGAACAGCACCACCAGTGCGCCCAGGACGGAGAACAGCAGGCCCGTGGGGTGGAGGTCGAACACGCGACCGTCACTGGAGAACAGCGAACCGACGAAGCCGCCCACGAACGAACCGGCGATGCCCAGCAGCGTGGTGGCGATGAGCCCCATCGACTGGTTGCCCGGCATGATGGCACGAGCGATCAGACCCGCGACCAGACCAATCACCAGAAACGCGATAATCCCCATGACAACCTCCCTGTGTGTGGGGGGCTCGCTCAGCGCGACGCCCGTGGACCAGAAAGTGGGTTGCCCCCCCCTGTGGGGCAACCCGCTACCTGATCCACGACATCACGCTTGCCTGCTCTCCTGGCATGGCGCGCGCATGGGGCGGGGAAACGTCAGGGGTCTGGGGTAGACACTCCAACCCATGGCGAAGGCGAAGACGCACTACACCTGTCAGGCCTGCGGCTACCAGACGGCGAAGTGGCTCGGGAAGTGCCCGGACTGCGGGGCCTGGAGCTCGCTCCTGGAGGAGACCGAAGCGAAGGTGGACGACAAGCGCCCGGCATGGGGCGCGTCCGGGGGCGCCTCCAAGCCGGTGAAGCTGCAGGACGTGACGGCGGAGACGGAGGTGCGCCGCAGGACGGGCATCACGGAGTTCGACCGGGTCCTGGGCGGCGGCGTGGTGGGCGGTTCACTGGTGCTGTTGGGCGGCGACCCGGGCATCGGCAAGTCCACGCTGCTGCTGGCGGCGCTGGACAAGCTGTCTCGGCACGGGCCGGTGCTCTACGTGTCGGGTGAAGAGAGCCTGCGGCAGACGAAGATGCGCGCGGAGCGCCTGAAGGTGGAGGGTGAAGCCATCCACCTGTTCGCGGAGACGGACGCGGACCGGGTGCTCCAGGCGGCGGAGGCGCTGAAGCCGCAGGCGCTGGTGGTGGACTCCATCCAGACCATGTACCTCCCGGAGCTGGGCAACGCGCCGGGCAGCATCACCCAGGTGCGCGAGGTGGCGGGCCGGCTGATGGCGTTCGCCAAGCGCAGCGGGGTGCCCACGTTCCTGGTGGGGCACGTGACGAAGGAAGGTTCCATCGCGGGTCCCCGGGTGCTGGAGCACATGGTGGACACGGTCCTCTACTTCGAGGGCGAGCGCGGCCACCCGTTCCGGCTCCTGCGCGCGCACAAGAACCGCTTCGGCAGCACCAACGAGATTGGCGTCTTCGAGATGAAGGGCGCGGGGCTGGTGGAGGTGGCGGACCCGTCCGCGCTGTTCCTCTCCGAGCGTCCCCAGGGCAAGTCCGGCAGCGTGGTGACGAGCACACTCAACGGCACGCGGCCGCTGTTGGTGGAGGTGCAAGCGCTGGTGGCGCCCACGGGCTACGGCACGGCGAGGCGTACGGCCATTGGCGTGGACGGCAACCGCGTGGCGCTGCTGGCGGCGGTGTTGGAGAAGAAGGAGGAGATTCCGCTGGTGGGCTGCGACCTGTTCGTCAACGTGGCGGGCGGCATGCAGTTGAGCGAACCGGCGTGCGACCTGGCGGTGTGCGCGGCGCTGGTGAGCAGCCTGCAGAACCGGCCGTTGGACGCGAAGACGCTGGTGCTGGGAGAGGTGGGGCTCGCGGGCGAGGTGCGCGCGGTGGGCCAGGTGGAGCCGAGGCTCGCGGAGGCCGCGAAGATGGGCTTCCAGCGGGTGGTGCTGCCGGCGGGCAGCGCGCGGCGCGTGGAGAAGACGAAGCTCCAGGTGGTGGGCGTGGAGACCTTGAGCGAAGCGCTGGCGGCGATGTTCGACTGACGTCTGGGGCGTCAGTGTTTGTGCAGCATCCAGGACACGTCCGGCACGCGCGTGGGCTTCGTGAGGGTCGGCAGGTCGAAGAAGGACTCGCGGCCCAGGGTGGCGATGAGCTGGCCTTCCGCGGCGTCGCCTTCCGGGGTCATGGCGTGGGTGGGGAGCTCATAGGGCTGGACGAGGACAAGTCCGCCGTCGAGTGACTGGCGCTGGGACGCGGGGATGGCGTCCAGGCGCGGGCCGAAGAGGTCCACGAAGGGGGCGCCGAAGACGTTGCGCCAGTAGAGGCCGGAGAGGCCTTCGCTGTAGTCGCGCACGTTGAAGACGCGCTCGGAGCCGATGCCGTACTCGGTCGGCACCAGGCGGTAGTTCTTGCGCTCGAAGTCGTCATCGAGCCCGGACTGCGCGAGAGGGGAGCCCAGCAGCTGCATGATTTCGACGATCTGCCGCAGCTGGGCCTCGCGCCAACCCACCTTCCGGGCATCCACGACAGAGGTCATCCAGGCGAATGACCCGGCGAACGGATACTTCCCAAAGCGCTCAGGGGCGAAATGAATGAAGTCCCGATCCGTCTTGGCCCCGATGAAGAGGTATTTGAACTCGTCGTAGAAGGCCGCAGGGGCATCCGGATTGAAGGGGCCAGGCTCCAACAGTTCATCCATGCCGACGCTTCCGTAGCGTACGGGGTGAAACCAGAGGCCCTGCGAAAAGAACCGACTGACGAGTTCGCGGATGATGTTCGCCGGGGGAACGCCGGGAGGCAGCGCGAAGAACGTGTTCAGGTATCGAATGGCCACGAGACGTTCCTATGGGAAGGAGATGATTCTCGCGCCACCTTTCTCTCCGAGGGCATCCAATTCCCTCTTCAGAGACCCCGTAAGCCGTGTCGCGCCTTCGGGATGTTTGGCGGAACGGATCCAGAGTTCGATGGAACCACCGTATTGCTTCACATAGTCGATCATGGCCTTGAGGTTCCCGGTGAGCGCCAACTCCGCACACCCCTTCACCTCCACAAGATCGTAGGGGCTGCCCCAGAACAGGTCGCCTTTGTGTCCCGTGACGGAATCGGGGACGAAGCCCTGGGCCTTGCTGCCGGGTGGCGGCAACAAGAGGTCCGTGTTCTTCGGCAGCTTCCGGCTCTGGAGCACGGACTGTTCGAACGCACTGCCCGCGCCCTTGTTCTTGATGACCGTCTGGTAGAGCCGCTCCCACTCCGGATCCACGGCGTAGTTGAAACGCGGGTACTTGCCCGGGTGACGGAACTGGTAGTCCACCCACGCCTGAGCCAGGTGCTCCGCGCTGCCCGGCACCAATCGCGCGCCCTCCGCTGTCGCACGTGAGCCCACCAGCGCCACGCGCTTGCCCCGGGCCAATACGCGCCCCGCTTCCGCGAGCGGCGCCTCCAACCTCTTCGCCAAAGCCCGCAGCTTCTCCACATCCTCCACGGACACGGACTCACCGCGTCCCGCCGCGCGCAGCACCTGGCGAAGCTCCTGGGCCTCCAGCGGCGACAGGTGCTGCACCACCCGCTGCAACACCTGCACCTCGCGCAGGCTCCGGCCCGTGAGCAACGCGACGCGCTCCGCCCCCTGCACGCCTTCCGACAGCAAGCGCCCTGACACCACCGGCAGCGCCACGCCCACCGCGCACAGCAGCCGCTCGCCGTCGGTCAACGGGTGTCCCAACAGGCTCAGCCCCAGCACCACGCCGCTCACGTCCCCCGTCTCGCCGGTGACGGGCAACAGCCCCAGGGCGATCTCCAGCACCACCTCTTCCGGAGGGATGGGCGGAGGCTCAGGGGCTGGGTCCCAGACCGGAGGCGCGAAGCGGCCCGCCTCCACCGCCGATGCGAGGAGGCTGTCGCGCGCCAGCAGGTAGAGCGCCACCTCACTGGGGCTCTTGCGCGGGAAGTCCGGGTCCTCCGTGTGCGTGTAGGCCCAGTCCAGCACCGCCTCCAGCAACGCCTGCTGCGTCTCCTCGTAGAGCGCGCTCTCGGTGAGCAGTCCGTCACTCCCGAGCCGGCGGAAGTGCGCGTCCGCCAGGACCTGACGGCGCGCATCCGCCCAGCGGTGGAACTCCTCCAGCTTCGCCTCCGCCCGCGCGGACCGCTTGCCGTCCTCAAGGAGCGCCTGCGCGTGCTTCGCCTTCAGCCGCAGGTACACCTCCAGCGGCTCGTCCTTCGCGAGCTCCTCCTCCGTCCGCGCGGACGCCCAGAGCATCAGGTCGTTGAGCGCGGCCTGGCCCACCTGACGATCCGTCTCCATCACCGCGGGCTGCTTCAACGCGGCTCGCTTCTGGTGGATGAACGCGAGATAGCGGCCCAATTCCTCTCCACCCACGGTGCCGTTCGAGCCCGCGCCACCCCAGGCGGAGTCGCGCGTGAACGAAGCCGGGGATGCACTGTGATAGCGCCCGTAACCGTGCATCCCCACCGGCAGGGACCGGGAGCCCGGCGTCCCGCAGGCCGTGAGCGACAGGACCAGCACCAGCCCCGCGCTGAATCGTCCCAGCCATCCTGTCAGCATGACGCGCCCCCTCAATCACTCATCACATCTACCAGCCGTGTCTGACGTGTTTCGTGAGCCGCTTCCTGACGCGCATGGGGCCGCGCACGCCCCTCCAGTCACGGAGCACGGACAACGAGTTCCAGCGGCAGGTTCCACGGCATGTGCCCCACCTCCTCGCGCGGCTCGCGGAACGAGGACTGGCCACGGACGGGGGCATGCCGTTTGATGCGGGGGTGTCAGGAGCACCGCCCGGATGACGCATCGCCCCCATTCCTCCCGTCTGCGGGACGCGCTGGGCTCCCTGTCCGCGCGGCTGCTGCTGGCGTTCCTCCTGCCCACCCTGCTCTTCCTGTCGCTCGCGGGCGCCTCCATGTACGCGCTGGCCCGCGCGAGCCTGGAGGACGAGCTGGGCGCGAGCCTTTCCGCGCTCGCCGCCGCCACCGCCAGCCAGGTCAGCGGAGAGCGCATGCTCACCATCGAGCCCGGCGACGACGTGTCCGGCACCCGCACGTGGCGCAACCTGGTGCGCCTGCTGGACGGCGTGCGCACCGCGAGCGGCGTGCGCCGGGTCTACGCCGTGGACGCGCGGGGCCGCGTGCGAGCGGACGCGGGCGGCAGCCTGCCCGTAGGCACGGAGCTCCCGGACCTCGCGCGCGACCGGCTGGAGCTGACGCGCGTCCTCGCCGGCAAGCGCGCCGCCAGCCAGGTGCTCTTCACCGGCTCCGATGGGCTGCTCTACAAGACAGGCTACGCCCCCGTGGTCCAGGACGGCCAGGTGGTGGGCGCCATCGGCGTGGAGGGCAGCGCGGCCTTCTTCGGACCGCTGCGGCGGCTGTGGCGCACCTTCGTCATGGCCAGCGCCGTGGCGCTCGTCGCGCTGGCCATCATCGCCGTCATCACCGCCCGGGGGCTGGCCCGTCCGCTGCGGCGACTGATGGACTCCGCGCTGAGAATCGGCCGGGGAGACCTGACCACGCCCGTGCCGCCGGAGCCCACCCGCGAAATCGGCGTGCTCGCGCGCGAGCTGGAGGTCATGCGCGGCGCACTGGAGAGCCGGGACCGACAGCTCAAGCTCATGCTCGCGGGCGTGGCCCACGAGGTGCGCAACCCGCTGGGCGGCATCGCGCTCTTCTCCGGCCTGCTGCAGGAGGACCTGCGCGCGGGCGCCCACGCGGACGCGAACAGCCACGTGGACCGCATCCAGCGCGAGGTCGCCTACCTCCAGCGCATCGTCGAGGACTTCCTCGCCTTCGCCCGCGAACAACCGCTGGCGCGCGCGCCCATGGAAGCGCCCGACCTGGTCTCCAACGCGTGCGAGCTGCTCTCCGCGGAGGCGCACAACAAGGGCGTGGCCCTGGACATGGCCGCCTCGCCCGCGCACCTGGAGGCGGATGGCAGCCTGCTGACCGCCGCGCTCGTGAACCTGGTGAAGAACGCCGTGCAGGCCGCGCCCGCCGGAAGCCACGTGCGGATCCGCGGCGCGCTGCGCGACGGGCGCTATGCCATCGACGTCCAGGACTCGGGCCCAGGCGTGCCCGAAGCCGAGCGCGAGCGCATCTTCGAGCCCTTCTTCACCACCCGCGAGCAGGGCACAGGCCTGGGCCTGCCGCTCGCACGGAAGATCGTCCGCGCCCACGGCGGTGAGCTCTCCCTGCGCTCCACGCCCGGCGAGACCGTCTTCACGCTCACGCTGCCTTGCCCTGCCCCCGGAGCCGTGGCGGCACCGGAGTACTGACGGACTCCGCCTCCTGGACGTCGAACTGCAGCGCCATCTGCCCCACCTCTCCAGAGACGACCTGCAGCGTCCGCGTGGCCTCCTGCGTGGAGGACAGCCGGTGCAGGGTGCCGTCCATCAACTGCGACAGGTCCGCGATGGCGGTGGTGATTTGCGAGAAGGCGGCGTTCTGCTGCGTCACCGCGTTGGCGATCTTCCGCGCCGCCTCTGAACTCTCCTGCGAGCTGTGCGACAGCGCGCGCAGGGACTCGCCGGAGGCGCGCATCTGGTCCAACCCGGCGGCCACCTGACGGCCACCCTGCTCGCTCATGGACGCCGCGTCGCGGATGCCCTGGCTGATTTCCGCGAGGATGTTGCGGATGCGCCGGGTGGCCTGGACGGACTGGTCCGACAACCCGCGGATCTCCTTCGCCACCACCGCGAAGCCCCGCCCCGCCTCGCCCGAGCGCGCCGCCTCGATGGCCGCGTTGACGGCGAGCAGGTGGGACTGGTCCGCCAGGTCCTTCACCGCGCCGGTGATTTCTCCAATCTGCACCGTGCTCTCTTCCAGACGCGACAGCCGCTGCTGGATGCCGGACACCGCGCTCCGGATGGCCGACAGTCCCTCCAGGCTCAGGACCACCGCGGCCTCGCCCTGCTGCCCCATGGTCTCCGCGCGGCGGGCCACGCGCAGGACCTCCTCCGCGGAGTCGGCGGCGATGCGCGACGCCCGCCGCAGTTCTTCCGAAGTCACCTGCGCCTCGTGCAGCGCCGCTGCCTGCCGGGTGAGGCCCTGCTGCTGCTCTTCGCTCGACACGCGCAGCTCCGTTCCCGCCTGGCCCAGCCGCTGCGCGGAGGTCTGGAGCAGCCGGGGAAACCTCCGCAGCCGGGACAGCGCCCCGTTCATCCCCGACGCCAGGTCGCCCATTTCATCCGTGGACACCCAGCGCGGTGAGCGGATCCGCCCGGACGCCAGTCCGGAGATGGCCCCGTGCACCGCGCCCGCGCTCGTCGCCTGCCGCCTCGCCAGCATCCACGTGGTGAAGGCCGGCAGCACGAACACCAGCGCGCCCACCCAGGGCAGCGCGAAGCCCAGGTCCGCGAACAGCGAGCTGCCCACGTCATCCAGCCGCGCCGCGGCCTGCGTCGCCCCATCCGCCAGCAGCGCCTCCTTCAACTGGGCGCGCACCCCCAGCAGCTTCACCCCCACCACACACGAGCTCAGCACCACCGTGGCGAAGATGGTGGACAGGAACGTGAGCGGTAGGAACCACGACTGCCGCGGCCAGAAGAGGCCCGAGCCCGCGGGCGCCGTCTCCGGATGCGCGTCCTGTTCGCGCAGCGCCCACGGCAGCACCAGCCGCTCCAGCCCCAGCGCGATGGGGAACGCCACCACCACGCCGAAGCAGAACGCGATGAGCGTGCCCAGCCCCAGCCGGAACCAGTCCTTGCCGAACCACAGACACACCGGGAGGCTGAAGAAGAAGCCGCCCAACGTCCACGCCGCGCAGGTGGTGAAGACCATGGAGCGCCAGGGCAGCTCCAGGACGCGCCGCAGCCGGTCCCCCGGTCCGTCCCCAGGGCGACGCCGCAAGGCCCGGCTCGCCAGCCACCGCAGCGTCACATAGGGGTGCAGCAGCCCGAACACGAGCACGATGAACGGCAGGACCGTGGCGGTGACGAGCAGCCCCTCCTGGCTCGACAGCCCCATCGCCATCGCGATGAGGTAGGCGCAGACGATGGAGGGCGGCAGGACCCACCGCAGGAACAACCACATCCCACGCCAGGCCAGCTCCCGGATGTCTTCTGTTTCATTCATGTGCGTACGCCCCCCCCGTCCGGTCCAGCGGAAGGCCGGACCGGCGTGCATCGCGACTGTGTCGTCACCACCGATGAAACGGCTGCTTCAACCCGCGCGGGGGCTCACGCCTCGCAGCAGGACTCGAACACGCGAGCCAGCAACATCAGGGACCGGTGCGCCGCGACCTCCACGCGCACCGGCTCTCCCGCCGTCACGTCCGTGGACAGCTTGATGATCTCCAGCGCCTCGTCCGGGTGCGCGTCGTCGTAGCGGGCATGTGCCCGGAGCCAGCGCAGCGCGTTCGCGTCCACGCGCACGCCGTCCCGGGCATACGCGGTGAAGGGCTCCACCACGGCGCGCGTCCAGACGCCTGTCACACCCTCGATGGCCCAGTTGGACGCGGCGATGCCCTCCGCCAGCGTCCCACCGAGGCAGGTGGCCAGCAGGTGCTGGTGGAGCGCCCGGACGTCCGGCGTCAGCGGCGTCTCGAAGGCCCTGGGGGCGTCCACGCCCGACGCCTGCATCCAATCAATCCACCACTCGGCGTGACGGGCCTCCACGCCCAGGTTCTGCAAGAGCCAGCGGCGGATGCTCGCGTCGCCCGGGCGTACGCCGTAGGTCGTCTTCGCCAGGGACAGCCCCATGTACTTGGGGAAGTTCTCGACGATGGGGA
This sequence comes from Corallococcus sp. AB038B, assembly GCF_003668955.1. NCBI lineage: Bacteria > Pseudomonadati > Myxococcota > Myxococcia > Myxococcales > Myxococcaceae > Corallococcus > Corallococcus sp. AB038B. The sequence continues at coordinate 1,311,809 of NZ_RAWO01000001.1, read as the reverse complement.
AGCAGCGCTCCAGGAACCGCTGCCAGGCGCGCAGGGGCGGATGCCGTCCCTCCGCCGTCTCCCGGAACAGCGTGGGCGCGCAGGCCGCGTCCCACGCGGGCTTGAGCGCCCCCAGCATCGTCTCCATCCAGGGAGGGTGCGGCGTGCGCTTCAAGGCGGCGGGCTGATAACGCCGGAAGACCTCCTCCTGTCTCATTGACGAAACAGGAAATCCCTCCACGGCGGCGCCCTGGGACACTGCGACCGGAGACGACATGAGACGTGCTCCTGCTCCCGGGTGGACGACAAGCCGTCATGGCCGCCCCCCTCCACCCTGAGCAGCGTCAGGGTGACGGGATGTCTGTGTTTCATCCAGTGCCCCCTGAAAAATGAAGCGAGCCTCAAGCCTTTATTTGTCTCAAATCTCGCGGTTTACATTCCCCGCATTCAGGATTTCAGCCCTTGGACGTTCATCCAATAGACACTCCCAGTTTTTGGTCAATCAAGACCCGGAGTGAACGAGTGTGCGGGCCTTGAGCAGCATGCGGCGCAGCGGCGCTTCATCCGCGCGCGTCAGCGCTTCGTCCCAGCCCAGCCACTGGATGCCGAACGACTCCGCCGGATCATGCGCAAGCGCCTCCGGGTCTTCCGCCACCACCAGGTAGCGGACATCCAGGTGGCAGTGCTCCGGCTCGTCCTTGCGCGCGGGGATGACGTGCACGTCCACGTCCAGCGGGCGCGGCGCGGTGGGATGCAGGTGCACCTGGCAGCCGGTCTCCTCGCGGGCTTCGCGCAGCGCGGTGGCCTCCATGTCGCCTCCGTCCGTGGCCTCCGCGTGGCCCCCCGGCTGCAACCAGCGCTTGAGCTTCGCGTGGTGCAGCATCGCCACCCGTTCGCCCGCCGCGTCCACCACCACCACGCTGCCGGTGAAGTGCGCCTCCGCCTGCGAGCGGGAGAAGGGCTCCTTCAGCGACGTGGCGAAGTGGCGCATGCGCGAAAGGTCCTCGCGCTCCTTGTCGTCCGTGGGGACGTGGCGCGCGAGCAGTTCAATGAGGGCAGCGGAGACGGGAGCCATGCGCCGGATAGACACCCACCCGGCCCGTGACGCCAGCCCTTTCACGGCAGGCCCCACCTCCACCCCGGCGGGTCCGGTGTAGGGTGGCCTGGCGTGTGCATTCCGCCGCCGTCCCACCGGTGGCACCCCACCCTTCCCTTCCGAGCAGGCGCATGGCCCGCATCCTCGTCATCGACGACCACGACACCCTCCGCGAGGGCATGACTGTCACCCTCACCCGCTCCGGCCACACCGTGTCCGCGGTGAGGAGCGGGGCGGACGGGCTCGCCGCGTACAAGAAGGGCCCCTTCGACCTGGTCGTCACGGACCTGAAGATGGACGGCATGGACGGCATCGCCGTGACGCGCGCGCTCAAGCAGGCGGACCCTGGCGCCGTCGTCATGGTGGTGACGGCGTTCGGCACCATCGAGACCGCCGTGCAAGCAATGCAGGAGGGCGCCTACGACTTCATTACCAAGCCCTTCCCCCCGGACGTGCTGCGCGCCAAGGTGGACAAGGGCCTGGAGCTGTCCGCCACGCGCCGCCAGGTGGAGCGACTCACCGCCCGCACGGACGCGCACGACGCCGACGCCGCCCTCACCCACCGCGACCTGGTGGGCGACAGCGAGCCCATGCAGAAGCTGCTCACCCAGGTGCGCAAGGTGGCCGCGAGCGACGCCACCGTGCTGGTGCGCGGCGAGAGCGGCACCGGCAAGGAGCTGGTCGCGCGGATGATCCACCAGCGCTCGCCTCGCAAGGACGGCGCCTTCGTCGTGGTGCACTGCGCGGCCCTGGCGGAGACGCTGCTGGAGAGCGAGCTGTTCGGCCACGAGCGCGGCTCCTTCACCGGCGCGGTGAAGCGCAAGCTGGGCCGCTTCGAGCTGGCCGATGGAGGCACCCTCTTCCTGGACGAGATTGGAGAGATTCCCGCCTCCGTGCAGACCAAGCTCCTGCGCGTGCTCCAGGAGAAGGAGCTGCAGCGCGTGGGCGGAGAAGAGACGCTCAAGGTGGACGTGCGCGTGGTGAGCGCCACGCACCGCGACCTCCAGGCGGAGGTGAAGGCGGGCCGCTTCCGCGAGGACCTCTACTACCGGCTGCACATCGTCCCGCTCACCCTGCCGCCCCTGCGCGAGCGCCCCGAGGACCTGCCCGCGCTCGCCCGTCACTTCGTGGCCAAGCACGCGCCCAGGGTCAACCGGCGAGTCACCGGCATCGACGACGCGACGCTGCACGCGCTCACCCGCCACGCGTGGCCCGGCAACGTGCGCGAGCTGGAGAACGTGATGGAGCAGGCGCTCGTCTTCGCCGAGGGCGAAACGCTCACCCCGCAGGATCTGCCCTCGCACCTGGCTGGCCAGACGCCGCGCATGGACGCGGGGCTGCCCGTGCCCCAGGGGGACCGCCCCCTGCCGGACATCCTGGAAGACCTGGAGCGCCAGCTCATCGCCCGCGCCTACGAGAAGGCGGGCGGCGTGAAGACGGAGACCGCCCGTCTGCTGGGCATCAAGACCTCCGCGCTCTACTACAAGCTGGAGAAGTACGGTTTCCTGCCGCGCGGCGAACGCCCAGAGGAGGCCTCGTAGGCAAAGGAGCGGTGCCCGTGCCTGGGGGGCCTCGGAAATCCGTCACCCGCGCCCCGGCCCCGTGACTTTCCACCGTCCGGCCCACCCACCCCGTCCCACCCTGCCTGTGCAGGTGCCCGGAACCAGGGCGCTTTCCGTCGGGCCTGGGAACGGGGTAGGAGGAAGGGACTGGCATCCGCCTTGCTGACGGTGTTCCCCCGATGATGTTGCGTGCCCTCCCCCTCCTCCTGTGCCTGTTCGTGGCCGCTCCCGCCGGGGCGGCGTCCGGCCTGGAGCAGGCGCGCGCGAAGGCCCAGTCAGCGCGAACGGAGGCACGCACCCTGCGCACCCGGCAGCAGGGGCTGCGCGACGAGCTCAACGGCGTGGCCGCGCGCATCGAAGCGCTCAAGGCCCAGCGCCAGGGGAAGCTCACGGCGGGCGGAGAGCTGGAGTCCGCGCTGCGCCGTTCGCAGGAGCTGAGCGGAGAGCTGACGGGGCTGGCGCAGTCGGTGTCCGGCGCGGACGGCGAGGTGGAGCGCGCGCACCTGGCGCTGCACGGCGCGCTGTCCCAGGAGCTGACGCGGCTGCGCGCATCGTGGGACGCGACGACGGACCGGACGGAGCGGGCGCGGCTGGTGGAGCAGATGCGCTCCGTGCGCGGCGAACGCGAGGCCGTGCGCGCGGCGTTGCCCGCCTCTCAGGTGCCGGCGCTGGATGGTTCGGCGCGCGGAGATGATCCAGAGGACCTGCTCGCCCAGGCGGACGCGCTGCGCGACTCCCAGGACAAGGTGCGCCAGCGGCTCCAGGCCCTGAAGGCACGCATCACCGAGGTGCGCGAGGAGCGCGACCTGGACCGCCGCATGAACGACTTCCTGGGCGAGGAGTCCATGTTCGATGACCAGGACCGCCGCTTGCGCCTGCGCTCGATGGGCAACCAGGGCCTGCAGGTGGCCCCCACCCAGCGAGGCGGCCGGCTGCCGGAGGTGATCCCGGGCGACGCGATGGTGGAGACGCCGGACTACGCGAGCGACCCGACCAAGGGTCCGGGGGTTGGGGGCAATCCCACCGCGGGCGGTCCGTCCCTGTCCGCCACCGCCAGCGACCGGCGGCCCCAGGTGGACCCGGTGCGCGCCCAGGCGCTGGCCGCGGGTGGCCTGGAGGACCTGTCCTCGCTGGAGCAGGAGGCCGCGCGGCTGGAGTCCCTGGCCAGCGAGCTGGACGGGCGTGCGGGCGCGCTGGAGCGCCGCGCGAAGACGCTGGCCCCCTGAAGCAGCGACGGGTGGCCGCTACAGCAGGCCGCCCTCCACCTCCAGCACCACCGTGGCCTGCACGCGCACCTCGCGCTCCGGCAGGCGTCCCGTGCCGCGCAGGATGATGGACATGCTGGGCGCGGCCACATAGGGCCGCAGGTCCACGCTGCCGTCCGTGTTCAACCCCACCGTAGGGTTGGGCGCGTTCAAGCCCAGGCCCGCGATGCCGTCCCGGGCCGCGAAGCGCGACTCGGAGTTGCCCGCGCGGGCCACGGCCTCCATCGAGTCCAGGAAGCCGAAGTCCTGGTCGTTGGGGCTCAGGACCTTGAGCCTCATCGACGTCACCTGCACGCGCGTCACCTCGTCCTTGGTGACGTCGCGGTTCTTGAAGTCCTGGTTCTCGTTGAAGTCCAGCGCGGAGAAGCTGCTGATGGAGGGAAAGGCATTGAGGAGCGTGGAGGTGCCAGCGGGGTTCGCGGGCACCGTCGCCTCGCCCTGGACCTCCGTGGTGAAGGACGCCGGGGAACAGGCGACGAGCCCCAGACCGGCCACCGCCGCGAGGAAGGACGCGTAAGACATGGCCGCAATGTACCGGGCGGCCGGGTGCGCCGTCACCGACCGCGGGCACACCCCGGGTGTCCCGGGGACGACGCGGCCGCACGGGGCACTTGCGAGCGTGGGGATGCCAGCGGGCCGGAGTATGGTGCGCGCGTCTTGGACCGTCGCCTCCTCCCGCTCCTCCTGGCCCTCAGCCTCCCCTGGGGCGGAGGTGCGCGCGCGGCCGAGTGGCAGGGCTCGCTCCGGGGCACCGGCCGGCTGCTCGTGGACAGCAACGCCCCGCGCGACTTCTCCGACGGCGCGACGCCCGGCCCCGGCGCGGACCTGGCCATGAGCGTGCTGGGCGTGGCGGAGGGACGGGGTACCGGCGAGCGGGCCCAGGTGGTGGGCCGGTACGAGCTGGGTGCGCGCAAGTACCTGGACTACGACAACGAGGACACCCTGGTGCAGGCGGGCGCGCTGGAGGGCTCGCTCGCCCTGGGCACCGAGTGGGGCGTGGGCGCGGAAGGCCACGCCAAGGACCGGCGGGGCGGCAGCCGCGCGTACTCTGACCTGGGCACCAGCCTCTTCGCTGAGTACGCCCCGGACGTGCGCCTGGCCCTGCGCGTGCGCCTGGGTACCCGCCGCTTCGTGTACCGCCCGGACCACACGGCCGACTTCGGCGGCCCGGAGGTGGGCGTCCTGGGCCGCTACCGGTTGAACCCACGCCACACCCTGAGTGTGTTTGGCGAATGGGGTTCGCGCCGCTACGGCCCCTTCGCCCGGCCCTTCCCGGGCATCAACTCGGCCCCCGTGCGGCGGCAGGACGGCGCGCTGGTGGCGGGGGCGGGCTACACGTACCGGGGGCCGGTGAAGCTGTCGCTCAGCTATGCCTTCCAGGAGGTCAGCTCCAACAGCTTCGGTGAGACGGCCTTGCGCCACCGGCTCGTCGGCAGCGCCGGGGTGCGGCTGCCGTGGCGGACGACACTGCTGGCGCAGGGGACGCTGGGCCTGGCGCGCTACCCGGACGGCATCTTCCTGTCGCCGGAGATCATCCTGGTGGAGGAGGACGAGGGGCAGAACTCGCTGTCCCTCAAGCTGGCCCGGCCCGTCTCCGCCCGCGTGGACGTGGAGGTGTCCTGGGGCCTCTGGAGCACGCGCCTGCCGCGCAATGATTTGCGATACACGCGCCAGGTGTTCGGCGTGGGCTTCACCTGGCGGGACCAGGACTAGGAGCCCAGGCGCTGGAGCACCGTCAGTCCAGGTCGGCGATGCGCTCGTCGATTTCCTCGGCCAGGCTGGGGTGCTGCTGGGCGAGCGCGTGGTCCCGGGCGGTGGTGAGCACCTGCTTCGCCTTGTCCGTCTGGCCGGCCCCCGCGTAGGCATCCCCCAGGGAGACGAGGGCGGCGGCGTACTTCGGGTCCAGGCGGACCGCGGACTCCAGGCTCTGGATGGCGCTGTCGTATTCCTTGCGTTCCAGGTGGAGCTTCCCCAGGGAGAACCAGGCCATGGGGGCATCGGGGAACTGGGCCACCATCTTCTTGAACTGCTCCAGGCGGGCGTCGCTCATGGACGGAACCCATTAGAGGAGCGCTGGAAGCTTGCCAAGGGTGCGATAGGGTATCCGCCACATGGCCACGAAGAAGAAGACCCCTGCATCCAAGAAGGCGAAGGCGAAGAGCGCGACCCGGGCTCCGGCCCGCAAGAAGACGGCCGCCAAGAAGGCGAAGCCGGGCCTGCGTCCGCCGCCGCGCAAGAAGACCGCCGCCGCGCGCAGGAAGGCGCCGAAGCCCGCCCCTCCGCCGCCGTTGCCCAAGCCCGCGGAGAACGCGAAGGCGCGCGAGCTGGCGCGCCGCATCGGCGACCTGCTGCTGGACAAGAAGGCCACGGACGTCGTCATCCTCGACATGCGCGGGATGACGTCCTACGCGGACTACATCGTCATCGCCTCCGGCGAGAGCGACCGTCAGGTGAGCGCCATGGCGGAGAACGTCCAGGTGCAGCTCAAGCAGGAGCAGCAGCCCCTGCGTCCCATCAGCACGGAAGGCCTGGAGACGGGCCAGTGGGTGCTGCTGGACTACGACGACGTCGTGGCCCACCTGTTCAACGGCGAGGTGCGCGCCTTCTACGACCTGGACGGGCTGTGGGCGGACGCGCCCCGGGTGAAGCTGTCCTAGTCCCGTGAAGGTCCGCCTCCTCTCCATCGGCAAGGACCGCTCCGGGCTGTTCGAGCCCGCCGTGCAGGAGTACGCGCGGCGGCTCGAGCACTACACGCGCTTCGAGCTCTTGGAGCTGACGGAAGCGTCGGGCCGCAAGCTCAAGCCCGGTGAGGCGAAGTCCGCGGAGGCCGCCGCCATCCTCGGCAAGCGCAAGCCGCAGGACTGGATCGTGGCGCTGGACGAGCGCGGCACCCTGCTGGATTCGGTGGAGTTCAGTCGCTACGTCGCCAAGGCGCAGACGGGCTCGAAGGACCTGCTCTTCGTCATCGGCGGGGACGAGGGCCTGGACGACTCGGTGCGCGGCGCGGCGCATCAGGTGATGTCGCTGTCGCGGATGACGCTGCCCCACCGGCTGGCGCGGGTGGTGCTCATCGAGCAGCTCTACCGTGCGTTCACCATCCTGAAGGGCGAGCCCTACCATAAGTAGGCGGCCGGGCGGCCCGCCCCAAGGTGCTGGGAGCCCGGCGTCAGGGCGCGTGAAGGGGCTGCGTCGGAGCGGCCATCATGAACACGCCCTCTTCTGAAACCTCCACGGCCGCCACCGTGCGCATCATCGCCTCGCCCCAGTCATGGGTGGAGGGCGAGGCCGTCCGCCAGTTGGAGGCCGTGTCGCGCCTGCCCGGGATGAAACTCGCGGTGGGCTTGCCGGACCTGCATCCCGGCAAGGGCGCTCCGGTGGGCGCGGCCTTCGAGTCCGAGGGCTTCCTCTATCCCTATCTCGTGGGCAGCGACATCGGCTGTGGCATGGGGTTGTGGGACGTGGACCTGCTGACGCGCAAGGCGAAGGCGGAGCGGTGGGCGGCGAAGTTGGACCTGGAAGGGCCGTGGGTGGGGGACACGAAGGCGGTGCTCGAGGAGCACGGCGCGCGCGGCATGGGCTTCGAGTCGGCGCTGGGTACGGTGGGCGGCGGCAACCACTTCGCGGAGGTGCAGCGGGTGGAGGAGGTGCACGACACGCGCGTCTTCGAGGCGCTGGGCCTGCGGGAGGAGCGGTTGCTGTTGCTCGTGCATTCGGGGTCGCGCGGGCTGGGGGAGTCCATCCTGCGCAAGCATGTCGACCGGCATGCGGCGGGCGGACTGGCGGCGGATTCGGACGAGGCGCGCGAATACCTCCAGCGGCATGACGGCGCGGTGCTGTGGGCGAAGGCGAACCGGGCACTGGTGGCGCAGCGGACGTTGGATGGGATTGGGGCGACGGGGCGGCGGGTGATGGACGTGTGCCACAACAGCGTGACCGCGCGGCATGCGGACGGACGCGTGGGGTGGTTGCACCGCAAGGGCGCGGCGCCGTGGGACGAGGGTCCGGTGGTGATTCCCGGCAGCCGCGGTGCCCTGAGCTATCTGGTGTTGCCGGTGGGCACGGGCGAGCAGAGCGCGTACAGCCTGGCGCACGGCGCGGGACGCAAGTGGACGCGCACGGCGGCGCGGGAGCGGCTGAAGGAGCGCTTCACGGCGGAGTCGCTGACGCGCACGTCCTTCAAGAGCCACGTGGTGTGCGAGGACCGGGACCTGCTCTTCGAGGAGGCGCCGCCGGCATACAAAGCCATCGACCGCGTGGTGACGGACCTGGTGGAGGCGGGGCTGGTGAGGGTGGTGGCGACGCTGGCGCCGGTGCTCACGTACAAGACGCGAGGCCGCACGGCGGAGTGAGCGGCACGGGGCTCGCACGAGGGGCACGGGATGCGCTGCCCCTGTGAGTGCCGGTGATGTGGAAGGCCCTGTTGGATCTGGTTTATCCGCCCATGTGTCTGGCCTGCGCGAAGGTGCTGCCGGGCGTGGGCGCGGTGTTCTGCGAGTCATGTGACACGGCGCTGGAGCGGCTGCCGCCGGTGTGTTGCCGGACGTGCGCGGAGCCCGGCGCGTTCCCGGGGACCACCTGTCTCCGGTGCCGGACGGTGCCGCCACCGTTCAGCCGGGCCTGGGCGCCCTTCGCGCATGAGGGGCCGGTGGCTCGGGCCATCCACCGGTTCAAGTACGAGGACCACCCGGACCTCGCGGCGCCATTGGGGGTGCTGCTCGCGGACGAGGCGCGGCGGTTCTTGAGGACCGCGCCCGGGTGCGTGGTGGCGTTGCCGCTGCACGTGCGGCGCTTCCGGAAGCGGCAGTACGACCAGGCGCATCTGCTCGCGAGCGAGCTGGCGAAGGCCACGGGGCGGACTGCGCCGGGGGATTGGCTGAAGCGCACGCGAGAGACGCGCAGGCAGGTGGGGTTGAGTGAAGCGGAGCGCGCGGGCAACGTGGCCGGAGCGTTCGTGGCGTCGCGGGCGGTGAAGGGGCAGGAGGTGTTGCTCCTGGACGACGTGTTCACCACCGGGTCCACAGCGCGAGCCGCCGCGATCGCTCTGCGGGAAGCGGGGGCCACGCGCGTGGAGGTGCTGACATTGGCGAGGGCGTTCACCCTCGCCTGATGACTGTGATTCAGCCCTGGGACTTCTTGAGCCGGGCGAGCTCGGCCTCGAGTTCCTTGGACCGGCGTTCGGCCTCATTCGCGCGCCGGGATTCTTCCTCCGCGCGCCGGGCCTCCTCGTCCGCGCGCCGAGCCTCCTCGTCCGCGCGCCGGGATTCTTCCTGGGCACGGCGTTGCAGGCTCATCGTCTGGTCTTCCAGGCGTTCGATGAACTCCTCGGAGACCAGCAACGGCGCGTTGCCCGCCCAGAAACGCACGTCCTCGCCCTCGACCTGGAGTTCGAGCCCCAGCACCTCCGAGACGAAGCGTCCGTTCCGGGACTCCATGCGCGTGTAGACGCGCGCATCCGGCGTCGCCAGTCGGTAGCCCTCCAGCGTGAGCCGTCCCCCATCGAAGATGAAGTACTCAGGGATTCCCAGGCGGGCATACCGCCGCACGTTGAACTCGGCGTCCTTCTTCCTGTCGCCCCCGACGTGGATCTCCATCACCCAGTCGAGCCCGTGCCCCTCGTGGCTGACCAGCCATTTCTTCCGGCGATGATTCTCGACGTCCAGCACGACCAACAGGTCTGGCGCGAAGCGCCGTTCCCCTGGGTAATACACAGGCAATTCCGCGACCACGTAGGCCTTGCGCCCACGGCGCTTGAAGTAGCCCCGGAGCGCCTCGCGCGCGAGCGTCTTGGGCTCCTGATGGCTGTCCCCCTCGGGCATCGCCATCTCTTCGTACGTCACCTCGCCCGGCAGTGTTGCCACCACCCGGTCCCGCTCCTCCTGCCCCATCCGATCCCACTCTTCCTGAGAAGGTGCCCGGGGGAAGGCATCTCCAACCTTGTCGGTATGACGTCCCATGACCCTCAGCCTGCGTCGGGCAGACCCTCGGGTCAATCGCCCCCGCGCGGGCCTTGAGCAAGCAACGCGCCAAGGAATTCTCGGACCGCCGTCTATGCTGCGCGGTGAATGACATCCACACCGGCCCCCATTCCTGGCAACGAGCCGAACGCGCAGCCACGGTGTGGCCCGCATTCCAGGGTCGCGACGGAGGAGTGCTCGCGCTGCGGCGGCTTCATGTGCCGGGCGTGCATTGCGCCGGACAGTGAGCCCAAGCACTGCCGGACGTGCCGGAAGCACCTGCTGGCGACGGGCGCCATCGTCCCCAGCAGCCACTCCACCCTGGGCGAATACCTGGCCCAGTTCAGCTGGTTGATTGCCTTCCTCACTGCAGCGGGCATCTACCTGGCGCGCAGGACGGACAGCGCCGGACTGTGGCTGATCATCTTCCGGGTCGGCTTCACGCTGGGCCTGGCCTGTGGCGTCGTGGCGCTCATCCGGGAAAAGGGCCGACTCAGCCCCGGGGTCGTCGTGCCCGCCGTCATCGGCATCGTGCTCAACACCCCTCCGTTCCTCTGGGGAATGCTGATAGCCGTGGCCGGCGTGTAGTGAATCAGCGCGTCTTCGCCGTCTCCAGCGCGAGCGCCTCACCGCGCAACTGAGCGTCCAGCCAGAACGTCCCGCCCGGCACGATCGACGCCATGACGGCCACGGCGATCCGCTTCACGCCCCAGCGGTATTCGATGACCGCCATCATCAGCGTGTAGAGATACGCCATGAACAGCACGCCGTGCGCCATGCCCACCACGCGCACGCCCAGGGGCATGTTCAGCGCGTACTTCAACGGCATGGCGATGAGCAGCAGCACCAGGAAGGACAGGCCTTCCCAGAAGGCGACAGCGCGGAAACGGCCCAGGGCGGTCTTCAGCATGACGTCCTCTCTCCTCCGCCCCTCTCGCACCGTCAAGGCGCGCGGCCCGCGCAGTATCGCCTCCGGTCGTCAGCGCGGTGAGCCCCGGTGATACCGGCCGGAGTGCCTGCCCGCTCCAGGTCCGGCCTGACGTCACGGCCTCCGGGCGGAGCAGCGGATGTCGGACGCATCACGCCCGGCGCCTTCCTCCACCCGTCCACCCCCGGAGGCTGTTATCCCCCTGCGCGTGGACTCCACCCCGAAGAACCCTTCCCTCCCCGCCCTCGCACGCGAGGCCGCCGAGTCTCCAGCCGCCGCCCGCCGCCAGCTTGAGCGCTGCCGCGACACCTTCGCCTACCTGGGCGCCCGCCTGCGCCGCACGCCACCTCGCTTCGTCGTCACCTGCGCCCGGGGCAGCTCCGACCATGCGGCCGTCTTCGGCAAGTACCTCATCGAGACCACGCTGGGCCGAGCCGTCGCCTCGCTGGGCCCCAGCGTCGCGTCCGTCTACAACACGCGCTCCCTGGACCTGCGCGACGCGCTCTTCATCGCCGTGTCCCAGTCCGGCCAGAGCCCCGACCTCCTGCGAATGACCGAGGCCGCCCGCGCGGGAGGCGCAGTCGTCCTGGGCTTCATCAACGACGAAGCCTCGCCGCTGGCCGCGCTGTGCGACGTGCACATCCCGCTGTCCGCCGGCCCCGAGCACAGCGTCGCCGCCACCAAGTCCTATCTGCTCTCCGGGCTCGCCTTCCTCCAGCTCGTCGCGCACTGGTCTGACTCCGCGGAGCTGCATGACGCCGCCCGGCGGTTCCCGGACGCGCTGGAGGCCGCAGGCAAGCTCGACTGGTGGCCCGCGCTCTCAACGCTCAAGGACGCCAGCAGCCTCTATGTCGTCGGCCGGGGCAGCGGCCTGGGCGCCGCGCTGGAGATGGCCCTCAAGCTCAAGGAGACCTGCCGTCTGCACGCGGAAGCCTTCAGCACCGCGGAGGTCCTCCATGGTCCGCTCGGGCTCGTGCGGCCGGGCTTCCCCATGCTCGCGCTGGGGCAGGAGGACAACGCCGCGCAGGGCACTCGCGAAGTCGTGCAGCGCATGGTCGAACTGGGCGCGAACGTCCACACCGCCCTGCCCGTCCCCGGCGCGCAGGCCCTGCCCACGCTGCCGGACCTCCCCGCGGCCATCGCTCCGCTCTGCCAGGTGCAGAGCTTCTACTTCGCGGTGCACCAGCTCGCGACGGCGCGAGGCCTGGACCCGGATGCGCCCGCGCACCTGCGCAAGGTCACGGAGACCGTGTGATGACGACCGTCCTCCAGGGCGCACGCGTCTTCACCGGGGACCAGGTCCTCGAAGGTCACGCCGTCGTCATCGAGGACGGCACCGTCCGCGCCGTGGTGCCCCAAACCGGACTCCCCGCTGGAGCCACCGTGCACACGCTGCCCGGTGACACACTCCTGGCCCCCGGCTTCGTGGACGTGCAGGTCAACGGCGCGGGCGGCGTGCTCTTCAACGACACGCCCACCGAGGAGGCCGCGCTCGCCATCGCCTCCGCCATGCGCGCGTGCGGCACCACGGGCCTGCTCCCCACCTTCATCACCGACGACGCAGCCCGCATGCGCGAAGCCTGCGAGGCCGCGCTCACCGCCACCGCGCGCACCGACAGCGGCGTGCTCGGCATCCACCTGGAAGGCCCCTTCATCAGCCGCGAGCGCGCCGGCGTCCACGTGCCCTCGTTCATCCGCACGCCCGACCCTCGCGACCTCGACTACCTCACCGCCCTGCCCCGCCGCTTCGCCGCGCACGGCGGTCGAGTGCTGATGACGCTCGCTCCCGAGTGCGTGGACGATGCCACCCTGCGCCGCCTCACCACCGCCGGCGTCGTGCTCAGCGCGGGCCACACCGCCGCCACCAGCGAGCGCACCACCCAGGCTCTAAACGCAGGCGCGCGAGGCTTCACCCACCTGTTCAACGCCATGCCTCCGGTGATGAACCGCCAGCCCGGGCCCGTCGTCGCCGCGCTCACCCATGACGACGCGTGGTGCGGCGTCATCGCGGACGGTGTGCACGTGCACGCGGACAACCTGCGCCTGCTCCTCAAGGTCAAACCGCCGGGCAAGGTGTTCCTCGTCACGGACGCCATGCCGCCCGTCGGCACGCCCGTCACGTCCTTCACCCTCCAGGGACGCACCATCCTGCGCCGCCACGGCCGGCTGGAGACGGAGGACGGCACGCTCGCGGGCGCGGACATCGACCTCACCGCGGCGGTGCGCCACTGCGTCCATGTGCTCAACGTGCCCCTGGAAGAGGCACTGCGAATGGCCTCGCTCCATCCCGCCACCTTCATGGGACTGCACGGCCACCGGGGCCGCATCGCCCCCGGCCATCGCGCGGACCTGGTGCTGTTGAAGCCGGACCTTTCCGTCCACAGCACCTGGGTGGGCGGGCAGACGAAAAGCATTCACAGCGATTAACCCGGAAAAATGGGTGCGTGACTCCTTCCGCGTGTACCGCAGGCGAGGAGAACACGAATGCGTCGTAGCAAGTGGATTGTGGGCCTGGTGGCGTCCGCGCTGACCGTCGCCGGTTGTGGCCAGGAGTCCTTCGCGCCCGAAGCCGGGGGCCCGGGCAGCGTGATGAAGGCACCGCTGGATGCCGCGTGGGCCGTGGGCGTCGCCTACTCCGTGGGCACTCGCGTCACCTTCGAAGGTCGCGTCTATGAGTGCCGTCAGGCCCACACGTCCCAGGCGGACTGGACGCCGACGGCCGTGGCGGCGCTGTGGCTGGACGTGGGCCCCGTGACAGGCGGTGGCGACACCACTGCGCCCGTCGTCACCGCGTCGAGCAGCAGCACGAGCGTCACCGCCGCGGGCTCCATCACCCTCTCCGGCAGCGCCACGGACAACGTGGGCGTGACGAAGATCGAAATCCTGGAGAACGGCGCGCTCGTCGCCACCGCGTCCTCCTATACGCGGAGCTTCTCCGGCTCCGGGCAGAACGGCACGTACACGTACACCGTGAAGGCGTACGACGCCGCGGGCAACGTGGGCTCGAAGACCGTCACCGTCAACGTCGCCATTCCCTCCAACGGCGACGTCATCGCCCCCGTCGTCACCGCCAGCACCAGCGCGTCGCGCATCACCGCCGCGGGCTCCGTCACCGTCTCCGGCAGCGCCACGGACAACGTGGGCGTGACGAAGATTGAAATCCTGGAGAACGGCACGCTCGTGGCCACCGCGTCGTCGTTCACTCGCGCGTTCTCCACGTCCGCGCAGAACGGCACGTACACGTACACCGTGAAGGCGTACGACGCCGCGGGCAACGTGGGCACCAAGACCGTGAGCGTCGTGGTGGAGCTGCCCGGCACGCCTCCTCCGGGTGGCAAGCGCATCGTCGGCTACTTCACCGCGTGGGGCATCTACGCGCGCAACTACCAGGTCTCCAACGTCCCGGCGTCGAAGCTCACGCACATCAACTACGCCTTCTCCAACATCACTCCGGACGGCAAGTGCGTCCTCGGGGACTCGTTCGCGGACATCGACAAGGGCTTCGGCTTCCCCGGTGAGTGGGACCCGGGCGCGCTGCGCGGCAACTTCCGCGCGTTCAAGGAGCTGAAGAAGACGAACCCGAACCTCAAGCTGCTCATCTCCATTGGCGGCTGGAGCTGGTCCAAGTACTTCTCGCAGGTGGCCGCCTCCGCCGCGTCGCGCACCGCGTTCGTGAAGTCCTGCGTGGACCTGTACGTGAAGGGCCAGTTCCCCGGCGTCACCCCGGCCAACGGCGTGGGCGTGTTCGACGGCATCGACGTGGACTGGGAGTACCCCACCGGCGGCGGCCTGCCAGACAACATCAGCAGTCCCGCGGACAAGGTGAACTACACCCTGCTCATGCAGGAGTTCCGCACCCAGCTGGCCGCAGTCACGGCGCAGACGGGCCAGCCCTACCTGCTCACCATCGCGTCGGGCGCGTCGCCGGACCTGCTCGCCAACAAGCAGGAGACCGTGAAGCTGGCCGGCATCCTCGATTGGATCAACGTGATGTCCTACGACTACCACGGCGCCTTCGAGAGCACGGTCAACTTCCACTCCGCGCTCGACCGCGTGACGGGTGACCCGGGCGCCACCGACGGCTTCTACACGGACGGCTCCATCGCCAAGATGCTCCAGTTGGGCGTGCCCGCGTCCAAGATCGTCGTGGGCGTTCCGTTCTACGGCCGCGGCTGGGGCAACGTGCCCAACGTGAACAACGGCCTGTTTCAGTCCGGCGTCCCCACCAAGGGCACCTGGGATGACGGCCAGTCCGGCCTCACCGGCGTGTTCGACTACAAGGACCTCAAGGCCAACTACGAGCGCGCGGGCTCCGGCTACACGAAGTTCTTCCACCCGGAGAGCAAGCAGGCCTACGTCTACAGCCCGTCCACGAAGGTGTGGGTGGCCTACGACGACGTGCAGAGCATCAACGCCAAGTCGGACTACATCCTGTCCAAGAGCCTGGGCGGCGCGATGTTCTGGGAGCTGAGCGGCGATGACGGCAGCCTCGTCAACGCGCTCTACAACAAGCTCCACTGACGCCCGTCCCCAAGTCAGGGACACCCACACCGGGGCCGGCACGGGCATCACGCCCGCGCCGGCCCTGTGCGTTTTCGTGCCCCGGCCTTCACGGGCCCACCCCGCCCCACACCGGTCCGGCATAGAGTGGGAAGTGGATTGGTTGCCTGCCCGCCGTCCGGGGCCACATGCAGGGGAAGGCCGTGACGGGTCCGCCTGTTCACTGGCGTCATCGCCCCCTGCCTGCCCCCGGGCGCCGTCGAACTTCGAGGAGAACGGATGTCGCGTTTCACATCGCTGGCCGCACTTGTCGTGCTCACCTGCCCCGTGCTGGGGCTCGCGAAGCCGAACGCGGACGACCGGGCCCGCGAGTACGCGGCCGAGGCCGTCAAGGCCGCCAACTCGCCACGCGGCGGCGCCGCGCTCCTGCGCATGCACGCGCTGGTGGATGACGTGGAGGACCTCACCCCGCTGGTGAGCACCTACCAGCAGATTGCGTCGCGCCGCACGTCGGACGCGAACACGCGCACCACCGCGCAGCTGCTGCTGATGGACGCGGAGCGCTCGCGCGGCCGGATGGTGCGCGCCAACGAGGTCCGCCAGTGGCTGGGCTTCGTCAACGACTACTACGTCGTGGGCGGCTTCGAGAACGAGGGCAAGGCCGGCTGCGACACGGACTTCGGTCCGGAGGCCGCCAACCTGGACCTCACCGCGCGCTACCCCGGCGCCAAGGGCCACGAGGCCACCTGGCGCAAGCTGTCCGTCACGTCCGCGGACGGCTACGTGGACCTGGCCACCGCCGTGCGCCCCAACAAGGAGTCCGTGGCGTACGCGCTCACCTGGCTGGAAGTGCCCCAGGACACGCGCGTGGGGCTGGGCCTGGGCACCTCCGGCGGCTACCGCCTGTGGGTGAACGGGCAGCTCGCGTCCAAGGAGGACCGCTACAACCTGCCGCGCCCGGACCAGACGCGCGTGTCGGTGAAGCTCAAGAAGGGCCTCAACCGCGTGCTGGTGAAGGTGTGCCAGGAGTCCGGCCCGCTGGGCTTCTACCTGCGCTCGGAGTCCGCGTCCGCCCGCGCCTCGCTGCCCGCCAAGGCCCCCGCCCTGGAGCGCATGCCCGCGCCCGCGCCGCAGCCTTTGCCCACGCTGACCTCCTCGCTGCGCGCGCTGGTGGAGAAGAGCCCGGACGACGCGGCCCTGCGCGGCGACTACGCCCAGGTGCTGTCCTTCTTCCGCGCGTACGACGAGCGCGAGCACACCGCCAGCGCCGAGGCCGCGCTCGCGGCGGAGAGCGCCCCCAACGACGCGCGTCTGCAAGTGCTGGCCGCCAACACCCAGACGGACGACCTCAACGAGCGCCGCCGCTTCCTGGAGGCCGCCGTGAAGGCGGACCCCACCTACGCCCCGGCGCGCCTGGCGCTGGCGGACCATGAGATGGACCGCGGCCACCCGGAGCGCGTGCAGCCGATGCTCGCTCCCATCCTGGAGGTAGAGGACGGCCGCAACGTGCCGGGCGCGCGCCTGCTGCTCGCCCGCGCGGCGGAGGCCCTGGGCGAGCGTGCCCGGGCGCACGCACTGATTGAGGAGGCCTTCCGCCAGCAGCCGCGCGTGCCCCGCGTGGTGCGCGTGGCCGCCGCGGCGTCCCGTCAACTGGGCCGCGCCCAGGAGGCCATGGACCGCATGCGCGTGGTGCTGGCGCTGCGCTACGACGACTCCAACACCCGCCGCCAGCTGGCCTCCATGCTCGCGGACGCGGGCAAGGTGGACGCCGCCGAGCGCGAGTACGCGAAGCTCACCGACCTGAACCCCTTCGACAACGGCAGCCGCGTACGGCTGGCGGAGCTGAAGGCCGCCAACGGCGCCGCGGAGGAGGCCACCGTCCTCTTCACCGAGGCCAAGGCGCTCTCCCCGGATGAACCGGAAGTGTATGAGCGCGAGGGCCGCGCGCTGCTCGCCGCCGGTCAGCGCGAGCCCGCCCTGGCCGCCTTCGAGAAGTCGCTGGTGCTGCGCCCGCAGAACCCCGGCCTCAAGGAAGCCCTGCGCACGCTCAAGGGTGAGTCCGAGAGCGCGGGCACCCAGTACCTGGTGGACTCGAAGCCCCTGTCCAAGGAGGCCGAGGGCTACATGAACGAGGACGCCCTGTACCTCGTGGACAACACCTACGTGCGCGTGCAGAAGAGCGGCCTGTCCAGCCGCATGCAGCAGATGGTGGTGCGCGTGTACAACCAGCGCGGCGTGGACGCGTTCCGCAGCGTGCCGGTGACGTACTCGCCGGACCGCCAGGAGGTGCGCGTGCTGCGCGCCCGCGTGACGAAGCCGGACGGCTCCGTGGTGGACAGCTACGGCGACGCGGACCGCAACATCAACGAGCCGTGGACGGGCATGTACTACGACGCCCGCGCGCGCATCCTGTCGTTCCCGTCGCTGGCCGCCGGTGACACGCTGGAGCTCACCTACCGCCTGGACGACACCGCGCAGGACAACCTGCTGTCGGACTACTGGGGTGACGTGGAGAGCGTGCAGGGCGTCTACCCGAAGGTGCGCTTCCAGTACGTCGTGGACATGCCCAAGGAGCGGCCGCTGTACTGGAACAAGAGCCGCCTGGCCGGCGTGGACCAGCAGCAGGAGGCCCCCGAGTCCGGCCGCACCGTGTACCGCTTTGGCGCGAAGCACGTCTCCAAGGTGGTGCCGGAGCCGGGCATGCCGGGCTGGGCGGAGGTCGCCCAGAACCTGCACATCTCCACGTACAAGACGTGGGACCAGGTGGGCCATTACTGGTGGGGCCTGGTGCGCGACCAGCTCCAGCCCAACGCGGAGCTGAAGACCACGGTGGACCAGGTGCTCACCGGCGTGGACCGCAAGGACCAGCTGGCCGTCGTGCGCGCCATCTACTCCTTCGTCGTCACCAACACCCGCTACGTGGCGCTGGAGTTCGGCATCCACGGCTTCAAGCCCTACCGCGTCGACCGCGTGCTCGCGCGCCGCTTCGGCGACTGCAAGGACAAGGCGAGCCTCATCCACTCCATGCTGAAGGTGGCGGGCGTGGACAGCCGGCTGGTGCTGCTGCGCATGCGCAACCTGGGCGCGCTGGACGCGGAGCCCGCGTCGCTGGCGGCCTTCAACCACGCCATCGCGTACGTGCCGAAGTTCGACCTGTACCTGGACGGCACGGCGGAGTTCCACGGCGCCAAGGAGCTCCCCTCCGCGGACCGCGTGGCCAACGTGCTGGTGGTGGACCCCAACGGGACGAGCAACTTCCTCACCACGCCGGAGGCCAAGGCGGAGGACAACAAGACGACGCTGGCCATGGACGTGGCGCTGCGGCCTGACGGCGGCGCGGACGTGAAGGGCCAGAGCAGCGTGTCCGGCCAGTCCGCGCCGGACTACCGCCGCGCCTACCGCCCGGAGTCCACGCGCAAGTCCACCTTCGAGCGCGCCTGGGCCCAGAGCTTCCCCGGCCTCACCGTGCGCGAGGTGAAGCTCAGCGACACCACCCGTCTGGACGACGACGTGACGCTGGACTTCAACATGGGCATCCCGCGCTACGCGGAGGTGCTGCCCGGCGGCAGCCTGCGCTTCCTGCCCTTCGGCACGGGGCGCACCTACCAGCAGGCGTACGCGTCGCTCGCCGAGCGCCGCTTCGACCTGGTGATGTCCAGCCCCTGGGTGAACACCTTCAAGCTGCGCTACACGCTGCCCGGCGGCTACACCGTGGCGGAGATGCCGCAGGCGGTGGAGGAGACCACCCAGTTCGGCCGCGTGAAGCTCAGCTACCGCGTGGAGAACGGCGCGCTCATCGCCGACGGCGAGGTGGCCCTCTCCGTCGCCCGCATCAAGGCGGACGAGTACCCCCAGTTCCGTGAGTTCCTGGGCCGGGTGGACCGCGCCTTCGGCCGCCGCATCATGCTGCAGGGGCCGGGGCAGAAGACGGCTTCGCGGTAATCGCGGACACTCGCGGCGCCTGCCTGGTGTCGCATGAGCACGGAGGGCTTGACCCGGACGCGGCCCTCCGTGCTTAAGCAGATGCATGCACCCTGCACGCGCGCTCGTCCTTGGCTGCCTGCTGGTGGCGACGGTCGCCACCGCCGCCACCCCCGTCGTCCAGCTCCCCGAAGGTGGCCGGGCGGTGGAGGTCATCCCCAAGGGCGTGCTGTGCGGCCCCGTGCGCGGCGGCTGGGTGCTGGAGGGCCGCACGCTCAAGCCCCCCACGCGCGCGGATGACGCCAGCCGCACGCTGGAGCTGAAGGTCGCCGCGGACGAGGCCTCCTGCGCCACGACCACCGAGACCGTGGTGGTGGTGGCCACCGGGCCCTTCCCTCGCATCGACAGCGCCGCCACCACGTTCTACCCGGACGACGGGCGCCTGGAGCTCAAGGGCACCGGCCTGAAGAACGTGGCCATCGCCTGGTCCGGCACACCCCGGGGCGTGGATCCGAAGACGGCCTCCGTGGACGGCCAGGATTTCTGCCTGGAGCCCAACGCCCCCAACGAGTGCGCCGTCCCGCTGACGCCCGGCCTGCCCACGGACGCGACGCTGTCGTGGATCCCCGCCTACGGCCGCCGGGGTGCGGGCGTGTCGACGTACGACGCCAACGGGCGCTTCCTGGACGACGAATACTTCCGCCTGCGCCCCGGCCGCACCGTGCTCACGCGGCCCCTGGTGCAGTCCTCCGGCGTGGACCTGTCCAAGGGCCCCGGCTACGCGGCGGTGACGCACTCGGAGGCCATCGCGTCCGTGGACTGCGGCACCGCGCGCTGCGAGGTGACCGAAGGCGCCGTGTCCATCCGCAACGTGCCGGGGCTGAACCCCACGGTGAGCTTGCGCCTGCGGCTGGTGCCGCGCGTGTTCTTCGCGAAGGGCGACGCGCTGGAGACGTCCTTCTCCGAGACGCTGCCCGTGCTCGCGTGCCCCATCACCGCGGTGGATGGCACGGTGCTGCGCGACGCGGAGGACTCCGGTCTGGTGATGCGCCTGGACCCGGCCTGCGCGCACGACCCGCGCGGCCTGTTGTGGACGGTGAACGGCGCGCGCGTGCGCGTGGAGCGCGTGGTGAAGGCGCAGGACGGAACCTACGTGCTCCTGCGCACCAGCGGCACCAACGAGCCGCAGGTGACCGTCACCGCCATCACCTCACGCGTGGACGGCACGGTGGTGGCGTCGGAGACGGCGGACACGAAGCCCGTGCCGGACCCTCGCGCGACGCTGGAATTGCCCGGCCACGGCAGCATCGACTTCGTGCCCACCAACCGCCCGGCGGAGGTGACGGTGGCGTCCAATGGCGGCCTGGGCCGCTTCGTGCTGCGCCCGCTGGGCGGCGCGTACACCGTGACGATGCGCGAGACCACGACGCTCATCCAGGGCGAGGCCACCGCGGGCGGCTTCGTGTCGCTGCGCTTCGCCTACCGGCTGCCCACGCTACCCGCGGAGCTGGCCACGTCCGACCTGTTCGTCACCAACGAGCGCGTGCAGCGCGCGGTGCGTGAAGCCAGCGTGCCCACCAACGTGGAGAACCTGGTGGAGTTCATCTGCGCGGACAAGGAAGGCAACGACGAGAAGCTCGCGCCCAGCCGTCCTCACCGGCTGGAGTACGGCATGCGCAACACCTGCCGCGTCATCATCCACCGCGAGCGCCTCACGCTGGAGGAGGGCAACCAGGAAATCACCCTGCGCATCACCGTGACGAAGTCCGACAACTCCGTCCGGGGCGAGAGCAGCGTGGATCAACGCCTGTTCCTGCGGCCCAAGGGCGAGGTGCGCGTCATCCCCGTGCAGGGCAACCTGGGCCAGTACGACCGCATCCTCGTGCAGGTGGCGCACGTCGCGGACGAGTCCCGCTACGCCCTCTCCACGGTGGACCGCACGGGCCTGCCGTCCGCGCAGTGGACCGCCATCGTGCGCGGCGGCATGTTCCGCCTCTACACCATGGCCACCATCCCCGCGGGCCTCTACCGCGCGACGCAGCCCACGGGACAGCTGGCCATCAACTTCGGCGTGCTGTCGCGACTGGCGCTGCTCAACAACGAAGGCCAGGAGCGCCTGCTGGGCATCGAGATGGGCCTGATGGGCCTGGGCCTGGTGCCGCAGTCCGGAGACATCCAGTTCCCGCCCACGCTGGCGGCCGTGCTGGGCCTGGGGCTGCGCGTGCCCATTGGCCCGGGCGCGGCGGTGGGTGCCAACGCATGGATTGCCCGCGAGTTCCGGGGTGACATCACCCGGCGCACCAGCGGCGACCCCACCACCGACACCGTGGTGCCCTCCAGCAAGTGGTCCTTCATCTTCGGACCCAGCATCTCCGTGGGCAACGTGGGCTTCAATCTCTGAAGCCCACGCCGCGCCCCGCGGCTACTTCCCGAGCAGCGCCTTCAGGAACCGCCGCACCTCCGGCGGCCCCTCCACGCGGTACGCCGCGCACGTGTGCTTGTTGCCCGCGTGCACGGTGATGCCGCCCGGGGGCACCGCGGCGAAGAGGTCCTCGTCGGTGACGTCGTCGCCCAGGGCCACCACGCGCACGTCCGGCCCCTCGTCCTTCAGAACCTCCGGCACCACGCGGCCCTTGTTGACGCCCCGGGGCCGCACCTCCACCACGCGGTCTCCGGGCAGGATGTGCATGGGCTCCTGGGAGAACTTCTCGTAGAGTAGCAGGCGCAGCTCGCGCGCCTGGAGCGCTCCGAACTCCGCGTCCACCTTGCGGTAGTGCCACGCGAGCGACGCCGTCTTCTCCTCCACGAACGAGCCCGTCACCCGCGCCGCGAACGCGTCCAGCACGGGCTTCACCTTCGGCTTCCACTCGAAGGACACGCCCGGCAGCGCCTGCCACGGCTGGCCCCGCCGCATGCGCGACCACAGGCCGTGCTCCGCGTGCAACCCCACGGGCAGCTCACCGAACCACGCATCCAGCGTCTCACGCGGGCGGCCGCTCACGATGTGCACGGAGATATCCGGCCGGGCGCACAGCTCCTGGAGCAGCGTCATCAGCTCCGCGTCCGGCGCGGCCATCTCCGGCATGGGAGCGAAGCCCACGAGCGTGCCGTCGTAGTCCAGGAACAGCACCTTGCGGCCCGGCCCCTTCAGCTTGTCCAACGCGAGCATGCCGTCCGGCAGCGGCGGCTTCTCCGCCACCGAGGGCAGCCCCTGGAGCCGGTCCAGGAAGCTGGCCACCCACCAGTGCACGTCCCGCGTCTTCACGCCCGCGCGCAGGCAGTGCATGCGCTCCTGGCGCTCGGACCGGGGCATCTCCAGCGCCTGTTCGATGGCGTCCGCCATGCCCTCCACGTCGTAGGGGTTCACGAGAAGCGCGTCGCGCATCTCCGCCGCAGCGCCCGCGAACTCGCTGAGCACGAGCACGCCGTCCTCGTCCGGACGGGCCGCGCAGAACTCCTTGGCCACCAGGTTCATGCCGTCGCGCACGGGCGTCACCAGCATCACGTCCGCGCCCCGGTAGAGGCTCACCAGCTGCTTCTCGTTGAGCGAGCGATAGAGGTAGTGCACGGGCGTGCTGTGCACCGTGCCGTAGAGGCCGTTGATGCGGCCCACCAGTTCGTCCACCGTCTCGCGGTATTCGGCGTACGCCTGCACCTGCGTGCGGCTGGGCACGGCCACCTGGATGAAGCGCAGGCGCCCGCGCAGGGCCGGCTCCCGCTCCAGCACGCGCTGCACCGCGAGCAGGCGCCGGGGAATGCCCTTGGTGTAGTCCAGCCGGTCGATGCCCACGAGCAGCCGCTCTCCGCGGGCTCGCTCCTGCAGCGTCTTCACCTCGTCCAGCACCGCGGGCTCGCGCGCCAGCGTCTCGAAGGCGGTGGCGTCGATGCCCATGGGGAAGGCGCCCACGCGCACCTCGCGCCCCTGGAAGAGGACGCGGTCGATGTCCGTGTCCAACCCCAGGTGCCGCAGCAGCGTGCCGGAGAAGTGCCGCACGTAGCTCACCGCGTGGAAGCCGATGAGGTCCGCGCCCAGCAGGCCCTTGAGCAGCTCTCCGCGCCGGGGCAGCGTGCTGAAGATTTCGGACGACGGGAACGGGATGTGGTGGAAGTAACCGATGCGCGCGTGCGGCAGGCGCTGGCGCAGCATCCCGGGCACCAGCATGAGCTGGTAGTCATGCACCCAGATGGTGTCGCCCGGCTGATAGTGCTTCGCGGCCAGGTCGGCGAAGCGCTCGTTCGCCTTGCGGTAGGCGTCCCAGTCCCGATCCTGCCGGGGGACGCGGTCCAGCATGTAGTGACACAGCGGCCAGAGCACCCGGTTGGAGTAGCCCTCGTAGAAGCGGCTGACCTCGCTGGCGGACAGATACAGCGGCACGCAGCGCAGGTCCGCCAGCTGCTTCTCCACCTGCGAGCGCTGGGCGTCCGTCAGCCGCGAGACATCCCCGGGCCAGCCGATCCACATGCCTCCAGAGCGCTCATGCGGGCGGCTGAGCCCGGTGGCGAGCCCTCCGGCGCTGCGCACCACGGAGACGACATCCTTCTCCGCCTTGACGGTGACGGGAAGACGGTTCGAAACGAGCAGGAGTCGAGCCATAGACCCACTAGCTCTATTCACCCCCTCCGGGAATGGCTACCACCTTGTGCGCCTGGCTGACGTTTGAGGGCCCCTGCCCCGCCCGTGCCCAACCGAGCCGGACCAGCAACGCGGGCTCCCTCCCTGCCTTCCAGATGAAGGCGTCCAGCACGTAGTGCGTGGCCTGCGGCAGCGCAAGCAGCGGCACCACGAGCGCCAGCATATCCGCCTCCAGGACAGGACCACTGTCGCCGAACAACACCGGGCGGTCGTGCCACACCAGCACGTCCCACAACCCCTCTTCCAAGAGCGCCAGTCCCGCGAGGAACAGCAGGAAGCCCGGCAGCCCCGCACGCAGGAGCACGCCCAGCTCGCCGAAGCCCCCTTCCGCGTGGCGTCCGCGTGCGTAGCGGAACAACAGCGCGAAGTACGGCACGCCGTGCAGCACCACGTTCATCACCGTGAACGCGAAGTCGTCCCGCGCGAGCACGATGCCGCCGAACCACGCCACCCACGTGGCCACGACCAGCAGCACCTTGCCGGCCTGCACGCCTTCGCCCCGCGCGATGCGCAAGCACTGGAAGCCCACCCACAGCGTGAGCACCGCCGCGTGCGCGCCCAGCGCCGCGGTGCCCATCCACTGCGGGAGGCCGGAGATGAAGTCGTTCTCCACGAACCACCAGAACGAGCGAGGCAGGTTCGCGTGCCACCACACAACGGGGCCCAGCGTGGCGGCGTAGATGGCCGCGGCGTCCAGGCGCCGCTCGAAGGCGGACACGCGCGCCTTGCGGTCGTAGAGCGCCATCCAGCCGTACTGCTGGCGGATGAAGTGGAACAGCGCCACGTACGCGAACAGGCTCCAGAACGTGCCGGGAGACACCATGTACGCGAAGACGCCCGCCGTGTACGCGGCGAGCGGCGCGCCCACGTAGAGGCCCGGGCGGCGCGATACCTCCTCGCCGTCCAGGTACGTGCGGAACAGCGTGGACCAGACGTGCGCCACGTCCACGCCCACCACGAACAGGAGCCACGCCCACGCGGGCGTGTCCCCCACCGCTCCCAACCACGGCGCGGCCAGCACGAAGACCACGGACACGAGCGCGCTGCCGGCGAACACGGAGAGGTCCACGCCAGGGCCGAACAGCCAGGCCTGGGCGGGCGAGAGGAGACGGGGCATCGGGCCCTGGAGCCTACCAGCCCTCCCGCGTCCCCGGACGAAGCCTCACCTGGGAGCTGGAGTGGCCCCGAGAGTGGCCCTGAGCAGGTATTGGCGATGGTAGCGTCCCCATGTGGGAGGTCACGCATCCTTGTTCCAACCTTTCAGATTGGCCCTGGTGCTCGCGCTCGCAGGGGGAGCGGCGGCGCACGCAGAGGCGTCACCTGGGGGCCGTATCAGGCGGGAGCGGCCCGTCACCGTCGCGAGGATCGCGGGTGAACCTCTTCCAGTGGTCCACGTCACCCAGGACACACCGACGCTGCTTCTGTTTCCCTCACCCATTCAGCGGAAGTCCCTCACCTTCGACGAGTCGCGGATCCGCGTCCTGGATGCAGGGGAGCGGTCGGTCATCGTCCAGGCCGTGTCGGACCTCCGGGAGGACGAACGGCAGGTGATGGGTGTCTTCTTCGCGGACGGCAGCGCACCCGCGAGAGCCGCCTTCTCGCTGGTGACCGTCCCGTCCGAGGTCGACACGCGGATCGATGTGCAGCGGCCCCAACCGCCGGACGTCGCTTGCCAGAACGGACCTCAAGCCAGGGTGCCGCAGCCGGAGGATTTCGTGTTGCTGGGCTACGTGGACGGGATGGGCGTCACGACCTCCAAGGTCAACGCGGTCAAGCCCGGCTCACAGGGGCTTTCTTCCGCCAAGGCCATGTCCTTCCGGGGCAAGGGATGGGTGCTGGTGGATGTCCGCGTCTTCAACGAGGCTGACCGGCCCGCCTGGACGCCGCGAGAAGCACTGTTGGTAGGCCGGATGGGAGGCCCCCTGAGGGCACGGATCGTGAACGTCCAAGAGGGCGCGATTCCGCCAGGAGAGGAGCGTCGGGTGCTCGTGATCGTGAACACACAAGAGGTGGAGCCCAGCCTCACGTTCACCCTGGAGGTACGCGGGGACGGGGAACGTACCCTCACCATCCCCGAGGTGCGCTTTCCAAGACCTGCTCCAGGGGAAGCTCAATGACCGCGACCCTGCTCAGGCTGCCGTCGGGCGCCGTCGTGGACGGATGGCGCGTCTTGGGCGAACTCGGCAATGGAGGGTTCGCCGTCGTCTATCTCGTGGAGAAGAGCGGCAAGCAAAGCGCGCTCAAGATCGCGCGCCACCGTGAATCCAGCGGGGACTACAAGCAGACCCATGCCCGCATGCTGCGCGAGTTGACGGCGCTCCTCTTGCTGGACCATCCCAACATCATCGGGCACAGGGGCTACGGATACGCGGAGAGTGGCAACGCCTACATCGCACTCGACTACGCGGAGGGCTGGACGCTGGCGGAATGGAAGGAGCGCAAGCACCCCACGGTGCGTGAGCTCATGCAGGTCTTCGAAAAGCTATGCGCCGCGCTGTCCTATATGCACGGCCGGGGCGTGCTTCATCGCGACTTGAAGCTGAGCAACGTCCTGGTCCGCAAGAGCGACGGTGAGCCCGTCATCATCGACTTCAGCTGTGCGACCTACACGCTGGCCGAAGAGCTGACGGACGGGGGGCTGCCTCCGGGAACAGACCGCTTCCGGGCGCCAGAGCAGTTCCAGTTCCTGCGAGAGCACAGGAATGAACAGCGGGCACGGTACGCCTTCAAGGTGGCGGACGAGATCTTCGCGGTCGGCGCCATGATCTATGAGCTGCTGACGGATCCGCGCCCGACAGAGTTCAACGGGCGCTTTTCGCTGAACAGCCCCGTTGCGACGCCGCCCGCTGCGCGTACGGTCAATGCCCGCGTTCCCGAAGCGTTGAGCGATCTCGTCGAGGATCTTCTCTCGCGCGACCCCAAGCGGCGCCCGGTCGACACCGAAACGCTGCGTCGCGAATTCGCTGAACTGCTTGCCTCGCCCGGCGACGATTACGACATGCCGGCGCATGCACCCTCGGAGCAGCGTCAGGTTGAACCGATTGACCGCGCCTCTCCTACCGGCATGGCGCCGCCGCCACATGCGTCTCCACACGAGCGGCACGTCAGCCTGAGGCCAGGCTCCCGCCATAGGGGGCGAAGGCTCGCGCTCGTCGTCGCGGGCATCGCGCTCGCCGCCGCTGTGGCCTATGGGTTTCGTCCCGGAGCATGGCCCCCGCACGCGCCGCCCGCCGTTGCCACGCCGCCGGCCTCCGGGGCCTCGCGTTCCGCGCCGTCCAGTCTCGCCGCCCCTGGTATGTCACCCGCCGGCGGGACGCCCGTATCCACACCGGCTCCCGCAGTCACCGCCGCCCTCAAGGAAGGTTCACCCGTGAAGACCCCGCCACTCGAAGCGACAGACCCAGGACGCACCTCTCGCAGGCAGAAGCGCCCTCTCGGGGCCGTCGAGTGCTCCTCCCTGTCGCTTGTCGCGGCGCTGGCGGCGGGTTGCCCTGGTTCCCAGATTCGCCCCGAGGCGTTCACGTGCCCAGCCGGTGCGGAACGGGCCATGCGGGAGGAACTTCACTGGGAAGTGGGCGAAAGCTTCCTGGTCATCGCGGACGACCGCTACACCACGAGTGACTCCCCCTGGATGACCGTAGGTGCACCGGTGGTGGCTGTTGTTCCCAAGGGTGCGGTTGATCCGCGACAGGTGCAGGTGGCTCCGGCTGGGACACGTTTCCGGGGGACGGCGTACTACCTGTCCGACAAGATGGGGCGCTCGGAAGGACCGGCGGCCGTCATCCGGTATGACCGCGTGAAGCTGCCAGGGCAGGAGGAGCAGCCCGTTTGCTTCGTGGTGGAGATTCCCTCCGAGGGTTTCAAGGATGGCCGAGTGAAGGCCCAGCAGAACATCATTCGCGGTGACGTGGTGGACCGCTGGCCCTGAGCAGGACGAAGGGGACGCCCTCCCATGCGGTTTTCCACATGGGTCCACAATCACCGGATGCTTGCTGCCTGATCAGAAAATGCGACCGGCAGCGGCGCTGGCGGACAGCCGTCGTGGAATCTTCCTGAGACAAAGGGGTGGTTTAAAGACAACAACCCGACACGTGAGACTAACTTGCAAGGTTTTCCTTCCTGGGCGTTATCATGGTTGAAGACACACAGACGCAGGGCTGAGCGAGGAGGCTGTCATGTCCGGAACGGCGATGATGAATGGACTGGTTCACACCGCGGACCTCGAGTGGAAGCCGCTCGGTCCTGGAACGTCCTACCGCCTGCTGCGCGTGAGCGCGGAGACGGGTGTGTGGAGCGCCATCCTGAAGATGGAGAAGGGCGCCGTCTTCGCGCCGCACAAGCACCTGGGCCCCGCGGAGATCTTCATCCTCTCCGGCTCGACGCAGGACCGCCTGGGCATCACCCGCGCGGGCGACTACGAGTTCGAGCCGCTGGGCGCCGAGCACCCCGCCACCACCGCGCTGGAGGAGTCGCTCGTGCACTTCACCGCGCACGGCCCCATCGCGTTCCATGACGACAAGGGCCGCATCGTGATGCTGCTCGACTCGGAGTTCTTCCTGAAGGCGCAGGCCGAGGAGCCGCAGTACAGCATCAAGAAGGCGGCCTGACGCACTGCAAGGCTGTGTTTCACACGTCGGGTGTCTGACTTTGACACCCGACGTCACGGCAGGCGGCCAGGTATCAGGCCGCTTCCAGCAGGCGTAGGAAGGCGCGGGCCGCGTCGGCATCGCTGATGGAGCCCAGCCCCTCGCTCACCTGCAGCTCCGTGGACACGACGCCGGGCACGCGCGTCTGTCCGAAGCCTCCCGCCACCCAGACCCGGTCCTCGCGCGCGATGCGGTCGCGCTGCTTGCTGTAGGCCTGGGGTGAGCCGCGCAGGAACACGTGGAACATGTTCGTCTGCACGGGCTGCGGCAGCACGGTGACGCGGGAGTCCGCCGCGATGAGCGTGGTGAGCGCCTTCGCCCGCTTCACGTAGCCGGGGATGACGGTCAGCGCCGCGTCGAAGCGCATGGCGGCGGAGGCCACCAGCGGGGCCAGGTGGAACAGGTTGCCGCCGTGCCGGTGGCGCCACACGCGAGCCTCCTTGATGAAGTCGCGGTTGCCCACCAGCATCGCGCCGCCAATGCCGCCCACCATCTTGTAGAAGGACACATAGACGGAGTCGAAGCCCTTGCAGATGTCCGCGTAGGAGCGGCCATAGAAGGGCTGGCTCTCCCACAGCCGCGCGCCGTCCATGTGCAGCTTCACCTTCTTGTCGCGGCACGTGCGCTTGAGCTCCTGGAGCTGCTCCCACGTCTGGAGCTGCCCGCCCAGCCAGCGCACCGGCAGCTCCACGCTGACGCTTCCCAGCGTGTCGCGAGCACCGGTCACGTCCTCCGCCAGCAGCGGCCGCGTCCACGGGCCCAGGTTCACCGCGCGCAGCTGGTGCAGCACGGAGTAGGCGTCGTCTTCATGCTGCACGTGGTGCGACGACGGGTGCACGCCCACCGTGCGCACGTTGCTCGCGTCCGCGTAGATGCGCAGCGCGATGAGCTGCGCCATGGTGCCCGTGGGCATGAAACACGCGTCCTCGAAGCCCAGCAGGTCCGCGAGCTTCTTCTCGAAGGCCTGCACGAAGTCGCCGTTGCCGTAGAAGTCGCTGGTCAGCTTCTGGCGCTGCATCCACTCGCCAATGCGCACGTACTCCGCGCCGTCGTCGGACGTGGAGCTGACGGGCAGCGACGCGGTGCAGCCCTTGCGCAGCTGTTCGTACTCGGCTTGCGAGACCGGCTTGGGAGCCGCCTCCGCGGCGGGGACACCTTGAAGTCCCGGCGACTTGGTGGTGCGCAGGGACGGCGTGCCTCCGTCCGGAGCCGCCTGGCTCCGGGTCGGGAACAGCGTGGAGCCCGCGAGCAGGCTGGTGAGTCCGAGGAACTCCGCCCGGCTGAAGCGACTGTCCTTCATGTGCCCTTCCCTCCCGCTTCGGATGCCTACAACCAACTGGCGCTCTTGAGCCCCATTCCCGCCAGGGCCCGCTCCGCGGCCTGCACGCCGAACCAGTTGGCCTCCTCGAAGAGGGCCATGCCGCCCAGGTCCGTGTGCGCGAAGTGCAGGTGCCGCCCCAGGCTCTGTTGCGCGGCGCGGCGAGCTTCGCCCCAGATGAAGCCCGGCTGGGGCCGCACCATGGCGTGGCCCCAGCGCTGCACCTCCAGCCGCTGCGCGAGCGCGCCCACCCCGGGGTGCGCCGGCAACAGGTCCGCCATCACCAGCGCCTCCCAGTCCCCGTACGTCGCGGAGAGGGCCTGATTGCGTTCCGCCTTCACGTCCGCGCCGGCCATGGGCAGGTACCAGGTGAGCACCGTGGGCCCGCGCGAGTCCTGGCGCAGCGACTGGTGCGTGGACACCACGTAGCCCAGGCTCCGGCTCTCGTAGAAGACGTTGTCCCAGGCCAGCGGGAAGCCCCGAGACGCCGGTGGCGCGGACACCGTCAGGTTCGCCACCACCCACGGACTGTAGACGAAGGCGTCCATCCACGCGGGGCGCGCCTCGCGCCACGGCGCCACCACGTGCGCGGCGACG
Source organism: Corallococcus sp. AB038B (assembly GCF_003668955.1). Classification (NCBI taxonomy): domain Bacteria; kingdom Pseudomonadati; phylum Myxococcota; class Myxococcia; order Myxococcales; family Myxococcaceae; genus Corallococcus; species Corallococcus sp. AB038B. Next base: position 1,281,410 of record NZ_RAWO01000001.1, on the reverse strand, counting down.
AAGCGCGGGCACGCCAGCACCACCTGCCGCGCACGAAAGGCCCGGGGCGCCCCGGTGCGCGCATCCAGCGCGTGCACGCGGCAGCCGTCCTCTCCCGGCTCCACCGTGTGCACCAGCACCTGCGTCTCCAACTGACGCGGGCCCAGCGACGACGCCAGCTGCTTCACCAGCCGGCCGTTGCCCTCGGGCCAGGAGAGGAAGCCGTCGCTGCGCTCACCCTTCCCGTTCTGCCGCGCGGCGAAGTACCAGATGCCCGCCCAGGCGGAGACGTGCTCGGAGGTGGTGCCGTAGTCGTCGCGGCACGCGTAGTCCACGAACCACTTCAGCCGGGGCGAGCGGAAGCCCTCCGCCTCCATCCACCGCGCCATGCTCAGCGCATCCAGCGCGGTCCACTCCGCGTCGTCGCTGGAGAGCGCCACTGGCACCGCGAACGCCTTGCGCCCCTTCGCGTCGCGCGCGGCGGCGAAGGTGTTCATCCGCGCGTCGAAGCGCTCCAGCTCCGCCAGGTCCTCCGGGCTCGCGCCCGCACGCAGGTACAGCCCTTCGTACCAGTGGCCCCTGTAGAAGACGCGCTCGTCGGGCTCCTGGATGAGCAGCTCCTCCGCGAACGACGGATGGCCTTCCGCGTCCACGCCGGTGACGGCGTCCATCTCCCGCAAGAGGCGCATCACCGGCCCTTTGTCCTCCAGGGGGGATGGCAGGTAGTGCGCGCCCCACGGGAACGCGGACACGGCGTTGCGGCCCGAGCGGGACGTGCCCCCGGCCTCCGTCTCCAGCTCCACCACGCGCAGGTCCTTCACGCCCGCGGCGGACAGGCGCCACGCGGCGGACAGCCCGGCCGCGCCCGCGCCGACAATCAACACGCCCACCGGCTCGAAGTCCTGCGCGCGCGGCAGCGGCCCTGTGCGCAACTTGTGACCGGTGTCCACCGCCCGGTCCACGATGGCGCCCGGCACCGGCGCGCGAGCGGCCTGCCGCGTACAGGCGCTCGCCACGGAGGCGCCCAGGAACGCGGCCACCAGCTCGCGCCGCGTCAGTTCCACCGGCGCCACTCCTCTTCGTAGTAGTGCACCAGCACCTGGTTGTTCAGCCGGTTCACCTCCGCCGGCAGCGGGGACATGTCCGGAGAGAAGCGCGTGAGCCCCTCCAGCGTGTCCTCGTCCAGGAACGCCAGCCCCTCCGGCAACGGGCGGTAGCGGCCGGGCCGGTCCTGCGCCACCAGCACGTAGCCCCACTCACCGAAGGACGGCACCAGCGCGTGGTACGGCTGCGTCCAGAAGCCCGCGGCCTTCAACGTGGTCTCCACGCACCAGAACGAGCGCCGCGCGAACAGCGGGCTGGTGCTCTGGATGACCGCCACGCCGCCCGGCGCCAGGTGCCTCTTGAGAATCTTGTAGAAGCCCGTCGTGTACAGCTTCCCCAGCGCGAAGTTGTTGGGGTCCGGGAAGTCCACGATGACGACGTCCCAGGCGTTGGCGCCTTCCGCCAGGAACTGCATGGCGTCCGTGTTGATGACGCGCATCTTCGGGTGCGTCATGGAGTGGTGGTTGAGCGCCGCCAGCTCCGCGTAGTTCGTCGCGAGCCCGGTGATGGCGGGGTCCAGGTCCACCAGCGTGACGGACTTCACGTCCGGATACTTCAGCACCTCGCGCGCCGCGAGCCCGTCCCCGCCGCCCAGGATGAGCACGTTCTCCACCTTCTGCGCGCGCACCATGGCCGGGTGCACCAGGGACTCGTGGTAGCGGTACTCGTCGATGCTGGCGAACTGGAGGTTGCCGTTGAGGAACAGCGAGAAGCCCCGCTTGCCGCGCGTGACGATGATGCGCTGGTAGGGGGAGCTCGTGGCGTGGACGACGTCATCCGCGTAGAGCTGATCCTCGTAGAACGTGGTGAGCCGGTCCCCCATCGCGAAGCACACCAGCAGCCCCGCGCACAGCGCCACCGCCTTGATGCGCAGGCGCACGGGGTTGGCCAGCACGGGCGCGAGCAACCACGTGCTCCACAGCCCCACGCCCGCGTTGAGCAGGCCGAAGAGCAGCGACGTGCGCACCAGCCCCAGCTTCGGCACCAGCAGCAGCGGGAAGGCCACGCTGGCCGCGAGCGCGCCCAGGTAGTCGAACGTCAGCACCTGGCTGACCAGGTCCTTGAACTTGAGCTGGTCCTGCAGGATGCGCAGCAGGAGGGGGATCTCCAGCCCCACCAGCGTGCCGATGAGCAGCACGCTGCCGTACAGCACCACGGGGAACATGCTGGTGAGCGTGAAGGTGAGGAACAGCATCGGCGCGCACAGCCCGCCGACCAGGGCCACGGCCAGCTCTATCTCCACGAAGCGCTGGGCCACCCCGCGCTCCACGAAGCGCGACAGGTAGCTGCCAATGCCCATGGCGAAGAGGTAGCCGCCAATGACGGTGGAGAACTGGGTGATGCTGTCCCCCAGCAGATAGCTGGCGAGCGTCCCGACGATGAGCTCGTAGATGAGCCCGCACGTCGCGATGACGAGGACGGTGAGGAAGAGCAGCGTCTTGTTCAAAGCGTCACGTGTTTCAGCCGCTGATGGCCGCCGCGATGATGATGGCCAGGCCCAGGATGAACGAGCCGATGACGATGCCCAGGGCCGTGTTCTGGTCGACCTCGATTTCCTTGTGCACGTCGTACGGCAGGATGAGGCGGATGACGTAGAAGCCGGCCACGAACACCACCAGGCCGATGAGCGAATAGATGACGCTCGCCAGCACTCCCTGCAGGGTGACCACCACTCCGAGCAACAGCATCACTTGCCTCCCATGAATCCACCGGTCCACAGCAGCACGCCGCCGGGACCGCGCTTCACGTCGCCGGTCACCCGCCCGCGCTCCTCGTCACTGAATGGGGCCCAGCCCGTATAGGTGGCCCACGCGTACGCCACGAGCACCAGTCCGCCCAGGTACTTCATCGTCCACCTCCCAGCCCGCGCACTACAGGTTGCTTTCCTTCCAGCGCTCGGTTTCGAAGCTGTGGGCGCTGAAGAACGACAGCGCCGGAATCAGCAGCAGCAACACCAGCGCGATGACGAACCAGCTCTCGTTGGGCGTGTCGTGCGTGAGCAACACCTGGTAGCTGAGCACCGGCCCCAGCGAGGGGCCCGTGAGCTTCAGGTTCGGGTCGAACGACGTGGTCGTCCGCAGCACGTACTTCCCCTTGGGCAGCGACGACAGGAACACGCTGCCGTTCTGGCCGCCCTCGCTCCAGGAGCCGTCGCTGTCGCGCCCGTGGTAGTAGCTCACCTCTTCGTAGAAGCTCACCACGTCCTGCGTGTCCTGATCCACCAGGTCGCCCTGCACGCCCACCCACGAGTTGTCGAGCGACTGCGACATGTGGATCTCGGCCCGCACGTTGCCGTCCCGCAGAAGCTCGAAGGGCTCGCTGAAGTGCATGGCGTCCGGGGAGCCGGAGGTCGCGGTCCGGGGCAGCGTCACTCGCAGGTCCAGCACCCGCGCGTTGAGCGCGCGCGCGTGGAGCAGACCCGCCAGCGCGAACAGGCCCAGCAGCCACACCGCGGACCAGCGCAGCGTGCGCATCATCGACTCGCGGCGCAGGTTGGGCTGGCTGGGCGCGATGCCCCGGGGCCTGGGCAGCGGCTCCTTCAGCCTGAACGCTTCGCGCACCTTCTCCGGGGAGAGGTACTCGCCATGCGTGTACGTGACTTCGTTGTCGGTGGCGTCCTCGTTCACCGAGTACGGCGGCGCGACGTACTCCGTGGCGCGCGCCTTCTCGCCCTGGAAGACCTTCCAGTAGAACTCGCCCACCACCGCGTCGGTGACGGCGGTGACGGACTGGAAGGCCTTGTAGCGGCGGCGTTCGTAGAAGGCGGACACCTGCGGCACGACGCTCGCGTCACCGGCGGCCATGGGCGTCAGGAACACCCAGTGGCCGTTGGACTCCATCAGCCAGGTGAAGCCGCGCGCCGCGTTGTAGAGCAGGTACTCCATCCACGGGTAGCGCGTGCCCTCCACCTCGCACGAGCGCTCCTGGTAGCCGATGCAGATCCACTCCGTGCCGTCGAGCGTGCCCTTCTGTCCCAGGGCGATGGCCGCCGGCAGCTCCGGCTTCTGGAGCAGCTTGAGGAAGGCCAGCTTGCCCTGCGTCACGCTCATCAGCGCGCCGCAGTACGGGCACGCCAGGCGCATCGCCTGGTCCGGCGCGCGCAGCTCCAGCGGGCCGTTGCAGTTGGTGCAGCGCGCCTGCTGGAGCTGGGCCTTGCGCACGCGAGGGCGCAGCTCGCCCGCGGGGATGCCCAGCTGCTTGAGCTCCAGCCGCTGCCCCAGGAAGACCTCCGGGTCGCGGTCGCGCCTGCCGAAGTCCAGCGTGACGAACAGGCCGCGCGGGCCGGTGGCGTCCACGTAGTAGCTGTCCGCTTCCGGATCCACGTCGCTGGGGAGCTGGCCCTCCGCGGCGACGACGCGCCCGTGGCCGCGCTCCTCCACCACCAGCGGACGGTTGCGCAGGCGCAGGCGGTCACCGGGGTGGAGGTGCTCCAGCTCGATGCCCTCCTCCACGCCCGCGTCGGAGAGCAGGTGGAAGGCGCCCTCGGACTCGCTGAGCCAGCCGGTGCGGCCGTCGGCCATCTCCACGTACCACTCGTCCCAGGGGCCGGAGCCGTGGTCCTTCTGGAGGTGCCCGACGATTTGATACGAGGTGCCGTTGACGCGGCCCTCCAGCCCCAGGCGCAGCGGAGAGTCCGTCTCTACGATGCGGGCCACCCTGCCGTGGTCCTCCAACTCCGCGCCCACGCGGGCCACCATCGTCTGACAGTGGCCGCACACCACGACCTGCGCCGACCCGGCGGAGAACTCCACGCTCGCGCCACACGACGGACACGCCCCCTGCGTCACGCCTCCACCCCTCTCGACAGCTCGCGCACGCGGCACGACGTGGCGCCCAGATGCTTCGCCGCCAGCGCGGCGAAGTCCGGACGCGCGCGGGTGCGGCAGCAGTAGACGTTGAGCGCGGCGAAGCCATGCTCCGGGAAGGTGTGGACGGTCAGGTGGCTCTCCGCGAGGAGCGCCAGGCCGGTGACGCCGCCGGGCTCCGGGAAGACGTGCCACTGCGGCTGGCCCACGACCTTCAGGTCCATCAGGACGACCAGCTCCTCGAAGAGTGCCGCCAGCGCGGCCGCGTCCTTGAGCCGCTCCGGCGCGCAGCCGCTCGCGTCAACCAGCCATTCCTGTCCGGTTGTCACAGGGGAAACCTCCGGGAGTAGAGACCCTCTTTAACACGCTGGAGCCGGGTCGAAAGCCGCTAGGATGCCCGCCCCATGCGCACCCGATTCCTGACCGCTGGACTCCTCTGCCTCGCCCTGACCGCGTGCTCCAAGGACAAGGAGCAGCCGCCCGCGGCGAAGGCCCCCGCCGCACAACCGGCCCCCCGCACGGTGAGCCTGCAGACGGACGTGGCCTCCGCGAAGGGCTTCCAGAAGAAGGCCCTGGAAGGCCAGGACCTCTGGGCCACGATGGAGACGAGCGAAGGCACCATCGTCATCAAGCTCTTCTCCAAGGACGCGCCCAAGACGGTGGCGAACTTCGTGGGCCTGGCCACGGGCGAGCAGCCGTGGATCAACCCCAAGACGGGTGAGCGCGAGGAGGGCAAGCCGCTCTACGACGGCGTCATCTTCCACCGCGTCATCCCGGACTTCATGATCCAGGGCGGCGACCCCACGGGCACCGGCCGTGGCGACCCGGGCTACCGCTTCGGGGACGAGTTCAAGAGCAACCGGGACTTCGACAAGGAGGGCCTGCTGGCCATGGCCAACGCGGGTCCGGGCACCAACGGCAGCCAGTTCTTCATCACCACGTCCATGCCGCAGTTCCTCAAGGGCAAGCACACCATCTTCGGTGAGACGGTGAAGGGCTACAATGAGGTGGTGAAGAAGATCGCCGGCGTGGAGCGCAACCGACAGGACCGGCCGTTCACGGACGTGAGCATCAAGCACATCACCATCAGCGACACGCAGCCGTGAGCCTCCGTCCGCGCCACGTGCGCACGAAGCTGGGCGAGCTGGACTGCCACGTGGTGGACGCGCTCCCCGAGGGCGCGACGCCGGAGCTGGTGGTGGTGTTGAGCCACGGCTTCGGCGCGCCGGGCACGGACCTGGTGGCGCTGGCGCCCGAGCTGATGATGGCCGCGCCCCGCCTGGCGCAGGGCGTGCGGTTCGTCTTCCCGGAGGCGTTGCTGTCACTGGACGCCCTGGGCATGCCCGGGGGCCGCGCGTGGTTTGAAATCCCCATGGCCATCCTGATGGGCCAGGGACGGGACTGGCCGCAGTACTCCCAGACCGTGCCGCCGGGGATGCCCGCCGCGCGCCGCGCGCTGATGAGTGTGGTGGCGGCGCTCCAGGTGCCCCTGAACCGCGTGGTGCTGGGAGGCTTCAGCCAGGGCGCGATGATGTCCACGGACGTGGCGCTGCGGCTGGAGGAGTGCCCCGCCGGCCTGTGTCTGCTGTCCGGGGCCATGGTCGCTGGCAAGGAGTGGGAGCCCAAGGTCCGCGGCCGTCCATCCCTGCCGGTGTTCCAGGGACACGGCCGGCAGGATCCGGTGTTGCCCTTCCAGGAAGGCGAGCGCCTGCGCGACCTGCTGACGGGCGCGGGGCTGCCGGTGGAGTTCCTGCCATTCGACGGTGGGCACACCATCATCACGGAGGAGCTGGAGCAGCTGGCGGCGTTCCTCGTGAAGCAGCTGGACGGGCGCTGACCCACGGGACGGAGGGTTTCGCGTGTATCAGGCGAAGGAGCTGACGGTGTCCACGCGAGGCCGAGGCCTGGTGGACATCACCGGTGAGGTGCAGAAAGCGGTGAAGGGCACGGGCATCCGCGAGGGCCTGTGCACGGTGTTCCTGCACCACACCAGCGCGTCGCTGATCATCGGAGAGAACGCGGACCCCGTCGTCCAGCGCGACCTGGAGGCCTTCTTCTCCCGGCTGGTGAAGGACGGGGATCCGCTGTTCCAGCACGACGCGGAGGGCCCGGACGACATGCCCGCGCACGTGCGCACGGTGCTGACGCAGCTGTCCCTGAGCATCCCGGTGAAGGACGGCGAGGCGGACCTGGGCACGTGGCAGGGCGTCTACGTCTGGGAGCACCGCACGTCGCCGCACCGCCGCCGCGTCACGGTGTCCGTGCTGGGCGGCTAGGCCGTGCGCTTGGGGTCAGCGCCGGGGATGGATCTTCCTGACGGTCAGCGAGGGAGCGATTGAGGTTTCGACATCGCCCTTGAGCGTCACGACATACTCCATCCGTGGCTCCAGCTGCGGAGGGCGGTAGGTGAGCGCCAGGTCTCCGCTCCTGCTCTCCAAGAGCCAGTCCCCAAGCCTCCAATATCCAGTGGCGTCCAAGCGGGGCTCGGCTGGAACCGGCAGCGCCTCAATGAACTCTCGGGAGAGAGAGGACGGAATCTCCCCTGCCTTGATGGCTTGAAGATGCTTGAGAGAAGACTCGTAGGCAGCACGCGCGAAGGCCTGGTTCGGTCTGACGGGTCCTTGCTCCGAATCAAGCTGAGCGATCCGCATGTCTGGAGAATCGGGCGTGCTCATCGATGGCGCTTGCTGTCGCGCACAAGAAACGACCAGGGCGGCCAACAGGATCGACAGTCCGTAACGCATCCCTTCATTCTCTTAGAGGTCGCGGACGGTGGCGACGACGGGGGCGCCCTTGCGGCGCTTCTTCGGCGCCTCATGGGCCTGGCCTCGGATGCGCACCCAGGTGCCGGGGTCGTCCGGCATCGCGTGGGCCATGGACCAGCCGGTGGGCACTTCCGGCGTCGTCCATCCGTAGAGGGCTCGCGCGTCCTTGGGGGCCAGGTTGATGCAGCCGTGGCTCACGGGTTCGCCGAAGCGGTCGTGCCAGTAGGCGGTGTGCAGGGCGAAGTCGCCCTCGAAGAACATGGTCCACGGCACGGTGGCCACGCGGTAGCTGGCCTTGCCCATGCTGCCCGTCATGTCGGCCTCCGCGAACTTCACCCAGATGCGGAAGAGACCTTCTGGCGTGTCGGTGCCGGGTTTGCCGGAGGAGATGAGCGTGGCGTAGACGGGGCGGTCGCCCTCGTAGGCGATGAGCGTCTGGGCCTCCAGGTCCACGTCCAGCCAGCGCGCGCCGGGCTCCACGATGGACGGTGACGCCAGCGACCACGCGACGTGCAGGTCGTCGCGCGCCACCCAGTGGTCCTCGGCGATGCGGACCCACTGGCCGTCGGGGGACAGCTCTCGCACGGAGACGAGCGTGCGCGGCGGGAGGGTCGTCTCTCGTTCCGCTCGCGCATCCGGGGCCTTGCGCACCACCACGTCGGTGCGGGGCGCGGCGCGGGACTGGGCCCAGCCGAAGGGCATGGGCAGGGACGCGAGCGCCTCCGCGTCCAGGCCGCTGAAGTCGGAGGGACGGTGCTCGCGCAGCACGCGCGCTTCGAAGTACTGACCGTCGGAGGTGCGCCAGAAGGTGCGCCGGCCGACCTTCACCTGGCCCAGGAGCTTCACGGTGACGGAGCCCTTGAGCAGCACGCCCTGCTTCTTCCGGCGGGCGAGCGCGAGGCTCGGATAGGCACGCACGCGGTGGCCCACGACGCGCGCGTAGACGCCGGGGGTGAGCGAGCCCTCTTCCACTCGGGGCAGCGGGCGGACGCGGGGCTCGCGGAAGTTCTGTTCCAGGTAGCGCTCGCAGACCCAGCCACGCGGTTGCAATTGCACCCAGGTTTCGCAGTCCGGCCCGCGCATCGCGCCCTGCCACTTCACGCGCATGTCCTGGGCCACGGTGCCCAGTGAAGGCGAGTCCTGCCGGGGCTCGGAGCGCACCGCGATGGAGCGGCGCACACGCAGCGAGCCCGCGTCCGGCGCGTACGGGATGGCGTAGGGCTCCATGCCGGCATCGAATTCCGTGAGCGGTGTTTCGGCGACCGCGTCCTCATCACCGTCGACGCCCACGACGACAACAGCACTCCCACCGTCCGGAGCCTGCGCGATCGCGTCGTCGTCCGCGTCGATCAACGGCTCACCGTCCGGTCCCAGCTCCAGCACTGGGACCTCGGACTCGGTGATGACCTGGGGCTCCTCTTCGCCCGGCAGGGCTTCGGTGTTCGCGCCGACGGAGATGGATTGCGCCAGCGAGGGCTCCAGCGATAGCGCACTGCCCGCGTCCTCCGAATCCTCCATGACGTCCAGCAACGCAGGAGCAGCTGCATGCGTGACGCCACCGTCATCAGAGGACTCGGGCGCGGTGGCCTGCCATGCGGAGTGGAGCGCCTGCGCGGACTCCGCCGGCACGGCCTCCGCCTCGGGCGCGGGGGCCTGCGCCGTCACGGTGCCCGCGTCCACCGGTGCGGCGGGCACGGGGGGCTCCACCGGAGCGCACGCGAAGAACAACAGGGGGAGTCCGAGGGGGAACCAGCGGCGGCGCATACGGGCCGCAACGGTACGGGTCCCCGCTGACATCCTCAACGTCGGCTCAGGTGCGATCTCCTGCGCGCGGAAGCGCGTGGGTGGGCAGGGCTTGCGCCCTGAACGGCGATTGCCACGAACGGCGGAAACCGCCGCCGCGGATCAGCTCCGCCCCTCCGCGGGCGGAATCCCTTCGGGCGACTCCGGCGCCTCCAGGAGCTTGTAGAGCGTCTTGCGGTCCACGCCCAACAGGCGCGCCGCTTCGCTCTTGTTGCCGCCCACGTGCTGGAGCACGTGCGCCGCGTAGCGCCTCGACAGCTCCGCGAGGCTCGGCAGGTCTCCCGCGAGTCCCGTCAGCCGCTTGGGCGCGTCACCGATGGGCTCCGGGAAGTCCGGCGGCCCCAGCACGCCCGTCACGTTCAGCGCGAGCGCCCGCGCCATCACGTTCTCCAACTGCCGCACGTTGCCCGGCCAGTCGTACACCGTGAGCCGCGCCATCGCGTCCGCCGTCACCACCGGCCGCACCCCGCCCCTCGCGTGCAGCGACGCGAAGTGCTCCACCAACGCCGGGATGTCCTCGCGCCGCTCACGCAGCGGCGGCAGGTGCAGGTGCACCACGTCCAGCCGGTACAGCAGGTCCTCGCGGAACAGCCCATCCGCCACCCGCGCCTTCAAGTCCTTGTTCGTCGCCGCCAGCACCCGCACGTCCACCTTCACCGGGACGCTCTCGCCCACGCGGCGGATCTCCCCCTCCTGGAGCACGCGCAAGAGCTGCGACTGGACCTTCATCCCCACGTCGCCAATCTCGTCCAGGAACAGCGTGCCGCCGCTGGCCTCCTCGAACAGGCCGCGCCGCGCGCCCGACGCCCCCGTGAAGCTGCCCTTCGCGTGGCCGAACAGCTCGCTCTCCATCAGCGACTCGGTGATGGCGCCGCAGTCCACCGGGATGAACGGCCCGGACGCGCGCGCCGAGCGCTTGTGCAGCGCCCGCGCCACCATCTCCTTGCCCGTGCCCGTCTCACCCGTAATCAGCACCGGCACGTTGCTGGTCGCCGCGCGGGCCACCTGTTTGTAGACCTCCAGCAGCGCCGGGCTGCGGCCCACCAGCGACGTGCGCTCCACCTGCTTGCGCAGCGTGCGGTTCTCCTCCACCAACCGCTTCTGCTCCAGCGCGCGCTTCGCCACCCGCATGATGGCGTCCACGTCGAACGGCTTGGACAGGTAGTCGAAGGCGCCCAGTTGGATGCTGTCCAGCGCGCCCTCGATGTTGCCGAACGCCGTCACGACAATCACCGGCGTGTCCGGCAGGTTCGACTTCACCGTCTGGAGCACCTTCAGGCCGTCGCCCGGGTCGGGCATGGCCATGTCCGTGAGCACCAGGTCGAAGGACTGCTCGCCCATCCGCTCCGCCGCGCCCTTGGGGTCCGGCGCCTGCGTCACCGGCCCCAGCACGCCCAGCAGGCGCTGGAGCAGGTCCCGCGCATGCGGATCATCATCGACGACGAGGATTCGGGCTGTGCTCATGAGGCCTTGCGGATGGAGTGGGCGTCGGACTCCACCACAAGCGGCGCCGGAGTGCGCGTCACTCGTGCGAACCGCACGCGGATCCGCGTGCCCTTGCCCTCTTCTGAATGAACCGTGAGCGTGCCGCCGTGCGCCTCCACCACGCGCCGGGTGGTGGCCAGCCCCAGGCCGTGCCCCGGAATGCCCCGCACCTCCGCGGCCCGGAAGAACGGCTGGAACAGCGACGCCTGCGTCGCCGCGCTCATCCCCAGCCCGTTGTCCGTCACCTCCACCACCGCGTCCGCCCCTTCCGTCGCCACCCGCACCTTCACGCTCGGATCCGGCCGCCCCGCCGTGTACTTCACCGCGTTGGACAAGAGGTTGCGCGCCACCACCTGGAGCAGCTGCGCCGGACAATCCACCAGCACGCCCGGCTCCAGCTCGCGCTCCAGCGACACGCCCAGCGCCGTCGCCGTCTGGCTCACCTCCAACAAGAGCGTGCTCACCGCCGTGTCCAATTCCCCCATCGTCCCGTCGCCCCGAGTGCCCGCGCGGCAGAAGCGCAGCAGCGCTTCAATGAGTTCCCCCATGCGCACCGCGCTGGATTCGCACTGCGAAATCATCTCCAGCGCGCCCGGGTCCTTCACCGCGCCGGAGCGCCGGATGAGCGTCAGGTAGCCCTTGAGCGGGGACAGCGGGCCCATCAGGTCGTGCGCCACGCGCCGGGTGAACGCATCCAGCTCCTGGTTGTGCCGCCCCAGCTCCTCCAGCTGTCCCTGGATGGTGGCGTCCTGGCGCTTGAGCAGGGAGATGATGTGCCAGCCCACCAGCATGGACAGCAGGATGGCCAGCAGCGTGGTGGCCGCGCCCAGTGCCGTGTTGCGCACCCTGAGCGTGCCCAGCCGCCCCACCAGCACGCGCGCATCGGACGCGTTCTCCGTGGCCAGCTGGCCCGCCAGTTGGTCCACCTCCGCCGCCAGGGGACGGATGCTCTCCACCAGATGGCGCCGGGCGCGCTCCGCGTCGCGCTGCCGCGAGAACACCGCCGCCGCGCGCACCTGATCCGCCAGCCCCTGGCACGCGCCGTTGAAGCGCAGCCAGATCTCCTTCTCGCCGGGCGGCAGGTGGCGCATGTACGCCTCCGAGGACTGGCGGATGCTGCCCAGGATGTCCTCCATCACCGCGTCGGCTTCCTTGCGCTCGGCGTCTCCGCTGGAGCGCACATGCGCTTCGATGGCGGACTCCAGCGCCATCACGTCCACGCGGATGCGGCCGATGAGGCTCGCGCGCTCCAGGGCCTCCAACACCAGTGCGTCCACCTGACGCCCGGTGCGCACCTCCGTCAGGAGCATGAAGCCGGTGACGCCCGACAGGAGCATCACCACGAAGAAGAAACCCGCGCGGTATCCACGGATGGGGGTCCGCGAGTTCATCGCCACGGGAACGCTCCTTGGGTCGACAGAGGAAGAACCAGCGGGCGTCCCGTCACGGACGCCCACGCGAAACTCACGGCACCGGCCTGGCTGCCTCGGTGGAGGTGGCGCCCGGCAGGGGCGGCTGGGTGCGCCGCCGTGCGCGCTCCAGCGCGGACTCGTACCAGACGTCCGACAGCTCTTCGTGCAGCGCCGCCAGCTCGCGCTGCCGCGCCAACAGCTGCGCGTTGTGCTCCTCCAGCGAGTGGCGCTCCGTCTCCAGCCGCGCCAGCTCTTCCGTGGCGGTCGCTCGCGCCTGCTCCGCCTCCGCGCGCGCCTGCTCCGCCTCCGCGCGCTCCTGCGCCAGCTCCTCCAGCGCGGACTCCAACGCCGCCAGCTTCGCCGCCAGGACCTCGGTGCGCTCGCGCTCGGACTGGAACTCGCGCTGCCAGCGCTCCGTCTCCAACACCTGGGCCTGGAGGCGCTCGGGGGGAATGGTCGCGGCGCATCCCACTCCCAGCCACGCCACACTCCATGCCACCAGCAGGTGCCGCATACGCCATCTCTCCCGACACCTGGCCGCGCGACATGCACGACGAGGACGTCCGGGCTTCATGCTCCCCTTCATGTCCCGGCGCGTGATGCTCGGAACGGAAGGTTGCGGTGCAGCTTGCAGAAGAGCGCCGTTGCCGTCAAAGCAACGTGCGCCTGCCTGGGGAGCTTGCACCCATTGTTGCAATCGCAACTGAGGAGATTCTCCCCATGGCGGATCCGCTCCTACCTGGAGAACCCCGCGAAGTTGCTCAAAACCGGTGCTGGCACGGCGAGTGCTCAAGGGTCATGGCATCAACCGATGCAATTCAGCGTCGGCGTGTCGTCCCCGGAGCCATCCATGAAGACCGTCATCGTCGCCGCCCTCTTCGCCGCCACCACCGCGTTCGCCAACACCCCGGCTCCCGCCGCCGCCCCCGCCGCGCAGCCGGCTCCCGCCGTCGAGGCGAAGACCGAGGCCGCCGCCCCCGTCGAGGCGCAGGGTGAGGTGAAGACCGAGTCCAAGACCGAGACCAAGCACGAGGGCAAGGCCGGCAAGAAGGGCACGAAGACCAAGACCGAGAAGAAGACCACCACCGAGACGAAGACCGAGGGCTGATCCCTCGCTTCACTCGCGCCCTGTCCGCCTCCAAGGGACGGACAGGATGCGGTCCCGGCAGGGGCGCTCTCCTCACGAGGGCGCCCCTGTTGTCGTTTGTGCGTGAGAGCGGAATCGTTGCCACTCCAGCGGCCTTCAACCTGTTGCGTGTGAGCGGGCTCCACGTGACGGCGAGTGAATAAACAACCCCCCGCCCCCATCTAGAGCCGCGATGACGATGCCCGGCGCACTCCAGCGCGGGCCGACTGTCACGACTCCGAGCCCATCATCATGAAGACCTTCCTCGTCGCCGCCCTGTTCGCCGCCTCCGCCGCCATCGCCTCCCCGCCGCCCACCAAGGCGCCCACGGATACGCGGGGCCCGGTCAATCCCCCCGCGACCGGCACCCTCGAGACCCCCACCGGCGACGGCATCCAGGCCGACCCGCACGCCCCCGCGAAGACCGAGGGCAAGACCGAGGCGGCCACCGAGACCGCGCCCTCCGGCCGCACGGAGGCGATGATGCAGGGCACCGACGGCACCAAGAAGCCCGTGAAGGCCCCCGCCTCCAAGAAGTCCGCGAAGTAGTCCGCCGCCCTCCTCCAAGGGACGCACCACACGCCGTGCCCGAGCAGGGGCGCTCTCTTCACGAGGGCGCCCCTGTTCGCGTTTCCGGGCCCTGCAACGCTCCGACTCTCCACTTCTTGGGTTTCCAGTAAAACCACCATTTGACAGGAACAGAGGAATCCTGCATAACGGGACATGTGTGGATGACAGCTCATCCACGACAGGAAGGGGTGACCCCCTCCCCCCCTTCAAGCGAGACGGTCATGGTGGAAGCGTTCACGAAGGTGTCCGAAGCGTCGCGGTTGCTGCTGGACAAGGGCCTGTGCCCGGCCACCGGTTCGGATGCGCTGGGCATGGTGGCTCGCCCGATGAAGGTGGACCGCGCGTGCCTCTTCGAGAACCGGACCACGAACCTGGCGGGCCGGTTCCTCACGGACCTGCGCTACGCCTGGGCGGAGCCGGGTGTGGTGTCCCCGCTGGCGCACCCGGTGCTGCGCTCGCTGCCGATGCGCGACTACGCGATGGCGTGGGCGGACATGCTGGAGGCGCAGATGGTGGTCTCCTGCACCACCAAGGAAGCGCCCCCGATGATGCGCGAGCTGCTGGAGCGCCAGGGCGTGCAGTCCGTGCTGATGTGCCCCATCGTCCCGGCCAAGCAGTGGTGGGGCTTCGTGGCCTTCGAGGACTGCCGCCAGGCCCGCCTGTGGCGCCCGGAGGAGATTTCGCTGCTCAAGTCGCTGGCGCGGGCCATTGGCGCGTCGGTGCGGCACGCGAACATGCGCTCCTCGCTGTCGCAGGTGCGCACCAACCTCACCAGCGTGCTGCGCCCCGTCGCCGGGGATACCTGAGCCGACACCCGAGCCGACCTGGGAGGCCCATTTGGGGCTCCCACGGGAAGTGACATCACCCGGGTCATGGCCGCCCGCCCACCCGGCGAGCGGGAGGGGGCTGGAAGGGCAGCTGGGGAGCGGTAACGCGGCGCCCCGTTTCTGCTACCCTCACCGCCCTGTTCCCCGCCCATGTCCTCGTTCGAGCCCACCGCCATCAGTCGTTCCCGGCCTCCTGATCTCGTCAGCGGCTACCGCCTGGAGAAGCTCGTCGGCGCTGGCGGCATGGGAGAGGTCCACAAGGCCACCCAGCTGTCGCTCGGCCGCACGGTCGCGGTGAAGCTGCTGAATCCGGACCTGGCCAAGGATCCGTCGTTCATCGCGCGCTTCCAGAAGGAAGCCGCGGCGCTGGCGACGCTGAGCCACCCCCACGTCGTCGCCATCGTCGACAAGGGGAAGACGGACAACACGTACTACCTGGTGATGGAGTTCGTGGACGGGCCGTCCCTGCGCGAGCTCATGCGCAACCCGTCCATGGACACGCCGACGCTCCTGCGCCGGATGCTCGAAATCTGCCGGGCCATCGAGTACGCGCACGGCCGGGGCGTCATCCACCGCGACCTGAAGCCGGAGAACATCCTGCTGGATCAGCAGGCCGGCGGCATCGCGAAGGTGTCCGACTTCGGGCTGGCGTCCTTCCTGGACGACGCGTCCGCGGCGTCGCGCTTCGCGCTCACGTCCACGCACGTGTCCATGGGCACCATCTCGTACATGGCGCCCGAGCAGCGCGTGGACGCGAAGAGCGCGGACGCGCGCGCGGACATCTTCTCCCTGGGCGTCATCCTCTACGAGACCTTCACCGGCGAGGTGCCGCTGGGCACCTTTGATCCGCCGTCGCGCAAGCGCGCGGGGCTGGACTCGCGCGTGGACGCCATCGTGATGCGGTGCCTCAAGCCGGATCCGGACGAGCGCTATCCGTCCGTCGCCGCGCTCATCGCGGACCTGGAGCCGCTGGTTCCCGGAAGCCTGCTGTCCATGCCGCCGCTGAGGCTGACGCGCTGGCAGCGGGCGAAGGCCGCGATGCGCCGCGCCGCGCGCGTGACGGCGCAGACGGCCGCGGGAGTGATGGTGCTGGCCGCCGCGGGCGTGTTGGGCGTGGCGTACAACCGCAGCGGGCAGGTGCGCGTCCAGCCGCCGCTGGCCGGCAAGGCCATCATGGACCAGGCGCTGCGGGACGCGCCGCGCAACGGTCCAGGCCGGGTGGAGGACGTCACCCCGGACAAGCGCCGCGTGACCATGGGAGACGGTCCGGATCTGCCGCAGATGCTGGTGGCCGGCCGGACGCTGAACTTCGAGAACAAGACCCTCGTCTTCCCTCCCGTGGACGACAACGAGGCGTCGCGCGTGGGCCGCGCGCGCGTGGACGTGCTGGGGCTGGTGGGCGGTGTGGCCCGGCTGACCGCGCGCGTGCGCGCTGAAGCTCCGCCGACCACGTGGAAGCGCCGCCTGAAGGAAGTCTGGGACGGCCCGCCGCCGGAGCCGGTGGCCTCGCTGGGGCTGATGGGCCGGGACGGCCGCTACGTCACGCTCGTGCACCACGGCGCGGGCGCGCCGCTGACCCTGGAGTGGTCCCTGGGCGAGCGCGGTGGCGCCATGCTGGGCCTCGCGTCCCCGGAGGGCGAGGTGCGGCTGGAGCTGTTCGTCACCGAGGACGGCGTGATGCAGGCCTTCGTCGGCCAGGGGAAGGACCAGCGCCCCATCGCGGAGCCCCTGAACCTGGGCCCGGACTGGCAGGCCCACTTCGGCGAGCCCCCCGTGCCGGCCATCGGCTGCATCGAGGGCACGTGCACCGTCGAGGGACTCACCTACACGGTGGACAAGCCCGCGCCCGTGACGGAGACCCCGTCCACGCCGGTGGTCGTCGTCCCGCAGGCGCCGGTGCGCACGGTGGCCGCCAACACAGTGCCGGCGAAGGCGGTGGTGGCCAAGAAGCCCGCCCCGCCGCCCCCGCCCAAGCGCCAGCCGGTCAAGGCGGCCCCCGCCAAGCCCGCCCCGAAGCGTCGCTAAGGGACACAGCCGGGCTGGCTCCGGACAAGCACCTCAAGGGGAATATGGCCTCGCCGAGGGGATTGCATTATCCCTCGGCTCCCCTATGCGCACCTTTCGCAGCGGCCTGACCGCGCTCGCCCTCGTCGCCGGCCTCACCGGCTGCCCCCGGCCCTCCTCCGTCGTCGCGCCCCACGTGCTCGAGTCCGCCGCGGAGCGGGCCGGCCAGGCTGACGCGGAGGCGCGCACGCTCGCGTTCGCGGGCTTCCACGCATACCTCGTCGCGGGCGACGTGAAGCTCGCGCAGCAGCGCTTCGACGCCGCCGTGCAGAAGGACCCCGGCGACCCGTACGCCCTGCAGGGACAGGCGCTGCTGGCCCGGCGCAATGGCCAGTCCGACCGCGCGCTCGCCGCGTCGCTGGAGCTGGTGAAGCGCGCGCCCCGCCACCCGGTGGCCGTCATCGCCGCGCGCTACGTGCTGGACCGCGTGGGCACCTCCCGCGCGGAGGACGACAACATCCTCAAGGGCGTGGACGCCGCGCTCACCGCGGGCGCCCGGGGTGAGACGGCCTACCTGCTGCGCGCCGCGCGCCTGTCCGTGGCGAGCCTGCGCGCGGACACGGCCACCCAGGCCCAGACGCTCAAGGACCTGGGCGGCGCGAGCGAGGCCACGCTGGTGGGGCCCTTCTCTCCCTTCCACGTGCTGGCCATCGACGAGCCCATCGCGCCGGAGAAGGACGGCTCCTTCGCGGGTCCCTTCACGGGCGCGTACGGCCCGCTGACGGCGCGCACGCTGCGCTCGCCGGACGGCCGGCTGGACCTGGGCGGCGAGCCCGGACACGGGGACATGTACGCGCTGGGCATCGACGCGGAGGTGGCGCAGGCCGGCGTGTACGTGCTGCGCACGGTGAGCCAGACGTCGCACCGCGTGCTGATGGACGGCGCCCCCGTGCTGGAGCGCCGCGACTGGGCGCGCACCGCGTCCACGGTGAGCGTGCGCGCGCTGGAGCTCCCCGCCGGCAAGCACCGCTTCGTGGTGAAGATGTCCCGCGACAACACGCAGGGTGGCCTCTCCTTCGCGCTGATGAAGGCGGACGGAAGCCCCTCCGGCGCGCGCCTCACCGCCGCCACCGGGCCCGCGCCGCGCTGGAACGCGAGCGCCCCGGGCGAGGTGGAGGCCCCGGACATGTACCCGGGCGCGGAGGACGTGGCTCAGGCGCTCCAGGGCGAGGCCGGCGAGACGCTGAGCAACTTCCTGGCGGTGCGCGACGGCCTGGCGCGAGACCTGGACGGCACCCACCGGCTGATGGCGAAGCTGGAGGCGACGACGCCCGCGCTGCTCACCCTGCGCGCGGAGCAGGCCGCGCAGGACCGCGGCATCCCGTCCAAGGTGGCGCGAGGCCGGGCCACGCGAGACCTGGAGGCGGCGCTGGCGAAGGACCCGGGCAACGTGGCCGCGCTGCTCTTGCGCGCGGACCTCTTCCTGGATGACGGCCAGCCGGCCACGGCGCTGGACACGCTGAAGACGGCGCGCGACGCGGTGAAGCCCGCGGGCTTCCCGGTGCACATCCTCCAGGCCCGCGCCGCGCTGGCGCTGGACGTGGACGCGCAGGCGGAGGTGGCCCTGGCCTCGGCGCTGGAGGCCCAGCCGGGCCTGTGCGAGGCGCTGGGGTTGCAGTCCTCGCTGGCGCGCCGTCGCGACGCGGTGACCCGCACCGACGAACTGGTGAAGGCCCAGGAGGGCTGCCCCGGCGCGGACGCGCGGCGGGTGGACCACCTGCGCACGCGCGGCGACCTGGACGGCGCGGCCAAGGGCTACATGCAGCTGCTCTCACAGGACCCGGACAACCTCACCACCGCGGCGGCGCTCTCCGGCGTCTACGTGAGCCAGCGCCGCTACGACGACGCGGCGAAGGTGCTCCAGACGCTGGCCGCCGTGTGGCCGCGCAACGCCGAAATCCTCAAGCGGCTGGCGGACGTGCGCGAGTACGCGGGCCAGGGCGCGGAGGCGCTGAAGCTGCGCGAGCAGGCGCTCAAGCTGGACGGCACGGACCTGTCGCTGCGCCGCGCGGTGGAGCGCGCCAAGACGGGCAAGGAGGTGCTGGCGGCGTACGCCATCGACGGCAAGGAGGCGCTCAAGGCCTACGAGGCGGCGCCCGTCACCGGCGGCAGCGCGGCGGCGTACGTGCTGGACGCGGCGGCGGTGCAGGTCTACCCGGACGGCTCGATCGTCAACCGCATCCACACCATCCAGAAGGCGCTGGAGCAGTCGGGCGTGCAGGAGATCGCGGAGGCGAACATCCCCCGCGGCGCCCAGGTGCTGGCGCTGCGCACGCTCAAGGCGGACGGCCGCGTGCTGGAGCCGGAGAACATCGAGGGCAAGGACACCATGAGCCTGCCCGGCGTGCAGGTCGGTGACTCCGTGGAGGTGGAGTACCTGCTGCCCGAAAGCGACCGCGGCCCCGCGCAGCCGGGCTTCACCGCGTCCGCGTTCTACTTCCAGATCGCCAACCAGCCGAACGCGTGGAGCACGTACACGGTGGTCGCGCCCAAGGGCAGCGGCATGAAGGTGGACGCGCACGGCATGAAGGCGCCGCCGCCGGAGGTGAAGGGCGACGTGGAGGTGTTCCACTACGACGCGCGCCGCGTGCCGCCGTTCATCCCGGAGCCGGACGCGCCGCCCTCTGGCAACGAGTACCTGCCCTTCGTGATGGTGGGCGCGGGCGAGACGGGCAACGACGGCCTGGCGCGCGTGTATGGCGACGCGTTCCAGGACCGGTGGATCCGCACCTCGGAGGTGGAGGCGTTCGCGCGCCAGGCCACCGAGGGCAAGAAGGGCCTGGAGGCGGTGAAGGCGCTGCACTCCGCGGTGATGAAGCGCTTCTCCGGACGCGACGCGAGCCTGGCGCAGTCCGCGGCCTCCACGGTGGCGCAGGACCGCGGCAGCCGGCTCACCGTGATGAAGGCGGGCCTGGAGACGCTGGGCATCCCGTCGCGCGTCGCGGCGATTCGCACCTTCAACACCGACCCCTCGCCGTACCTCTTCCCGGCGGACGCGCTGCTGCCCTACGCGGCGCTGCGCGTGGAGGTGCCGGGTGAGCAGCCGGTGTGGCTGGACACGTCCGTGCGCTACGGCCCCTTCGGCGAATTGCCGGAGACCGCCACGGGCGAGCGTGAGGCGTACCTGCTGCCGGAGCCCGGCAAGCCCCTGCAGAAGGTGAAGACGCCGCCGCTCAAGCCGCGCACGGGCAAGGACGTGAAGCTCACGCTGGAGCTGGGCGCGGACGGCAGCCTCAAGGGCCAGGGCGAGGAGGTCTACTCCGGCTTCGAGGCCGCTCAAATCGCCGAGGCCTTCGAGCAGCTCTCCGCGGAGAGCCGCAACCAGGCGCTGCAGGGCGCGGTGGCGCGCTACTTCGGCGGCGCGGAGCTGTCGTCCGTGAAGCTGGAGCACGAGGAGGCCGTGGGCGCGCCCTTCGTGCTGCGCTACGCGTTCACCGTGCCGCGCTTCGGGCGCCTGGAGGGCGACAACCGCATGGCGCTGGGCCCCCTCACCTTCCCCGCCCTGCTGGGCCGGCGCTACGTGCAGTTGTCCACGCGCACCACGCCGCTCTACATCGACGACACGGAGGCCAGCCGCACCAACGTCGCGGTCACCCTGCCCCAGGGCTGGAAGCTCAGCGACCCGCAGACGGGCCTGAAGGTGGACAGCCAGTTCGGCCACTACACCCGTTCGGAAAAGCAGGACGGACGCACGCTCAGCATCTCGGAGTCCTTCAACCTGCCCCGCGCCCGCGTCAGCCCGGCGGAGTACGAGAAGTTCTCCGGCTTCGCGGGTGACGTGGACCTGCTCCAGGTGCGCGAGCTGTTCCTCGTGAAGCAGTAGTCCCCGCGCCGCTTCCGCGCACCCGTCAGGGGTGCGCGGAGCCGGGCTCCGCCACCTGACTAGGGCTGCTGGAAGATGGCGACGGTGGGCGTGCCGTCCTCGTTGATGTAGCCCCGATACATGCCGCTGGAGTTGAAGGGCATGGCCACGTGGCCCTGGCGGTCCATGGCGATGACGCCGCCCTCGCCGCCGGCCTTCACCAGCACATCGTTGATGACGTAGTTGGCGGCCTCCGGCAGCGGGAGGTCCTGGTACTCGACGCGGGCGCAGATGTCGCGCGCCACCGTGTAGCGGATGAAGAACTCGCCGTGGCCCGTGGCGGAGACGGCACAGCGCTCATCCGCGTAGGTGCCCGCGCCGATGATGGGCGCGTCCCCCACCCGGCCGAAGCGCTTGTTGGTCATGCCGCCCGTGGACGTGCCCGCCGCGAGGTTGCCTTCCTGGTCCAACGCCACCGCGCCCACCGTGCCGAACTTGTGGTCCCCCGTGATGGGATCCACGCCCGGCGTCAGCGATGAGCCGGGCTGCGGCTGCGCGGGCGTCGCGGGCTGGCCCGGCGGCGGCGCCGATGCGGGCGGCTGCGCGGGCGTCACCGGCTGTCCGGGCGTCGCAGGCGACGTGCGTTGTGCGGGCGTCACCGGCTGTCCGGGCGTCGCAGGCGACGTGCGTTGTGCGGGCGGCTGCGCGGGCGTCAGCGGCTGTCCGGGCGTTGCGGGCGATGCGCCTTGTGCGGGCGGATGGCCCGGTGCGGAGGGCTGCCCGGGCGTCGCGGGCGACGTGCCTTGTGCGGGCGGCTGCGCGGGCGTCAGCGGCTGTCCGGGCGTTGCGGGCGATGCGCCTTGTGCGGGCGGCTGGCCCGGTGCGGAGGGCTGCCCGGGCGTCGCGGGCGACAGGCCCTGCGTGGACGGCTGACCCTGTTCCGCGGGTGGTGCTCCCTTCGCCTTCTCCTGCTCCAGCGCGCGCTGGAGGCCCTGCCAGCGCTCCTCCGTGTAGAAGTATTTCGCGTCCACCAGGGGCATGCCCTGCGACTGCGCGAAGGCCTCCGCCCCGTCGCCCACCATCATCACGTGCGGCGACTTCTCCATCACCAGCCGCGCCAGGTCGATGGGGTTCTGGATGTGATGGACACCGGCCACCGCGCCGGCCATGCGCGTCTTGCCGTCCATCACCGCCGCGTCCAGTTCGTTCACGCCGTCGTGGTTGAACACCGCGCCCTTGCCGGCGTTGAAGTACGGCGAGTCCTCCATCACGCGGATGGCCGCCGTCACCGCGTCCATGCTGCGGCCGCCCTTCGCGAGCACCGCGTGCCCCGCCTGGAGCGCTTGCGTGAGCGCGGCGCGCATCGCGGCCTCGCGCTCCGGGGTCAGGTTCTCGCGCGAAATCACGCCCGCGCCGCCGTGGATGACCAGCCCCCACTTTGGCTTCACGCGCGGCGGCTCGTCCGTGCGCAAGGCCGCCTCGTCGCGCGCGGCGCCCGCCTGCGACGACGTGACGCAACCCAGCGGGGCCAGCAGCAGCGCGGTGCTCGCGAGCAGGCCGCGGTGCATCCGTGAAGAGAACGAGGGGGACATGCCGTGCGCCTCCAAAGGGGGGCCCGCGCTCAGGCGGACTTCCTTTGTCGTAAAGCCGTTCCCCCAAGGCGTCCAGCGCCGCCGCATGCCGCGCCGCACCAGCCCGGGAGAAGGCATCACCCCGGGCGCCTGCCTGTCCGCCTGCCCTCCGCTTCCCCTCCCGGAAGGGCATGACCACTGTGCAGGTTCGGGTTGTAGGGCATGCCCAGACATCAAGACATCGGGAGGACGGGGCAATGAAGAAGCTGAAGGGGATGCGAGTGGCCGTGCTGGCGGCGGATGGCTTCGAGCAGGTGGAGCTGACGCGGCCGGTGAAGCGCCTGGAGCGAGAGGGCGCACGCGTCACCGTGGTCTCCCTTCACAAGGGCCGCATCCGGGGCATGAACCTGCTGGTGCCCGGCCGCAAGGTGCGCGTGGACGCGACGCTGCGCGACGTGAAGGCCGCGGACTTCGACGCGCTGCTGCTGCCCGGCGGCTTCATGAACCCGGACTTCCTCCGACAGAGCGCCCTGGCACTGGACTTCGTGAAGGACGCGGACCTGTTGGACCAGCCCATCGCGGTCATCTGTCACGGGCCGTGGCTGCTCGCGTCGGCGGGACTGCTGGAGGGCCGGCACCTGACGTCCTGGCCGGGCATCCGCAATGACATGGAGAACGCGGGCGCGCACTGGACGGACGAGCCCGTGGTGCGCGACAGCAACTGGGTGTCCAGCCGCGGGCCACACGACCTGCTCGCCTTCGAGCACGCGATGGTGGAGCTCTTCGCGGAGCGCATGTCGCCCGCTATCGCCCGCCGCTCCACTGCGGAAGCCGCGCCGCGCTGGCCCCGCTGGCTCGCGGGTGGGCTCGCCGCCGCGGCCACGCTGGGCCTGGTCGCACGCGGCCGTAAAGCCCTGGTCTAGAGGCGAGGGCTCACATCCAGCCCAGCTGGAGCCGAGCCACGTCCGACATGCGGCTCTGGTCCCACTGCGGCTCCCACACCAGCTCTACGTGGGCCTCCTTCACGCCGGGCAGCGAGGACACCTTGGAGCGCACGTCCTCCACCAGCACCTGCCCCATGCCGCAGCCAGGCGCAGTCAGCGTCATCTCGATGTCCACGCGCTGCCCGCCCTCGTCCATCGGCGTGGCCTTGCACGTGTACACCAGCCCCAGCTCCACGATGTTCACCGGGATCTCCGGGTCGTAGACCGTGCGGAGCTGCTCCCAGACCTGCTCCTCGTGGAACTCGCCGGGCGTGACGCTCTCATCGGGCGTCTTCGCCTTGGCGGCGTACTCCTCGCCCAGCACCTCCGCGTTCTTCTCGTCGATGCGGAACAGCTGGCCGTACGGATCCTGCACCGTGACGTTGCCGCCCAGCGTCTGCACCACCGTCAACTCCGAGCCCGCCGGCAGCAACACCTTGTCCCCGCTGGGGATGAGCATCGCGTCCACGTCGCGCTCGATGACCGTCATCGCGCCTCGCATGACCCCTCCCTACTCCGTCGACACCGACGTGGAGCGGCCATCCAGCGCCGCGTTCAGCGTGTGCCACGCCAGGCTCGCGCACTTCACCCGGGCCGGGAACTCGCTCACGCCCGACAGCACCGCGAGCTTGCCCAGCGACTCCACGTCCACCTTGTCCGGCCCTTCGGTCACCAGCGTGTGCACGCGCTCGAAGAGCGCGTGCGCCTCTTCCCGCGTCTTGTCCTTCACCGCGCCCGTCATCAGCGACGCGGACGCCTTGGAGATGGCGCAGCCCTGGCCCTGGAAGCCGATGTCGCGGATGACGCCGTCCTCCAGCTTGAGCGTCACGGAGAGCTGGTCGCCGCACAGCGGGTTGTAGCCTTCCGCCGCGCAGGTGGCGCCCTCCACCACCCGGAAGTTGCGCGGGCGCTTGGAGTGCTCCAGCACCACCTCCTGGTACAGGTCCTTGAGGTCCGAGCTCACGCGAACACCTCCTTCACCTTGTGCAGGCCCTTCACCAGCGCGTCCACGTCCTCACGCGTGTTGTAGAGCGCCAGCGACGCGCGCGCCGTGGCCGCCACCCCGAAGCGCTGCATCAGCGGCTGGGCGCAGTGGTGCCCGGTGCGGATGCAGATGCCCTCCTGGTCCAGGATGGTGCCCACGTCGTGCGGGTGGACATCCTCCAGCGTGAAGGACAACACGCCCGTCTTGTGCGGCGCCGTGCCCACCAGCTTGAGCCCCGGAATCGACTGGAGCGCGTCCGTCGCGTACGCGAGCAGCCACTGGTCGTGCTGGGACACGTTCTCCATCCCCACGGCCTCCAGGTACCGGATGGCCGCGGCCAGCCCCACCGCGCCCGCCATGTCCGGCGTGCCCGCCTCGAAGCGGTGCGGCACGCGGTTGTAGACGGTCTTCTCCATCGTCACGGAGAGGATCATGTCCCCGCCGCCCTGGTACGGCGGCAGCGACTCCAGCATGGCCAGCTTGCCGTACAGCACGCCGATGCCCGTGGGCCCGAAGAGCTTGTGCCCGCTGAAGGCGTAGAAGTCACAGCCCAGGTCCTGCACGTCCACCGGGAAGTGCGTCACCGACTGCGCCCCGTCCACCAGCACCGGGATGTTCTTCGCGTGCGCCTTCGCCACCAGCTCCTTGATGGGATTCACGGAGCCCAGCGCGTTGGACACATGCGTAATCGCCAGCAGGCGCGTCTTCTCCGTGAGCAGCGCGTCCACGGTGTCCATGCGCAGCTCGCCGCGCTCGTCCACGGGAATCACGCGCAGCTTCGCGCCCGCCGCGTCGCACACCATCTGCCAGGGCACGATGTTGGAGTGGTGCTCCATGGCGGAGATGAGCACCTCATCGCCCGGGCCCACGTGCTTGCGGCCGTAGGTGGCGGCCACCAGGTTGATGGCCTCCGTGGTGCCGCGCACGAAGATGACCTCGCGCACGTCCTTCGCATGGATGAAGCGGCGCACCGTCTCGCGCGCGTCCTCGAAGGCCTGCGTGGCGCGCTCGGAGAGGATGTGCACGCCCCGGTGCACGTTCGCGTTGTCGTGCGTGTAGTAGCGCGTGATGGCGTCCAGCACCGCCTGCGGCTTCTGCCCCGTGGCGGCGCTGTCCAGGTACACCAACGGCCGGCCCCGCACCTCCTGCCGGAGGATGGGGAAGTCCGCGCGCACTCGCGCCAGGTCGAATCCAGGCCCGCTCATCCCATCACCTCCGCCGAACCCGGCAGCTTCTCCGCGAGCAACGCCTCCACCCGCGCGCGCACCGGACCCTCCGGCACCGCGCGCACCAGCTCGCTGGCGAAGGCCTGCGTCAAAATCCGCTCCGCCTCCACCTTCGGAATGCCGCGCGAGCGCAGGTAGAACAGCGCGTTGTCATCCAACCGACCCACCGCCGTGCCGTGTGCGCACTTCACGTCGTCCGCGAAGATCTCCAACTGCGGCCGGGCGTCCACCTGCGCGCCCTCGGAGAGCAGCAGGTTGCGGCTCTGCTGGCTGGCGTCCGTCTTCTGCGCGTCCTCGCGCACGCGAATCTTCCCGTGGAAGGTGCCGCGCGCGCGGTCGTCCAGCACGCCCTTGTAGAGCTCGCGGCTGGAGCAGTGCGGCACCGCGTGGTCCAGGTCCGTGCGGTTGTCCAGGTGCTGCGTGCCCCGGCCCACGAACAGGCCGTTGAGCACGCACTCGCCACCCTCGCCCGCGAAGGCCGCGTGCACTTCATTGCGCGCCAGCGCGCCACCGAACGAGAACGCGTGCGACTGGAAGCGGCTGTCGCGCCCCTGCCGCGAGTACAGCCCGCCCAGGTGCAGCGCGGTGTCACCCTCCGCCTGGAGCTTGAAGTGGCGCAGGCTGGCGTTGTCCCCCAGCGACACCTCCGTCACCGCGTTGGTGAACGTCGCGCCCGAGCCCAGGCTCGCGTACGTCTCCACCAGCGTGGCCTCGCTGCCCTCGCCCGCCACCACGACGATGCGCGGGCTGGCCAGCACCGGCCCGTCGCCGCCGCGCGCGAGGAACAGCAACTGCACCGGCACCTCGCTCAAGGCCCGAGGCGCGAGCGTGAGCAGCGCGCCCTCTTCCAGCAGCGCCGCGTTGAGCGACGTGAAGGCATGCGCCGACGGCCGAGCGCGCTGGCCCAGCGTCTCCTGCAACAGCGCCCCGTCCTCGCGCAGCGCCTGCGACAGCGGCTTGAGCACCACGCCGCGCGGCAGGCCGGCGAGCACCGACAGCGCCGGCACGAAGCGGCCGTCCACGAACACGAGCCGGGGACCGGGCAGCGCCAGCCGAGCCACCGCCTGCGCCACGTCCTCGCCCACTGACACGTCCCGCACGGGCTGGAACGGATGCGACGACAGCGTGGCCACGGGCGTGTACTTCCACTCCTCGTCCTTGGACGTGGGCAGGCCGCGCGCCTGGAACTGGCTCAAGCCCTCCTCACGTAGCGCCTGGAGCCACGAAGGGACATCCGCGCGCGCCTGGAAGGCCCGGGCCACGTCCACGTAGTGGGACGCGCTCATGGCCGGGCCTCCTTCGCCTTACCGGCCCCCTCCCCGCCAATCCAGCCGTAGCCCTTCTCCTCCAGCTCCAGCGCCAGCTCGCGTCCACCCGAGCGCACGATGCGGCCCGCGGCCATCACGTGCACGTGGTCCGGCACGATGTAGTCCAGGAGCCGCTGGTAGTGCGTGATGACGACCATCGCCCGGTCCTTCGCGCGCAGCGCGTTCACGCCACCCGCGACGATGCGCAGCGCATCGATGTCCAGGCCCGAGTCCGTCTCGTCCAGCAGCGCCAGCCGGGGCTGGAGCACCGCCATCTGGAAGATCTCGTTGCGCTTCTTCTCTCCGCCGGAGAAGCCCTCGTTCACGGAGCGGCTCATGAACGCCGCGTCCAGTTGCACGAGCTTCGCCTTCTCCTTGGCCAGGGAGAGGAAGTCCATCGCATCCAGCTCTTCCTCGCCCTTGGCGCGGCGCTGCGCGTTGAGCGCCGTGCGCAGGAAGTGCAGGTTGCCCACGCCGGGAATCTCCACCGGGTACTGGAACCCCAGGAACACCCCCGCCTTCGCGCGCTCCTCCGGCGGCGTGCCCAGCAGGTCCTTGCCGTCGAAGCGCACGGTGCCCTTCGTCACTTCGTACGTCTCACGCCCCGCCAGCACGCCCGCGAGCGTGCTCTTGCCGGAGCCGTTGGGGCCCATGATGGCGTGCACCTCACCAGCGCCCACCTCCAGGTTGATGCCCTTGAGGATGTCCTTGCCGCCCACGCGGGCATGCAGGTCCTGGATGCTCAACAACGACGCCATCACCCCACGCTCCCTTCCAGACTCACGCCCAAGAGCTTCTGCGCCTCCACGGCGAACTCCATGGGCAGCTCCTTGAAGACCTGCCGGCAGAAGCCGTTCACGATCATCGACACCGCGTCCTCCTGCGAGATGCCGCGCTGCCGGCAGTAGAAGAGCTGGTCCTCGCCAATCTTCGACGTGGACGCTTCGTGCTCCACCTGCGCGGTCGCGTTCTTCACCTCGATGTACGGCAGCGTGTGGGCGCCGCACTCGTCACCCAACAGCAGCGAATCGCACTGCGTGTAGTTGCGTGCGTTCGCCGCGCTCTTGAGCACCTTCACCAGGCCCCGGTACGTGTTCTGCCCGCGGCCGGCGGAGATGCCCTTGGACACGATGGTGGACCGGGTGTTCTTCCCGATGTGCACCATCTTCGTGCCCGTGTCCGCCTGCTGCCGGTGGTTGGTGAGCGCCACCGAGTAGAACTCGCCCACCGAGTCATCCCCCTTGAGGATGACGCTGGGGTACTTCCACGTAATCGCCGAGCCCGTCTCCACCTGGGTCCACGAAATCTTGGAGCGCTGGTGCGCGATGCCGCGCTTGGTTACGAAGTTGTAGATGCCGCCGCGCCCTTCCGCGTCACCCGGGTACCAGTTCTGCACCGTGCTGTACTTGATGGACGCGCCGTCCAGCGCCACCAACTCCACCACCGCCGCGTGCAGCTGGTTGGTGTCGCGCATGGGCGCGGTGCAGCCCTCCAGGTAGCTCACGGAGGCGCCTTCATCCGCGATGAGCAGCGTGCGCTCGAACTGGCCCGTGTCCGCCGCGTTGATGCGGAAGTACGTGGACAGCTCCATGGGGCACTTCACGCCCTTGGGCACGTAGCAGAACGAACCGTCGCTGAAGACCGCGGAGTTGAGCGCCGCGAAGAAGTTGTCGGAGAAGGGCACCACCGTGCCCAGGTAGCGCTCCACCAGCTCCGGGTGCTCGCGCACCGCTTCGGAGAACGAGCAGAAGATGACGCCCGCCTTGTAGAGCTTCTCCCGGAACGTGGTGGCCACCGACACGGAGTCGAACACCGCGTCCACCGCCACGTTCTGAAGGCGCTTCTGCTCCTCCAGCGGGATGCCCAGCTTCTCGTAGGTGCGGAGGATTTCCGGGTCGACCTCCGACAGGCTGTCCTTCTTCGGCTTCTGCTTCGGCGCCGAGTAGTAGCGGATGGCCTGGTAGTCGATGGGGTTGTACTTCACCGCCTGCCACGACGGCTCCTTCAGCGTGAGCCAGTGGCGGTACGCCTTCAGGCGCCACTCCAGCATGAAGGCCGGCTCGTTCTTCTTCGCGGACAGGACGCGGATGACGTCCTCATCCAGGCCGGGCGGCAGCGTGTCCGACTCCACCTGGGTGACGAAGCCCGCCTGGTAACCCTTGCGGGTGAGCTCCTGGATGGTTTCGGTGGTGCTCATGAGCGGACTCCCGTGACGGAAGCGGGCGCGCTGATGGACGCCGGCAGGCCCAGGCCCACCAGCCGCTCCGGCATGCGGGGCGCGGGCGCGCGCAGGTCCGCGAGCGTCAGCTTCCCCAGCGCTTCCTGGATGGCTTGATTGATGAGGCGCCAGTGGCCTCGCACCTGGCAGACGGATTCCAGCTCGCAGGGGCCCGCGGGCTTGCCCTGGTGCTGGCCACACTCCGTGAGGGACACCGGCCCCTCCAGCGCGGACACCAGCTCCGCCAGCGAGATGGCCTCCGCCGGACGCGCCAGGCCGTAGCCGCCGTTCGCCCCCCGGTGTGACACCACCAGACCCGCCTGCAACAGGCCCTTCAGGACCTTGCTCGCGGACGGAAGGGCGACATGCGTGCGCGCCGCCAGCTCTCGCGTGGTGCGGGTTTCCCCGTCCGCGCGCGCCAGCTCGGTCATCAGCACGATGCCGTAGTCGGTCATCTTGCTCATCCGGAGCATGTGGGGGTGTCTCCTGTGGCTGTCCGCGGGCCCGATGCCCGCGACGGCCTCTTATGTAATGTGGACCTGTTTAGTCCACATTCAAATCCAGAGCGCTTCCCTGCCCGTTACGTCGGGTGCGGGTTCGCCGCACTCCACCGGGCAAGCTAGGGTGGAGCCGTCCGCTTTTTGAGTCCGTCTCCCCCCGAGGAGCCCCACCGATGCGCCGTTCCCTCCCCCTCCTGCTCACCGCGCTGGCCCTCGCCCTGGTGGGTTGTGAGAAGAAGTCCGCCCCGGCCCCCGCGCCCGCGCCCGCCACGCAAGAGGGTGGCGCCACGGCCGCTCCGCCAGGACCTCCGCCGGCGGGCAGCATCCTCATTGGCGAGGTGGGCAGCCTCACCGGCTCCGAGGCCACCTTCGGCATCTCCGCGCGCAACGGCATCGACCTGGCGCTCCAGGAGGCCAACGCCGCGGGCGGCGTGCGCGGTCAGAAGCTGGTGGTGCGCGTCTACGACAGCCAGGGCCGGCCGGAGGAAGGCGCCCAGGCCGCCACGCGCCTCATCGCCCAGGACAAGGTGGTGGCGCTGTTGGGTGAAGCCGCGTCGTCCGTGTCCATGGCCATGGCGGACAAGGCGCAGGCGGGGAAGGTGCCCATGATTACGCCCACCTCCACCAGCCCGGAGGTGACGAAGAAGGGCGACTACATCTTCCGCGTCTGCTTCATCGACCCGTTCCAGGGCCTGGTGATGGCGAAGTTCGCGCGGGAGAACCTGAAGCTGTCCAAGGTCGCGATGCTCACCGACAACAAGAGCGCCTTCTCCGTGGGGCTCGCGGAGGTCTTCAACCAGAAGTTCAAGGAGTTCGGCGGCACCATCGTCGGCAACGAGAGCTACTCCAAGGGCGACACGGACTTCCGCGCGCAGCTCACGTCCATCAAGAACCTGAAGCCGGAGGCGGTGTTCGTCCCGGGCTACTACACGGACGTGGGCATCATCGCGAGGCAGGCGCGCGAGGTGGGCCTGCGCGTGCCGCTGCTGGGCGGTGACGGCTGGGACTCCGACAAGCTGTACGAGCTGGGCGGCTCCGCGCTGGAGGGCAGCTACTTCTCCAACCACTACTCGCCGGACAACCCGGACCCCGTCGTGCAGAACTTCCTGAAGACGTACAAGGCCGCTTACGGAGCCGTGC
Organism: Corallococcus sp. AB038B; assembly: GCF_003668955.1. Taxonomy (NCBI): domain Bacteria; kingdom Pseudomonadati; phylum Myxococcota; class Myxococcia; order Myxococcales; family Myxococcaceae; genus Corallococcus; species Corallococcus sp. AB038B. The sequence goes on along the minus strand of NZ_RAWO01000001.1, from coordinate 1,250,737 downwards.
CGGACAGCGTGGCGGTGCTGGCGTACGACGCCGCGCGCCTGCTGGTGGATGCCATGAAGCGCGCGCCGGACACCTCTGGGCCCGCGCTGCGCGACGCCATCGCGTCCACGAAGGACTTCCCGGGCGTGGCGGGCACCATCAACCTGGACGCCAACCGCGACGCGGTGAAGCAGGCCGTGGTGATGAAGGTGGAGGGCGGCAAGGCGGTGTTCGTCACCACCGTGAAGCCCTAGGCCGCTTCCGGCCGCCCGTCCCCTACCGTCAGGGGATGGGCGACTGGATGATGTAGTAGATGGATTGGAAGTAGGTGTTGAGGGCCCGCAGCAGTTGGACGAGGAACGGCCAGCTCATCACCGTGAAGCCGAAGAACGCCGCCGTGATGACGCCGTACTCCGACATGGCCTGGCCACGCTGGAGGGCCTGCTTCAGGCTAGCGCGCGCCTTCATCGGGAGCCCCCATCGTCATGTTGCCGCCGCCGCCCTTCTTGCCGTTGCGGCACTGGTCCACGCACTTGTCCTTCGCCTGGCCAGCGACCTTCGTGCAGTAGGGCTGCGCGTTCTTCGCCTTCTCCTTGCACACCTTCTCGAACTTCATCTTGTCCTCCGCGCAGCGGCGCTCGCAGCTCGCGCCAGCGGAAGCCAGGGGGGCCCACAACAGCGCGCCCACGCCCAGGGAGAGGACCAGAAGCTGCTTCTTGAAATGGCTCATCGTTCGATCTCCATGCGCGCGGTTCACGGCGCGGCCTGGGCCCGCATCAGGGACAGATGGAAGTCCACCGACTGCTGCGCGGCGGGTTGCCTCAAGGTGGCCTGTCCGCGCAGCCCCGTGCGCGTCAGGGTCAGCTGGGTCTCCTGGAAGCCCTCCTGACCGGCCTCCGCCACGCTCCAGCCCTGCTCGCGCAGCTGCGCGCGGTAGGCCTGATCCGCATCGGAGAGCGTGGCGCCGGGCACCCGGCCCGACACGGTGATGCTGGTGGCACCCTCCATCCGCAGGGACAGGGACGCCACGTCCTGCAGGCCCCGCGGCACCGGAACGCCCGGGGGCACGCGGCCCGCGCGCTCCAGGTAGTTGCGCATGCGCGCCGAGGAGACGAAGACCAGGGTTTCGTCCCCCTGGTGCAGCGTGGACATCAGCCGCACCTCGTCGTCCTTCGGGGCCCAGTAGCCCACGTAGCCGGCGTTGTCGTTGAAGCGCACGCCCACGACGGGCAGGCCTTCATCCAGGATGACCTTGCGGTAGTGCTGCAGCACCTGGTCCGACGAGTCCTGCGTGGAGAACCACGCCACCGCGATGGGCGTGTCCGGCCCCAGGTAGTCCGCGGCCAGTGCCTCCGGACGGCCGCCGTTGGGATAGGGCGGGAAGTACGTCAGCGTGCGCGCCAGGATGGCTTCGTCCCGCTTGGAGCGCGTGGGGCCGCTCTGCGCCGCCGTCGCCTCCTGGTCCAGTTCGTCCGCGGCGGCCTCCGCCCGCTCCAGCTGCGTGCGGGCGCCTCCGTACTGCGCCTCCTCCAAGCCCATGCCGATGGCGATGCCCGCCAGCGCCACCGTCACCAGCACCGCCGCGGTGCGGAAGGCGGGGTGCGCGGTCAACTCCTTCAGCACGACTCCGGATCCTTGCACCCCATGTACCACTCGCCCCGCTGCCCGTGCTTGTAGGTGTTCTGGTTCTTGTCGTTGTCCCAGTCACGCCACTCCTGGTTGAAGTAGCGGGTGCTGCCCTCCTGGTCCACGGTGTTGGCCGGGGTCTGCATGTTGGCCAGGTGCGGGTGGATGGACACGTACGGGTCGTTGGGCGAGTCCTCGAACATGTACAGCATGGAGCCGTCCAGCAGGTCCTGCGTCAGCGCGTTGCGGAACTGCAGCATGCGCTGCTTCATGGTCATGGCGCCGCTGACGTTCGAGTACACGTAGTCCACGCGCTCGTAGAACTCACCGCTGGAGTCCGACGGGGAGATGTCCGCGTCCTCCGTCAGCGCCCAGGTGTCGGTGATGATGCTCATGCGCTGTTCCTTGAGGAAGTACGCATTGCCGCCCATGCCGGTGTCACCCGTGCCCTGCTGGGCGTTCGAGTGGACGTCACCCTCGCCCTTCCAGTTCTTCTTGGTCAGCGCCACGTTCTTGCTGAACTCCGGAAGGAACTGCTCGGGCAGCAGGTAGTTCTCCACCACCGCGCGGGCGGAGCACTCGATGTAGCCGCCGTTGGTGAACTGGCCCTGGTACTGGCCGGCCAGGCCGCCCAGCGACGCCGCGCCGGTGTCCGGCGCCTCGCACGTCACCTGCTTGGCCTTGTCGTTCATCCAGCACACGTGGGCGACGACCGCCAGGTGGTGGTCCAGGTCCTCGCAGTCCGCGTAGTTGCTGCCGGACATGACATCCGGCCGGTCGATGCCGGACTCGTGGTCGCAGTAGGTGAGGCGGGCGTTGTGCTGCACGTTGGAGGTGCCGCCCTGGGGGCCGCTGCCGCCGCCGCCGCTCTGCTTGAGCGCCTTGGTGTAGTCCTGCGTGGTGAAGTCCCAGATGGTCGTCACCGCGGCCTCCTGGGCATCCAGCGAGTAGCGCAGGAGGTCGTCCAGGAAGAGCGCGTACATGAAGATGGGGATGAGGACGATCATCGACAGCGCCATCTCCACGGAGGCGGCGCCCCGGACGCGGCGGCTCTGCGGGTGCACGGCGCTCATAGGGCCAGGTCCTTGGCGCCGGCGAGGTCCGCCGCGTCGCTGTTGCCGGCGCGGTTGAGCACGCGCGAGGCCTCCTGGGCGGTGAACGGGTGCAGCTTCACGCGCCAGTAGGGGTTGAAGAGGCCCGGGGCCTCCTTCCAGCCGTTGGGGCCCAGGCGGTGGTAGTAGACGAGCACCTTGGAGAGCGCCGCGCCTTCGCCCGGCGCGAGCTGCAGCTTTCCGTCGCCCTGGGCGCCGTGCGTGAGCGTGAAGGAGCCGGTGTCGTTGAGCTCCCAGGGCGCCTTCTTCGGGTCACCCACGAAGAACTGCTTGGTGACGTAGCTGTAGACATGCGGCTGGCCCCAGTCCGTGCTGGGGTCGTCGTTCGCGCGGAACTTCATGAAGCAGTTGCCGGTGCTCGAGCAGGACATCAGGTCCTTGGTGTTGATGCCCTTGAACTCGTCGTGCTGGCCGGAGTGGGCGCCGGAGGGCTCGTGGCTGCCGCCGTTCTCGCTGCTCTCCACCACGGCCTTGTAGGTGCCCACGCCGAAGCCGTGGCGCCACTGGGACATCATGGTGCCGTGCTCGTCCGCGACGACGACCTTGCCCTCGTTGCCGGTGACCTGGCCGGGGCCGTGGATGTTGCTTTTGGTCTGCGCGACCTTGGCCGTGCCCTGGTGCCCCATGATGACGTGGGTGCCTTCCTGGGGGATGTCCTTGAGCAGGTCCTTGATGAAGTCGCTTTTGAAGTAGGTGGGCAGCCCGCTCATGATGACGGGCAGGCTGCGGTTGGCGGCCCAGCCGGGGCGCGAGGCGTTGGAGATCTCCGTCATCACCTGGGCGCGGGCCTTGTTGCTGGAACCGGCGCGCGAGCAGTTCATGCCGTCCACCGCGCAGTCGAACTCCTCGCTGTTGAGCCCACCCACGGACGATTCGAGCGAGTTGGCGCCAGGGACGTTCCAGTCGGTCAGCTTCGACAGGTCCGCGGACTGTCCGCTGCGCACGGCGTTGCGCGCCTTGCTGTGGGCGGACTTCTGCGAATCGTGGATGCTGTTGGCCATCTTGTTCAAGTCTTCGATGACCTTGTTGAACTTCTCCTCCACGTCCTTGACCTTGGAGTCGTAGTCACTCGCCTTGGAGCTGTAGTCCATGGCGATCATCACCGCTTCCAGCGCGTCGAAGCAGTGCTGGAAGTTGTAGGGCGGGCACTGAGCGACCTCCAGCGCGGCGATGATGAAGAAGCTCATCATGCCGGCGCGCATCATGTCGCCCGTGGCGCTGGCGGCGGCCATGTAGCCGTGCGCGGACGTCATGCCCACGTAGGACGACGCGATGGCCCGGTTGCTGGCCGCGTAGTAGTTGAGCGCGCGCGCCTCCACGACGCCCATGGAGTAGGCGAGCGCGTCGCTGTGCTGCTGCAGGCTCATCTTCTCCCGCAGGGCATGGCTCAGGTTGAAGCTCAGCGTCGTCATCAACGCGAGCAGGAGGAACGACAGACACGCGAGCACCAGGGCCTGGCCCCGGTGGCGGCGCTTGGGCCGGGAGGCGGACCTCACGGTTCGAACGGGAAGATGCATTCGTTCTCCTCCGGAAGTTCCTTCTGGGTGAGGTAGATGTTGGAGTGCATCCGCATGATGTACGTGGCGCGGATGGGCAGGATGTAGAGCTTGTTGTCCGCCGCGGAGTCGTACTTGGACATCTTCTTGACGACGAACTCGTCGCGGTCCGAGTCCTTGCCCAGGCGCAAGACGTGCGGCAGCTCCCGGCCGCGCGCGATGTTGTAGATGACCATGTCCGCGAACGGGATGGGCATGCGGTAGTTGAACGTCACCTGCACGCTCAGCTTGGTGCGCAGGCTGTCCGCCCAGCCGCCGTCTCCGGAGGCGACCTTCGGATCATCGAAGTCCATCTCCTTGTTGCCGTGGGAGCCGGAGCCCATGTTCCCCTTGAGGGGGCCGCAGATGGTGACCTCCGCGAACTTCAGGCCGGAGGCGTCGTTCATCTTGTTCTTGGAGATGTCCCCGGATTCGAACTTGGACCTGAAGTCACCGGCGCTGGTGATGGGCTTGATGATTTCCGCGCCCCCGCTGGCGGCCGTGCTCACCATGGGCAGGAGCACCGCCAGGGCGGCCCTCTCCATGGTGGGGATGTCCGCGTTGTGCAGGGAGCCGGCGCGCACGGCCTTGTAGGCCGCGTACTTCGTGAGGAGCCGCGCCTGGTGCATCAACCCCAGCTGGAGGATGCCCAGCAGCATGAACACGAACAGGGGCAAGACGATGGCCGTCTCCACCGCCGCCTGGCCTGATTCGTTGCCGCGCCTCATGCTTCGCCCCTGTACTGAAAATACCCCAAGGTGGGAGTCTTCCCGACCCATTGTGCCGTTACCATACCGCCCGTAGGTTCGGCGGGAATCGGCCAAGTGGCCGGGAATGCAGGCCCGGCCTCCGGGCTTGCGGACATTATCGGGCCGGCCGGGGTCCTGGGTGCTTGACGCTGTGCGTATGCCATGGTTGGCACGGGCATTCGCGTTGAGGCGCAGGGAGACGAATCCATGATCTGGCACGTGGCGAAGCGAATGGGCGTGGTGTTGGCGGTGGCGTTGCTGGCGGCCTGCAGTGACGACGGCGAGGGCGGCGGCAAGACGGACGGTGGCACCTCCACCGATGGGGGCACCAACGCCACCAAGTCCCTGGCGCCGGGCCTGGGCTTCTCGAGGGAGGCGCCGTTGGGGCAGGCCTTCACGCTGCCCGCGGGGCTGACGCTGGAGAACCCCATCGTCGCCTACTCGCCGGAGAACCCGGTGGACTGCGACGACAAGTACTCGGACGAGGCCAAGGGCACCGGCGAGGAGGTGCGGGTGTGCCTCATCTTCAACAACACCACGAACGCGCCCATCACCGTGACGCTGCCGCCGGGGCTCATCCTCGTGTCGACCAACGACGACGTGCAGAACGGCATCATCGTGCAGACGGTCAGCATCGTGGTGCCGCCGGGCGAGCGCTACTTCGCCCCGATGTTCGCCTACTGCGTCAACGAGAACCGCTCCACGACGGGCAATGACGACCGGTACGAGTTGGGGCCCACCGTCCAGCACAAGGACTTCCAGGACATGTTCTCGCTGCTGGCGGGCAAGGACATCTCGAAGGAAGAGGCTGCTCGCATCCAGAGCGTGGTCGACCATGTGGCCCAGGGCGAGGGGCTGTCCGCCGCCGACCGCGCCACCCTGCAGGGCATGTAGCCCCCGCGCCGCGGCCCTTCGTCCGGCGGGCCTTCACCGCCGCCGGGCGATCTCCTGGATGAGCGCCACGTAGCGGCGCTGCTGGGGATTCAACTTGAAGGCCTTGCGGAGGGCATCCTCCGCGAGCGCCCACTGGCCCTCGCCCCGGGCCACGTCGCCCAGGAAGGCCCAGCCCTCTTCCAGGCCGGGATCCTGGCGCGTCAGCTCCTGGAGTTCCTGGAGCACCAGCCGGCCGTGCGCTTCCGGCTTCATGAGGTAGCGCGCCCAGGCGCGGTGGGCCTGGTACAGCGGGCGGGGGTCGATGTCGCAGGCGTATTCGAAGTACTCGAAGGCGCCCGCGAAGTTGCGCGCCTCCAGGCGCCGCTTGGCCTCGTCGAACTGGGTGGTGGCGTCCAGCAGGTCCGTGCGGATGCGGAACTGCTCCGCGGTGGAGGGCCGGCCTGTGTTGCTGCGCGCCTTCTCCCGGTGCGCCTGCCTGCGCTTCTTCCACAGCGCGTTCTGCTCCGGCTCCGACAACGAGCCGTAGGCCCGCGCGTACGCGGCGAGCATCCCTTCCGCCTTCTCTTTCAGCTCCGAGGTCTGGAAGCGCAGCGGTGAGAAGCGATCCGCGGCGGCGAGGAACGCCTTGCGCAGCGCCACCGGCTGCACGTCCTCCGGCACATCCAAGAGCGCGAACGGATCCAGGCTGCGGTGGTTGAGGAACGCGCCCACGAGCGCGTTGCGCGCGGCCTCGTCCTCGTCCGAGAAGGGCGTGCCCGACGGGGCCTGCTGGGCCTGCACGGGCACCGGCGTGAAGACGGGCTCCGGGGCGGGCGCGACGGCGGGGGCCTTCCTGGCCAGCTCCTCGGCGCGTGCGTCCACGTCCTCCGCGAAGCCCGCCACGCCCAGCAGGCACAGCGCGTAGAGCCGGCGCAGCACGGAGTCCATGTCGAAGCCGGTGCGCTCCAGCAGCTCGTTGAAGGTGGGCCGCTGGCGCAGGGCCTGGAACAGGCGCGCGTCCTTGGAGGACAGCTTGGGGGCGGACTCCACGCCGGGCATCTGTCCGAAGCGGCGGTCGTCCGTGAAGGTGAAGTGCGTGGCGACGGTGTCGAAGGGCAGCTGGGTGGAGACGCCCGTGAGGATGAGCTGCGCGGTGTTGGCGCGCACGGTGGCGTCCGGGTGCTCCACGTCCGCGATGAGGCGGTACTTCGCCTCCGTCCAGCGGAAGCAGTCCAACAGCTTGTGCGCCAGGTTCGCCTGGAGCTGCTTGTAGAGGTCGAAGGGGCTGATGAGCCCCTTCTGCACGAGCAGCCCGCCCAGCTGCATGCCCGAGGACACACTCTCCGCCAGGGACTTCTGGTAGTCGCCTTCCGGCAGGCGGCCCTTCTCCACCAGGTACTTGCCCAGCGTCTCGTGCAGGAGGTTGGAGTTGCACGCCACCGGCGCGCCGTCCTCGAAGGTGATGCGCTTCTCGCGCTGGCGCACCTTGAGCTCCAGCGTGCAGGTGCGCTCCTCCACCATCAGCGCGTGCAGCAGCAGCGGGAAGGGCGTGTCCGCCAGCAGGCCCTCGCGCTGGCGCAACACCTGGGACGGCAGGGGGAACATGCGCGGAAAGCCTACTACTACTCCGCGTCGTCGCCGCCCATGTCGTCCGCGGCGTAGGGCTCATCCTCGTAGGCGCCGTAGCGGCCGTAGGTGTCGTGCGTGGGCAGGTAGCGGGTCAGGTACGCCCCCACGCCCATCAACACCAGGGCCACGGCGGCGTACGCCAGCGGGCGGGACGGACGGGCGCGGTACGCCCACCAGCGGTCGCGGCGCTTCTGGAAGCGGGGGGCGACGGCGTACTCGCGCCAGGCGGCATCGCGGGCGTCCTGCGCCTCCACGTCCAGCCCCTGCTTGTCCATTGCACGCGCCAGGAGCACGCGCCCCTCCACGGAGCCCTGACGCACCTGGAGGAAGCGCTCCAGGGCCTCGCGCGCGCCGGGGAAGTCGCCGCGCTGGAGGCGGAAGCGGCCGCGCTCCAGGTCGATGGCGCCCTGGCGGAAGTCGGCGTCCAGGCGCTCGGCCTCGGTGAGCAGCAGCTCGCCCCGGGGCGCGTCGCCCGCGCCCAGGTAGGCCACGCCCAGCAGGTAGAGGGTGTCCACGTCGTCGTCGCCCGCGTCCAGGTTGGGGCGCAGCAGGTCCACCGCCTCCTGGTAGCGCTTCTGGCCCAAGCGGATGTCGGCCAGCTCCGCGCGGGCGCGGCGGTCGTGGGTGTTGGTGAGGATGGTGCCCGCGAGGTCTCCCGCGCGCTGCCACCGCTTGAAGGCGCGCATGGGGCTGGGCAGCACCTGCAGCGTGAACCGGTCCGCCGCGAACAGCAGCACGGCCAGGATCCCGAGGGACAGCAGCGGGCTGCCCGTCAGCATCGTGAGGCCCATCCACATGAACCACTTGGTCAGCACGGTCGACTCGTCCTTCCTGGATCCACCTACAGCAGCCGCGCGCAGATGGCGCTGTGCACGTCCGCTCCCCGCTCCGTCAGGGCCAGCCTGCGGCCATGACGGGTGGCGAAGCCGTGGGCCACCAGCCGCTCCACCTCCGCGCGCCGGGGCTCCACGGGCTGGCCGTATCGCTCACAGACGGCCTCCCAGTCCACCCCCGACACCAGGCGCAGGCCCATGCTCAGCCGCTCGGCGAAGAGCTCCTCGGCGCTCAGGTCCTCGCGGCTCGCCTCCGGGAGTCTCCCCTCCTCCACCGTGCGCAGGTAGGCCTCCGGGCTCCGGAGGTTCACGTAGCGGTGGGGCGTGGGGGACAGCAGCATGCCGGTGGCGCCCACGCCCAGCGCCAGGTACTCGCCGCCGGTCCAGTACAGCGCGTTGTGCCGGGAGCTGAGGCCGGGGCGCGCGTGGTTGGAGACCTCGTAGCGGGTGAGGCCGTGCGCGCCGTACACGTCGCGCACCACCTGGGCCATGGCCACCACGTCGTCGTCCTCCGGCAGGAAGAGTTCACCGCGGTCCAGTTGCTTGGACAGCGGCGTGGACTCCGCCAGCACCTCGCGCTCCACCGTCAGCGCGTAGGTGGACAGGTGCTCCGGCTCCAGCGCCACCGCGCGGCGTGCGTCCGCCTCCACCTGCGCGACCGTCTGGCCGTGCACGCCGTAGATGAAGTCCATCGCCACCACGGGGAAGGCCGCCTGACGCGCCGCCGCCACCGCGCCCTCCACCATGGCGGCGTCGTGCGCGCGGCCCAGCGCCTTCAGCGTCTGAGGCTGGAAGGACTGCACGCCCAGGGACAGCCGGTTGATGCCCGCGGCGCGGTAGCCGGCGAAGCGCTCCGCGTCCGCGCGCTCCGGGTTGCCCTCCAGCGAGACTTCCAGGCCGGGGGCGAGCGACATGCGCGCGGCGATGCCCTCCAGCACGCGCGCCACATGGCGGGGGTGCCACAGGGACGGCGTGCCACCGCCCAGGAAGAGGGACTCCAGCGGCTTCGTGCGCAGCGACGGGTCCGCGGCGAGGCGCGCGTCCAGCTCCGCCAGCACCGCGTTCGCGTAGCGCTCCTCCGGCACCTGGCGCGCCACCGCCACCGCGAAGTCGCAGTAGGGGCACTTGGCCAGGCAGTACGGGAAGTGCAGGTACAGCCCGAAGCGGGCTGCCTGCATGCCCGTCAATGGGTCCGTGGGCGCGGCGAAGGACATGGAGGTCCAACCTCTACTTCAGGGCCTTCAATTGCGCTTCCAGCCGCGCCACCTTCGCCTTGGCACTGGCAGCCGATTCGAGCGCTGCCTCGGCCGCCATCAGCTTGCGCTTCATGGAGGCCACGTCCGCCTTGAGCTGGTCGCGTTCCGCCGCCAGGTCCGAGGGCACGTCCGCGCCGGCAGCGGGTGCCGCCGCGAGCTTCGCTTCGAGCGCCTGACGGGCCGCCTGCTCCGCCTTGAGCGAAGCGCTGACCTGGGCGAGCCGGGCCTCCAGCGCGGCCTTGTCCGCCTGCCGCGCGTCACCCACTTCGGCCTGCGCCTGGGACTCGCCGAGCTTCGCCTCCAACGCGGCCCGCTCCACGTGCTCCGCTTCGAGCGCGGCGCGAGCCTCCTCGAGTTGCGACTCCAGCGCCGCCTTCACGCCCTGCTCCTCCAGGAGCGTGACGTCGGACTGCGCGAGCTTCGCCTCCAGCAGCGCCTTCGCGTTCTGCTCCGACGTGAGCTTCGCTTCGAGCGCGGCCTTCGCCGCGTCCAGGTCCTTCACGCGGGCTGCCTGTGCTTCGGCGACGCGCCGCTTGGACTCGGAGGCCTCCAGCGCGCCCTCCACCATCTTCACGCGCTGCTGGAGCCGGTCCACCTTGTCCGCTTCCGCGCGGGCCGCCTCCAACTGCTCGCCGAGGGAGACCAGCTCATCGCGCTGGCCGTCATGTCCCGCGCTCAGCGCCTCGGCGCGGCCCTCGGCCTCGGCGGCCTGCACCCGGGCGTCCGCGATCTCTGCTTCCACCGCCTCACGGCGGGCGCGCTCCAGCGACAGCTCCTCCTGGGCCTTGGCGACCAGGGCCTGCTGGCGCTGCACTTCCGCCTCGCGCTGGCCCGCGGCCGTCTCCAGCATGGACACGCGCGCGGAGTAGCCCACGCGCTCCGCCTGCGTGGTGGCCAGCTTGCGCTCCACGGCGGCCATCTGCTGCTGGTGCGCCTCACGCTCGGCCTGCGAGGCCGTGGACTGAGCGGTGAGCTCCGCCAGCTGGGCCTCCAACGCCGCCACCTTCGCCTCGGACTCGTGGACCCGGACCTCGGCCTCGTGCACCGCCTCGCCGAGCGCCGCCGCGTCCGACTCCATCCGGTCGCGCAGCGAGACCTGTTCGACCTCCGCGGCCTCCAGCACCTCGCGCAGAGAGGCCAGCTCCGACTCGGTCATGCGCGCGCGGACCTCCGCGGCCTCGACCTCCGAGCGCGCGGCTTCACGCGCCTGGGCGACCTCCGCCTCCAGCTCGCGCACGCGCGCCTGGACCCGGGCGGCCTCCGCGGCGCGGCCCTCCAGGGCACTTCGGAGCGAGGGCAGCTCCGCGGCCTCCACCGTGCGCGCGGTGAGCGCCGCGCGCAGACCCACCGCGTCCGCGTCCTTCAGCGCGAGCGCGCGCTCCAGCTCCGTCACCTGCGTCTGGAGCGTCTTGAGCCCGTCCTCCACCACCGCGAGCTGCCGGCGCGCGGCGTCCCGCTCGCCCTCCATCCCCTTCGCGTGGGTGTGCGCCTCCTCCAGCGAGCTGCGCGACCAGTCGCTCTCGCTCTCCAGGGCACCCATGGCGCCCTTCGCCTCCGAGAGCGCCGTCTCCAGCTGGCTGATGTTGAGCGCCTGCGCGTCGCGCTCGGTGGTCAGCCGCTCCACGTCCGCGAGCAGCGACTGGTACTGCTCCTGGACCGCCTCCAGCGCGCCCTGCGCCTCGGACTTGCCGGAGGCCAGCTCCGCCATGCGGTCCTGCGCGAGCCCCAGCGCCTCCTTCGCGCCGACCAGCTCCTCCGCCATCGACCCGCGCGACTCGCGCTCGGCGTGGAGTTCCTCCGTCAACCGGGGGACCTCCGACTCCACCTCCGCCAGCGCGCGCGTGAGGTCCTTGCGGTCCGCCTCCGACGCGGCGAGCTCCGCCTCCAGCGAGGCGACCTTCGCCTGGGCCAGCTTCAGCCGCTGCTCGTCCTGCGCGGACGGCGCCGGAGCACCGCCGCCGCCTTCCCTGCGCGCCTTCTCCAGCGAAGCCTTGAGCTGGGTGACTTCGCCCTCGCGCTCGGCATACAGCGCGCGCGCCCGGGCCAGGGTCTCCGTCTTCTGCTTCAGGATGCCCCGGAAGAACTCCAGCTTCTCCTCCGGCGAGCCCCCCATGGGCAGCCGGGGCTCCGCGGGCTCCGCGAACGGGTCCCCCTTGCCGGGGCTGCGCGCCGCGGCCGCCGGGGACGGAGGCGTGGTCGTGGGCAACCCTCCACCCCCGATGGGCGCGGGGTTCGTGGGCACCCGGGCAGCGGGCGCGGCGGCAGGGGCTGCGGGCAAGCCTGCGGCGGGCCGCCGGGGCGGCAGGGGGGGAGGCGCGGAGGGGGGAGGCCTGGGAACCGCGAGTGGCCTGGGGGGCGCCGGAGCGGGCGCCGCCACTGGGGCGTCGCCGTCATCCAACAATTCCTTCAGGTCCGCGAGCGGATCCGCCTCGTCCGGGGGAGACGGCATGTGCGCGGCCCAATTTACCGGCCACGGGGGGTTTCCACCAGTTACGCGATGGACACCGCGCCGCTTCGCCTGCCTGGTGGGAGGCGGACGGCACGGTCCGCTCGACGTGGAGGGGGCGGGACGTTAGCCAATGGAGCAAACATCACACCTCGCCTTGCCTCTCCTCGGCAGGGGATGACAGCTTCGGACCACTCCTATGGCCATCCGCTACACCCTGCCCAACGGGCTCACCGTCGTCTTCGAGGAGCAGCACGCCGCCAAGGTCGCGGCCTTCCAGGTCTGGGTCAAGGCCGGCAGCGCGGACGAAAGGCCCGACCAGGCCGGACTCGCTCACTTGCACGAGCACATGCTGTTCAAGGGCACGGAGCGCCGGGGGCCCGGTGAAATCGCCCGGGACATCGAGGCGCACGGCGGCGAAATCAACGCCTGGACGTCCTTCGACCAGACCGTCTACCACATCGTCATCGCCAGCCAGTTCGCCCGCACGGGCCTGGACATCCTGGGCGATGCGGTGCGCCGCTCCGCGTTCGACAAGGACGAACTGGCGCGCGAAATCGAGGTCGTGTGCGAGGAGATCAAGCGCAGCTACGACTCCCCGTCGCGCCGCGCGTCCCGCGGGCTGTTCACCGCCGCGTTCCAGACGCACCCCTACCGGCTGCCCGTCATCGGCACCGAGGAGAGCGTGCGCAGCTTCACCCGCGAGAAGGTGCTGGAGTTCTACCACCGGCACTACACGCCCAAGAACCTGGTGCTGTCCGTCGCGGGCGACCTGAACGAGGCGGAGCTGCGCCAGTGGGTGGAGGAAATCTTCGGCGGTGACTGGGGCCGCCCCTACGCGGGCCCGGTGGAGCGTCCTCGCGACCCGCCGTCCACGGGCCGCCGCGTGCTCATCCAGACGGAGGACGTGAAGGAGGCCTATCTGCACCTGTCCTTCGCCATCCCGGAGCTGGAGCACCCGGACGTGCCCGCGCTGGACGTGCTGGCGATGCTCGCCGGCCAGGGCAATTCGTCGTGGCTGGTGCGCGAGGTGAAGCGCCGCCAGCACCTGGTCAACGACGTGCACGCGTCCGCGTACACGCCCAAGGACCCGGGCATCTTCTCCGTGTCGCTGACGCTGCCGCCCGCGCAGTCGCTGAAGGCGCTCACGCAGACGGCGCGCGTGCTGGAGGCGCTGCGCACCACGGTCGTTCCCGAGGACGAGCTGCGCACCATCCAGTCGGTGGTGGAGGCGGAGTCCGTCTACCGCAAGGAGACGGTGCAGGGCACCGCGCGCAACCTGGGCTCGTACCAGACGTCTCCGGGCGGCCTGGAGTCAGAGGCCCGCTACCTGGAGGAGATCCGCAACCTGAAGCCGGAGGACCTGCGCCGCGTGGCCCAGAAGTACCTGCGGCTGGAGCACGCCGTCGTCACCGCGCTGGTGCCGCCCGCCGCGGAGCTGACGGAGGCGCTCGTGCACGCCGCGCTGGATGAAGCGGCGAAGAGCCCCGGCCTCACGCCCCCGGAGCGCACCGCGAAGCAGCCTCCCCCGGAGGCCCCGCCGCGTCCGGCCCGGAGCGCCATCGCGTCCGCGCGTTCGGAGGTGGTGCAGGAGAAGCTGCCCTCCGGCGCCACGCTCATCATCCGCGTGGAGCCGCACGTGCCGCTGTTCTCCATGCGCGCGGCGTTCATCGGCGGCGCGCGCTACGAGACGCCCGAGGACAACGGCATCACCACGCTGCTCAGCCGCGCCCTCACCAAGGGCACCACGACGCTCAGCGCGGATGACATCTCCCACCTGACGGACCTGTACGCGGGCAACCTCACCGGCCAGGGCGGCCGCAACTCCGTGAGCGTGAAGGCGGACTTCCTGTCGCGCTACTTCGAGCAGGGCTTCCGGCTGTTCGCGGACGTGCTCGTGAACCCCGCCTTCCGTGAGGAAGAGGTGGCGCGGGAGCGCGCGCTGCTGCTCCAGGACATCCTCACCCGCGAGGACAAACCGTCAGGCCTGGCGTTCGAGCTGTTCTCGCGCACGCTCTACCAGGAGCACCCGTACCGCCTGTCCATGCTGGGCGAGAAGGCGTCCGTGGAGGCGCTGGGGCCCGAGCAGCTGCGCGCGTACCACCGGTCGTACATGGACCCGTCGCAGATGACGCTTAGCGTGGTGGGCGACGTGGACGTGGAGCAGGTGCGAGCGCTGGCGAACGAGTACTTCGGCAAATCGCGCGGCGGCGCGCTGGCCCCCAAGCAGGTGCGGCCGGAAGCGCCTCCGTCCGCTCCTCGCACGGAGAAGAAGGTGCTCGCGCGCGCGCAGACGCACCTGGTGATGGGCTTCCAGGCGGCTCGGCTGGGCGACCCGTGGCGGGTGGTGCTGGACGTGCTGTCCACGGTGCTGTCGGGCCAGGGCGGGCGGCTCTTCATCGAGCTGCGCGACAAGCGCTCCATGGCCTACAGCGTGAGCAGCTTCTCCATGGACGGTTTGGATCCCGGCTACTTCGCCGTCTACATGGGCACGAGCCCGGAGAAGGTGGAGGCGGCGGTGGAGGGCATGCGCCGCGAGTTGCAGCGGATCCGCGACGAGCCGATTCCCGCCGCGGAGCTGGAGCGCGCCAAGCAGCACATCATCGGGGCGTATGAAATCGACCTGCAGCGAAACAGCGCCCGCGCGACGCTGCTGGCGCTGGACACCTGCTACGGCATCGGGCTGGACAACTTCCTGCACTACTCCGAGCACGTGGCGAAGGTGACGGCGGAGGACGTGCAGGAGGTGGCCCGCCGGGTCATCGACTTCGACCGCATGGCCATGTCCGTCGTCGGTCCGTAGGTACCCCCATCGCGAGCGTGGAAGCGTCACGACGACGGCGCTTCCACGCCGCACCGGGTGCGGTAGAAGGGGCGCCATGTCCCAGACCTACCTGTCACTCACCGTGGATATCGCGGAGGAGGCCTCCGAAATCCTCCAGGACCTCCTCCATGAGGCCGGCGCCCTGGGCCTGGAAGTCCGCGACACGGAGACGCCCACCATGCCGGGCGTGCGCGCCCCCGTGAAGGGCGAGTCCATCGTCGTCGCCTACTTCGAGGACCGCGAGAGCGCGGAAGAAGCCCGCGACGCGGTGGCGGAGAGCCACCCCAACGCGCGCCTGTCCCTGGACGAGCAGCCCCAGCAGGACTGGAGCAACGAGTGGAAGTCGCTCATCAAGTCCGTGCAGGTGGGCCGCCTGTGGGTGGGCCCGCCCTGGGACGTGGTGAACGCGCCGGCGGACAAGGTGAAGCTCGTCATCGAGCCGAAGATGGCCTTCGGCACGGGGGACCACCCCACCACGTCGCTGTGCCTGGCGGCGGTGGATGGCTTCATGTCCACGCACCCGGGCGCGAGCGTGCTGGACGTGGGCACCGGCACCGGCGTGCTCGCCATCGCGGCGAAGAAGCTGGGCGCGGGCCACGTGGTGGGCACCGACAACGACCCCGTCTCCGTGGAGCTGGCCCAGGAGAACTGCACCGACAACCAGACGCCCGACCTGGACATCTCCGGGCGCGAGCTGACGGAGGTGTCGGGCACCTTCGACCTGGTGCTCGCGAACATCCTGGCCAACACGCTGATTGAACTGGCGCCCCTCATCGTGCCCAAGGCGAAGGACCGGCTGGTGCTGGCCGGCGTGCTCGCGCATCAGCGCGCGGACGTGGAGGCCGCGTACCGCAACCTGGGGTGCACCGTGATGGAGGGCGCGCAGCAGGGCGAGTGGGTGCGCATCGACTTGAAGCGCTAGAAACAAGAGGGGGTCGGGCAGCGAAACCTTGGTTCGCTTACCCGACCCCATCTGGACTCGCGAGGCTTTCCCCCTTGGCGTCAGGACCTCGCGAGTCCCGCCGTGTGACGGGCAGGCATTGCAGTCCGCGTGCCTGCCGCTGAGGCCTCGGAGTTCCAAGGGACACGGGCGCGGTTGTAGCGGGGCAGGTTACGGGGAGCGCGGCGCGTGTGACCTTCCGCGCTACAGCGGGCCTCAGGTGAACGCGAGTGTCCCGGCCGCGCGCAGGGAGCCCACGACTTCGTTCCGGGTGTTGAGGATGCGCGGCTCCGCGTGGTGCTCCAGGCCCGTCATGGGCAGGGACATGCCCTGCTGCTCCGCGATGAGGCGCAGGACGGCGAGGAGCGCGGGCGCGGCGCAGCGGGCGTCACCGTCCTCGACCTTGATGGCCACGCCCAGGCGGGCCTTGGGCAGCGCGGCGCAGTAGACGCCCTCCGCGCCGATCTTCACCACGGCATCGCCCTGGAAGGCCGTCATCAGGTCCGTGCACGCGCGGCCCTTGCCCGCGACCAGCTCCGGGTGCTCGAGCATGGCTTCCCGCAGGCGGCGCGCGGCGGGCGCTTCCGAGACGCCGAAGCGGGCCCACGCGGTGGCCATGGCACTGAGCGGCAGGCCGAAGCAGACGGCGAGGCAGCCATCCACGGCCTTCACCAGCGCGTCGCTCGGCAGGCCCGTCCACTTGGCGATTTCGTCCTGGATTCGCTCCTGCACGGGGTGGCCGTCGCTGGCGTAGCCGTGGACGTCCCAGCCGTGGTGCCGCGCCAGCGCGAGCATCCCCGCGTGCTTGCCGGAGCAGTTGTTCCACCGGGGCGTGAGCACGATGCCCGCCTTGAGGGCCTCCTCCGCGACCGCGGGTGACAGCGGCGGGTGCGGGCCGCACGCGAGGTGGCGCTCCTCGCAGCCTGAAGCGCTCAGCATCTGCATGGCGAGGGCGCGGTGCACGGGCTCGCTGGAGTGGGACGCGCAGGAGAGCGCCAGTTCGCGCGGGCCGAAGCCGTACCGGTCCGCCGCGCCGTCCTGGACCATGGGCAGGGACTGGAAGGGCTTCGCCGCCGAGCGCCAGAAGGTGACGCGCTCCGGGTCGCCCGCGTACGCGACGCGCGTGCCCTCCGCGCTCACCACCGCGACGGACACGGTGTGGAGGGATTCGACGAAGCCGGAGCGGGTGGACTCGATGACGAGGGTGGCCATGGGCGTGGGCGCGCCATAGCAGGAACGGGACACGGCCGGGCGCTCGCGGGTCGAGGAAAGACGAACCCTGGACGCATGGAGGGCTATCCTCCAGGCGCCCTCCCCTTCAAGGAAGCCGCCGTGGTCCGCCTCTTCGTTCCCCTGCCCGACCCCGCCCCCGCCGACGTGACGCTCACGGGCGAGCGCCGCCACTACCTCGTCCACGTGCTGCGGCTGGAGGACGGCGACGCGCTGGAGGTGTTCGACGGCAAGGGCCGCGCCTTCGAGGCGCGCGTCACCGGCCTGGACGCGGAGTCCGTGCGGCTGGTGCTGGGGGCCGTGCGGGTGACGCCGCCCGCGCGCGAGATGAGCATCCTCCAGGGCCTGCCCAAGGGGGACAAGCTGGAGCTGGTGCTGCAGAAGGGCACGGAGCTGGGCGCCACCGCGTTCCATCCGGTGGCCACGGCGCGCAGCGTGGTGAAGCTGGAGCCGAAGCGCGCCGAGGAGCGCACCCAGCGGTGGGCCAAGATTGTCGAGGAGGCCGCGCGCCAGTGCCGGCGCGATGACGTGCCGGTGGTGCATCCGCCCCGGCCGCTGCTGGACGCGGCGCGCGCCCTGACGCCGGGCACGCTGCTGCTGGTGCTGGATGAAGAAGAGTCCGCGGTACCGCTGGGCGAGGCGTTCCGGAGCGTGGCCGCGGGGACGCCGGTGGCGGTGGTGATTGGCCCCGAGGGCGGGCTCGCGCGCGAGGAGGTGGAGGGCTTGCGTGGGCTGGGCGCGCGACCGGTGACGCTGGGCTCGCGCATCCTGCGCACGGAGACGGCGGCGCTGGCGGCGCTCGCGGTGATGCAGCATCTGGACGGGTCGCTCGGTTAGCAGTCGAGCAGACAGTCCCTCCCTGCATCCCAGGTCACGGATTCGTGTGGTGATTCCTACGTTTCTGCCATTCGGGACCTCGCGGGTCCCTCACACGGGAGAGACTCTCATGGGGATCATCGCATTCATCATCATTGGCCTCATCGCGGGACTCATCGCCCGGGCCATCCTGCCGGGCAAGCAGAGCATGGGGCTGGTGGCCACGACGCTGCTGGGCATGGTGGGTTCGCTGGTGGGTGGTCTCATCGGCTCGCTCTTCGAGCGCAACGGCCGGCTGTTCGACCTGCATGCCTCCGGCATCATCATGTCGGTCGTGGGAGCGATCATCGTGCTTCTCCTGGTGGGAGCAGCGGGACGGCGCCGCGTCCACGCCTAGCGTGAGGCGCCCATACGCACCGTCCCTCGGGGCGGGTTGCGTGGTGCTGACGAGCCCCTGACGGTTCCTCGGGCGAGGGACCAGCAGGGGCTTGTCCTTTTCTTGCTACAGGCCTGAATGCGGCCTTTCATGGCGACGGTTGTCCGCGTCACTGGGAGGATCCGTTGTCCAAGTGCCTGAAGTGCGGCGCCTCGCTGCCGCCGGTTGGAGATTGCCCCGCTTGCGCCGCGAATGGCGCGCGCCCACCCGCGGTGGCCCCCCTTCCGAGCCTGCTCGACCGCGACATCCACATTGATCGCCGCAAGGCCGGGGACCGCATGGCCCAGGACGTCGGCGGCGACGACCCCATCACGCTGAACAGCGAACCGCTGGAGCCGGAGACGCTGCGCGGCACGCCGGCCTTCGCGCTGGAGGCGCCTCGCGGCCCTGTCACTCCGCCGGGCATGACGCCGTCGGTTCGTCCGGGGATGGCGCCCGTGCCGCCCGCCGCGCCGCGCGCCGCAGCGCCCCGCCCGCCCGCGCAGGCTCCGGCCGCCGCGCCTCGCGCCGCTGTGCCTCCGATGGATGGGCCCGTGCGTGCGCCCAATCCGGGTCCCGCGGCTCGCCCCGCGCCGGCCCCTGCGTCCCAAGCGGATGCGACGATTCGCGCGGCGGCTCCAGCTGCGCGCCCTGCCGCGCCCCAGGCGGATGCGACGATTCGCGCGGCGGCTCCTGCCGCGCCCCAGGCGGATGCGTCCCCCGCGGATGCGACGATTCGCGCTGCGGCTCCGGCTGCGCGCCCTGCCACGCCCCAGGCGGATGCGTCCCTCGCGGATGCGACGATTCGCGCGGTGGCTCCGGCTGCGCGCCCTGCCGCGCCCCAGGCGGATGCGTCCCTCGCGGATGCGACGATTCGCGCGGCGGCTCCGGCTGCGCGCCCTGCTCAGGCCGATCGCGTCCCCGCGCAGCACGCGGAGGGTCAGGCGGTCCGGGCTCCCGCGCAGCACGCGGAGGGTCAGGCGGTCCGGGCTCCCGCGCAGCAAGCGCCTCGGGCAGCGGCGCCCATGCCTCCTCGCGCCACGCCTCCCGTTGGGAATGTGCCCGCTGGCGCCGTGCAGCCTCCGCGTCCCGCCGCGCCGCCTCCGGGCGTGGCACCGATGGCCGCCGTGCCTCCGCGCGCCGCGCCCACCGCGGCCCTGTCTGAGCCGGGCTTCCAGAATCCTGGCGTCGCCGTGCCTCGCGCCGCGCAGCCTCCGGTGTCCTCCACGGAGCCCCGCCCGGGCTCCGCGCTCACGCCGGCCTACGGCACGGAGCCGCACGTTTCGCGCCCCCAGGCCGCCTCGGGCCAGCCTCGTGGCAACGCGCAGGGTTCTCCCGGCCTGCCCCGTATGGACGCGCCCGCGCAGGCCCAGGCCGCCTCGGGCCAGCCTCGTGGCAACGCGCAGGGTTCTCCCGGCCTGCCCCGTATGGACGCGCCCGCGCAGGCCCAGGCCTCCGGTCTGCCGCACATGGATTCGGCCTCGCAGGCCCAGGCCTCCGCCCGGATGGGTGGCGCGCAGGCCCAGGCCTCCGCTCTCCCCCTCTGGGAACCCGCCTCCGGACCGTCGGCCGCCGAGCACTGGGATGCACCGCAGGCCACTTCCGGCCTGCCCTTGATGGATGCTCCCGCGCAGGCCTCCGGTCCGTCTCGCCGGGACGCCGCTCCGGGTCTTCCCGTCATGGAGGACCCGGCCATCCTGCCTCCGCTGGAGACGCCGGCCTACGCGACGTCCCCGGCGCCCGCTCCGGGAGTGTCCCTCATGGAAGCCTCGCCCGCCCCTGTCCCCGCCGCCCCCGCGAAGAAGTCGAAGGTCTCCGCGGCCCCGGCTGCCCCGGCCACGGGAGAGGTCCACGCGCGCCCCGCCTCGCTGTGGCGCCGGCTGCTGTCCTTCACCGTCGACACCGCGGCCATCAGCGCCGTTGCGGCGGCCTACATCACCCTGGCCTCGTCGGTCGCGGGCGTGAAGGGTCCGCAGCCGGGGTTGACCGGGCTGGACGCCTTCGTCGCCTGGCTGCGCGCGCTGCACTCCGTGCTGCTGCCGGGTGTGGTCCTGGTGCTGGTGCTCGCCACCGTGTACTGCGCGGTCGCGGCCTTCCTGTGGAATGGACGCACCCTGGGACGATTGCTCCTGGGCCTGCGGCTGGTGGACACCCATGGCATGGCGCCCACCCCGGGCCGGGCCATCTTCCGGGCGCTGCTCGCCGGGCTTTCCTTCGTTCTCTTCCTGGGCGGGTTCTGGATGGCGCTGTTCGACCGCCGCGGCCAGACGCTCCATGACAAGCTGACGTCCACCTTCGTCGTCCAACCGAGCTGAAACAGGCTCATTGTGCCTTGCGGCCGCGGCCGTAAGATGCCGCGGCCTTCATGCCTTCGCGTCTTGCCCAGCACCTCGTCTCGCGCGCCCTCCTGTCCCAGGAGCAGGCCGGAGAGTTGTTGCGTCTGCACCAGGCCCAGGGAGGCCATGTGGACACCGCGCTCCTGGAGCGCGGCATGTCCGAAGCGGACGTCCTCGCGATGCTGGGCGAGGTCTCCGGCTTCCGGCCCGTGAACTTGGTGGACTTCGAGCCCAACCTCGAGGTCGCCAGCTTCATCCCCCCGAAAATCGCCGAACGCCTGAGCGTCGTTCCCCTGTCCCTGGACGGCAACACGCTGCACGTGGCGTGCGCCTACCCGGTGCCCAAGAAGGAGCTGGACGAAGTCGGCTTCCTCCTGGGCAAGCCGCTGGAGCTGTGGGTCGCCATCGAGCTGCGGGTGCGCGAGTGGATCTCCATCATCTACCGCCAGCCGCTGACGCCCCGCTTCGTGCAGCTGGCCGCGGCGGTCGCCCAGCAGGCCGGAGCGCTCACGCCGCCCCCGCCTCCGCCGCCAGACGACGAGTCGATGACGGTGGACATGGTGGAGCAGCTGGCGCGCAACGTGGCCCAGGAGCCCGTGCCCGCGGCAGCCCGTCCCGCCGCCGCGCGTGAGCCCGAGCCCGCGGACATCCCCCCTCCCGCGTACACGCGCGAGCCGCTGCGCCTGAACACCTCCGCGGGTCCGGTGACGACGGCCCGCGCGGTCCAGCGCCCCACGCCGCCGCCGGCGCCCACGGACATCCCGCCCCCCGCGTACACGCGCGAGCCCCTGCGGCTGAACATGCCGGGCACGCCCGCGCGCGCCACGCCTCCCGCGCAGGCTCCGAACCAGGGCGCGTCGGGGAACGCCGCGCCGCCGACCCTCTACCCGCCGGGAGAGCGTCCTCTGCCGCCGCCGCAGCCCGTGCCCGTGCTGTTGCCCGTGGGTCCGGCCGGCACGTCCGCACCCGCGCCCCAGGGGGGTCGACCCGCCGCGCCCGGTGCGTTCGCCACGCCGCCGCCGACCGCGAGCCGTCCCGGAACCACCGTGCAGGGTCCCGCGACTCAGGGCTTCGGAGGACAGGGCCCCACCGCGCAGGGCATCTCCCCGACGCAGGGCTTCGGAGGACCGGGGCCCACGACGCAGGGCTTTGGTGGCCAGGGTCCCGCGACGACGGGACAAGGCGCTCGACCGGGCACGCCCGTGCAGAGCCCCCAGGGCACCACCCCGGCCGCGCAGCCGGCACAGGGCCCCGCTCGACCGGGCACCACCGTCCAGACCTCGCAGGGCACGGCCCCCACGGCGCCTCCGTCCGCGAACCGTCCCAGCGCCCCCGCCCAGCCCCCGGGAGCCCGTCCCGCAGTGTGGCCGCCCTCGCCCGAGCAGCAGGCCCGCGCGGTCCAGACCGCCACGCCGACCCAGCCGCCGGTTCCCCCGGCGCCGCCCCGGGGCGAGCCGTCGTTCATCATCTTCAGCAACCCCGCGTCCACGCAGGGCGCGACCCGTCCTCGCGCGCCGGAGCCCGCCTCCGTTCCGGGTGCCTCCAGCGCGCCGGATGCCGCCGTGCCGGAATGGACGCTGCCCCAGGCCCGCTCCGCGCTGCGCGAGTCGACGCGAGACCTGGACCGCCTGCTGGACGTGGCGCTGCGCTTCGGCCGCCGCACGTTCGACTACGTGGCCGCCTTCGCCGTCGTGCGTGGCGCCGCGGGTGGCTGGGACGCGCGCGGTGAGGGCCTGGACGCGAACGCCCTCTCCCTGGTCTCCATCCCCCTGGACGCGAGCAGCGTCTTCCGCACCGTCGCCGTCACGCGCGGCAGCTACGCGGGCCCGTTGCCTCCGGACGCGCTCACGCGTCACTACCTGGAGCTCTTCGGCCGCCAGGCCCCGCGCACCGTCTTCCTGTACCCGGTGGAGGTGAAGGGCCGCCTCGTGGCCATCCTCTACGGCGACTGCGGCCAGAAGCCGATGAGCCAGCGCCGGCTGAGCGACTACATCCTGTTCTGCCAGGACCTGCCGGCCGCCTTCCAGGAGCTCATCCTCTTCCGCAAGCAGCGCGTGTCCGAGCTGCGCGCGCCGGAAGAGGACATCTCCATCGACGTGGACGTGCCTGGCTTCCCGGTGCCGGTCCAGCCCGCTCCCGCGCCCGCCGTGGTCGCGGGGCTCGGGTGGAACCCCGTCTTCGGCCGGGGTGGCGTGGCCAACCTGGGCCGCGCCGCCGCCCTGCCTCCGCGCGTGCTGTCGCCGGAAGAGCGCCCGCCGCCGGACTTCACGCCGCTCCTGCGCCGGCTCACCGGCCCCGACGCGTCCCAGCGCTCCAGCGCCATCGCGGAGCTGGCGCGTTCACCGGAAGCCAGCGCCCGCGTGCTCGCGCAGCACTTCCCCGGCCCCACCGCCTGGAGCCGCCTGCCCGTCGTGGAGCTGCCGGAAGCGGACGAGCTGGGTCCCATCCCCGCCGCCCTGTCGCGCCTGGGCCGTCCCGCGGCCCTCGCGCTGGCGCCGCTGTTGGACTCGAACGACGCGGACACGCGCTACCTGGCGCTGCTCACCGCGGGCAACCTGCCCTACGCGGAGCTGGTGGACGGCGTGCTGCGCGGCCTGTTCGACATGGAGCCGGACATCTCCAGCGCCGCGCGAGTCGCCGCCGCCGCGCTCAAGCACCTGCCGCGCCTGGACGCGTCCCTGCGCGACCTGCGCCAGGAACTGGCCAGCCGGGACGCGCTGCGCCGCTCGCTGGCGGCCCGTGCCCTGGGCACACTGCACGACCGCGACGCCATCGAGGGCCTCATCAACCTCACCGGCAGCGACGACGCCATGTGCGCGCAGGCCGCGGCGGAAGCCCTACGCGAAGTCACCCGCGCCACGCTGGGCCTCCAGCCGCGCCAGTGGTCGGCGTGGTGGGCGGAGAACCGCAGCCGCCGCCGCGCGGACTGGCTGGTGGCCGCGCTGCGACACCGCGAGCTGGACGTGCGGCTCGCCGCCATCGAAGAGCTGAGCCGCGCCCTGCACGACACGCTGGGCTACTACGCGGACGCGCCCGACGCGGAGCGCGAGGCCGCGGTGCGGCGCTGGGAGTCGGCGGCGGTCGACCCCGCCAACGCCCGCCGGTTGGGCATGCTCTGAGCCTCGGAGGCGCGCGATGACGGGCGCCATGTGGCTCAGCCTGCTGGCGTGCGCGGGGCAGCTCGCGCTCGCCGGCATCGCGCTCGCCCGCGTGGGACGAAGCCCCCTCGCGCTGCCGCTGTCATTGCTGTCCATCGCGCTGTCCACCTGGAACTTCTCCGCCTTCGGGCTGGCGCGTTCGGGGGACACCGGCTGGCGGCTGATGGGCTTCGCCGCGGCGCTGATGACGCTGCCGTGCGCGTTGCACTTCATCCTCGCGTTCGTGGGCCGCCGCCGCCGCTCCGCCCGGGTCCTCTACGGCACCTACGCGGTGATGGGCGCGCTCGCGCTGACGATGATCATCGCCATGGGCGTGCCCGCGCTGCAGGAGCGCATCTACACCTTCGGCTTCGGGCTCGCGGTCGCCGTGGGCGTCATCCCCATCCTCACCACGGGCTTCGTGCTGCTCACGCGCCACCTGCGCCACACGAGCACGGAGAGCTCGCAGGACGAACGGGCGCGAGCGGGGTTGATGCTGCTGGGACTCACGCTGCTCGTCGCGCTGCTGCTCACGGACCTGGCGGCGGACATGGCCCTGCCCGTGCCGAAGCTGGGCAACGTGGGCACACTGCTGGGCCTGCCGGTGATGGCCACCGCGTCCCTGCGCTTCCAACTCTTCGGCAAGGACGCGCGCGCCACGAACGCGGCGATGCACGCGGTCGTGCTCGCGCTGGTGGGTGTGCTCGCATACCTCGTGCTCTTCCGCGCCTTCGCCGCCGAGTCGGGAGCGCTGGTCGTGGGCACCACCGCCATCACCTTCGCGCTGCTCGCGGCGGCACGGCGGGGCGTCACCGCCTTCGTCACCCAGCGCGAGCGACTGGAGCAACTGGCCACGCTGGGGCGCTTCTCCGCGCAGATGGCGCACGACCTGAAGAACCCCATCGCCGCGCTCAAGGGCGCCGCGCAGTACCTGAAAGAGGAGCACGCGCGCGGCCACTCCTGGGACGCGCACGGTGACTTCCTGGACCTGCTGCTGGAGCAGGTGGAGCGCCTGGACCGAGTGGCGGGCACGTACCAGCGCCTCGCGCGAGTGGAGCCGCTGCGCCGGCCGCTGGACTTGAACCGGCTGGTGGAGGGAGTGCTGTCACTCCAGGCCTTCGCGACACCGGGCGCGGTGGAGCTGAAGAAGGAGCTCGCCCCTGGCCTGCCCGAGTGCGCGGGAGACGAGGACCTGCTCGCCAACGCGCTGGAGAACCTGGTGCGCAACGCCTTCGAAGCCATGCCCGAGAGCGGCACCCTCACCGTGCGCACGCAGCGGGACGGCGGCGCGGTGGTGGTGGAGGTGCAGGACACCGGCAGCGGCATGGACGCACGCACGCGAGAGCGGGCCTTCGACGACTTCTTCACCACCAAGGCGACAGGCAGCGGACTGGGGCTGGCCTTCGTCCGTCGCGTGGCGGAGGCGCACGGAGGCACTGCGTCCCTGACGAGCGGCGAGGGGCATGGCACCATCCTCCGCCTGCGTCTGCCGGCGGCCCCCGTTTCCCAGGCCCCGGCATCCGAGGGAGAAGCCGCGTGAGCGAAGCACTGAAGGGCCACGTCCTGGTGGTCGACGATGATCCCGCGCTGCTCAAGGTGCTGGGCGCGCTGCTCACCCAGGCGGGCCTCACTCCGCATCCGGCTTCCAACGCGAAGGACGCCCTGGCCCTGCTCGCGCGCCGTCCCATCGACGTGGTGCTGAGCGACGTGCGCATGCCGGGCATGAGCGGCATGGAGCTGCTCGCGGAGGTGGGGCGCGGCTGGCCGGACGTGCCCGTGTTGCTGATGACCGCGCACGGCACGGTGCCGCTCGCGGTGGAGGCGATGAAGGCGGGCGCGGCGGACTTCGTGCTCAAGCCCTTCGACCGCGAGGAGCTCCTCTTCACGCTGAAGAAGGCCCTGCTCCACGCGAGCCAGGACCCGGAGCCCACGCGAGGCACCGGCAAGGCGCCGGACGGACTCGACAGCCTGCTCATGGGCGCGAGCCGCGCGATGAAGGACGTGAAGGCCCTGCTGGTGAAGGCCGCCCAGGGCACC
This sequence comes from Corallococcus sp. AB038B, assembly GCF_003668955.1. Taxonomy (NCBI): domain Bacteria; kingdom Pseudomonadati; phylum Myxococcota; class Myxococcia; order Myxococcales; family Myxococcaceae; genus Corallococcus; species Corallococcus sp. AB038B. Next base: position 1,224,964 of record NZ_RAWO01000001.1, on the reverse strand, counting down.
GCCACGGTGCTGCTCCGAGGCGAGTCCGGCACGGGCAAGGAGCTGGCCGCGCGAGCCCTGCACGAAAACAGTCCCCGGCGCGCGGGCCCGTTCGTGAAGCTGCACTGCGCGGCGCTCCCGGACACGCTCTTGGAGAGCGAGCTGTTCGGCTACGAGAAGGGCGCCTTCACCGGCGCGGCGACGCGCAAGCCCGGACGCGTGGAGCTGGCGCACGGCGGCACGCTGTTCCTCGACGAGATTGGCGACGTGTCCCCCGCCGTGCAGGTGAAGCTCCTGCGCGTGCTCCAGGAGCGCGAGTTCGAACGGCTGGGCGGAACGCAGACAGTGAAGGTCGACGTGCGCTTCGTCGCGGCCACGCATCAGTCGCTGGAGGACGGCGTGCGCCGGGGCACCTTCCGCGAGGACCTCTTCTACCGGCTCAACGTGGTGCCCCTCTGGCTGCCCACGCTGCGCGAGCGGCCGGAGGACATCACGGCCCTCGCCCGCCACTTCCTGGACGTGCACGCGAAGTCCAACGGCCGGCCTCCGTTCACCCTGAGCGAAGACGGACTGCGCGCGCTCCAGGCCCAGCCGTGGCCCGGCAACGTGCGCCAGTTGCAGAACTTCCTGGAGCGGCTGGTGGTGCTCTCCGACGGGCCCATGCTCACCGGCGAGGACGTGGCGCGTGAGCTCTCCCGCCAGCCGGGACTCGCGCCACCGCCCGTCGCCGCGCCGCTGCCTCCTTCGCCGTCCGACTCCGTCACGCTGGAGTCACGTCGCAAGGACGTGGAGAAGGAAGCGCTCGTGGATGCGCTGAAGCGCTCGGGTGACAACCGCACGCTGGCGGCTCGGCTGCTCGGGGTGAGCCGGCGCACGCTCTACAACAAGCTGGAGGAGCACGGCCTGCTGTAGAGGTGCCGGGAGGGCGGCCCGCTGGAATCCAGCCCGTGTTGTCACCGAATGCTTCCGTGTACGGACCTGACTTCCAGGTTTATGCTGCTTCGCGCTCGAACTCCCTGGACGCGGCACCGCAGCGCACCCGAGTCCCCCTCCCGGCCCGCAAGGGCTGGCTGACACGAAGGAGCAACGCCCCATGACCCAGTCCCTCGCCGGCCGCGTGAGCGGTCCCGTCTACACCCCCAACGACGCGGGCTATGCCCCGGAGAGCGCCGGCTTCAATGTGCTGGTCAGCCACTCGCCGCAGTACGTGGTGGCGGTGAAGTCCACGCAGGACGTGGCGGAGGCCATCCGCTTCGCCCGTGAGAACCAGCTGCCCGTCGCGGTGCAGGCCACGGGGCACGGGACGTACGCGTCCATCACCTCCGGCGTGCTCCTCTCCACGAAGGCGCTGAACCACGTGAGCATCGACCCCGCGACGCGCATCGCCACCATTGGCGCGGGCGCTCGCTGGGAGCCGGTCATCGAGGAGGCCGCGAAGCACGGCCTGACCCCCATCGCCGGCTCGTCCACGAACGTGGGCGTGGTGGGCTACCTGCTGGGCGGCGGCCTGGGGCCGCTGGTGCGCAGCCACGGCGTCAGCTCCGACTACGTCGTCGGCTACACGCTCGTCACGAGCGACGGCGAGACGGTGGAGGCGAGCGCCGAGCACCACCCGGACCTGTTCTGGGCCCTGCGCGGCGGCAAGGGCGGCTTCGGCATCGTGACGGAGGTGAAGCTCAAGCTGGTGGAGATGCGCTCGCTCTACGCGGGCAGCCTCTTCTTCGCGGAGGAGCACATCGAGGCTGTGCTGCGCGGCTGGGTGAAGTGGACGGCGGAGGCGGACGCGCGCGTGTCCACGAGCATCGCCGTCATGCGCTTCCCGCCGTTCGACTTCATCCCGCCCCCGCTGCGCGGCCGCACGGTCATCAACCTGCGCTTCGCCTTCCCGGGCTCCACGGAAGAGGGCACGAAGCTGGCGGCGCCCCTGCGCGCGCTGGCGCCCCTCTACCTGGACATGCTGGGCGAGCTGCCGGTGACGCAGATCGCGCGCATCCACAATGATCCGGACAAGCCCAGCCCCGTGTGGACCCACGGCATGATGCTGACCCACGTGGACCAGGACCTGGCCACCACGCTGCTGCGCCACGTGGGCGCGGGCGTGCAGACGCCGTACTTCCTGCTGGAGCTGCGGCACCTGGGCGGCGCCTGCCAGAAGGACGTGGCGGGCGGCTCCGCGGTGGGCGGCCGCGGCGGCAACTTCGTCGTCGGATTGGTGGGCATGCACCCGCCGCTGTTCGAGACGGTGCTGCCCGGCGCCACGGAGGGCCTGCGCGCGGAGCTGAAGCCGTGGCTGTCGCCGGAGATGACCATCAACTTCATGGGCAAGGTCCGTGACGCGCAGCACTTCGACAGCGCCTGGCCGGACGCCATCCGCGCGAAGCTCAAGGACGTGCGCGGCAAGTACGACCCGCACAAGCTCTTCGCGAAGTAACGCTCAGGGGGCCGTCGTCTCCAGGGCGACCAGTTCGTCCTGGAACGCGGCGACCAGGGCCTCCGGGTCGGGCACACGCACCTCATCCGCGGCCACGCCCAGGGTCACCTGCCCCGCGTAGCTGAACAGGCTGATCCCCAGGCCGATGTTGCCGGCCTGGGGGACCCAGAACGTGAGCCTCGACAGCCGGGTGCCCGCGAGCGCCACCGGCTGGCGGGGCCCGGGCACGTTGGTGGCGATGAGCGACGCCTTGGCGCCCATCACGTCCACGACCTTGCGCTCCAGCGCCCTGGGCGCGTGGCCCAGCAGTTCCAGCGCGCCGGACGTCATCAAGGCCTCTGGCGAACGCTTGAGTTCCTCCATCCGCTTCACCACCTCGCGAAGCCGGCGCTGGGGCTCCGCCAGGTGCACGGGGAGCCGCAGGAACACCACGCCGAAGCGGTTGCCCAGCTCGCGAGGCACCGGAACATCCATGGGCCGCAGGTTCACCGGCACCAGCGCGTGCACGTCCTCCAGTGGAGCGTCCCGCGTGGCCAGATAGCGCCGCAGCGCGCCCGTCACCGCAGTGAGCAGCACGTCGTTCACCGTGCCACCCAGGATCCGGCCCACGGCCTTCACCCGCTCCAACTCAATGGGCTCCGACCACGCGGCGACCTTCCGGGGACTCAAAGGCCCACGCAGCGGAGAGCGTGGATCCGGAGGAAGCACCAACAGCTTGCCCAATGCCGCCGCGCCCTTCGCGCCCTCGCGAACGAGGTCGCCCGCGAGGATGGGCTCGCGCACCATCTCCGCGCCCTTGCGCAGCGCGGAGCGGGCGCCTCGGGCGAAGCGCATCCAGCCTGGAGCCTGAGGTGGCCGCTCCACCTCGGAGGGCGTCACCGCCTCCAGGCTTTCATCCCAGGTTTCCGGCACGGCGACCGCGTCCACCGGATCCGTGAGGGACAGCAACACCCGCGCGAGCGCGATGCCATCCGCGATGCAGTGGTGCAGCCGCGCGAGCAGCACATCCCCGCCCGGCGCGCCGCGCACCAGGTGGAAGTGCCACAGCGGACGGGAGCGCTCCAACGGCACGCCCAGCCAGTCCCCGACGAGCGCCTCCAGTCCCGCGCGTCCCGCCGACTCCGGCACGCGCAGCGTGGACAGGTGCTCCTCCAGCTTGAAGTCCGGCGCGTCCTCCCAGTGCGGCGCGCCCAGCGGCCCGGGCACCACCCGCTGCCGGAAGCGCGGGTAGCGCTCCACCAGCCGCTCGCGCACCACCGTGCGCAGGCGCTCCAGGTCCACGGCGCCGTCGAACCACAGCACCGCGGTGATCATCATCAGGTTCGCGGGCTCCTCCATCTGGAGCCACGCCGCGTCCATGCTCGACATCCGCTCGCGACCCGCCATGGCGTCCTTCTCACCCGTGCACCCCGGTGGGGGCAAGGTCCTCCTCAAGGCTTGGGTTGCGGCTCCGGCGCTTCCTGCTTCTCCCGTTCGAACTGGAACGTCTGCCGGGTGGCGCCGGGCACCGTGAGCACGAGCGAGTCCTTCTCCTCAATGGCATACGTGAAGTCCCCGCCCTTGAACTTCCCCTTGGACAAGGGCACCACGCGCTCCTTGCCGCACACCGGGCCCACCGCCTGGCCGTCCTGCGTGCGCAGCGCCAAATGCTTCTTGTCCTTCACCTCCAGCCGGCCCCACGCGCGAACATCCAGCGTGCTGCCGCGCCCGAGCGTCGCGTCATCCAGCTTCGTCCGCATCACGAAGCATCCGCTCGGCGTGATCTGCAACGCCCGCGCGTAGTCGGACCGGGGCTGCACGTCGATGCGCTCCTCCTTGCCCTGGTCCGTGTCCGGGATGCTCGCCGCGGACAGCACCCACGTGCCCACCAGCTCTTCGGGGACGGCCGTGCCCTTGGGCGCCTTGTCGCCCTCGCACGGGTTCGCCGCCAGCTTCTCCGGGCTCTTGGGCGCGGGCTCGAAGGACTTCTCGCAGGTGAGGCCGCATGACTTCGCCGCGCACGCGGTGTCGTCTGGCGCGCAGGCCGCCTTGCTGGTGCAGGTCTTCAGCCGCTTGAGCGCGTCCTCGCAGCCCTCGCGCATGCACTTGTCGACGCACTCCGCGTCGATGCACTCCGCGACACAGACCCAGTTGGTGCGGCCACACACGCCCGCGACGGTGCGGGGGGACTGGGCCGCCGCGGGCAGCGCGGCGGCGGAGACGAGAAGCAGGACGAGGAGTCGGAACGGTCGCATGCGTCCTGCAAGCTAGGCAGTGCGCCCACCTCCGGCGACACCCGGAGGCAGGCAGGCTGTCCACCGGGCATCACTCCGGGCTCCGGCACTGCCGTCAGGTGAACTGCCACCGCCAGGTGCGCGGGTCGGACGGATTGGGCAGCTCCAGTTCGAAGTCCAGCGTGTCGTAGCGGTTGAACTCGCGAGGCTCCACGCGCAGGAGCGTCATCGCCGTGGTGTTGCGCTCGCGCATGGGCGACACGTCGAAGGCCAGCTCCGCGTCGAAGGCGACCTTGTAGAACAGGCAGAAGCCATCCACCCGCCCGTCCTCCTCCACCGGCCGCTGGATGCGCACGCGCGAGGGCAGCCCCTCCGCGCGCATCGTCTCCAGGTCGAACCCGAACACGGGCTCCGGCTCGCACAGCAGGTGGTCCACCTCGTAGGAGCGAACCAGCCGCGTGAAGTACGACGGGCTCATCGCCTCGCGCAGCGACTGGAGGCAGCGGAAGTCCACGTGGGGCAGGTGCTGCGTCCAGATGAACGGGACACACGCCTCCTCGCGCAGCTGCACGGGCTCCACGTAGACCTCGAAGCGGTTGGGGAGGATGCGGCCGCCGGGCTTGAGCAGGCGCGAGCGCAAATCCAGCATCCGGGGCACGAGCCCCGCGTCGAGCAGCGCATCTCCCAGCAGCTCATGCAGCAGCACGTCCGCCTTCTCCTGCGGCTGGAAGTGCCAGGTGGGCTCGCGCACGAAGGCGATGCGGTCCAGGCCGTTGCGGCGGGCCACCCATTGCGTGGTGTCCAACAGACGCGAGTCATCCACCGCGTACAGCTTGCGCGGGTTCTGGTGCGCGGCGAGGAAGGTGCGCAGGCCGGTGCCGGCCTTCACGTCCACCACCACCTGGTTGGGGCGCACGTAGCGCTCCACCGCGCGGCGCCACATCTCCACCCGTTGTGGATCCGCCAGCACGGAGTCCTGCGGCGCCGGACTGGACAGGGACAGGCTGTTGGGCGCGTGCCGACGGTGGAGATGGGACACGAGCGGCAGGTGGCTGAGGCGCGAGCGCAGGTCCATCAATGCCTGACGCGGCAGGTCGAGCAGGTTCGACATGGTGGCTTCCCCCCGGAAGGCCGTGACGGTCCCGACAAAGACGCGGTCGACCACCCCGTCCCCCGGAACCGGACCCCGAACGATGCGTGAGAGACGGGCTCCGACCCAATACGTCCCGAGGGCCGCTCACTGTCCCCACTTGAACATCCCGCCTCGCACCGGGGTCCGAGAATCCACTCGCACCGCTTCGTGACAATCCCTCAAAGCAGGAAGGCACCGGTCACCCCGGTGCCCTCTCGCCAGCGGGTTGGAGACGGCGCCGGCGAGAGGCTTTCCCACCTGCACGGGAGCGTCCGCGAATGACAGTCCAAGCATCCCTCCGGGCGGGCAAGAAAACAGGTGGAGTGCGTCTTTTCCGGAAAGCCGCTCATTCGCGAGCCCTGCTCGTGGACGGGAGGAAGGCTGCCGGTCACGCCCGTGGATGGACCCAGGTCTTGATGGAAGAGGGGGCACGGATGATGCGAGCGATGGAATCGCGGACGCAGGGCGGGCGGGAGCTGGTGGAGAACGTCGAGGGCGCGGCGCACTGGGAGGCGCAGCCGTGGCGTCTTCAGCTCCAGGACACGAGGGCGCGCGAGCACCGGGTGGCGCGGTCCGTGTGGGTGGCGGCGCTGCTGGCGGAGGGCTGCGCGGCGGAGGCGGAGGTGGCGGGGTTCGTGGGGGCGCTGGAGGACCGGGCGTCGCTGAGCATCGGGCAGGTGCTGCGCTTCGTGGACGGCGTGCGGGTGCGCATGGCGCTGGCGTGCACGGACGACGAGGTGTTGCAGCTGGCCTACCTGCGCCGCAACGCGGAGGAGCTGGCGGAGCGGATGATTGACTGGGCCAACACGGGGCGGCTGCCGGCGTAGGGCCAGCGGGGCGCCGCGCGGACGTTGGTGATGGGCGTCCCGGGTGGGAGTGCCTTGACAGGGGCCGTGGGTCGCTTTCAGGTGGAGGCATGCTCGCCCTCGCACTTGCCGCCACGCTGGCGGCCGCACCCGCGCCTCGCGTCGCCGCCTCCACGGTCACGGTCCTCCACGCCCCGCAGTTGGATCAGCTCCAGGGGTTGAACGCGTTCCTGACGCGGGCCGGGGCGTACTCGCAGCTGTTGAACCCGGAGGCGTGGCGCGGAGAGCTGCACCCCATCCTGCAGCTCGACCTCGGGAAGCCGGAGGTGATGGAGGCGCAGGGCATCGACGTGACGGGGCCGCTGACGGTGTCCATGCGGCAGGACGGCCGCATCGCGTGCACGCGGGTGAAGGACACGAAGGTGTTCCAGGAAGCGACCGCGAACGTGCTCGCGCGCAACGGCGACGTGAAGGCGGGCACGGTGAAGGGCGTGACGACGCTGCGCGCGCCGAGCGCCTCGGGAGGCTTCGGCGGCTACGTCATCAAGGGCCAGGAGGCCTGCGCCTTCCTGAGCACGGACTCCGACGACGCGCTCCGCAAGGAGGCCGCGAAGCTGGTGGCGCTCAAGGCGGCGGCCGCTGACGCGCGCATGGCCACGGTGCCGGGCGTGCTGTACCTGTCCACGAAGGACGGCGTGTTGGCATTGGACGGCACGGCGACAGGGCTGAAGGTGGAGGGCACGACGACGAAGCTGCCCCTGCCGCCCTTCCAGGCCAAGGGCACGAGCCCCTACGGCGCCATGGCCCCCGCGGGCCTGCTCTTCGCCAGGGCGCAGGTGGCGCCGACAGGCGTGGCGCAGGCGGTCGATTCAGTGGGGGCCGCGGTGCAGTCGGTGTGTCCCGCGTGTCCGGCGGCGGACGTGAAGGCGGTGACGGACGCGCTGGCGAAGCAGATGACGGGGCAGGTGTTGTTCGGCGTGGACTCGGTGGCGGTGCGCGGTTCACTGCGCAAGCCGGAGGTGCGCTTCTTCGCGGCGAAGCAGGCGTTGGCGGCGGAGGTGACGGACGCGGCGGCGGTGAAGGCGGCGCTGGCCCCGCTGGCGAAGTTCCCGGGCGCCAAGACGCTGGAGGACGGCTACGCGATGGAGGCCAAGGGCGGCAGCGTCTACGTGCGGCTCAAGGGCAAGCAGCTGGTGTTCGGCAACGACTCCACGGTGACGCAGACGATGCTCGCGTCGCTGCCGGAGAAGGGCGGGCCGCTGAAGCGCGCGGTGGAGTTCACGTTGGATCCGAAGAAGTTGGCCAGGGGCCTGTCCCAGGTGTCGCTGATGGACGTGATGGGCGACGAGCGCCTGGCCGCGTTCTTCGGCGCGAGCACGGAGCTGGGCCCCCTGCTCGCGAAGAGCGACAGCATCACCGGCTGGCTGGACAGTGCGCCCAACGGCGCGCACCGTTTCCAGATGAACTGGTCACTGCCGGAGAAGCCTTAGTATCCACTTGGACAGAGGCAAGTGAAACCCAATACACTGAAACCACCATCCTCCATACAAACCCACAAATGAAAAAAAGAACTCGCAAATCAAGGCCAACCGCATCAAAACCAATTAAATTGGCTATCCGGAACTTCGCACATCTCAACAACGTCGATCTGACACTTGGTGATTTAACCGTACTTGTAGGACCGCAAGGAGCGGGTAAGAGTCTTGCGCTTCAATGGCTGAAGGCTGCGATGGATGGGCGCCAACTGGTTGATGCGCTCAAGGATGCAGGCCATCCAGTTGATCGATCTGAAGTACTCATCGATCTGATTTTCGGAACTGGAATGGCACAAGCATGGCGCGGGACGACAGCGGTGCGCCTTGGCACCCGACGAGTTTCCCCCAAGAGTCTTAGCCGCGTCGGGGATAACACCGAGCGACTCTTCTTTGTGCCAGCACACCGCGCCATGTTGATCAGTGACGGATGGGCGTCACCTTTCCAGAAGCTTTCATCTGAAACACCCGTTGTCGCACGGGTTTTCAGCCAGAATCTGTTTGATCAATTCAGCGGCAAAGACGCAGGCACCTTGTTCCCAGTCGAAAAGAGGCTGAAACAAGAAATCCGCAGAAAAATTGACTCCGCCGTTTTTCATGGAGGCGAGGTCGGCATACATGAAGATGCACAGCATGCAAGGCGACTGAGGCTGGCTCACGGGAAAATGCATTTGCCCTTCATGACCTGGACTGCCGGGCAACGTGAGTTCACCCCTCTACTTTTGGGACTATATCACCTACTGCCCTCAACAAAGCTTCGCAAACGTGAAGGACTCGACTGGGTGGTTATCGAAGAACCGGAGATGGGCCTACATCCACAAGCCATCACTGCTGTCATGCTGCTCGTTCTCGACCTACTGTGGCGCGGATATCGCGTAGTGCTCTCCACACACTCGCCGCACATCATCACGATGCAATGGATGATGAACCAACTCAAACGTCACAAGGCGCGCTGGCAACTTGTTTGCGAAGCCTTTGATGTAGACCACCCTCAACAAATGCAGAAGGTCGCGGAAGCAGCATTGCAAAAAGACTACCGCACTCATCTGCTGCGATTTAACTCGCAAGGGAAGGTCACTTCAAAGGACATCTCCGAGCTGGATCCGAATTCGGAAGATGAGAGCATCTCGGGCTGGGGGGGCCTGACTGAATACTCATCGCGTTTTGGCGACGCTGTACGAAAGGCAGTGAACGAGGCGAATTCTTGAGTAAATCAAGTTCAAAGAAGAGTTCATTGCGCCGGTCCCTCACTCCAAATTCAACTCTCCACGACTTGGTATGCGATGGAATAAAGGCCGTAGAAAACAAGCACCATCAACACTTCGACCCATCCATCCGCTCTGAATTTGACGACAGCATTGACCTTGACAAGGCGATGCTGAGCGGCCGGGAAGGAGAGAATCGCTGGGATTACTTACTGGGGCATGAACCAAGCGGTGAAGTCATTGCCGTAGAACCTCACTCAGCAAAGGAAGACGAGATATCAACAATTATAAAAAAACGTTCGGCCGCAATGGAACAACTGAGCACCCACATGCAGAATGGAGTGCGCATCAAGACGTGGCTGTGGGTTGCATCCAGCGAAGTTTATTTCGCTGACACGGAAAGGGCGCGGAGAAGGCTTGACCAAAATGGGATCGAGTTCGTAGGTAAGAAAGTCATGGCGAAACACCTGCCGAAGAGCGCTCCAGCAAAAAAACAGGAGCATCGCCGCATCAAGACCTCAAAAAAGTAGACGCGAGGTGACAGACACTATCTACGGGCCGATCTCCTCCGAACCGTGCTCTTGCCCGCGGTCTTCTTCGCCGCGGTCTTCTTGCGCGCCGTCTTGCCCCAGTCGCGCTCCATGTTCTTGTAGGACTTGCTGGACACCTTGGAGCGGCTCTTCGGCCGCGACGTCCCCGCCTTCTTGCGCCGGTTGATGTTCGCCACGAGGCTGTTCTTCTTCTGGGCCATGCGCTCCCTCCGATGCCTGGAGGGCAAGGTCTTCATCCCCCGGCCTTGCCGCAATGTCCCCGTCCCGCCTCGAACCCTACGCCGTCCGCTCCCGAGGCCACCCCGTCCGCGACCGCTGGCGCTCCGCCTCCTCCGCCCGCGCCAGCCCCCGCTGGATGTCATTCCAGTCCAACGTCCCCGCGAGCAGCCCGTCCTCGTCCACCACCGCGGCCATGGGCACGCGCGCCTCCGCCATCCTGCGCAGCGCCGTCCACCCGTCCTCGCGCAGGTCCGCCACCACTCCGTCCTCCATCGCGTCGCGCACCACGTAGCTTCCGCGCTGCGCCTCCGGCACCGCCTGCACCGCCGCCCACGTCACCCGCCCCACCGGCCGCCCCGTGCTCGTCACCGGCAACATGCTCACGTGCTCGTGCCGCAGCGCCCAGTGCGCGTCCTGCATCGACAGGTCCAGGTCCACGCCCACCATCCGCGGCGTCATCAGCGCCTCCACCTGCACCTTCTCCAGCACTGCCTTCATCCGCACCTGCCGCGACTCCCCTTCCGCCCCCATCAGCACGAAGAACGCCACCACCAGCGTGAACGGGTTCAGCGTCACCAGCCCCCACACGCCGAACAACACCGCGAACAGCCGCCCCAGCCCCGCCGCCACCTTCGTCGCCCGCACCAATCCCAGCCGGGGCGTCAGCGCCGCGCGCACGATGCGGCCTCCGTCCATGGGGAACGCCGGCAACAGGTTGAAGCCCCCCAGCACCGCGTTGAGCATCGCCAGCGTGAAGAGCGCGAACTGCACCTGGAACATCCCCAGGCCGTGCACCAACCACGTCAGCGCGCCCAGGAACGCCGCCAGCCCCAGGCTCGTCAGCGGGCCCACCAGCGCCATCACCGCCTCGTCCCGGGGACGCTTGGGCACCTCCGCCAGCTCTGACACACCGCCGACAATCATCAGCGTGATGCCGTGCACCTCGCCGCCATGCCGCAGCGCATAGAACGTGTGCGCCATCTCGTGCAGCAGCACCGACACGAACAGCCCCACCGCCACCGCCAGCCCCCACGCCCACGGGTGCCCACCCAGCGCGCCCGGCGGCACGTCCGCTGTCTCCGCCGCCTGCTGGAGCGCCCCTCCGAACGACAACGCCAGGAGCGGCAACGCCACCAACAGGGAGACATGGACCCGGATGGGGACGCCCCGGAATGAGCCCACCTGCAATGCTCCCGGCCTCGCGCGCATCGCCAGCCTCCCTGTGCCCGCCTCCCCCACTGGAAGACGCCGTGTCGGAAATCCTGAACTTCCGTCCCGTCCCCGTCCCATGCACACCGGGCCCGGCCGTTCGCCCACCCCTCCAGGAGCAAGGGAAGCGCTGCCAGCGACGTCCAATCGTGTTAGAGCGCCCCCCATGGCCACGACCCCCGAGAACGATCCCTTGCGCGCACGGCTCCAGCAGATGGAGCAGCAGGCCGAGCAGGGCGGCGGCGCCGACCGCATCGCCAAGCAGCACGAGGCCGGAAAGCTCACGGCCCGCGAGCGCATCGACCTGCTCCTCGACCCCGGCTCCTTCAGCGAGCTGGACAAGTTCGTCACCCACCGCAGCCACGACTTCGGCATGGGCGACAAGAAGATCCTCGGCGACGGCGTCGTCACCGGCTACGGCACCGTGGAAGGCCGCCAGGTGTTCGTCTTCGCCCAGGACTTCACCGTCTTCGGCGGCTCGCTGTCCGGTGCCTACGCCCAGAAGATCTGCAAGATCATGGACCTGGCCACCCGCGTGGGCGCGCCTGTCATCGGGCTCAACGACTCCGGCGGCGCGCGCATCCAGGAAGGCGTGGAGAGCCTGGCCGGCTACGCGGACATCTTCCTGCGCAACACGCTGGCGTCCGGCGTCGTCCCCCAGATTTCGCTCATCCTGGGGCCGTGCGCGGGCGGCGCGGTGTACTCGCCCGCCATCACGGACTTCATCATGATGGTGAAGGACACGTCGTACATGTTCATCACCGGCCCGGACGTCATCAAGACGGTGACGCACGAAGAGGTCTCCAAGGAGTCCCTGGGCGGCGCGCTCACGCACAACCAGAAGTCCGGCGTGGCCCACTTCGCCGCGGAGAACGAACAGGCCGCCATCGCCATGACGCGCGAGCTGCTCTCGTTCCTGCCCTCCAACAACCAGGAGGACCCGCCGTCCCAGCCGTGTGAGGACGACCCGTTCCGCGCCGAGGAGTCGCTCAAGTCCATTGTTCCGGCGAACCCGAACAAGCCCTACGACATCAAGGAGATCATCCGCGCCATCGTGGACTCCAAGCACTTCTTCGAGGTGCAGGAGCACTTCGCGAAGAACATCGTCGTCGGCTTCGCGCGCATGAACGGCAAAAGCGTGGGCATCGTCGCCAACCAGCCCGCGGTGCTCGCCGGCTGCCTGGACATCGACGCCAGCGTGAAGGCCGCGCGCTTCGTGCGCTTCTGCGACTGCTTCAACATCCCCCTGCTCACCCTGGTGGACGTGCCCGGCTTCCTCCCCGGCACCGACCAGGAGTGGGGCGGCATCATCACCCACGGCGCCAAGCTGCTCTACGCGTACGCGGAAGCCACCGTTCCCAAAATCACGCTCATCACCCGCAAGGCCTATGGCGGCGCGTACGACGTCATGGCGTCCAAGCACATCCGCGCGGACATCAACTACGCCTACCCCACCGCCGAAATCGCCGTGATGGGCCCCGAAGGCGCGGTGAACATCATCTTCCGCAACGAGCTGATCAAGGCTCAGGACGCCAACGCCGAACGCAAGAAGCTCACGGACGACTACCGTGAGAAGTTCGCTAACCCGTTCAAGGCGGCGGAGCTGGGCTACATCGACGAGGTCATCCGCCCGGAGGAGACCCGCGCCAAGGTCATCCGCGCGCTGGAGATGCTCAAGGACAAGCGGCAGGAGAACCCGCCCCGCAAGCACGGCAACATCCCGCTGTAGCAGTAGTCCCCAGAAGTTCTGGAACCCGCCCGCACGTCCCCTGTCGCCTGGGGGGCAGGCGGGCGTCGTCACTTCCGGAAATTCTCAGCTAACGCCGGGGCTTTCACGGGGCCACTCAAGGAGCCCCCCACGTGTCCCAGCAGCGCCGACTCGTTCTCTTCCTCTCCGACGTCGAAGGCAACCTCACCGCTCTGCGTCAGACGCTCAAGGGCGTGTGCGAGGGGCTGGACCTCCCCTGTCCCGAAGTGAAGTGGGTGGAGTCCCGTCCGGAAGCACTGGCTGACAGCGGCTGGCACGTCGCGGAGATCCCCCTCGTCTCCGGCAAGATGTCCGGCAAGGTGTCCTCCCCCGAGGAGCACCTGGACGCGATGACGCAGGCCCTCTCCAAGGACTTCCGCGACCGCTCCATGGGCATGTACGTGGACCGGGAGCACAGCTACGCACGCGTCTGCATGGCCGCCCCCAGCCGCCCACCCCGCGCCATGGAGGGCGAGTACCTGGACGTCCTGCGCCAGGCCGCGCGCTGGCTGGACGTGGAGACGACGGGGCTGGCCCGCCTCTTCAGCGGGAATGCCGCGCGCAACCTGCTGGCGGCCGCGGTGGACTTCGGGCCGGATGGCAAGGCCGTGGAGGCCCCCGCGCACCCCGCCCCGCCGTCGGAGCCGGACGAGGACGACCGCTACGTGGAGGCGAAGCTCGCCCAGGCGAAGCAGCTGATGGATGAGTACCTGAACCTGCGCAAGTAGGGACGGGCAATCCCGGGCGCCCCATGCTAGACGGGCGCCCATGCCCAAGATCCGCAAAGTGCTCGTCGCCAACCGCGGCGAGATCGCCATCCGGGTAATGCGCACCTGCAAGGACCTCGGCATCGCCACCGTGGCGGTGTACTCCGAAGCAGACCGCTCCGCGCTGCACGTGCGCACCGCCGACCAGGCCTACTTCGTCGGCCCCCCGCCCTCGCGCGAGAGCTACCTCGTGCAGGAGCGCATCCTGGAGGTCGCGAAGGAGTCCGGCGCGGACGCCATCCACCCCGGCTACGGCTTCCTCTCCGAGAACGCGTCCTTCGTGCGCGCCTGCGAGAAGGCCGGCATCATCTTCATCGGCCCGCCGGCCGCCGCCATGGACGCCATGGGCGAGAAGACCCGCGCCCGCGCCAACATGATCAAGGCGGGCGTGCCCGTCGTCCCCGGCACCACCGAGCCCATCGCCACCATCGAGGAAGCGCGCGAGTACGCGCAGCAGATCGGCTTCCCCATCATGCTCAAGGCCGCCGGCGGCGGCGGTGGCAAGGGCATGCGCCGCGTGGAGGGCATGGCCGACTTCGACTCCGCGTGGCGCTCCGCCAAGAGCGAGGCGCTCAACGCCTTCGGCAACGACGCGGTCTACATCGAGAAGTACCTGGAGAAGCCTCACCACGTGGAGATCCAGGTCTTCGCCGACCAGTACGGCAACACCATCCACCTGAACGAGCGCGAGTGCTCCGCGCAGCGCCGTCACCAGAAGGTGGTGGAGGAGACGCCCAGCCCCATCCTCACGCCGGAGATGCGCGCGAAGATGGGCGAGGTCGCGGTGAAGGCGGCCAAGGCCGTCAACTACGTGGGCGCCGGGACGGTGGAGTTCCTGGTGGACGTGCACCGCAACTTCTACTTCCTGGAGATGAACACCCGCCTCCAGGTGGAGCACCCGGTGACTGAGTGGGTCACCGGCCTGGACCTGGTGGCCATGCAGATCAAGGCCGCCGAGGGTGAGAAGCTCCCCCTCTTCGAGGCCCCCACGCCGCGCGGTCACGCCATCGAAGTGCGCGTGTACGCGGAGGACCCGGCGCGCAACTTCATGCCCAGCCCCGGCAAGATCCACGCGCTGCGCGTGCCGAGCGGCCCGAACGTGCGAGACGACTCGGGCGTGTTCGCGGGCTTCACGGTGCCCAACTACTACGACCCCATGATCTCCAAGCTGTCCGTGTGGGGCGCCACGCGCGAGGAGGCCATCGCGCGGGCGAAGCGTGCGCTGTCCGAGTACGTGGTGAAGGGCATCACCACCAACATCCGCTACCTGCACGGCATCCTGTCCCACCCGGAGTTCGTGGGCGGGGACTACGACACCAGCTTCCTCACCCGCCATCACACGGCGCTGCTGGGCGAGGAGGACACCAAGCTCAGCGAGGTGGCGCTGCTCGCGAGCACGCTGCACGCGTTCCAGCGCGACCAGAAGCGCGCGAAGACGCTGCCGTCGCGCGCCGGTGGCGGTGACGCCCCTGGCCGCATCAGCCCGTGGCGTCTGGCGCTGAAGAGCCGCCGCCGCTGACCTGCTTCCTCCCGCAAGCCTCCGGAAGGACCTTTCCTCATGCGTTACTTCACGAAGCAGCAGGGCCAGAAGGAAGCGGTGCCGGTGGACCTGGAGTCACTGGGCCAGGACCGCTACCGGCTCACGGTGAACGGCCAGACGTTCCAGGTGGACGCGCTGTCCGTGGACCAGGGCACGCTGTCGCTCCTGGTGGACGGCCAGTCCTACAACGTCGAGTTCGAGGAGAACGGCGACGAGATTGGAACGTTGGTGCGCGGACAGGTGAACCGCACCGACGTCGCGGATGAGCGCAAGCTGCGCATGCGCGCCGCGGCCGGTAGCTTCTCCGTGGAGGGCCGTCAGGTCATCCTCGCGCCCATGCCCGGCAAGGTGGTGAAGGTGCTGGTCGCGGTCGGGGAGGAAGTGAAGGAGGGCCAGGGGCTCGTGGTCGTGGAGGCCATGAAGATGGAGAACGAGCTCAAGAGCCCCAAGGCCGGCAAGGTCACGGAGGTGTTCGCCAAGGAAGGCACCGCCGTGGAGAACAACGCCAAGCTCGTCGTCGTGGAGTAGCCGCCCCATGGAGATGCTCTGCACGCTGCGCAGCACCACCGAGTCGCAGCGCCAGTCCCTGCACCAGGCGCCCGAAGCGCTGGAGCCCTTCCTGGAGGACGAGGAGGACTTCGGCGACGCGAAGGGCGTGGCCTTCCTGGAGCTGGACATTGGCGAGGCGTGGCACGGCCTCCAGTACCTGCTCACCGGCACGGCCTGGGAGGGCACGCCGCCCCTGGACTTCCTGGTCCGCGGCGGCGAGGACGTGGGCGACATCCCGTCGGATGAAGGCACCGCGCGCGTGTTCGACGTGGCCGCCGTGAAGGCGCTGGCGGAGGCGCTGAAGAAGGCCTCCGTGGAGGACCTGCGCAAGCGCTTCGACCCCGCGACGCTCCAGGCGGAGGACATCTACCCCGGCACCTGGGACGAGGAGGAGCCGGCGGAGGACGTGGATCCGCTGGAGGAGCTGCTCTCCTACTTCGTGGAGCTCCAGAAGTTCACCGCCGCCGTGGCGAAGCGCGGCCTGTGCCTGCTCGTGCACATCGGCTGAATCAGGCCGCCCAGCCCTGCCACACGTCGTACCCCAGCTTCAGCACCAGCGCGGCCACCACGCCGAGCACCACGACGCGCACCACCCGGTCGCCGCCCTTCACCGCCACGTGCGCGCCCAGCCACGCGCCGGTGAACTGCGCGGCGGCCATGGGCAGCGCCACCTTCCACAGCACCACGCCCTTCAGCGTGAAGAGCGACACCGACGCCAGGTTGGAGGCGAAGTTCACCACCTTCGCGTCCGCGGACGCGCGCGCCAGGCCGTGGCCCAGCAGTGACGAGAACGCCACGATGAGGAAGGTGCCCGTGCCCGGACCGAAGAAGCCGTCATAGGTGCCCAGGCAGAGCGCGATGAGCGCGCCGATGGCCTGCGCGCGCGGCCGGGGCGAGGGCTCCACGCCATCGCGCTTCGGCGGTGTGCGGCGGAAGGCGAGGAACACCGCCACCGCGATGAGCAGCACCAGCACCAGCGGCTTGAGCACCTCCGGCTTGAGCAGCAGCACCAGCGCCGCGCCGCCGAACGCGCCCATCAGGCCGAAGGGGAACGTCGCTCGGGCCAGCTTCCAATCCACCAGCCCCGCGCGCGCGAAGCGCACCATCGCCGCGCCCGAGCCGAACACGGACTGCCCCTTGTTGGTGCCCAGCGCCACGTGCGCGGGCAGGCCCGCCGCCAGGAGCGCGGGCAGGCTGATGAGCCCGCCGCCCCCCGCGATGGCGTCCACGAAGCCCGCGCTCAGCGCGGCGACACACAACAGCACCAGCTGCACTGCGCTGACGTCCATGTCCACGATGGCGCCCCGCTTATCACCCTTACTTGCGCGGGGTCGAAGCTTGGGGGTCAATGGGGTCCATGCTCGCGACCCTGATGACCGTGCTGGCGCTGACGCTCGCCGCGCCGCCCTCGACGCCTGACGCGACCACCGCCACGTGCCGCTCCATCGATGGGCACGTGTCCTGTGGCTATGCGTGCAAGTCGGATGGACAGCGCGTGCGGTGCGCCCAGACGCTCCAGGGCAAATGTACCGTCATCGACGGACAGGCCACCTGTTTCGACCCGCCGGCCTACGTGGTGAAGGCGTACGGCGCCGCGCTGCCGGACTCGGAGTGCAAGACCATCGACGGGGTGGTGGGCTGCGGGTACGGGTGCGCCACGGACTTCGGCAAGGTGCAGTGCGCGAAGACGCCCGCGGGCGCGTGCCGCAGCCAGGGTGGCAACGTGATGTGCTTCGACCCGCCCGCCGCGGTGTTCGCGGTGTTCGGCCGGCAGGTGGCGCGCGCGCAGTGCGTCAGCAACGGTGTGCAGATGGCGTGCGGCTACAACTGCGTGAACGCCTCCGAAGGGGTGCGCTGCGCGAAGACGCCCCTGGGCGTGTGCAAGGCGATGAACGGCCACCTCACCTGCTTCGACCCGTCGCCCGCGGCGCTCTGCGCGTGGGGCAAGGGCCTGCCGGCGCCCCAGTGCAAGCTGAGCGAGGTGGGCCCGGTGTGCGGCTTCAACTGCACCACGGCGTACGGCAAGGTGGCGTGCGCGGGGACCCCGGCGGGCATCTGCAAGGTCTTCGATAGCGAGGTGTACTGCTTCGACCCGCCCGCCGAGCAGCAGGCCGACGCGGCGTGTCTGGCCAACGTGGGGCTGGCGGCGATGGAGGGCGCCACGCCCTGAAACGCCCGTCCGGCCGCTCGTGTGCGGTCGTCTGCTTGGACGCGAGCCTGGGCGGCGATAAAATTCCATCTTCCCGGCGGTCCAGGGACTGGGAGCAGGACGGCACATGGCGGAGGGCGAGGTCCGGCAGTACTGGGTGCGGAACGATCGGGGCACCACCTGGGGGCCCCTGACGGGCGCGACCATCGAGTTGCTCATCGACAGCGGCTCCATCCAGGGCAAGATCCAGGTCTCCATCGATGGCCTGCAGTTCGCCTTCCCGTGGCGCTTCCCGGAGGTGCGGGACTCGTTCCCCCGGGAGCTGTGGGGTGACGGCGCGCCCGCGTCGCTGCTGCAATCCACGCCCGCCGCCATCGCTCCACCCCCACCCGGCCCTGCCGCACCCGTCGCGGGTCCGGCCGCCGTGCCCATGGCGGGCCCTGGAATGGCCCCCGTCGCGGGTCCTGGCACCCGGCCGCCCATGGCGGGCCCTGGCGCGATGCGGCCCGGGCCTGGAGCCGTGCGTCCGCCCGTCGACGCGGCGGGACGTCCTGTCGCGGCCGCGCGGCCTCCGGGTCCTCCGGTCGCGGCGGCCCGTCCGGCGGGAGCACCTGGCGCGGGAGCGGCTCCGGCGGCGGCTCCGCAGGCACCGCAGAGTCCGGCGGATGACGGGACCAACACGGTGCCGCCGCAGGGGCAGCTCCAGCAGTGCTCGCCCCTGCAGTTGTATGGGCGCATCGCCGCGGGCGAGCAGACGGGCCTGCTGACGTTGGGGCTTTCGGACCGCACGCTGTCGGTCCACTTCCGCAAGGGCAGCCCGGAGTACGTGGACTCGTCGCACGCGGAGGACGCGCTGGGCGTGTCGCTGATGGGCGCGAGGCTCCTGACGGCGGAGCAGCTCCAGCAGGCGGAGGGTTCCAAGGAGCGCTTCGGAGGCGACCTGCTCGCGGCGCTGTTTGGGTTGGGGCTGCTCCAGCCGGCGACGGCGTTCACGCAGCTGGCGCAGCGGGCGCTGGGCATCCTGGGCAAGGCGCTGCGTGCGGAGTCCGGCACGTTCACCTTCGAGGCGCGAGACCTGCCCGCGCAGAAGGCGATGCCGCTGGGCAACCGCTGGGCGCTGATCAGCGACCAGGTGCGGCGCATGCCGACGGCGGACCTCAAGCGGCGGCTGGCCTTCGTGCTGCCCATGCCCATCATGAAGTCCGGGGGCCGGGTGGCCTCCAGCGAGCTGCGCCTGACGCCGCACGAGGTCCGCGCGCTCTCCTTCATCGACGGGGTGCGCTCGCTGGGGCAGTTGCTCCAGGACGTGCCGCAGGACACGGATCACCTGCTGCGCGTGGCGTTCCTGTTGAAGGAACTGAACGGCGTCTCCTTCGCGGCGGCCTCGCGCGCGCAGACAGCGCCGCCGCCGCCGGCCTCCGGCCCCACGGCGGGCAACCCGACCCGTCCGTCCGGCACCGTGCCCACCGTGGGTGCGGGGAATCCGACCCGTCCATCCGGCACCGTGCCCACCGTGGGTACGGGCAGTCCGACCCGTCCATCCGGCACCGTGCCCACCGTGGGACCTGGAGCCACCGGCCCGGGTGCCGCGCCCGGTGCGCCTGCCGCGCCCGGTGCACCTGCCGCCGCGAGCACCGGGGCCAGACCCGGTGCACCCGTCGCGGGCCCGGGTGCCGCGCCCGGTGCGCCTGCCGCAGCGAGCGCTGGAGCCAGGCCCGGCGCGCCCGTCGCCGGTCCGGGTGCCGCGCCCGGTGCACCCGTCGCCGGTCCGGGTGCCGCGCCCGGCGCGCCAGTCGCGGGCCCAGGTGCGCCCGTCGCCGGTCCAGGTGCCGCGCCCCGCCCCGCCGCTGCCGCCCCCGTGGCGGGTCCCGGTGCCGCGCGCCCGGCCGCCGCGCCCACGACGGGCCCTGGTGCGGCGCCCCGTCCTCCTCCGGGAGCCCCCGCCGGAGCCGCCCCTGCCGCGGGCCCGGGTGCGCGTCCCCCGGGTGCCCCTGCTGGAGCCGCTCCCGTGGCGGGTCCCGGTGCCGCCCGGCCCGCTCCGCCCGTCGTCGCCGCTCCGGCGGCCCCGGCCGCTTCGGGTCCCGCCCCCGGCTCGGACGAACTGCCCGCGCTGCGCCAGCTCGCCGCGACCCTGAAGGGCCAGAATCACTTCCAGCGGCTGGGCCTCACCGAACAGACCGAAGGCAGCGCGGTGAAGATCGCCTACTTCCGCCTGGCCAAGCTCTACCACCCGGACACCCTGCCCCAGGGCGCCCCGCAGGAGCTGGAGAAGCTCAAGGCGGAGGTGTTCGCGTACATCGGCGACGCCTACCGAGCCCTCTCCGACGACAAGAGCCGCGCGGCCTACATCGAGGAGCTCAAGAACGGCGGCGGCGACGGCGTGGACATCCAGGCCATCCTCCAGGCGGAAGAGCTCTTCCAGAAGGCCTGCATCCTGGTGAAGGCGCGCAAGTACCCGGAAGCCGTGAAGATGCTCAACGAGGCCATCTCCCTCAACGCCGAGGAGCCCGAGTTCTTCGCCTGGCGGGGCTATGCGCGCTTCCTCGCCGCCCCGGACAAGAAGGCCGCCCAGCCGGAGTCCTTCCGCGAAATCCAGGCCGCCATCAAGCGCAACGAGCGGTGCGCCCCCGCCCACTACTTCCTGGGCGTCATCGCCAAGCTGTGCGGCGACGCGCCCGGGGCCCTCAAGCACTTCAAGCGGACGGTCGAGCTGCAACCGGACCACATCGATGCGATGCGAGAGGTCCGCATGGCGTCGCAAAAGAAGTAGGGTGCGCGCCTTTTCAAGGAGACACCCCCCATGCCCCTCACCGGGAAAGAACGCCGCCACCTGCGGGCCCTCGGCCACCACCTGGAGCCGGTGGTCATCGTCGGCTCGTCCGGCGTCACCGAGGGCGTCATCGCCGCCATCGAGCAGGCGCTGAACGACCACGAGCTCATCAAGGTGAAGATCAACGAAGGCCCGGAAGGCCGCCACGAAGGCGCCGACAGCATCGCCGAGGCCACCGGCTCGGAGCTCGCGCAGCTCCTGGGCCGCACCGCCCTCTTCTTCAAGCGCCGCAAGCAGAAGTCCCACTTCGAGGACATCCTCAAGGGCCCGCATGAGCCCCGTCCGGCCCCCAAGGCGGACGAAGAGAAGAAGCCGCGCCGCCGTTAGCCGCACCGTTTTCCAGAGGTCGCGGGGAATCCAGACTCATCCCCGCACTTTCTGCGGGTTCGAGGGCAGTCGAACCCTCGTACAGGGTTCGAAATGTCCCTACGCTGGGGGTCTTCCCCCCGCGGAGGTGACGTGCAGACTTCCTCGTCCTCCCCGTCAGCCTCCCCCGGCTGGCACGACGTGCTGATGCATCACCTGGAGCCACTCCTGGGTGATTTCACCGCGAAGATGGCCATCCACACCGCCGCGTTGCGGGCCCTCAAGCGTCCACCGGAGCAGGTGGGCGTTCAGGACGTGCCGCAGGTGCTGGAGGGCCTCAAGCCCATGCTCAACGTCTTCATCGGCGCGGTGCGCACGACGAACACCCTCACGGAGATTTCGAAGGCCATGGAGAAGCTGCGATGAACGCCCCCCGTTCTTCTTCGGGTCGCGCCTTCAAGCGGATGGCGCCGTGGCTGGGCGCCGTCGTGGTGCTCCAGCTGGTGCACCTGGCCGCGGTGGCCACGTCGTTCCAGGACGCGCCCCGGCTGGCGCTCGTGGGTGACGTGGCGGGCTGGACGGTGGGCCTGCTCGCGGTGGCGGGAACGGCGGCGGCGGCGCTGTCGTTCGGCTCCGGAGACTACCTGCGCCGCGTGTGGGGCCTGCTGACGGCGGGCGCGGTGCTGTCGCTCGTGAGCACGGCCCTGCGCAGCTACTGGATGCACGCGGTGCCGGACGTGCCCTTCACCGAGTCGCCGCTGCTGCCCGTGCGCATGGGCGTGGTGGTGCTGGCGAACGTGTGCACGACGTTCGCGCTGGTGCTGCTGTCGCGGACCTACAAGCAGTCCGGTCTGCAGCCGCCGCCCAGCTCCCGCGCGTCGCTGCTGTGGGCGGTGGCGGCGGTGGCGGCGCTGGCGGTGGGTGGACCGGCGCTCGTCGCGGCGGTGGGCCACCTGGGCCAGGGCTTCGCGGCCACGTGCACGGCGGTCATCGCGCTGGCCTCCACGCTGGCGGACATGACGACCATCCTGCTCGTCGCGCCCATCCTCCGCGTCGCGTACATGCTTCGCGGTGGGCGGCTCGCGTGGGTGTGGTGGGCCATGGGCGTGTCCGGCGCGGTGTGGCTCTTCTACGACGCGCGCGAATGGCTGGCGCCGCTGTTGCCCGGCAATCCCGCGGAGGCGGTGGAGCTGCTGCGCACGCTGCGCACCTCGGGGCTCGCGATGCTGGGGCTCGCCGGGTGGTTGCAGCGCTCGGCGCTCATGTCGGCCCAGCGCCAGTCCAGCCCGGGCGTCGTCGTCCCCACCGCCTGACACGGCCCGTCGCGTCGAACTGACGCACGAGGCCACCACCGGCCCGCTCCGTCTTCCGGGGCGGGCCGTCGTGTTTCCATGGGCACGGGGCTGGAGGAGACTGGGACTTCCCGTTCTCCTCACTGGAGGCTCCCCGCCCATGCGCTCTTTCCCGACGTCCCTGCTGTTGGCCACCTGCCTCCTGACCGGGTGCCGGACGGCGAGAGAAGCACCGGCGGCACAGGCGAAGGCGGACTGCGGTCCGGTGATTCCGGGCATGGAGGCGGTGCTCAAGCCCGCGGCCTTCGTCGTGTTGGGAGAGGTTCACGGCACGCAGGAGGCTCCGGCCTTCGCGGCGCGGCTGGCGTGTCACGCGGCGGCGGCGGGGCAGCCGGTGCGGCTGGCGTTGGAGTTCCCGGTGGAGGAGCAGGCGCGCCTGGACGCGTTCGTCGCGGGCGAGTCCGAAGGCCCCCCCGACAGTGCCTTCTGGCGCCGTGAAGTGCAGGACGGCCGCAGCAGCGAAGCCATGCGGAGCCTGTTGGAGCGCGCGAGGGAGTTGAGGCACGCGGGGCTGCCGCTGCGGGTGGTGGCGTTCGACGCGGGGGGCAAGGACCGCGATGACACGATGGCGGCGCAGCTCCGTCAGGCGCGGAGCGAAGCACGTGGAGACACCTTCATCGTGCTCGTGGGCAACCTGCACGCGCGTCGCGACGTGGGCGCGCCCTGGAACGAGAAGCTCCAGTTCATGACGCACCGGTTGCTCGAAGCGGAGCCCGGTCTGGTGTCGCTCGACCTGGCGAACACCGGGGGCTCCGCGTGGATCTGCCGGGGCATGACGGCGGACACCTGTGGCCAGCAGTCCCTGCGAAGCCGGGGCGAAGCGCAGGCCCCGGGCATCACGCTCCAGAAGAAGGCGGAGGACCCGGACGGCTACGACGGCACCTACGCCGTGGGAGCACTGAACGCCTCACCGCCCGCGTTCGGAGCCACGAGCACCGCGACGCCCGAGCCTCGCTGAGTCTCCGAACCAGGTGTCGTCCCGCCCACGCCCGGGCCATCGAGGAGTGGCCGACCTCCCACCGGGCGCGCTACATGCGCGGCTCCATTCTTTTTGGGCACGAGGAACCTGGAATGCTCGCACGCACCTGGCGCGGGGTGACGAAGGCGGAGGACGCCGACGCCTACCTCGCCTATCTCCACCAGACGGGCCTCACGCACTACCGGCGCACGCCGGGCAACCTGGCGGCGTACTGCCTGCGCAAGGTGGCGGACGGGCGCGCGGAGTTCCTCCTCGTCACGTTGTGGGAGTCCATGGACGCGGTGAAGCGCTTCGCGGGGGACTCGCCGGAGCGCGCCATCTTCTTCCCGGAGGACGACCGCTACCTCATCGACCGCGACGTGCACGTCACCCACTACGAGGTCCCCTTCGCGGAAGGCCAGGCCTTCGAGCCCCAGCGGATCCGCTTCGACGACTTCCGGGTGGCGGGGCCCGCGGGCGACCTGCGGCTGGTGGACACCGGCGGCGGCGGCAAGGCATTGCCTGTCGTCTTCGTGCACGGGCTCGCGGGCAACGCGTCCCACTGGCAGGCGCAGCTGGAGCACCTGACCCGTCAGGGCCGCCGAGGCATCGCGCTGGAGCTGCGCGGCCACGGGGGCTCGACCGTGCCGGAGCCGGAGGACTACACGCTGGAGTCACTCGCGGGTGACATCGCCGCCGTCGTGCGAGCGCTGGGGCTGCGCCGCTTCGTGCTGGTGGGACACAGCATCAGCGGGGGCGTGACGCTGGCGTACGCGGGGGAGAACCCGCGGCAGGTGGCGGGGCTGTTCCTGGTGGATCCGATGACGGACTCGCGCCAGTACCCCGAGGAGCAGGTGGCCGCATACATCGCCTCGCTGGATGCGCCGGACGTGGCGCAGGCGGTGCGGCAGGACTGGGCGCAGATGGCGGGGCCGCGCGCGGACGTGCGCGAGCGGCTGCTGGCGGACCTGGACGCGACGCCGTTGTCCGCCGTGACGGCCGTGCAGCGCTCCAGCCTGCGCTTCGACCTGACGGCGGCGCTCGCGCGCTACCCGGGACCGAAGTTCTCGCTCGTCGCGCCGGACAACGACGCGCCGCACAGCCTCCACCGGCTGGGGGAAGGCGTGGCGCACCAGGTGGTGGAGGGCGCCGGCCACTGGATCCAACTGGACCATCCGGACGAGGTGAACGCCGCGCTGGACGCGTTCCTCACGAAGTCAGCACCAGCTTGACGAGCTCCGGGGGGCTGCCCAGCCGCATGGGTGGCCCCCAGAAGCCGCAGCCCCGGCTGACGTAGATGTGTGAATCGCCATGCCGGTAGTGACCGGCGGAGTGCTCCCAGCTCAGCCCGATGAGCGCCGTCATGGGGAAGAGCTGGCCGCCATGGGTGTGGCCGGAGATCTGAAGGTCCACGCCGCGCTCCGCGGCCACCTTGAAGTTGGCGGGCTGGTGCGCGAGCAGCACCGCGGCGCGCTCGGGGTCACGGTCCGCGAGCGCCAGGTCCAGGTCATAGCCCTTCTGCCCCAGGCGCCGGCCGCCGTGCCAGTCGTCCACGCCGACCAGGTCGAACGCGCCGCCCTCGTCGCCAATGCGCACGTGCCGGTTGCGCAGCGAAGGAATGCCCATCGAGCCCAGGTGGGCCACCCAGGCCTCCGCGCCGGACGAATAGTCATGGTTGCCGGTGACGAAGAAGCTCCCGTAGCGAGCATGGAGGTTGCCGAGCGCCGCGACGAAGCCGCCCAGCCGGGGCACGGTGCCATCCACCAGGTCACCGGTAATGGCGACCAGGTCCGGCTTGAGCGCATTGGCCCGCCGCACGAGCTCGTCCATGAAGCGCCGCTGGATGAAGGGGCCCACGTGCAGGTCGGTGAGCTGCACGATGCTGAAACCGTCCAGCGAGCGGGGCAGCTTCGGAATGCGAACCACCACCTCCGTGACCTCCGGAGCAGTGAACGCGCGCCAGCTCCCATACCCCGCCAGGCCTCCACCCAAGGCAAGAGCCCCACCCGCGGTCGCCTGCGACAGGAAGCGCCGCCGCTCAGCATCCACGGAAGGCGCGGAGGGAGCAGGACGAAGCCGGCGTCCCAAAGCGAACACGGCGCGTCCCAGGTCGACGCCCGCGAGCCCGAGCACCAGGCACAGCGCCACGCCCATCCACGAATAGGACACCAGCTCCACGACGTCGCCAGGAGCCTCCGGAAGCGTGCGTTGCAGATACCGCCGCGCAATCAGCACGAGCGTCATGAAGCCCAGCACGAACGCGGCAACGAGCCGGGGCCCACGGCGGGACGTGAGGTTCCACACGAGCCGCCGGAACAGATACAGGTGCCCGAGCACGGCACCCAGCGCGATGAGGAGCGAGAACGCAGACAGCGGCATGGGCCCAAGCCTCCCGCGCCTCGTGCCCGAGCGCACCTGAATCCGTGCTCGGCCGTCCGCCCGCCGTCTTGTTCAGTCCAACTCGTCCCAGAGCACGGCGAGCTTCAATGCCACTGCCTCAAAGGGTTCGGCGTACACGGAGTCGGTTCCAGAATGGGTCGCCAGCTGCACGTATTGTCCCGACTCCAATCGGAACACTTCCAGGGTGCGAAGAACCGGGTCGATGAACCAGACATGCCGCACACCTTCGCGCGCGTACACCGGAAGCTTCACCTTGCGGTCCAGGCTTCGCGTCGAGGGAGACAACACCTCACAGACCCAGTCAGGAGCCAAGGCAAGGGCCACGGCCTTCGGAGCATGAGGGAGTCGTTCGCGCCGCCAGCCCGCCAGGTCCGGAACGAGGACGTCCTCTCCCAGACTGAGCTCGGGTTCGAGCACGATGTACCAGCCTCCCGGGCCTCCCAGGCCAAAGATAAAGGGATTGCCCAGCTTCGCCATCAGGAACGAAGCCGCCGTGAGATGGGGAAATGCCGGACGGGGGCTCGCATACAACTCCCCCGCGACAATTTCCCCCACGACCCCTTCCGGGAGCGCCTCCAGGTCCGCGTAGGTCGCGGGTTTCTTTCCCATGGATTCCCTCCAGTCCTCGCCGCCCATCACTCTATCCATGACGGGAGGAGGTAGCACGCCCGTCTGACGTACAAGGGTGGGTGGATACTCCTGAACCCTGGAGGTCTCACGCCTTCAGCTCATCGTGCGGCCCCAGATGAATGCGAGGTCCAGTTCCACGGCGTCGAAGGGCTCCGCCCGCACGGGCTCATCCCCGACATGCGTGAGCAGCGCCACGTACCGTCCATCCCGCAGGACGAACACCTCCAGCGTGCGCGTCCGCGGATCCATCAACCAGACGTGCCGCACGCCCTCGCGCGCGTACACAGGCATCTTCGCCTCGCGGTCCAGCTTCCGGGTGGATGGCGACAACACCTCGCAGACCCAGTCCGGCGCGAGAGACGTCGCTGCTGTTTCGGGAACAGCGGGCATCCGTTCCTGCCTCCAGCCCGCGACGTCCGGAACCAGGACGTCCCCTCCGAGATGCAGCTCTGGCTCCTCCATGAGGAACCACCCGCCGGGCCCACTCCGCCCCCGCTCGAAAGGGCCCAGGAGTTCGCCCCCCAAACGGTGGGTAACTGTCCCATGCCGCATCGTCGGCCGTGGGCTTGCATACAGCTCCCCCGCGACGATCTCCCCCACGACATGGTCGGGAAGCGCCTCCAGGTCCGCGTAGGTCGCGGGTTTCTTTCCCATGGATTCCCTCCAGTCCTCGCCGCCCATCACTCTATCCATGACGGGGAGAGGTAGCACGCCCGTCCGACATGACAGGGCACACGTCTGGCGCCCTACCCTACACATCTTCCACGGATTCCCCGCCCAATTCCCTGCCGCGACTCCACGCGGTGGTTAAGAGGCCCGCGCTTCCTTCCATCTTCACGAAAGGCCCCCTCATGGCCACGCCGCTCCAGGGACGTGAAATCCGCCTGAAGTCCCGCCCGCATGGTGAGCCCACGCCGGACAACTTCGAGTTCGCCACGGTCACCGTCCCGGAACCCGCCGAGGGCCAGGTCCTCGTGCGCAACCACTTCATGTCCGTGGATCCGTACATGCGCGGCCGCATGAACGACGCGAAGTCCTACGTCCCGCCCTTCAAGCTGGGCGAAGTGATGGACGGCGGCAGCGTGGGCCAGGTGATCCGCTCGCGCTCGCCTGACTTCAAGGAAGGCGACTTCGTCGTCGCCGGCACCGGCGGCTGGCGCGAATACGCCGTCGCTCCCGCGAAGCACTACCAGAAGGCCGACCCGTCCGTGGGCCCCCTCTCCGCGTACCTCGGAGTGCTCGGCATGCCGGGCATGACCGCGTACGTGGGCCTGCTCGACATCGGCAAGCCGAAGGCTGGCGACACCGTCTTCGTGTCCGCCGCCGCGGGCGCCGTGGGCGGCGTCGTGGGCCAGATTGCCCGCATCAAAGGCTGCCGAGTGGTGGGCAGCGTCGGCTCGGACGCGAAGGTGAAGCACCTCCGCGACGACCTGAAGTTCGACGCCGCCATCAACTACAAGTCCGCGCCCATCGCCGAGTCCCTGGCCAAGGCCTGCCCGGACGGCATCGACGTCTACTTCGACAACGTGGGCGGCGACCACCTGGAGGCCGCCATCGGCCTGATGAAGAACCACGGCCGCATCGTCCTGTGCGGCGCCATCTCCGTGTACAACGCCACCGCCCCCACGCCCGGTCCGCGCAACCTGGGACTCGCCGTGGGCAAGCGCCTCACCCTCCAGGGCTACATCGTCATGGACCACGCGGACCGCCGGGCGGACTTCCTGCGTGACGTGGGCCAGTGGCTGCGCGAGGGCAAGGTCCAGGACGTCTCCACCATCGTGGATGGCCTGGACAAGGCCCCCGACGCCTTCATCGGCCTGCTGCGCGGCGACAACACCGGCAAGATGCTGGTGCGCCTGACGAAGGACGCCTGACGCTCGCTGGCCAACGTCACGAACGAGCGCCACCGGACACAGCCGCCGTCTTGCGTCCTGCACCTCCCAGACGCGGGACACAAGACGTGCGGCCTCCGCCGCGTCCGGCACCCTGCACGCCCTTTCGCAGGAGGCAGTGCGGTGACCTCACAGAAGCAGCCGGACGCGGTGCGCGTGGATGAGAAGAGCAAGGACCAGCAGCTCGCGAAGGACCGCGCGGAGCCCACGGGCAACTTCCTCACCACGGACCAGGGCATCCGCGTCGAGCACACCGACGACTCGCTCAAGATTGGCGCTCGCGGTCCCACGCTCCTGGAGGACTTCCACTTCCGCGAGAAGATGACCCGCTTCGACCACGAGCGGATCCCCGAGCGCGTCGTCCACGCTCGCGGTGCGGGCGCCCACGGCTACTTCCAGGTCTACGAATCGCAGGCGAAGTACACCCGCGCGAAGTTCCTCCAGGACCCGGCCAAGAAGACGCCCGTGTTCGTGCGCTTCTCCACCGTCGCGGGCTCGCGCGGCTCCGCGGATACCGCTCGCGACGTGCGCGGCTTCGCGGTGAAGTTCTACACGGAGGAAGGCAACTTCGACCTGGTGGGCAACAACATCCCCGTCTTCTTCATCCAGGACGGCATCAAGTTCCCGGACATCATCCACGCCGCCAAGCCGGAACCCCACCATGAGATTCCCCAGGCGCAGACGGCGCATGACTCCTTCTGGGACTTCGTGTCGCTCGTCCCGGAAACGATGCACATGATCATGTGGATCATGTCCGACCGCGCCATCCCGCGCAGCTTCCGGATGATGCAGGGCTTCGGCGTCCACACCTTCCGCTTCATCGACGAAAAGAACACCGCGCGCTTCGTGAAGTTCCACTGGAAGCCGCTGCTGGGCACGCACTCGCTCGTCTGGGATGAAGCGCAGAAGCTCGGCGGCAAGGACCCGGACTTCCACCGCCGCGACCTCTTCGAAGCCATCGAGCAGGGTGACTTCCCCGAGTACGAACTGGGCGTTCAAATCCTGGAGGAGAAGGACGCGCAAGCGCTGGGCGTGGACCTGCTGGACGCGACGAAGCTCATCCCGGAGGAGGTGGCGCCGGTGCAGCCCGTGGGCAAGCTCACGCTCAATCGCAACCCGACCAACTTCTTCGCGGAGACAGAGCAGGTCGCCTTCTGCGTGGCCAACATCGTGCCGGGCATCGACTTCACGGATGATCCGCTGATGCAGGCGCGGCTCTTCTCGTACCTGGACACGCAGCTGACGCGCCTGGGCGGGCCGAACTTCGCGGAGATTCCCATCAACCGCCCCGTGGCGCCGGTGCACAACCACCAGCAGGACGGCTTCGGCCGGCACACGAGCAACGTGGGCCGCGCGAACTACTTCCCCAACTCGCTGGGCGGCGGCTGCCCGTTCCTCGCGGGCCAGCAGCAGGGTGGCTACGTGCACCACCCGGAGCAGGTGAGCGGCAAGAAGGTGCGCGAGCGCGCCGCCTCCTTCAACGACCACTACAGCCAGGCAGCCCTCTTCTTCCGCAGCCTGTCCGAACCGGAGCAGCAGCACCTCATCGACGCGTGCCGCTTCGAACTGGGCAAGGTGGAGACGAAGGCCATCCAGGAGCGCATGCTGGAGCACTTCGCGAAGATCGACGCCCTCCTGGTGTCGGCCGTGGCGGAAGGGCTGGGCCTGCCCGCGCCCAAGGCCACGCCCGTCACGCCCAAGGGTCCTCCCGCGTCCAAGGCCCTGAGCATGGAGGCCATGAAGCTGACCACGCCTCCGTCCATCAAGACGCGGAAGATTGGCGTGCTCGTCGCGGACGGCGTGGACGCGGACGAGCTGATGGCCCTGCGCAAGGAACTGGAGTCACAGGGAGCGCAGCTGAAGGTCATCGCCAAGCGCCTGGGCACGGTGAAGGCCTCCAACGGCAAGGACGTGCCGGTGGACAAGAGCGCCATGACCACGGCCTCCGTGGAGTACGACGGCGTCTTCATCCCCGGCGGCGCCGCGAGCGTGGCCACGCTGAAGAAGGACGGCGAGTCGCGCCACTTCGTGCAGGAGGCCTACCTGCACTGCAAGACGGTGGGCGCGTCCAAGGACGCGGAGGAGCTGCTCAAGGCCTGTGAAATCGACCCGGCCGCGCCCGGCGTCGTCGCGGGCTCCAAGGCCGGTGCCGGCGCGGCGCTGGCCACCGCGTTCGCGAAGGCCCTCGCGAAGCACCGGCACTGGGACCGCAAGGACAACGACCGCGTCCCGGCCTGAGGTCCACCGAGGCGAAGGTCACCGCGTCCGCTGTGACGCGGTGACGCGCCGCCATCCGGGAGGACAGCCCTCGCGCAGCACCCGCGCCGCCGCGAGGGCACAGGCGTAGCTGCTCGTGATGGGGCGCTCGCACCACGCGCCATCCGCGTACAGCCGCACCGTGGCCGCGTCCTCGACGTGGTCCACGATGTCCCCCTTCCTCAGCGCGTGGGCCATGGCCGCGTCCGCCACCGTCATCACCGACGGCAGCCCGGACGGCAGACCCGACACGGGGCCCGCGGCGCAGAGCACCACGCTGCCCTGCTCCACCGCGCGGTCCAGCAGCGCGGTGAGGGGCGCCTCGAAGGCGCGGCCCACGGTGCCCAGGCTCAGGTTGATGAGGTCCGGCCGCACGTCTTGCGTCAGCCACTCCAGCGCTTCCAGCAGGCCCAGCGAATCGCCGCGCATCCGCCCATCCAGCACGCGCGCGACGTACCACTCCACGTCGGCACCGGGACGGCCCTGCTCCATCAGGATGCTCAGCACCGCGGTGCCGTGGCCGTGCGTGTCCTCCAGGTCCTCCAACACGGAGTCGCCGCCGCGCCAGGCCGCCAGCTCCTCACGCGAGTGGACACGGGACTCCAGGCGCCGCGCCTCACGGTCCACCGTGAAGCTCGCGGCCCCGGCGAGCGACAGCCCCGCCCCGCGAAGGAAGCCTGCCGACACTCCACTGTCCACGATGGCGACCTTCATGGGGGCAGGGCCTTGCGACACGCCTAGCAGGAGCTGCTCGAGTCCTCGCCCACCGGGTACTTGAGCACCGGGAAGTAGGTGCCCACCCACTGGGTACCGCTCCAGGTGTAGTGCTGGCCGTTGAGGTACGACGTCGCGCAGGCGTGGCCCATCAGGTCCTCGGACCCGCTGACTTCCTCCAGCAGCTTCGACACGTCCTTGCTCGTGAACTTCATGGCAACACTCCTGGCATGGGATTGGGGGGAAAAGCGGGAAGGAGCCTAGGGGGCCAGTGAGCGGGTCGCAATGATGTGGGGCGTCCCTCGCAGGGG
This sequence comes from Corallococcus sp. AB038B, assembly GCF_003668955.1. Lineage (NCBI taxonomy): Bacteria > Pseudomonadati > Myxococcota > Myxococcia > Myxococcales > Myxococcaceae > Corallococcus > Corallococcus sp. AB038B. Next base: position 1,193,286 of record NZ_RAWO01000001.1, on the reverse strand, counting down.
AACGCGGCGCCGGACTCGCGAGGGGGTTAGGGTCTGCCCGTCCACCGGTGTGAGAGGTATCGCGCGATGAAGCTCTGGGCCCGCTGGTTCCGCATTCCCTTCTGGCAGCGAGTGCTGGGCGCCTTCGTGCTGGGCGCGCTCGCCGGATGGGCGCTGGGCGACCGCGCCGGCACATGGCTCCAGCCGCTGGGCACACTCTACGTCCAGCTGATCCGGATGATCGCCACACCGCTGGTGTTCTTCGCCGTCATCCACGCGGTGTCCGCGCTGCGCGGCCAGAAGAGCGTGGCGGCGCTGGGCGGCCGCACCTTCCTCTGGTTTGCCGTCACCGCCGCGCTGGCCGTGGGCGTGGGCCTGGGCACCGCCGCCCTCACGAAGCCGGGCCTGGGCGTGGGCACGCTCCAGGCGGCCAGCGACTTCAAGCCCAAGCAGGTGCCCGGTCCCGTGCAGGTGCTGCTGGACGTGGTGCCCACCAATCCCTTCGCCGCGTTGGCGGAGGGCAAGATGCTCCAGGTCATCTTCTTCGCGGGCCTGCTGGGCTTCGCGCTGGTGAAGCTGGGGGACCGCACCGCCCGCCTGCGCGCGCTCGTGGGTGAGGCCAGCGAGGCGATGATTCAAGTCACCCGCTTCGTGCTGGAGCTGACGCCGCTGGGCACCTTCGGCCTCATCGCCGCGCTGGTGGGCACCTACGGCTTCGAGCGACTGCTGCCCCTGGGCACCTTCGTCCTCACGCTGTACCTCGCGTGCGCGGTGCACGTCGTCTTCGTGTACGGCGGGCTGCTCGCGGCGCACGGGCTCAACCCGCTGCGCTTCTTCCGGGGCGCCGCGCCGGGCATGCAGGTGGCGTTCGTCAGCTCCTCCAGCTTCGCGTCCATGCCGGTGGCCCTGCGCAGCGTCACCCACAACCTGGGCGTCGACCGGGACTACGCGGCGTTCGCGGTGCCCCTGGGCGCCAGCATCAAGATGGACGGCTGCGGCGCCATCTACCCGGCGATGACGTCGCTCTTCATTGCCCAATACTTCGGCCTGACGCTGTCCGCGCCCCAGCTCTTCATCATCCTGCTGGCGTCCGTGCTGGGCAGCTTCGGCACCGCCGGCGTGCCCGGTACGGCGGTGGTGATGACCACCGTCGTCCTCAGCTCCGCGGGGTTGCCCCTGGAGGGGCTGGGCTACCTGCTGGCCATCGACCGGGTGCTGGACATGATGCGCACCCTCACCAACGTCACCGGCCAGATGCTGGTGCCGGTCCTGGTGGCCCGCGAGGAGGGCCTCCTGGACCTGGCCGTCTACAACCGCGCGTCCAGCAACGTGGGGCTGGAAGAGCCCCCGTCGCCAGCCGCCTGAGCGCTACTTGCAGGTCGTCACTTGCAGGTCTTCGGCGGCATCGAGTCGATCCAATCCGCGATGAGCTGCGCGCCCTCCGCGTGGTGAATCGTGCGGCCGATTTGCGGCATCATCTTGCCGGACTCCTCCGTGTGCAGCCGATACCAGAGGATGGACTCCGCGTGGTTGCCGGGGACGATGTCGAACTCGCCGCCCACGCCCGCTCCTGCGGAGCCGGGACGCTTGCACTCGCCCAGTGAGAACAGGCTGGTGTTGTCGAAGTTGAGGAACAGCTGGCTGGTGATGCCCGCCGTGCCCTTCGGGTTGTGGCAATGCGCGCAGTTGATGTCCAGGTACGTGCGCGCCCGCGTGTCCAGGTTCGCCGACTGCGGGTCGAACGCGTCCGGCGCCTTCGGCAGCTCCGCCTGGGCGGGCAGCCCGTCCAGCTTGCCCAATGACGCCAGGTACTCCAGCTGGTCGCGCTCCACACCACCGTAGGTGTTCGTGCGGTGCAGGTAGCGCGCCTTCACGCCAATGGGGTGCATCACCTGCTCACCCTTGTCATCCACCAGGTGGTGGCACTGCTGGCACTGGTTCTTGGAGGGCACCGCGTACCGGAACGAACGGGTCTCCCCCTCCGAGTCGATGAACGTCACGTCGCGCACGCGGCCGCCGGTGGCCAGCGTGGCCTCCGTCTGCTCCGTGTTCCAGACGTACGGCCACGCCTCCCAGCCGGAGGGCTGGCGCACCAGGACGCGCGTCTCGATGAACCGCACGTCCTGGTCCGGATTCCGCAGGTCCGCCGGGAAGGCGAACGTCTTCGTGATGAGCGTCCCCACCGGCAGGTCCAGCGCGTCCTTCGGCTGGTAGTGCGCCGTCTTGCCGGGGGGGATGTAGAGGGTGCGTGACTTGACCGCGTAGTCGGAGAACAGCGGCGTGGACAGGGTGTAGGGCACGTTGCCCTCCACCGGGATGAGGCCTCCGTCCGCCGGGCTTCCGGTGAACAGCTCGAAGCCCGACAGCGCGTTGGGGATGGCCAGCGGAGGCCCCGCGTCCACGGGCCCGGCATCCGGAGCGCCCGCATCGAGCGTTCCGGCATCCGTGCCCGCGTCCACGATGCCCGCGTCAGGTTCACCCGCGTCCGGAACCCCCGCGTCCCCCGTTCCGGCATCCACGGTCCCCGAGTCGGGTGTGGGCCCGGGGCCTTCCGGGTCGGAGGAACCGCAGGCCGCCAGCGTCAACGCCAGCAGCACCACGGAGAGACGGGGGCTCACGAACGACGTCCACATGGGTGTCACGCTCCCTGACCGCGGTTACTGGATGAAGTTGCCAATCGTCAGCGCGGGGCTGAAGCCCGAGCAGTTGAACTCCGCCTTCGTGGCCGGGTAGTGCCGCGTGAGGGCCCACCCGCCCGCGAAGTTGCCCGTGGCCGCGGCCGAACCCGCCGCCACCAGGTCCAGGTCCGCGATGGCGTTGACGGTGCCCGTGGGCAGCGTGTTGTCGGCGAAGCAGATGTTGATGGGGTTCAGCTCCGTGCGGGCATGGCCGTAGGGGTCCACGCCGTCCCACACCAGGTGCTCCACGCCCTTCGCGCCCTGCGTCTCGCCGTAGGTGTAGAGCGCCGCCAGGGCCGCGCCCAGGGGCCGCAGCTGCGGGCTCAGGTTGCCGTTGTCCACGTTGTCGCCGCTGCCACCCTGGAAGGTGTTGCCGTGGATGTAGACGTCCGAGCTCGCGAAGTTGAAGCCGCCCGCCTCCCACAGCGCGACGTCGTCCTCGATGGTGAGGCCGCTCAGCACCGCCACGTCCACCGTGTTGTTGTTGCCCCAGGTGTTGCCCGTCAGCTCCACGCGGCGAGACGCCAGCATGAACGTGCCCGTGCCCGCCGGCACCTGCGACACCGTGCTGCTGCTGGCCGCGACGGACGCGAAGTTGTGCCGGTTGTTGCCGGTGATGATGTTGTTCTTCACCCGGATGTCCGTCCCCATGATGGGGTTGCCCGGCAGGTCGAACACCACCAGGCCCGTGGTGTTGTCCTGGGCCGTGTTGCCCAGCACGTAGGCGTACTTCGTGTTTTCAATCTCGATGCCCGCCACGTTCTGCTTCGCCACGCTGTTGCGCACGACGGCGTACTCCGTCTGGCCCACGTAGATGCCCGCGTCCGCGGCGTTGTACGCCTCGCATTCATCGATGAGGACGTACTTGGACTTCACCGGGTACAGGCCGTACTTGCCGTTGCTCTCCTTGTCGGCCTCCGCCCACTCCGTGCGCACGCGGCGCATGACGACGTCGATGGAGGATTCCACGCGGATGGCGTCCTTCTTCGCGTTCCACACCGCCAGGTCGCTCACCGTGAAGAGATTGCCCACCACGTCCAGGCCGTTGGAGTTCGCCGCGGCGTTGGTGAACACCAGCACCGTGCTGCTCGCCCCGCCGGTGCCCTCGCCCTTCGTGCCCTTGCCCGCACCCACCAGCGTGATGCCGTTCTGGCGGATGGTGATGGCGTTGTCGAAGGTGTACGTGCCCGCCGCCAGATTGATGGTGGTGCACTCGGCCATGGTGTTCACCTGGTCCTGGAGCGCCTCCTCCTGGCCCGGCGCGAAGTTCAGCGTCGCCTGGGCCTTGCCCTCGCAGGAGAAGGTCCCCGCGCTGCCGCCGTCCCAGGGGATGCCCGTGTCCACGCTGCCCGCGTCACTGCCGGCGTCCGTGTTCGTGCCCGCGTCCGTGTTCGTACCCGCGTCCACTTTCACGCCCGAATCCGGCGTGGTGTCGTCGTCATCCGAGCAGGCGGTCAACGAGAGGGCCCCTACCAGGGCCAGAACGGTCGCGCGCGTAGCGCGGGTCCACTGCAAACGGGGCATGTCGTTCCTCCGCGAGGCCGCTCCGCATGGGCCACGGGGAAGCGCCCGCGGCCCGCGAAGCAGCGGGAAGGCGGCATGCTCGGAGCAAAGACACACTGGCGACAAGCACAAGTTTCACGTTTGTGTTTTGACGCGGCGCCCCTTCAGTCACGCTCAAAAAAGCACGCGCACGCGGTAAGCCTATCGTCCGCAATGTGTCCGGAATGCGAATGACGCACGGCCCCATGACAGGCGCGCGGTCAGGCCCGTGGGCGAGGGCACCGCGCTCCCCGCAGCCGACCCGCGCGGTCATCTTGAGGAGGAGGTCGCGGCGCGGTTCCCCTCTCCCGCGACGGAAAGAACGAGGACACCCATGCGCACTGGAACCCTGGTGACCCTGGTGGTGGCGCTCGCGTCAGGTCCGGCCCTGGCGCAGCAGGACGAAGCGATGACTGCCCCGGATGGCAATGACTCGCAGAACCTGGATGACCCGCAATCACTGACAAGCGACTCCGGCGACGGCACCTTCTGGAACAATTACTGGTATCAGCCGCCCGCGGAGAGCGGGTTCCAGCAGCCCCTCGCCGGCTCGTATCAGCTCGAGCAGCCGATGGCCGGTTCGTACCAACTGCAGCAGCCGCTCGTCGGCACGTACCAGCTCCAGCAACCGCTCATCGGCTCCTATCAACTCCAGCAACCGCTCAACGGGACGTACCAGTTGCAGCAGCCGCTGAATGGGACGTACCAGCTCCAGCAGCCGCTCATCGGCACGCAGCAGCAGCGCCCGCCGATGCATGGGCCGGGCGCCACGCGGGTGCGCTGAGCCCTTCGCGCCACCTACCGCCGGGCGTTGAAGGTGTCGCACGCCTCCAGCGTCCCCTGCTCCAGGCCGCGCTTGAACCAGGTCATGCGCTGCGCGGCGGAGCCATGGGTGAAGGACTCGGGGACGACGTAGCCCCGGGCGCGCTTCTGGAGGGTGTCGTCGCCCACGGCGCTGGCGGCGCCCAGGCCCTCCTCCACGTCCCCCTGCTCCAAGATGTTCCGCTCCTTCTGAGCGTGGTGGGCCCAGATGCCGGCGAAGCAGTCCGCCTGGAGCTCCGTCAGCACGGAGAGCTGGTTGGCCTGCTCCTCGCTCGTGCGGTTGCGCAGGGACTGCACCTTGCGGGAGACGCCCAGCAGGTTCTGCACGTGGTGCCCCACCTCGTGCGCGATGACGTACGCGCGGCCGAAGTCACCCGGCGCGCCGAAGCGGCTCTCCAGCTCGTCGAAGAAGCGCAGGTCCAGGTACACCTTCTGGTCGCCCGGACAATAGAAGGGCCCCACCGCGCTCTCCTGCATGCCGCACGCGGACTGCACCGCGTCCGAGAAGAGCACCAGCCGCGGCTGCACGTAGCGCACGCCCTGCGGCTCCAGCAGGCCGGGCCAGGTGTCCTCGGTGTCCGCGAGCACGACGGAGGCGAAGTCCTTCAGCTCCTCCTGCTGTGGGTCCACGTTCCCGGAGCCGCCCGTGCCCGGTTGCGAATACGGGGAGGTGCGCGTGCCAATCTGCACGTCGGACGGGTCGCCGCCCAGCAGCATCACCAGCAGGGCCACCACCAGTGACGCGGCGCCACCGCCCACCGCGAGCGGGCGTCCGAAGCCACCGCCCCGCCGGTCCTCGATGTTCGAGCTGCGACGTCCGCCTTCCCACCTCATCCTGTTCCCCCTGTCGCGTGAAGACGCTTTCGAGGACCAAGGTAGGCAGCGGGCCCTCCGTCAGCGACGGTGCGGGCCCAGCGCGGCCGGATGTCAGGAGGTCCGCAGGGCAGGCGGGCGGACGGGCCTTCGCCGCGCCTACTTGACGGGAGAGAAGCCGACCGCGCCAGAGGCCACGCGCGCGGCGGTGCCCAGGCGCTCCATCAAGGCGGGACCGAAGTACTGGCGCCGGGATTCGCCCTGCCCTTCGCGCACCTTCTCAGGCGTGTCCAGGTAGCCCACGTAACCGTTGGCGAGCCCCAGCACGTGCGTCGCCCCGGTGAGGTCCGCCAGCGCGCGGCCCGCGCCCACGGTGGGCTCTCCCGGGATGGACAGCAGCTCCAGGGGCCCCAGCGCCAGCGCGTCCACCTCCGCCTCGCGCGGAGACGACGCGCACAGGAAGTTGTCCCCCGCCGCGCGGGTGAAGGCGGGCACCAGCCGCGAAGAGTCCGGCCGGGGCAGCGCCGTCTGGACTCGCGCGAACGCCAGCCGCACCGGCTCCGTCACGGACGCCGGGGCAGCGCCATCCGCCAGCGCCGACAGCTTGCGCGCGAAGCCCAGGGCGCGCTCGGGGCCCTGGCCCTCGTTGAAGGACACGGTCGCATTGCCCTCGCTGCCCTGCACGAACAGCGTGACGCCACTCCCCGCCTCCTCGCGCAGCGCGCTCAGCCGGCCCGGGAAGTCCGGATCCAACAGCGACCGCTGCCGGGGAATGAGCGTGGCGTGCCCGGCGAACACCAGCACCTCCGCCACGGGCCCCTCCGCTCCGCGCAACACCGCCCGCGTGAGCTGGCCGTCCGGGACATCACCACCGGAGCGGGAATGGACGAGCTCCGCGTCCGCCGCGCCGCCCACCTCCAGTGTCACGTCCTTCATGGAAGCCGCGGCCTTCTCCAGCGCCTCGCTCGCGCCTTCCACCACCGCGTTCGCGGACGCCTCCCGGTAGCGCCCCGTGCCGGAGAGCTGGGCCGCCCACCGCGCGTCGTAGCCTCCAAACGAGGAGTGCGTGTGCGTGGCCACCACCAGCACCTCCTTCACCCCGGCCTTCGCGACGCGCTCGCGCACCCGCGCCGTGATTTCCGGCGTCACCAGGAGCAGCTCCAGCGACACCACGCCCACGCGCGCGCCACCGGCCTCCAGCACCAGGGCCCTCGCATGGAGGGGGAGCTCGGCCTGGCTCGCCTCGGGGCGGGGTGGGACGTAGCCCGCCACCACCACCGGATAGGGCGGGGAGAGGGCCACCTTCGCCGCGCCCGCGCGCAGAGGACCTTCGCCACGCACCTGTGACAGCACCTCGGGCGTGCGCTCCTCCCACCTCCCACACCAGTTCCAGGAGGCGAGCGCGTAGGCGGCCCCGGCCGTTAACAAGGCGAAGGGCAGCAAGGGGCGGAGGAAGGAGCGCCGGGAAGAGGACATGCCGGAGGCAGCGTAACCCCTCGGCGCTTCCAGGCGGCTCCTACCTTTCGGGCAACGGTGCCTTGCCTGGCCTACAAGGGCCGACGTCGGCTGATGGTGGAATACCCACCTTCAAGGCGTGCGTTCCTGTTCCGCTTCGAGGTCGAAAGGGGTAAGGCAGCGCGCCATGTGCGGCATCTTCGGAATCGTGGGTCACGGAGAGGCGTCCAACCTGACGTACCTGGGGTTGCACGCCCTGCAGCACCGCGGACAGGAGTCCGCCGGAATCGTCGCGTCCGACGGGCACGTCCTGCGCGCGCACCGGCAGATGGGCCTGGTCGCCGACATCTTCACCGCGCCGGTGATTGAAGGGCTCCCCGGCAAGGCGGCCATCGGCCACGTGCGCTACAGCACGGCGGGTGGAAGTGGCATCAAGAACGCCCAGCCCCTGTTCGTGAACTACGCGGGCGGCCAGTTCTCCATCGCGCACAACGGCAACCTCGTGAACGCGGTGGAGCTCAAGGCGGAGCTGGAGTCGGAGGGCGCGCTCTTCCAGTCGGACGCGGACACGGAGGTGGTGATGCACCTCCTGGCCCGCTCCAAGCAGCCCACCTTCGAGGCCCGCCTCGTGGAAGCGCTGCGCCGGGTGGAGGGCGCGTACAGCATCCTGCTCCTCACCGAGGACAAGCTCATCGCGGTGCGCGACCCCAACGGCTTCCGGCCGCTGGTGCTGGGCAAGATGAAGGAAGGCGCCTACGTGCTCGCCAGCGAGACGACGGCGTTGGATCTCATCGAAGCGGAGATCGTCCGCGAGCTGGAGCCGGGCGAGCTGGTCGTCATCGAGAACGGCGTGCTGCGCTCCAGCATGCCGTTCAAGCCTGCGGCCCGGCTGGGCCGCTGCATCTTCGAGCACGTCTACTTCGCCAAGCCGGACTCGGTGCTCTTCGGCAGCAGCGTGTACGAGGTGCGCAAGCGCCTGGGCGTGCAGCTGGCACGCGAGCAGCCCGCGGAGGCGGACCTGGTCATCGCGGTGCCGGACTCGGGCGTGCCCGCGGCCATCGGCTTCTCGCAGGCGAGCGGCATCCCCTACGACGTGGGCCTCATCCGCAGCCACTACGTGGGCCGCACCTTCATCGAGCCGCAGCAGTCCATCCGCCACTTCGGCGTGAAGCTGAAGCTGTCCGCCGTGCGCCAGGTGCTCAAGGGCAAGCGCGTGGTGGTGGTGGATGACTCCATCGTGCGCGGCACCACCAGCCGCAAGATCGTGAAGATGCTCAAGGCCGCGGGCGCCGTGGAGGTGCACCTGCGCATCTCGTCGCCGCCCACGCAGTGGCCCTGCTACTACGGCATCGACACGCCCAGCCGCACGGAGCTCATCGCGGCCAGCCACACCACGGATGAAATCGCGAAGTACGTGACGGCGGACTCCCTGGGCTACCTGTCGCTGGAGGGCCTGGGCACCGCGGTGGAGGACCCGAAGCGGAGCACCTACTGCACCGCGTGCTTCTCCGGGCAGTACCTCACCGACAAGCTGTCCCAGAGCGCGGGTGCCACCAAGCTCAGCGCCTGAGATGTCAGCCGCGCCTTCGGGCCGGCCCGGGCTCGCCCAGGCGGAGCGGCAGTTCGTCCGCTCCGTCGTCGCGGGCCTGGTGTTGTTGGGAGCGGTCGCCGTCGCGGGACCGCTGCTCTCCTACCGCAGCGACGTCGCCGTGGCCCGTGCGGAGTTCCAGTCCCGCATGACGCGCGAGGCCCGCGTCTACGCGGAGGCGCTGGGCCTGCACCTGAAGCTGCTCCAGACGGAGCTCCTGCGCGTGTCCGAGGGCGTGGGCCCGGACGTGAAGCGCGAGCTGCCCACCGAGGACCTCCAGGACCTCACCACGCCCCGCGCCGGCCTCTTCCACGCGGGCGTGATGGTTCTGGATGCGCAGGGCAAGCTGCGCTGGAGCGACCCGCCGCTCGACGAGGCGCAAGCCCAGGACGGCTTCGCCACGCGCCCCTGGTTCCAGCAGGTGCTCGCGCGCCAGACGTCGGTGGTGGACGCCATCGCGCCGGGCGCATCCCTCTTCGTCGTCGCGGTGCCGGTGGTGCGCGCGGGCGAGACGACCGCGGTGCTCGCGGGCCTGCTGGACACGGGGACGGCGCTGCCGGGCGGGCGGCCCCTGAGCAACGACCTGGAGCTGCTCGTCCTCAACGCCTCAGGAGACCTCTTCCTGCCAAGCGCGCCACCCTCGTGGGCCAACGTGTCACGCGCGTCCGGAGAGCTGCGCGACTTCATCCGCGAGGGCGTCCGGCCCCCTTCACTGGGCGCGATGCCGGAGACCTTCCTCACCGCCACACCCGTGCCCGGCACGGGGCTGCACCTGGTGCTCGCCGCGGACGAGACCGCGCTCCTGTCCGGCCTGCGCGACCGCTTCCTCGTGCAACTGCTGGTGCTGGCGCTGCTCCAGGTGGGCACGCTGGTGCTCTTCACCGTCCACTGGCGCCGCGTCTACGGCCTGTTCCGCGAGGTGGAGACGCGCTCCGCGCAGCAGGAGAAGATGGCCGCGCTGGGCAGCGCCGCCAGCCTCATCGCGCACGAGGTGAAGAACTCCCTCAACGGCCTCAAGGCCGCCACCGGCCTCGTCTCTCCGGAAGGTGAAGGCGGGCTCGTGGTGCGCACGCTGCACGGGCAGATTGACCGGCTGGCGCATCTGGCCACGTCGCTGCTCAACTTCGGCAAGCCGCCCGTCGTGCGCCGCGTGGACGTGAACCTGTCCCAGTTGGTGCGTGACGTGGTGGAAGGCCTGCGCTCGCTGCCGGAGGCAGGGGAAGTGCGAGTGGACGTGGACGTGCCCCCGGACGCGGCGCCCCTGTCCTGCGACCCGCTGCTGCTCACCACCGCGCTGGACAACCTGGTGCGCAACGCGATGGAGGCCACGGTGGCGGCCAAGGACCTGGGCAAGGTGACCGAGCCCCAGGTGCGCGTGCGCGCCCGCCTGGACGCGGACGTCGCGGTGGTGACGGTGGAGGACAACGGGGGAGGGCCGCCGCCGGGCGTAGAGGAGCACCTCTTCGAGCCCTTCCACACCTCCAAGCCCAAGGGCATCGGATTGGGGCTGGCCATGACGCGCCAGGCGCTGGAGCATCAGGGCGGACAGCTCACCTTCGAGCGCCTCCCCGACGGCAGCCGCTTCCTCCTCCACCTTCCCCGAGTGCCCCGGCCATGAGCCTCCCCGTCCTCTTGGTGGATGACGACCGAGCCTTCTCCTCCATCGCGGCGGTGGCGCTCCAGCGAGAGGGCTTCAGCCTCACGGTGGCGCACTCGCTGCACGAAGCCCGTGCGTCGTTGGCGAAGACCACGCCCGTGCTGTTGGTGCTGGACCGCCGCTTGCCGGACGGAGACGGGCTCGCGTTCCTGCCGGAGCTGAAGGCACACGCGCCCGGCGTAGCGGTGGTGATGGTGACGGCGCACGGAGATATCGCCAGCGCGGTGGACGCGGTGCGAGCGGGCGCGGCGGACTACCTGGCCAAGCCCGTGGAGCTGGCGGACCTGGTGCTGCGCGCGCGCCGGGCCGTGGATGCCAGCCGTTTGAGGGACCGGTTGGAGACGGCGGAGGCGGAGCTGTCCGGCCGCCGCCGTCTGGTGCCCCCCACGTCCGCCGCGATGCAGCGGGTGTTCGCGATGCTGGAGCGCATCGCCGCGTCGCCGCGAAGCCCGGTGCTGCTACTGGGCGAGACGGGCGTGGGCAAGGAGCAGCTCGCGAGGCACCTGCATGCGCTCGCGTCGAAGGACGGCGGAGCGCCCTTCGTGCACATCAACTGCGCGGCCCTGCCCGAGCAGACGGTGGAGAGCGAGCTGTTCGGCCACGAGAAGGGCGCCTTCACGGACGCGCGCACCGCGAGGCGCGGGCTGGTGGAGGTGGCCCACGGCGGCGTGCTCTTCCTGGATGAAGTGGGCGAACTGCCGCTGCCGCTCCAGGCGAAGCTGCTGACGTTCCTGGACTCGGGGAGGTTCCGCCGGCTGGGTGGTACGACGGAGCAGACGAGCACCGCGCGCATCGTGGCCGCCACCAACCGGGACCTGCCGAAGCAGATGTCGGGAGGCAACTTCCGCGAGGACCTCTGGTTCCGCCTGGGCGTGTTCCGCATCGACATCCCGCCGCTGCGAAAGCGGCGCGAGGACATCCTCCCGCTGGCGGAAGGGATGCTCGCGGACCTGGGCCGCGAGCTGGGCCGGCGCGACGTCAGCCTGGGCGTGAAGGCCCGAGCGAGGCTCGCGGCCTATGCGTTCCCGGGCAACGTGCGCGAGTTGCGCAACATCCTGGAGCGGGCGCTGGTGCTGGAGCCCGAACCGGAGCTGGAGCTGGAGGTGCTTGGCGGCACGCCCTCCGTGAGCGCCGCGGTGAAGGTGGAGGCATCCGCCGCGGTGGCGCCGGGAGCCTTCAGCGTGACGGAGCCCGTGCCCATGGAGGACCTGGAGCAGGCGTACGTGCGCTGGGTGCTGGAGCGGCTGGGCGGCCGGCGCATGGAGGCGGCGAAGGCGCTCGGGCTGTCCTATCCGACCTTCCTCAAGCGCCTGGGTGACACCTGAAGCGATTTGCAGTGCCCGCGATGAAAGGATTTTGAAGTCGCGGGCGCTGAAAGGATTTTGAAGTCGCGCGGCGTCGCATCCGCGCGGATTTGCTGGGGCCAGGCCGGGCACACGGCTTGCGATGGGGCTCCTCCGGATTCTCACCGGAGCCTGCCGCTTGCGCCGTTCCCTCCCCGCACTCATCGCCCTGGGCACCCTGCTCGGTCTCACCGCCGGTGCCGAGCAGCACCCCACGTCCTCCTCCAAGCTGCTGCTCTCCACCCTGCCGGACGACGACGGTCTGGCGGAGCTCCTCTGGGAGCACTCCGCGGACTTCGCGGACGACCGCGCCCGCCTCGCGGCGTCGCGAGCGGATCACCAGCGCACGCACCTGCTGCCCAATCCGGAGCTGGACGTGTCGATGAACACCATCCCCATCGGCGCCACGAACCCGCCGGGCCTGCGCCGCCTGGACGACGTGCCCAACTACGTCGTGGGCCTGTCGGAGCTGGTGGAGCTGGGCAAGCGGGGCCCACGTCAGGACGCGGCGAAGGCGGCGCTGTCCGCCACCACGTTGGACGTGCACGCCGCGCTGAGGGCTCGCATGTACGACGTGCTGGAGCGAGCAGCGGACGTGGCCACCATGGAGGTGCGCATCGCGGAGCTGACAAAGCTCACCGACGACGCGCTGAAGCTCACGGACCTGCAACGCGCCAGGCAGCAGCACGGCGACGCCGCGGGTCTGGACGTGGACCGCTCCACGTTGGAGGCGCAGTCGCTGGAGACGTCGCTGGGAGAGGAGCGCGTGAAGCTCACGGACGCACTGCTCGCCTGCGCACAGCTCGCGGGCATTCCGTGTGAGCCGTTCGGAAACCACGAGCGGGCGATGTCCTTCCTCCAGGCAAGGCTCGACAAGGCGCCCGCCCCCGCCGCCATCGAATCAAGGCCGGACCTGCGGGCCCTGAGCGCGCAGGAGGACGCCGCGCGGTCTTCGCTGACGTTGGCGCAGCGCCGCTGGATTCCGGATCCGACGGTGCGAGCTGGCTACACGCGAGATCAGTTCATGATCTCCGGCAACCAGAAGAACTCCCTCTTCGTGGGCCTGTCGATTCCGCTCCCCCTCTTCGACCACGGACAGGCGGACGCGCACGCCGCCAGCGCGAGCGCCCAGTCCGCGAGGACCGCGCGAGAGCTGCTCACGGCCCAGGCCTCGCGGGAGACGGATGTCCTGAACCAGCAACTGCGAGCGGTGCAGGAGCGTCGGCAAAAGCTCCATACGCAGACGCTGCCGCTGGCCGAAGGCGTGGTGCAGCGCCTGGACGCGGCGGTGAAGGCAGGAGGCGCGGCGTTGCAGGACCTGCTCCTCGCGCGCCGGACCTACGGCGAGCTGGTGTTGCACGCGGCCGACCTGGATCAGACCGCCTACCGCCTCACCATCGCCATCGCCCGGACCAGCGCCGCCGGTCCGCGAGCACCGGACACGCTGATCAATCCCCGCTCCTGATGACGGCAGGCGCATTCCCTCGCTCCTGCCTCCGCGCCTCGAAGCACGAACACCGCCCTGCCCGCCCCTGACGAGCCGTCCCATTCCGCGTGAGCCCCACGCGATCCCTCCCGCCTTCCAGAAAGCCCCCGCATGAACACCCCCGACACCGCCGCTGCTCCGACGTCCAGCACCACTCCATCCCGCCGAACCACGGTCTGGATGGCCTTCGCGGGAGCGGGCCTGCTGGGCACCGGCGTGCTGCTCTACGTGCTGGCCCCCACCGACTCCGTCGCGGAGAGCGAGACCGCCATCAACGGCCCCACCGTGAAAGGCGAAACGGTGCACCTGCCAGACGGAGCACCGCAGTGGCACTACGTACAGCTCGCAGTGGCCACCGAGGGCAGCGCCCTCACCCCGCTCCCCTCCCCCGCGCGGGTGCAGTTCGACGAGGCGCGCACCGCCTCAGTGGGAGCCCCGCTCGCGGGCCGAGTGGAAGAAGTCCGCGTGCGTCCCGGAGACCGCGTGAAGCAGGGTGACGACCTCTTCAGCGTGCGCTCTGGAGCCTTCGCGGAGCTCGTGCGCGAACAGCGCGGCGCGGAAGCAGAGCTCGCGGAGAAGCGCCGCAACGCGGACCGCCTCAAGGAGTTGGTGGCCCTGCGAGCCGCCCCGGAGAAGGAACTCCTCGCCGCGCAGACGGAGCTGCGTCAGGCCGAACTCTCCCTGGAGGCCGCCAAGGCGAAGCAAGGCAGCCTCCGTGTGTCCTCCCGAGGCGAGAACCTCTTCTGGGTGACAGCGCCGCGCTCCGGCACGGTGGTGGACCAGGACCTGGCGGCCAGCCAGGAGGTGACGCCGGACCGCGACAAGCCGCTCGTGCGTCTGTCGGACCTGGATCAGGTCATGGTCGTCGCCGACCTCCAGGAGGCAGACGCGATGGACATGTCCCCCGGCCAGGACGTCACGGTCACCACGCGAGATGGCATCGTCCGTGCCGGCAAGGTGGACCGCGTCGCCGAGGTGGTGGATCCGCTGCGCCGCACCGTGGAGGTGCGCGTGCGGGTCCCCAACAACGACCGCCGCTTCCGCCCCAACGCCTTCGTGGAGGTGACGCCCACGCCCCCCGAAGGCGTCAAGCGCGTGCGAGTCCCGGACAGCGCGGTGGTGACGGATGGAGCGCGCTCGGTGGTCTTCGTCGCCCGTGACTCGAACCGCCTGGAGCGGGTCGCCGTGACGCCGGGCCGCCGTCGCGACGGAGAGGTGGAGCTGCGCGGAGGCCTCGCCTCCGGAGACCGGTTCGTCGCCCGGGGCGCGCTGCTCCTGGAGAACCAGATCGAACTGGCGGACTGAAGCCCCTCGACGGAACGAAAGACGCCCATGTTCGAAAAGCTCGTCGACTTCAGTCTGAAGAACCGCGCGGCGGTGGTGTTCCTCACGCTGCTCACCGCCATCTGGGGCTGGTTCTGCTTCACCGACCTCACCGTGGAAGCCTTCCCGGATCCCACCGACACCCAGGTCAACGTCATCACCCTCTACCCGGGCCAGCCGTCCGAAGAGGTGGAGCGTCAGATTGGCCTCCCGCTGGAGCGAGCCCTCAACGGCATCCCGGGCCTGACGCGCCTGCGCAACCTCTCCATGTTCGGCCTGTCGTTCGTCACGCTGAGCTTCAACGACAACACCGACGTGCTCTTCGCCCGAGCCCAGGTGCTGGAGCGCCTGCGCGACGCGGAGCTGCCCGAAGGCCTCACGCCTTCCCTTGGGCCGCTGGCCACGCCCATCGGAGAAATCTATCGCTACACGCTCAAGGGCGCGAAGGGCGACCCGATGAAGCTGCGCACCCTCCAGGACTGGGTGGTGCGGCCGGGCCTCTTGCGAGTGGACGGCGTCGCGGACGTCGTCAGCTACGGAGGACTCCTCAAGGAAATCCACATCCAGCCGGATCCCGTGAAGCTCGCGGCGTTCGGCCTCACGTTGGACGACGTGGAAGACGCGCTGAAGGACGGCTCGGAGAACGCGAGCGGCGGCGTGCTGGAGCGAGGCTCCGAACAGTTCGTCATCCGCAGCGAGGGCCTCTTCCGCTCGCTGGACGACATCCGCGACGTGCGAGTGGCCACGCACGAAGGCACGCCCGTGTTCCTCAAGGACGTGGCGGACGTGAACGAGGGCTGGTCCCCTCGCCAGGGCGTGGTCAGCCGCGACGGCGACAGTGACGTGGTGCAGGGCATCGTGTTGATGCGCCGGGGAGAGAACCCCTCCGTGGTGCTCTCTCGCGTGCGCGACGCGGTGACCGCGGTGAACGGCCGCCTCCAGACGGACGACGCGCACATTGATCCGTTCTACGACCGCACGGACCTGGTGAACACGACGTTGCGCACGGTGGGCCACAACCTGCTGGAGGGCGCGCTGCTCGTCACGCTGGTCCTCTTCATCTTCCTCTTGGACCTGCGGGCCGCCATCGTCGTGGGCGTCCTGATTCCCCTCTCGCTGCTGGCATCGTTCATCTACCTGAAGATGCGAGGCATGTCGGCGAACCTGCTGTCCATGGGCGCGGTGGACTTCGGCGTCATCGTGGACGGAGGCGTGGTCATCATCGAGAGCATCCTGGCGCGCATGTCCGGCCATCAGTACGAGGGGGAAACCCCGCTCGAACGCATCCAGCGCGCGACGAAGGCGGTGGTGCGCCCCACGGTGTTCTCGCTGCTCATCATCATCGCGGCGTACCTGCCCATCTTCATGTTGCAGCGGGTGGAGGGCCGCATCTTCGCGCCCATGGCGAACACGGTGGTGGCGGCGCTGCTGGGTGCGCTCGTCTTCTCCGTCACGCTCATCCCGGTGCTGGCGTCGTTCGTCTACCGCAAGCCGGTGAAGCACAGGGAATCACCAGTGCTGCGAGCCGCGGACAAAGCCTACGGCCCCGTGCTGACCTGGAGCCTCAAGCACCCGGGCACCGTGGTCGCGGTGTGCACGGCGGGCCTGCTCTTCGCGGGAGCGCTCGTCCCGCGCATGGGCAGCGAGTTCCTCCCGGCGCTCAACGAAGGCAGCCTCTACCTGACCTTCACGATGCCCTCGAACATCTCCCTGTCGGAGGGCCGCAAGCTGGTGCCGCGAATCGAAGGCCTGCTGCGCGCGGCGCCGCAGGTGGACGGAGTGCTCAGCCAACTGGGCCGCCCGGAGGACGGCACCGACGCGAAGCTCACCAACAACCTGGAGTTCTTCGTGAAGCTCAAGCCACCCGCCGAGGGGCCCAAGAGCACACCGAAGTTGGACGACGTGCTGGAGGTCCTCCAGCGCTCCGTGTCGGAGGTCCCGGGCATGGAGGTGAGCTTCAGCCAGCCCATCGGCGACAACGTGAACGAGAGCATCAGCGGCCAGCAGGGTCAGCTCGCGGTGAAGCTCTTCGGCGACGACCTCCAGGTGCTCCAGGAGTATTCGCAGAAGGTGAAGCGCACGCTGTCAAAGGTGGACGGCGTCGCGGACCTGGGCATCGTGAAGAGCGGCGAGGTGCCGAGCATCCAGGTGACGCCGGACCGTGTAGCGCTGGCCCGCCACGGCATGTCACTGGGTGACTTCCAGCACGTCTTCCAGACGGCGGTGGGAGGCCGGCCGCTCAGCGAGTTCTGGGAGGGAGAGCGCCGCTTCGACGTGGTGATGCGCCTGCCCATGTCCAGCCGGGACGACGTGGAGAAAATCTCCCACCTGCGAGTGCCCGTGGAGGGAGGCGTGCTGGTGCCGCTGAACGAGCTGGCCAAGGTGAAGACGGGCTTCGGCCGGGCCTCCATCAACCGCGAGAACGGCCGGCGTTACATCGGCGTGCGCATGAACGTGCGAGGCCGGGACCTGGGCTCCTTCGTGAAGGACGCACAGGCGCTGCTCCAGAAGGAAGCCCCGCCCCCCACGGGAATGAGCGTCGAGTGGGGCGGCGAGTTCGAGAGCAAGGAGCGCGCGATGGACCGGCTCCTCACCGTGCTGCCGGTGGCGCTGGTGCTCACGCTGCTGCTGCTCTTCAAGGCGTTCAACTCCTTCGGCCGCGCGGTGGTGACGCTGCTCAACGTGCCCTTCGCGCTGATGGGAGGCGTGTTCGGCCTGTACTGGGCGGGCATGCCGCTGAGCGTGGCGGCGGCGGTGGGCTTCATCGCGCTCATCGGACAGGCGGCGCTCAACGGAGTGTTGGTGATGAGCGCCATCGCGGAGCGGAGGGAGGCGGGAGAGTCGCTGGACGACGCCATCCTCCACGGAAGCCGCGAACGCCTGCGCCCTGTGTTGATGACGGCAGCGCTGGCGGCGCTGGGCCTGGTGCCGGCGTGCTTGAGCAACGGCATCGGCTCGGAGATGCAGAAGCCCCTGGCCATCGTCATCGTGTCCGGGACCATCTCCGCGTGCGCGCTGACGCTGGTGCTATTGCCGGTGCTCTTCCGCATCTTCGCCCGCTTCACGGAGCAGGTCGTGGACCGGATGCCCGAGCAACTGCTGCGCGTGGTGCCGGGAGCGAAGAACCTCCGCAAGGCAGGCTGATTGAACTTCACTTCCTGAGCCACGGCAGGCAGGAATCGTCCCATGACGACCTGGATGAGTGGAGTCCGCGAAGCGAACGGCATCGACCTCCACTACCTCCGGACGGGAGGCGCCAAACCTCCCGTCGTCCTGCTCCATGGATTGATCGGGAGCGGAGCCTGCTGGACTCCCGTGGCGCGCGCGCTCGAAGGTGAATTCGACGTCGTCATGCCCGACGCCAGAGGGCACGGCGGTTCGAGCACGCCGCGCCACGGCTACCAGTACGACGATCACGCAAGCGACGTCGTGGGCCTCATCCGAGGCCTGGAGCTCTCGCGTCCGGTGCTGCTGGGCCACTCGATGGGCGGCATGACCGCCGCGGTGGTCGCAAGCCGAGGGACGGCGGGCCTCCGCGGCGTCATCCTGGTCGACCCGACGTTCTTGAGCCCCGAGCGCCAACGCGAGGTGCACGCCAGCGACGTCGCCGAACAACACCGCAGGACACTCGGCTTCAGCAAATCCGAGCTCGTTGCACAGGCCCGAGCCCGGCAGCCGCATCGTTCGCCCGAACTCATCGAGCATCTCGCCGAGGCGAGACTGAAGACCCGTTTTGAAGCCTTCGACGTCCTCACGCCGCCCAACCCCGAGTATCGCGACGTGGTGAGCGCGATTGACGTCCCGATCCTCCTCGTCATTGGGGACAGCAGTCCCGTCGTCACGCTCGAGATGGCAACGGAGCTGCGGAGCCTCAACCCACGCGTGCGAATCGAGCAGATACAGGACGCCAGCCACGGCCTCCCGTATGACCAACCCGAGCGCCTGGCGGAGGTGGTCACGTCGTTCCTGCGTGAGCTGGCTTAGCGGCTCAACTCCCGGCGATGAAGTCCTTCAAGTCATCGGGAAGCGGCGACGCGAAGGTGACGGACTCCCCGGTGCCCGGGTGCGGGAACGTGATGCGCTCCGCGTGAAGCGCATGGCGCGGCAACCGCAGTCGGTCCCACGCCTCCGGCTCCAGCGAGTGCTTGCTGAACCGGTCGAAGTACCCCGGGTCCGGCCCGTACATCTTGTCGCCCACCAGAGGAAAGCCCGCCTCTCGCAGGTGGATGCGAATCTGATGCTGCCGTCCTGTCTCCGGAAAGCAGCGCAGCAGCACGAACGGCGCGCCGCCATGAGTGAAGCGCTGAAGCACCTGGAAGCGCGTACGACTGGGCTTGCCCACCACCGGGTCGATGCGCACGGCGATGCGGATCAGGTCCGTGCCCTCCGCGATGGGCGCGTCCACGACGAAGGTGTCCTCGGAAGGCTGGCCCTCGCACAGCGCCAGGTATTCCTTGTGCACATCGCGCGACAGGAACAGTCCACCCAGCACACGGCAGGACTCGGTGGTGCGGCCACACACGACCAGCCCACTCGTCTCACGGTCCAACCGATGCGCGGGCTCCGCGAAGCGCTCACCGAAGCGCTCGCGCAAGAGCGTCACCAGCGTGCCCTTGTGGTAGCGCGCGGTGGGGTGGATGGGCAGCCCCGCCGGCTTGTCCAACACCAGCAGCCAGTCATCGGAGAAGACAACGGGCAGCTCCGTGGGCGTCACGGGCTCCTGGCTCGCGGGGCGGCGAATGCGGAAGGTGAGCCCCGGATACACGGGCGTGGAAGGCTTGAGCCGGTACTCGTCGCACAGGACGCCGCGCAGGATGATGCCCCGCACGCGCTCCAGGTCCATGCGGCGGATCTTCTCGCAGAGGTACCGGTCCAACCGCCACCCCGCGTAGTTCGGCTCCACGACGAACGGGATGTCGACGTAGCCGTCGGGGATGACCGGAGCGCTCTCGGGGTCTTCACGCATGGCGGACCCGATGCTCTACCACGCTTTGAAACACGAAGGCCGCCCGGCCCCCGCGCACGAAGACGCGAGCACCCGGCGGCCTGATTGCTTCACGAACGCGTCAGCTCACCCGAAAGCGCGCTTGGTCTCCACGCCCAGGAAGCGCGAGTACAGGTCCGCGATGCGCTCGCCCGTGCGGCCGTCCCACAGCTCCGGCACGCGGCCCTTCTTGAAGTCGCCGGACAGCACGCGGTTCGCGGCCTCGCGGATGCGCGCGGGGTCGGTGCCCACCACCTCGTTGGAGCCGACCTCCACGGTGATGGGGCGCTCGGTCTGCTCGCGCATGGTGAGGCACGGCACGTTCAGCGCCGTGGTCTCCTCCTGCAGGCCGCCCGAGTCCGTCATCACCAGCTTCGCCTGCGACGTGACGGACAGGAACTCCAGGTAGCCCATGGGGTCCACCAGCTTGAGCCCCGGCGTCTGCTCCAGCCTGGAAGCCAGCCCCTGCTCCGAAATCATCTTCCGAGTGCGCGGGTGCACCGGGAACACGACGGGCAGCTCCTTCGCCACGTCCATCAGCACGCCCAGCAGGCCCGCCAGCAGCTTCGGGTTGTCCACGTTGGACGGCCGGTGCAGCGTCGCCACCACGTAGCCCTTCGGCGTCAGGCCCAGGTTCTTCAGCGTGGGCAACTGGTCGGCCTTCTCCTTGGACGACAGGAGCGAGTCGATCATCACGTTGCCCACCAGGTGGATGTGCTTCGGGTCGATGCCCTCCTTCAAAAGATTCGCGTCCGCGTCGCGCGACGGCGTGAGCAGCAGGTCGGAGAGCCGGTCGGTGACGACGCGGTTGATCTCCTCCGGCTGGTGCCGCTCGAAGCTGCGCAGGCCCGCTTCCACGTGGGACAGCGGAATCGCCAGCTTGGACGTGACGAGCGCCGCGGCGATGGTGCTGTTCACGTCGCCCACCACGGAGACCAGGTCCGGCTTCTCCTGGAGGAAGACCTTCTCCATCTCCACCATCATCTTCGCCGTCTGCTCGGCATGGCTGCCGGAGCCGATGCCCAGGTGGATTTCAGGCGGAGGCAAGCCCAGGTCCGCGAAGAAGACGTCACTCATCTTCGCGTCGTAGTGCTGACCGGTGTGGATGACGAGCTGCCGCAGGGACGTACGCGCGGAGATGGCCCGGTGAATGGGTGCCACCTTCATGAAATTCGGACGCGCGCCAACGATGTGGATGACCTTCTTCATGTCGCCCCGGAAGCTAGGCACGGCGCCATTTCTGGCCAGTGGTGGGAGCCGGTCAGCCCCTCCCCGAGCGCGGCGGGACGTCCTGAATCTGATAGATGCCGCCCATGCCCGCCTCCTACACCGTGGCCGTCATCCCCGCCCGCCATGCCAGCACCCGCTTCCCTGGCAAGCCGCTCGCCCTCATCGCCGGCCGTCCGATGATCGAACACGTCTGGCGCCGCTGTCAGGAAGCCAGCGCCTTCGACGAGGTGTGGGTGGCCACCGACGACACGCGGATCCGCGACGTCGTGGAGGCCTTCGGAGGCAAAGCGGTGATGACCAGCCCCGCCTGCCCCACCGGCACGGACCGCATCGCGGAGGTCGCCCGCGCCCGCCCGGACGTGGAGGTGTGGGTGAACGTGCAGGGGGATGAGCCGCTCGTGGACCCCGCCGCCCTCAAGGTGCTCGCGGAGCTCTTCCAGGACGAAGCCGTGAACATGGCCACGCTGGTGCGGCCCCTGGAACCGGAGGAGGTGGACAACCCCAACGTGGTGAAGGCCGTGCTCGCCCTCAACGGCGACGCGCTCTACTTCAGCCGAGCCACGGTGCCGCACGCCCGCGAGCCCGGCACACCCGTGCGCCGCTGGGCCCACCTGGGCCTCTATGGCTACCGGCGGGACACGCTGCTCCAACTCGCCTCATTCAGCCCCACCCCGCTGGAGGAGACGGAGAAGCTGGAGCAGCTGCGCGCCCTGGAGAACGGCCTGCGCATCCGCTGCGCCAGCGTGAACTGGCGCACCGTGGCGGTGGACGTGCCGGAGGATGTGGCCCGAGTGGAAGCCGTGATGCGCGAACGCGCTGCCGTCAGATGACGGGCAGCTCGTCCGGCTCGTCGCCCTTCGGGAACGCCGCGTCGATGCGCTGGAGCTCGTCCTCCGTGAGCTTCAGCGAGGCCGCGCTCGCGTTGTCTCGCACGTGCGCCGCGTTGCTCGCCTTGGGGATGGCGAACACCGACGGCCGGCGCACCAGGAACTGGAGCGCCACCTGGAAGGGCGTCACGCCGTGCTCCTTCGCGATGGACGCCAGCACCTTGCCGCCCGCGCTGGTGGGTGACGGGAACTGCCCGTTGCCGAAGGGGCTGTAGGCCACCACCGCCACGCCCTGGGCCTCGCACCACGGGACGACCGCGTGCTCGATGGCGCGCTCCTCCAGGTGATACAGCACCTGGTTGCACGCGATGCGCCCCTTCCCCGCGAGCGCCAGCACCTCCTCCAGGTCCTCCACCCCGAAGTTGCTCACACCCCAGGAGCGGATCTTCCCGGCCGCCACCAGCTCCTCGAAGGCCTCCACCGTGCCCTCCAGCGGGTGCGAACCGGGCCAGTGCAGCAGGTAGCAGTCCAGGTGGTCCGTGCCCAGGCGCTTCAGGCTGCGCTCGCAGGCGGCCACCGTGCCCCTCCGCGTCGCGTTGGACGGCATCACCTTGGAGACGAGGTACACCTCCTCGCGCCGGCCCTCGATGGCCTTCGACACCAGGGCCTCCTCCACCCGCCCCTGGCCGTAGAGCTCCGCGGTGTCCAGGTGCGTGAGCCCCAGGTCCAGCCCGGCGCGCAGGGCTCGGACGGCTGCTTCCGCGTTGTCATCCTCCATCTGCCAGGTGCCCTGTCCGATGACCGGCACCGCCACCCCGGTGTTGCCAAAGACGCGCTTCTCCATGGCCCCTCCTCGCGTGGAACGGGCCTTGGAATACCACCCAGGCCACCCGCCTGCATCCCGGCCCTGCGGACACCGCCCGGGCTGCACGTCCCCCGACAGTCCGGTAGGCTCCGCCGGTGCCTCCCTCCGTTACCACTTCGACACCGCACCTCTCCTCCGGGGTCACCGGGCGCCGCCTGCTGGCGCTCGCCCGCCCTGAGCTGGGCACGCTGCTGGTCGCCACCGTCTTCCTGTTCATCAGCAGCGGCGCCAGCCTGGTCTACCCCCAGGGCGTCCGCATCCTCATCGACGAGGCCCTCAACGCGAAGAACCGCGGCCTCATCGACAAGGCCGCGCTCGTCATGCTGGCCGTCTTCCTGGTCCAGGGCGTGGCCACCGCCGTGCGCTTCTACCTCTTCACCAACGCCGGCGAGCGCGTGGTCATGCGCCTGCGCCATGACTTCTTCCGCCGCCTCATGGACCAGGAGGTGGCCTTCTTCGACACGCACCGCACCGGAGAGCTCACCAGCCGGCTCGCCTCCGACACCACCGTGCTCCAGAACACGGTGAGCGCGAACATCTCCATGGGGCTGCGCAACGCCGTGCAGGCCCTGGGCGGCATCGTGCTGCTCTTCTACACCTCGCCCTCGCTCACCTTCCTGATGCTCGCCATCGTGCCCGTCGTCGCCGTGGGCGGCATGGTCTACGGCCGGCGCGTGCGCGGGCTGTCGCGCAACGTGCAGGACGCGCTCGCCAAGGCCAGCGAGGTCGCCGAGGAGAGCCTGTCCGGCATGCGCACCGTGCGCTCCTTCGCGGCGGAACCCTCGGAGGTGGCGCGCTACGGCAACTCCGTGCGCAATGCCTACGAGGTCGCCCGCAACCGCGCGCGCCAGTCCGCCGCCTTCATGGGTGGCGCCTCCAGCGCGGGCTACATCGCCGCGGTGGTGGTGTTCTGGTACGGCGGCCGGCTGGTGGTGGACGGCGAGCTCTCCGTGGGCGCCCTCACCTCGTTCCTCATCTACACGATGCTCGTGGCCGTCTCCCTGGGCTCCCTGGCGGACCTCTGGGCGGACTTCATGCGCGCCTCCGGCGCCGCCGAGCGCGTCTTCGAGCTGATGGACCGCGCGCCCGCCATCCCCGCCAACGAGGGCGAGCGCCCCGCCACCGTCGAAGGCCGCGTGGAGCTGCACGGCGTGCACTTCGCCTACCCCACGCGTCCGGACGTGCCGGTGCTCCAGGGCATCGACCTCACCGTCAACGCGGGCGAGGTCGTCGCCGTGGTGGGCTCCTCCGGCGCCGGCAAGTCCACCCTCGCCGCCCTCCTGTCGCGCTTCTATGATCCGCTCCAGGGCGAACTGCGCCTGGACGGCCGCCCGCTGAAGTCCCTGGACCCCAGCTGGCTGCGGCGCCACGTGGGCATGGTCGCCCAGGAGCCCCTGCTCTTCTCCTGCTCCATCGCGGACAACATCCGCTACGGCCGCCCGGACGCCACCGACGCGGAGGTGGAGGCCGCCGCCCGCGCCGCGAACGCGCACGACTTCATCCAGCGCTTCCCGGACGGCTACCGCACGGAGGTGGGCGAGCGCGGCGTGCAGCTGTCCGGCGGACAGAAGCAGCGCGTGGCCATCGCGCGGGCCGTGCTCAAGGACCCGCGCATCCTCATCCTGGATGAAGCCACGTCCGCCCTGGATTCAGAGAGCGAGCACCTGGTGAAGGACGCCCTGGACCGGCTGATGCAGGGCCGCACCACGCTCATCATCGCCCACCGCCTGTCCACCGTGGCCAACGCCCAGCGCGTGCTGGTGATGGAGCACGGCCGCGTGGTGCAGAGCGGCACCCACTCCACCCTCATGACGCAGGACGGCTTGTACCGCCGGCTCGTGGAGCGCCAGGTCGTCGCCGCCTGAACGCTCATTCCTCGGACGACCCCTGCCCACCTCGCGGTCTTCGTGGCGAGAAATGAGGGCGGGCATTATCTCTGCTGCCGCAAGAAAGGAGGTGATGCCTTGAACGACAGCAAGATCAAGGCGTCCACCTCCGTCGCGGTGGCCTGCTAACGCGGGTTGTCCCCGGCGGAAGTGACGCCTGCGGTAACGAGTCGCCCCCGTCCTTGCCGACGGGGGCGACTTTTTTCGTCCCCCTCCCTACCGGGAATGTCCTGTCCACCCACCGGTTCGTGGCCGCCGGGGGGAAGTGCCATCCACGACCGTAGGGGTCGCCTGCCGGAGAACTTCCGTGTCCATCACGCCATGTCCCATCCCGCTGCCCTCTGCTCTCCGTGACGAGGAGACGGTGGATGACCAGCGCAATCTTTTTTGTCCCAACTACGATGCCTGCCTGCACCAGGTCGTGAAGAAAGGCTGGGAAGGCTGGAGTTGCCGGGGGTGCGACCTGCGCCATTTCCGCGTCGGCCAGCCCACCGCCCAGCAGTTCGCCGTGGCCCGTCCGGGTGGTTGGGACGCGCAGTGAAGGGCTGACCCTGCGGGTCGGGGCCAGCCGGCCGTCCGTGCGTCAGAGAATATTTGACGCCCCCTGGCCCTCTTGGCAGGAAGGGACATGCGCTCCAAGAAAACCAAGTTCATCTTCGTGACGGGCGGCGTGGTCAGCTCGCTGGGGAAGGGACTGGCCTCCGCATCCATTGGCGCCCTCCTTGAGAACCGCGGGCTGGACATCACGCTCATCAAGCTGGATCCCTACATCAACGTGGATCCGGGCACGATGAGCCCCTTCCAGCACGGCGAAGTGTTCGTCACCGAGGACGGTGGCGAGACCGACATGGACCTGGGCCACTACGAGCGGTTCACCCACGCCCGGATGAGCCGCCTCAACAACTTCACCTCCGGCCGCATCTACAACGCGGTCATCACCAAGGAACGCCGTGGCGAGTACCTGGGCAAGACGGTCCAGGTGATTCCGCACATCACGGATGAGATCAAGGCCAGCATCCGCCAGGCCGCCCAGGACGTGGACGTCGTCATCGTGGAGGTCGGCGGAACGGTGGGCGACATCGAGTCCCTGCCCTTCCTCGAGGCCATCCGCCAGATGCGCTACGACGTGGGCAGCCAGAACGCTGTCTACATCCACCTGACGCTGCTGCCGTACATCGGCGCCGCGGGTGAGGTGAAGACCAAGCCCACGCAGCACTCGGTGATGAAGCTGCGCGAAATCGGCATCCAGCCGGACTTCCTCCTGTGCCGCACCGACCGGGAGATTTCGCGCGAGCTGAAGGACAAGATCGCCATGTTCTGCAACGTGGACAACGGCAACGTGTTCACGTCCCCGGACGTGCGCAGCATCTACGAGCTGCCCCTGGAGCTGCACCGCCAGGGCCTGGATGAGCGGCTGGCGGAGGTGCTCAACATCTGGAGCCGCGCGCCCCACCTGGAGAAGTGGGAGACCATCGTCCGCAAAATCTACGAGCCCGCGCGCGGTGAAGTCACCGTCGGCATCGTGGGCAAGTACGTGAACCTCACGGAGAGCTACAAGAGCCTCAACGAGTCCCTGCTCCACGGCGGCATCGCCAACGACGTGCGCGTGAAGCTGCGCTTCGTGGACAGCCAGGACGTGGAGGCTCAAGGGCCGGAGAAGACGCTCGAGGGCGTGGACGCGGTGCTCGTGCCCGGCGGCTTCGGCGTGCGCGGCACCGAAGGGAAGATCGCCGCGGTCCGCTACGCGCGTGAGAACAAGCTCCCCTTCTTCGGCATCTGCCTGGGCCTCCAGATGGCCGTGGTGGAGTTCAGCCGCACCGTGCTGGGCCTCAAGGGCGCCAACAGCCTGGAGTTCGACGAGCACACCGCGCACCCCGTGGTGACGCTGATGGAGAGCCAGGTGAAGGTGCAGGACAAGGGCGGCACCATGCGCCTGGGCAGCTACGCGTGCGCGCTCAAGCCCGGCAGCGTCGCGCACAAGCTCTACGGCCAGGAGGCCATCCAGGAGCGCCACCGCCACCGCTACGAGGTCAACAACTCCTACCGTGGCCGTCTCCAGGAGGCCGGGCTCGTCATCTCCGGCCACAACCCGGAGCTGAACCTGGTGGAGATGATTGAGCTCGCGGACCACCCGTACTTCGTGGGCTGCCAGTTCCACCCTGAGTTCAAGAGCAAGCCCTTCGCCCCCCACCCCCTGTTCTCCGGCTTCATCGGCGCGGCGCTCGCCCAGCGGGACGCCCACCGGACCCCGGCCCCCCCGGTGCGCTCATGAGCAACACCCCCTCCATCGAGCTGTGCGGCCACAAGGTCGGCCCCGGCCAGCGCCTCTTCGTCATCGCCGGCCCGGACAGCATCGAGTCCGAGGAGATGGCCCTGAGACACGCCCACCTGCTCAAGGGCATCACGTCCCGGCTGGGCGTTCCGTATGCCTTCAAATGTTCCTATGACAAAGCCAACCGGACCAGCGGGAAGTCCTTCCGCGGACCGGGTTTGAAGGAAGGTCTGAGAATCCTGGACCGTGTCCGTCGGGAGGTGGGAGTGCCCGTTCTCACGGACGTCCATGAAACCAGCCACGTCGGGCCTGCCGCTGAAGTCGTGGATATCATCCAGATACCGGCCTTCCTCTGCCGGCAGACGGACCTCGTGGAGGCGGTGGCCCGCTCGGGCAAGGGGGTGAACTTGAAGAAGGGACAGTTCGTGGCCCCCAAGGACATCGTCCACTCGGCGAAGAAAGCAGTGGAGGCGGGCAACCCCAACGTGCTCGTCACCGAGCGCGGCTCCTCCTTCGGCTACAACAACCTCGTCGTGGACATGCGCGGCCTCGCCCAGATGCGCGAGGCCGGCCTCGTGGTCTGCATGGACGCGACCCACGCCGTCCAGCTCCCCAGCTCCAGCGACGGAAAGACAGGCGGCGAGCGCCGGTTCGTCTCACTGCTCGCCCGCAGCGCCGCGGCCGCCGGGATTGACGCTTTATTCACAGAAGTCCACGAAGACCCCGACCGTGCCCTGTGTGACGGTCCGTGCTCGCTCAATCCACAGATGTTCGAGGACGTGCTACGAGATGTACTCAGCATCCGCCGCGCGCTGGGTCACGAAGCCAGTTGATGCATGCGAAAGGTGAGGAGGCCATGCAGACGGAAGCGCCTTCCAAGCCGGGCAAGGAAGAGCTGACGTCCCGTGCGTCGCGCGTGCGACTGCTCGTGTTCGACGTGGATGGCGTCCTCACCGACGGCGCGCTGTATTACGGCGACAACGGCGAAGTGATGAAGCGCTTCAACGTGAAGGATGGCCATGCGCTCGTCATGGCCCGGCTGGTGGGCCTGCCCGCCGCCATCCTCACCGCGCGCACGTCCCGCATCGTCGAGGCGCGAGGCCGAGAATTGGGCCTCGCCGCCATCTTCCAGGGCCGCAAGGAGAAGGGTCCCGCCTTCCTTGAATTGCTCGCCCAACTCCAGATACCCGCGAATCAGTGCGCGTATATGGGAGACGACCTGAACGACCTGGACCCCATGTCACTCTCAGGGTTGTCCGCCTGTCCGGCGGATGCTGTTCCAGAGGTGCGCCAGGAAGCAGACTTCGTTACGACGAACGTGGGCGGTCACGGAGCCGCCCGTGAGCTTGTGGAGCTGTGCCTCCGTGCCAGTGGCCGTTGGGATGACGCCGTGGGTCTGATGAGAAGCACAGATAAACGCAGCACGTCGTAGGGTGGGTTGATCAAACCCCGCATTCAAGGTAGGTGTTTATTTCCATGGCTAGTGGAACGATGCAGTCCGAGGGGAGTACGGCGATGACGGACCAGCTCTACACGACGCACGACATCAGTCGGTTGCTTCAGGTGGACCCGTCGACGGTGAGCAAGTGGATTGACCGCGGCATCCTGATGGCCTTCCGGACTCCGGGTGGCCACCGCCGGGTGCGTTCGACGGACCTGCGCACCTTCCTGGTCACCCACCAGATGCCCGTGCCCGAGGAGCTGGGTAGCAGCACGGTGCGCCTGCTGGTCGTGGACGACGAGCGCCCGGTGCTGGACGCCATCAAGCGCGCGTTCAAGCCGCACGCGAACCAGGTGGAGCTGCAGACCACCACGAGCGGCGTGGAGGCGCTGCTGCTGGTGTCGGAGCAGAAGCCGCACGGGATGATCATCGACCTCAACATGCCGGACATCGACGGCATCGAGGTCTGCAAGCGCATCCGCGCGCGCAAGCAGATGGAAGGCGTGCGTCTCATCACCATGACGAGCTTGCACACGCCCGACGTCGTGGAGGCATCCAAGCAGGCCGGCGCGGTGGCGTGTCTGGCCAAGCCGCTGGACGTGACTCAGGTGATGGAGCTGTTCCGGGTGCCGCTGGCGCTCAACACCAGCGCTGCTCGCAAGTGATGGGACGGGGGCTTCCGCCGGCCACCGCGGAAGCCCTCAGGTCGTACGGATGCTTGCGGGAGTCGCCGCGCCTCGCCGCAGCGAGGGCAGCGGCCTCCCTGATGGGGTGTTGATGCACGCGCATCAACCCTGGACCTTCACCTCGACGACGCGGGGCTTGGTCTCCTCGCGACGCGGCAGGGTGAGGGTGAGCACGCCATTGTCGTAGCGGGCCTCCACGCGGGTCGCGTCCACCGTCTCCGGCAGGCGGAACTGGCGCGCGTACACGCCCGAGGCGCGCTCCTGGCGCCGCAGGGTGCTGCCCTCCGGCACGGCTTCGGCCTTGCGCTCGGAGCGCACGGTCAGCACGCCGTCTTCCACCTTCACCTGGATGGCCTTGGCGTCATGGCCCGGCAGGTCCACGCGCAGCGTGATGCCGGACTCGGCCTCCAGGATGTCCGCCGCGGGCGTGACGGTGCGCTCGGCGTCCTCGCGGACACCCGGCGAGGCCAGCTCGCGGAAGATGAAGTCGAAGTCGCGCAGCAGCGGGTGGGTGACAGCGGCGTTGTTGAAGGGATAGCGAGCGTTCAGCATGGTCGTCTCCTGTTCGTGACGTCCCTGGGGACGCACGTCGTGCGGGTTCACGGTCGTTGTTGAAGTGGGTGGCCGGGACCCTGTTTCCAGGAGCGCCCGGCAGCGCCTCACAAGACTCAAGAGAACCATGCTTCGGGACGTGTCAAGGAACGGCCCCGCACGTCCTGGAGCCCCCGCGAAAGGCCTCGTGCCCGCCCGCCTGCCCTCCTGGCGGGGGGGCCAAGCTCAGTCGTCGTCGCGGCCCAACGTGACGGCGGCGCCGTCCTCACCGCGGGTGACGTGCACCTGCCAGGGGCGGCAGCAGACGGGGCAGTCCTCCACGTAGGACTCGGAGGAGGCGCCCAGCGAGTCCACGTCCACTTCGACCTCTTCGCCGCAGTACGGGCACATCTGGGTGGCGGCGTCCGCGAACGGTTGCATGGTCCAGCCTCCTTGCTTTCAAGCCATGTTCCCCTGCCTTCAAGGCAGGTTCATCGACGTGGACTGAGCGTCCGCGCCATCCGACGCTAGAATCCCCACCCCATGGCTCCCCCTTCCCGGAATCGCATCGCGGACATCCTCGTCAAGGCGCGCGTCATCGACGAGTTGCAGCTACGCAGCGCGCTCGCATCACTGGACCAGTGGGGCGGACGCGTGTCGCGCGTCATCGCGGACCTGGGGCTGGCGTCCGAGGAGACCATCACCCAGGCCATCTGCCAGGGGCTGGGAATGCCGCGCGTGCAGCTGGGCAACCTGACCAAGGACGCGGCGGCGCTCGCCCGCGTGGAGGTGGGGCTCGCCGAGCAGAAGGGCGTCTTCCCCGTGCAGCTCAAGGACAACGGGAAGACGCTGGTGCTGGCGATGTCCGACCCCACGGACCTGGCCACGTTGGACCAGGTCGCGGCGCGCAGCCGCGCCCGCGTGGTCCCCATGGTGGCGGGCGACCGTGAAATCGAGCACGCCATCCTGCGCCACTACCGCGGCCAGGAGCCGGTGGAGAAGAAGCGCTTCAAGCCCGACTCGAACAAGCAGCAGGACGCGGGTGAGCTCCCGGAGGAGGAGGAGTTCAAGGTCGTGGACATGAGCGGCAAGACGGTCGTGAAGCGCATCAGCGACATCGTCGACCCGAACGCCGCGCCGCCGCCCCCCGCCGCCCCGGCCCCCGCCGCGCGCGCGGCCCCCGCGCCCGCCGCGAACGCGGGCTCCAGCGCCTCGGACATCCTGGATGAAATCCTCGCGGGCGGCGCGCCCACCTCCGAGTGGACGGAGGAGGACCTGGCCCGCCTGCAGACGGTGCAGCAGAACCAGGAGAAGAGCTCGAAGATCCTCCGCGCCCTGCTGGAGCTCGTCTTCGAGAAGGGCGCCGTGCAGCAGCGCGAGCTGGCCGCGCGCATGCGCCTCTGACCCTGGCTTGTTTCAGCCCACCTCGCGCAGCTCGCGCGCGGTGAGCCCCAGCAGCGTGAGGATGGTGTCCAGCCCGCCGGCGGAGATGGACGTGTCGGCGGCCTCGCGCAGCTTCGGCTTGGCGCGGAAGGCGATGCCCAGCCCCGCCTTCTCCAGCATCAGCAGGTCATTGGCCCCGTCACCCACGGCGATGACCTGCTCCAGCAGGATGCCCTCCTGCTTCGCCAGCGTCTCCAGCAGCTCCGCCTTGCGGCGCGCGTTGACGATGGTGCCCAGGGTGCGGCCGGTGAGCTTCCCGTCCTGGACCTCCAGCATGTTGGAGTACGCGAAGTCGATGCCCAGCCGCTTCTGCAGCGCTTCCGCCGCCACGGAGAAGCCGCCGCTGATGACCGCGGTGCGGTAGCCCAGGCGACGGAGCACGCGGATGAGCGTCTCCGCGCCTTCCGTGAGCGGCAGGTTCGCTGCCAGCTCGTGCAGCACGCGAGCGTCCAGCCCGGCGAGTAGCGCCACGCGCTGACGCAGGGACTCGTCGTAGTCCATCTCCCCGTGCATCGCGCGCTCGGTGATGGCGGCCACCTTCGCGTGGACGCCGTAGGCACGCGCCAGCTCGTCGATGACTTCAATGCGGATGAGCGTGGAGTCCATGTCCATCACCACCATCCGCTTGCCGCGCCGGTAGAGGCTCTCGCGCTGGAGGGCGACATCGAAGGTGGGGCTCGCCATGGACAGCGCCAGCAGCGCGCGCTTGAGCGCTGACGTGTCGGCATCCGGCGGCAGCGTGACGTGCAGCTCCACCGCCGCGAGCGGCGTCTCGCTCAGCCGGGTGATGCGCTCCACGCGCGCGTTGCCCGCCACCAGCTGCTGCGTCAGCGCATGCACGTCGTGCAGGCCCAGCGCCTTGCCCACCGCGGTGACGACGTAGCGCAGCGGCTCGGGCCCCGGCGATGGAGACGTGACGGCCGGAGGCACCGCGCGGACGTCCACCGTGACGCCCAGCTCCCGGGCAAGCTCAGGGAGCGCCTGGAGGGACTCTCCACCCGGCAGACGCACCCACAGGGCCAGGGTGAGCAGGCCCTGCACCACCACCTGCTCCACGTCGAGCAGCTCCGCGCCCGCTTGAGCGAGCAGGCCGGTGAGGCGGGCGGTGGTGTCGGG
This sequence comes from Corallococcus sp. AB038B, assembly GCF_003668955.1. Taxonomy (NCBI): domain Bacteria; kingdom Pseudomonadati; phylum Myxococcota; class Myxococcia; order Myxococcales; family Myxococcaceae; genus Corallococcus; species Corallococcus sp. AB038B. The sequence continues at coordinate 1,161,319 of NZ_RAWO01000001.1, read as the reverse complement.
GCCGTCCCTTCCGGTGACGGTGAGGAGGACGCTGTCAGAGGGGCGCGTGTGCATGACGCACCGCACTCTGACAGGTCCATGCGGGGACGGGCGAGCCTCGCGAGGAGGCCCGCCTGCCCGGCCGACAGCTACTCCTGCGGATCCGACGACAGGACGAGCGAGCCGCGCTCCAGGTACTCGCGCTCCGGGAAGGCCTTGTAGAAGTCCGCCAGCATCGCGTCCACGTCCGGGTAGCGCTGCTCGCGCCGGTCCTGCGTGGCCTTGTCGAAGAGCTGATCCAACCCGCTGGGCGCCTCCGGGTTCACCTCTGACGGCAGCGGCGAGCGGCGGCCCGGAATCTGACCGGTGAACATCTCGTAGAGCAGGATGCCCAGGGCGTACACGTCCGCGGCGGGACCCGCCTCCTGGACGCCCTTGTTCATCAGCTCCGGCGCCATGTAGACCATGCCGCCCGTGCCCACGAACACCTGGGGCATGCCCTTCGTCGCGTCCACCTCCACCACGCGGCTCATGCCGAAGTCGGAGAGCTTCGCGTTGCCGTACGTGTCGAAGAGGACGTTCTCCGGCTTGATGTTGTGGTGGGTGAGCCCCGCGGCGTGCGCGGCCTTCAGGCCGTACGCCAGCTGCAGGAAGGTGCGCAGCGCGTGCTGCACGTCAATGCCCTTGCCGCCGGCCGCCTCCAGCTTCTCCTTCAGGCTGCCGCGCATCAGCTCCACCACGAAGTAGGGCCGCGCCGAGTCCACGTTCTGGTCGAGGATCTGCACCACGCCCGGGTGGCGAACCTGCGCCTGCGCGCACAGCTCCTTCTTCAGGCGCTTGAGCACCTCACCGCGCTGCAGGAAGGAGAAGTAACCGAAGATGTCCTTCAGCTCCTTGATGCAGATGTCCAGCCCCAGGGCGTTGTAGCGGCCCTTGAAGACCGTCCCCAGCGGCCCCGTGCCAATGGGGTCGAACTTCTGGTAGCGCAGGTCCAGGTCGCTGGTGCCCTTCGCGGCGGCGGCGGCAGCGGCGGCATGGGGGACCGGGGCTGCGGGAGCGGGGGTCGAGGCGGGAGGGGGCATCGGAGCGGGCGCGGCGGCGAGCGGAGGGGTGATGATGAGCGGTTGGGACGCGCTGGGAACCGGCGCGGTCACCACGACGGGCTGGGACGCGGACGCCGGCGGCAACCCGATGAAGGTCTCCCGGCGTCCTTCCGCCGGGCCGTCCTGCCGCAACGCCGGCTGGGGCTGCGGCGTCGCGATGGGCGGCGGCTGCGCGGGCTGCATCTGGGTGGCGGCCTGCCCCAGGTCCAGCGCCGGCATGGCCACGCGGTGCGTGCGCGACGGCGGCACCGGCGGCGGCCCCACCTGGGACTGGGAGGAGACCCCGGCCGAGGAGGCATCCACCTCCGCCTCGTCCAGGAGCAGCTCCGGCGGCGGCGGCGGGACGTTCATCGGTTCGTCCTCGTCCAGCGGACGGCCGATGTGCGTGGCGTCCTCCGCCGGCAGGAGCTGATCCGCGAAGAAGTCGTCGACCTCCGACGCGAACCGGTCCTGCAGGTCCCCCTCCACCACCCGCTCACCCGTTTCGGTGAGCTTCAGCTGGGCCTCGCGGTCCATGGCGATGTAGTGGAACTTGCGCAGGAAGAAGAAGTAGTTGTCGAACTCCAGCGAAACGGACGGTTCGAGAGCGGCCTTCACGTCGGCCAGCTTGTTCGAGCGTCCCAGGCGGCCGTTCTCCCGCAGATTCTGCAGGATGAGCAGCGCCTCTCCACTGACGGTGTCACGATGGATGGCGGGCTTCGTCATGGGTGCGCGGACTCTACGCGGCACCCGCCCGGCGCTTCAACGTCTGGTGCGACGAAGAAGCGCCTGGGGAATCGCCCGGGCCCTACCGGATGCGCAGGAGCTGCTTCACCGTCTCCAGCACTTCCACGAACCGCACGGGCTTGCGCAGGTAGATATCCACCCCCAGCTGCATCGCCCGGTCCTGGGCCTCCTTGCCACCCGCGGAGATCGCGATGACCGGGATGCCCTTGAGCTCCTCTTCCTCCCGGATGCGCTCCACCAGGGCGAAGCCGTCCATCACGGGCATGTAGAGGTCCAGCATCACCAGGCTGAAGCGGTCCTCGCGCAGCCGCAGCAGGGCGTGGTGGCCGTCCGGGGCGAAGTGGACCTCCAGCGGCACCTTCCCGTGCAGGTCGTTGCTCGCGAGCTTCTTCAGCACGTAGCTGTACATCTCGATGATGTGCGGGTTGTCCTCGACGATGAGCACACGGAACCCGTCCTGCTCAGAGGGGGTCGCCGCGTTGTCGTTGGGTCCCGCCGCACTCAAGATGTCACCCAGTCGCCGCCGGTCCTGCTCGCTCTCCACACGGATGCCCACGCCGCCCGGCTGATCGGGCGCGGCAAGGCGCACCCACGCCACCGTCCCGGCGACTTCTACCGGATCCAGCAGTCCCGGGAAAGAAAGAGCAAGCCGCAGCTCGTCCCCCACCGCGAAGAGCTGCTCGGTCTGGACGAAGAACCCTCCGGTGGAGAGGTTTTCCGTCACGTCCCGGACCGGGCGCCCATGGGCGTAGTCCACCCGGAGGATGGTGGGGATGCGAGGGTGCTGCCGCTGGTCCGCAGGGTCCAGGCTCATAACAAGGGGTTGAAATCGCTCGGTAATTTGCTGAGGGCGGCCCAGTCTACCGCCGAGGGTTTATGTTGACAACGAAGCCATTGCGGCAATACGTACGGCCCGCCATGGCGGAGCCCCTGTTCACTCCTGAAGAGCAGAAGAAGTTCGACGCGGGGATCGCGGAAATCCTCTCGCACTACCCCTCTGATCGCAAAAGCGCCGGCATGCTTCCCGCGCTGCGCCTGCTGCAGGACCTCAAGGGGTGGTTGCCTCCTGATGGTCTGCGGCTGGTGGCGAAGAATCTGGAGGTCACGCCGGAGCGCGCCTACGAGGTCGCCAGCTTCTACGTGATGTACCACCTCAAGAAGCCGGGCAAGTACGTCATCGACGTCTGCACGAACCTCTCCTGCTCCCTGTGGGGCGCGGAGAAGATGCTCGCGTACCTGGAGCAGAAGCTGGGCCTGACCGCCGGGGAGACGAACGACAAGTTCACCCTGCGCGAGACGGAGTGCCTGGCGTCCTGCGGGACGGCGCCCTGCCTGCAGATCAACGAGGATCACCACGAGCGCCTGACCCAGGCGAAGCTGGACGCCATCCTGGCCCGGCTGTCGTGAGTCGCCCCTCCTCCCCCTCGCTTTCCTAGGACGTTCATCCATGGCCTCTACGGCAAAGGCGGTTGAATCCGTCATCTCGGCGGCCTGGGGCAAGCCCCAGTCCTGGACCCTGGACAGCTACCGCTCGCGCGGTGGCTATGACGGGCTCAAGCGCGCGCTCTCCATGGAGCCCGCCGCCATCATCGACGAGGTGAAGAAGTCCAACCTCCGCGGCCGCGGCGGCGCGGGCTTCCCCACGGGCATGAAGTGGAGCTTCGTCCCCAAGGACAGCCCCAAGCCCAAGTACCTGGCCGTCAACGGCGACGAGTCCGAGCCGGGCACCTTCAAGGACCGCTACATCCTTGAGAACGACCCGCACATGATGCTGGAGGGCATCGCCATCGCGGCGTACGCGCTGGGCGTGCACACCTGCTACGTGTACCTGCGCGGCGAGTTCAAGTTCCAGGCGGAGCGCACCCAGGCGGCCATCGACGAGGCCTACAAGGCCGGCATCTTCGGCAAGACGATGATGGGCAAGGACTTCGCGCTCGACTGCTACGTCGTCCGGGGCGCGGGCGCGTACATCTGCGGCGAGGAGACGGCGCTCCTGGAGTCCCTGGAGGGCAAGAAGGGCTGGCCCCGCCTGAAGCCCCCCTTCCCCGCGGTGGTGGGCCTCTTCGGCTGCCCCACGGTGGTGAACAACGTGGAGACGCTCGCCAGCGTGCCCCCCATCCTCGCCAAGGGCGCGGAGTGGTACGCGAAGCTGGGCACTGACAAGTCTGGCGGCACGCACCTGGTGTGCCTGTCCGGCTCCGTGAACCGCCCCGGCGTCTACGAGGTGGGGATGCACACCACCATCCTGGAGCTGATCCACGACGACCAGTACGGCCAGGGCATGCCCAAGGGCCGCAAGGTCAAGGCGGTCATCCCGGGCGGCTCCTCGGCGCCGGTGCTGGGCGCGGACGAGCTGGACGTGGCGCTGGAGTTCGAGGCGCTGAAGATGAAGCAGACGATGGCCGGCTCCGGCGGCGTCATCGTGATGGACGACGCCACCTGCATGGTGCGCAGCCTCTGGCGCGTGGCCCGCTTCTACGCGGAAGAGTCCTGCGGCCAGTGCACCCCGTGCCGCGAGGGCACGCCGTGGCAGACGCGTCTGCTGCGCAAGATCGAGGAAGGCCGCGCGGAGCTGAGCGACATCGACATGCTGTCGAACGTCGCCTCCTCCATCGCGCCCTACCCCCCCATCGGCCTGGGCAACACCATCTGCGCGCTGGGTGACGCGGCGGCGCTGCCCACGCACTCCTTCCTCATGCGGTTCCGGGACGAGTTCGAGGCTCACGTACGGGAGCACCGCTGCCCGTTCGGTGACCACCCCTGGGGTTCCTTCGGAGACTGGTCTTGAACATCGAATTGGTCCTCTTCGGCGTCTTCGCCGTCATGACGCTGCTGTCGGCGGGGCTGGTCATCACGGCGCGGAGCCCCATCAACTCCGCCATGGCCCTGGTGTCGACGTTCTTCTTCCTGGCCGGCATCTACGTGCTGCTCTGGGCGCACACGGTGGCCGCAGTGCAGGTGCTCGTGTACGCGGGCGCCATCATGGTGCTCTTCCTGTTCGTCATCATGCTGCTCAACCTGGGTGACGCCCCGCACCGCGGAAAGCCCACGGTGACGCGGCTGTTGGGCGGCGCCTCCGCGGTGGGCCTGCTGGCCGTGCTGGCCGTGACGCTGGGCCGGGTGAACGCGCAGCCCGCGCAGCTGGACGCGAAGAGCCAGGCGGCGTTCGGCACCATGGCGGCCATCGGCGAGACCATCTTCACCACCTGGCTGTTGCCCTTCGAAGCGGTCAGCCTGCTCCTGCTGGTGGCCATGGTGGGCGCGGTCGTGGTGGCCAAGTCCCGCATCTGATCCTCGCGACCTTCCGGACAACCCAATGGTCCCCATCACCTACTACCTCCTGCTGGCCGCGGCCCTCTTCTGCATGGGCATGTTCGGCGTGCTGGTGCGCACCAACGCGCTGGTCGTCTTCATGTGCGTGGAGCTGATGCTCAACGCGGTCAACCTGACGTTCCTGGCCTTCGCGCGCATGCACGGCGAAGGCACCGGGCACGTGTCCGCCTTCTTCGTCATCGCCGTGGCGGCCGCGGAAGCGGCCATCGGTCTGGCCATCGTCATCGCGGTCTTCCGCAGTCGCGGGTCCGTGAACGTCGACGACATCCGGACGATGAAGCACTAACGCCCCGTCACCCCTGAGCGCACCCATGGACGGATCCCTCGTCGAGTTCTTCAGAACCGCACCCATCCCCCCGGAGGTGTTTTCGCCCTCGCTGGGGTTGATCATCCTGCTGCCGCTGCTGGGCGCGTTCGTGTGCGGCGTGTTCGGCAAGTGGCTGGGCCGGGCCAACGTGCACCTGGTGGCGTGCTCCGCCATCGCCGGCGCCTTCGTGCTGAGCCTGCTGGCCTTCTGGGCCACCAGCGACGCGGCCGGCGGGCGCGTGGTGAGCATGGTCAACCCGTTCGGCATCGAGCGGGACACCATCCGCTACGCCATCGCGCACGACTACGGGACGTGGTTCGCCGCCGGTGACTTCCGGGTGAACTTCGGCCTGCTGGTGGACCACCTGTCGGGCATCCTGCTGCTCATCATCACGGGCGTCGGCTTCCTCATCCACCTGTACTCCACCAGCTACATGGAGCACGACGATGGGTACTGGCGCTTCTTCGCGTACCTGAACCTCTTCGTCGCCGCGATGCTCACGCTGGTGATGGCCGACAACCTGGTCCTGCTCTTCGTAGGCTGGGAGGGCGTCGGCATGGCCAGCTACCTGCTCATCGGCTTCTGGTACACGGACAGCGCGAAGGCGTGGGCGGGCCGCAAGGCGTTCGTCACCAACCGCATCGGTGACTTCGCGTTCCTCATCGCCACGTTCCTGCTCATCCTCACGGTGGGCGCCTTCAACCGCCAGGCGGACGCGCGGGACTACAACGCGGCGTCCACGTCGCGCGCTCGCTACGAGCAGGGCATCTCCCAGAAGGGCCCCGTCACCTTCAAGGGCCTGGAGAAGCTGGCCCTGGCCCTGCCGGAAGGCACGGGCGGCGCGGTGTCCCTGGCCACGCCCATCGAGTCCGGGCCGCTGGCGGGCTACACCTTCGGTGGCGTGATGACGTCCATCATGCTGCTGTTCCTGCTGGGCGCCGCGGGCAAGAGCGCGCAGCTGCCGCTCTACGTCTGGCTGCCGGACGCGATGGCCGGCCCGACGCCGGTCTCCGCGCTCATCCACGCCGCCACGATGGTGACCGCGGGCGTGTACCTGTTCTGCCGCATGAGCTCGCTGCTGGTGCTCTCTCCCACCGCCATGGCGACCATCGCCATCGTGGGTGCGCTCACGTCGCTGCTGGCGGCGCTCATCGCCTTCGCGCAGGACGACATCAAGAAGGTGCTCGCCTACTCCACGGTGTCCCAGCTGGGCATCATGTTCATGGGCGTGGGCATGGGCGTCTTCTGGGCCGCCGCGATGCACCTGATGACGCACGCCTTCTTCAAGGCCTGCCTCTTCCTGGGCGCCGGCAGCGTGATGCACGGCAACGGGGACGAGACGGACATCAAGAAGCTGGGCGGCCTGTGGAAGGAGATGAAGTGGACGCACGCCACGTTCCTCATCTCCACGCTGGCCATCACCGGCATCTTCCCCATCATGTCCGGCTTCTTCTCCAAGGACGCCATCTTCCACGGCGTGCACCACAACCACCTGCACGGCCTGGAGTGGGTCTCCACCTTCGTCTACGTGATGGGCCTGCTCATCACCGCGTCCACGGCGTTCTACATGTCGCGCGTCTACCTGCTCACCTTCACGGGCAAGCGGTCCCCGGAAGCGAAGCTGGCGCACGCGCACGAGAGCGCGTGGCACATGACGCTGCCGCTGGTCATCCTGGCGTTCCTCGCCTTCGTGACCTTCGCCTACGCCCTGCCCCTGATGCCCCGCGTGGGCGGCGGGATGCAGCCGGTGTTCGAGAACTTCCTGTCCCCCGTGCTGCGTCCGGCGGAGACGGTGGCCCGCGTGGCCAAGACGGTGCAGCTGGACACCAGCACGCCGACCCTCGGGGACTACGCCTTCGCGTGGATGTGGGCGCTCGCGGGCGGCGCGGCCGCGGCGTTCGCCTACCTGAAGTTCTTCCCCTCGCGAGTGGGCCAGCCCGTGCCGGCGTTCGCCCGCGCGGTGCGCCGCACGGCGCTCAACAAGTTCTACGTGGATGAGCTCTACGAGTTCATCCTCATCCGGCCGGTGAAGTTCGTGGCCTTCATCCTCTTCCGCGTGGTGGACGCGCTCGTCATCGACACGGTGCTGGTGCGCGGCACCGCGTACGTCACGGAGAAGGTGGGCCTTGGGCTGCGCCGGCTCCAGACGGGTGACGCGCAGGCCTACGCCGCCATCATGGCGCTCGCCATCCTGGGCGGCGCGGTCTACGCCCTCGTGCAGGTGCTTTCATGAGCTTCTTCGACACCCACCTGTTGAACGTCGTCATCTACCTGCCGCTCGTGTTCGCGGCGCTGGTGCTGATGCTGCCCGCGTCCGAGCACGGACAGGTCCGCGCCATCACCTTCGTGGGCATGCTGCTGGACCTGGTGTTCGGCGTCTGGGCGTACCTCCGCTTCGAGCCCTCCGGCGCGGAGTTCCAGATGGAGTTCCGCGTCCCGTGGTTCCAGCAGTTCGGGATGAGCTACCACCTGGGCCTGGACGGACTCGCGGCGAGCCTGCTGCTGCTGACGGTGTTCCTGGGGCCGCTGGTGGTGCTCGCCTCCACCACGTACATCAGCCACCGCATCAAGGAGTTCCATCTGGCGCTGCTGGTGCTCCAGACGACGATGCTGGGCGCGCTGGCGTCGATGGACGTCCTGCTCTTCTACATCTTCTTCGAGGCCATGCTCATCCCCATGTACCTGCTGGTGGGCGTGTGGGGCGCCGAGGACCGGCGCATGGCGGCGGTGAAGTTCTTCCTCTACACGCTGGTCGGCTCGCTGCTGATGCTGGTGGCCATCGTGGCGGTGTACTTCGTGAGCGGCGGCCCGGGTGTGCGCTCGTTCGACTACGGCACGCTCTACAACAACCTGCTCGCCGCCAATCAGCAACTCGCCGCGTGCACCAACGGCCCGGAGGGCGCGTGCGCGTCGCTCACGGGCATGGCCGCCACGCTGCACACGTATGGGCCGTGGATGTTCGCCGCGTTCGCGCTGGCGTTCGCCATCAAGGTCCCCATGTGGCCGGTGCACACCTGGTTGCCGGACGCGCACGTGCAGGCGCCGGTGGCGGGCTCCATGATTCTGGCCGGCGTGATGCTGAAGATGGGCACCTACGGCTTCTGGCGCTTCGCGATTCCGCTCTTCCCCGTGGCGGCCCACGCGGCCCGTCCGTTCCTCGCGGTGCTGGCCGTCATCGGCATCGTGTACGGCGCGCTGATGTGCCTGGCGCAGCGGGACATCAAGAAGCTCATCGCGTACTCGTCCGTCAGCCACCTGGGCTACTGCATGCTGGGCCTGCTCGCCGTCACCGGTGAGGGCGCCACGGGCAGCGCGTACCAGATGCTCAACCACGGCATCTCCACGGGCGCGCTGTTCCTCCTGTTCGGCTTCCTCTACGAGCGCCGCCACACGCGCCTGATGTCGGACTACGGCGGCATCGCCAAGGTGATGCCGGTGTTCACCGCGGCGTTCGTCATCATCACCTTCTCGTCGGTGGCGGTGCCGGGCACCAACGGCTTCATCGGCGAGTTCCTGGTGCTGATGGGCACGTTCAAGAGCACCCTGCCCCTGGGCTTCGGCGCGTTCGCCACGCTGGGCGTCATCCTGGGCGCGGCGTACATGCTGTGGATGGTGCAGAAGGTGTTCTTCGGCAGCATCACGCACCGGGAGAACCAGCACCTGCGCGACATGAACCTGCGCGAGATGCTCACCACGGCCCCCTTCATCGTGCTGGTGGCGGTGATGGGCCTGATGCCGCAGCCCTTCCTGGACCGCATCGCTCCGTCCACGGACCGCTACGTGGCTCGCGCCAGCGTGGGCGCTCCGGGCGCCACCCAGGCGAAGGACGACCAACTGCGCGTGGAGGTGATGTCCCTGCCCTCCACCGCCGCCGCGGCCCGCCCCTCCGTTCCCGCCGCGCCGCTCGCCGTTCGCGAGTAGGCCCCGAAAGACTCCATGAACCTGCCAAATCTCACCCTGGCGGATTTCCTCCCCATGCTGCCCGCCATCATCATGGTGGTGGCAGCCTGCGTCCTGCTGTTGTCGGAGGTGTTCCTCTCCGCGACGGCGTCCCGCGGCTACCAGGCGGTGCTCACCGTCGTGGCGGCGCTGGCCAGCGGCGCCGTGGCCGTGGGCCTGATGTTCGAGCCGCCGCAGGAGGTGTTCCTCGGCTTCGGCGTGTTGGACCCCTTCTCCAGCTTCCTCACCCTGGTGGTGAGCGTGGGCCTGGGGCTGGCGGCGTTGAGCGCGGTGGGCTTCCTGCGCAAGCGCGGAGCGGAGCGCGGTGAGTTCTACGCGCTGATGCTCTTCGCCTCCGCGGGCATGAGCCTGCTGGCGATGTCGTCGGAGTTCATCACCATCTTCGTCAACATCGAGGTGCTCTCCATCGCGACGTACGCGCTGACGGCGTACCTGCGCCGCGGCACGCGTCCCAGCGAGGCGGGCTTCAAGTACTTCATCCTGGGCGCCTTCTCCTCGGCCGTCCTGTTGTACGGAACGGCGCTGCTGTACGGCGCCACCGGCACGACGAAGCTCAACGACATGGCGGGCCCGCTGCAGCAGGCGCTGTCCACGTCTCCGGCGCTCGTCTACGTGGGCGCGGTGCTCATCGCAGCGGGCTTCGCGTTCAAGGTGGCGGCCGTGCCGTTCCACATGTGGACGCCGGACGTGTACGAGGGCGCTCCCACCCCCGTAACGGCGCTCATGAGCGCGGGCGTGAAGGCGGCGGCGTTCGCGTCGCTGGTGCGCGTGTTCGTCACGGTGGGCAAGGGCATGGACCCCAAGCTGCCGCTGATGCTGTTCGCCACGCTGGCGCTGCTCACGATGGTGGCCGGCAACCTGATGGCGATTCCGCAGCGCAACGTGAAGCGCATGCTGGCGTACTCCTCCATCGCGCACGCGGGCTACCTGCTGCTGGGCGTGGCGGCGCTGTTCGTCGCGGCCCCGGGTGAGCACTTCCGCCTGCTGTCCGCGTCCTCGCTGTCCGGTGGCACGCCGCTGGACGTGGCGCGCTCGGACGCGCTGCGCGGCATCCTGTACTACCTGCTGGCGTACACCTTCAGCGCGACGGGCGCCTTCGCCATGGTCTCCGCGCTGGAGCGCCGCGAGGACGAAGAAAAGGGAACCGCGTGGGACCTGGAGCGCTTCGCGGGCCTCGCGCAGCGCCGTCCGGGTTGGGCGTTCGCCATGGCGGCCTTCATGCTGTCCCTGGGCGGCATCCCCCCCACTGTCGGCTTCATGAGCAAGCTGCTCATCTTCCAGGCCGCCATCGACGTGGGCCTGGTGGGCCTCACGGTGGTCGCGGTGCTCAGCAGCGCGGCGGGCGCGTATTACTACCTGCGCGTCGTGGTCTACATGTTCATGCACCCCGTCCCCGAGGGCGCCCAGCCGCTGGAGCGCAACTGGGGCACCGAGGCCGCGCTGGTCATCTCCACCGTCGCCGTCGTGCTGCTGGGCATCCTCCCCGGCCACGTCACCGACTGGCTGGCCCAGGCCGGCACGCTGTTCGGTCAGTAGCCGTTCGCCGGCAGCTCGCGGCACCCGACGCCCGCCTCGGCCCCTGGCCCTGGCGGGCGTTGTCGTTGCGGGGCGTGGCTCACAGCGTCAAACGCCGCGCGCATTGCAGAAGTGAAATGGATCCGCGCCGCGTCACGCGGGCGGCTGCAACGCGGCGATGATGCAGGGAGCGGAAAAGAAGGCGGCCCGGCACCCGTGAGGGTGTCGGGCCGCGGGTCTTCTCAAGGTAACGCACCGGAAGTGCTGAAAGGGTGGGGGGGAACCACTTTCAACCTCGCTTCGATGCGTCCCGAGCCTAACCCTTAGCAGGTGCCATGCCAGAGCCCATTTGGGACGAAACTCTAGAGTTCTCAAGCACTTGGACGACAGGGCAACAATCCCGCCCCATTGCAGCCCTGAAATCGCGTTTCAGGGATGAAAACAATCAACGAATTCAGGAGGTTGGTTTTTTCATCGCTGAACGCGGGTGATTTCGGATCTGAACTCGTACTGGGAGGCAGGTGCGAGTTCGCTGGCAGGCTATTCGCGGGCCCCGGCGGGAGGCCGCAGGTTGAGCCGCTTCATCTTCCGCCACAGCGTGGTGGAGGAGACGCCCAGCTCATCCGCCACGCGGGCCAGGTCCACGCCGTGGCGCTCCAGTGCCTGGACGATGGCGCGGCGCTCCGCGTCCTCCACCACCTCCGCCAGCGTGGGGCCCGTGGCCTCCGTGCTGATGGGCCGCACGGCGTCGGTGGGGGGCAGACCCGTGGCTTCAGACGGAGGCGTGGCGGCGGAGAGCACGCGGCTCTGGGGGCGCAGCGGGAAGTCCTCGGGGAGCAGCTCGTCCCCTTCCGCGAGCGCGGCGGCCTGCTCCACCAGGTTCTCCAGCTCGCGCACGTTGCCGGGGAAGTCGTACGTCATCAGGTGCTCCACGGCGGACGAGGACAGGCGCCGGGGCCGGGGGCTGCGGGCGTTGGCGCGCTCCAGGAAGTGCTCCGCCAGCGCGGGCACGTCCTCCAGGCGCTCGCGCAGCGGCGGCACGCGCAGGAGGACCACGTTGAGGCGGTAGTAGAGGTCCTGGCGGAAGCGCTTCTCCTTCACCTCCAGCTCGATGTCGCGGTTGGTGGCCGCGGCGATTCTCACGTCCACGCGCAGCGCGGTGGATTCACCCACGCGGCGCACCTCGCCGTCCTGGAGCGTGCGCAGGAGCTTGGACTGGAAGGTGGGGCTCGTCTCCGTCACCTCGTCGATGAAGAGCGTGCCGTTGTCCGCCTCCTCGAAGAGGCCGCGGCGCGTCTTCACCGCGCCCGTGAAGGCGCCCTTGGCGTGGCCGAAGAGCTCGCTCTCCAGCAGCGTCTCGCTGATGGCCGCGCAGTTGACGGGCACGAAGGGCTGGCCGCTGCGGCGGCTGTGCGCGTGGAGTGCGCGGGCCACCAGCTCCTTGCCCGTGCCGCTCTCCCCCTGGATGAGGACGGTGGCGTCGCTCTGCGCCACGCGCAGCAGGCGCGTGGTGAGTTCGCGCATGGCCTGGCTGCGGCCCACCAGCGCGGACATGCCGTGGCGCTGGTAGAACTCCGTGGCCATGGTGTCCACCGCCGCCTGGAGCCTGGCTCGCTCCAGGGCGCGCTCCACGCGGTAGCGCAGCTCGCCTTCCTTGAAGGGCTTGGTGACGTAGTCGTACGCCCCCATGCGCATGGCCTCCACCGCGCTCTCAATGGAGCCGAAGGCCGTCATCATGATGACCTGGAGGCGCGGGGCCACCTCCACCGCGCGCTTGAGCAGCGTGAGCCCGTCCATGGGCTCCATCTTCAGGTCGGTGAGGAGCAGGTCCACGCGACCCTGCGAGAGCACGCCCAGGGCCTCCTCGCCGGTGGCGGCTTCGTTGACGGTGTAGCCCTCCGCTTTCAGGAGCAGGGCGGTGGTGGCGCGCATGTTGCGCTGGTCGTCCACCACGAGGATGCGGCCTCGGGGAACCAGAGTGGTCGCGTCGGTCATGAGAGGGACTGGGGCTGCGTGAGCGGCAGCCAGAAGGTGAAGGTGGTTCCGCGTCCGGGGGCGCTCTCCACGGCGATTTCGCCGCGGTGCTCCTCCAGGATGCGCTTCACCACCGCCAGCCCCAGGCCGGTGCCCTGGGCCTTGGTGGTGAAGAAGGGTTCGAAGACGCGGTGGAGCAGCTCCGCCGGGATGCCCGGCCCCTGGTCCATCACGTCGATGCGCAGCTGCTCGCGGCCTCCGTGCGTGTCCCGGCGCCCGCGCACCCGCACGTCGCCGCCCTGGGGCATGGACTGGATGGCGTTGACGGCCACGTTGAACAGGGCCTGGCGAATCTGCCGCCGGTCCATGGGCACCGCGGAGAGGCCGGGCTCCACCTCCACGGAGATGAACACCGGACGCTCCGTGGGGGCCTGCGCCCGCGCCGCCTCGAACGCGTCCTGGAGCACGCGCAAGAGGTCCTCCGGCTGGAGCACCGGATTGCGCGGGCGGGTGAAGTCCAGCAGGTCCGCCACCATGCGGTTGAGGCGGTCGCTCTCCTCCGCGACGATGTCCAACAGCATGGCCGTGTCCCCCCCGGGGTTCATGATGCGCCGGAGCGTGGCCACCGCGTTGAAGATGACGCCCAGCGGATTGCGCACCTCGTGGGCGACGATGGCGGACAGCTCGCCCAGCGCGGCGAAGCGCTCGCGCTTCACCATCTCCGCGCGGGTGGCGGCCAGCTCCGCGTAGCTGGCCCACAGCGATTCGTAGAGGCGCGCGTTGGCGATGGACAGCGCCAGCTGGCCGCACGTCGCCTCCGCCAGCTCAATCAGCTCCGGGCCGAAGGGGCGCGGGCCGCGCACGTCGTCCACCAGCACCACGCCGATGAGCTCCTCGCGCGAGGTCAGCGGCAGGCCCAGGAGCGCCTTCTCCCCCAGCCGGTCGACGAGCACCGCGCTCACGGAGGTGCTCGCGGACGTCAGGTCCTCCACGGCGATGGGCTTGCGCTCCTGCGCCACGCGCGCGGCCAGGTCGTCGCTGTCGAGCGGCACCGCCACCGTGCGGAACATGTCGCGGTGGGTCGCCGACGCCGCCGCGCCGCGCAGCACCTTGGCCTGCTCGTCGTAGAGCAGGATGAAGCAGTTGGACACGTCCAGCAGGTGCACCAGGAAGTCGGACGCGACGTCCAGGATGCTCGCCGTCTCCAGCACGCCGGACGTGGTGCGCGCCAGGTCCAGCAGAAGGCGCGTCTCCGTGAGCTGGCGCGCGGACTCGGCGCGGAGGCGGCGCTGCTCCAGGAGCGTCACCAGCAGCTCCGCGAGCGTGGACAACAGCCGCGCGTCTCGCTCGTCGAAGGGACGCTCCTTCGCGCGCAGCGCCTGCACCACGCCCACGCTCTCCCCGCCGCGGGTGAGCCGCGCCGCCGTCCCGCTGCCCAAGCGGCCCTGGGACAGCGTCTCCAGCGCGCGCCCCTGCGCCTCGGAGGACAACACGCCCCCGTCCTCCCGCAGCGACGCGGCCAGCAGGACGCCGGTGGCGCGCACGGCATCCGCGTCACTCCCCTCCTCCAGCCCCACGTGGGCGGAGAGCCGGGGGACCTCCCCCGGTTCGGGGACGACGTGCAGCGCCACCGCGCGGGCCTGGAGCAGCTCCGCCACTCGCGCGAGGAACGTCTCCGGCGGCGGGGGCACGGGCTGCGCCACGAAGCGCGCCATCTCCGCCACCGACTCCACCTCCCAGCGGCTGCGCGCGCCGTCCGCCTGGAGGTGGGCGTCCGCGAGCGCCGCGCCCACCACCTTCGCGAACAGCGTCAGCACCGAGCCGTGCCGGGGCGCCACCCACGGGCCCGCCACCCAGAGCACCTCCGACTGCGGCCCGCCCACCGGCAGGTACGCGTGCGTGGGCTGCGCATGGTCCGCGCCTCCGAACACCGGCCGCCCGTCCGACAGCGCCTCCAGCGCCAGGTGCGAATCCGCCGGGATGGACACGCCGTCGCGCACCATCCACCGCGTGCCGTCCCAGCGCAGGAGCCGCGCCCGGAAGCCCGCGGCCTCCAAGCCCGCCAGCGCCACGCGCCGCACGCCCTCCTCCGAGCGCGCGGACACCAGCCCCGCGGACGTGTCCACCAATCGCTCCGCCACCACCAGCTCCCGGGGGCGCTCCGCCACCACCATGCAGCTGAGCAGCAGGGCGAAACGCCCGTTGTCCAGCCGCAGGGGGTTGGCCTGCACGTAGACCTCGCCCGTCACCCCGTGGACGCTGAATATCTTGTAGAGCTGGGGACGCCCGTCCAGCGGCGCGCCCGTGGCCACCCGGTGGAAGCGGTCTCCCATCCGGCTGCGCTCCTCCGGCTGGACGAAGTCCAGGAAGGAACGCCCCTCCACCTGCTCCACGGGCAGTCCCAACAGCCGCGCGTACGCGGCATTGGCTACCCAGACGTGCCCCTCGCCCTCCACCACCAGCACGGGCTGGGTGAAGGCATCCACCAGGGCACGCAGTTCCGGCTCGCTGTAGGACTTGTCACTCATCCGCGACGCAGCACCCGTTTGTCCCCCACCCTCAGCGTCACCTTCTCCCGGTCGAAGTATTCCGACAGGGGGATGGTGAACTTGCGGCTCTGGCCCACCAGTTCCTTGAAGCCCTGCGTGGAAATCTCCTTCTGGTCCTTCAGGTACGTCACCAGCCGTCCGCGCAGGTCCTCCAGCGCGCCCGTGTCGAAGCACAGCTCCTCGCTCACCCGCACGCCGGTGCCTGACGCCACCAGCACCTTCAACAACTCCTGCAGCTTCGCGGGCGGAAGCCCCAGCTTCTGCGACAGCTCCGTGACGGTGGGCGGCGCGAGCCCCGCCGCGGACAGCTCCGCGGACAGGCGCGTGCGCGCGGCCTCGTCGCCCAGCGTGAGCGTACGACCCCGGCCCTTGAGGCGCACCAGGTCCTTCTCCGCCTCCACGCCGCTGGAGTCCACCAGCGCCTGCACCACGCGTTGGAACAAGCGCGCGTCCAGTTGGGCGGAGAGCCGCTGACGGAGCTCCTCGCGGGACAGACCCTCGCGCATGGGCTCGCGTTCATGGAACGCGGCGAGCAGCGCGAGCGAGCGCTGGCGCAGTCCCTCGAACACGTCCTGCGCCACGTAGAGCCGCCGGTCGCGGTCCACCAGCAGCACCTGCCCCTTCGCGCCCAGCAGCTCCAGCGTGCGCGTGAGCACCTTGGGCGAAAGCCCCGAGCGGCCGAACAGCTCCGTCTGCGTGAGCCCCGCGTAGCCCGCCTGCCGGAGGAGCCACCCCACCTGCCCGGCCGCGTCCGCCTCCAGGAGCGGCCGCACCACCGAGGACGCACCCTTGCGCCGGCGCGGCGGCGTGATGGAGAGCACGCGTCCCCCGGCCACCGTGGCGCCCCGTCCCGGCAGCGCGCGCGAGCCGCGCAGGATGAAGCGCTGGCCCACGAGCGCGCCCACCGGCGACTCCAGCCGCAGCTGCGCGAGCCCCGTCTCCCCGGGCGAAAGCGACTCCAGGTCCAGCAGCGCCACCGTGGCCTCCACCTGCGCGGTGCCCAGGTGCAGCAGCAGCTTGCGGCGCTTGGGCAACGGGACCTCCGCGGCGGGCAGCAGCGTCAGCTCCACGTCCAGCATGGACGTCTCCGGCAGCTCGCCCGCGCGCGTGAGCACCATGCCCCGGTGCACGTCCTCCGTCTGCACGTCCGCCACGTTCACCGCCGCGCGCTGCCCTGCCTCCACGCGCGCCACCGATTGGCCGTGCACCTGCACGCCGCGGACGCGGAAGGGGCCCGGACGCGCACCGGCCACCGAGGGGAGCAGCGCCACCGCGTCATCCACCGCCAGCGCGCCGGACAACAGCGTGCCCGTCACCACCGTGCCGAAGCCCTTGATGGTGAAGGCCCGGTCCACCGGGAGGAAGACGGGGCCTTCCGAGGGACGCCGTGGCAGTGAAGCGCCCGCGCTCGCGAGCGCCGCCTTCAGCTCCGGCAGGCCCTGCCCCGTGCGCGAGGACACCGGCACCACGGGCGCGGTCTCCAGGAAGGTGCCGACGGTGAGCGCGGCGAGGTCCGCCTCCACCAGCGCGCGCCAGTCGTCGCCCAGGCCCTCCAGCAGGTCCGCCTTGGTGAGCGCGACGACGCCCGCCTTCACGCCGAGCAGGCGGCAGATGTCCAGGTGCTCGCGCGTCTGGGGCATGACGCCTTCGTCCGCCGCGACCACCAGCACGGCCAGGTCCACGCCGCCCGCGCCCGCGGCCATGGCCTTCACGAAGCGCTCGTGGCCGGGCACGTCCACCACGCCCGCCACCTGCCCGTCCGGCAGCGGCAGGTGGGCGAAGCCCAGCTCCAGGGTGATGCCCCGCCGCTTCTCCTCCGGGAGCCGGTCGGTGTCGGTGCCCGTCAGCGCCTTCACGAGGGACGTCTTGCCGTGGTCGATGTGCCCCGCCGTCCCGATGATCATCGCCGCGTCAACGCCCTTCGGCTGGACTCAGGCCCCGGCCTTGTCCGGGTCGTCGTCCAGGTGCGCGTCGCCCATCACCGGCTGGTAGTCCCACGGGAAGACGAAGAGCGAGTCCGTGGACAGCCCCACATGGTCCGGCGTGAAGCCCTCCGGCCGCGCGATGAGACACGCGGTGCGGATCTCCTTCGCGCCCATCTTCTTCGCGAGCGCCGTAGCCAACCCCAGGGTGTCCCCGCTGGACGCGATGTCGTCCACGATGAGCACGCGGCGGCCCTTGAGTTCCGGAGGCATCTCCTCGCTCACCTGCGGCTGACCGCGCTCCTGGGTGCGCTCGGCCTTGTCGCGGCTGCGGCGGCTGATGCGCACGGGGAAGAACTCGCAGCCGAGCGCGCCCGCGAGCGCCCCGCCCACGAACACGCCGCCGTGGGCCACACCCACCACCGCCTGGGGCTCCCACGCTTGCCGGATGGTGCGCGCCAACTGCTGCACCTTCCGGTCGAACTCCGCCCACGACAGCTCCACCACGCCCGTGGACTTGTGCCGGGACTGGTCGCGGCCGGTGGGTTGGCGAGGGGCCTCCACCTGGGGCGCCAGGATCATGTCATTGGGAATGGAGACGAGCTTCTCCGCCCCGTCCTTCTGGGCGGCGGAGGGCACGGCAGACTTCGAGGAAGGGTTGCGCTGGTCCTGGGACTTCGGCGGCGCTGCCCGCTTGATGGCCACGGCGAAAGCTCCGGGTGAGGTGCGGCCCTGTCATATCCCGAGCACCGCGACCCCGCCACAACCGCCGCGCGTGCCTCCCCTGGGGATGTGAGCCGCTGAAAAGTCCCCGGAACGAAGGATGTCTGTCTTCATGACAGACGCCTTGTCCACGGGGACAGGTTCAGGCGCTGCCCTCGGTGAGCATCTGCTGGATCTCCGCGCCGGGGATGACATAGCGCGTCGTGCAGAACTGGCAGGTGGCCTCCGCCTGGCCTTCCTTCTCCAGCAGGTCCGTCAGCTCCTCGCGGCCCATGGCGAGCAGCGCGAGCTTCACGCGGTCCCGGCTGCACGAACAAGTGAAGCGCAGCGGGTAGCGCGACATGACCTCCAGGTCCGCCTCCGGGACGAGCGACCGCAGGAGCGTCTCCGCCCCGTCCTGCGCGTGCGCCTGCACGGCCGTCTGGAACTGCGCCTTGAGCCGGGTGCCCAGCGCCTTGAAGGCGTCCTTGTCCCCGTCGGGCAGGGGCTGCACGAGCAGGCCCACCACCGTGGCGAGCGGATCCTCCTGGCCATCCACCAGGCCGGGCAGCTGCGCCACCAGCAGGTGCGAGGGCACCTGATCCGACTGGTGGAAGTAGCGTTCCAGGTCCGCCACCAGGTCGAAGTGCTCCAGCTCCACGGACGAGCGGTAGTACTCGCCGCCGCCCTGGTCGCGCAGCACGGACAGGAAGCCCTGGTTCCCCAGCACCGGGCGCCAGTGATAGCGCCCCTCCGAGCCGGAGTACTCCACCAGGGTGTTCTTCACGTAGCCGCGCACGACGCCGTTCGCGTCGCCGTCCACGAAGAGGCCGCGCAGGGGGCCGTCGCACTCCAGTTGCACGTTGATCCGGGAGTCCGTGCCCTTGCGGAGCGACCCCATGAGGGCGGCGACGGTGAGGCCCTGGGACAGGAGCGCGGCGGAGGCCGGCATGCTCTGGTGCGTGGCGCGGGCCTGGCGGGACAGGTCTCCGGTGGTGGCCAGAACCAGGCGCAGGTCTGACGCCTTCAACAATCCACTGACAAGCTCATCAGGCATAGGGCTGGTTAGCGTGCCCCACCCGTTCGCGCCCGCCAACGGAAGAGGGACGGAGACGGGCCGCCTGCCCGGCGGCCAGCAGTCAGGGCGGGGGGCTGGCATCGCCAGGGCTTATGAGTCGGTGTTCCCCGGCTGGCACGGGCGGATGCGGAAGAAATCCAGCCGGCGTGACGGAACGGCTATAAACCGGCGGAAGGCCGTATCACCCAGGCCCTGACTTGGGCTCGCGGGGGTCTTCACCCCACCCATCCGCGCGCCCCGCTGGAGACTCGATGAGCACCCAAGCCACCGCCGAAGCCCTCACCGACCGGAACCCCCTCTTGAAGTCGCGGCTGGGGTCGTTCCTCGCCGTGGTGCCCCTGAGCTTCTGGGTCATCAACCATCTGTGGGACAACCTGTCCGCCTTCTACGGCGCGACGGCCTGGGAAAAGTCGGTGACGGAGTACGCGAACCCGTTCGCCCAGGCGTTCACGTTCATCATCGTCATACTGCCCCTGCTCATCCACTCCGCGTGGGGCGTGGTGCGCATGTTCAGCTTCAAGCCGAACCTGGGCGCTTACACCAACTACGGCAACCTCAAGTTCATCGTGCAGCGCGTGGCGGGCCTGGGCGTGCTCGCGTTCCTCGGCGCCCACATCTGGCTGGCCTTCCTGCACCCGCGCCTGGTGGAGGGCCACGCGGAGCCCTTCATGGATATCGCGCGGGAGATGCACTACCACGGCCCCACGCTGATGGTTTACCTGCTGGGCACGCTGGGCACCGCGTACCACCTGGCCAACGGCCTCCAGACCTTCGCCATGGGCTGGGGCATCTTCGCGAGCGACCGCTCCATGCGCCGCTTCGAGCCCTTCTCCATCCTCATCTTCCTCATCCTGCTGGCCATGTCCTGGGGCGCCATCTACGCCCTCTACACGGCGGGCGCGGCGTACGGCCCTGGCGGCCTGGACGTCGGCTGAAGCAGGCCTGATGAATCGCCGGGGCCTTGAAGCCCCGGCGCCCGAAAACACGACCGGCCGCCCCTGACATCCAGGAGCGGCCGGTTCGCTTTTCAGGGGGAAGGCCCCAGGGCGCTAGAACGGGATGTCGTCGTCCGTGCCGCCGTGGTTGCCACCGCCCATGCCGCCACCGTCATCCATGGGAGGCGGCGGCTGCTGGCCGTAGTCGTCACGCCCCTGCCCGTAGCCGCCATTGCCCTGCGGCTGCTGCCGGCGCCCACCGCCGCTGCCGCCGCTGCCGCCGCTGTAGCCCTCACCGGCGTCACGGCCGCCGAGGAAGGTGACGGAGGTGGCGACGACCTCGGTGGTGTAGTTCTTCTTGTTTTCCTTATCCATCCACTCGCGCGTCTGCAGACGGCCTTCGACGAAGCACTGCCGTCCCTTCTTGAGGTACTCGCCGCACAGCTCCGCGAGCTTTCCCCAGACGACGATGCGGTGCCACTCGGTGCGCTCCTGCTTCTGGCCGTTCTTGTCGTTCCAGCTCTCGCTCGTCGCGATGCGGAAGTTCGCCACGGCCTGACCGCCCGGGGTGAAGCGCACTTCGGGGTCCGCCCCGAGGTTGCCGATGAGAATGACCTTGTTCACGCCTCCAGCCATGTTTCCTCCCGATACCTGACCCCTCTAGGGCCAGGTGCAACCTGCGGGGCCACACGCCCCGACAGGTCCTTCAGCCCATAGCATCCACCACTGACATTCCCCGGGCCACTAAACGACCAGGGGTGCCGGGGACGCACGTCCGCCTGCTCCCCTGGCGCAAGGCCTCAAGGATTCCGGGACGTTAGGTGCTGGAGGAGGAAGGGCCGCCCGGACGGCTGCTGTCCGGGCGGAACGGCTCGGCGGAGAAGCCCTACCCGCCCGGGCGGAGGACCCCGGAGGCAGGGACTACGTTGGGCGTGGCGGAAGCCGGGGCGACCACCTGGACGGGCTGGGCGCGCTGGGAGGTCCGGGCCTCGGCCGTCTTGGTGGTGAGGGTGGAGTCCAGCCCCTTGGCGAAGGCGACGAGCTGGGCATCCGTCCCGCCAGAGCCCAGCTTGCGCAGGGACTTCCAGAACGGGTGGGTGGTGTCCCCGGTCTTCACCAGCCCCTGGGCCAGGAGCGGCACGGTCGCGTCGCGCTCCACGGTGCTGGCGGTGCGCAGGGCAACAATGAGCTCCTCGGGGGCCGTGCGGGCCACCTCGCCCAGGCCGTCCGCGAGTTCGTCCTGCGCCTCGACATCACGGGCGGTGCCGGCCGCGCGGCACAGCTCCAGCACACGGGCCAGGGCCTCCGTGTTTCCGCCGGAGGCCAGCTCCACCATGCTGCTCACGCCGGGCACGCCCACGGACAGGGCGTGGGCCACCTGGCGCAGGCGGCCGTAGACGTCGTCCGTGGCGGAGTAGCTGTCCAGCAGCGTGCGGGTGCCCAGGTAGTCGTGCGGGTTGGACTGGTAGAGGCTCTCCGCCAGCACGGCGCGCACGGCGGGGTCGCGCTCGCTGCGCCACGCGGTGCGCAGGAAGCCGATGTTGCGTTGATCGCGCTGCTTGCCCAGCTCCAGGTAGGTCTTCACGCGGTTGGCGATGTCCGGCAGGCCGCCCTGCGGCTTCTGTCCCTCATTGAGGTTGGCCAGCGCGTTGCCCGGCCCCAGCGTGGAGCCGGTGGCGGCCACGGCGGCGCCCAGCGCGTCCATGCCCGCGACGACGGGACCGGCGCGGCCCGCGTAGTCGTTGACCATGATGGAGAAGGAGAACTTCTCACCGCCCGCGGACTGCACGTAGCCGCTGAGCGCGGAGACGCCCTCCAGGGTGCCCGTCTTGGCGCGCAGCCGGCCCACGGCGTCCGTGCCGTCGAAGCGGTACTTGAGCGTGCCGTCCTTGCCGGCGATGCCCAGCGAGGACAGGTACTCCGGGGCCAGCGGGAAGCGCTCGTACATGTGGCGCAGCAGGCGGTCCACCTGCGCGGTGGAGAAGCGGTTGGCGTCGTTGAGACCGCTGCCGTTCTTCATCACGTAGGTGCCGCGCGGGATGCCCACGTCGCGGTCCAGGAACTCCTCCACCACGTCGATGCCCTTGGCGAACGAGCCCGGCGAGCCGCGCAGCTCCGCGCCCATCGTCTTGAGGAGCGTCTCCGCGACGAAGTTGCTGGAGAGCTTGTTGAGGCGCTTGAGGACGATGTCGAATGTGTCCGACTGGGCCACGTACACGACCTTCGCGCGGGACGGGGCCAGGCCCTGCTTCACCTTGCCCTTCACCTTCACGCCGCGCGACACGAGCAACTGCTTGAGCGTCCCGCCGAAGTACAGGGGCGGGCTGTCGATCTTCTTCCAGACGCTGACGGCGCCGCGCTCGTCGGGGACCTGGCCCTTGACGACGATCTTCTGCTTGTCTCCGTACGAATCGGACTTCACGGACACGCGCCGCGCGCGGCCGGGGCCGCTGGTGACGGTGTTCTCCACGAGGAAGAAGTCGCTGGGCGGCTCCATGTCCACCACGGCCTTGCCGCCGGGAGCGGCGCGCACGTAGACGGCGACCGCGTTCCAGTTGAGGCTCACCGCGCCGGTGGGCGCCATGTACGCGCGGTCGGAGTCCTCCTGGTCGTAGCCCGGCGGGGTGCGCTCGGGGTCGAACCAGGAATCGTCCACGACGATGTCCTGCACCTCCTTGAGGCCCGCGTGGAGCAGCTCGGAGGTCATGCCGTAGAGGCGCTCGGTGGTGATGGTGGGGTCGCCCTTGCCGCGCACGTAGAGCGTCTTGACCTTGCCGTCGGCGGGCATCTCCGCCTCGACGAGGAACTCCGTCTCGTAGCGGAACTCCGGCCCCAGGGCGACGAGCGCCGCGGAGGACGTGACGAGCTTCACGTTGGAGGCGGGGTTGAGCAGTTCGTCCGCGTTGTGGCTGAACACCACGGTGCCGTCGTCCAGGCTCTGCATGTGGACGCCGACGCGGCTGCTCTTGAGCGCGGTGCGCTGCATGACCTGCACGAGCGCGTTCTTCAGCGCCTCGCGTTCAGCCTTTTTGTCGGCGGACGGCGACGCGGCCAGGGTGGCGGAAGGAAGCCACAGGGCAATGACGGTCGCTGCCCAGAAGGGTCTGGTTCGAAAAACCTGCACGCACGCTCCAGGGAAGTCGCGATCCATTATGAAGAAGGGACGAAAGGGGCGGCAAGGGTGGGGGACGGATCCACGGTCGCTGTTACCCTGCCCGCCTGCCTGCTTCCTGGAAACAAGAAGAAGGCTGTCGCAGCATGGACGTCCCGCCTGACATCCACCTCGTGACAGACGCCATGCCCCCCCTGCCCTCCCGCGCCACCCGGGTGTTCTTCATCGCGCTGGCGCTGGTGCTTGACTCCGGCTGCCGCGACCCGGCGCCTCCGGCGGGCATCACGGTGCTGTTGGAGGCCCCACCGGACAGCCTGGACGATCGCTTCGCCCTCACGGCCCATGGACAGCGGCTGGCGCAGCTCGTCAGTCCGGGGCTCCTCACCTTCGATGACGCGAGCCGGCCCGTGCCCCAGCTGGCGGAGTCCTTCCGGGAGGTCTCTCCCACGGTGGTGGAGTTCGTCCTCCGTCCGAATCTGACCTTCCATGACGGGAGCGCCCTCACCTCCGAGGACGTGCAGGCCACGTTCGATGCACTGAGGGACCCGAAGCTGGGCAGCCCCAAGCGCGAACGGTATGAGCCGGTGGAGCGCGTGGAGGTGGTGGACGCCCGCACGGTGCGCTTCCACTTGAAGCGACCCTATGCGCCGCTGCTCGCGGAGCTGTCCGCAGCCATCCTGCCCTCGGAGCGCGTGGGGCCCGGAGGCATCGAGGCGCAGGGAACGCACCCGGTGGGCGCGGGCCCGTTCCGGTTCGAGTCATGGCCGGACGAGGAGCACCTGACGCTGGTCCCCTTCGAGGGCTGGCATGGAGGGAAGCCCGCCGTATCGAGGCTGACGTTCCGGGTGGTGCGGGACGAGACGACGCGGGTGCTGGAGCTGCTCAAGGGCCGTGCGGACCTGGTGGTGAACAACATGTCCCCGGCGGTGCTGCCCGTACTGCGCAAGTCGCCCCACCTGCGAGTGGTGACGAAGCCAGGCACGGGCTTCACGTACCTGGGCATCAACCTGCGCGAGGGACCGCTCGCGGACGTGCGCGTGCGCCAGGCACTGTGTCACCTCATCGACGTGCGCCCGTTGGTGGAGCACAAGC
The DNA here is from genome assembly GCF_003668955.1 of Corallococcus sp. AB038B. Lineage (NCBI taxonomy): Bacteria > Pseudomonadati > Myxococcota > Myxococcia > Myxococcales > Myxococcaceae > Corallococcus > Corallococcus sp. AB038B. The sequence continues at coordinate 1,137,032 of NZ_RAWO01000001.1, read as the reverse complement.
TGCACGGGCTGGCGGAGCCCGCGTCCAGCATGCTGCCTCGCGAGCACTGGGCCTTCACGGAGACACCGGGATGCGGCTACGCGCCGGAGGAGGCGGCCCGGCTGCTGGACGCTGCGGGGTACCCGGATCCGGACGGGCCCGGGGGACAGCCGCGCCTGTCCTTCACCTTCAAGACGAGCACGGACCGCTTCCGGCGCGCGGTGGCGCTGGTGCTCAAGGAGCAACTGGCGAAGGGCGGCATCGCGGTGGAGGTGCGGGCGCTGGAGTTCGGGACGTTCTTCGAGGACGTGCGCCGGGGACGCTTCGAGCTGTTCACGTTGAAGTGGGCCGCAGTGATGGAGCCGGACCTGCTCCGGGGCGCGTTCCATTCCGCGAACATCCCCGGCCCTGAGAACCACTGGGGCGGGTTCAACCGCGGAGCACTGAAAGACCCGAAGCTGGACCACGTGCTGGACGCGGCGACGCAGGCATCTCGGGAGGAGCGGAAGACGCTGTACGCGGAGGCGCAGCGGGATCTGGACGCGGACATGCCCGTCATCCCGCTGTGGCATGAGGCCAGTGTCGCGGTGGTGTCCTCGCGGCTCGCGGACTTCGAACCCAGCGCGCATGGATTGCTGCTGCCGCTGGCGAAGGCGCGGGAAGTGACGCCCGAGCGTGGGGGCACGCCGTGACCCGGAGGCTCGTGTCCGCGCTCATCGCGATGGTGGGGGCGCTGCTGCTGGTGTCGCTGTTCCTGCACCTCGTGCCTGGGGATCCGGTGGACGTGATGCTGGGGGAGCAGGCGACGCAGGTGGACCGCGCGGCGCTGCGGCAGGCCGTGGGGTTGGACCTGCCGTGGTACGCGCAGCTCTGGACGTTCGCTCGGGACCTGGCCACTGGAGAGCTGCGCACGTCGTTGCCTCCGTTCCAGCGAAAGGTGCTTCCGGCCCTGGGCGCGGCGCTGCCGTACACGCTGCTGCTCACGGTGTCGGCCATGGCCGTGTCGCTGGTGCTGGCGCTGCCCCTGGGCGTGATGGCGGCGGCACGGCGAGGGACGCCCGTGGACGCGGCGGCGATGGGCGTGTCCGTCGCGGGTGTCGCCCTGCCCCGCTTCTGGTTGGGGCCGGTGCTGATCATCCTGTTCGCGCTGAAGCTGGACTGGCTGCCCGTGTCGGGCGCGGAGTCATGGCGGCACCTGGTGCTGCCCGCGTTCACGCTGGGCACCGCGCTGGCCGCGTTCCTGGCGCGGATGACGCGCGCGACGATGCTCGAAGCGCTGCGTGAGGACTACGTCACGGTGGCCCGGGCCAAGGGCCTGTCGCCTCGCGTGGTGCTGTGGAAGCACGCGTTCCGCAACGCGCTGCTGCCACTGGTGACCGTGCTGGGCCTGGAGTTCGGCGCGCTGCTGGGCGGCGCCATCGTGACGGAGAAGGTGTTCGCGTGGCCGGGCATGGGCACGCTGCTGCTCACCGCCATCGAGAAGCGCGACTACAACACCGTGCGCGCCACGGTGCTCCTCTTCACCTTCTGCTACGTCGTGGTCAACACGCTCACCGACCTCGCGTATTCGTGGGTCGACCCGCGCGTGCGGAGACGCTCATGAGCTCGGCCCACCGCTTCCCGCTGCACTCGTGGGGCGCCCGGTTCGGGCTCGCCGTGGCGTGTGTCTGGGTGTTCACCGCGTTGTTCGCGCCGTGGCTCAGCCCCCACGCGCCGGACGCCATCGACCTCACGCGCGAGCTGTCGCCCCCGACGCCCGGTCACCTGCTGGGCACGGGGGAGAACGGCATCGACGTGCTCACGCACGTGCTGTACGGCGCGCGCGTGTCGCTGGAGGTGTCCTTCTTCGCCGTGGTGCTGTCCGCCGCAGTGGGCATCACGCTGGGCGGCATCGCGGGCTATGCGGGCGGGCTCGTGGACGAAGCGCTGATGCGGCTGGTGGACGTGCTGCTCGCGTTCCCTGGCATCTTGCTGGCGTTGTTCATCACGGCCGTGCTGGGCCCCAGCCTCGCCAACGTGGTGTTCGCCCTGTCCTTCACTGGATGGACGGGCTACGCGCGGCTGACGCGCGGCCAGGTGCTCACCCTTCGCGAGCGCGACTACGTGCAGGCTGCTCGGGCGCTGGGCAGTGGGCCGGGCCGCATCCTCGTGCGGCACATTCTTCCCAACGCGGCGGGGCCACTGCTCGTGCTGGCGACGTTCGCGCTTCCGGGCGCCATCGTCGCGGAGGCGTCCTTGAGCTTCCTGGGGCTGGGCGTCCCGCCGGGCACGCCGTCATGGGGCGCGCTGGTGGACCAGGGGACGCAGTACCTGCTGGTGGCGCCGCACGTGGCCCTCTTCCCCGGCATCGCACTGGCGGTCACCGTGCTGGGCTTCAACCTGCTGGGCGATGCGCTGCGCGACGCGATGGATCCGCGTCACGAAGGACGCTGACTTGAAGGCCTCGCGCGTCCCTGGCAGGAAGCAGGGACGCAAGGGAGTCAATCCATGAAGGCCGTGGTGCAGCGGGTCCTGGAAGCGTCGGTGACGGTGGACGGACAGCGCGTGAGCGAGATGGGCCCGGGCCTGCTCGTGCTGCTGGGCGTGGGCAAGGGCGACACCGACGCGGACATGGCGTGGATGGTGGAGAAGCTGGCCATGCTGCGCATCTTCGAGGACGCCGACGGCAAGATGAACCTGTCGCTCGAGGACACCTCCAAGCACCTCATCGTCGTGAGCCAGTTCACGCTTTACGGCGACGCGCGCAAGGGCCGCCGGCCCAGCTTCATCGACGCGATGGAGCCCGTCGCGGCCAAGGCCCTCTACGAGCGCACCTGCGAAGCGCTGCGCCAGCGCGGCCTCACCGTGGGCACCGGCATCTTCGCCGCGGACATGAAGGTCGCGCTCGTCAACGACGGGCCCGTCACCATCCTCCTGGAGAGCCCACCGAAGGCCGCGGCTCCGGCCTGAGCCTCTTGGAAAGGTGATGCATCATGGAATCCTTCGAGTGGCTTGCAAACGTGCTCGCGCGAATCGACGCCTATCCGGTTCGGGGGCATGCGCTCTATGTCCGAGACAATCATCCGCTCGGATTGCGGACACCCACGCTGGTTCTGCAACGGGACGTCTACTCGGACGAACTGCCAGAGCTGGCATGCAAGCACGGCTTGCACAAAACGCTCTCGGTTGCTGACACACGGGGGATTGTCGCGAATGCGAGGCTCCAGAAAGAGGATGCCTCCCCGGCGGAGCTTGTTGAGGCATTCAACTTCTATTGGAAGCACGATGCGTTCATCGACTTGAGTCCTGGTGCCGATAGGACTCCGGGCCGAGGAACAGTTTGACGAGCCTCTGGCGACCGATTCAGCGCACGTCCAGCGTGCGGCGGAAGAACTCCACGCCCTCCGCGTTCGTGCGCGAGTGCGAGGCCGGGCGCGTCCCCGTCACCGGGTCGCGGCACAGCATGGCGATGACGTCGAAGCCCTTCGGGTAGCACTCGGGCAGGAAGGTGAAGTGCCCCGCGTCGTCCAGGACCACCGTCGTCGTGGTCGCGGCCGGTAGCAGCCCCGCCAGGTGCATGCCGTGCCCCTCGTGCGGCATCAGCTCGTCACCCTTCGCGAGCACCAGCTCTACCGGCTTCTGGACGTCGGCGGTGTCACGCGCCTCGAAGGAGGCCGCCATGCCCGGCGCCATCGCGAACGCGGCCTTCACTCGCGGGTCCAGGTACGACGCTCGCGCGTGCTTCATGTCGATGCGGCTGTAGTCCACGTCGCGCAGGCCCTCGCAGCCAATCTCCTCGCGGGTGCCCGGCGTCTTGCAGCGCTTTTCAATCCACTCCAGGTTCAGGTTCAGCCCCACCAGCGCCAGCGCCGTGTAGCCGCCCATCGAGTGCCCCGACGCACCGATGCGCTCCGGATCCACTCGCGGGCCCCACTTCGGATCCTTCAGCAGGTGGTCCAGGATGACCGTGAAGTCCTGCGGACGCTCGTAGGCTCGCGCGAAGCCCTCCGGGCTCGTGTCTCCGAAGGTGTTGCCCGGATGGTTCACCGCCACCACGACGAAGCCGTGCGCCGCCAGGTTCGAACCGAACCAGGACAGGTCCATCAACGAGCCCCCACTCCCGTGCGACAGCAACACCACCGGCCAGCGCTCCCGCGCGTCCGAGAGTGGTGCGTCCTTCGCTCCGTAGAAGGGCTTGAACAGGTCCGACGGTGCACGGTTGTCCATCGGCGTGCCGGAAGCCACCGGGTACCAGACCAGTGGCTTCAGCGTGCGGCGGCGGACCGCGTCCTCGTACGTCAGCGACTGCGTGACGCCCACCGCGTAGGCCGCGTCCGCCCCGTAGAGCGACGCATGGTCAGTGCGCGGCGCCTCCGCCTTCTTCGAGGAGGAACAGCCGCCCGTCAGCACCGCGGCGACGAGGAGCATGGAACCCACGGGCAACTGAAAGCGGCGCATGCCCCGCAGCATGACCGGGAACGACAGGACAAGGAAACCCGGAAATCGCCGTCAGCTCACAGCCGCACGGTGGTCCCGCGCGTCACCAGCGCGGCCAGACCCTGCTTCGTCTGCGCGGCGCTGCGCAGGTGCAGCGTGAGCGCGCCCAGTTCGCGGATCCACGTGGCCGCGTTCGGGCCCAGTCCGGAGAACAGCACGGACAGGGGCGGCGGCTGGGGCAGACGGCCCGTCCAGTAGCCCAGCACCTCGTCGCGCTCCGGCAGCACTGGCAGCTTCAGTCGCTCCTGCTCCCGCGTCAGCAGCCGCTCCAGCTTGCGCGGCAGGTTCACCTGCCAGTGCAACACCGTCTTCGCCGGCCGCCAGGCCCAGTCCGCGAAGGCGAACCGCTCACGGACCGCGTACTCCCCACGGCCCTGCGTGACGAAGACGCGATCCGGCGGGAACTCCGGGAAGGGGTCCCACTGCCCGGCCAGGAGCGACGCCAGCCCCTGCTCGCCCGGAGGACGGCGGCGGAAGTTGTCCCGCACCACGCGCGCCGCCTTCGTGTCCCAGTAGGGATAGGCCGCGTCCTCCACCATCAGCGCCAGGTTCAGCGCCTCGTCCCACTCGTCCGCGTAGCCGCCGGGGGACCCGCCTACCTCCCAGCCGCCGGGCGCCTCGCGCCAGGGCTGGAACACCAGCCGGTCCACCAGGTCCATCCACCCGTCCGAGTCCACCGACCCCACGCCCCCAGGCAAAGCCGACGAGGCCAGCCGCTGGCAGAGCGTGAACGCCTGCGCGTCACCCAGGTGGTTGGAGAGGGCTTCCAGCGCGCCGGAGGCATCCCCCATGGCGCGCGTAAAGAAGGGCAGCACCTGCTCGTGGAAGAAACGGTCGTTGATGGGACGCAGGACGACGTCCATGCGGGGCGTCTCCTGTCAGGCCCTCAGGGCCGCGCGTCTTCCTGGACGATGAGGGCGTGGATGTCCGCGGCCGAGGGCGCTTCCAGGATGGCCGCCCGGAAGCGCGGGTTCTTGAACAGCCGCGAGATGCGCGCCAGCGCCTTCAAGTGCACCCCCGCGCTGTTCTCCGGCGCCACCAGCGCGAAGAACAGGTGCGTGGGCTTGCCGTCGATGGATTCGAAGTCCACCCCGCCGCGCGACACGCAGAAGGCCGCCTGGAGACTGTCCATGCCCGCCAGCTTGCCGTGGGGGATGGCCACGCCTTCGCCAATGCCCGTGCTGCCCAGTTTCTCGCGTTCCTGGAGCACCGCCACCAGCCGGTCCTCGCGCAGATTCGGATGCGCCCGGGCCAACGTGGCACTCAGCTCGCGCAGCACCTCCGGTTTCGTCCGGGCCTGCATGTCCGCGACGACCGCCTGGGGGCTGAGGAAATCGGCGATTCTCAATGGCGCTCCCGCACTGGCGCTCCGGGCCGGCAATGATTCCTCGGCCGGCAATTACTCCTCACACTGGATTCGCGCAAGGGTCGCCTGGGCGGTGGCAGGCGCTTCGCTCACTGCGCGTCAGCCCGGGCCGTTCCCCCCCACCCCGGACCCGGGCCCGGGGATGTCCCGGACCCGGTTCCCCGGCACGGATACAACTGCCTGTCAGGTGCCGGTGGCGGCCACCGGCGCGTCGGGCAGGTGCGGCTCGATGAGCCCGAACCCTCCCTCCTTGCGCCGGTAGACGATGGACAGCGCCTGGGACTGCTGGTTCTGGAACACGTAGAAGTCGTTGTTCATCAGGTTCATCTGCATCACGGCGTCGTCCACGGACAGCGACTGGATGGCCAGATGCGTGGTGCGCACCAGGCGGGCGACGCCCGACTCGGCCACCTGCGCCTGGGCGGCGGGCGAGGCCTGGGCGGCGGGCGCGGAAGCCTCCGCTGCCACCTCCGGCTCGTGGACCTCGAAGACGTCGTGGCGGACCCTCACCAGGTCCTGGCGGTGGTGGACCTTCTCCTTGCCGTGGTGCGACTTGAGCTTGTCGCGGTAGCGGCGCAGCTGCCGTTCGATCTTGTCCATCGCCAGGTCGATGGACGCGTACATGTCATCGCTCTTCTCGCGCCCTCGGAGGACCCAGGCGCCGGAGTGGATGGTGATGTCCGCGTGATGCAGGTGCCGCTCCAACGACAGCACCACGTGGGCTTCACCAGCCCGGTCCAGCAGTCGGTTCACCCGATCGACCTTTTCACGGGCGTACTCCTTCAGGGAATCCGACGCTCCGAACTGACGGAAGGTGATGTTGAGCTGCATGCGTGGCCGCCTCCTAGGGAGAGAGGTAAGCTCCGTGACAGATCAGAAACGGAGCCCACGCCGAAAGCAACCCGGCCCCCCAGGTTGGAAATCCCGTTCACGGATCGCGCTCGCGAAAGCGACCGCAATAGGACACGTCTGGTGTCCGCTGCATGGCACGGTGAGGGGATTCCGACCCGGGCCTCATTTTCCGGTCAGCATTCCCCCACACCGCGTGCGTGGCGATCACGCCAGCAACATGCCTGCGGATCGCCCCGCAGCCCGGCGGAATCAGGGCACCACGGAGAGCACGAAGTCCTGCGAGTGGTAGATGGCGCCCGAGCACGACGCCACGCCCGTGCACTCGCTCACGACGCCCTCCAGGTCCGCGCCCAGCGTCAGGATGTGATTCGCCTGCGGGGTGCCCACGGGGATGGCGACGGTGGACGTGTTGCCGTTCTGCGTGACGGAGAGCACGCCGGGCGCGCGGCCCCCTTCGCGCAGGAGCAGCGCCTCCACCGGCCCGGGCGCCTCCGTGGAGGGCTCCCAGAGGAAGTCGTAGGACTGCCCCACGCGCAGCTTGTCCGGGGTGCCCTCGCCCTGGAACGTGAACTTGCGCTTGGCCTTGGCGTTCTTCACCACCAGGCGCACGGTGCTGGAGGCGTCCTGCAGCTGCACGACGATGTCCTCCACCGGCTCGCGGCCCCAGGCGGCAGGGTCGAAGTTGAAGTAGACGCGGCTGTTCTCACACGCCTCCGAGCGCCCGCCCACGTCCGACGCGCCACCCGGCACCAGCGTCATGGGCTGGCCGTTGAAGGTGGCCGTCACGTCGTCGGCGAAGCGCGAGCACGGGCCGTCCGGCGACACCGTGTAGCTGGCGGTGAAGCGGTGCGCGCCCTGCGCGTCCGGCGTCTCCGCGTCATCCACGTCCGCCAGCGCGAAGATGAGCGAGCGGTCCGACAGCTCCGCCAGCGACATCACCTTCGTCTCGCCGCCGCTACAGCCGGTGAGCGCCACGAGCGCCCCCAGGACGGTGAAGCAGGACACGGTTCGACGCGGGCTCGATGCAGGGAAGGTCATGGCGGCCGGCACCCTATCACTCCCGCGCCAGCAGTCCTTCGAGCCGCGCCTTCACGCCAGGCCACTCGGTGTCGATGAACCCGAAGTACGCGCTGTCCCGCACCACGCCGCCGCGCACCAGCATGTGGTTGCGCAGGATGCCCTCGAAGGAAGCACCCAAGCGCAAGATTGCCGCCCTGGAGCGCGCGTTGCGGCTGTCCGTCTTGAGCTGCACGCGCATCACGCCCAGCGTCTCGAAGGCGTGCGTGAGGAGCAGGTACTTGCACTCGGTGTTCACCCGCGAGCGCCACGCCCGCCGCGCCAGCCACGTGGAGCCGATTTCGAGCGTGCGGAACTCGCGGGAGATGTCCAGGTAGCGCGTGGTGCCCACCACGGCGCCGCTGGCCTGCTCGCGGATGGCGAAGGGCCGCTCCGTGCCCGCGGCGGATGCCTTCAGCGCGACGGTGATGTAGTCCGCGACGTCCGCTTCCGTGCGCAGCACGCGCGAGAAGTGGTCGAAGATTTCCGGTTCGCAGACCGCCGCGAGCGCGGGCACGTGCTCCAGTGACAACGGCTCCAGTCGCACCGCCCTCCCCTCCAGGGTGACGGGCGGGACGACGAGCGGCACGGGGTCACGGCGGGGAACGCCGACATCGGTGGGGAGCACGGGGTCCATGGACCGCTTCATGCCCCAAACCGGCCCTGGAGTGCAGGGCCGGTGATGGCGAGCGGCTCAGAAGTACTTCTTGCGCTTGCTGCTGGGGAGGATGCCCAGCACCTCGCGGTACTTGGCCACCGTGCGGCGGGCGATCTCCGTGCCCTGCGAGCGCAGCAGCTCGACGATCTTCTGGTCCGAGTACGGGTTGCGCGAGTCTTCCTGCGACACCAGCTGCTTGATGTGGTGCTTCACGGCCTCGCTGGCCGTGTCCTCGCCGGACACGCGCGCGATGGACGAGTTGAAGAAGTACTTCAGCTCGAAGATGCCCTGCGGCGTGTGCACGTACTTGCTGGTGGTGACGCGGCTGACGGTGGACTCGTGCATGCCGATGTCCTCCGCCACGTCGCGCAGGATGAGCGGCTTCAGGTGCGCGATGCCCTTGTCCAGGAAGTCCCGCTGGAACTTCACGATGCTCTCGGTGACCTTGTAGATGGTCCGCTGCCGCTGGTGGATGGAGCGGATGAGCCACATCGCGCTGCGCAGCTTGTCCTGGATGAACTCCTTCGTCTGCCCGGGGCTCACCGCGCCGTTCTTGAGCGCGTTCCGGTACATGCCGGAGATGCGCAGCTTGGACAGGCCGTCGTCGTTGAGGACCACGGTGTAGTCCTCGTCCCCCAGCTTGTAGACGAAGACATCGGGGGTGATGTACTGCGCGTCATCCCCGCTGAAGTTGCGGCCCGGCCGCGGGTCCAGCTTCGGGAGCAGCTTCGCCGCCGAGACCACCTCGTCCAGGGTGACCTTGAGGTCCTTGGCGATGGCCGGGAGGTTCTTGCTCTCCAGGTACTTCATGTGGCGCTTGATGATGAGGCCCAGGAGCGCCGCGTTCGGGTCCTTCATCGCCTGCAGCTGGATGAGCAGGCACTCCTGCAGGTCGCGCGCGCCGCAGCCCCGGGGCTCCAGGTTCTGGATGCGGCGCAGGGTGCGCTCGGCCACGTGCATGGGCACGTCCGCCTCGTTGGACAGGCGGATGAGCGGGTCGCCTTCAATCTCGGGGAGCTTGAGGTAACCGTCGTCGTCCAGGTTCCCCAGGATGAGCACCGCCACGCGGCGCTCGGCCTCGTTGAGCCGCAGCGTGCCCAGCTGCTCCTGGAGGTGGTCGACCAGGTCCTCCTTCTTCACCATGTTGGCTTCGAACGACGGCAGGTCGTCCGTGGCCACGTTGCCCTTGTTGGAGGCGGTGGTGGGCTCGTTGAACTGGTAGCTGTTGAGGTAGGACTCCCAGTCAATCTCCGGGGGGCCCTCGCCGTCCGCCTTGAACTCCTGGGCGTTCTCCGGCGTCGCCGACGGCAGATCCACGTCGCGCGCGATTTCCGCGTTGTCCGCTTCGAGCGAGGCCTCGCCAGGCTCCTTCTCGCTCACCTCCCCGGGCATGCCCTCTTCGGGCTGCTCCAGCAGGGGGTTCTGCTCCATCTCCTCGCGGACCTGGTCCAGGAGCTCCATGCGTGAGAGCTGGAGGAGCTTGATGGCCTGCTGCAGCTGGGGCGTCATCACCAGCTGCTGGGCGAGCTTCAGGCTCTGTTTGAGTTCCATCGCCATGTGGGGGCGTCTCCGGAAGGCTTGCGTGCCACCTGATTGGAGATTCCAATCAAGGACCGTGCCAACCTAACAAGGACCCCCGGCCACGTCCAGTGCCCCAGCGCGTGGTTTCTGATTTGCAGCGTCAAAAATCCGCTGGAAATCCGACAGGTTGTCGTAACCCCTGCTCGCTTGGCAGATGTTCAGACGTCGACGCAAAAGCGAGGCCAACTTCACCGCGAGCATCTGGAGACATACGGAGAGGGCGGCTTTTCACGGAGCCTGGAGACGGAACCGGTCTCCCAGGTAGACGGCCCTCGCACGGGCCGAGCCGGCGATCTGCGCGGGGGTTCCCTCTTCGAGAATCTGACCCTGTGCGATGATGTAGGCCCGGTCGCAGATGCCCAGGGTGTCCTGGACGTTGTGGTCGGTGATGAGGATGCCCAGGCCCCGCTCCCTCAGGAGGTGGATCTGCCGCTGGAGGTCACCCACGTTGATGGGGTCCACGCCGGCGAAGGGCTCGTCGAACAGGATGAACCGGGGGGCGGGGATGAGGCTGCGGGCGATTTCGGCGCGCCGCCGCTCGCCGCCGGAGAGCGTCTCCCCCCAGGACTCGGCGACGTGGGAGAGGCCGAACTCCTCCAGGAGGGTGGCCGCGCGCTGCTTGCGATCCTGGGCGGTGAGCCCCTTCTGGAGCTCCAGCACGGCCAGGAAGTTCTCGCGCACCGTGAGCTTGCGGAAGACGGAGGCCTCCTGTGGCAGGTAGCCCACGCCACGGCGCGCACGGCGGTGCATGGGCAGGTGCGTGAGGTCCTCGTCGCCCACGCGCACCCGGCCCGCGTCGGGCGTCACCAGGCCCACCACCATGTTGAAGCTCGTCGTCTTGCCGGCGCCGTTGGGGCCCAGCAGGCCGACAACTTCACCGGGGGCGACGTTGAAGGACACGTCGCGCACCACCTGGCGCTTGCGGAAGGACTTCTGGAGCCCTTCGGCGAAGAGCTTCGCGCCGCTCATGGCGTCGTGCCCGCCGGCTTCGGCGCGGGGGCCTTCTTGCGGGTGCCGGGGACGGCGGTGGTGGACGGGGAGTCCACGAGGATGCGGGCGTTCTCCACCTCCAGGCGCTCGCTGCCCAGGACGAGGCGCACCTTGGTGCCGGTGAGGTAGGTGTTGCCCTGGCGGGCCTCCGGGGAGCCCGTCACCACCAGCACGCCCGAGGGCACGTCGTAGTCGGCGCGCTCGCCCCGGGCCTGCCGGTCGCCGTCCACGGCGCGCACGTTGCCGGCGCACACCACGCGCGTCACCTGGCGGGTGGCGTTGTAGTAGCCGGTCATCTTCTCGCAGCGGATGTCCATGGTCTGGTGCTTCACCACCACGTTGCCGGTGAGCACCGCCTGGTTGCGGTCGCCGGTGACGTGGTCCGCGGACAGGTCCACCGGGTTGCGCAGGCCCGTGGGCGCCAGCGACGTGCCCGGCGCGGGCGGCGGAGTGGCCGGAGCGGCCGAGTCGGGAGCAGCGGGCTTCGCGGCGGGCGCGGCAGGGGCACCGGGCTTCGCGGTAGGAGTGGCCTGCGCGACGACCGGGGCGCCGGAAGTGGCGGCCTGGGAGGACGCGGGCTGGGCCAGGAACAGCGCCATCACGAGGAACTCAATCACTCCGTCGCTCCACCCAGCACGGCTTGGACCGTGCCCTCGAAGGTGAACGTCTGATCCGCGGAGGACAGCGTGAAGCGGTCCGCCCGCATCTGGTAGTCCGGGCCCCTCATCGTCACGCCCTCGTCGCCATGGGCCCGCCGCGCGTCCGCGTCGTAGGTCAGCCGGGGAGTGTTGGCCACCAGTCCCTCCGCCGTCTGCACGACGACCCCGCCCGACCCCACCCACCTCTTGGACGCGAGGCTGCCGTCCATATTCGGCGCGGTGATGATGGTGTCCGCCCGCGAGGCGCCAGGCGAGCCCTGCGCGCCCTTCCCGGGGGGCAGGCGAACGACGACCTCGGTGGCCTGCACCTCGCCGCCCGCGCGCCGGTAGAGGACGCGGGAAGCGGTGCCGGAGACCTGGAGCGTGTCGCCCTCGTAGGAGCGCAGGTGCGCGCCCTCCAGCACCACGTCCGGGCGCGGCTCGTTCGAGGCGCCCGGGGCCGGACGGCGCGGCGCGCAGGCGGTGGCGAGGAGTCCCAGGAAGCTCAAGGCAAGCAGGCGCGGCACAAGGCCCTCCTTATCACCGCGCCGGGGCGGACGGTGCGTCAGCAAGGGGCGGGGGAGCGTCCTCGGGAGGACGCGTCTTCCAGCGCTGATGCATCCACACCCACTGTTCGGGGGCGCGACGGATGGCCGCTTCGATGCGCTGCGACAGCGCGGCGGTGAGCGCCTGCACGGCCGCTTCACGCTCCGTCGCGTCCGGGTGCGGCACCTCTTCCATGGTGAGCCGGTAGCCCTGGCCGTCGCGTTGGCAGAAGCCCACCACCACCGCCGCGCCGGTGCGCAGCGCCAGGTCCGCCGCCGCGCGCGGAGTGGCCGCCAGCTCCCCGAAGAAGGGCACGAAGACGGACTGCACCTTGGTGTCCTGGTCGATGAGGATGCCCAGGATTTCGCCGCTCCTGAGCGCGCGGAGCATGGCCCGGGCCGCGCCCTCCTGGCCGCGCCAGATGCTGCGCACGCCGCCCTTCGCCCGGAAGTCCTCCACCAGCGCGGTGAGGCGCGGGTCGCTGGTCTCCTTCGCGATGCTCTGGCTGGGGTAGCCCGCCCTCGCCACGCGCCGGGCGAGCAGCTCCCAGTTGCCCACGTGGCCGGACACGAAGACGACGCCCTTCCCCTTCGCCAGCGCGGCCTCCAGCACCTGACGGTCCGAGTCCGGCCAGGACACCAGGGACTCCAGCCCGGCATCCAGCGCCCGCGCGGAGGCGACCTCCAGGGCCGCGGCGGCCAGGTGGCGGAAGGCGTCACGGGCGAGCGCGTCACGCTCCGCCCCGGTCCTCTCCGGGAAGGCGCGGGCCAGTGACTTGAGCGCCTTCCTGCGCTCTCCGCCCGCGAACGCGTAGGCCCAGCCGCCCAGGGTCATGCCCAGGGTGCGGGCCATGTCCAGCGAAAGGAACTGGAGCAGGCGCAACATCCCGGCGATGAGCAGGTAGCGCAGGTAACGCTTGAGGCGCTTTGTTAAAGGGGGACGCTCCACGACGCGTCTCCATATCCCATGCGCGAATACAACTTCGACGGCCTCATTGGTCCGACCCACAATTACGCCGGCCTCTCGCCGGGCAACCTGGCGTCACAACACCACGGCGGCCAGCCCAGCCACCCCCGGGAGGCGGCGCTCCAGGGGCTGGAGAAGATGCGCTTCGTGTCGGAGCTGGGCGTAGGCCAGGCGGTGCTGCCGCCCCAGCCGCGCCCTTCCCTGCGCACGCTGCGGGCCCTGGGCTTCACGGGCTCCGACGAGGAGGTCATCACCCGCGCCGCGCGCGACGGGGAGCACCTGCTGCGCCTCACCTCCAGCGCCTCCGCCATGTGGACGGCGAACGCGGCCACCGTGGCGCCTTCGGCGGACACCGCGGACGGCCGGTTGCACCTGACGCCTGCGAACCTCACGCAGATGTTCCACCGCGCCATCGAGGCGGACACCACGCACGCGGTACTGCGCGCCATCTTCGCGGACGCGAAGCACTTCCAGGTGCACGCGCCGCTGCCGGGCGCCGCTCACTTCGCGGACGAGGGCGCGGCCAACCACACGCGCCTCTTCACGCCGGGGCACAAGGCCGTGCACGTGCTCGCCTGGGGACGCAGCGCGTGGCAGGACGTGAAGGGGCCGCAGCGCTTCCCCGCGCGCCAGACGCTGGAGTCCAGCCAGGCCCTGGCGCGGCTGCACCAGCTGGCGCCGGAGCAGGTGGTGCTGCCGCAGCAGCATCCGGACGGCATCGACGCGGGCGCGTTCCACACGGACGTGCTCGCGGTGGGCAACGAGCGCTTCCTCATGCTGCACGCGCTGGCCTTCGTGGAGCACCCGAAGCTCCTCCAGACGCTGCGCGAGAAGCTGGGCGACGCCTTCCGCTTCGAGGTCGCGACGGACGCCGAGCTGCCGGTGAAGGACGCCGTGCGCGCCTACCCGTTCAACTCGCAGGTGCTGTCGCTGCCGGACGGCACCATGGCCATCATCGCGCCCATCGAGAGCCGCGAGACGCCCACCGCCCACGCCTTCCTGGAGCGAGTGGTCGCCGGGGACAACCCGGTGAAGGCGGTGCACTACCTGGACGTCCGGCAGTCCATGAACAACGGCGGCGGCCCGGCGTGCCTGCGTCAGCGCATCTCGCTCACGGACGCGGAGCGCGCCGCCATCACCGCAGACGTCTTCTACTCGCCGGCCCTGCACGAGGGGCTCGCGGCGTGGGTGCGCAAGCACTACCGCGACGTGCTCAAGCCGGAGGACGTGCGCGATCCGCAGCTCGCCAGAGAGACGATGACCGCGCTCGACGAGCTGACGCGCCTGCTCAAGCTGGGAAGCGTCTACGACTTCCAGCAGTGACGTGAGGTGGCCTGCCCGCCTGCCCTCCGGCGCACCCGACGAGGGCAGGCAGCCACGGCCGCCTCGTTCCGGTGGCGAATGGCCGCCCGCGTCGTCCGGACACACCTTGTAAGCCAAGGAGGTGATGTCCCCCATGATTCCGAGTGCCATTCAAAGCTATCTGCGGCGCCATCGCGTCCCCTTCGAGCGGTATGCCCACGCTCGGGCCGTGACCGCGATGGAGCTCGTGGACGCCCTCAACGTGCCCGCTTGGCGCGTGGCCAAATCCATCATCGTGCTGGCCGACCGGCAGCCGTGGATCGTCGTCGTGCCCGCGATGGCGACCGTGGACCTGCGGCAGGTCCGCCACACGCTGGGCGTCCGCACCGCGCGGCTCGCCGCCGAGTCCGAGTTCGCTGACCACTTCCCCAACTGCGAGACGGGCGCGGAACCTCCCTTTGGCGAGCTGTACGGCCTGCCCGTCGCGGTGGACGAGTCCCTGAGCGTCAACGAGCGGCTGCTGTTCCGCGCCGGTTCGCACGAGGAGGCCCTGGAGATGCGCTTCCAGGACTTCGCGCGCCTGGAGTGGCCGCTGGTCGCGTCCTTCATCCAGCCGCTCGCGCGTGAAGAAGAGAAGGCGTCGTCGTACGGAGCGCCCGTGGAGGACTCAGGCGCTTCGGCCTGATGTCCTCATGGAGCGGGAGCGTCGCTGACCGCCGGTGAACCCGGCGGTTCCACTTCCCGCCCCTTCGCGTCCTCCAGCAGCCCGCCCTTGTGTGCGTCCTGCAGCGCACGCTCGCGTTCTTCCAGCCGCGCCGCCCAGGCTTCACCCTCCGCGCGCCGTGCATCGTTAAGTGGCATGAGCCGCAGGCCCTCGTGCACCGAGCGCGCCGCCGCGTCGTAGCGCGACAGCAACTCCTGCAGCCGGGCCACCTCGAAGTGGCTCTCCGGACCGGGCAGCAGCCCCACGACCGAGCGGCGCTGCTCCAGTGCGCGGGCCAGCAGGCCTTCCTGTTCGAAGCTGTCCGCCTCCAGCGACAGCAGGCGTGCGCGCTGCCGCAGGTCGGTCAGGTACGGCGCCATGGCGGCCAGCGTGTCCCGGGACCTGCGCGTGAGCCCGGCCTCTTGCTGCCGCGTGGACAGCGTGAAGGCCAGCTCCACGTCGTGAGGGAAGCGCTTCACGAGCGCCTCCAGCGACTGGAGTGCCTCCGCGCGCTTTCCCTGCGCAAGCCACACGTCCGCGCGCAGCAGGTGCGTGGCCAGTGCGTCCGGGGCGCGCCGCTCCACCTCCGCGCAGGCCACCTCCGCTGCAGGGAGTTCTCCCTGGGCCAGCCGTCCCCGCGCTTCCTGCATCCACAGCGCGGTGGCTTCGGGCCGGCCCTCGAAGTGCTCACGAGCCCAGGCGAGCCATTCGAGGCCCAGTGCTCGGCGCGAGGGTCCGGCGAGCAGCGCTTCCGCGAGCTCCACCACCTGTCCGGGCGCTTCGGACGTGAGGGTCTTCAGCTCCTCGACCGTGCGGGCACGGGGCATCGCCTCGCTGATCAACACGCGCGTGTCCCCGGCCTCGTGCGCGAGCCGGTACTCCAGGAAGGCCTGTTCGCGCCGGCCCAGGTGCAGCAGGGCCCGTGCGGCCACGCGGTGCGCGGGTGCATCCAGGGGCCGCAGGTACAGCGTGTGATTGACGAAGCTCAGCGCGTCCTTCGCGCCCTCGGCGCCATTCGACACGGAGGCCATCGCCATCAGCCGGTACAGCAGGTAGTCCGCCGGGTGCACGTCGATGAGCTGGAGCCCCAGGGCTCGCACCTCCGCGACCGGTGCACGCGCAGCCACGCGCTCCGCCAGCAGCGCTTCCGCGTCCGCCATCCTCCGCCGTCCGGGCACGAGCGCGACGAGCATCACGACGGTGAGCCCCGCCGCCAGCGCCAGTGCGCGACCGGCGGGCAGTGTGCCCGTCTTCGTGCGGCGCGCGGCCATGCGTTCGGCCTCACGGGGCCGGGCCACCGAGCCCAGCACCACCGCGACCGCCACCGCGCACGCGGGCAGTTCCAGACTGAAGTCGAAGAGGTTGTGCAGTGCCAGCGCCGCCACGCCGGACAGCACCGCCAGTTCCACGGGCCCGTGGTCCTCGCGTCGCACGCGCTTCACGAAGGCCCAGACGCCCAGCCCGAGCAGCAGCAGTCCCGGCACGCCCCACTCCGCCGCCACCTGCAACACCGCGTTCTCCGGGTGCGTGAAGGTGTTGGGGTTGGGCTCGGTCTGGTAGCGAGGGAAGGCGGCTTCGAACGCGCCGCGCCCCATGCCCAGCACCGGGAAGGCGCGGGCCGCGCGAGCCATCATCGGCCAGGGCTCCATCTTGCCGCGGCGCAGGGACTCCACGCCGTCCACGGTGCGAGCCTCCGCCCACAGCTGATCCGCCGCCAGGTAAGCGCCAACGGACAGCGTCGCCAGCAGCCCCAACAGCACCGCCGCGCCCCGACCCCACGCGGGCCTGGCGGGAGTGCGCGCCTCGCGACGCTGCTTCATCAACCACGCGGCGAGCAGCACCTGCCCGAAGACGAAGAACACGATGCCCGCGCGAGACAGAGACAGCAGCACGCCCGCGCCGGAGACGAGCGCCGCCATCGCGAAGGGCCACGCGCGCGAACGCGGCTGCTTGGACAGCGCGAGCCCCACCGCCACCGTCGCGCACAGACCCAGGAAGCCCGCCAGGTGGTTGGGATTTCCGAACGGCGTCACCAGCGGCGGCCGCGCATGCACGTACGCCCGCAGCCCGAACAGTGTGTCCACGCCGAACAGCGCGTGGCCCAAGCCCACCATCGCCACCGCCGCGCCCGTGAACGCCAGGACCGCGAGCAGCCGCTGCCGAGACGCGCGAGCGCGGCACACCTGCACCGCCGAGACGAACGTGAGGAGATAGGCCACGTGCTTCGCCAGCTCACGCCAGGTGGCGGAAGGCTCCAGCGACACCGGCCGCCAGCCCGTGAGCCCCAGCGGAACGAGCACGTCCTCGCGCAGCGCCGCGGCCTCCGGACTCACAAGTGCGAGCAGCCCGGGTGGCAGCGGCACGAGTTGCAACACACACAGCACCACGGCGCCCACCAGCGGCGCGGAGAGGAGCGGCACACGCGGGGTCTCTCCCTGACGCCGGGCCCCCACGAAGGCCAGCACCGCCGCGGCTCCGGACAGCACGCTCAGCGGCCAGGGCACCCAGTGCGCGGCGCCTCCGAGCGCCACCGAGCCCAGCACCACCAGCGCCGCGAGCGCTGCTTCCGCGTAGACGGTGTACCGGGAGACGCGGTGGGAGCCAGGAGCCATGCGCGGCGCGGGAGTATGTCACGCTCCTCACGAAGCTCCGGGCCTCGTCCCCTCGGCCAGCGGACTTGGCGCCTGGACGCCTCCTCCCCGGGCGCGGCCTTCCGGGGCCTGCGAATGAACGCCCCGCCCGGGACACCGCTTGCATCCGGGGAACCATCTGGCATCTTCCCCCGACCCCATGCGTCGCTTCCTGCTCACTGCCGCCGTCCTCTGCGCTTCCTTCTCTGGACTCACCGCATGCAAGGGCGCGTGCCGCGAGCTGTCCGAGAAGCTCTGCGAGTGCGCCTTGAACTCGGTGGAGAAGCAGGCCTGCCAGCAGCGCGCCGCCGACGAGGAGGGCCGAGTTGAGCCCGTCGCCGAGGACGAGGCCGTCTGCGAGGCGAAGCTCGAAGGCTGCGACTGCCGCACCATCGAGACCGAAGAGGGCAAGAAGGCCTGCGGCCTCGCCCGCTAAGGACGCGCTGTCGCGAGGCTCGACCTTCGCGGCCACGTAGGCCCCAAGGATTCATCCGCTGAGGACCCGCTCTCGCGAGGCTCAGGTGCCCGGCACCACGGGAGCCGGAGCCGGCCGCGCAGGCGAGCCATCCACCCACGGCTGAAGCCCTCGCCGCACCCGCGTGCGCCACGGCGCCTCCACCCACCGGTGCACCGCCACCGACGCGGGCACCAGCAACACCAACAACACTCCCAGGAAGCGCGTGGGCGACAACGGGCCCACGAACCGCTCCATCCAGTGCACCAGCTCGCTGACGGGGTACTGCAGCAGGTACAGCGCGTAGCTGGCCCCGCCCAGGTGCACCAGCCACGGCCTCGCCAGCACCTGCCCCAGCGGACCGCCGCCGCGCGCCAGCCCGTACACCAGCAGCGCCGACGCGGGCGCCAGCAGCGCGTTGTGCATCAGCGGATACGGAATCCATGCGCCCTGCGAGAAGCCCGCGACCAGCAGCGCCGCGCCCGCCAGCGCCATCACCGCGCCAGAGCGCCGGGACTCCGCCGTCGCCGCCGCCCGCTCCCGCACGAAGACCAGCCCCAGCAGCACGCCCAGCAGGAACTCCGGCAGGCGCATCAGCGGGTTGAGCTTCACCACCGCCAGCCACATGCCGCCGGACGCCGCGTTCAGCGTGCCCGGCCCGTCCGGCCGCAGCACCAGGTAGAGCACTGGCGGCACGAGCCCCAACAACCACACGCCCACCAGGGCCGCCTTCATGCGCGCGCCCCGGAAGCGCTCCAACCTCCCAGCCAGCGCCGGGAACACCGCGTAGAAGAACGCCTCCACCGACACGGACCAGGACGGCGGGTTCCAGTACAGCGCCAGCTGCGGCACCCACGACTGGAGCAGCATCAGCGTGGTGAGCCCCGCCGTGGTCAGCTTCGCCGCGGCCACCGGCACGGAGTTCGCCGCCAGCGAGCCCTGCGCCGTGGGCACCGCCGACAGCAGGAACATCAGGAGGAACACCGGGTAGACGCGCGCCACCCGCGCGCTCCAGAAGGCCCGGGGCGGGGTCTGCATCCCACCGGCCGTGTCCACGTAGTTGTACGCGAGCACGAAGCCGGACAAGAGGAAGAAGACCCCCACGGAGGCATAGCCGGAGGCCACCACCTGCACCATCCACTCCGGCGCCACGCCCTGGATGCACGGGGTGCCGAAGTGGAACAAGACGACGTGCAGGGCCGCCAGGAAACGCAGCCCTGTCAGTGCATCCAGCGAGCCTCCGGACTGCTGCTTCATCTACTTGCGACCGATGCCGAAGTAGGTGAAGCCCTGCTCACGCATGCGCGCGGGCTGGAAGATGTTGCGGCCGTCGAAGATCACCGGCGACTTCATCAGCGACTTCATGCGCGCGAAGTCCGGGTGGCGGAACTCGTTCCACTCCGTCACCACGAACAGGCCGTCCACGCCCTCCAGCGCGTCGTACGGCAGGTCCGCGTAGCGGATGCGGTCGCCGAAGACGCGCTTGGACGCGTGCGCCGCCACCGGGTCGTGCGCGATGACCGTCGCGCCCTTGCCGATGAGGCCCTCGATGACCTCGATGGACGGCGCCTCGCGCATGTCGTCCGTCTTCGGCTTGAACGCCAGGCCCCAGACGCCGAACTTCTTGCCCTCCAGCGTCCCGTAGTGCTTCACGGCCTTGTTCACGAGCAGCTTCTTCTGCCGCTCGTTGGTGCGCTCCACCGCGCGCAGCAGGTCCAGCTCCAGGCCGTACTCACGCGCCGTGGTGACGAGCGCCTTCACGTCCTTGGGGAAGCAGGAGCCGCCGTAGCCCACGCCGGGGAAGAGGAACGGGTAGCCGATGCGCTTGTCCGCGCCCAGGCCCTTGCGCACGAAGTCCACGTCCGCGCCCACCTTCTCGCAGAGCGCGGCCACGTCGTTCATGAACGAGATGCGCGTCGCGAGCATCGCGTTGGCCGCGTACTTCGTCAGCTCCGCGGAGCGCGTGTCCATGAACAGGATGGGGTTCTCCGTGCGCACGAACGGCGCGTACAGCTCCCCCATGAGAGTCCGGGCGCGCTCGGTGTCCGCGCCAATGACGACGCGGTCCGGCTTGAAGAAGTCGTCCAGCGCGGCGCCCTCCTTCAGGAACTCCGGGTTGGAGACGACGTCGAACTCCACGTCCGTCACCTTGGCGATGGCCTCGCGAACCTTGTCCGCGGTGCCCACCGGCACGGTGCTCTTGTCCACCACCACCGTGTACTGCTTCATCGCGCGGCCCACCGCCTGCGCCGCCGCGAGCACGTACTGGAGATCCGCCTCGCCGCTCTCCCCTTCAGGGGTGCCCACGGCGATGAACACGGCCTGCGCGTTCGCCACGCCCTCCGCCAGGTTGGTGGTGAACGTGAGGCGCTTCTCCTTCACGTTCTTGCGGATGAGCTCCTCCAGACCCGGCTCGTAGATGGGGACCTGTCCATCCTGGAGCATGCGGATCTTCCGCTCGTCGATGTCCACGCACGCGACGTCGTTGCCCGAGTCCGCGAAGCAGGTGCCCGCGACGAGTCCGACGTAACCCGATCCGATAATGGCAATGCGCATTCTTTGAGTGTCCTGGTTTCGACAGGTGGCGTCATGAACTCATACGCCGACCGGAGCACTGAAAGAAAGCCCGGGCACGAAGGACCGCCGAGCGACCAGACAGCCTTATCGCCCCGTGAGGAGGCGACGCAGTCTGTCCACACCCCGTAGGGCGGAGGACCGTCCGGGGGTGCTCACCGGACCCACCACGCCCCGGTCCAGAAGTTCACGGGTCGCGCGGCGCAGCGGCGGGAACGCGGCGGTGGCCTGCGCCTCCGCCTCCGGGAACAGACGCGCCACGATGGCCAGCGACGTGTAGAGGGCGCGCTCCAGGCCGAACGCCTCCGCGCGAGCGAGCAGCGCCGGGACATCCATCGGGCGCGAATACACGCCGCCCATCCACGTAGCGCCGGTGATGAGCTCGCGCAGGTCCACGAACGACAGCCACGGCACGTCATACCCGTGGTGGGCCTGGTCCAGCGCGGTGAGCAACAGCGCGTCCTCCAGCTCCGGGCGGAAGATGGACTGTCCGTAGACCTTCATGGGTCGGGCGCGCTCGAAGATGCCAGCCAACTGCTCACGTCGGTTCGCGCCCAGCACGTCCGCGTAGATGTGGATGGGGGTGCGGCCGTCGGACACGACGCGCGCGGCGCCGCTGTTCGTCGTGTCCTCCTCCGGGACGAACTCGTGGTTGGACAGGTAGCCGGCGAAGCCGTCCACGTCCATGCGGCGCACCAGCACCTGGATGTCCAGCACGGGCCGGAAGCCCACATGCGGATAGAGCGCCTCCGCGAAGGCCGCGCCACCCAGGAGCAGGATCTTGCGGCCCTCCAGCTGATCCACGATGCGCTTGAAGTGGACCAGCTTCATGACGTTGTCGTTCACGGAGCCGGTGTAGATGGACATCATCCGGTCGCGGGCCCACTCCGGCGCATCGCCCCCGCCCATCCGGTACTCCAGGTTGTACGCCGCCAGCGGCGCCAGTCCCTGCGCGATGGCCCAGTCGACGTACGCCTCCCAGGGCGCGCCCCGGAGCTTTCCGCGCGGGGGCTCGAAGGAGGACAGGACCCGGAAGGTATCGAGGAGGCTGGGCGCCATGGTGCGGCACCTTTAATGGGCCGGGCCTGCCCGCCGCAATCACCGTCTTCCAGCGGGCGACCGGACGGGCCGTGGTGCCCCTGGCTCCGCTCCCGTTCCGGGAGGAGGCCGGGCGCCGCGCAGCCGCCGCAGCGCATACCGCACCATGGGCCGGGCCCGGGGGGCCAGGGCCAGCTTCGCGGCGACCCACGCCGGCTTGTTGCGCGCCAGCTCCGCGTCCACCAGCCGGGGGCCGGAGAACAGCCGCGTCGCCAGCGCGCGCTGCCACCGGGGAGGGGCCAGCGCCTTGAGCACCCAGGCGGGCACGGGCGCGTCCAGCAGCCGGTGCGCCGCGTCCCACGCGTACCAGACCAGGTGGGGCAGCTCCGTGCGCCGCGCGCGCGTCACCACCCGGTCCCAGTCGAGCCGGGGGTTCGCCCGAGCCAGCAGCTTCAGGTCGAACAGCCAGGCCAGCCGCTGAAGCAGGTGGTTGCTCGCGTGCAGGGCTAGGTAGACGGCCTCGTCCTCCGGGCACAGGTAGCGCACGGGGTGGCCGTCCAGCGTCGCGTCCAGCGCTCGCGACACCATGGCGTCGCCCTCCAGCGACAGGCCGTAGCCCGTGAGCGCGCGGTAGTGCAGCTCCACCAGTCCGTCCGGTCCGGTGAGCTCCACGTGGTGCGCGTCGTCCCGGTCCACGTCGCCGGCCTGGGTGGTGAGCCCCATCCCCTCCAGCGCGTGCACGGCGCACAGCACCCGGGCGCGCGGCACCAGCAGGTCCACGTCGTTCGTCGCGCGCTGGAGCGGCTCCGGGTAGAGCCTGCGCGCCAGCCCGTAGCCCTTGAGCAGCACCGGCGTCAGCCCCAGCGCCGCCAGCGCCGTCAGGCTCCGCGACAAGAGCGACCGCACGCGCATGCCCCGCGCCGCGCTCAGCCGGGCCTCGCGGGTGAGCAGTGCGGCGGCGTCCGGGGTCAGCGTCCAGTCCGCCTTCGCGAGCGCGTGTTCGACGAAGCCCGCCAGTCCGTGGCGCACGGCGGCCTTCACCAGCACTTCACCATCGCCTTCGTTCGAAGGCCCGGGAGCGTCCGGCACTTCCGGCCACGCATGGAGCAGGGTCAGCAGGGCCGGAGAGGAGTCCATGGGCTCACCGTCGGAGCGCGATGATGCGCTCGGGCTCCGCGGCCTCCAGCGCCACCAGCTGCCCCACGCGTTCGGCCACCGCGTCCGCGACCACCTCCAGCGCCAGCTCCTCGTCCCGGTCGATGGCGGCCCGGCCGTCACGCCAGACCAGGCGCAGCGCGCCGAGCAGGGACTCCTCCTCCTTCACGTCCAGGCGGACCTCCAGCGCGGCCTCGGCGCCAGCGTCCGGGTGCTGGGACTCGAAGACGACGCCCGCGTTCACGCCCTCGTGCGGGCGGCGCAGGCGCAGCTCCAGCGAGGACAGGCTCAGCCCCTGGGACAGCGGACGGACGGCGTTCCACACCTCCTGGAACGAACCGGCCGCGCGCACCGCCGCGGTGACGGAGCGCACCAGCGAGCGCAGCTCCAGGTTGCGCTGGCGCGTCTGATGGACGGCGTCCATGTGGCGCACGTCCAGGTAACCCAGCTTGCGCATCAACACCATGATGACCACGCCGATGCCGCTGAGCAGCAGCGCGCTCTGGATGCTGTTGGCGAAGCTGAGCCCCAGGGCGGTGAGCATGAACAGCGTGCACAACGCGTAGAGCACCAGCACGGTGGTGCGGTGGGACAACAGCAGGCGGCTCATCAGCCGGTGGTGGATGTGCTCCTTGTCCGCGCTGAACATGGGTCTGCCCAGCAGCGAGCGGCGCACCATGGCCAGCAGCGTGTCCATGATGGGCAGGCCCAGCGCCATCACCGGCACGAGCAGCGCCACCGCGGTGCCGCTCTTCGACGACGTCTTGATGGACACCGCCGCGAGCACGAAGCCCAGGAACATGCTGCCCGTGTCCCCCATGAAGATGGAGGCCGGGTTGAAGTTGAACACCAGGAACCCGAGGATGGCGCCCGCGAGCGAAACCATCAGCAGGCACAGCAGCACGTCCCCGCGCATCAGCGCGAGCAGGAAGTGGGTGCCCACGCCGAAGAACGCGACACCGCCCGCCAGCCCATCCAACCCGTCGATGAGGTTGAGCGCGTTGATGACGCCCACCACCCACAGCACCGTCAGCGGCAGGCTCAAGAGCCCCAGCGTCAGCTCCGCGCCGAAGGGGTTGGCCAGCACCTCGATGCGGAAGCCCAGCGCGTAAAGGCCCAGCGCCACCGCGAACTGCACGGAGAACTTCAGCTTCGCGCCCGCGCCCTTGAGGTCGTCGTAGAAGCCCAGCGCCGCGATGATGGCGCCGCCCACGAAGAGCCCGATGATGAGCGACGTCTGCGAGACGAACTGGTCCCCCACGCCCGAGTCCACGATGAACAGCGCGCACAGCGGCGCGAAGAAGCCCCCCACGATGCCAATGCCGCCCAGCCGAGGGACGGGCCGCACGTGCACCTTGCGGCTGGAGTTCGCCTGATCCAACCAGCCCCACGCCAGCGCACGCTCACGCACGCGCCACGTGAGCACCAACGCCACGAGGAGCGACACGAGGAAGGCGACGAAGAAGGTGACCATGCGAGAGGAGAGTCCACCCGCATCGTGACGGCCACCGAAGCAGCGCGTCAACGTCCTGGCGTCGCAGGGGTGTCACGACTCGCCTGCCTACCTGCTGTCAGCCCTGATTCGCAGGACTTCTGTGTCAAACGCATCGGGAGAGGACGGGTGGTGATGTCGGGCCAGGTGAGTCCTCACATCCGCGGGCCCGCGAGCAGCGCCGCGCCGATGGCGCCGGACAGGTCCCCCAGTTCGGCGATGCGCATCACGGGCTTGCGCTCCGTGATGAACAGGTGCGGGTGCATCGCGTCCTGGATGTGGCCCATGTACATGGGGCCCAACCGGGACCCCAGCCCGCCTCCGATGACGACGGCCTCCAGGTCCAGCAGGTTGATGACAGAGGCGATGGCCACGCCCAGCATGTCGATGGCCCGCTCGATGAGCCGCGTCGCCAGCGGATCCTTCTGCTTCAGCGCGCTCGCCCAGACACTGCTGGACAGGCGCGTGCGATTCTTGTCGCGCATGATGTCGAAGAGGATGGTTTTTTCCCCCTTCCTCGCCGCCGAGCGCGCCTTGCTCTCCATGCACGCGCGCCCCGCGTAGGCCTCCAGGCAGCCGCGCCGGCCGCAGCCACAGCGCGCGCCGTTGGGCTTCACCACCATGTGGCCAATCTCGCCGGCGGAGCCCTGCCCGCGCCACGGCACGCCGTTGAGCACCAGGCCCCCGCCCACGCCCGTGCCCCACCACACGCCCAGCACGGAGCGGTGGCCGCGGCCCGCGCCCAGCTTGTACTCGGCCGCGACCGCCACCTGGACGTCATTGCCCAGCATCACCTTGCGGCCGCCCACCAGGTCGCCCAGGTCCGACGCCAGCGGATACGGCGCGTCCCAGCCGCCCGCCACGTTGGCCGTGTGCGAGAGCGTGCCGTTGTTCGCGTCCACCGAGCCCGGCACGCCCACGCCCACGCCCACGAGCTTCGCGGGCTCGACGCCCACGGCATGCGCGGCCTCGCCCAGGGTGCTGTAGATCTCCTTCACCACCTCGCCCGGGCCGCCCGTCGCGGGGGTCACGTGGCGGGCCCGGCCCAGCACGTCGCCGCGCGCGTCCACGATGACGGCCTCGATTTTCGTGCCACCCAGGTCGATGCCTCCCCAGACGCGGGCCTTGCCGTTGCGCGCCCCGTTCCCCGTGCGGTGCCCGTTCTTCGCTGACGCGTCGGCCATGTGATGCCCCCGTGACTCGCGGCACCGTCGGCCGCTCGCGGCACAATCTGCGCAGCGCGGTCGCGGCCAGGGCCGCCGTGCCGGGCACGCCCGTGTCCGCCCGCCCGCTCCACGGGGCTGCATGCGGGCCCTCCCTCCGGGGCACGGGAACGCCCAGCCTCCTCGTGCCCCTGTTCGCCGGAGGCGGGGGCGCATATAGGCTCCGTCGGAGTTCCTTTCGTGGAGCGCCCCGTTTCCCCCATGAGCAGCCGTTCCCCTTCCGCGCCGGACGCCCCTGACGCTCCGCCCCTGGGCATGTCGGACGTGAAGGTCCGCGCGCAGCGCTCCATCATCGCCCTGCTCCTGCGGACGGTCGGCTCGCTGGGCTTGCGCGTGGTGAGCTCGCTCACCCTGTCGCGTCTGCTGTTCCCCGGGGACTATGGCGTGTTCGCCATCGTCGCCTTCACCTCCGCGATGGGCGCGTTCCTGGGGGACCTGGGGCTCAGCGCCTCGCTGGTGCGCCAGCAGCACGAACCCACGCAGGACGAAATCACCTCCGCCTTCTGGAGCCACCAGGCGTTCACCATCTGCATCGTGGGCGCCATCGTGGTGCTCGCGCCGTGGCTGTCGAGCACCTACGAGCTGGGGCCTTCGGGCGCAGCCATGGTGGGCACGATGGCGATTGGCCTGTTCTTCCACTCGCTGCGCGTCGTCCCCGTCATGATGCTGGAGCGGCAGCTGCGCTTCCCGACGCTCGCGCGCATCGAACTCATCGAGAGCGTGGCGCAGACGGCGGGCAGCATCCTGCTGGCCTCGATGCACTTCGGGGCGTGGTCGCTCATTGGCGGCGGGCTGGTGCGGGGCGCGGTGGGCATGGTGCTGTTCTGGGCAGCGGCGGGATGGAGGCCCCAGGGCACGTTCCGCTGGGACATCGTCAAGCGGCTCTTGTCCTTCGGCATCTGGTTCCAGCTCACGGGCATCATCCCCGCGGCGCTCCAGGGATGGATTCCGCTCGTGGTGGGGCGCATGGAGGGCAAGGACGGAGTGGGCCTGGTGAACTGGGCGACCGCGCTGGCCTCCGTGCCGCTGGCGGTGAGCAGCGTCCTCACGCGCGTCGCGTATCCGGCGTACAGCCGCATGCAGGAGGACTCGGCCGCGCTGGCGGACTACCTGCGCACGTCCATCCGGCGCGTGAGCGCGGTCCTGTGCCTGGCCATCCCGTTCGGCGTCATCGCGCTGCCGCCCTTCATCCCGGTGGTCTTCGGTGAGCGCTGGAGCCTCGCGTCCACGCTGGTGCAGTGGTTCACCATCGAGGCGTCGATGCTGGCGGTGCAGGGCCTGCTGGCCTCTCAGCAGAACGCCAGCGGTCACGCGCGGGAGCGGATGTACGTGGCCATCACCGGGAGCCTGCTGCGCTTCGGCCTGGGAGTGCTGGCGGTGATGCACTGGGGCATCGTGGGTGTCGGCGTGAGCGCGACGGCCGTGACGCTCACGGAGCTGTGGTTCACGGCGAGGCTGGTGTCCCGCCGCAACCCGCACCTGTCGCGGCTCGAGTTCGAGGTCATGGAGCCGTTCCTCACGGTGGGCGCACTGCTCGCGCTCGCGGTGGGCTGTTCGCGGCTCGCGATGGGACAGGACGGGCTGCTGGTGCAGGCGCTGGTGGCGGCGGGGCTGCTGACCGCGCTGGTGCTCGCGCGTGAAGCCACGCGGCGCGGCCTGTCGTTGCTGGGAGAGCTGCGCGCCCTGGTCCAGCACCTGCGCGCGAGGCGGGCGCCTCCGTGAGCCGCGCGTGGCATCTGTTGACGGGGGAGTATCCGCCGGCCCCCGGTGGCGTCTCCGACCATTCGCGGAGCATCGCCCACGCGCTCTTGAAGGCGGGGGAGACGGTGCACGTCTGGACGCCTGGGGCCGAGAGCGTCACGGATGATCAGGGCGTGACCGTGCACCGGTGGCCCGGCCTCTTCACGCCGCCGGGTCTGGTGCGCCTGACGCGAGAGCTGGATGCGCTGCCAGGGCCCCGGCGGCTGTTCCTCCAGTACGTGCCGCACGCGTTCGGATTGAAGGCGATGAACGTGCCGTTCTGCGCCTGGTTCGCGGCGAGGCGGCGGGACGAACGCGAGCTGTTCCTCCATGAGGCGGTGTACCCGTGGAGTCGGGGCGCACCGTGGAAGCATCAGGTGCTCGCGGGAGTCACGCGGGTGATGCTGCGCACGCTGGCGTTCGGCGTGGAGCGCGCCTACGTGTCCATCCCCACCTGGGCGGAGCACCTGCCGGAGCCACTGCGGTCCCAGGCCCGGTGGTGTCCCATTCCCAGTCCCCTGCCCCTGGACGTGCCCGCGGACGAAGTGCGCGCGGTGCGGGATGCGCTCGGCGGCCCCACGGTGGCGCACTTCGGGACGTATGGCGGAGCCATCGCGGGCCCGCTGGAGGCCGTGCTCGTGCCGTTGTTGCAGCGGGACGAGCGGCGGCAGGCGCTGCTGCTGGGCCGGGGCAGTCAGGGCTGGTGCGAGGCCCTGGGACGGAAGCATCCCGCGCTGGCCCGCCGACTTCATGCGAGGGACGGACTGGCACCGGAGGCCGTGGCCGTGCACCTGCGCGCGTCGGAGCTGCTGGTGCAGCCGTATCCCGACGGCGTCAGCGCCCGGCGAAGCAGCGCGATGGGCGGCCTGGGACTGGGCCTGCCCATCGTCACCAACACCGGGCACCTGAGCGAACCGCTGTGGCGCGAACTGCGGCCGGTGGCGCTCGCGGATGATGCGTCACCCGCCGCGCTGCTGGCGCTCGCGGAGCACCTGTTGGAGCACGAGGAGGAGCGCCGGGCCGTGGGTGAGCGCGCGGCGCGCGTATACCGTGAGCACTTCGCGCTGGAGCACACGGTGGCGCACCTGCTGCGTCGCGGAGTCACCGCGTGAGCACCTTGAAGTTGAAGGTCTTGATGGATCCACGCGAGGAGGGCTGGCCCAGCATGGACCTGGTGGGCGAAGCCCTCGTGGAGGGACTGGCTGCGTTCCCCGCCGAGGTCGACGTCACCCGCGTGCGCCCATCCATTCCCCACGCCGTGCGCGCCCTGCCCCGCGTGGGCAGCCGCAAGGCCGCCTTCAACGCGGACCGGCTGCTCACCCGCTTCGGCCTCTATCCCGCGCGATTGCTGCGTGAGCGAGTCGGCCACGATGCGTTCCACGTCGTGGACCACACCTACGCGCAGCTCGTCCACGCGCTGCCCGCGGAGCGCACCGGCGTCTTCTGCCATGACCTGGACGCGTTCCGCTCCGTCCTGGAGCCCCACCGCGAACCGCGCCCCACGTGGTTCCGCCTGATGGCGAGGGCCACGCTCAAAGGCATGGAGCGCGCGGCCATCGTCTTCCACAGCACGCAACAGGTCCGCGACGAACTGCTCGCGCACGGCGTGGTGCCTCCCGAGCGATTGGTGTGGGCGCCCTACGGAGTCTCCCCGGAGTACCGGCTGGACCCCGTTCCCGGAGACGCCAGCGAGGCCGTGCTCGCACAGCTGAAGGGCCGGCCGTACCTGCTGCACGTGGGCAGCGCCATCCGCCGCAAGCGGCTGGACGTGCTGTTCGACACCTTCGCGGCGCTGCGAGCCCGGCATCCGGACCTCATGCTGGTGCAGCAGGGCGGCGAACTGGACGCGGCTCAACAGGCACAGGTGGCGCGGCTCGGCTTGAAGGACGCGCTGCTGCAACCTCCCCGGCAGGAGCGGGCCACGCTCGCGGGACTGTACCGGCGTGCCCGCGCGGTGCTGGTGCCCAGCGACGCGGAAGGCTTCGGCCTGCCCGTCATCGAAGCGCTGGCGTGTGGTGTGCCCGTGGTGACCAGCGACCTGCCGGTGCTGCGCGAAGTGGGCGCCGACGCCTGCACGTACTGCCCGGTGGGCGACGTGGCCGCATGGTCGGAGACGGTGGATGCCCTGCTCACGGGCCGTGTGCCCGCGCCATCAGCGGAGACGCGGCGTGCACGGGCCGCGCGCTTCACGTGGAGCGCCCATGCGCGCACCGTGTTGGACGCGTATCTGCATCGCCTTGACCGCCCCGGGCGGGTCTGATTCGGTCGCGTCCGCGTGCGGATCCTGTTCCTCAATCCCGTGGGAATCCTGGGCGGTGCCGAGCGCGCGCTCGTGGATCTCCTCGCGTGCCTGCGCACCCAGGACCCTTCCCTGTCGCTGCACCTCATCGCGGGCACGGACGGGCCTCTCGTGGAAACAGCCCGAGGGCTCGGCGTGGAGACCCAGGTGCTCGCCCTGCCCGACCGTCTGTCCGCGCTCGGGGACAGCGGTCTGCGGGAACAGGGTCGCGCGGGTCTCTTTCGCTTCGCGCGTGAGATTGCCCCGACGCCCCTGCTGCTGACCCGCTACGGCCTCGACCTGCGGCGCGCGGTGCGTGACGCGGCGCCGGACCTGCTGCACTCCAATGGCATCAAGACCCACCTGCTGAGCACGGCCACCACCGGACTGCCGGTTCCGCGCGTGTGGCACGTGCACGACTTCCTCGGTGAGCGACCGCTCGTGCGGCGCGCGCTCTCCGGACTGCATCCGCTGGCCTCGGCCGCCATCGCGAACTCGCAGGCCGTGGGCGACGACGCGCGTACGGTGCTCGGGAAGGTGCCCGTGCATGTCGTGCCCAACGGCGTGGACGTGGAGCGGTTCTCTCCGGCCGCGGGTGACGGCGCGCACCTGGATGCACTGGCCGGTCTGCCGCCCGCGCCTCCGGGCACGCTGCGCGTGGGGCTCGTGGCCACGTACGCGCGTTGGAAGGGACACGACATCTTCCTGGAGGCCGCGGCCCTGCTGACGCGTCAGGCACCGGCCCTGCCCGTGCGCTTCTACCTCGTGGGCGCGCCGCTCTACCGCACGGCCGGCTCGCAGTTCACCGACGCGGAGCTGCGCGAACAGGTGGAGCGACACGGCCTCACGGGCCGCGTGGGCTTCGTGCCCTTCCAGCCCGAGCCCGCCCGCGTCTACCGGGCCCTGGACGTCTTCGTGCACGCGAGCACCCGCCGCGAACCCTTCGGCCTCACCATCGCGGAGGCGCTCGCCTGCGGCCGGGCCGCCGTCATCTCGAAGTCGAGCGGCGCGGCCGAAGCGCTGCGGGATGGCGAGGACGTGCTGGCCATCGAACCCGGCGACGCGAACACACTCGCGGCGGCCCTGCGCCGGCTGCTGGAGGATGAAGCCTTGCGAGACACCCTGGCCCGCGCGGCCCGCGACACCGCCGTGCGCCGCTTCTCCCGTGAGCGTTACGCCCGGGACATCCTCGCCGTGTACCGGAGCCTCGTCCCCGCGCGAGGGCATTCATGATGCGTCCCCGGAAGCTCGTCACCGTCTCGCACTCCTACGTCGTCACCCTCAACCGGCGGCTGGCCAACGAGATGGCCCGCGTGGGCGCCGGTCGCTGGGACGTCACCGCCGTGGCGCCGAAGTCCTTTCACGGGGACCTGAGCCCGCTGGTGCTCCAGCGCGACCCTCACGAGGCCGTGAACCTGGAGGGCGTGCCTGCGTACTTCAGCCGCTCGCTGCACGGCTTCGTCTACGGACCGGAGGTGCACGCGCACCTGTCGCGAGGCGCGGACCTGGTGCACTTGTGGGAGGAGCCCTACGTGCTCTCCTGCCTGGAGGTTGCGCTGATGACGCCCGCCCACGTGCCGCTCGTCTTCTGCACGTTCCAGAACCTGGCCAAGCGCTATCCCCCGCCCTTCGCGCAGGCCGAGCGCTTCGTCCTGCGCCGGGCCGCGGGGTGGATCGCCTGGGGCCAGACGGTGCACGACAACCTCCTCGCCCGGCCCGGCTATGAGCAGCGCCCCTCGCGCTTCATCCCCGTGGGCGTGGACGTGGAGCACTTCCGTCCGGATCCAGAGGCGGGCCGCGCCTTCCGCGAGCGCCTGGGCTGGACGTCCGAAGGGCCGCCCGTGGTGGGCTACCTGGGCCGCTTCGTGCCGGAGAAGGGCCTGCGGCTCCTGATGGATGCGCTCAACAGGACGACCACGCCCTGGCGAGCCCTCTTCGTCGGCGGAGGCCCCATGGAGGCGGACCTGCGCGCATGGGCCGCGCGCCACGGAGACCGCGTGCGTATCGTCACCGGTGTGAAGCACGCGGAGGTGCCTCGCGCGCTCAACGCCATGGATGTGCTCTGTGCGCCCAGCCAGACGACGCCCGCGTGGAAGGAGCAGTTCGGCCGCATGCTCGCGGAGGCCTTCGCGTGTGGCGTGCCCGTGTTCGCCAGCGACTCCGGAGAGATTCCGCACACCGTGGGCGATGCCGGGCGCATCCTGCCGGAGTCGTACGGCGGTGCCTGGATCACCGCGCTAGAGGAACTGCTGGAGAGTCCCGCGCAACGCCAGGAGTTGTCCGCGCGAGGCCGCGAGCGGGCCGTGTCCCGCTTCGCCTGGCCGGTGGTCGCGAAGGCGCACCTCGACTTCTTCGAGCAGGTGCTCGAGCGCAAAGCCTGAAGCTTCACGCCTCCAGCCGAGCCACCACCGCCGCCGCCATCGCGTCCCACGTCCAGGCCCGCAGCTCCGACGACAGCGCGGCCACTGCGGGCATCCAGTCCCCGCCCCGGGCCCGCCACTCCTCCAGGCGCCGCACCAGCTCGCCCGAGTCCTCGGGGTCATCCAGCAGAAGTCCCTGAAGCAACGACGGGAAGCGCTCCGCCACGCCCGCCGAGCGGCTCACCAGCGCGGGGATGCCCACGCACAGCGCTTCGTGCACGCCCAGGCCATAGGACTCGTAGCGCGTGGGGGACACCAGCAGGTCGGCGGCGGCCAGCAGCTTGGGCACGTCGTCGCGGAAGCCCAGGAAGCGGATCCGCTCGCCCAGGCCCTGTTCACGCGCCGCGCGCTCCCATGATTCCCGCTGCGAGCCCGCCCCCACGACGCACAGGTCCACGTCCCACTCACGTCGCGCGCACAGCCGCGCCCACGCATGGAAGAGCGTGTCGAAGCCCTTGCGCCGATCCCCCAGCGCGCCCACGAACAGCGCCACCCGCCGCTCTTGAGGCCAGCCCAGCAACGCCCGCGCCTCACGACGGAGCACCGGCGTCGTGGACGGGAAGCGCGTCGGATCACCGCCCAGGTACACGACATGGACGCGGGATGCCTCCACGCCCGTGGCGGCCAGCAGGTCCTGCCGCGTGCGCTCCGAGTTCGCCAGGATGATCCGAGCCCGGCGCAACGCGCGTTGCTCGCTACGCAGGTGCATCCGGTGGCTCAGGTGGCCCTTCAGCGTGCGCAGCGGACTGCCGACGGTTTCGGGCGCGTGCGCGGCGTGGACGTAGTGGACCCAGTTGGCGGCGGGCACCTCGCAGTTGCCACCGTTGGCCACCACCTGGCCACCTTGAGCCAGCGTGCGCGCGGCCCAGTAGCGGCCCACGGCGTCGAGCAACGGCTCGCCCAGCAGGTACGCGTTCGCGGGCTTGGGCACGCGGACGAAGTGCACGTTGGGGTAGCGCAGGAGCGAATCCTCCACCCGGTGCGCCACCAGCCGCACGGGGCCACCCTGGCGCGCGAGCCAGTCCGCCAGCGCGAGGTTCGCGCGGTCCATGCCTCCGGTGGAGACGAAGTCACCGGCGATGAGGGTGTAGGGCCGCATTCCGGTTCCAGTACGCACTGAAGAAGGCCGCGTTGAGCAGCCAGAACTCCATGCCCATCTGGCTCATGAAGAACTGGTAGCTGAAGGTCTGCGCGAGCGCGCCCAGGTCATACGCGAAGAGCAGGCTGCCCCAGAGCCAGAACTCGCCCACCGAGTCATCGCGGCGCCGCGCCACCTGGAAGCCCCACCCCAACGTCACCAGCAGCGCGAGCGGATAGCAGACAAGCCCCAGCCATCCTCCGTCGTACGCCCACGCCGTCCACTGGATTTCGGCCCACAGCGGAGGACTCTCGCGGTCGAGGTTGTCGCCGAAGTAGGCGTTGGCCATGCCATAGCGGCCCAGGCCCGCGCCCAGGGGGAACT
Source organism: Corallococcus sp. AB038B (assembly GCF_003668955.1). Lineage (NCBI taxonomy): Bacteria > Pseudomonadati > Myxococcota > Myxococcia > Myxococcales > Myxococcaceae > Corallococcus > Corallococcus sp. AB038B. The sequence goes on along the minus strand of NZ_RAWO01000001.1, from coordinate 1,103,453 downwards.
CCGGGAGCACCTGGTCGAAGGTCTCGTCGAGGAAGCGGCCGCGGTTGGATTGATACACCTGCGAGGGGTCGGAGGCCGTGAGCGTGCTCCAGCGCGAGAGCACCGCGTCGCCGCCGACCGCGACGGCCCAGCCGAAGGCCACCACGGCGAAGCCACCCACGACCGCGGCCAATGCCACGAGCCGCACCCACCGGCCGCTCACGGTGAGCACCAGCGCCATGGCCGCCATGCAGACGATCAGCGTCACCGCCGCGACGCGCACCTGCCCCAGGTAGAGACAGATGAGCCCGATGCCGATGCCCGCCGCGCCCAGCACCTTCCGGGACATGCCCTGACGGCTGAGCAGGAACGCGCCGCCCAGCAGCACGGAATAGAAGGCGCCAGTGGCGGCTCCGCCCGGGACGTCCGTCAGCCCCATGGGGCGGAACACGCGCGCGCCGCTCGCGGTCTCGAACTGGAGGCTGCGCACGTAGCCCTCGCCCTGGCTTTCAACCATGGCGGACAGGGCGGGCTGGAAGCGGCCGGGGAAGGTCACCTGCAGGATGCCCAACGAGGCGCTCGCCATGTTGAACAGGAAGAGCAGCAGGACGACGCGTCCGAACATCTTCGCGTCGATGCGCAGGCGGCTCGCCCAGAAGAGCGGCGCGAACACGGAGATCTGGATGCCCAGTTGCGCGGCCGCCGCCAGCGGGGTGTTGGTGCCGGGGTGGAAGAAGTTCAGCGCGGTGAGCCCCGCCGAGGCGAGCAGGAAGGGCATCGCCGGATGCTTGAGGCGCGGCCCCTTCACCAGCACCAGCAGCGCCAGGCTCGTGCCAAACGACAGGATGCGGAACACCACGCGCGCTGGCGCCAGCGCCTCCATCAGCAGCGCGAGCTGGCAGATGAAGAGCAGGACGATGAACGCCACCACCACGTGACCCGAACCGAGCAGCCCCGGAGACGCCGCCGCCGGAGTCGGCGCAGCCTGCGTTGTCGAGGGTTGGGGCGCGCGGCGCACGTAACGCCGATGCAGCACACCGGGCCCCTGGAGCTGGGGGCGCGAAGTGGATGCGGAGCGGGCCTCCTTCACGAAACACGCTCCCGGGCCACGGAGCGCACCGAGTCCTCCAGCGCCGACAAGAAGGCATCCGGCGCGCTCAGCGCCTTCGCGCGAGCGGGGCCGCCACTGCCCAGCTTCCGTCGGGCCGCTTCATCTTCGATGAGTCCGCGCAGCGCCTGGGCCAGGGCCTCCGGCTTCGGAGGCACGAGCACGCCGCAGGACGCATCGACGATCTCCAGCGGTCCACCCAACGCGGTGGTGACCACGGGAAGCCCGGCGTAGAGCGCCTCCACGAACGCCAGGCCAAACGGCTCCGGCCCGGTGTTGGGCTGACAGTGCACCTCCGCCGCGCGCAGCAAGCGAGGCACATCCGAGCGCTGTCCCAGGAACCGCACGCGGTCCCCCAGGCCCAGGGCCAAGGCCTGGGCCTTCAAGCCCGCTTCGTAGGCAATCTCTTCCGGGCGCTGCGCACCACCAGCGAACCACGCCTTCCAGCGAGGCACCTGGCGCAGCCGGCCCAGCGCTTCGAGGAGCAGCCGCTGCCCCTTCCACTCCTGCATGCGGCTGGCATGAACGATGACGACGTCCGCCGCGTCCGCGCCCAGCTCGCCGCGGAGCGACGTGCGCTCGGAAGCCATGAGGCCCGGGCCACCGTCTTGAACGGGAGGATGGAGCACTCGCCACTGCGTGCGCGGATACACGCTCGGAAGCGTGCTCGCGGTGTAGCGGCTGTTGCACAGCGCCAGGTCCGGAGAGGTGACGCGAGCCCACCGCTCCACCCAGTGCGAGCCCGACAGTGCGTCGTGCTGGAAGAAGATCAGCGGGACACCGGCCGTGCGCACCACCGGCCCGAAGATGGCTTGAGGCCACGCCGCGTGACACACCACCGCGTCGAACGCCTCCCGCTGGAGCAGCGCCATCAGCGAGCGTCGAGCCTCCCAGACCCGCCAGGGACGGCTCACCTTCGCCGGTCCCAGCAACGTCAGCGGCGCGCCCGCCGCGCGAAGCTCCTCCGCGATGCGTCCCTCGAAACAGAGCGCGAACGCATGCACCGCGCCGCCCGCCCGGTCCGCGCTCGCGAGCGCCAGCGTGCGCAGCAACGTCTCGACGCCGCCGTAGAGGTTGCCGCTGGAGACATGCAGCACGCGAAGCGGCGAGACACCCACACCATGCGGCTTGCGCGAGATAGAGCTGCCAGCATCCGCGTCATCGACCAGCGCGCCACCTGACGCATGCGTCTCGCGAGACGCCGTGCCGCTAGTCTGTGCGGCACCATCAAGGTCACCACTGGGCTCGCGCGGCACGCGCGAAGAGGAGTCTCCGCCCTCCGCACCAACCCCATGATTGCCACTGGACGCTCGCGACCCGTGCATGCGCGGACCTTCAGCGCCCGCCCGCGACATGCCGGACGGAGGCATCGCTCGTCTCCTCCGCCACCGGCTGCCGTCCGAGCGCCTCCGCGTACAACTCCAGGCTGCGCGACGCCATCACGTCATGGGCGAACTCCGCCCGCGCACGCTCCTGCGCCCCACGCGACAGCCGCTCGCGCAGGCCCGGCTCATCCACCAACCGGCGCGCCGCCGCCGCCAGCGCCCGCGCATCACCGACGGGCACCGTGAGCCCGGTGTGCTCATGCAGGCTCACCCACGCCACACCGGAGTCCGGCACGGCGGTGTTGAGCACGGGCAATCCACTCGCCAGCGCCTCCACCTGCGACAGGCCATACGCCTCGCTGCGCGCGTTGCTCGGGAACCACAGGGCCGTCGCGGCCCGGTACGCGCCCGTCAGCGCTTCCGGCGACAGGTACCCCGCCCACCTCACCCGGTCCTCGATGCCCAGCGCCTTCGCCCGCGCGCGGCCTTCCTGCGCCAGCGGCCCCTCGCCCACGATGACCAGCCGCCCCGGCGCGTGCACCAGCGCCTCCAGCGCCGTGAACAACCCCTTGTAGTAGACGAGCCGCCCCACCATCAGCCACAGCGGCCCGCCCGCCGCCTCCGCCGTCCATCGCGCCTGTGCCGCGCGCGCTTCCGCGGAAGGAGGCCGCAGGTACGACTCCAGCTCGATGCCCAGCGGCAGCACCCGCACCTTCGACTTGAACGTCGACAGCAACGACGAGCCCCGCACGTACGCGTCGCTCGTGGCCAGCAGCCGCGCCGCGCGCGAGTACAGCATCCACTCGAAGGGACGGAACAGCGCGCCCGCGACCTTCTGCCGGATGATGTCACTCTGGTGCGTCACCACCACCGCGGGCAGACGCGGCACCGCGTCCAGCGCCAGCACCATGCTCGGGTTGGGCACGTGCAGGTGCACCACGTCCACGCCCCGCGCCAGCGCGCGCCTGAGCACGAACGGCAGCGAAGGCATCACGTCCATGCGCGCCACCGACGCGAGCCGCCCCAGGCGAATCACGCGCACCGGCCCATCCCACTCTTCACGCGTGGGGCTGCGCCCGTGGAACTCGTGGCTCGTCCCGGTGCCGTCCACCGAGTGGTTCGCGCACAGCACCTCCACCTGCGCGCCCAGCGACGCCTGCGCGCGCGCCAGCGTTCGCAAGTGCGCCTCCATGCCGCCGGAGGCCGGAGGGTAGAACTTCCCCAGGTGCAGCACCCGCAGTCCGGCGCCCCTCACGACGGCGCCACCCCGCCCTTGGGCTCGTCCTGCGTCGGGCCATAGCCCTGGTAGCCCAGGTACGTGTCGCCGTAGCGCGGCTGCCGCAGGTCCACGTCATTGAGGATGGCGCCGAACATCCGCGCCTGCACGTCAGCCAACGAGCGCAGCGCGCGCTTCGCGGCGCTCCGGTCCGTCCGGCCCGCCTTGAGCACCATCACCACGCCGTCCGCCTGCGTGGCCAGCACCGCCGCGTCCACCACTGCGTTGAGCGGCGGGCTGTCCAGGATGATGCGGTCGAACTTCTCCCCCGCGGTGCGCAGCAGTTCCTTGAAGGCACGCGTGTGCAGAAGCTCCGCGGGGTTCGGCGGCAACGGGCCACACGGCAGCACGAAGAGGTTGGGCACCTCCGTGCTCTTCACCGCCTTGTCCAGCGAACCCTCGCCCACCACCAGCGAGCTGATGCCCAGGTCGTTGGGCACGCCGAACGCTCGGTGCAGCCGGGGCCGGCGCATGTCCGTGTCCAGCAGCAGCACGCGGTTGCCGCTCTGGGCCATGGCCACGCCCAGGTTGATGCACGTGGTGGACTTGCCCTCCTGCGGGCCGCTGGACGTCACCACCAGCGTCTTGCAGGGATGATCCGGTGACATGAACAGCAGATTGGTGCGCACCGCACGGCAGCACTCCGCCACCGCCGAGCGCGGCGCCCGGTGCACGTACAGGTCGCGGTCGCCCGGCGCCTTCGTGGCCTCCATGCGCGGCACCACGCCCAGGAACGCCAGGCCCAGCACGTCCTCCACGTCCGCCTGCGACGTGACGCTGTTCTCCAGCATCTCCAGGAACAGCGCCACGCCCAGCCCCAGGAGCAGCCCCATCACCCAGCCGACCATCAGGTTGCGCCGCGTGTGCGGACGCACCGGCACCATCGCCGGCTGCGCGGGGTCCAGCACGCGCACGTTGCTCGTGCGCAGCAAGCCCGACAGCTCGATGTCCTTCAGCCGCTTGAGCACCAGCTCATAGAGCCGCTGGTTGTTGTCCGACTCGCGCTGCAGCCGTCCGTACTCGATGGCCTTCTTGTTCACCTGGAAGGCCTCGGCCTTGGTCTCGTCCAGGAGCTTGTTGAGGTTCTTCTCCTCGCCCTGCGCCTCCGCCAGCTGCGTCTCCGCCGAGCGCACCACGTTGCTCAGGCTCTTGAGCAGGTCCGCACGCACGACGTCCAGCTTGCGGTTGCACTCCAGCAGCTTCGGGTGCTCCGGCAGGTAGCGCTCGGTCAGCTCCGCGCACGCGGCCTTCTGTTCGCCGTAGCGCGATTTGAGATCCTGGATGGGACCGTCCTTCGCGCCAGGCACGGCCTCCGCCCACGTCTCGTCGTTGCCCGCGTCCCTGCGCAGCCGGTGGATGGCGTCCACGCGCGCCTGCTGCGCCGCGATGCGCGTGCGCACCTCGGTGAGCTTCAGGTTGTAGGAGTTGATCCGCTCGCTGACGATGGACAGCCGCGACTCCAGCGACGTGGACAGCATGTCCGCGTCCTTCTTCAGGTCGTAGACGGCCATCTCGCCGGCCTTGGACTGACGGCCCAGCTCGTCCAGGCGCCCCTCCAGCCACGTGCGCGCCTCCTCCGTGGTGCGCAGCTTGAGCGCCAGGTTCTCCGCCATGTACGCGGCGGCCACCTCGTTGGAGAGCAGCGCCGCACGCGCGGGGTCCACGTCCTCCACGCCGATGTTCATCACCCGCGAGTCCTTGCCGGGCACCACCTGGATGCGCGAGCGCAACAACCCCACTGGGTCCGCGTCCTCCAGCGCCTTCGCGCGCTCCGCCGGATCCTGGTTCGCCGGCAGCCCCAGGAAGGAGGCGTCCTTCGCCAGCCCCAGCCGGTCCACCACACGGCTGGCCACCGCGCGCGAGGTGATGATCTCGCTCTGCGTGGCGTAGTACTCCTTGTTGAACCAGTAGTTGCTGCGCTCCTCCCCCATCACCTCCTTCACCTCGCCGTCGAGGATGCGCGGCGCGGTGACGTCGATGATGAGCGAAGTGCTGGCCGCGTAGATGCGCGGCTGCCGCAGCGTCCACGCCGCCGTGAGCGCGGTGACCCCCAACGCCACCCCGAGCATCACCCACCGCCGGCGCCACACGCCCCGCACCCGGTGCATCACGCTCGCGGACGTCGCGCCGGGCGATCCACCGGCCGGGTCCAACACCGTTCCTTCCACGTCGCGTCTCTCCGGAAGTGGCTGCCGCGGGCGGTCTCCACCGGCCCGAATTCGTCCGGACCCGACCTGCACCCACATCGCGCTGGGGGAATAACGCCCGGAGCGTGCAACGGGCGGGGCGGGTTGTCCATCCAACCGACGTCGCCTGGATGCTCCCCATCCATCCGCGCCGGTCCGCGAACGCGCACCCCGGAGGGTCCTGTGGTAGTGAGCGGCGCAATGGCTCCTGCGCTTTCCGTCGTCCTGCCCTTCAACCCCGCCACCGCCGCCGCCGCCGCCCGGTTCGCCCACGCGCTGGCCGGCCAGGCCCAGGTCGTGCTCGCGGGTGAAGGGCCGGTGGACGTCACGCCCGGCCCCAACGTCCACGTCCTCGAGGCCCAGGGCGGCAAGGGAGCGGCCATCCGCGCCGCGCTGCCCCACGTCACCGGCGCCCACACGGTGCTCCAGGATCCGGACGCCGCCTACTCGCCCGACACCTACGACGCCCTGGTGCAGCCCCTGCGTGACGACACCGCGGACGGCGTCTTCGGCCGGCGCCCCGGCATGTCGCCGGAGATGGTGGCCGAGCGCGCGCTGGGCGGCATCACCCGCTTCGTCACCGACGTGGCGCTGACGGATCCGCTCACCGGCCTGCGCGCCTTCCGCACGGAGGCGCTGCGCTCCATCCAGCTCACCAGCGACGACGACGCGGTGGACGCGGAGCTGGTGGTGAAGCTGGCCGCGCAGCTCTTCCGACTCACGGAAGTGTCCCTGCCGCCGCTGCAGGCCGTGCCGCGCCGCTCGGCCTCCGCGCACCTGGCCCGCCTGCGCACGCTGGTGCGCTACGCCACCGTGCGCGACGACGCGGACAACCAGCACGAGGGCTACTCCACCCTGGAGCGCATGGACGGCGCCACCCACTACAACCAGTGGCTGGGCCGCCGCTTCCGCGAGCACATGGGCCGGCGCGTGCTGGAGATTGGCGCCGGCATCGGCACCATCACCCGCGAGCTGGAGGCCGGCGCGGAGCACCTGGTCGCGCTGGAGGTGGAGCGCTTCTACGTGGACCGCCTGAAGAACCTCTTCCGCGGCAAGCCCCACGTGCGCCCCTACCTGTCCGACGTGGCGCTCGCGGACTGGGAGTCGCTGAAGGCGGAGAACCTGGACACCATCGTGCTGTCCAACGTGCTGGAGCACATCCCGGACGACGCGTCCGCGGTGCGCCGCTTCCGTCAGATTCTCCAGCCGGACGGCCGCGTGCTCATCCTCGTGCCGGCGCTGCCGCAGCTGTTCGGCGCCATCGACGAGGCCGTGGGCCACTACCGCCGCTACACGCCGGAGACCCTGCGCGCGGTGCTGCAGGAGAACGGCTTCCGCGTGGACACGCTGGAGTGGATGAACCTCGTCGGCCTGCCGGGCTGGTTCGTCAACAGCCGCCTCCTGCGCCGCCGCGCGGTGCCCAAGCTCCAGCTCAAGCTCTACGACGCGCTGGCGCCCCTGCTCGCCCAGGCCGAGCAACAGGTACGGCTGCCCGTGGGCATGAGCCTGTTCGCCGTCGCTCGCGCCGTCTGATGCCCGCGTGAGCGCCGACCCCCACCCCACCTCTCCGCCGCCCCCCGACGCGGCCCCGGCGTCTCCCACCGAGGCGCCCGCGCCCCGCGCCGAGGGACTGCCCAGAGCAGTGTGGGCCACGGTCGCTGCGCTCTACGTGGTCCTCTTCCCGTACCACCCGGGCCTGCGCTCGCCCAACGAGCTGTGCCGCCTGTGGCAGACGCGCGCCCTGGTGGAGGACGGGACGCTGGAGATCAACCGCGCCCTGCGCGACTACGGCCCGGTGGGCGACCTGTCCGTGATGGACGGGCGCTACTACCCGTCCAAGGCGCCGCTGCTGTCCTTCGCCGCGGTGCCCGTGTACGCGGGCCTGAGGGTGCTCGGCGGCAGCCACCGCTACGCCGTGCCAGAGGTGCCGCTCGTCTTCTTCAGCCGCCTCTTCCTCACGGTGCTGCCCACGCTGGGACTGCTGTGGCTGGTCCGCCGCTTCCTGCGCGCGTTCCTGTCGCCCGTCGTCGCGGACGGCATCACGGTGACGTACGCGCTGGGCTCGCTCGCGTTCAGCTACTCGCTGCTCTTCATGAGCCACCAGACGACGGCGGTGCTGCTCTTCGCGGGCTTCTACGCGCTCTGGAAGCTGTCGCGCGGCGAGTGGCGCGAGCGTGGCTACATCGTGGCCGGCGCGTGCGCGGGCGCCACCGTCGCCGCCGAGTACACCGGCGCGCTCGGTGTGCTGGGCCTCATCCTCTATGCAGTCCTCACCGTGCTGGGCACGCCGGAGCCGTGGGCCGCGCGGCTGAAGAAGCTGGGCCGGGCCACGGGGCTCGCCGTGCTGGGCGCGCTGCCCTTCATCGTGGCGCTGGGGCTCTACCACCAGGCCACCTTCGGGCACCCGCTGGAGACCGGCTACAAGCACCTCAACGACGCGGCCTACCAGCCGTGGCACCTGGGCGGCTTCCTGGGCATCCGCACGCCGGATCCGCGCGCCTTCGCGCTGTCGTTCTTCTCCCCGCTCCGGGGCCTCTTCACCCTGTCGCCGTTCCTGCTGCTCGCGCTGCCCGGGCTCGTGCTGCTCAAGCGCCTGGGCCGGACCTCCGCGGAGGCGCGCGCCCTCTTCTGGATGTCCGCGGCCACGCTCGCCGGCTACACGTACTTCACCTCGTCGTTCACCTACGACTCGTGGGGCTGGACGACAGGCCCCCGGCACCTCACGGGGCTGGTGCCCTTCCTGCTGCTACCCGCGGGTCTGGTGCTGGAGCGGCTGCGCGGCGCCGGCAGGCCGGTGCTGTCCGGCATCACGGCCATGCTGTGCGCGGCGTCCGTGCTCGTCACGGGCCTGGCCACCTTCGTCAACTACATCCCCGACGACGTCTCCACCCCCGTGCTCGCGCTGGCCCGGCCGCTCATGCTGGACGGCTACCACCCGCCCAACCTGCTCGCCTGGCTGGGCCTGCCCACGTCCCTGGCCGGCGCGTTGCTGTTCGCGGCGCTATTCACCGTGGCGGCGTCCGTCTTCGGGGCGCTGGTCCGGGACGCGGCTAGACGCGCGCCTCCGCCAGCGGCCTGGGTGGCGGGGCTCGCCACACTGGCGGTGCTCGCGAGCACGCAGGCGGTGTTCACCCGGAACGACCGGGCGGATCAGAACGCGGTCCGCTTCCTGGAGTCCGTCTGGCTCCAGCCCCCCGGCCGCCCCACCGCGCCCTTCTGGCCCCAAGCCGGCTCCTGAGCGCGTGGCTATACTGGCGTCCCCCTCCCTCGGAGACCGTGCATGACCTCGCGGTGGTGCCTGCTGTCCACCCTCCTGCTGCTGTGCGCCCCGGCCCTCGCCCACGCCGAGGACGCCGCCGCCCTCTGGGACAAGAGCTGCAAGAACTGCCATGGCCCGGACGGCCGCGCCCAGACGCGCATGGGCCAGAAGGAGTCCATCCCCGACATGAGCCGGGCCTCCTGGCAGAAGAGGGAGTCGGACGCCGAGCTGCGCAAGGTCATCGCCAACGGCTCGTCCCACAACCCCAAGATGAAGGCCTACAAGGACCGGCTCACCCCGGAGCAGATGGACGCCCTGGTGGGATACATCCGCACCTTCAAGGCCAAGGCGAAGGAATAGCGCTCGTGAATAACCCTTCGCGTCCGGGCGTCGTGGGGATTGGGAGAATTGGAGCCACCATGAAGACCCTCACCGTCGCCATCGTGTTCTGCCTGTCCATGGTCAGCCTCTTCACGTCGGTGCGCGCCGACGCCAATGCCTTCCCCCGCCTGGAGCCGGGCATCTCCCAGCCGGTCGCGCTGATGCCCAAGGGCGGAGACGGCAAGGGCGGTGGCAAGGGCGGCAGCGACGGCGGCAAGGGCGGCGAGGAGGATGAAGAGGAGTACCGCCGGCAGACCCGCGCCCTCTCCCAGAAGGCCGCCCTGGAGCTGGTGGATCCCGGCGTCCTGGACGACATGCTCCGCCTGCGCGCCGCCGTTCGCGGCGGCCACCGCTGACGCCGGGCTACCTCGCAAGAATGAGGGGGCTCGCAAAGTTTGCGCAGCCCCCTGACGTCACACGGCACCCCCCCGCATCGCGGACATCCCTTATTCCGGCGGGTTGAGTGCCGGAATTCCCGGCACGAGGCTTGCTGTTCAGAGGCTCCAAGTCGTACCTCCCCCAGGGGTACGTGAAGGAGCCCCCCGATGGTGCGTCGCCCACCCCCCCGCCGTCAGTCCCGTGGCTTCACGCTCCTGCTCGCGCTGGGCGTGGTCGCGGTCGTGACGATGGCGGTCCTGCTCAGTCTCAACGTGGTGGGCCGCGAGGCCGACACCCAGGCGGACTCCCGCCGCCAGAAGCAGGCGTTCTTCGCCGCCGAGGCGGGCCTCGCGGAAGGCCGCGAAGCGGTCCGGTTGCTCATGGACAAGGTCGGCCCCAACACCCTCGTGTTCCAGGACGAGTTGGGCGCGGCGGTGACCGACCCCGGCCTGGGCTCCGCAGCAGACCCCTGGTACGACATCCTGCCGACCCCAGGGGCGCCCAGCACCGACCGCTGGAACCTCTACCAGCTGACGACCTCGCAGCTGGAGGCCGAGGAGAAGCGCGCCGGTCCCCTCGCGGAAACGCCGAACCAAGTCTACACGAGCGACTACCCGGAGCAGACGCGGGTCCGCTACCGCGTTTTCGTGCACAACGACAAGGATGGCGCGGTCCCGGGCGCGGACTCCAACCACCAGGTGTGGCTCGTGTCGGTGGGCGAGGTCCTCAGCCCCAACGGCCGCCCCACCCGCGCCGTGGTCCAGACTCTCGTCGTCCATAGCCAGCCCACGACTGAGTTCACCGCGGGCTGCCCCGCCCGTGGCTGCACTGGCGGAATGACCTTCGAATCCAAGGGCATCAACGCGCCCGTCTTCGGGTCCCGGACCACCTACTAGCCCTTCCTCCTTCCTTAGCCTCTGCGAGTCCCCATGAAACGATTGCACCTGCTGTTCCTCCTGCTGGCTCCCGGCATCGCCAGTGCGCAGGCGAGCGGCGAAACCGCTTTCAAACGGGCGTGCGTGCGCTGTCACGTGGCGCAGGCGCCCTCCGTCCAGGCCAAGAAGCAGAGCAGGGGTCTGACGCGGTCCTATCCCGGCGCGGGCCCCAACCTGGGCGAAGTGATGAGTCGGCGCTCCGTGGATCAGGTGCGCACGTGGATCGACAACCCGACGAAGGTGAATCGCAAGACGGGCTGTGACACGCGGCGGCTGGCGGACTCCGAGAAGAACGCCCTCATCCAATTCCTGGCCACCCGGGCCCAACCGCCGCCCCCGCCCCGGGACGAGATGCTGGAGCAGGAGAAGCGCAAGGGGCTGGCCCGACAGAGTGAGCAGCGCCAGTCGCAGCCCGGGCAGCAGAACCCGCAGCAGAAGGGAAGCAAGTGATGCGCGCGATGATTCGCACCCTGGGCACCCTGGCCCTTCTGACAGCCTCCACGGCCGGCGCCGCGGAGCCCGCGAAGCTCTGCAACAACGCGTTGGACCAGGACCGCCAGCCTGAGTTCAGCACGACGTCGTTGGAGATGACCAATCCAACGATGAAGATCACGGACAACAAGGAGCTTCAGCTCAACACCGCGCTGAAGGTCTTCGACCCGGAGGACATCCGCCTCCCGTTCGACCAGAACATCAGCGTCAGCTACGTGTTCGAGTCCGCCGGCGCGTCACACACGCTCGGCTACATGTACATGGACGAGCTGCTGGACCGCCAGTACGTCGACGCCAGCGGCAACCTGCTCGACAAGAACGGCAACGGCATCCTCGACCTGCACGAGGACATCTACAACCTCTCGCCGAGCTCCGGCACCACGTCACGCCCCTACGTGGGCGGCTCGCGCCGCTGCTCGGCCGCCGCTGCCCAGCTGACGCTCGCGGACGGGACGAAGTTCAGCATGCCGGACCTGGCGTCGAGTGCGAACTGCACCGTCAACTCCCCCGCCAATGGCACCGGCAGCTGGTACAGCAACATCCAGCTACCCGACATGCGTCCCCCGGGCGACGACTCCAAGATCTGGACCGCTCTGGTCGGTACCATTCCGGGCGCGGACGTCACCGAAAGTTCGGATGCCTATTCCGACAAAGGGCTCTACAAGCACGTCCCCAACCTGCTCGAGCCCAAGCACCCCAGCAACAACGACCAGGGCATGGGCCGCATCGTGTTCCTCTCCGGCGACGACGACAGCGACGAGAGTAACTGGCGCAACCTCGCACCGGTGAAGGACAAGGATAACCTGGGTGAAGGCGTCCCGGACTACGACGTCTCCGCGTACACGGCGGAAGGCATCAAGCGGAGCGTCAACCCGGATGAGGGCATCAGCCCCAGCGACCGGACGGTGGACCTGGGCCCCGTCCAGGGCAACCGGGAGATCATCTTCTTCCTCATCGTCTATTACGACTCGCCGCACAGCACCACCAACGGCACGGTGTACCCGTGCATGAAGATGGACGCTGCGGGCAAGTGCCTGCTGCACCTGAGGACGCCCATCTCCGTGTTCTTCTCCAAGTCCGCCTGGAACATGGACCAGAACATGAGGGGCGGGTCGGTGGTGGCCGCGCGCAATATCGGCTGCGGCTACGTCGAAGGCGCGGGATGCGTGCCGGAGGATCCGGCCAATTCTCCCGGCTCCTGCACGGTGAAGGATTCGACGGAAAAGCTCTGCGGCTGGCTGGACGGCCCGACCCCCCAAGACCCCGAGGGCAACACGCTCTACCGCCTCGAGCATGATCCGCTCTACGGCAACCTCAAGATGCCCATGGAGAAGGTGGTCGTCCCCCGCCCGCCGGGTAACCGCAACGCCATGCCCCACGTCATCGTGGGCGCCCCCAGCACGGACCCCTTCCGGTGGATCCTCGGCTTCGAGGACCTCAACGGCGGCGGTGACCGCGACTTCAATGACATCGTGTTCGTCATCAACAAGGAGAACGGCGGCAACACCCGTTCGGCCAGCGTCTCCGGTGACATCACGCCCGACATCGCCGAGGACTTCACCATCACCAAGGTGCGCTTTACGCGCCAGGACGACATCGCGCCCGCGCCGCGCACGTGCACCAACGGCCCGCCCTGCTGGTCCGAGGAGCAAGAGGGCGAGAACGCCTGCTCGCCGCCCGGAGGCCCCGAGGCCACCATCCGCTACTCCATCGCGGTGGATTGCAACATCTGCGCGAATGGCACCTGCACGCGCAACCAGTTCCCCACCTGGGTTCCGGTGGACTTCCCTGAAACTTCGCCACCCACCCAGACGGTGGAGCTGGACCTGCTGTCGCTGGGCGTGACCGGTTCGCAGCTGTGCTGGAAGGTCGACGTCAGCAGCCCCAACGAGCGCTGCCATCCCATCATCGACAACATCAACGTGGGCTTCCAGGCCGTGCGCTCCGGCAGCTTCGCCCGCGCCTCGCCCTCCGCCATCGGCAACGCGCTCGTCTGGGGCGTGAACGAGACGCCGGGCAGCAACTGGGGCCAGAACTGGCCGGGGACCGGTCTGCCGGCGGCGGCGACCCGCGCCTATGACGCTCGCAAGGACTACACCCTGCGGGGACGGCTCTACTTCAAGTCGCTCTACGACCCGGAGACCCCGCTGGTCACCACCTCCACCCAGCACTGGGAGGCGGGCCGGGTGATGGCGGATGCGTTCCGCGGCAGCACGGATCCATTGACCCGCAAGCTCTACACCGTGACGTCCAGCACCAACTTCGCCCGCAAGGACGTCAGCACCTTCAAGGATGGCGCGAACAGCCCGCTCTTCCCGGACGAGCTATGCGACGTGCCAAAGCTTGGCAACGTCATCCCGTGGAACCTCAACGGCGACAACAAGTGCGGCACGCCAACGGCGGACAATGACTCAGGCCACAAGGTCTCTGCGGACAAGAGCGACCGGGCCTTCCTCGTGAACTGGCTCTACGGCTGGGAGGACAGCCAGGACCCCGCTCCCAACAACGTGAAGAAGCCCTGGGCCCTGGGCGGCATCAACCTGTCCACCGTGGCCCTGGCGATTCCGCCCTACAAGGACACCTGGTACCAGAACGCCCCGGCCAGCGAGCAGGAGAAGTTCAAGACCCACTTCATTGATGCCCTGAAGAACCGCGAGACCGTGGCCTACGTGGGCACCATGACCGGCATGCTGCACGCCTTCAAGAGCGGGGCCTACCGCACCAGCACCCAGGACACCTGCGTGGGCGAGTCGCAGTATCGCGGCTACTTCGAGCCCGTCTCCGGAGCCTGCGCCAACCCGGCCGTGCGTAACTACGGCACGGGCGATGAGCTGTTCGCCTACCTGCCCTACGGCCTGCTGGGGCGCTACCGCAACCAGTATGCGGTCTTCCAGGGTTCAGGCACACTGGCCCGGCCCAGCATGGACGCCTCGCCCAGCATCGCCAACGTGGACTTCGGCAACCTGTCACCGGCCAAGCCCGCCTGGACCCCGTCGTCCGCGGATACCAAGAAGGGCGCCAAGACCGTGCTCGTGTCCGCCTCCGGCAAGACGAGTCCCCTGGTCTTCGCCATGGACATCACCTCCCCGGACAAGGTGGGGACCGCCCAGTATCCGATTCCCATGTGGGAGTTCGACATGCTGAACACGCAGGTCACCGCCACGGCCAACAACCGCACCGTCACCGACGCATTCACGACCGCGAGGAACTCGAACGCGAGCGTGAACCTCCCGGACACCAAGGGGTCGCGCTTCGCTCCGACAGTGGTCCGCGCCATGTGGGGTTCGAACGCCGCCAATGCGCAGTGGATCGCCGCCGTCGGCACGGACTACGAGCCCGGCCCGGACTACGCGGGCACGCTCTACCTCATCGACATGAAGACGGGCCTGCCCCTGGCGAGCGGCTCGGAGAAGTTCGCGGGTGTCATCACGCTGGACAAGGGCGCGGGCATCGGCGCGGAGTCCGCCATGGTGGACCTGGACAAGGACGGCACCTTCGACGTCATCTACGTGCCGACCACCGCGGGCCACGTCTACCGCATCAACCTGACGAAGCTGACCCCCGGCCAGCCGCTTGGCAACGCCGTCCAGAAGTGCCTGGTGGCGGACGCGCCGACCTCGCTGGACAAGACGGCCTACAACCCCGCCGGCGCGGACCACCAGGACCAGAAGTTCCAGCAGATCTTCTCGAACCTGGCGGTGACCAGCACCAACACCCCGTCCGGCCCCGTCGTCCGCTTCTTCTTCGGTACCAGTGACAACCCGGACCTGTACTCGGATGGCCCGCCGGACAAGGACAACTCGTACCACTACTTCCTGTTGGGCTTCGAGGACACGGATCCGTGGGGCGCGAGCGGCTGCAAGCCGACGCTGGAGCCCATGTGGGCCGACCGCCTGGATGCCGGTCAGACGGTGTGGGGTGGCGTGACCCTCACCGCCGACAAGGTCTTCGCCACCACGGCCGTGGGTAAGGCCGCGGACGTCTGCAACCTGAGCGAGACCAAGAACGGCAAGTTCTACTCAACCAGCCAGCTGAACCAGACGGGCGTGCCGCACGCCGCGACGGGCCAGGACCTGGGCGGGCACGGCATCTCCGCGCCCATCATCCACGACGAGCACATCATCGCCATCGACGCCCTGGGCAACGCGGTGGGCATGGGAGCGGATGGCGCGCGGTGGAACAACAAGACGGGCGGCTCGGGCAATGGCAGCTCGCGCGCGCTGCTGTGGGAGAAGATGCCGGATGGGAAGCTGCCCAAGCCATGAGACGCATTGACACGCGACGACAGGCGAAGGGCGTCACCCTGCTGGAGGTCATGGCCACGATGGCTGTCATGCTCGTCGGCATCGCGGCGGCCATGACCGTGGTGAGCCAGACGTCCAACAGCAACCGCCGGACGCTGACGGCCAACCAGGCCGAGCTCATCGCCGAGCGGACGCTGGAGAACATCCGCGCGCAGGGGTGTACCGTCGCCCCTCCGTGCGGCAATCTGGTGGGGTTGGACAAGTCCCGGGAAATCTTCTACCAGACGGCGGGAGGCGAGCTGCTCACGGTGAAGCCCGCTGGGCTCATCGCCCGCCAGTACGAGGTCGCGTTGGATCTGGACGGCACGCCGCTGGTGGGCTCCTTCGAGAACGCCACCACGGGCCTGGGAGTGCCGGCCGTGACGCGCAACCTGGTGGATGGCAAGCCGGGCAACGTCGTCAACGTGCGCGTCTCCGTCTCCTGGGAGGAGCCGGGGCGTTCGGGACGTCAGGTGTACGTGCTTCAGACTCGGATGGCGCCATGAAGAGACGGTTTCAGTCGAGCGCGGGCTTCACGCTGCTGGAGGTGATGGTCGCCGCGGCGCTGGGGGTCATCGTGCTGACGACGGGGCTCGCGGTGGGCACGCAGTTGCAGAAGCGTGCCCTCTTCGAGGAGCAGACGATGATGGCGCAGACGACCGGCCGCGCGCTGCAGGAGCGGCTGAGCGCGGACATCTCCCGCGCCGGCAACGGCATGGGCAACACGCCCATCAGCTTCTCGGACACCGACCAGCGCTTCGCGGTGCAGGTCTATTCGGATCCAGGCACGGACACCTACTTCCAGACCGACTATGTGGCCCCGCCCACAGGGTCTCCCACATCGAACGCGCTGCGGCTCTACTGGGGCCGCACCCGCGACCTGGTCTTCCTGGACACCTGCGCGGGCGGCGGCACGGTCGTGCGCAACGGCGCCAACGAGTTCTGTCTGGCGGCGGACTCCTCCGCCGGGATGAAGCCAGCCGCCGGCCAGCCGGCGACGCTGGCGGTGGCGGTGAACGGCGACCAGGGAGAGAACGTCTCAGGCAACACCATCCTGCCGGTGTCCTGCCTGCTGCGGGTGACCAACGTGCAGCCGGATGCCACCGTCAAGAAGCTCACCGCCACGGTGGGCCCCGATACGGGAACGCTGACGAACCTGTGCACCAACAGCGTCGACCCCCGCTGGCAGCTGTCGAACTGGATTGTCATGGCGCTGGAAGGTGTGGCCTACCGGGTGAACTGGACGGGGGGCTTCCCGACGCTGGAGGCCCTGCCCCACGGCGCCACCACGTGGCAGGTGGTGAGCCGGGACGTGGAGCAGATGAGGGTCCGCGAGGCCGTCGCCGACCTGACCACGCCCAGCAACGCCTATCGCTGGTTCCCGGATGCGAGCGCGGGCCGGGGCCCGCTCGACGCGTGCACGACCGCCTCCTGCACCGTCGACAACCGCGCTGGAGAAGCCCCTCCCTCCGTGGCGGACGCCAACGAGGCCCTGCGCATGCGGCTGCGCAACCGGGTGCGCGAGCTGGAGATCACGCTCGTCGTGCGGACCCGCCGCCTGGACACCGAGGCGGTGGCGCCCGGCAATGATGAGAACGGCCACCGCCGGGACGGCTACAAGCGCCGGACCATCACCTTCCGGGTGGCACCCCGTGGCCTTGGGATGACCGGACTCCAGGTCCTGGAGCCCGTACCGTCAGGATCAGGAACATGAAGCACGCTCGTGGCATGACCTTGCTGGAAGTCCTGGTGGCGGTGGCGATCGTCGGCGTCTTCACCTCAATGGCCGTGGCGAACTATTCAAGCCGCCTGAGCGGCCAGCGGGAGAACGTCGCGACGCGGGAGCTGTGGTCCTCCGCGCTGCGCGCCCGTCAGCGCGCCATCTCCACGAACCAGCCCGTGCGCTTCGTCGTAGAGACGAACATCACCCAGCCCAACGGGAATCCCGCGACGGTGGCCCGGTGGGAGCGGCTGGCCTGCGATGACGACGCCACGGGGGGCTGGAGCAACGACTCCTGCCCCAGCTCGGCCTGCACGGGCGGCTCCGTCACCTGCCGTACGAACGCCGCCTGCTGCAGCGAGACAGGCCCGGACATCGTCATCCCTTCGAGCATGAACGCGACGGCCATCAACGGGCTGTGCTTCCTGCCGGGCTCGGCGCGTCCCGTGATGGACCGGACCTGCATGCGCGACAAGCTGGATGACACCGCGGCCCAGGCCCTGGCCACGCCCACGGACAAGTCCATCCGCTTCACGTTCACGTCGAGCCGGGCCGCCAGCATGCTCATGGTGGAGCCCCTGACGGGCCTCGCCACCGTGCTGGACTGTGACTCCGTCGCTGCGACCGCGACCAGCGTGAACAAGGATCCACGCTCCGTAGCGGCCTGCGCGCCGTGATGCCCTCGGGGGCCGGGAGCGGCCTTGCGGCCATGCTCCCGGCAACCCGACATGTGTCCTCATCCAGCGTTGATTTGGGAGAAGCCGCACCCTAATTAGCCGAGGGCCCCACACGGGCCCCCGAATGGATACCTCTCCTCCTCCGAAGTCCGATGGCACGCCCTGGCCCGGCGGCGCTCCCCCTTCCTCCGGTGATGCCTTCGCCCGGCTCCTCGCCTCCCTGCGCGTGGGACACCGTGCGCGGACACAGGGGGTGAAGGGCGCGGCGCGCGGCCACCTGCTCGCCCGCCTGCACCGCGAGCTGCGCGCGCCCCTGGTGTGCGTGGCCGTGGATGAAGAAGCGGCGGACGCGCTCGCGCACGACCTGGCTTTCTTCCTGGGAGGCACCGGCAGCCTGCTGGAGCCCCGCGTGTTGCGGCTGCCCGCGGACGAGGTGCTCCCATACGACGAGCTGTCGCCGGAGGCAGGCCCCATCACGGAGCGCCTGGGCGCGCTGTTCCACCTGGCGCGCGGCACGCCGTTCCCCGCGCTGGTGCTGTCCCTGCGCGCGCTGCACCGCCGCGTGTTGCCGCTGGGGGTGATGGAGGGGCTGGCCCAGCGCGTGGAGGTGGGCCAGGACTTCGACCGCGACTCGCTGGCGCGGAAGCTGGCGCTGATGGGCTACCAGAACAGCCCGCTGGTGGAGGACAAGGGCACCTTCAGCGTGCGCGGCGGCCTGTTGGACGTCTTCAGCCCGCTGTACGAGCGGCCGGTGCGCCTGGAGTTCTTCGGGGACACCATCGAGTCCATCCGCGTCTTCGACCCGGAGTCGCAGCGCACCGTGGACGCGCTCAAGACGGTGGACCTGGTGCCCGCGCGCGAGCTGCTGCTCACCGACGACACCCGCCCGCGCGCCGAGGCCGCCGCCCGCGCGGTCGCGGACCGCATCAATCTGCCCACCATCAAGTTGCGTGAGCGGCTGGACGCGCTCCGCGAAGGCCTGCCCGGCTTCGGACTGGAGGGGCTGCTGCCCGGATTCTTCGAGGGCGGGCTGGCCTCCGTGTTCGACTACCTGCGCGCGTGGGCCCAGGAGCCCGTCGTCTACCTGGACGACCCGATGGGCCTGGACCGCGCGTTGGAGGAACTGACGGCGGAGCTGGAGAAGGGCGTGGCGGAGGCGGACGCGCGCCAGGACCTCACCTATCCACCGGAGCACCACTTCCTCACGCGCGAGGGCGTGGCGGCGGGCCTCAAGGCCCTGCGCGTGGTGGAGGGCGGAGGCCTGTCGCTCACGCAGTCCGAAGCGCCCGTGGCCTTCACCTTCGGCACGACGCAGGACCTGCGCGAGGCCATCCTCGCGCACCACGGTGAGGAGGGCGCGCTCACCCCGCTGGTGGAGCGGCTCCAGCGCTGGCGCGACACCGGCGTGGCGTGCGCGGTGGCGTGCGGCACGCTCAGCCAGGCGGACCGGCTGAAGCGGCTGCTGTTGGATCGCTCCGTGATGGTGAAGGTGCACACGGAAGCGTTGCAGGACCCGGCGAAGCTCTACGAGCCGGCCATCTGGGCGCACCTGTTCACCGGCGAGGTGAGCCACGGTTTCATCGACCCGGAAGGCCGGCTGGCGGTGCTCGCGGACGAGGAGATTTTCGGCGTCCGCTCCCGCCGCCGCGTCAAGCGCAGCAAGAAGCTGGATGCGTTCGCCGCGGGCTTCAAGGACCTGAAGGAAGGCGACCTCATCGTCCACACCGACTTCGGCATCGGGCGCTACGCGGGCCTGACGAAGATGGAGGTGCAGGGCGTGCCGGGGGACTTCCTCGTCCTGGAGTACGCGGGGCGGGACAAAATCTATCTGCCGGTGGGCCGCATGCGGCTCATCCAGAAGTTCACCGGCGGCGACCCGGAGAAGGTCCAGCTGGACAAGCTGGGCACGACGAGCTGGGAGAAGACGAAGAAGCGCGTCAAGGAGCAGCTGCTCAAGATGGCGGCGGAGCTCCTGCAGATGGCCGCCGCGCGCAAGGCGCACCCGGGCTATGCGTTCGCGGCGCCGGACCGCTACTTCGCCCAGTTCGAGGCGGACTTCGAATTCGACGAGACGCCGGACCAGGCGAAGGCCATCGAGGACGTGCTCGCGGACATGCAGAAGGCGCAGCCGATGGACCGGCTCGTCTGCGGCGACGTGGGCTACGGCAAGACGGAGGTGGCGATGCGCGCCGCCTTCAAGGCCACGTTGGACCGCAAGCAGGTGGCGGTGCTGGTGCCCACCACGGTGCTGGCGCAGCAGCACTTCCACTCCTTCAAGAAGCGCTTCAAGGACTACCCCGTCACGGTGGAAGTGATTTCCGGCATCCGCAAGCCGCCGGAGATCCGCGACATCCTGCGCCGCGCGAAGGAGGGCAAGGTCGACATCGTCATCGGCACGCACAAGCTGCTGGCGGGCGAGGTGGCATTCAAGGACCTGGGGCTGCTGGTGGTGGACGAGGAGCAGCGCTTCGGCGTGAAGCAGAAGGAGGCGCTGAAGCGGCTGCGCACGCAGGTGGACGTGCTGACGCTGACGGCGACGCCCATCCCCCGCACGCTGCACATGAGCATGTCCGGCGTGCGCGACATGAGCATCATCGCCACGCCGCCGCAGGACCGCCGGGCCATCCGCACCTTCGTGATGAAATACGACGAGGGCGCCATCAAGGAGGCCGTGGAGCGGGAGATTGCCCGCGGTGGCCAGGTCTTCTTCGTGCACAACCGCGTGGAGTCCCTGCCGTCCATGGAGCAGGAGCTGAAGAAGCTGCTGCCCAATGTCTCCATTGGCGTGGCGCACGGCCAGATGGGCGAGGGGCAGCTGGAGAAGGTGATGCTCCAGTTCACGGAGCACAAGTTCCAGGTGCTGCTGTGCACCAGCATCATCGAGAGCGGCATCGACATCTCCAGCGCCAACACGATGATCGTCAACCGCGCGGACCAGTTCGGTCTGGCGCAGCTCTACCAGCTGCGCGGACGCGTGGGCCGCAGCAAGGAGCGCGCGTACGCGTACCTGCTGGTGCCCACCCGCCGTCCGGTGACGAAGGACGCGCAGCGGCGCCTGGAGGTGCTCCAGAACTTCACGGAGCTGGGTGCGGGCTTCTCCATCGCCAGCCACGACCTGGAGATTCGCGGCGCGGGCAACCTGCTGGGCGAGAAGCAGTCCGGCGCCATCGCGGAGATCGGCTTCGACCTGTACGCGCAGCTGATGGAGGAGGCGGTGGCGGAGCTGCAAGGCCAGCCGCCCAAGGTGCACGTGGAGCCGGACATCAACCTGCCCATGCCGGCGCTCATCCCCGACGACTACGTGGCGGACGTGCACCAGCGGCTGGTGTTCTACAAGCGCTTCAGTCAGGCCAGCCACCCGGACGAGGTGACGGACCTGCGCGCGGAGCTGGTGGACCGCTACGGCGAGGCCCCCGACGAGGTGGACGCCCTCTCCGAGGTCACGCTCCTCAAAATCGACATGCGCGAGCTGCGGCTGCGCGCGCTGGAGGGGGGCCCGGCCCGGCTGTCGCTGGCGCTGGGCGGCGACGCGCTCCTGGACGGCGCGAAGGTGGCGGGGCTGGTGCAGCGCTCCAAGGGCTTCTACCGGCTGACGCCGGACATGAAGCTCATCGCCCGCGTACCCCCGGAGGTGAAGGGGCACGCCCTGCTGGCGGAGGCGCACAAGCTGCTGCGCGACGTGGGCACCTGCGCGCTGCCCCGGCACTGACGCACGCCCGGGGACTTAAGATAGGCTGGCCGCCGAATGGCGATTGAGAAGGCTTTGTTGCTCATCGCGGACATCGGCGGCTACACCCGCTTCATGCGGCAGCACCGCTTCGGTCTCGCGCACGCGCAGGACACGGTGGCCCAGCTGCTGGAAGCCGTCATCGACGCGTCCGGGCGGTTCAAGCTGGCGAAGCTCGAAGGCGACGCGGCCTTCTTCTACGCCGTGGGCGAGGACACCTCGCCGGTCGCGAAGCAGGTGGCGGCCATCCGCCGCGCGTTCCTGGAGCGCCGGGAGCAGCTGGCCATCGACCGCATGTGCAAGTGCGACGGGTGCACGCAGGTGGGCAACCTGACGCTCAAGTTCGTGGCCCACGCCGGGGAGGTCGCCTTCCAGAAGGTGAAGCACCTCACGGAGCTGGCGGGCGTGGACGTCATCCTCTTGCACCGGATGCTGAAGAACGACGTGCCCATCTCCGAGTACGTCCTGATGACGGACGCGGTGCACCAGCACCTGGGGCCGGAGCTGCGTCAGCTCAGCCAGGGGCTGGAGCACGACTTCGAGGGCATGGGCCGCACGCCGACGCACTACATCGAACTGAGCTCGCTGGTGACGAGCCTGCCCGCGCCACGCCCCAACCTGCTGCGCAAGCTGTGGAACAAGCTGACGATGGAGCTGCGCTCGCTGAAGTACGTGCTCGGCTTCAAGGAGGCGTGCGAGGGCTTCCGCAACGTCGAGGTCGTCGACGCCGTCCCCGAGAAGCCCTGAGCCGCGCCTTCAGCCGCCCGTGCAGAAGCGCGCGACGGCCTGCGTGAGCGCGGCCTCGCAGCGCACCAGGTCTTCCATGGGGACGAACTCGCCCGTCTGGTGCGCGACGCGGATGTCGCCGGGGCCGAACACCACGGCCTCCGCGCCCAGCTCCGTGAGCTGCGGGGCCTCCGTGCCGAAGGACACCGTTTCGGATGCGTTGCCGCTGACCTGCTCCAAGAAGCGCACCACGTCCGCGTCGCCGCGCGTGTGGACGCCGCGGTCCATGCGCAGGACCTTGATGCGCGCCTCGTAGGCGGGCTCGTCGCGGGTGAGCTCCTGGCGGATGTGCTCCATCATCTCCGGGACGCGCTCCGCGGCCTGGCCGGGGATGGGGCGCCACTCCACGGTGAAGCGGCAGGAGCCGGGCAGGACGTTCTTCGCCTTGCCGCCCTGGATGAGGCCCACGTTCACGGTGGTGAAGGGCGGCTGGAAGCCCTCGTCGCGGTCCTCGCGGAGGACGGTGTTCGCCAGCGTCTCCAGCCGGTGCAGGAAGCGGCCGGCGCGGAAGATGGCGGACGCGCCCAGCTCCGGGTACGCGCTGTGCCCTTCCTTGCCCAGCACCTCCACCTCCGCCAGGCAGTAGCCCTTGTTGGCGCGCACGGGGATGAGGCGCGTGGGCTCGCCGACGATGGCGTGCCTCGCGCGACCCAGGCCGGCGGACACCAGCTTCTTCGCGCCCACCAGGCCGACCTCTTCATCGGCGGTGAGGATGACGAGCAGGGGCGCGTCCAGCTTCGGCAGGTCCTTGCGCGTGGCGGTGTGCAGCGCGCAGGCGATGAAGCCCTTGGTGTCGCAGGCGCCGCGGCCGTACAGCTTGCCGTCGCGTTCGGTGAGGCGCAGCGCGTCCGTCCAGGCGGCGTCATAGGGCACGCAGTCGGAGTGGCCCACCAGGGCCAGCGCTGCGCGGTCGGCGTCGCCCTTGCGCGCGACGAGGTTCACCTTCGCCACGCCCGCTTCGTCGGTGTAGTGCTGGCGCTCGGCGGTGAAGCCCGCGGCCTCCAGCCTCGCCTGGGCGTAGTCGATGAGGGGCGCGTTGGGGCGCGAGGACGTGGTGTCCAGTGCCACCAGTTCCGCCAGGGTGGCCCGCAGCGCGGGCAGCGTGTCGCTCATGGGACGGCCTCCAGTCAGGCCACCTCCATGCCACCGCCCGCGCCGCGACGCCAGTGCGGCCGTGCCCTCAGCGTCGCGCGGAGGCCATCACGTCCGCGTCCGTGGCCGAGGGAAACACGGAGTTGTCATCCGCTCCCGGCCGGCCCAGCCCCTTGGAGATGGCGGGCGCGGACGCCGTCACCCGGCCCACGTAGAAGACGCCGTGGTAGCCGTCCTTGTTGGGCGAGTCCCAGACGTGCACGAAGAAGCGGTCGCCGTTGTCCTTGCCCTTCGTTTCCTTCACGCCGCAGTCCAGCTTGCGGCTGCGCTCGTCCGGCGCGCAGATCCACGCCGAGCCGCTGTCATAGGCCACGTCCAGCGCCATCACGTGCTTCAGCCGGGCGGCCAGGAGCCTCCCCATGGGCTGGTACTGCTTGTCCCACGGCAGGCCCTTCGCCGTACGGGGATGGATGTTGCCGCTCACCACCAGATGGAAGCGCGCGGGGCCGGCTTCCACCTCCTTCAACACCGTGGCGGCCAGGGCCTGCTCACGCTGTTGTCCCGTCAGCTTCGGGTGGTCATAGACGAACACCGCCACGTCCAGGCCTCGTGCGCGCAACTGCCGCAACTGCTCCAGCATGTTCGCCACCGCCTCGCTGCCACGGCCGTCCGGGTACGGGCTGCGCCAGAACGGGGCCTCCATCAGCTTGAGCCAGTCCTCTTCCCTGCCCTGGCTCTGGAGGAACGTGTTGATGCGCGCCTGGTTCTCCACCGGCAGCTCCAGGCCCACCGACACGGGCGTGCCCAGCACGGTGAGCTGGCAGGCGGACTGCGCGATGAAGCGCGGCACCTCCTGCGTGCCATGCAGCTCTCCCAGCAGCATCACCCCGCCCGCCTTCGCCTGGGCCTTCAGGCCGAGGATGGGCGCGCCGCACTCGGTGAACGTGGGCGCGGACTCCGCTTCGGGTGCTTTCGCCACCGGTTGCATGGACGTGCGCGGGGGGCTCCCGTCCTTCGCCTCCAGGCCCGGCGCGATGGCGTTGAACACCCGCCACTCCATGTTCAGGTCGCGCGTGCCCTGCCCTGACTCCGCGACGATGGCGTTCTCTCCGCGCGGCATCGCGAACCGGTCCTCGTCATCCTCCATGCTGAGGCCGAGGCCGCCTTCGAGCGTCTCCGGAGCTCCGGGCGCGGGAACGAGTCCCTGGCGGATATCCTCCATCCGCCGGCTGTCCATGCCCATGTTGCGGCTCGCGCCCCACTCCAGCTCCTTGCCGGGCGCGGAGAGCGTCTTGTTCGCGCTGCGGGTGACGCGGATGATCCACAGCTTGCTCTTGGTCGGCGTCTCCCGCTTGCCCAGCACCAGATAGCGGTGCCAGTAGCCGGAGATTTTCGAGCCACCGAACTCCTCCTTCCATTCGGTCTGCAGCACCGGGCTGTCCGGGGCCTCGCGGAAGCTCAGCTTCGCGTCCACGAAGTACTGGCGCACGGAGGGCCACACCTCCTCCAGGGGCCGGTCGTAGATGGCCTCCCGCCCCATCAGGTCCCAGTCCACTGGACGTGCGGCACAGCCCGCCGTCAGGAACAACGCCAGACATCCCACGTTCAGCATCGAGCGCATTCGCAGTGCCCCCTTCGTGGCATTCATCACAGACCCGACGCGGACGACGGCGGGTTCCCCAGGCCCTTGAGGACCGCGGGCTCGGAGGCCGTCACGTGGCCCACGTAGAAGACGCCGTGGTAGCCGTCCTTGTTGGCCGAGCTCCACGTGTGCATGAAGAAGCGGTCGCCGTTGTCCTTCCCCTTCGCTTCCTTCACACCGCAGTCCAGCTTGCTGGTTTGCTTGTTCGCCGCGCAGATCCACGCCGTGCCGCTGTCGTAGGCCATGTCGAGCGCGGTGACGTCTTCGACCTGGTCCTTCAGCAGGTAGCCCATGGGCTGGTACTGCTTGTCCCAGGGCAGGCCCTTCGCCGTGCGCGGATGGATGTTGCCGCTCATCACCAGGTGGAAGCGCTCCGGCTTTGCCTTCACTCGCGCCAGCACCGTCTTCGTCAACGCATCCTCGCGCTGCTGGCCGGACAGCTTCGGGTGGTCGTAGACGAACACCGCCACGTCCAGGCCTCGTGCGCGCAACTGCCGCAACTGCTCCAGCATGTTCGCCACCGCCTCGCTGCCACGGCCGTCCGGATACGGGCTGCGCCAGAAGGGGGATTCCATCAGCTTGAGCCAGTCCACGTCACCGCCCTGACTCTGGAGGAACGCGGAGATGCGGTCCTCGTTCTCCACCGGCAGCTCCAGGCCCACCGTCACCGGCATGCCGGACGTGACGAGCTGACACACGGACTGCGCGATGAAACGCGGCACCTCCTGCGTGCCGTGCAGCTCGCCCAACAGCATCACCCCACCCGCCTTCGCCAGCTTCTTCAGCCCGAGGATGGACTGGCCGCACTCGGTGAACGTCACCGCTGCCTTCGCCACCGGCTGCTCCGTCTTCACCGGCTGCTCCGTCTTCGCGAGCTTGGGCATGATGCCCCGGAACACGCGCCACTCCATGGTCAGGTCTCGCGTGCCCTGCCCCGACTCCATGTAGAAGGCGTTCTCTCCCACCGGGAAGGCCAGCCGGTCCTCCGTGTCTTCCACGCTCAGGACCTCCGGATCATCGCCCCTGGAAACGGCCCGGGAGATGCTCCAATCGATCTCCTTGCCGGGCTGCGACAGCGTCTTGTTCACCGACTTGGTGATGCGGGTGATCCACAACTTGCTCTTGGTCGGTGTCTCCCGCTTGCCGATGACCATGTACCGGTGCCAGTAGCCCGCGATCTTCGAGCCGCCGAACTCCTGCTTCCACTCGGTCTCCAGCACCAGGCTGCCCCGGTCCTCCCGGTAGGGCAGGTTCGCGTCCTTGAAGTACTCACGGACCGACGGCCACATCTCCTCCAGTGGCACGTCGTAGATGGCTTCGTAGTCCGGCGTATCCAGGTCCTGCCGCCCCGCGCAGCCCACCGCCAGGAGCAACGCCAGCCATCCCACTTTCACCATCGAGCGCATCCGAAGTGTCCCCTCTCATTCCGCGATGCCCGAATAACGTCGTGGCGGCGGTGGACATATCGAGCGCCGCCGCGGGTTACGGAGCGGAGACGGGTTCCTGCGCGGGCGCCGCGTCCGGGTTCCCCAGGCCCTTGTTGATGGCGGGTTCAGACGCCGTCACGTGGCCCACGTAGAAGACCCCGTGGTAGCCCTCCTTGTTGGTCGAGTTCCACCGGTGCACGAAGAAGCGGTCGCCGTTGTCCTTCCCCTTCGCTTCCTTCACACCGCAGTCCAGCTTGCGTCCCTGCGCATCCGCCGCGCAGATCCACGCCGTGCCGCTGTCGTAGGCCATGTCCAACGCCGTGACGTCCTCGACCTGGTCCTTCAGCAGGTAGCCCATGGGCTGGTACTGCTTGTCCCAGGGCAGTCCCTTCGCCGTGCGCGGATGGACGTTGCCACTCACCACCAGGTGGAAGCGCTTGGGTGTCGCCTTCACCTGCGCCAGCACCGTCTTCGTCAGCGCATCCTCACGCTGCTGGCCGGAGAGCTTCGGGTGGTCATAGACGAACACCGCCACGTCCAGGCCCTGCGCTCGCAACTGCCGCAGCTGCTCCAGCATGTTTGCCACCGCCTCGCTGCCACGGCCGTCCGGATACGGGCTGCGCCAGAAGGGGGCCTCCATCAGCTTGAGCCAGTCCACCTCGCCGCCCTGGCTCTGGAGGAAGGTGCTGATGCGCTCCTCGTTCTCCACCGGCAGCTCCAGGCCCACCGTCACCGGCATGCCCGCCGTGACGAGCTGGCACACGGACTGCGCGATGAAGCGCGGCACCTCCTGCGTGCCGTGCAGCTCACCCAGCAGCATCACCCCGCCCGCCTGCGCCAGCTTCTTCAGGCCCAGGATGGACTGGCCGCACTCGGTGAACGCCGGTGCGTCCTTCGCGCCCGGCGCCTTCGCCACCTGCTGCTCCGCGCTCACCGCCTGCTGCTTCGCGAACTTCGGCATGATGCCCCGGAACACCCGCCACTCCATGGTCAGGTCTCGCGTGCCCTGTCCCGAGTCCACGTAGAAGGCGTTCTCTCCCACCGGGAAGGCGAGCCGGTCCGCATCGTCCTCCACGGAGATGCCATACGCCTCGCTCGCGGACGCATCCCCGGGGGCCCCCGTACCGCGATCACCGGGAGGTCCGCCGAGCCCGCGGCCCGCGCCCCAATCCAGCTGCCGGCCGGGCTGGGCCAGCGCCCTGTTCACCGTCTTGGTGATGCGGATGATCCACAGCTTGCTCTTGGTCGGCGTCTCCCGCTTGCCGATGACCATGTACCGGTGCCAGTAGCCCGCGATCTTCGAACCGCCGAACTCCTGCTTCCAATCGGTCTCCAGCACCAGGCTGCCCCGGTCCTCCCGGTAGGGCAGATTCGCGTCCGTGAAGTACTCACGGACCGACGGCCACATCTCCTCCAGCGGCATGTCGTAGATGGCTTCGTAGTCCGGCGTCTCCAGGTCCTGCCGCCCGGCACAGCCCCCCACCGCCAGTCCCATCAGCATCACCAGCGACAACCAGATTCCTGAACGCATCCACATCCTCCCGCACTCCCAACGCGCCGACGGCGCCCCCATATCGAACCGGGTCCCCTCCCCTACGGGTAGAGGCGCCGGGCGAGCTGCTGGAAGGCCCTGCCACTCTCCTCCGTCAGCGGATGGCGGCCGTCCCGGACCACGAGCCGCCCCGCCACCGCCACCTCGCGCACCGCGCCTCCCGCCGCGCCGAAGACGATGCCCGGCAGGAGCGACTCGGAGCTCGCGCCCACCAGCGACGGGTGATGCACGTCCACCGTGAAGAAGTCCGCGGGCGACCCCGGCGACAGCGTGCCCGTGCCCATCCCCAGGCTTCGCGCGCCCTGCACCGTGGCCATGTCGAAGAGCCGCGCCGCCAGTCCATCCAGCGTCCCCGTCCCCGGGTCCAGCACCGCGCGGCGCAGGCGCACCAGCCGCAGGTGCTGCTCCAGCTGCCGGGCCTCGTCCAGCAGGTCCACCACCGTCTGGCTGTCCGAGCCGAAGCTCACGCGCGCCCCGGCCTTCACCAGCGCGTCCGCCGGCACGATGCCGTCACCCAGGTTGCGCTCCGTGGACGGGCACGCACACACCGTGGCCTCCGCGCGGCCCAGCAGCGCCACCTCGTCCTCCGTCAGGTGCACGCCGTGCACGGCCGTGAAGCGCGGCCCCAGCAGGCCCACGTCCGACACCAGCTCCACCGGACGGCGGCCGTGCTCCGCGAGGCACGCCTCGATCTCCTTCGGCTGCTCCGCCACGTGCATGTGGATGGGCATGCCGGCGGGCGCGGAGCGGGCCACCTGCGTCAGCCAGTCCCGCGACACCGCGCGCACGCTGTGCGGCGCGAGCCCCACGTTCACCCGCGCGTCACCACGCGTCGCGTGGGCCAGCGCCTCCGTGGTGGACAGGAACGTGTCCACGTCCGCGTCGATGAAGCGGCGCTGGCGCGGGTTCGCGGGCACGTTGAAGCCCGCTCGCGCGTAGCCCACCCGCAGCAGGCAGATGCGCAGCCCCACGTCCGTGGCCGCGCGGATGACCGCGTGCGCCAGCGCGTTGCGGTCCGCGTAGGGCGTCCCGTCCGACTGGTGGTGCAGGTAGTGGAACTCGCCCACCGTGGTGATGCCCGCGAGCACCATCTCCAGGAACACCTGCCGGGAGGCGATGTGGATCTCATCCGGCGTGAGCGCCTCCGCGGCGCGGTACATCGCCTCGCGCCAGGACCAGAAGTCGTCCTGTCCTCCGGCGGACGCCACGTATTCGGTGCGCCCGCGGATGAGCCGCTGGAACGCGTGCGAGTGGCCGTTGACGAGCCCCGGCAACAGCGCCCGCCCCGCGAGCCGTTCCACGCGCGCGCCTTCGGGCACCGCGGCGAGGACCCGGCCATCCGCGCCCACCGCCAGCGCTCGGCCTTCGTGGAAACGCCCTTCCGTGAAGAGGAAGTCGGGTTGGTAGACAGTGATGTCGCTCACGCGCGGCAGCGTATGCCAGTTCCCCTCGACGCGCGGTAGCGGCTTCAGGCGCCCATTTCGGCGGTGTCCATGAAGGGCAGTCGGCTGTCCGCCCAGGGCCGGGTGCGCACCGCGTCGCGGATCCACGTGCCGTGGCGCCGTTCGTCCTCGCGGTGCTTCCGGATGAGGGCCTTCACCTCCGGAGACCACTCGAACTGGAGCGCCAGCTCATAGGCCCGGTCGAACAGCTCCTCGTTGCCGAGCATGGCCCACAGCGTGGCCTCCGTCCCCATCAGCCCCGTCATGGCCGTCAGGCCCTTCATCGCGGAGCCCTTCAGGTCCGGACGCAGCGTCACCGGCTCGCCCCCGAAGTGCTGGATGAGCGCGTTGAGGTCCTGCACGTGGCGCAGGTGGTCCGCGCGGAAGCTGTTGAGGCGCTCACGCACCAGGGCGGGCCCGATGCGCGCGATGGCCACGTCATACGCGCCCACCGCGTCGGCATCGAGCTGGGCCAGGCTGTGCAGGCGATCCACTTCGGACTTGTTGGCCATGGGTGCCTCCTCCAACCGGGTGCCGAGAATGCTTGGGCCCGAACAACGTGGGGCCTCTTCCGCGCGGAACCAACGGCCCTCCCCGGTACCCATCCCTCCTCCGCACCCAGGGCAGGCGGGCAGCCTGCGTTTCACTCGGGGGTGTGGCCGAAAAGCGGGTCCCGAGTCCGCATGGAGCGCCTGCCCTCCTGGTCGCCCACCAGGCCATGTAAGGAATTGCGCGCCCGCCCTCCTGTGCAGAGCGTTGGAGGGTGAAGACCTCCGAGACCCAGAAGCGGCTGCGGCGTTACCAGACGAAGCGCGACTTCCAGCTCACCCCCGAGCCGTCCTCGGACGTGGTGGCGCCGAGGACGTCCGCGCCCGTCTTCGTCATCCACAAACATGACGCCACGCGCCTGCACTACGACCTGCGCCTGGAGATTGGCGGCGTCCTGGTGAGCTGGGCCATTCCCAAGGGCCCCAGCCATGACCCTTCCGTGAAGCGGCTCGCGGTCCAGACGGAGGACCACCCGCGCTCCTACGCGGACTTCGAGGGCCACATCCCGGATGACCAGTACGGCGGCGGTGATTCGCTGCTCTGGGAGTCCGGCACCTTCGAGGTCGTGCCTCCCGGCGACGCCGAGGCGCAGCTGAAGCGCGGGCACCTGGAGGTCCTTCTGCACGGCGCGAAGCTCAAGGGACGCTGGCACATCATCCGCACGCGTCCGCGCGGCGGCAAGGCGCAGTGGCTCTTCTTCAAAGCGAAGGACGCATACGCCAAGGCCGACTACGACGTCACCCTGGAGCGCCCCGAGTCCGTGAAGAGCGGCCAGGTGAAGACACAAGGGCCTCGCAAGCCCGGCGTGCTGCGCGACAAGAAGCCCGCGGCGCCCGTGCGCAAGGCCGCGAAGAAGACGGCGCGTCCCGCGAAGACGCCGGAGCAACTGCTGGAGCGCGTGTGGCCGCCCATGCTCGCGCGGCTGGCGGTGTCCGACGAAGTGCACGACGAGACGCACTCCTACGAGGTGAAGTACGACGGCTTCCGCGCCGTGTGCGCCCTCACGAAGGGGAAGTTCGCCTTCCAGAGCCGCCGGGGCAACGACCTGACGAGCCGCTTCGGCCGGCTCGCCGCTTCGCTGCGCGAGCTGCCCGTGCGCGACGTGGTGGTGGACGGAGAGGTGGTCGCGCTCGACGAGAAGGGGCGTTCGCGCTTCCAGCTCCTGCAGCACACGGAGGAAGGCGCGGAGCAGCGCTTCATGGTGTTCGACCTGTTGTGGCTGGACGGCGAGGACCTGCGCGAGCTCCCCTACGAGGAGCGCCGCGCGCGGTTGGAGCAGCTGATGGCCGACGTGAAGTCGCCGCTGCAGCTCTCCGAGAAGCTGGACCTGCCGCTGTCGCGCGCCCTGCTGGAGGCGCGGCGCAAGGGGTGGGAGGGCATCATCGCCAAGCGCACGGACGCGCCCTACACGGGCACGCGCTCCGGGGACTGGCTGAAGCTGAAGGTGGTCGCGGGCCAGGAGGTCGTCATCCTGGGGTACCTGCCCATCAAGAACGCGCGGGCGAAGTCGGAGATTGGCGCGCTGCGCGTGGGCGTGCACGGCAAGAACGGCTTCCACGACGTGGGCAAGGTGGGCACGGGCTACACCTCCGCGGACCGCCGCGAGCTGCGCTGGCTGCTGGACGCCACGCGCGTGAAGAAGCCCGCCGCCGTGGATGCGCCCACGAACACGGACACCGTCTGGGTGAAGCCGAAGTACGTGGCCCAGGTGAACTTCACCGAATGGACGAAGGACGGCCGCCTGCGCCATCCCGTGTTCCAGGGCCTGCGCAGCGACAAGGTCCCGAAGGAGGTCGTGCGCGAACACCCCGCCCCCATCGAAGGCGCCGCACGCCGGGGCTCGCGGCGCGCGCCCATGCAGGCCGCCGCCCGCACCGCGAAGGCGCCCGCCGTGAAGACGCCGCGAGGGAAGCAACGCGCGCCGGAGGTGGCCCTCACGCACGGCGAACGCGTGCTGTTCCCCGAGTCCGGCCTCACGAAGGCTGACGTGTTCGCGTACTACGAGCAGGTGGCGCCGCTGCTGTTGCCCGTGCTCGCGGACCGGCCCCTGGCCCACCAGCAGTGGCCCGCGGGCATCCAGGCCCCGGGCTTCTTCCGGCACGAGCTGTCCGGCATCCCCACGTGGATGCCCACGCTGCGCGTGCGCCACGAGGACAAGACGCTGCGCCACGTGAACGTGAAGGACGCGTCCGCGCTCCTGTGGCTCGCCAACCAGTCCGCGCTCACGCTGCACATGTGGCTGTCCCACGCGCCCCGGCTGGCGCAGCCGGACTTCGTGGTGTTCGACCTGGACCCTGGCGAGGGTGGCTGGAAGGACGTGGTGAAGGTGGCCACCCTGCTGCACGCGCGCCTGGACGAGTTGGGGCTCAAGGGCTTCCCGAAGACGTCCGGCAAGCGCGGCCTGCACGTGCTGGTGCCCCTGGCGCCGGGCCACACCTACGCGCGCACCCAGGCGTTCGCGAACGCGCGGGCGCTCGAGCTGGAGGAGGAGCTGGGCGACATCGCCACCACGGAGCGCTCCATCCGCGAACGCGGCGGGCGGCTCTACATCGACGCGGGACAGAACGCGCGCGGCAAGACGGTGGTGGCGCCCTACTCCCTGCGCGCCGTGGAGGGTGCGCCCTTCTCCGCGCCGCTAGATTGGAGCGAGGTGAACGGCCGCCTGGACCCGTACCGCTTCCGTTTGAAGACGCTGAAGAAGCGCCTGGACGCCGTGGGGGACCTGTTCGCGCCCGTGCTCCGGGTGAAACAGGTGCTGCCAGACGAGTGAGCTTGCGGCTGACGCGCCGCGCCCTGAACGGATGTTTCCCGAAGGGGCGGCGCGTGCTAGTGCGGCGGCGCCATGTCGTCCGTGACCGTCGTGACCCCGGCCGCGCAGCCCGCGCCGCGGTGGAAGGTGTCCCTCGCCTACGCCACCTGCTTCATCCTCTGGGGCTCCACGTGGGCCGCAGTGAAGGTGGGGCTGGAGGACCTGCCGCCCCTGCGCTTCGTGGGCACGCGCATGCTCGTGGCCGGGGTGGCGCTGTTGCCCTTCGCGCGCTCGCGCGGGACGGCGCTGGGGGGCGGCACCGGGTGGCGCATCGCGGGGCTGGGCGTGCTCCAACTGGCGGTGCCCTTCGGGCTGCTCTTCGTGGCGCAGCAGTGGATTCCCTCCAGCTGGTCCGCGCTCCTCTTCTCCACCTTCCCGGTGTGGCTGCTGATGGTGGGCCGCTTCGTGTTTCCGGACCAACCGCTCACCGGGAGCAAGCTCTTCGCCGCGGCGCTGGGCCTGACGGGCGTGGTGGCGCTCCAGTACAAGGAGCTGGTGTCACTCAGCTTCTCCGGACAGGTGCTGCTGGGCTGCGGGATGACGCTGTTCGCGGCGTCGGTGGTGGCGGTGGCCAACGTGCTGGTGCGCCGGCACATGACGCACGTGCCGCCTCATCTGCTGACGCTGGTGCAGACGTTGAGCAGCGCGGTGTTGCTGCTCTCCGCGTCCGCGATGCTGGAGTGGAACCAGCCGGCGCACTGGACACCGAAGGCGATTGGGGCGCTCCTGTACCTGGCGCTGGGCGGGACGGTGCTCACCTACCAGTGCCTGTACTGGCTGCTGCCGCGCATCTCGCTGGCGGCGCTGGGCGCCATGGCACTGCTGGACACGCTGGTGGCGGTGACGCTGGGCGTGGCGCTGCTGGGCGAGCCGCTCACGCCGTCGCTGCTCGCGGGCGGCGCGCTCATCCTCACGGCGGCGGCGCTCGCCAACCGCGACGAGGCCCCGGAGGCGAAGGTGCCTCCGGAAGCCC
This sequence comes from Corallococcus sp. AB038B, assembly GCF_003668955.1. Taxonomy (NCBI): domain Bacteria; kingdom Pseudomonadati; phylum Myxococcota; class Myxococcia; order Myxococcales; family Myxococcaceae; genus Corallococcus; species Corallococcus sp. AB038B. The sequence continues at coordinate 1,069,455 of NZ_RAWO01000001.1, read as the reverse complement.
CACCCGCGGGGTGAATCAGAACGGCAGGGGCAGTGAGTACGCCGTGCCGTTCTGCGTGCCGGTGCGGTAGCTCCTCGGCGCGCCGATGACGACCGACGGTGGCGAGCCTCCGGAGCCCGGGACGACGGCGATGGACTGGCCCAGATAGGAGCGCTCCGCGCCGTCGCCCACCACCAGCAGGAAGGGCGACAGCGGGCCCGTGGACTTCGCGCCGCCGGCGAAGAGGAACGCCGCGCCGTCGCCGTCCGAGGCCACCGACGCATTGGGCGCGCCCACCCACAAGTCCGGCACGCCGTCGCCGTTCAGGTCCCTACCGCCCGACAGCGACGTGCCGAAGCTCACCGCGCGGGCGCGGTACGTCACGGGGATGGGGGTCAGCCCGTCGTTGATGGCGCCCACCACGGTCTCGTTGATGGACGCGCCATTGGCCGGGCGCTTCGCGTTGATGGCGGCGACGTCGTAGAGCAGCACCGTGGGCTGGTTCACGCCCTCGAACAGGTAGTTGTTGGCCGACACCGCGATGAAGTCGCGCGAGTCTCCCAAGAACTTCCCCGCGCGCGTGGTGGCAATGCCCAGGTTCATCAGCGCGATGTTCTTCTCCAGGTCGCCCGCGATGCGCACCATGGACGGCGTCGTGCGGCCACCGCACCGGGTGCCTCCCGTGTCGTAGCCATAGAGGATGACGATGCCGGAGCGGGTGCCGTCGTTGTAGCGCCACGCCACCTCATCGCACTTGTCCCCGTTCAGGTCGCCCAGCACGGCGGGCGCGGACGTCTGCTGCCCGGAGGTCGCGGCGGAGAAGTAGGAGGAGTAGAGGGGGTCGCAGGCCAGCGTCATCTTCGCGAGCGACGCATCCTCGGGCGCACGGCCCAGGAACAGCTCGAAGCCCCGATCCCGCAGCACGCCCAGGTCCTGCTTGCCATCGCCGTTGAAGTCGAAGCCGCCCACCACACCCCGGCCAATGCTGGTGCGCTTGCACCGGGCAGCCGCGGCATCGTCGCAGCCGGTGACCACGGACGGCGCGAACACGCGGTAGGCCTGCTTGAAGGTGCCGTCCGCCTGCCCCAGCGACACCAGCAACCCGCCCAGCGACTGCGTGGCCGTCGTCATGCAGGCGTTCGCCACGTAGGGGTCCCGCTCCGTCGCGGCGGAGTTCGTCGCCGGGATGACGAGCCCGGTGGCGCCGGCCACCATGTCCGGCCGGCCGTCGCCGTTGAAGTCCGTGAACGCCACGTCCACGCCCACGTTGCGGCCGCCGTGCCACGGAGAGCTGGCGCCCTCCCCTGACACGATGGCTTTGCCCGGCTCCGCGGTGTCGAAGGTGTACGCGCGGCCCACGGTCATGTCCGCGCCGTCGCCGTTGGGGCCCGGGCCGGAGAAGCCCGGCGAGCCCACCAGGGCCATCACCTTGTCGTTGAGGCGCGCGACGGCCACGGTCTCACCAAAGCGCTCCACGCTGGCCTTCGCCGTGACATCCATGCCGCTGCGCGACCACTCCGCGATCGTCGCACCCGCCTTGGAGAAGACATCCACGCGACCGGTGAACGCGCCCGCGGTGGAAGACGCGCGGCCAGAGAAGCCCGCCAGCACCGGACCGGAAGGCAGGTTCCACGCCGCGAGGCCCGCGCCCAGCACCTCCGACTTCGCCGCGCCACCCAACGCCGCGAGCGGCTTGTTCATCACCGTGTCCTTCGACAGGCCGGTGAGCGGGAACACCAGCACCTTGCCCGCATTGCCCAGCGTGGCCGACCCCGCCGTCACCGCCGCGTACGGAGCCCCCAGGAGCAGCTCCGGGCCCGCAGTGCCGTCCACGTCCATCACCGCCCAGCTGCGCGTCGCAGTGATGCTTCGCGCGTCTCCGTAGAAGCGCGCGTAGGCGTTCGCCAGCGGCACCGTCGCTGGCTTCACCGTCGCTGGATCCGCCGGCAGCGTCGCGCCCCGCAGGTCGAACAGGTACGCGCCCCCCGCGTCCTGCGCCGCCGCCACGCCGCCCGACGTGCGCAGGTCCGGCGCGTCCGCCTTGTCCGCCATCACCAGGAGGAACGGGGGCCGGCTGCCTTCACCCGGAATGGCGCCCAGACGGAAGGTGCCCTCGTTGGCCATCGTCTCCACGGCGGTGTTGGACACCAGCACGTACTGGTCCGGCGCGGAGCGATAGCGCGGCGCCGTGTCGCGCGCGAAGTACACCGCCACGGCCATCTGCTGCCCATTGGCGGTGCCGTCCGCATTGTAACGGGTCAGCCGGTGCAGCGCCGCCAGGTCCGGCCGGCCGTCGTCGTTGAGGTCCGCCACCACGAGCGCCCGGCCCAGCTCCGTGGTGCTCTTCAGCAGGAACTCGCCGGTATCCTTCACGTCCTGGCCACCCAGGCGCACCACCGGCAGGTCCGGAACAGCCTGTCCCTTGGTGAGGATGAAGATGTCGATGACACCGCGCCGGCTGATGCCGGAGAGGGTGGACAGGTCCGCGCCGGGCGAGCCCACGAACAAGTCCATGTCCCCGTCGCCATCCGCGTCCGCGATGGCCAGACCCGTGCCGAACCCGCCGCGGCCCAGGCCCGTGAGCGCGGGCCTCATCAGCGCGGGCGCCTGCCCCGGCTTGAACGAGTAGAGGTACACCGCGCCCGAGTCACCGATGGTGACGTCCGCGGCCGGCGAGGACACCGCCAGGTCCGCGATGCCGTCACCGTCCAGGTCACCCGCGGCCAGCATGTCTCCGAAGAGCGCGCCCTCGGTTTCACCCGTCAGCACCCAGGTGGGCTTCGCGGGCAGGCCGGACGCGCTGCCCTTGTAGATGAACACCGCGCCGCCCGTGGGGCGCGACAGCTCGCTCTCGCGCTGGCCCACCGCCAGATCCTGGATGCCGTCGCCGTCGAAGTCCGCGGTCACCAGCGTGGCCACGTCCGACAGCTTGCCGTGCGCCAGCAGGGGCCGCGTCAGCTCGTCCAGCACGCGCACCGACACCGGGGCCACGTCGCCAGTGAAGGCGTCCTTCGCCTCCAGCACGACGGTGCCGGTCGCGCCTGCCTCCACCACGACGCGGCCGTTCACCACGGAGCCGGGGCCGGACTTCTTCGTCCACGTCACGCGGTCCGAGCCGCCCGTCGTGCCCAGCGGCGCGGAAGAGCCCGACGGCACGCCCAGGTACTGCGGGTCGCCCACCAGCTTCGCGGCCTTGCTCACGGTGTACTGGAGCGACTCCGTGTCGCCGGACTTCGTGTCGCGCACCGTGATGACGTCCTGCGCCTCCACCTGCCCCGCCGTGTAGAGGCCCGTGTCGGTGAGCGTGGCGCCGGAGCCGTTACCGGTGAGCGTGAAGGTCGCCGTGCCCACCAGACCTTCGGTGGCGATTTGGAAGGACGTGCCCGGCCGCAGCATCGCGCGCGCGGGCGCGACGCCGAACCTGGAGATCACCTTCACCCGCACGCTGGTGGCGCCACCGCACTGCTCATCCACCACCGTCAGCGTGGCCTCGCCGGCCGTGCCGCCCGCGACGAAGCGGTTGCCGCGCATGTCGCCGGAGGTGCCGCCTGCCTCCGCCCGGAAGGAGTAGTGGCCGCTGCCGCCGCCGGCCGTCAGCGTGGCCACGTCGCCGGAGCGCACCGTCGTGGGTTCCGCCGCCAGCGACAGCGGGGCAAGGCCCTCGCAGGGGCCCACGTAGGGGAGCTGCTCGGCGGGCTTGAGCTCACCGTCACAGGCCAGGGTCAGCAGCGCGGCGAGGGGGGTCGCGCGGAGGAGACGTTTCATGGGGGTGCCTCGGAAGGGGGCGCCCGTCCTCCCCGGGGACGAAAGGAAGACGGGCGCATGCACTGACGAAGAAGCAGTCTTGAAGCAGGGACTTCAGGGCAGCGCGCCGGAAGACACCCAACGCTGGATGAGGGCGATGCCCTGCGGATCCAACGGCCCATCCGCGGGCATGCGCAGGTCACGCACCGCCGCGTTGATGAGCTGGGCGTTGGACTTCCACAACTCGTAGGTGTTCAGCGGCCGGCCGGGGCTGGTGATGTGGCACTTGGCGCAGCGGGCCTCGTGCACGGGCCGGATGTCGCGCGCCCAACTGGGGACCGTGGTGAGCGGCTGGTAGAGGAAGGGCATCTGCCGGCGCGCCTCCGAACCGTCCTCGAAGCGGGACACGACGTTCAGTGTGTGGCCGCCCGGCGCCAGGGTGGAGAAGGAGAACGCCTTGAGCGTCTCGCCGTCCGCCTCCAGACCGCCCATGCTGAACGCGGGCCCGGTGGCTTCGACATCCTGGTTCTCCAGCTGGAAGTGGACGCTCTTCGGCGCGGTGCCCGGCGGCAGGCGGGCCTGGACCACCAGCCCGTCCTCCACCACCAGCATGCCCTGGTGCATGCCCGTCACGCGCGGCGCCGGCGTCTGGCTGATGGACAGGGCCTGCTCGCCCACGCGCACCCACGCGCAGCCGCTCTCGTCCGCGGCCAGCAGCACCACCGAGCCGGACGGCAGCCCCTCCGCGGAGCCCCAGACCTTCGCGTCCGCGTCGTAGGTAAAGAGCCGGTCCCCGGCGCGGGCCCAGAGGTAGCGCCCCGCGCTCATGAGTTGCTCGGGCAGCGCCGGCAGTGACACCGTGCTCCAGCCGTCCGTGTTCCGGCGCAGCAGGCGGGTGCTGGTGAGCACCCAGGTCTCACCTGCCGTGCCCGTGCCCGCGCTCAGCCCCGCGAGCGCGCGCACCGTCTCACCGCCCGCGAGCGGCGCGTCCGTGCCGCGCACCTGGTAGACGCCCGGCGCGGACGCCACCACCACGTTCAGCTTGCCCTCGCGCGCGAACCACAGGCCCGCGAGGCCGTCCTCCGCGGGCGCGGCCGCCATGGTGGTGATGCCGGAGAGCGGCTGCCCGGACAGCTTCAGCGACGCGAGCACGCCGCCCTGGATCTGGAACAGGCCCTTGGGGTGGGCAATCCAGGCAGCGCCGTCCGCGGTCTGCGCGGTGGCGACGATGCCGGTGCCCAGCACCTCCTGCCACAGCGGTTCGATGAGCCAGCCCTGGTCCGCGAGGAACAGGCCGCGGTCGGTCTCCACCAGGGCGCTGTGCGGCCCCAGGCGGAAGGTGGCGCGCACGGAGCCTGGCGCCGCCGTGTTCTTCGGATGGGCGGAGAGCGCGGCCTTGGTGCCATCCAGCCGCAGGCGCACGGCCTCACCCGTCGCGGTGGCGAAGATTCCGCCGCCGGACTGGTCCGCGAAGCCGGGCACCGCGGACAGGGACTGCCCCGTGGTGACCTGGTGGGCCGTGAAGACCGCGGGCTTCGCCGGGTCGCTGCCCGGGGGTGCGTCCTCGCCGCACGCGGTGGACAGCACCGCGGACATCAGCAGGAGCGAGGTGGGGAGGAAGCGCGCCACGGTGGGGGAACCGTGGCGCGGACGGGGACGCATGAGGGGAGTGCTCATCAAGACTCAGGCAAGGATGAACCGCAGCGGGTCCACCCGCGTGATGCTGTAGTCCAACTTCGCCGAGGCCAGCACCGTCGCGATGATGTGCTCGGGGAAGATGTTGGAGCCGTTCGGATCATTGGCGCCCGTGCGCAGGTCCACCAGACCCGGCGACATGCCGATGTCACCGCTGCGGCCCACCACGGTGTTGTGCTTGATGCCCGCGCCCATCAACAGGCAGCTGTTGGACAGGTGGTGGTCACGGCCGCCCGTGGCGTTGATGGTGGGCGTGCGAGCGAACTCGCTGAACACCAGGATGGTGGTGTGGTCCATGAAGTTGCCGCCGCCCGGGTGCTGGGTGGCGCGCAAGTCCGTCACCAGCAGGTTCAGCGCGTTGAAGCCCGCGCGCTGGTTGGTCGCGTGCGTCTGCTGCGTACCGAAGTGGGTGTCCAGGCCGCCCGCCAGGTTGATGGACACGCACTGGCTGATGCCCTTCTTCAGGGCGGTGGCCACCATGGCGGCGCGGCCCGCGGCGCTGTTGTACGGGTAGGACTGACCGTTGAGCCCGTAGAAGTCGCGCACGGACTGGTTGGCCGCCAGCTGGAAGCGGAACGAGTCCGACAGCTTGTTCTCCATCACGGTCTGCATCTGACCGCGGCTGCTCTCATAGGCCGTGCCCACGCCCCGCGCGGTGAGCGCCTGCTCCTCGCAGGTGATGGGCATGCCGTTGAGGTCGATGAGGCTCTTCTCGATTTCGCTGTCCAGCTGGCGCGCCGCCACGGGCGGATCCAGCGTGAGCACCAGGTCCGCCAGGCCGCTCACGCGCAGCGCGTTGGCGTAGCCGCCGTAGCGGTCGTTGTAGGACTCCACGCCCTGGGCGATGGACGGGATGGGCACCGTGGGCTTCATCTGGCCCACGATCTCCGTGGCGGTGGAGGAGCCGCGCGCCGCGCTGCCGATGGGCATCTTCCCGGTGAGGAAGTAGCGGTAGCCCACCTCGTGGGTGAGCGTGCTCATGTTGATGCCGCGCACCACCGTCATCAGGTCGTAGTGGTCCGACAGGTTGGGCACGCGCGGGTCGCCGATGGCCGGCCCGAACGCGATGTTCGACGGGGCCGCCCCTGCCCGGTCCTTGGGGATGACGGGGATCTGCGCGTAGGCCGCGTCGGTGAGCAGGCTGTAGCCCGGCATGATGCGCGTGTCGCTGACCTTGTCAGCGGTGAACACCGCCGGGTCACGCGGGTCGAACGCGAGCAGCTGATCCCACCCTCCGCTGAAATACACGAACACGAAGCAGCGGTCGGGCGGCGCCATGTTCGTCGCCTGGGCCACGGCCTTGAAGGGAATGCCTCCCAGGAGGAGGGAGCCCATGAAGCCGGCTCCTGCCTTGAGGAAGTTGCGGCGCTCGGGGGAGCTGAGGTCGTCTTGGCGTGTCTTCTTCATCGCAGGCACCGTCAAGGTCAGTAGGTGATGAAGCGCGAGTCCGTCAGCATGGCGATGCAGACCACCGCCAGCGCCTGGTCGCGCTTCTTGAGGGTTTCGGCCCGAGCGGAGGCCTTGCGGAAGAACGTCGCGTAGCGCGTGAGCTCGTCACCGGCGAGGGGCGCGCCCCAGAACCGGGTGGAGAGGTACACGAGCGTTTCGTTCACCTGCGCGTCCGTGAGCTTGGTCAGGTCGCTCATGGGCGAAGGCAGCGTGCGCCCCAGGGTGCGCAGGCTCAGGTCCGCCTGCGCGATGTCCTTCTGCGCCTGGGCAATGCAGACCTTGCGCGCGCCGTCGTCCAGGAAGCGGGCGAAGACGAGGTTGGGCTCCGTGTTCTCGGAGGTGATGAGCGCGTAGTCGGCGCGGCCCAGCGACTGGGCGCGTGCCTCCAGCTCATCCCACTCCATGCCCACGGCGATGCGGATGGACTCCTTGAGCTGCGCGACGGTGAGGCGGCGGGGCGCGCGGCCCACGCTGCCACCCTGGGCCTCCGGGTCCGGCAGCGGGTCGATTTGATCCGTGTTCCCGTGCGGGTTGGGCACGGGGTCCAGCTGAGCGTCCAGCGGGACGGGCTTGGCGGGGACGTCCACGGAGCCCTGGGTGCAGCCCGTGGCGAGCGCGAGCAGCGCGGTCAGCAGAAGGCGGCGCATCAGTCGATCCTCCGGTACGCGTCGGACATCACCACCTGCTCGATGAGGCCCTTGAGGCTGTGGTTGTTCTTGGCGAAGTCCTGCGACAGCGTCTGGAGGTACATGCGCTGCTCCTCGACCGTCATGGCGCGGCCCAGGAACTCGTTCCAGACGCGCTTGACGGTGCAGCGCTCCAGGTCGCCCGTCTCCATCATCCGCTTCACCAGCGTCTGCGGACCGCCCTCGATGTTCTTCTCCTCGTCCGCGCTGCGGTAGAGGTAGGTCTTCAAGAGGCCCAGCGAGTTGGCGCCGTCGCCGTCGAAGGCCTGCATCACGTACTGGCTGCACTCGTTGTCGCAGCTGGTGTTACCGGCGAGGGCGCAGTCGCGGCACTTCACGTCCAGACGGGGGAACTGATCCGGGGACAGGAACAGCGCGGAGCGCTCCGCGTAGCGGCCCCAGTGCGCGCCCGTGGGCTCGATGGTGGCGTGGCAGTAGTTGCAGCCGCAGCGCGTGGCCAGGTTGTTACTCCGGTTGCAGATGTCGTCCGGGGACGGCAGGTTCGCGTCCGCGGCCGGGGCGAAGTGCTTGCAGAGGAACGCCTCGTAGAACTCGTTCACGCGGGCCCGCTGCGTGGGGAAGCGGTAGAGGAACGCGGGCGTGGTGAGCACGCCGGAGTGGGTGCCCTCACGGACGTACTCGCTCCACTGGGTGGCGTTCGCGTACGTCACGGCGGGCAGCACCGCGTTGTCCGCGGGAGCCTTGATGCTGAAGACGCCTGCACCCTGGCGCTGCCGGTAGAACTCCGACAGCGTGCCGTTCACGAAGGAGCGGCGGGTGGTGAGGATGTTGAAGTAGGGCTCGTCGTTCCGCACCACGGAGTCCGTGATGTAGAGCGGCTCCTCGTTGAAGGCGGCGACGCGCGCGGTGTGCACGTCGGTGATTTCGCAGCGGCGCATCTTGTCGCCGCAGCCGCAGCTGCGGTCGCTGTTGAAGCGCGACGTCTCACAGGACAGGCCCGAGTACGGGTTCGTCGTGCGGTTCTGCGCCTCGATGGCGCACACCTTCACGGTCTCCGTGGTGGTGGACCAGTAGGGCTGCACTGTGGTGGTGACGTAGCCCTCGCGGAACACGCACCCCGATCCCGACTTCACCTTCCACTCGCCGACCGTGTCCGACGAGTCGAACTTGCAGCGATTCAACTTCAGGGTGCCGTTCCCACCCGGTGGCTGCACCCAGGCAGTGATGACGCCCGTGGCCGGCTCCGGCACCAGCACATTGGTGGTGTTCTTGTTCGGATCTGGCAGGCAGAGGTAGCCCACGGACTTGCTCGCGGAGGCCAGGTAGCGATTGTCGCAGAAGTTCACGTACTTGCCGTACGTCGCGTCGGCCTTCAGCGCGTTGCAGTCCGCGAACTTCAGCTCCGGCACCGTGGAGGCCACGTCCAGCTGGCGGCACTGGTAGAAGTTCGTGTCGTAGTCGTAGCTGACCGGCAGCGGCACGCCGAACGGGTCGCGGCAGGCGAGGGGCTTGGAGCTGTCCTGGTGCGCGTCCTGCAACTTCGCCGTGCAGCTGTCCTGCTCGATCTCTCCGTCACAGCGCTGGCTCTGGCCGCCGCGAATGCTGTTGGAGTTGTTGCCCGCGAAGCTCAGCGGTGTGCCGGACACACGGTAGTCGCCGTTGCCCTGCACGCTCGAGTTGATGTTCGAGCGCAGCAGTGCGCGGTGGTAGTTGCGCATCCGCGCGTAGAAGGACTCATCCTTCATCATCGCGCGGACGTCATCCGCCGTGACGGAGCCCTTGGCCTGGAACGCCTTGTACTCCTCCATGGTCGGAGGACGTCCCAGCAAATCGAGAGAAAGCTGACGGAGATGCCGCTCCAAGGGGACTTTCGCCACAGGCGCGCACACCGCTTCTTCAGCGGCTGCGGGCAGAGCGAGCAGGAGGGCGGCGCTCGCCAGGGGGGCAAGGCAACGCACGCTGAACACGGGGAACCTCCGAGAGGGGGGGTCGGGGGTGACGCAGTGAACCGAAGTATGAAGGAATTTCCGGTTTGAGATCTAGTTGACCTTACCGATTCCATTCAACCGACATGTAGGTATTAGCAGGATTCCGCTTGGAGACCCTGTTGCAAGCCGCCCGGACGCGGTCCACAAGGGGGACATGTCCAACGCCGCTTCCGGGCTCTCCCCGTCGTCCTCGTCCGCCAACGACCGGTCCTTCTTCATCGCGATCGGCGTGGTGTCCGCTGGCGCGCTGGCGCTGCTGGCGTGGCTGCTGCTCATCCGGCGCGGAGGTGCGGGAATGGGCGTGGACCTGCGCTTCATGCCGGCGGTGAACGCGGGGCTCAATGCGACGGCGGCGGCGCTGCTGCTGGGCGGCTGGGTGGCCATCAAGCGCGGCGCGCGGAAGGTGCACCAGAATCTAATGGTGAGCGCGTTCGCCGCGTCCGCGCTGTTCCTGGTGGGCTACCTCGCCTACCACTTCGTGCATGGCGACACGCGTTACGTGGGCGACTTCCGCGGGCTGTACCTGACGCTGCTGGCCAGCCACGTCATCCTGTCCATGCCGGTGCTGCCCATGGCGCTGGTGGCCTTCTACTTCTCCTGGCGGCAGCAGTTCGCCCGGCACCGCAAGGTGACGCGGTGGCTGGCGCCCATCTGGCTCTACGTGTCGGTGACGGGCGTGGTGGTGTTCTTCATGCTGCGCGGCGGAGTGCCCGCCGTCTCCTGAAGCGCCGCGCTACTGCGCGGTGTGCTCGGACGTGGACCGCGCGGGCCCCGCGCTGACCGTGATGCCCCGGGGCAGGCGCACGGTGAAGGTGGAGCCCTGCCCCTCCACGCTGCGCACGGCGAGCGTTCCCCCGTGCAGCTCCACCATGCGGCGCGCGCTGGCCAGGCCCACGCCGCTGCCGGACACGTCCCGGGACACGTTGCGCCCGCGGTGGAAGCGCTCGAAGACGAAGGGCAGGTCCCCCGCCGGGATGCCAATGCCCTGGTCCGTCACGGAGAACAGCACGAACTGCTGCGTCTCCGCTTCCTCCACCATCAGGTGCACGGTGACGGTGGAGCCCGCGGCGCTGTACTTCACCGCGTTGCCCATCAGGTTCTCCAGCACGCGCTCCAGGGCGTGCGCATCCCATTCGCCGGTGAAGTCGCGCCCGTCCGGCGCCTCCAGGACGAAGTGGTGGCGTGACGCGTTGGCCTCCAGCTCGCGCACCTTGCCGCGCACCATGGCCAGCAGGTCCATGGGCTCGCGCTTGAGCGGGCGCTCCTGGCCGCGCGTCACCTCCAGGAAGTGGTCGATGAGCTCGCCCATGCGGTGCGCCGCGCGCACGATGTGGCCCAGACGCGTCTCCAGGGCGGGCGTCATCGCGTCGGGGGGAATCTGCCGGCGCAGCACCTGGGCGTTGAGCGTCATGATTTGAAGCGGGCCCTTGAGGTCGTGCGTCGCCAGCGAGAAGAGCTCATCGCGCACGGCCAGGGCTTCGCGGGCGGCGGCCTCGGCGCGCTCGGCACGCAGGCGGCGCTCCTCCAGCTCGCGCGTCATCAGCACCGTGTCCACCGCGGCGCGCAGGCTGCGGCGAAGGCGCTCCGGGCTGAAGGCCTCCTTCACCAGGTAGTCCTGGGCGCCGGCCTTCATGGCGTCCACCGCCACGCGCTCGTTGCCGCTGCCGGTGAGCACCACCACGGCGGGCACCCTGGGCAGGCCCAGTTCCGTGATCTTCTTGAGCAGGGTGACGCCGTTCATGCCGGGCAGGTGGTAGTCGAGCAGCATCGCGTCCACCGCGTTGCCGGACAGGTACGCCAGCGCGTCCTCCGCGGAGGACACCGGCACCACATCCCATTGCATGTCCGGGTCACGCGCCAGCGCGCGGCTGACCGCGAGGCGGTCCGCCATGCCGTCGTCCACCAGCAGCACGCGCAGGCTCATGCTTCCGGCTCCTGGGGCTCGGGCAGACGCGCGGCCTTGAACCAGAAGGCATGGAGTGCTTCGGCGGTGGCCTGCAACTGGGGACCGACTTCGGGCTTGAACAGGTAGCTGTTGGCACCGTCCGCGTAGGCGCCGTCCACATCCTCCGCGGCCACGGACGAGGAGAAGATGATGACGGGGATGGAGCGCAGGTCGGGGTCCGCCTTCAGCGTGGCCAGCACCTCGCGCCCGCCGATGCCCGGCATGTGCAGGTCCAGCAGGATGAGCACCGGGCGCTCCGCGGCCGCGTGGACACCGCGCCGGTAGAGGTAGTCCAGGGCGTTCTCGCCGTCGCGCACGCGCACCACCGGCACGGGCAGCGGCAGACGCTTCGCGATGCGCATCAGCGCCTCCGCGTCCGGATCACTGTCCTCCACCAGCAGGAGCGGCTTCATGATCGCGGTGCCTCGCCCAGTGTGAAGAAGAACGTCGAGCCCCTTCCCAGCGCGGAGTCCACCCAGAGCATGCCGCCGTGCAGCGACACCAGCCGGCGCGCGATGGCCAGCCCCGCCCCCGTGCCGCCGCCGTAGGCCTGCGCGGGGTGCAGGCGGCGGAACAGCTCGAAGATGGCTTCATGGAATTGCGGCGCGATGCCGATGCCGGGGTCCTTCACGTAGAAAAGGTAGGGCACGGTGACATGCCGCGCCGCCTCCGGGCGCGTTTCTCCTGGCCCCAGGAAGCCCACCTCCACCCAGCGCGGCTCGGCTGTCTGGTACTTGGCCGCGTTGCTGATGAGGTTGGCCCACACCTGACGGATGCGGACGGCGTCACACGCCACCGTGGGCAGGCGGCGGGGCAAGCGGACCTCCACCCTGCCCTCCTCCAGCCGCGCGCCCAGCGTCCTCAGCACGTCCTCCACCAGGGCATGCTGATCCGTCTCCTCCCACGACAGCTCCAGCCGGCCCAGGCGGCTGTACTCGAAGAGGTTGTCGAGCAGTTCGTGCGTGCGCTTCGCCAGCCACGCCAGGGACTCCAACTGCCCGAGTCCGTCCGCGCCCAGCGTGGGGCCGAAGTCCTCCTGGAGGAAGGAGCTGTACTGGAGGATGCCGCGCAGGGGCTCCTTGAGGTCGTGCGCCACGGTGCCGCCGAAAGCGTCCAACTCCGCGTTGGAGCGGGCCAGCTCCCGCGACAGCCGGGCCAGCTCCTCCGCATGCCGCAGCACCACGCCCACCAGCGCGCCCTTGAGCGCGCGCGCCGCCTCCAGGTCCTGCGCGGACCACGGGGTGCAGGCGCCCTTCATCTCCTCACGCCACACGTCGAAGGACGTGCGGGGCCGCAGCCGCGCATGGCCCGGTTCCGGACGCACGGGCTTGTTCGGATTGCCGGCCCACGACACGGTGCGCGCCACCTCCGGGCGGAACCACAGCGCGAAGTGCGGCACGGAGGGGTCCAGGCGCACCGCCAGCAGGCCCGCGGCCACGTCCGCGCGCGAGGCCAGCGGCGGGTACACCGCCCCCAGCCGGTCCACGTGGAAGGCCTCGTCCGGCAGCTCCCGCTCCGAAAGCCACGCCACCAGGGCGCGCACCTCCTCCGCGGACGGAGTGGTGCCAAGCAGCAGGGGCGACGCCTCCGGACCCGCGCTCGCGCCCAGCACCAGCGCCACGCCGTGGGAGCCCGTGAGCTCCATCAGCAGCGGAGCCTGCGCCTCCAGCGCCTTCGCCGGGCTGCGCTCGCCCAGGTTCGGAAGGACCAGCGCGTTGAGCAGCGACGCGCGGCGCGCCTGGGCGGCGGACTCCAGGCTCCGCTCCTCCGCGGAGAGCTGGAGCGACAACAGCCGCGACAGCAACTCGCACGCCTGCCGCCGCGCGGCGGACACCGTGCGGGGCGCCAGGTGATGGCAGGCCATGAGCCCCCAGAGCTGTCCGTCCTTCAGGAGCGACACGCTGAAGGACGCGCCCACGCCCATGTTGCGCAGGTACTCCAGGTGGATTTCCGACACGCTGCGGAGCGCGGAGCCGGACAGGTCCAACGGGCGCTGGGTGCCGGGCAGCACCGGCGGCACCAGGGGCACGGCCTTCGCGTCCACGTCCGCGATGAGGCGCATGGGGTTGCGCGTGTAGAGGGCGCGCGCCTGCGCGGGGATGTCGCTCGCGGGGTAGTGCAGGCCCATGAAGGAGTCCACGCCCTCGCGCACGCTCTCCGCCACGACCTCGCCGTGGAAGTCCGCGTGGAAGCGGTAGACCATCACCCGGTCGTAGCCGATGAGCTCCCGCACCGCGTCCGCGGCCTCTTGAAGCAGCGCGACCGTGCCCTTCGCGCGAGCCAACGGTGACACCAGCCGCTGCACCGCGCTCAGCGCGGTCTCGTCCGAGCCCACGTCCTCGTCCGCCAGCGGCTCCAGCTCCAGCACGCGCAGGCCGTCGCTGTCATGCAGGAGCGCGGAGCAGCGCTGTCCCGACACCTCCACGGTGACGGGCCCCGGCCCCTTGCCCGCCTCCACGCGCGCGAGCAGCCCGCGAGGAAGCACGCCGGAGAGGGGCTTGCCCAGGAGCGCATCCGGCCCGGCGCCGAGCAGCGCCTGGACGTTCGCGCTCACGACCGCGACGGCCTTCGTGTCCCTGCGAAAGGCGACGAGCACACCCCGGGGCTGGATGCCCCCCAGCAGGTGGATGGGCTCGCGGTCACAGACGCTGAGGTCGGCATCAGAGACGGACGGGGACATCGTGCTCTCGCATCAACCAGGCGGCGAAGGTGTCGAAGGTGTCGCGGGCGCCCTGCACGACGGCCGCGTCGAAGGTCTCGGAGGCCGCCCGTTCGGACGCCCGGGTGAGGGCTTCACCGAACGCGCGCCACATGGGGCCCACCTGGTCGCCATAGGCCCGGAAGAAGGCAAAGCTCCCCACGCGCGCGTCCGACCCGAAGTGGCGCGTCAGGTGGCGCAGGATGAGCTGGCCCCCCAGCGTAGAGCCCTCCAGCACGTACGCGCAGCCCAGCGCCTCCGCCAGGCCCGGCAGCGACGGCAGCGAAGAAGCTCGCGGCAGCCGCGCGAGCGAGGCCGTGTCGTGCCCCATGGCGCGCAGGTCCGCTTCCAACAGCGGCGTCTTCCAGCGCGCCCCCAGGTCCAGCGCCGGCTCCAGGGCCGCCAGGGGCCCGGCGAGCAGCGCCTCCAGGGGCAGGTAGAGACCGTAGAAGGCCTCCAGCTGGCGCTGGTAGTCCGCGGGCGTCAGGTGCGCGTCCATCAGACGCACCACGCCCTCCGTACGCTCGTGGTGGGGACGCGTCTCCGTCTTCAGCCGCTGCATCAGTTCCAAAGTGGCCGGAGGATCGGAAGCGGCGCGGCAGGGGGAAAGAACCAATTGCGCTGAATGTTGGCCGTTCATCGCAGCCCACTGTCGTCCGTTCATTCACGCATGCGACGGGGGACGCACGGGGCGTGAGATTTCACGAAGTGCCTGTTTCCCCGGCACCACTCCACCCGGTGACTCGACCCCCTGAGTCGCCCTGTCTTTACGGACCGCGACACGCCGCGTTAGCCTGGAGGCTCCACAGCTTGGCTTCCCGCGTCATGCGGGAAAGGGGTTCTGACGATGCCGTTCACCCTCCCTCCGCGCTACGGGCTGTATGAGCCGGAGACCGAGCACGACGCCTGCGGCGTGGGATTCGTGGCCCACATCCGGGGACAGCGCTCGCGGGGCATCGTGGAGGACGCGCTGGAGCTGCTCAACCGCCTGAGCCACCGCGCCGCGGCAGGGCGCGACCCGGAGACGGGTGACGGCGCTGGCATCCTGGTGCAGTTGCCGCACCGCTTCTTCAACCATGAAGCGCCTCGGCTGGGTTTCGAGCTGCCGCCGCGCCGCCAGTACGGCGTGGCGCAGGTGTTCCTGCCGCAGGAGCCAGAGGCGCGCCGCGCGTGCGAGGCGCTGTTCGAGGACGTGGTGGAGGAGGAGGGGCAGCGGCTGCTCGGTTGGCGCGACGTGCCGGTGGCACCGGAGGAACTGGGGCCGCTCGCGCGAGAGGCCGCGCCGTTCATCCGGCAGCTGTTCATCGCTCGGCGCCGCGTGGTGCCCAGCGCCTTCGAGCGCAAGCTCTACCGCATCCGCAAGCTGGTGGAGAACCGCGTGCAGGCGCGCGGCGTGGATCCGCAGGGGCGCTTCCACGTGGCCAGCTGTTCGTCGGAGACGCTCATCTACAAGGGGCTGCTCCTGCCCCGGCAGTTGCCGCGCTTCTACGCGGACCTGCGGCACCCGGAGTTCGTCAGCGCGCTGGCGCTGGTGCACTCGCGCTTCTCCACCAACACCTTCCCCACGTGGGAGCTGGCGCAGCCGTTCCGCTTCATCGCGCACAACGGTGAAATCAATACACTGCGTGGCAACCGCAACTGGATGACGGCGCGGCGCGGGCTGCTCCAGACGGCGAAGCTGGGCGGGAGCCTGGAGCCGCTGTGGCCCATCATCGTCCCGGGCAAGAGCGACTCCGCGCAATTCGACAACATGGTGGAGCTGCTCTATCTGGGCGGCCGCACCCTGCCCCACGCGATGATGATGATGATCCCGGAGGCGTGGGAGGGTCACAAGGAGATGGGCGACGAGCGCCGCGCCTTCTACGAGTACTCCGCGTCCCTGCTGGAGCCATGGGACGGCCCCGCGGCCATCGCGTTCACGGATGGACAGCTCATTGGCGCGACGTTGGACCGCAACGGCCTGCGCCCCGCGCGCTACCTGGTGACGGAGGACGACCGCATCATCCTGGCGTCGGAGACGGGCGTCATCGACGTGCCTCCGTCACAGGTGCGCCGCAAGGGCCGGCTGACGCCGGGCCGCATGCTGCTGGTGGACACCACGGAGGGACGCATCCTGGAGGACGAGGAGGTGAAGCATGAAATCACCTCGCGCTGGCCCTACCGCCGCTGGCTCCAGCGCAACGTCTTCACCTTCGAGGACCTGCCCGCCGTCCCTGCCCCCGCGCGCCTGAAGGGCGAGACGCTGTGGCGGACGCAGCGCGCGTTTGGCTACACGGATGAGGACGTGCGCACCACGCTGGTGCCCATGGCGGAGACGGGCAAGGAGCCCACGGGCTCCATGGGCACGGACACGCCGCTGGCGGTGCTGAGCGACCAGGCCCCCACCCTCTTCAACTACTTCCACCAGCTCTTCGCGCAGGTGACCAACCCGCCCATCGACCCGCTGCGTGAGGCGCTGGTGATGACGCTGGCCACGGCGCTGGGCCCGGAGGGCAACACCTTCGAGGAGACGCCGGAGCAGTGCCACCGGCTGTCCCTGCCCGGCCCCATCCTCACCAACGGTCAGCTGGCGCGACTGGCGAACCTGCGTGGAGACACGGGCCTCTTCGAGCCGCGTCCCTTGAGCCTGCTGTACCCGCACGCTGGCGGCGCGGCGACAGCGCTGGAGGTCGCGGTGGAGCGGCTGTGCACGGCGGCGGTGGATGCCGTCGACGCGGGCGCGAGCATCCTTGTCCTGAGCGACCGGGGCGTGGACTCGGCGCACGCGGCCATCCCCGCGCTGCTGGCCGTGTC
Source organism: Corallococcus sp. AB038B (assembly GCF_003668955.1). NCBI lineage: Bacteria > Pseudomonadati > Myxococcota > Myxococcia > Myxococcales > Myxococcaceae > Corallococcus > Corallococcus sp. AB038B. Next base: position 1,052,517 of record NZ_RAWO01000001.1, on the reverse strand, counting down.
CGCGGTGCACCAGCGGTTGGTGCGCGACGGCACGCGCATGTACACGGGCATCGTGCTGGAGACGGCGGAGGCGCGCGAGGTGCACCACTTCGCGTGCCTGTTCGCCTACGGCGTGTCCGCGGTGAACCCATACCTGGCGCTGGACACGCTGCGCGCGCTGGCGGACGCGGGAGAGCTCAAGGCGGACGCGGACAAGGCGCAGGCGCAGTACCTCCACGGCCTGGAGGAGGGCCTGCTCAAGGTGATGTCCAAGATGGGCATCTCCACGCTCCAGTCCTACCGCGGCTCGCAGCTCTTCGAGGCAGTGGGGCTCCAGCGAAGCCTCATCGAGAAGCACTTCACCGGCACGTCGTCGCGAGTGGAGGGCGTGGGCCTTCCGGAGCTGGGCCGCGAGGTGGCGGAGCGGCACGCACGCGGCTTCGGCGTCGGCGCGGACGGCGAGGAGGACCTGCTGCCCGTGGGCGGTCAGTTCCGCTGGCGCCGGCAGGGCGAGCGCCACAAGTGGAACCCAGCCACCGTGGCGAAGCTCCAGGCGGCGGTGCGCGCGAACGACTCGGCGCAGTTCCAGGAGTACTCGAAGCTGGCGGACGACGAGACGCGCGACCACAGCAACCTGCGCGGCCTGCTGGACGTGGTGACGGACGGCTGTACGCCGGTGCCGCTGGAAGAGGTGGAGCCCGCGCTGGACCTGGCGCGGCGGTTCGTCACCGGCGCCATGTCCTTCGGCTCCATCAGCGCGGAGGCGCACGAGACGCTGGCCATCGCGATGAACCGGCTGGGCGGCAAGTCCAACAGCGGCGAGGGCGGAGAGGAGTCCCGCCGCTACACCAAGGACCCCAACGGCGACTCGCGCCGCAGCGCCATCAAGCAGGTGGCCAGCGCGCGCTTCGGCGTGACGGCCGAGTACCTGGTCAACGCGGACGAGCTCCAAATCAAGATGGCCCAGGGCGCCAAGCCCGGCGAGGGCGGTCAGCTTCCGGGCCACAAGGTGGACGAGCGGATTGCGCGCGTGCGCTGGAGCACGCCGGGCGTGACGCTGATTTCGCCGCCGCCGCACCACGACATCTACTCCATCGAGGACCTGGCGCAGCTCATCTACGACCTCCAGTCCGTGAACGCGAAGGCGCGCGTGAGCGTGAAGCTGGTGAGCGAGGTGGGCGTGGGCACCATCGCCGCGGGCGTGGCCAAGGCGGGCGCGGGCTGCGTGGTGGTGGCGGGCTACGAGGGCGGCACGGGCGCCTCTCCTCTCTCCAGCCTCCAGCACGCGGGCCTGCCGTGGGAGCTGGGGCTGGCGGAGACGCAGCAGGTGCTGGTGCACAACGGCCTGCGCTCACGAATCCGCGTGCAGGTGGACGGCGGCCTGCGCACCGCGCGCGACGTGCTGGTGGCGGCGCTGCTGGGCGCGGAGGAGTTCGGCCTGGCCACCGCGAGCCTCGTGTCCGTGGGCTGCATCATGCTGCGCAAGTGCCACCTCAACACCTGCTCGGCGGGCATCGCCACGCAGGACCCGGCGCTTCGCGAGCGCTACCAGGGCACGCCTGAAAACGTCGTGAGCTTCTTCCTGCTGCTGGCGGAGGACCTGCGCCGGCACATGGCGGCGCTGGGCGTGCGCAAGCTGGATGAGCTGGTGGGCCGGGTGGACCTGCTGCGCCAGCGTGCGGCGGTGGACCACTGGAAGGCGCGCAAGTTGGACCTGTCCGCGCTGCTCACCGCGCCGTCCGCGCCGGCCACCGAGCCGCGCCACTGCCAGACGCCGCACCGCAAGGACGTGGCGGACCACCTGGACCACGAGCTGCTGACCAAGGCGCAGTCCGTGCTCGCGGGCGGGCCGCCGTTGATGCTGACGCTGCCGGTGGCGAACACGCACCGCGCGGTGGGCGCCATGCTGTCCGGCGAGATTGCCCGCCGCCACGGCGCGCAGGGGCTGCCAGACGGGAAGCTGCGGGTGAAGCTGAAGGGCTCCGCGGGCCAGAGCTTCGGCGCGTTCCTCGCATCGGGTGTGACGCTGGAGCTGGAGGGCGACACCAACGACTACCTGGGCAAGGGGCTGTCCGGCGGACGCATCATCGTCTACCCGCCGGAGGGCAGCCGCTTCACGCCCGAGGAGAACGTGCTCGTCGGCAACACGGTGCTCTACGGCGCCACGGCCGGCGAGGTGTACCTGCGAGGGCTCGCGGGTGAGCGCTTCGCGGTGCGCAACAGCGGCGCGCAGGCGGTGGTGGAGGGCGTGGGCGACCACGGCTGCGAGTACATGACGGGCGGCGTGGTGGTGGTGCTGGGCCAGACGGGCCGCAACTTCGCGGCCGGCATGAGCGGCGGCACCGCGTACGTGCTGGACCGCGAGCGCAACTTCCGCGAGCGCTGCAACCTGGAGATGGTGGAGCTGGAGTCGTTGGTGGACGAGTCCGAAATCTGGCTCGTGCACGGGATGATTGAACGCCACCTGCACCACACCGGCAGCGCGCTCGCGCGGCGGGTGCTCGACAACTGGGAGCTGATGGTGCCGCAGTTCATGAAGGTGATGCCGTCCGACTACAAGCGCGTGCTCCAGGCGCGAAGGGCGGCGCGCAGGCCGCCACCGGCCGCGGGCGTGCAGCAACTCCACGTCGTTGGCGGGGGGGCCTGAACCATGGGCAAGCCCACGGGTTTCATGGAGTGGCAGCGCGTCCACGCACCCAAGCGGGACAAGGTGGAGCGCCTGGAGGACTGGCGCGAGCTGCACCTGCCGTTGGCGGCGGGCGAGGCGAAGCGGCAGGCGGGACGCTGCATGGACTGTGGCGTCCCCTTCTGCCACCAGGGGTGCCCGCTGGGGAACCTCATCCCGGACTTCAACGACGCGGTGTACCGGGGCCAGTGGAAGGAGGCGTACCAGGTGCTCAGCCGCACCAACACCTTCCCGGAGTTCACCGGACGGCTGTGCCCCGCGCCGTGCGAGGCCGCGTGCGTGCTGGCCATCGACCGGGACGCGGTCACCATCGAGCAGATGGAGAAGGAGATCTCCGAGCGAGCCTTCGCGGAGGGCTGGGTGAAGGCCCGGCCTCCGGCGCGGCGCACGGGCAAGCACGTGGCGGTGGTGGGCTCCGGCCCCGCGGGCCTGGCGGCGGCGGCGCAGCTGAACGCGGCCGGGCACAGCGTGACGGTGTACGAGAAGGACAGCCGCGCCGGAGGCCTGCTGCGCTACGGCATCCCGGACTTCAAGCTGGAGAAGGCGGTGCTGGACCGCCGGCTCGCGCTGATGGAGGCGGAGGGCATCGTCTTCCGCACGGGTGAGGACGTGGCCGTGACGCCGGGCTGGCGCGCGCTGCGCGAGCAGTACGACGGCGTGGTGCTGGCCCTGGGCGCGCGCAAGGCCCGCGAGCTGGACGTGCCGGGCCGCGAGCTGTCCGGCGTGCTTCAGGCCATGGACTACCTGGAGCACCAGAACCGCGTGGTGACGGCGGGAGCATCGCCGGACGCGCGCCTGGAAGCGCAAGGCAAGCGGGTCATCATCCTGGGCGGTGGCGACACGGGCTCGGACTGCCTGGGCACGGCGCTGCGCCAGGACGCGGCGAGCGTGATGCAGGTGGAGCTGCTCCCCGCACCGCCGCAGCTGCGCGCGAAGGAGAACCCGTGGCCGCGCTGGCCGCTGGTGTTCCGCACGTCGTCCAGCCAGGAGGAGGGCGGCGAGCGCGCCTTCGCGATGATGACGAAGCGGCTGGAGGGCGAGGACGGCCAGCTGAAGCGCCTGCACGCGGTGCGCGTGGAGATGCAGCGCGAGCCGAACGACGCACTGAAGCTGGTGGAGGTGCCGGGCTCCGAGCAGGTGTTCGAGGTGGACCTGCTCGTGCTCGCCATGGGCTTCACCGGCCCGAACACGGACCGGCTGGCGGAGGAACTGGGCGTGACGCTGTCGCCGCGCGGCACGGTGCAGGTCGACGCGAAGTTCGCCACCTCCGCGCCGGGCGTGTACTGCGCGGGCGACGCCAGCCGGGGCGCGAGCCTCATCGTCTGGGCGCTCGCGGACGGACGTGAGGCGGCGCGCGCGCTGGACACCTGGCTGTCCGGCACCGCCTCCGTGCTGCCCACGCGCGGTCAGGATTGCGCGTTCTAGACCTGGGTCAAAGTCAGACGCCTCACAGGAAAACGGGGCGTCTGGTTGCTTTTCCATTCCAGACGCGTCGGACTCCCGACACGGCCCTCGTCCTGGAGGGCCGATTGGGAGGCAGCATGCGGAAGCTGGGATTGGCTGGAGTCCTGACGGCGCTGTGGGCCGTGGCGGCGCTGGGCTGTGGGGGTGTGGCGCCCGCGGAGGAGGAGCTCGCGAGCACGGAGCAGGGGCTGGAGGCGTGCGTGCCGAACGCGACCTATTGCAGGCCGGACGGCTCGCGGGTCTGTGACTACGACGGCTTCTGCCGCCTCCCATGTACTCCGGGAGGCCCGTCGTCCCAGTGCGGGAGCCGCGAGCAGTGCTGCCTGGGCTACTACGACCCCTCGGAGGACATCCTCGTCCTCCCCCACTGCGCGCCCTCCTGCAACTACCCGCAATGAGCCCGGGGGCGCGGGCTCGCCGGACCTGAGGGTCAGTGGACGCGGGCCGCGGGCGGCTGGAGGAAGTCGAGCGGCAACTCCCGCGGCTGCGTCCTGAAGCCGGGACGCAGCTCCAGCAGTTGCTTCACCACGCCGATGTCACGGATGGGGCCCACGGTGAGCGCCGGCGCTGGCGCCCCGGGGGGCACGTCCAGGGGCACGCTCCCGGCGAGCGCCTCCATCCGGGACAGGAAGCCCAGGTCCAGGTCGATGAACCATCCGCACGTGGTGCAGCTGGCCAACTCCTGCAGCCGCTGATGCCGGCGCAGCAGGTCCGCGAACGGCCACGACGCCACGGCGGCCCCGAACTGGGCGTCCGGCACGGCGAACATGAAGCCCGGGCCTCCGCCCGTCAGGAACTTGGACAGCCGGGCCGGGATGCCCGACGTGGGGCTGACGTGCACGAAGGCCAGGTTGTCCGTGCCCGAAAAGTCGTTCGTGCCCGTGTCCTTGAAGTGACAGCCATTGCACGTATTGAGGGAGAACTCCTTCCGCGCGCAGACCTCCGTGGCATCCGAGGGCACCACGCTGAAGCCCTCCCAATGGGTGGGCGGCGCCACCAGCGCGTTGGCTCCCAGGAACGGTCTGCCATTGAGGGTGCGCGGCACCGTGAAGTGCGCGGTGCATCGGGTGGGGACGGTCACCGGCTGCTCGACGCCGTTCTTGACCTGCGTGCGGACGAAGGTGTCGATGTCCGGGTCCGTCTGGGAATCGTGGGTCGCGTCATCGGGAGTCAGCGCCATCGTGTGGACGCGCAGGGGCCCGTTGGAGGGTTTGTCCTTGCCGGTGACGGGGTGCTCGTCCGCCAGCCGGAACTCCCGCATCTCCCACGGAAACGCCAGGGCGACCTCGTTGGTGCGAATCTGGTTGAGCGCGTTCGCGTTGCCCTTCCCTGGAGCCCGTCCCCGCAGGACGACGTTCTGGGTCATCTGCGTGAGCTGCGCCTTGTAGGCCGCGTTGAAGGACGTGAACGTCCCCAGCAACGCCCACTGCCGCGCCCAGGCGACGACCGGCGCGCACCCCTCGCCGGGCACTCCGTATTCGAAGATGACGGTGAAGGGCTTGAGGTTGCACGTCGCCTCCGTTCCACCTCCCCAGGGCGAGGGGCGCGTCAGCCCGAAGATGAAGCGCAGCTCGCCCGGGTCCGTCGGCTTGTCGTCGTAGTCCCGGGTGCCGGCCAGGTCGATGCGGTTGACGATGGACAGCAGCCGGAAGGGCGCGATGTCCAGGTCCAGCGGCTTGCTCAGCACCACCTCCCAGCGACCCGTGGAGGTGTTCTGCTGGAGGGCCGAGGTCGCGCCGCTGGCGGCGGCCCAGGGGGCAATCACTTCGTCATACATCTTGCGGCGCGCGGGCACCGTGTCGCCGTTGGACTGGAAGTCATTGAGCCAGAGCGACAGCCAGTTCAGCACGAAGGCCTCCGGTCGCGCGCCGGACCCCTGGGACATCTCCCGCATGAGGTGCGCGAAGGTCCACACCCCGCCCTTCGTCCCCGCGCCGGTGCACGGGTCCCACGTGCGCGCCGGGTCGAGCACCACGGCCGGATCGCGGATCATCTGCGTCCGCTCCCACTGGGGCTGGGTGGAGGTCGGCACCAGCGGGCAGTTCATGACCGGCACCTGCCTACCCCACCTGAAGGCCTCCGCGTCCACGGGGAGCCCCTCGTAGCGGGCGACCGGGTGGCGGCCGTTGAACAGGACGGTCTCCCGGGTGGTCGGCCCAAGCTCGCCCGAGGCCAGGCGGCGCTCGTTCTCCTGGCGTCGCTCCAGCTCCGAGTCCGGGAGCCGCGCGAAGAGCGTGAAGAAGTCCGGTCCGGGGCTCGAGGGAATCGCGCCCAGCCGGGCCAGCGTGTCGGAGTGGAACAGGACCGTGGGCCGCGCCGGGTCTCCCACCACGCGCACCAGGCTGTCCGACAGGAGCCGGTTGGCCGGAGGCGGCAGCTTCACGTGCACCGCCGTCGTCTCCCCCAGCGACGTGGGCTGTTCCAGCTTCTGGACGAAGGTTCCGGCGACGGACAGGCCCGGCACGAGGGGCAGTTCACCCAGGCTCGTGCTGCTCCCCCGCGACTCCTCCGCGGCGTCCTGCCGCGAAGGCTCCTGCGCCGGATCCTTCGCGCAGCCACTGACCGCCAGCACGGCTCCCAAGACAGCGATTCTCAACTCCTCGCACTTCCGAAACATACATTCCCCCCGGCAATGCCAGCCTTTGCATGAACTGGCTGGCATTGACTCAACGCCGCAGGGGTGAAGTGCGCGCACGGACGTCCAACCCATGACGGGTCGCAGTCACGCCCCGGACAAGGTGCTGCCCGCGCGAGTGATCAGCAGGGGCTCCACCCATTCCCTTCCCGACAGGCTCACGGCCTCGCGGGGTCCACACGCTTGGAGGCCCAACGCATCACGGAGCCCGTCAGTGGACGCGGGCCGCGGGCGGCTCGAGGAAGTCGAGCGGCAGCTCCCGCGGCCGCATCCTGAAGCCAGGGCGCAGCTCCAGGAGCTGCTTCACCATGTCGACATCGCGGATGGGACCCACCGTGAACGTCGACACGGGTGAGCCGGGCGCCACGTCCAGGGGCACGCTCCCGGCGAGCGCCTCCATCCGGTTCAGGTAGCCCGCGTCCAGGTCGATGAACCATCCACAGGCGGAGCAATGGGCCAGCTCCTGGAGCCGCTGGTGGCGGCGCAGCAGGTCCGCGAACGGCCACGACGTCAGCTGCGCTCCGAACTGGGCATCCGGCACGACGAACATGAAGCCGTTGCCCCCACCCGTCAGGAACTTGGACTGGCGGGCCGGGATGCCCGACGTGGGACTGACGTGCGTGAAGGCGAGGTTGTCCGTGCCGGAGAAGTCGTTGGTGCCCGTGTCCTTGAAGTGACAGCCATTGCACGTGTTGCTGGAGAACTCCTTCCGCGCGCAGACCTCCGTGGCGCTGGTGGATACCGCGGAGAGGGCCTCCCAGTGGGTGGGCGGCGCCACCTGCGCGTTGGCGCCCAGGAAGGGCATGCCGTTGAGTGCGTGAGGCACCGTGAAGCGGGCGGTGCAGTGGGTGGGGACGGTCACCGGCTGCTCGACGCCGTTCTTGACGTGCGTGCGCACGAAGAAGTCCACGTCGGGGTCCGTGCGGAAGTCGTGGGTCGCGTCATCGGGTGTCAGCGCCATCGTGTGGACGCGCAACAGCCCGTTGGAGGGGGTGTCCTTGCCGGTGCCGGGGTGCTCGTCCGCCAGGTGGAATTCCCTCAGCTCCCACGGAAACGCCAGGGCCACCTCGTTGGTGCGCAGCTGGTTGAGCGCGCTCCGGTTGCCCTTCCCAGGCGAGCGCCCATGCCGGACGACGCTCTCCGTCATCTGCTGCAGTCGCGACCGGTAGGCCTCGTTGAAGGCGGGGTCCATCCCCAGTCCCACCCACTGCCGCGCCCAGCCGGTGATGGCCCGGCAGCCCTCGCCCGGCACGCCGTATTCGAAGATGGTGGTGAAGGGCTTGAGGTTGCACGTCGCCTCCGTCCCACCTCCCCAGGGCGAGGGGCGCGTCAGCCCGAAGATGAAGCGCAGCTCGCCCGGGGTGGATGAACGGCCGGAGTATTCCGTGCTGCCCGCCAGGTCGATGCGGTTGACGATGGCCAGCAACCGGAAGGGCGCGATGTCCAGGTCCAGCGGCTGGCGCAGCACCACCTCCCAGCGGCCCGTGCCGACGTTGAACTCGAGGGACGAGGTCGCGCCGCTGGCGGCGGCCCAGGGGGCAATGACTTCGTCATACATCTTGCGGCGAGCGGGCACCGTGTCGCCGTTCGCCTGGAAGTCATTGAGCCAGAGTGACAGCCACTCGAGCACGAAGTCCTCCGGGCTCACGCCGGAGCCCTGGGCCATCTCCCGCATGAGGTGCGCGAAGGTCCACACCCCGCCCTTCGTCCCCGCGCCGGTGCAAGGGTCCCACGTGCGCGCCGGGTCGAGCACCACGGCCGGGTCGCGGATCATCAGCGTCCGCTCCCACCAGGCCTCGGTGGAGGCTGGCATCTGGGGGCAGCTCGTCTGGGGCACGAGCGCGCCCTGCGCGAAGGCGTTGGCGTCCATGGAGAGCCCCTCGTAACGGGCAGCCGGGTGGCGACCGTTGAACAGGACGGTCTCCCGGGTGGGCATCCCGAACTCGCCCGAGGCCAGCCGTCGCTCGCTCTCCCAGCGGCGCTCCACCTCCGAGTCCGGGAGCCGCGCGAAGAGGGTGAAGAACTCGGGGCCCGGGCTCGCCGGAATCACCCCCAGCCGGGCCAGGGTGTCGGAGTGAAAGAGGACGGTGGGCCCTGACGAATCACCGACCACGCGCACCAGGCTGCCCGCGAGCCCGCGATTGGCGGGGGGCGGCAGCTTCACGTGCACCGCCGTCGTCTCTCCCAGGGACGTGGGCTTGCCCAGTTTCTGGGCGAAGACCTTCGCGACGGACAGGCCCGACACGACGGGCAGCTCCCCCAGGCTCGGGGTGTCTCCTGGGCCCGCCTGCACACCCGCCGGGGCCACTCGCACCGGCGGGGGCTGCGCGGAGGCGGGCTCCTTCGAGCAACCCCACACCGCGAGCACGATTCCCAGGACAGCGATTCTCCACTCATTGCGTTTCCGCGACATGCGCTCCCCCACGCGAAGCGACAGCCCCGTCATTCGATGACGGGCCTTGTCTCAACGCCGAAGTTGCCCATGCATGAACGGACGACCAACGCATGACAGGTCCCAGTCAGGCCTCGGACAGGGTGCTGCCCGCGCGAATGATCAGCGAGGACGCCCCCATCCCATTCCCGACAGGCTCACGGCCTCGCGGGGTCCACACGCTTGGAGGCCCAACGCACCACGGGGCCCACCCGCGTGAAGCGGAGGGCCCCGTGTCTACAGCATCGACAGGGAGAGGATGTTACGCGGGCACGGGCTCCGACGAAGCGGCGTGCTCCGGAGCAATGGGCGCGCTCGCAACGGGCGGCGTGGGGACGGCGAGCGCCGCGGTAGGGACCTCGCCCACGGTCTCTCCGTGCTGGCTCAGGTCGAGGCCCTCCTCCTCCTGCTCGCGGGTGACGCGCAGCGGGACGATGCGGTCGACGATCTTGTAGAGGATGTACGAGCCCACGAAGGAGAAGACGGAGACGACGACCAGCGCCAGCAGGTGCATGAAGAAGGTGCGCGTGCTGCCGTAGAGCAGGCCCACGTCCTTGGCGAGCACGCCGGTGAGCACCATGCCCACGATGCCGCCCAGGCCATGGCAGGGGAACACGTCGAGCGTGTCATCCAGCGCGGTGCGGCTCTTGAAGTGGACGGCGGCGTTGCTGACGAAGCTGGCGACCAGGCCCACCACGATGCTCTGCCCCACGGTGATGAAGCCGGCGGCGGGGGTGACGGCGACCAGGCCCACCACCGCGCCCACGCAGGCGCCCATGGCGCTGGGCTTGCGGCCGCGCAGCCAGTCGAAGGCGATCCACCCGAGCATCGCGGCGGCGGAGGCCGTGTTGGTGGTGGCGAAGGCGAGCGTGGCCAGCGACGACGCGGACAGCGCGGAGCCGGCGTTGAAGCCGAACCAGCCGAACCACAGCATGCCCGTGCCGAGCATCACGAAGGGAACATTGGCGGGAGCATGCGTGGCGTGCGTCAGGTGCACCTGGCGGCGGCCCAGGACGATGGCGCCCGCGAGCGCGGCGAGGCCCGCGGACATGTGCACCACGGTGCCACCGGCGAAGTCGAGCACGCCCCACTGGCGCAGGAAGCCCTCCGGGTGCCACGTCCAGTGGGCGAGCGGCGCGTAGATGAAGACGCTGAAGAGCACCATGAAGAGCAGGTACGCCTTGAAGCGCACGCGCTCCGCGAACGCGCCGGTGATGAGCGCCGGGGTGATGATGGCGAACTTGAGCTGGAAGAGCGCGAAGAGGAGCAGCGGCACGGTGGGCGCAAGGTCCGGGTGCGTCTCGCCGCCCACGCCGCTGAACATGAAGAAGGTGCGCGGATCACCGATGAGGCCGTGGAAGCTGTCACCGAAGCAAAGGCTGAAGCCCACCACGACCCACAGCACGCTGATGACGGCCATGGCGATGAAGCTCTGCATCAGGGTGGAGACCACGTTCTTCAGCCGCACCATGCCGCCGTAGAAGAACGACAGGCCGGGCGTCATCAGCAGCACCAGCGCCGTGGCGGTGAGCAGCCACGCGGTGTCCGCAGGGTTGATGGGACCGCCCTGCTTCACCTGCGCCGCCGGGGCCACCAGGAGTCCCGCCCCCCCCACCGCCACCAGCAGGACCATCGCCATCCACTTCTGCATCGCCGCACCTCTCCAAAGAGCTGACGCGATGCATTGTGGGCTCTATGCGGGTTATTTTCAACCCGACGGAAGCTAAAATCCATCGAACTAAGTATAAATTTTGAATCTTTAGGCCCAGCACACAACATTTCAGCAGCAACCACCAGGACGGCGGCCTGGTCGCTACCTCCTGTCCAGGATGCGTCCCTGTCCGTCGATCGCGTAGACGGCGCCCCCATCCAGGATGGGCTCGCTCAAGCCGCAGCGTGATGGCTGCGGGGAGAACCACACGAAGAACAGGTCGGCTCCCGATTGGAGGACATGGGTGTCGTAGGTGCTACGCCTGGAGAGGCACTGCGCCATGCGCTTGTCGGGGTCCTGGGTCTGGAGCTCCGAGCCTGGGGGCAGGAACTCGTTCATCGCGACTTCGAGGGCGGCCATCACGGGGCCTTCTAGATGAACGCCTTCCTTGAACGAGTTCGGGAACACCACGGCTGCGGCCTCTTGGGGAGGCGCCAGGGGTCCCTTGAGCTCATGCATGCCAGTGGCGAGTTGGCGGACACGCATGTCCGGATGTTGCGCTGAGCAGCCCAGCGCCACGAACACCGCCATCCAGTACAGGTTCGTTGGCATTCACGGTCTCCTGGGAGATCACCACAGATGCCTATCAAACCGCGTACGGCCGACTCCAGCGCATCGGGACGGATATCGCGCGCGGAGCCAGACTGTGCCGCGCGGGTCAGTCCTCCTCCGACTCCATCGCGTTCAGTTCTTCTGGCAGCGGGGCGTTCATCAAGGTGAGCCTCCCGGGGAGCTGGACCACGAGGAAGCCCGCGCCGTCGATCCGGATGTGCATTCCGTGTGCGGCTGTACCTTCCTTGAGCCATGCCTCCGCGTCAGTCCGCGTTTCAAAATCACGTTCGACCTTGATCTTGAAATCCGGACTGAGGAGCTCGCGGTAGTAGCGTGTGAAGTCGTCCAACTTGTTCATGTGCCGGACGTAGATGAGGCAGATCGCCGCGACCTGGAGGGCGTTCCATTCTCGTGAGCCCTTCTCGTGACGCTGGGTCTCGTCACCCAGGACAGCGAGAACATCCTCCACATTGATTTCCGGCTCCTTGTTCACGGATACGTCCTTTCAAATGGGGCTCAGCACCAACAGTCCTGCGGGAGCCACGACGAGCGAGAAAGCCATTCCCGCGACGACGACCACGGTTCCCAAGGCGACCTCGGACTTGTGTTCCCGGAGCCAGTCCAACGCGGCAGTCATGTCAGGGAATCGCAGTTCCCGTTTCGTACCCTGTTGCGCCAGTGCATCCTGCTCCTTGATGCAGTTCATGAACGCTTCAAGGCATTGGCTCGTGCAGAGCCGGTGGTGGCTTTCTGAGTGCTTCTCCATGTCTTCTACTGTCGGCTTTCGTCTCCAGCACTTCTGGAAACACTGCTTCTGCATCTCGCCGCAGTAGGCATCCGCCCCAGAGCCGCCAGTGCCAGGCCCTTCGGCCGTTCCGACGCCTCGCGCATCCTCGGAGACGACATAGGTCTTCCGCTCGGGACGTTGGGTGTGTCCACAAGCGGTAGCCATCATCATCGTGAGAACGAAGAAGGCCCCGGCATGAGAACCGGGGCTTCCGTGCCGGACACTGGGGTTCATGGGAGTCACTCCACCCCTGAACCCCAACTGTCCTCAAGCCACGACGGGACTCTGTCCTGCGCAGGTCAGTTCACCTGCGCGAGCGAACCATCGACTTCCGCGTCCTCGTTCTCCGGCGCGTCCTCCACCGCGTCGACGCCCTGCGGAATCCCATCCACGTAGGTGACGACGTTGTTCGGCAGCGCGGCCACGCGCGGGCCCGGTGTCACCACGCCCGTGAGGTTCAGCGGATCCACGCCGGACAGCTGGATGCGCACGCCTGACGGAGGCGCGCGCCGCACCGCTCGCGCCATGTCCACCGCTTCTGGCAGCGCGAACTGCTCACCCACGAAGCCTGACACGAAGCGCCCACCGCGCAGCTCGCCTCGCGCTTCCATGCGCCGGTAGACGAACAGCAGGTCGCGCCACGTGGGCGCCAATGACTCGCGCATCACCAGGTCGCGCCAGACGATGCCGTAGCGCTGGAGGAACAGCTTCGCCAGCGACTCCGTCACCTCCTCCTGCGACTTCGGCTCTGCTGGCGCCAGCAGGCTCCAGCGGCCCGGACCGCCCCGGTTGAGCAGCTTCTGCCGCTTGCGGTGCGCCGGGCTCTGCAGGATGCGCAGGTTCTGCACCGCGTCCGCCGTCACGAGCCCCTTCGCCACCAGCTCCCACAGCGCGTCCTCCACCTCCGCCGGCAGCCGCCGCGCCCGTGTCACCAGGTCCTGGAAGAAGCACGCGCCTCGCCGCTCCAGCACGCCCACCACGTCCTTCGCCGCCGCGCTCAGGTCCGGCGGCGTCCACACGCCCCCGTCCGCCAGCACTGCGTGCGGACGCGCCGCCGCGAGCATCCACTCCAGGTCCTCGCGCACCGTGAACGTCAGCGGCGCGTTGCGCGTCGGTGAAGACCGCTTCGCCACCACCGGCTCCGGGGCTTCCACCGGCGCGCCCCGGCGCGGGCCCGCGGGCTTCGGCGGATCCTTCAGCGTCACCCGCCCCCACGCCACCTCGCCCGCGTAGCACGCGCGCTCCATCAGGTCCGGCGTGTAGCCCCGCATGCGCGCGGGCAACAGGAAGCGCTCCCACGCGGAGGCCGGCGCTTCGTACCCCTGCAGCAGCCGCACCGCCTTGAGCAACCCCGTGGAGCCTCGCAGCGCGTCCACGTCCTCCAGGTGGTGCCACCGGAAGAGGAAGCGCATGAAGTCCTGGGGGCTCAGCGGTTCAATCTCGCGGCGCAGCCGCCCCACCGTCAGCCGGTGGATGCGCTGGAGCAGTCGCCGGTCGCACCACTCCAGCACCGGGCTTCCGTCCGCGTCCCGAGGCACCGGCACGTCGTCCTGCGCGCGGAACTGGCCTCGCAGCACGCTGCCCTGGCTCTCCAGGTTGTGCAGCGCCAGGTTGATGTCGTCCGGATCCAACAGCGTCAGCCGCGCCAACTCCGTCACAGTGGTGGGCCCCACCAACTCCATCCGCCCACGCACCACCTGGAGCACCGCCGCGTCGCGCTCCACCGGCCGGTCGTACTCCAGCACCGGCAACACCGGCTGCGTCTGGGCGTCCGGGAAGAGCGCTCGCACCGCGTTGCCTCGCTCCGCCGACACGAGGAACCGACCGCCCTGCCGCTCCAGCCAGGCCACGCGCCCCTGCTTGAAGAGCCCTGTCTCCAGGCCTCGCGGCACCTCCGACGCTCGCACCAGCACCAGCTGCAACAGCGCGTCGTGCAGCTCGTCCTCGTCGCGCATCGGCTGCGCGGCGTCCTCCACCACCTGCCGGATGGCGTTCGCGTCCAGCGCTCCGAACGCCGCCGCGTCCTCCGCGGGCATCGCGCGGCGCAGGGCCACGTTGCGCACGCGGCGCTCCTCGGCCGGCGCGTCGTCCAGGAAGGTGTAGGGCTGGCTGTTGATGAGCGCGTGCGCGAAGACGCTCGGCTCCGGAACGTCTCGCGCGACCAGCTGGATGCGCCCGTCCTTCATGCGACGGAGCACCTCGCGCAGGCCGTCGATGTCCATCGCCTCGCGCAGACAGTCGTCCATCGTCTGCTTCACCAGCGGATGGTCCGGCAGCTCCACGTCCCCGCCGCCATGGTTGTCCTGGCAGCCCACCTGCGCGGGGAACACCGCCGCCAGCAGGTCCTCGCTGCGCGCGCGCTGGAGGTTCGGCGCCACGCGCTTGCCTCCCATCATCCGGTGCAGCGTCAACGCTCGCGACGCCACCCACCGGAAGCGCGTGCCGAAGATGGGCGCCTGGAGGATGGCCTGTACCAGCACCTCCTCCACGTTGTCCGGGTGCAGGAAGTCGAAGATGTCCGCCAGAGGGAACGAGTGCTGTTCCCCCAGGCTCAGGAGGATGCCGTCCTCCGTGGCCGCCGCCTGCAACTCGAAGTCGAACGAGCGGCAGAAGCGCTTGCGCAGCGCCATGCCCCACGCGCGGTTGATGCGGCTACCGAACGGCGCGTGGATGATCAGCTGCATGCCGCCGGCCTCGTCGAAGAAGCGCTCGGCGACGATCTGCGTGTGGCTGGGCACCACATCGCCCAGCATCTTCTTGCCCAGCCGCAGGTAGCCCAGCAGCGCATCCACCGCGGGCGGCGGCACTCGCAGGAGCTTCTCCAGGAAGCCCGCCGGATCATCGTGGCGCAGCAGCTCCTCGCGCAGCCGGCCCACCTGGAGGCTCAGCTCGTCCGTGCGGCCCGGGGCCTCGCCTCGCCAGAAGGGCACATTGGGCGGCGCTCCCTTCGCGTCCTCCACCATCACCGTGCTGCCCATGACGCGCTGGATGCGCCACGCGGTGCTGCCTAGCAGGAAGATGTCTCCCGGCGAGGACTCCACCGCGAAGTCCTCGTCCAGCGTGCCCACGACCTTGCCTTCCGGCTGCGCGGTGACGCTGAAGTTGAACGTGTCCGGGATGGCGCCGCCGTTGGTGAGCGCGGTGATGCGCACGCCCCGGCGCCCCTTGAGCCGCTGGTTCACCCGGTCCCGGTGCAGGTGGATGCTGCCCCGGCCCCGGCGCTCGGAGACGCCTTCGGAGAGCATCTCCAGCACCTGCTGGTACTCCTCCCAGGTGAGGTCCTGGTAGGGGTACGCGCGCTGGAAGATGCTGAAGAGGGCGCGCTCGTCCCATTCCTCGCACGCGCACGCGGCGACAATCTGTTGCGCCAGCACGTCCAGCGGCTTCTTGGGGATGCGGACCGCGTCCAGGTCGCCCTCGCGCACGGCGTTGAGGAGCGCGACGCATTCCACCAGTTCGTCGCGCGTCATCGCGAAGAGGATGCCCTTGGAGATGCCCGCCTTGTGGTGGCCCGCGCGGCCCACGCGCTGGAGCAACACGGAGATGGCCTTGGTGGTGCCCAACTGCACGACCAGGTCCACGTTGCCCACGTCAATGCCCAGCTCCAGCGACGCGGTGGCGACCATCACGCGCAGCTGGCCGGCCTTGAGGCGCTCTTCCGCGGACAGGCGCATCTCGCGGGACATGCTGCCGTGGTGCGCGGCCACCAACGCCTGGCCCAGGCGTTCGCCCAGGTCGTGCGCCACGCGCTCGGACATCTTGCGCGTGTTGACGAAGATGAGCGTGGTGCGGTGCTCACTGGAGAGCTGGATCAGCCGGTCATAGACCTGCCCCCACATCTCGTGGCTTGCGATGGAGGACAGCTCCGCGTCCGGGATCTCGACCTTGAGGTCCCATGGGCGCTGGTGGCCGACCTCCACGCGCTTGCACTCGGTGAGGGTCGCGCCGGTGAGGAAACCCGAGATGGCGTCCAGCGGCTTCTGCGTGGCGGACAGGCCCAACAGCTGGGGGCGCACGTCGGTGAGGGCCTTGAGGCGCTCCATGGACAGCGCGAAGTGGCTGCCGCGCTTGTCGCGGGCGAGCGCGTGGATTTCGTCCACGATGACCGTGCGCACGTGGCGCAGGGTGGCGCGGGCGCGCTCGGCGGTGAGGTAGAGGTAGAGGGACTCGGGCGTGGTGATGAGGATGTGCGGCGGGCGGCGCACCATCTGGGCGCGCTCGCCCGCGGGCGTGTCGCCGGTGCGCACCTGCACGCGCAACTGCTGCGGTTCGTAGCCCTCCTCGCGCGCCAGGGTCATCAGCTCCTCCAGCGGCTGGAGGAGGTTCTTCTGCACGTCGTTGCCCAGGGCCTTCAGGGGCGACACATAGAGGACGCGCGTGTGGTCTGGCAGCGTGCTGTCGAGCGCCATGCGAAACAGCGAGTCCAGCGCCGCAAGGAACGCCGTGAGCGTCTTGCCGCTGCCCGTGGGCGCGGCGATGAGCACGTCGTGGCCGGCCTGGATGAGCGGCCAGCCTTCAATCTGCGGACGGGTGGGTTCACCCAGGCGTGTGGCGAACCAGCGCCGCACCACCGGGTGGAAGGCGGCGAGCGCCGGATGGGCCGCGAACTCCGACGTAAAGGCGAGGGCGATTTGAGGGGACATGGCGGGCTCCCAGAGGGCCAGCCTGAACACAGGTACAGCGCGTCGTCAACGGACGGGGGGTGCCGCCTTCGGCCCCCAAGTCAGGGGATGTCGGAGGGCCCGCGTATACCCCCGAACCGTCGACGGATTCGTCTCCCCAGCAGGACGCAGGGCACTCAGGCGAGCAGGTATCACTTGCCGTAGGGCACCGCATCACGGTGCTGCCTGATTCCATGCATGACCCTGGTGGCAGATTGAAATCAGCTGGAACGTCAGTAGATTTTTACTGAGCTTCCAGTTGGCATCGACTCACTCACCAGTGCCCTTGCGGAAGATGCCCTGCTCCCCTCAAGCCGTTGGCAACGGAGTGCCCGCCATGACGACGTCCCCTTACCGCCTGCAGGCAACGCTTCCTGCGCCCTATGGAACCCAGCTTGAACAGCTCCGGAGCAAGCTCCAGATCGACAACACCGAGGTCATCAAGGAGGCGTTGGGCTTCTTCGCCAAGGCCGTGCTCGAGGCGGGCCTGGGCCGCCGCGTCGCCTTCGTGGACGAGAAGCATCAGGTCCTCGCAGAGTACAGCTCGCCCTCCCTCACCCGGCTGGAGTGGAACGCACGGGAGGAAGGCCGCGTCGTGCTGCCCGACAGTGACTTCGACCGGCTCGTGGACGAGTTGGAGAAGCCGGCGAAGCCGCTGCCCCGGCTTCGGAAGCTTGCGCGCAAGAAGGCCCGCTGAACTCCTGGAGAAAAGAAGGGGGGTGCCGTCATGACGGCCTCCCTGATGTTTCCCGAGCTCACCGCCATCACCAGCAAGGACGCCGCCAGTGGCTTTCGCTGTGAGGAGGAGGCGCTCACCCGATTCTTCCAACAACAGGCTACGCAGCAGGGCCGCCGCGAGGAGAACCGGACGTGGGTGCTCCACCGTCCCGACGGACGGCCTGACCTGCCCTGGGTTCTGGGCTTCTACACACTCACCTGGATCCAACTTGAGCGCAGCAGCCTCCCTGCGCCCGTCATCCGGCGGCTACCGGACTATCCGGTCCGCGCCATCCTCATCGGCCGCCTTGCGCGTGACGAGCGGTGCAAAGGCATGCGCGTCGGCGAGCATCTGCTCGATGACGCCCACCGCAGGGCCTTGCGCGTCAACACGGACATTGGAGGGCTCGTCGTCGTCGTGGACGCGAAGAACGCGCGCGCCGCTGCGTTCTACGAGGCCCATGATTACAGGGGCCTCATTCGCACCGAGCCAGAGGCCATGTCATGGCCCCGGCGCTATTTCGTGAAGATGGAGGACCTGAGAGCGACCTACGCAGGAACCTGAAGTCAGACCTTCCTCTAGCGCCGGACCGCCCAGGCCAGACCGTCCGGCCTACCGCCGACATCGATGTGGCCCGTCACCTCCAACGTCTTGAGGTCGATGACGGCCACGTCGTTGTCCGGGGTGCACGACACGAACGCGCGGTTGCCTTCCGCGTCCATCAACATGGCCGCGCCCCGGCCGACCTTCAGCCGCTTCACTTCCTTCCGCGTTCCCACGTCGAAGACCGCCAGCTCCCCCGTGCGCACACTCACCGCCAGCACCCGCTTCCCATCCGGCGTGAACTCCAGCCGGTGAGCGCCCAGCAGCTTCGCGTCGACCGTGGCCACCACCTTCTTCGCCGTCAGGTCCACGACCGACAGCGCTCCTGTCGGACTCGCTGACCACAGCTCCTTGCCGTCAGGTGACACGTCGAAACCTTCAGAGAGTTCCGCCACCGGCACCAGCGTCTGGACCCAATCCATCTGCGCCTTCGCGGTGGGCGGCAGGACTCCCGTGGGCGGCACCGTCGGCTGGAGCAGCACGTTCTCCAGGATGCTCACCGTCCCGGAGTCCACGTTCGTCGTGTACAGCGTCTTTTCGTCCGCGTTCACGTGCAGCATGTGCGTCCGGTTCTGGCCCGTGCCCATGCTCCAGTCGATGCGCGCCGCCGCTGGATCATACCGGCCCACCGCCTTCGACCCCTGCGCCGTGAACCACACCTTCCCGCCCACGTACGCCAGGCCGTGCGGCCCCATCAGCGGCGCCGTGTCCACGTTCGGCAGCGCCTTCTGCGCGACCAGGTCGATGACGTTCAACTCATGGAAGCGGCCGAACCCCGTGTTCGACACGTAGGCCGTCTTCCCATCCGCGGACGCGACCACCTCGTGCGGATCCTCGCCCACCGGCACGCGCCCCAGGACCTTCAGGCTCGCCGGATCCACGATGGCCAGGGTGTGGCTCGTCTTCGAGACAATCAGCAGTGCTCGCTTCGGCGTGGGCTCCGCGGCGCTCGCGGACACGGCGAGTAGCAGCGCTCCCAGCACGGTGGGAAACACACGCAGGGCCTTCAGGGTGGGGCTCATGTCACGGCTCCAATTCTGGCCCGTACAAGCACTCAGCGCCGCCCCTCATTCCGCGGAAAGTGAGCCGCGCGCTCCCGCCGGATCTGCGGCACACTGCGCGCCTCGAAAAGGAGCCACACCATGAGCTGGGAAGAAGACCTGCAGGGCCGTGAGCCCCCGCCCTCCCTGGAGACGCTCATCGTCCCGCGCGTGCGCGACCTGGGCGATGGCTTCCACGTGCGCCGCGCCCTGCCCTCCGCGCGCCGCCGCATGGTCGGCCCCTTCATCTTCCTGGACCAGATGGGCCCCGCGGACTTCGACCCCGGCCGAGGCCTGGACGTGCGCCCCCATCCGCACATCGGCCTGTCCACCGTCACCTATCTCTTCGAGGGCGAAATCCTCCACCGCGACTCGCTGGGCTTCGTGCAGCCCATCCGCCCCGGCGCCGTGAACTGGATGACCGCCGGCCAGGGCATCGCCCACTCCGAGCGCACCGGCCCCGAAACCCGCTCCGCCGGTGGCCGCCTCTTCGGCATCCAGGCGTGGATCGCCCTCCCCAAGCAGCACGAGGAGGTCGCCCCCGCCTTCGTCCACCACCCCGCGAACACGCTCCCCATCATCGATGGCGAGGGCATCCACCTGACCGTCATCGCGGGCCAGGTGCACGGCGGCAAGTCCCCCGTGCGCGCCCACTCTGACCTCTTCTACGCGGACGCGAAGATGGAGGCGGGCTCCCGCTTGAAGCTCCCCGCCGAATACGAGGAGCGAGGCCTCTACCTCGTCGAGGGCACCGTGGAGGTGGAGGGCACGCGCTTCCAGCCCGGCGAACTGCTCGTGTTCAAGCCGGGCAGCGAAATCATCCTCAAGGCGGAGTCCTCCGCGCGGATGATGCTCCTGGGCGGCGAGCCCATGGACGGCCCGCGCTACCTCTTCTGGAACTTCGTGTCGTCCTCCAAGGACCGCCTGGAGGCCGCCAAGGCGGACTGGAAGGAAGGCCGCTTCGCCGCCGTGCCCACGGAGACGGAGTTCATCCCCCTGCCTCCGGATGATCCGCCGGCGCCCGTGCGCTACCCGTAGAGCCGGCGCACCGGCGCGAGCGTGCCCGCGGGCCGCTGCGACTTCGCCTGCGACCACGTCAGCCGGTACGTCGCCGCCGTCCCGTCGAAGGCGATGGGCTTCACCTCGGGTGAGCCCGCGCCCGACGCGCGCAGCGTCTCCGCCAGGAAGCCGCAGGCGAAGAAGGGGTTGTCCGCCAGCACGTCCTTCACCCACAGGGTGGCGTCCTGCTTGGACAACTCCTCCACCCGCACCTCGTTGAAGTTGTTGCCCGCGCGCAGGTTGTACGGCACGCGCTCCAGCGTCTTCTGCGGACCCAGGTGCGTGACAAGCTGCATGCTCGCCCGCCCCACGGACGTCTGCTGGAAGCCCTTCAGGTAGCGGGCACCCAGCTCCAGGTAGGCCGCCTCCAGGGACTGGCCGGGGAAGACGTCCCGCGCGGCCACGTCCAGGAAGGCGCGCCACTGCTCCAGCGAGTAGTGGGGGCGCAGCGGCTCGGACAGGCTCAGGCCCGCGGCCTTCAGCTTCTGGCGTCCGTCACGCGTCAGGTACGGCCCCAACGCACGCACGAAGAGGGCTTCCACGCTCTGGGCGAAGATTTGCTTTTCGGATGGGACCATGCCCCCAGGGTGGAGTCGCCCCTGCGCATCCGGAAGGGTCAACGCAACGCTTCCGTCCACGAGTCGTCAAACCCGTAGGATTTTCAGCCTCGCGGCAGACGCACCGTGAAGGTCGTCCCCTGGGCCTCGGTGGAGGTCACCTTCACGGTGCCTCCGTGGGAGCGGACAATCTGTCCGGCGATGTAGAGCCCCAGGCCCAGCCCTCCGGCCGAGCCACGCTCCCGGTCGCTGCGGCCGGCGCGGCGCCACGCGGCGAAGAGGTGCGGCACCTGCTCCGCCGGAATGGGTGCGCCCAGGTTGTGCACCCGCAGCACGGCCTCGCCGTCCAGGCCCTCCGCGCTCACGCGCACGGGTGAGTCCGGCGGGCTGAACTTGAGCGCGTTGGACACCAGGTTGCCCACCACCTGCTCCAGCCGGTCCGCGTCCCACGCGCCGCGCCCGTCACCCTGCACGTCCAGCATCACCTCGCGCTGGGGCTGGCTGGCGCGTGCTTCCTCCACCGCGCCGCGCACCACGTCGAACAGGTCGCACCGCGAGCGCACCACCGGCAGCCCCGCGCCCAGCCGCGCCCGCGCGAAGTCCAGCAGCTGGCGGATCATCCGATCCATGCGCACGGCGCTGGTGAGGATGCGCTCGGTGAAGACGCGCTGGCGGTCGGACAGCTCTCCCTGGCGCTGGAGCTGCTGCGCGGACATGGACAGCGCGTTGAGCGGGTTGCGCAGGTCGTGGCCCAGGATGCCGATGAACTGTTCGCGGAAGTCCTCCGCGTTGCGCATCTCCGTGACGTCCTGCCCGGTGGCGATGACGGCCTCCACCGCGCCCGTGGGTCCGGTGGCCGGGGACATCGTGTACTCGAAGTGCCGCGGGCCCTGGTCCGAGGACAGGCTGACGCGGCCGCGCTGCACCTGGCCCGTGCGCCGCGCCGCGTCCAGCGCCTTCGCGTAGGGCTCCAGCTGCGGGTCCATCACGCGAATCGCGTCCATGCTCCTGCCCGGCACGTGCACGTGATGCGAGCCACGCGACGCGGCCACGGCCTGGTTTGCGTAGATGAGCGTCCCGTCGCCGTCATAGAGCGCGATGGGGTCCGCCGCCGCGGCCATGGCCAGCTCCAGGAGGCGGCGCTGCTGCTGCACCTGGTCGGAGAGGACGCGCACCTCCCGCTCCGCGCGGCGCAGGCGCAGGAGCGCGTGCACCTGGGCCACCAGCTCCTCTGGATCCACCGGCGCCACCAGGTACGCGTCCGCGCCGTGCTCCAGCCCCTGCGCCCGGTCCGCGGCGCCCACCGCCTGCGCGGACAGGTGCAGCACCAGCGCGCTGCGAGTGCGCGGGGAGGCCTTCAGGCGCCGGCACACCTCCAGGCCGCTCATGTCCGGCAGGCGGACGTCCAGGATGACCAGGTCGGTCTGCTCGTCCGCGAGCGCCAGCGTCTCGACGCCCGTGCCCGCCTCCAGGACCTGGAAACCCGAAAGGGACAGCACGCGAGACGTGACGTAACGGCTGGCCAGGTCGTCGTTGACGTTGAGGATGGTGGGCGAGGAAGGCATGCAGGCGGATGAAACCGTGGCCCTTCTTCGTAATGGCTGCCCCTGGATGCGCCAAGTGTTGCACGTGGGAAAATGTCTTCTCCGACGGAACAGCCAGGGGAACGGGCGTCCGCCGCCGCTCGCTGGACGACAGGGTGGCTCCCCCGCTGGCGCGTTTCGCGATAGGGATGACCCATGCGCCCTCCCTGCCGCCCGCTTCCCGCTGATGGTCGCTTCCTCCAGGCCGTGGGGCCCACGCCGCTCGTGCCCGTGCGGCTGGACCCGGAAGGTCCGACCATCTGGTGCAAGTTGGAGTTCCTCAATCCCAGCGGGTCCACGAAGGATCGCATCGCCCGGTACATGCTGGAAAAGGCGTGGCGTCTCGGGGAGCTGAGCCCGGGCGGCGACGTCGTGGAGGCGTCCAGCGGTTCCACCAGCATCGCCATGGCGCTGGCGAGCGCGCAGATGGGTTGCCGCTTCACGGCGGTGATGCCGGAGGGCGTGACGGAGGAGCGGCTCATCGCCATCCGCGCCTACGGCGGCGAGGTGGAGCTGGTGCCGCGCTCGGAAGGCATCCGGGGTGCCATCGCGCGGGCGGAAGCGCTGGCGAAGGAGCGCGGCGGCTACGCGCCCCGCCAGTTCGAGAACCCGGACAACGCGGAGGCGCACCGCGTGTGGACGGGGCAGGAAATCCTGGCGCAGGTGCCGGGCGGGCTGGTGCACGGCGTGGTGAGCGGCGTGGGCACGGGCGGCACCATCGTGGGCCTGTTCCAGGCGTTCGCGGAAGCCGGCTGTCCGGTGACGCCCTTCGTGGCGAGGCCCATCGCGGGGCTGGGCTGCGACATCGAGTGTTGTAGCTTCAGCGCGCGCGTGCCGGGCGTGGTGGACGGCCTGTCGAAGCTGTACCGCGAGGCGGACATGCCGGGCCGCGTGGAGCTGGATATCTCGGATGACCTGGCCATGCGCACCGCGCGGGCGCTCATCCGCCGGGGCTTCCCGGTGGGCCCGTCCTCCGGCCTCAACTACGCGGCGGCGGTGGAGGCGGCGAAGCAGCTGGGCCCTCAGGCCCAGGTGGTGACGGTGTTCCCGGACCGCATGGAGCGCTACTTCTCCACGGAGCTCGTGCAGCCCCGGGCCGCGCCCAAGGCCAGCTGAAGGCCCTCAGGTGCGCATGCGCACGCGCGTCTCGTGCACCGTGTCCGGAGGCGGCGCGGTGCGCTCGCGCTCCTGGGCGCGCATCAGGCGCAGGATGCTGGGCCCCAGGACGTCAATCTCCGTGGAGGCGTAGGCCTCCGTGCCGAAGCGGCGGATGGAGTCCGTCTGCCGCTCCAGGATGCGCACGTCCTGCCCGAAGATGTGCAGGCCCACCGGCAGCACGAAGGGCACCGCGGCCTTGAGCAGCCAGCGCGGCACGGGCAGCTTCACCGTCACCACCGCGTACACGAGCGTGTCCCAGTCATCCACCGGCGTCATGGCGGAGTTGACCAGGATGTGGCTCTTCTCCCCGATGCGGTACTCCACCTGCGCGATGGACGGCATCAGGAAGCGGTCGAAGTGCTGCACCACCCCGCCACCCGGCGCGAGCAGTCGCCCCACGAGCCCCTTGGGCGCGGGCTCGCCCAGGTACTCCGCCTCCACGCGGTCCGCGCTCCTGCGCACCACCACGTCGATTTCGTTCTTCTTCTCCGCGGTGCGGAACAGACCGCCGTGGAGGAAGGCCGTGTGCGGCACGTCCAGCGTGTTCTCCAGCACCGCGTGCAGCGACCCCGGCGCGCGCAGCACCCGGCGCACGGTGGTGTAGTCCGCCGCGTCCAGCAGCGGGAAACGGAAGGGCTCCGACGTGGGCTCCACGCCCGGCGTGGAGTAAACCCAGACGAAGCCGTCCTGCTCGCGCGTCGGATAGGAAGCGGCGCAGCGGGACCGGGCCTCGGGCTCGCCCACCAGGCCGGGGATGAGCCGGCACTGGCCTCCGGTGTCGAAGCGCCACCCGTGGTAGCCGCACTCCAGCTGCCCGTTCTGCACGCGCCCCAGTGACAGCGGCACGTTGCGGTGCGGACAGCGGTCCATCAGGGCGCCGGGCTTGCCGCCCTCGCCCCGGAAGAGCACCAGGGGCGTGCCCTGCAGCGTGCGCGCGAGCGGCTTGTCCCCCAGCTCGCGCGACGTGCAGAGGATGAACCAGGAGTGCGGAAGCCGGACGACGGAGATGTGACTGGGGGACGCACCTGGGGTGCGCCCCTCCTCGCGGGCGGTCATGCGCCCAGTCTAATGGGCCCGGGCCTCCGTGCACGCCCCCTTCAGGCGGGCAGGTCGGCGAAGCGTTGGGCGGCCTCCGGGTTGAGGGGCTGAGGCATCACCCCGCCGCTCATCCTCCGGCAGGACTCCTCACAGCGGCGGCACGCGTCCGCGCAGTCCTCCATCAGCCCCTCATTGCCCATCTCCTCGCAGGCGGTCGCGCAAGCGGCGCACACCTCCGCGCAGGCGAAGCATGTGCGCGAATGCAGGTCCGAACCGCGCAGCATGAAGCGCGCGCTCGTCTCGCAGATGTCCGCGCAGTCCATCAGCAGCCGGAGGTGCCCGGGCTCGGCGAGCCTGCCTCCCTGCTTCAGGCAGTCCGCCAGGGTCTCCAGGCAGACGCGGCGACAGGCCGTGCAGTTGTCGATGCACTCCCGAATCGCGTCGTCGCCTCGCATCACTTCGGCATTCGCCATGGTGGGGTTCCTTTCGGGCCTCACGGTGGGCACGCGCGGGGGTTCCACCATTTCGCCCCGCGCGGCCGTTTGGCCGGCTGCTTCCGGCCTAGAGCTTCAGCCGCCGCAACCGCAGGGCGTTGCCGATGACGGACACGGACGAGAGGCTCATCGCCGCGCTCGCGAACAGCGGGCTCAGGAGCAACCCGAGGACGGGGTACAGCACGCCCGCCGCCAGCGGCACTCCCAGCAGGTTGTAGACGAAGGCAAAGAAGAGGTTCTGCCGGATGTTCCGCAGCACGGCCTGGCTCAACCCACGCGCCCGCGCGATGCCTCGCAGGTCTCCCTTCACCAGCGTCACGCCCGCGCTCTCCATCGCGATGTCCGTGCCCGTCCCCATGGCGATGCCCACGTCCGCTCGCGCCAGCGCCGGTGCGTCGTTCACGCCGTCGCCCGCCATCGCCACCACGCGCCCCTGGGCTTGCAGTGCCTTCACCGCGTCACCCTTCGCGTCCGGCTGCACGCCAGCAATCACCTCCGTGATGCCCAGCCTGCGCGCCACTGCGTGCGCCGTCGTCGGGCTGTCTCCGGTGAGCATCACCACACGCAAGCCTTCGTCCCGCAGCCTCGCCAGGGCCTCCGGCGTGGACGGCTTCAGCGGATCCTCCACCCCCAGGAGCCCCGCCGCGCGGCCGTCCATCGATACCAACACCACCGTCTGGCCCTCCTGGCGCAGCGCCTCCGCGCGCTCCGTCAGCGCCTCCACCTCCACGCCCAGGCTCCGCATCAACGCCGCGTTGCCCAGCGCGACCTCGCGGCCTCCCACGCGGCCCCGGACGCCCTGCCCTGGTACGGACTGGAAGTCCTCCACGCCACCGGGGGACACGCCTCGCTCCCTCGCGCCCGCGACCACGGCGGCGGCCAGCGGATGTTCGCTGCCTCGCTCCAGGCTCGCGGCCTGGCGCAGCAGCTCGGAGGCGTCCACGTCCGGCGCTGGCTCCACCGTCACGAGCCTCGGCTTGCCTTCCGTGAGCGTGCCCGTCTTGTCCACCACCAGCGTGTCCACCGCCGCCATCCGCTCCAGCGCCGCCGCGTCACGGATGAGCACGCCCATGCGCGCGCCCTGCCCCGTCCCCACCATCACGGACATGGGCGTGGCCAGGCCCAGCGCGCACGGGCAGGCGATGATGAGCACCGCCACCGCGTTCACCAGCGCGTGCGCGAGCCTCGGCTCCGGACCCCACACGCCCCAGACCACCGCCGTCACCACCGCCACCGCGATGACCGCGGGCACGAAGATGCCGGCCACCCGGTCCGCCAACCGCTGGATGGGCGCGCGCGTGCGCTGCGCCTCGGCCACGCGCTGGACGATGCGCGACAGGAGCGTGTCCTGCCCCACTCGCTCCGCGCGCATCACGAGCGTGCCCGTGCCGTTCACCGTGCCACCCGTCACCTTCGCGCCCGGCCCCTTCTCCACCGGCACGGGCTCTCCGGTGACGAGCGATTCATCCACCGCGCTCGCGCCCTCCAGCACCTCGCCGTCCACCGGCACCTTCTCACCGGGGCGCACGCGCAGGCGCCATCCGGCGTGCACCTGGGACAGCGGCATGTCCTCTTCGTGGCCGTCGTCCGAGATGCGCCTCGCCGTGGCGGGGGCCAACGACAACAGGGCCCGCAGCGCACCGGACGTCGCGTGGCGGGCGCGCAGCTCCAGCACCTGCCCCAGCGCCACCAGCGTGAGGATGATGGCCGCGGCCTCGTAGTACACGGGCACGGTGCCGCCGTGCCCCGTGCGCGCTCCTTCCGGCAACAGGTGCGGGAACAGCGTGACTCCCACGCTGAAGACGTACGCCGCGCCCGCGCCCAGCGCGATGAGCGTGAACATGTTCAGGTGCCGGTTCTTCACCGACGCCCAACCCCGCTGGAAGAACGGCGCCCCCACCCACAGCACCACCGGCGTCGCCAGCGCGAACTGCGCCCACACGAGCGCCGAGGCCGACAGCCCGTGCCGCACCGGCAGCATGTCCGACATG
The DNA here is from genome assembly GCF_003668955.1 of Corallococcus sp. AB038B. Lineage (NCBI taxonomy): Bacteria > Pseudomonadati > Myxococcota > Myxococcia > Myxococcales > Myxococcaceae > Corallococcus > Corallococcus sp. AB038B. Next base: position 1,025,370 of record NZ_RAWO01000001.1, on the reverse strand, counting down.
CCCAGCAACATCAGCGGCGCGCTCAGCACCAGACCCACCCAGAACCTTCGCGTCATCGAACGCAGCTCCGGATCCGGCGGCTCCTCCACCGTCACCGTGCGCGGCTCCAGCGCCATGCCGCACTTCGGGCAGGCGCCGGGCCCGTCGCTCACCACCTCCGGGTGCATCGGGCAGGTGTATTCGACGCGCGTCTGAAGGGCGGGCGGCGCTTCGGGCTCCAGCGCCATGCCGCACTTCGGGCACGCCCCTGGCGCGTCCTGCCGCACCTCCGGATCCATGGGGCACACGTACACGGCGCCCGGCGCGGCGGGCGGTGGCTGCGTCCGGGGCTGGAGGAACCGCGCGGGGTCCTCCTGGAAGCGCTGGCGGCACTTCGGACCGCAGAAGAACCAGGTGTGCCCCTCGTGCTCCCAGCTCCCGCCCTTCGGTGCGCGCGGGTCCACCTCCATGCCGCACACGGGGTCGATGGCGGGCCCCTCCCCGCCCACGGAGGGCGGCGGCCGGCGTGAAGGCGAGACAGGGTGATGCGGATGGTGATGCGTCATGGGGAAGGCTCCTTTCCCCGGGCCAACGCGGCACCCGGCGCGCTCTTACACATGCGTAACCCTCCCTCCCGAAGCCCGTGCCGCCTTCGCTCGTCCCACTGGGAGGCAGGGCACCAGGCGGGCCCGGGGGTTTGTCCGCGCGGGGCCTTTTCCGGTAGGACGCGGCGCCGGCGGCCTGGAGTTCCGGGGGCTTGCGCGTCTGGCCGAGGCGGGCCCGATGCGAAACGGCCAGGAAAATCCGCTCGCTCCGTATGGCCAGGGAAGCAAGGTCGGGGCCCGACCAGAGAGGGCATCGAATGCGACGCATGTGGGGGACGTGGGGGGCGCTGCTGGCCCTTCTCACCGGCGGCTGTGATGCCATCGACCTGTCGGAGCTCACCCAGCGCGACGCGAAGACCCGCGTGCGCCCGGAGCCTCCTGGCGAGCACTGCGAGTTCGGCGGCGACGCGGTGGAGTCCGGCCTGGACCGGGACCGCGATGGGGAGCTGGACGACGCGGAGGTCACCTCCACCGACTACGTCTGCGACGCCGCCCTGCCCCAGGTCCTCACCCGCGCGCGGACCGAGCCACACGGCGCGAACTGCACGCTGGGGGGACGGGCCGTGCAGTCCGGCCTGGACCAGGATGGCAACGGGCAGCTCGACGACGCGGAGGTCTCCGCCACCGACTACGTCTGCGCCACCTCGGTCGCCAACGTGCTCCTGCGCGTGCGGCCGGTGACTCCGGGCGCGCGGTGCACGATGGGCGGACAGGTGTCTCACGCCGGCCATGACGCCAATGGCAACGGGCTGCTGGAGGACGAGGAGATTGCCCAGGAGGTGTACGCCTGCGACGAGCCGGCCCCCGTGCTGTCACGCGCGCGTTCGCTCCCAGCCTTCACCGCGCCCTGTGACGGCAATGACAGTGGCGGCGTCGCGGTGGAGGCCGGCCTGGACCTGGACGGCGACACCGCGCTCGCGATGTCCGAAGTCGAAGCCACTCAATACGTCTGCGACCTGGAGCCGGCCGACCTGAAGCTCCGCCACCAGGCGGAGGCCGCTGGGCCGAACTGCGCTCGGGGCGGCACGCGCGTGGACGCCTTCCAGGACCTGGATCATGACGGACAGCCGGACCGCGATGGCTTCGCGACGACCCTGTACGTGTGTCAGGCCGCCCGCGTGCACGACGGGGACTTCGTGGTGTCCAGCCCCGTGGACCTGGTCGCGCTCGAAGGCGTCACCCACCTTCGCGGCGGGCTCACCCTCTCCGCGCCCACGCTCACCGACGCGTCCCTGCCCGCCCTCGCGGTCATCCAGAAGGGCTTCACGGCCCGGGGCAACTCGAGCCTGCGGCGGCTGTCCCTGCCCGCCCTGCGCTTCGTGGGCGGCGACGTGACGGTGAGCGCCAACGCCCGGCTGGATTCGCTCATGCTGGGCACGGCGACGGCCTTCCCCCTGTGGGTCGAGCGCAGCCTGTTCGTGGAGGACAACCCCATGCTCCCCACGCTGAACGGGCTGGCGGCGGTGCAGCCGCGCGACAGCGTCATCCTGCGCGCGAACAACGCGCTGGTGGAGCCCGGCCTGCTGCCCGGCATCACCCAGCTCCTGGGGTCGCTCATCATCGAGGACCACCTCCGGATGGAGCAGATGCCCTTCTACCGCCTGGTCCGGGTCCACGGGGATGTGCGCATCACGAACAACGCCGCGCTGGCGAGCACTTTCGGGCTGGACGAATTGACGTCCGTGGACGGTGTGCTGGAGCTGCGCGAGAACGCCGTGCTGGAGCTGCTCAAGCCGCTGGGCAAGCTCGGCTCCGTGGGTGAGCTGGACATCATCGGCAACCCGCGGCTGACCGACACGACGGGCTTCGACCGCCTCTCCTACGCGGGCCGCGTCTTCATCCAGGGCAACCCGCAGCTGGAGAGTGTGGGCGACATGCCGTCGCTGGAGCAGATCACGCAGGACATCACCCTGAAGTACAACGCGAAGCTCCAGCGCGTGCACCGCCTGCCCCTCCTGCGGAGCGCGGGCGCGGTGGTGGCCGTGGGCAACACCGTGCTGACGTCCCTGGAAGGCTTCAACCGCCTGACCCAGATGGGCTCGCTGCAGGTGCTGGGCAACCCGGCGCTCAAGTCCCTGGGCGACCTCACGTCGCTGCGCGAGCTGGAGACCCTCAGCGTCCAGGGCAACGTGGAGTTCACGGACTTCGGCCTGACGGAGCTCTCACGCGTATCGTTGGACTTCGTCGTCGTGGACAACCCGAAGCTGCCCACGTGCCGGGCCACCGCGCTCGCGGCGAGCGTGTTCCAGGGCGAGGCGTGGGGCGTGAACATCGACCGGAACGACGACGCCGCGACCTGCCCCTGAGTCCCTTGAGCCGAGGGCCGCCTCAGCGGCGCGGCTTGCAGGAGCAGTCCAGACAGCCGTGCGCCGCGCACGCGCCGCAACCGCGCTCCAGCGAACGCTTGAGCGCGAGCCGCGCACGGTGCAGCCGCACGCCCGCGTTGTTGGGAGTGATGCCCACCTCGCGCGCCACGTCCGGCACCGCGCGCCCCTCCAGGTCCACCTGACGCACGAGTCGGGCGTACTCAGGCTTGAGCGTGGGCAGCAGGTCCGCGAGGCACGCGCACACCGCGCCTTTCAGCTCCGGGTCCTCGGTGGCGGAGTCCGCGTCGCGCGCCTCCACCTCCAGCGCGCGTCCTTCCGCGGCCTGCCGTCGGTGGTGATCCACCAGGGCGTTGCGCAGCAGGCGGTAGAACCACGCCACCGCGCTTTCGCCGTCCTTCAGCGCCCCACCCTTCTCCAGGGTGCGGGCGAAGGCCGTCTGGAAGAGGTCCTCCGCGACGGCCCGGCTGCCCACCCGCCGCTCCACGAAGGCGAGGAAGCGGCGCTGATGGGCCAGGAGCGCCGCCACCACGTCCTCGCGGTCCGGGGGCAGCCCTGCGTCTGGCCCTTCAGCCTCCATGCGACTCCCTGACGACTACGGAGGGCCGTTGCCCTGGCGCACCGAGTTCAGCTCCACCGCGGTGGCGTAGATCTGCGCCCACGCACGGTACTTGAACTTCGACATCGTGCCCTTCTGGTCGTTCGCGTAGTCGAACATGTCCGAGCGGAACTGCGCGTCCGCGGCCTTGCGGGCCTCCGGCTTCAGCGGCGTGCCCTTGCGGTCGTAGTAACGCAGCAGGTCGTAGCCGTAGTCGTGCGTCTTGGCCGCCTTGTCGAACTCCTTCACCGGGCCAATCTGGCCGGGGACAGAGGCGTAGCCGAGCGGATCCTGCATGCGCTGGCCGTGCGGCGTCTGGATGGCGTAGGGCTTGTAGCCCATCACCTGCTCGAAGTCCGCCGGGGGCGGGCGCGCGCCGGTGAGGTACTCGTTCATCAGCTTGCCGTGGTCGCCCGGGGGCGCCTTGCTGATGGCGCCCGTGCGCTGGGCGGCGGTGGTGCCAGGGGAGAAGGAGTCCTTCACCACGTTGCGCGCGGCAGGGGCGGCGGGACGCGCGGTGGGGGAATCCGTTCCGGAGGTCTGCGGCTGGCGGACGGGCGAGTTGCGGATGATCATGGGGGGCCTGGGGGAGAAGTCTTCTCGATTTTTCGGAAACCGCCGCCCCAAAGTTGCGGATCCCCAACCAAAGTCGCGCAGAATGCGTGCAACGCACCGCGTGGTGCACTGGGAGACACTGTGAAGAGCTACCCGTATTCCGAAGGAATCAAGGAACTGCGCGCCGGCAACTTCGAGAACGCGCAGCGTCTGGTCGAGCAGGCGAAGAAGCAGGGGGACGCTTCCGTGGAGGAGCTCACCGCCATGGCGTTCGCGATGGACGGGCACAACCAGCGCGGGTTCGCCACGGAGCTGCTGCAGGAGGCGCTGAAGCAGCAGCCCTCGGCGGTGGATCCGGCCTGTGCCCTGGCCATGTATCACCTGGAGAAGCAGGAAGACGCCCAGGCCGCGGCCGTCCTCAAGCCCGCGCTGGACGCCACTCCGGATCACCCCAAGGCGAACCTGTGTATGGCCATGGCCCTGGCGAAGACGGAGGCCGCCAAGGCCCGCGCTCACGCCGCCAAGGCCGCGAAGGACACCGACGCGGACGTCCGCGCGCAGGCGGAGGCGCTGGACAAGGTGCTCTCCGAGCACGAGCCCCGCTAAAGGCCTCAGTCGCCGCGCTTGAAGTCCTCCGTGCGGACGCCATAGCGCTTGAGCAGGCGGTGCAGGCTCTCGCGTTCCATGCCCGCGCGCTCGGCCGCGTGGGTGACGTTGCCGGAGAACTCCTGCATCAGCGCGGTGAGGTAGTCGCGCGACACAGCGTCGCGCACGCGGTCCACCGCCTCGCGGTAGGGCTGCTTCGCCAGTGCCTCCGCTGGCAGCGGCCCCGGGGCCGTGGAGGCACGGGCAAAGGTGAGCTCGGGCGGCAGGTCCTCTGGAGTGATTCGGGGGCCCGCCGCCACCGCCACCGCGCGAGCCACCGCGTTCTGTAGCTGCCGCACGTTGCCGGGCCAGGGCGCGGCGGTGAGCGCCTGGAGTGCCTGGGGCGTGAAGCCCTCCAGCTCCGGCCGGTTCGCGCCAGCGAGGAAGTGCATGGCGAGCAGCGGGATGTCCTCGCGGCGCTCGCGCAGGGCGGGCATCCGCACCGTCACGCCGCCCAGCCGGTAGTAGAGGTCCTCGCGGAAGCGCCCCTGCGCCACCTCCTCAGCGAGGTCCCGGTGCGTCGCCGCCACCACGCGCACGTCCACCGTCACCGGCGTGGTGGTGCCCACGCGGCGGATCTCCTTCTCCTGGAGCGCGCGGTTGAGCTTCACCTGCACGGGCAGCGGCAGGTCGCCCACTTCGTCCAGGAAGAGCGTGCCGCCGTGGGCCTCCTCGAAGAGGCCGGCCTTCGCGCCGGTCGCGCCGGTGAAGGCGCCCTTCGCATGGCCGAAGAGTTCGCTCTCCACCAGCTCCGCCGGCAGCGCGCCGCAGTTCACCGCGACGAAGGGCTTGTCGCGGCGGGGGCTCTCACGGTGCAGCGCGCGGGCGGCCAGCTCCTTGCCGGTGCCCGTCTCGCCAGTGAGCACCACGGTGAGGTCGCGCGCCGCCACCTGCGCGAGCAGCGCGTGCGTCTTCTGGAGCGCGGTGCTGGTGCCGCGAAGGCCGTGGAAGTCCGGCATGCGCGCCACGCGGGCCGCGAGTCCCTGCGCATCTCGACGCTGACGCTGCCGCTCCAGGGCGCGGGCGACCACCAGGGCCACCTCGTCCGGGTCGAAGGGCTTGGACAGGTAGTCGTATGCGCCGTCCTTGATGGCCTCCACGGCCTTGGGGATGCTCGCGTAGGCGGTGACGAGGACGACCTCCGTGTCCGGCGCGCGCCGCTTCACCTCGCGCAGCACCGTGAAGCCGTCCGCGCCCGGCATCTGGATGTCCGTGACGACCACGTCGAACGTGCGCGCGGAGACCAGGGCCAGCGCCTGCACACCGTCGGGCGCGGTCGTCACCGCGTACGCGTCCCCGAGGATGCGCGCGAACAGCTTGAGCATGTTCTCCTTGTCGTCCACCACGAGGACCGAAGGCTTCGCGCCGCTCATGCCGCAGCCTCCTGTACGCGCGATGGAGACGGCAGCGACAGCGTGAAGCGCGCGCCGCCCAGGGCCCCGGAGTCCACGTCGATGCGGCCGCCGTGCGCCTCCGCGATGGCCTGGCTCACCGCGAGCCCCAGCCCCGTGCCGGAGGGCTTCGTCGTGAAGAAGGGTTCAAACAGCCGCGCCCGCGCTTCCGGCGTCACCCCGGCCCCCGAGTCCGACACCGCCACGCGCGCGCTCCCGTCCGCGTCCACCGCGATGCGCACCTCCACCCGTCCTCCCTCGCCCGCGGCCTCCGCCGCGTTCTTCACCAGGTTGAGCAGCACCTGCCGCAGCCGGGGCGCCTGCACCCACGCGGTGCCCTCGCCGTGCACATCCACGGTCACGGTGCCCAGGCGGGTGGCTTCACGCAGGCGGGAGACGACCTCCTCGCACGCGTCGCGCAGCGCCACCGGCTCACGCGGCCCGCGGCCCGGACGCGCCAGGTCCAGCAGTCCCTCCACGATGTCCTGGCAGCGCACTGCCTCCTCCTCCACCACGCGCAGGTCCTCCGCGAGCGTGCCCTCCGCCCGCCGCTGCAACAGCCGCACGTACCCGAGGATGACGCCCAGCGGGTTGTTGATTTCATGCGCCACGCCCGCCGCCAGCCGGCCAATGCCCGCCAGCTTCTCGTGCTGGACGAGCCGCGCCACCGCGTTGCCGATGTACACGCCCACCCCGGCCGCGAACAGCGTGGCCCCACCCAACAGCAGCAGCGCCCAGCGGAAGCTGTCTCGCTCCACCGCGCCCACGTGCGCCTCGAAGGCATCCATGGACGCGTCCGAGTCCGCCGTCAGCCCGTCCACCCGCGCCTGGATGCGCGACACCCACTCCAGCGCGCGCCCATGCGCCGCCTCCACCGCGCCCGCGTCCTTCGCCATCACCGCGGGCAGGAGCGTGTCCCGGTAGAGCGTGTCCAGCGCGTCGCCCGACGCCTGGATGTCCGCCACCGCCGCGCGCTCTTCCGCGTCGCGCGCGTGCTCCGCCAGCCGCCGCGTCAGCGCCTCCACGCGGGCTCGGGCCTCGGTGTGGAAGCGCCGGTGGCTGTCGTTGCCCAGGATGATGGTGTGCGCCAGGTGCGCGTACTGGTCCCTCACCGCCGTGGCCAACTCCCGCGCCTCCCGCGCGCGGCCGCCCACCTCACGCAGCGCACGCGTGCCCTCGTGGATGTCCGCCAGCCGGCCGAGCGCATAGCCCGACGCCGCCGCGAACAGCGCCACCAGCGCGCCAAACGCGAGCAACACCCTGCGGGTCGTGGTGCCGGAGACAGGTCCCATGGGAAGCCCTCTTATACGGCGCGCGCCCCTTTTCGCCCGCGACTGGTGCATGTCCTCCCCAGGCGGTCCGGACCGTATTCCTCTTGCGCCCCTCCCCTCCGGCCGAGCATGACTCGCACGAGGCGGCGCGGGCCCACCTTTGGGGGACACCCGTTGCCAGGAGCCACTCATGGCGATGCGCTTCAAGAACCTGGATGGCAGCGGACCGCAGGCCTTTACCCGCGTCCTCAAGTGGGCCGTCACGGACAAGCTCACGGGCAAGCGCCGCAGCTCGCCCGCGCGCGCGGTCGTGCCGCATGTGGAGCCGGACCTGACGGTGCTCGCCACCCCGCCCGCCCCGGGCGAAGGCGCCCGCCTGACGTGGCTGGGCCACGCGAGCTGGCTGGTGCAGTTGGACGGCGTGTCGCTGCTCATCGACCCGGTGCTGCGCGACGCCATCAACGTCGTCATCCGCCGCAACGTGCCGCCCGGCGTGCCGGTGGAGAAGCTGCCGCGCATCGACGCGAGCCTGGTGTCCCACAACCACTACGACCACCTGGACCTGCCCACGCTCAAGCAGGTGGGCGCCCGCATCGTCACCGGCCTGGGCCACGCGCCGGTGTTCCAGGGCCAGGGCCTGCCCTTCCACGAGCTGGATTGGTGGGAGTCCACGCAGGTGGGGCCCGTGCGCGTGCACTACGTGCCGTCCCAGCACTGGAGCCGCCGCGGCCTCAACGACGCCAACCAGATGCTCTGGGGCGGCTTCGTGGTGGAGGGCTCCAGCGCGCGCGTCTACCACTCCGGCGACACCGCCTACTTCCAGGGCTTCAAGGAGATTGGCGCCAGGTTCCCCAAGCTGGACGCGGCGCTGCTGCCCATTGGCGCCTACGACCCCGCGTGGTTCATGCGGCTGCAGCACATGAACCCGGAAGAGGCGGTGCAGGCCTTCGAGGACCTGGGCGCGATGGCCTTCTTCGCCATGCACTGGGGCACGTTCAAGCTCACGGACGAGCCGTTGGACGAGCCGCCCGCCCGCCTGGACGCGGAGTGGCTGCGCCGGGGCTGGCCGCGCGACCGCGTGCACGTGCTGCCGGTGGGCGGCACACACACCGTGCGGCAAGGTTGAGCGCTGGCGGGGCTTGTGGTCTCAAGCGGGCATGCTCCTGCCCACCCTCGCAGCCCTGGTCCTCACGCAGGCCCCTCCTCCACTCACCACCGTCTCCGAGCAGAGCGGCTGGAAGCGCACCGGCCGCTACGCGGAAGCAGAGAGCCTCTGCCGCGCCTTCCCCAAGGCGTTCCCCGGCAAGGCCCGCTGCGACACGCTGGGCACCACGCCGGAGGGCCGCCCCATGGTGGCGCTCATCGTCAGCCAGGATGGCACGCTCACCGCGGACGCCGCGCGCAAGAAGGGGCGGCCCGTCGTCTTCTTCCAGGGCGGCATCCACGCGGGTGAAATCGACGGCAAGGACGCGGGCTTCTGGCTCCTGCGCGACGCGCTCCAGAACCGGGCGTCCACGCCGGACCTGCTCAAGGGCGTCACCGCCGTCTTCGTCCCCGTCTTCAACGTGGACGGCCACGAGCGCTTCAACCCCAACCACCGCCCCAACCAGGTGGGCCCGGAGGAGATGGGCTTCCGCGTCACCGCCCAGAATTTCAATCTCAACCGCGACTACGTGAAGGCGGACGCACCGGAGATGGTGCTGCTCTTGAAGTACCTCAACGCGTGGGATCCGCTCGTCTACGTGGACCTGCACGTCACCGACGGTGCGAAGTTCGAACCCGACGTGTCCGTGGGATTGGAGCCCCAGAAGTCCGGCCCGCCCGCGCTTCAGGCACTGGGCACGAAGCTGGTGGACGAGCTCTTCACCGGCCTCACCCCCCAAGGGCACCAGCCGCTGCGCTTCTATCCGTCCTTCCTCGTGGACGACGACCCCACCAGCGGCTTCGCCTACGGTGTTCCCCCGCCGCGCTTCAGCCATGCCTTCTGGTCCGTCCACCACCGCTTCGGCGTGCTCGTGGAGACGCACTCCTGGAAGAACTACGAGCAGCGCGTGAAGGCCACCCGCGACGTGCTGGAGGGCCTCTTGAAGCTCGTGTCCCGCGACGGCGCCGCGCTCCTGGCCGCCGTGAAGGCGGAGGACCAGAAGGCCGTGGCCGGACAGGTGCGTGAGGTGGTGCTCGGCTGGAAGAACACGTCCAAGCGCGAGGCGATTGCGTTCAAGGGCTACGCCTACGAGCGCCTGCCGTCGGACATCTCCGGCCAGCCGTACATCCGCTACGACGACACGCAGCCCCAGACGTGGAAGGTGCCGTACCTGCCGGACGTGCAGCCCGCCGTCACCGCGAAGCTGCCCGAGGGCGGCTACCTGGTGTCCGCCGCGCACGCCGCGTGGGTCGCACCGAAGCTGGCCGCGCACGGCATCGCGTTCCAGCGCCTCACCCGCGCGGTGCCCGCGGCGAAGGTGGAGTCGTTCCGCTCGAAGGACTTCCAGTTCCAGGTGCGCTCCAACGAAGGCCACCAGGGCCTCACCGCGAACGGCGAGTGGAAGCCGGACACGCAGGACCTGCCCGTGGGGACGCTCTACGTGCCGGTGGCGCAGAAGAACGTGCAGTTGGTGGCGCACCTCTTCGAGCCCGCGGGGCCGGACTCGTTCCTGTCGTGGGGCTTCTTCAACGCCCACTTCGAGCAGAAGGAATACATCGAGGACTACGTGCTGGAGCCCTACGCCCGGGAGCTGCTGGCGAAGGACCCCGCGGTGAAGGCCGCGTTCCAGGAGCGGATGAAGGACGCGGGCTTCGCCAAGGACCCGCGCGCCCGCCTGCGCTTCTTCGCCGAGCGTCACCCGACCTGGGACGAGCGCCTGGGCCTCTACCCCGTGTACCGCGCCGCCAGCGCACCGCCGAACCTGGGGAGCCTGGTCCCGGCGAAGTAACAGGGAAAGAAGAAGCCCCCGGCCCGCTTCCCCCGTGAGGGGGCGTCGCGGAGCGGGGGCTTCGGATTCAGCGCCGCGCTCCCGGTCCATGAGGCACCGGGAGCGCGTTTTCATTTCCGACTAGCCGATGGGCTTCTCGCAGACGCACGCGCTGACGTTGCAGGTGAAGCCCGGCGCGCAGCCGCCGCAGTCCGGCTTGCAGACGCAGGCGCACAGACCGGGGTCCGCGCCGAAGCCGGTGCCGCAGTTGAGCGCGCCCGTGTCGCAGACGCAGCCGCAGGCGTTGTTGTCGAACTTGTAGCCCGCGGCGCAGGTCGCGGACTGCACGCAGCTGCACGTGCAGGAGTTCGTGTTGCACGTCTCGAAGGTGCCGCACGTGCCGCCGCAGTCCTGGGCGCAGGTGAAGTCACACACCGCGCGGTCGGTGTTGCACACCTGGCCGGCGGGCGCCGTGCCACCGCAGTCCGCCGGGCACTCGCACTTGTCCGTGGTGCGGTTGCAGACGAGCTTGCCGGCGCAGTAGTCCGGGTCGTTCGGGTCGTAGTACTGCGTGTCGGACGCGCACGGCGGCGGGTTGCCGTCCGGCTTGACCGTGCGGTCGATCCAGTAGCGGTACGACAGCGCCGCCTGCGTCTTGCCGGACTCCTTCGGACGGCACGCGCCGTAGAAGGACACGGTGCGGTTGATGCCGTCCACGTCGAAGCCGTTGGTGCGGCTGCGCGGCAGGTCCCCGATGCTGGGGCAGATGGCCGGATCCACCACCGCATCCACCGCGACCTTCAGCGACGCGCCAATCGGCGGCTTGAGCGTGCGGTAACCCACCGACGCGATGACGCTGTCCACGATGGCGTTGATGGTGTTGGTGATGGAGGTGTTGTCCCGGATGCTGCCGGACACGCCGCCCGTGGCCTGGATGACGTCCAGGTGGCGCGGGACCTTGTTGTCCTCACCCGCGTAGCACGGGGAACCGTCCGGCGGGCAGATGATGCCGTGCACCTGGATGGACTGGTTCGTGGGGTTCTTCGTGGTGCCGGCCACGGTGCCGGTGTTGAGGAAGTACGCGGAGTAGTTGGCCACCGTGTCCGTGGACTGGTCCTTCACGTCCGTGAGGATGACCACCACCACCTTGGCGCCCGGACGGATCTTCGTCTCCGGGCCGCCCGTGGACGCGGCCATGTCGTTGATGGCCTTGCGCGCGGCCTCCAGCGGACGCTCGCTGCCGTCACCGCCCAGGGCCACCCAGCAGTTGGTGTTGGCCGTACAGGTGGTGTTGGGCAGCGGCGTGTACGTGGGGTTCTGGGTGGTGCCACCCTTCACGGCGCACACGTTGTTGTTGCACACCGCGTTCTGGGTCAGCCACGCCTTGAACTGGTCGATGTTGGTGGTGAAGGGACGGATGATGTTGCGGTTGGCGCTGTTGCCCACCGTGTAGCTGGTGGTCACCATGGACACGCGCCAGTCCAGCGTCGCGTTGCCCAGCTTGTTGGCCACCGCCGTGCCCGCGTTCGCCAGCGACGTCTGCGACGACGCCATGGAGCCGGAGTCGTCCACCACGAAGAGGAAGTCCACCACGGCCGTGTTGCCGGTGAAGACCTCGCACTGCACCGCGTCCGCGTCGCCGAACTGCGCCAGAGCGGAGCCGCCCGCCGTGTCCGCCATGGTGAAGAGGCTGCCCGTGGCCGACTCGTTGTAGCGGGCCGCCGGCGTGATGGCGAGCACCACCACCACGCTCGCGTTGGAGCGGTGCACGTACTGCGCCTGGATCTTGAACGGGCCGTTGATGCCCGCCGAACCGCCGAGCGACTCGGTGCTGTTGGGCACCAGCTGGCGCGCCAGCGAGTTGGTGAACGACTTCAGCTCCGTCGTGCCGGCGAGCCCGTAGCGGGAGACCGCCGCGGGGAAGCCGTCCCAGGTGGTGAACGTCTGCGTGAACTCCACGTCCGCCGGCGCCAGGAGCGGCGTGCCGGTGCGGATGCCCGACTCGTCGGTCGAGGGCGTGGTGGAGCCACTCAGCGGAGCGCGCTTGTACGCGATGAACGTCACCTGCTTCGTGTCGTCATAGCCCATCACGCCCACGGTCTGGCCGTTGGCCTTCAGGTTGAGGAGGTTGGCGTCCTTGAACGTGTTGGGCAGCGCGAGCCGGAGGTCCGCGCCGCTGTCCTCCTTGAAGGTCACCGTGCGCAGGTTCTGCACGCTGCACGCCTTGCCGGCGGGCGTGTTGGCCGCGCCGTCCGTGGGGTCCAGCGGGTTGAGCTCGCCGGGGTCCACCTTGCCGTTCTGGTTGGAGTCCTCCGCGCCGTCGGGGATGCCGTCGCCGTCCGTGTCCGGCTTGTTGGCGTCCGTCTTCGTCGTGGGGTCCGCGTCGCCCACGTAGCCGCAGTTGTTGCGCGGGGCCGCGGCCGTGGTCACGCCACGCTCCACGCCGTCGAGCAAGCCGTCACCGTCGGTGTCCGGGTTGGTGGGGTCCGTCTCGCCGGGATCCACCTGGCCGTTGGAGTTGGGGTCCTCACCGAGGAAGCCGTTGCGGCCGGCGCCGTCCTGGAGGCCGTCGCAGTCGGTGTCCGTCAGGCGCGGGTCGGTCTCACCGGAGTCCACGCGGCCGTTCTTGTTCGTGTCCTCCACGCCGTCCGCCACGCCGTCGCCGTCCGAGTCGGCGTTGTTCGGGTTGGTGCCGGTGGCGACTTCGACCGAGTCCGGGATGCCGTCGAAGTCCGCGTCGGGGATGGACGCGGCGCAGTCCGCCTTGCGCGGATCCGTCTCGCCGGGATCCAGCTTGCCGTTCTTGTTCACGTCCTCGGCGCCGTCCGAACAGGTGTCGCCGTCCGAGTCGGGCTTGAGCGGATCCGTGCCTGTCTGCTTCTCCAGGCCGTCCGGCAGGCCGTCGCCGTCCGTGTCGCGCAGGCGGGGATCCGTCTCGCCGGGGCTCACCGAGCCGTTCTTGTTCGCGTCCTCCACGCCGTCCGGGATGCCGTCACCGTCGGAGTCCGCGGTGTTGGGGTCCGTCTCCGTGAGGTCACGCTTGCCGTTGCGGTTGGCGTCCTCCAGGCCGTCCGGCAGCCCGTCCTCGTCCGTGTCCGCCTTCACCGGCGAGGTGCGCGTCGTCGGATCCTGGTCCGCGCGGAAGTTGCAGTTCGGGTCCGTGCTGACACTGGACGTTCGTCCGACTTCCACGCCGTCACGGATGCCGTCGCCGTCCGTGTCGCGCAGGCCGGGGTGCGTCTTCAAGCCGCCGGCGTAGACCGTGGAGAACTCCTCCTGGTCCGTCAGGCCGTCGCAGTCCGAGTCCTTCGTGGCGTTGCTCTGATCATACGGGTCGACGGGGACTTCGCCGGGGTCGGGATCGGGGTCGATGATGACGCCGGCGTCCTCGACATAGCCGGCGTCGAAGCCCGCATCGACGCCTGCGTCGGAGCCTCCGTCGGTGGGGATGGGGTCAGGGCCAGGGCCGGGGTCCGGGTCGGTGCCGCCACACCCCGCCATGAGCGTGGCGGCAAGCAGCGTGCCGGAGAAGAGTCGGATCCAATTGCGCATAACGGGTCAGCACTCCGGGAAGGGGGGTACGGAGAACACCCGCAGCATAGAGGGATGCGCGCCTGATGCCGATGTAGGTACGCCCTGGGGCTGAGAGGGAATCACGATTCGTAAATATGGCGTCCGCCGCTGTCGCCTGTTTCCGGCTGTACTGTCTTTACGGGGGACAGGAGGGCTCGGTTATCGTCCGCCCCGTGCCTGTGTTCGGTCTTGCGGCGGTATGGGGGGAAGCGGCTTCGCCTGAGAAGGCGGCAGCCGTCGTGGAGGGCCTGGGCGCGCTCTTGCCGTCCGCGCAGTCGATGCAACTCGTGGTGGCGTTTCGCGACGAGGCCGGCGCGCTGGAGGTGAAGGTGGAGGTGCCCGGCTATCCGCGCGCGGCGGTGGAGCGGCTGGGCGAGGAGGTCCGCAAAAGCGGCGGCACGTTCGTGGAGCTGTGGCGGCTGCCCAAGGCGGAGCGGGATGCGCTGCGCTCGCGCACGCTGTCTGGCGGCACGCCCTTCGCCGGCAACGAGCGCACGCAGGCCGCGCAGGAGCTGCGGCAGCACCTGGAGGACCTGGCCGCGCGAGGTCCCCTGCCCGCTTCGTCCGCGCCGAAGACTCCACCGCCATCCGAGGCACCGCCCGCGCCCCAGGCTGCTCCCGCCGAAAGTGGAGGCGCGCCGGAGACCGGAGCGTCCGAGCAACCATCGCCGTCGGATCCGCCCGCGCCATCCCCCGCGCCGTCCCCCGTATCATCCGGCGATGAATCCCAGCGCCGCGCCCGTCGCTTCGCGGTGAAGCTGGAGATGGAGTTCCGCACGGAGCTGGACTTCGTGCGCGAGCACGCGCTGAACATCAGCAACGGAGGACTCTTCGTGCGCACTGCGCACCGCCCGCCGCAGGACAGCGTTGTCACCGTGGACGTGAAGCTGCCGAACGGTCAGCGGCTGCAGGGCGAGGCGCTGGTGGTGCACGTGGTGGACGAGCAGTACACCGGGGGTGTGGGGCTTGCCTTCCTGAACGACGACGCCACCTTCTCCGCGACGCTGGACGGGTATCTGGCCAGCCTGGCCGGGGAGAAGGCGTGACGTTGGAGGAAGACCCGACATCCGAATGGCCGCGCGACCTGGGCCGCTTCCAGCTGCTGTCGCGGCTGGGACGCGGCGGCAACGCGGAGGTGTTCCGCGCGAAGATGATCCAGGGGCCCTATGTGGGGGAGGAGATGGCCCTCAAGCGCGTGCGACCAGAGCGCCTGCGGGACCCGGAAGCACGCGAGCAGCTCTTTCATGAGGCGGAGCTGGCACGGTGCCTGGATCATCCGCACATCGTGGGCTTCCGGGAGTACGGCGAGCTGGCGGACGGGCCCTACCTGGCGCTGGAGCTGGTGGAGGGCACGGACCTGGGGCGCGTGCTGGCGCAGTGCCGGCGCCGGCGCATCGAGCTGCCCATCGACATCTCCGTGATGATGGTGCGCCACGTGCTGGAGGCGCTGGCGTACGCGCACAAGGCCACCAACTCCAAGGGCCTGCCGCTGGCGGTCGTGCACTGCGATGTGTCTCCGCACAACGTGCTGCTGTCGCGCGGCGGAGAGGTGAAGCTCGCGGACTTCGGCGTGGCCCGCTCGCGCGCGGGGCTGGAGGTGGATCTGCGGCGGGTGGGCAAGCAGAACTACCGCTCGCCGGAGCTCCTGGCGGGCGAGGTCTCCGTCGCGGTGGACCTGTGGGCGGCGGCGGTGCTGCTGTACGAGCTGCTGTCGCTGGAGTCGCCCTACGAGGAAGGAACGGCCGAGGAAGTGGAGGCCTCCATCCGGGGCATGCGGCTGACGCCCGTGCGCATGGTGGCGCCGGAGGTGTCGGATCCGCTGGCGCTGGTGTTGGACCGGGCGCTCGCGCCGCACCCGTCGCAGCGCTTCTCCTCCGCGGAGCAGTTCGCGCGGGCGCTGGCGGCGCTGAGCGACGACCGCGTGGCGACGCCGCTGGCCGTGGCCGCGGTGGTGCGCGGCCTGATGGGCGCGGAGCCGGTGACGGGCTGAGCCGTCACGCCACCTGTTGATCCGACGGCGCGATGATCCCCGCGTCGCCTTCGACGACGAGCTTGCTGCGACCGCCGCCCTGCTTCACCACGCGAACCTGCACGCCGATGCGCTCGGCGAGCCCGCTCACGTGCGAGATGATGCCCACCTGGCGGCCGGTGGCCTGGAGCGCGTCGAGCGTGGCGAGCGCGACCTCCAGCGTCTCCGGGTCCAGGGTGCCGAAGCCCTCGTCGATGAAGAGGGTCTCCACCTGCGTCGTCTCCGACGACAGCGAGGCCAGGCCCAGCGCGAGCGCGAGCGACACGAGGAAGCTCTCGCCGCCGGAGAGGCTGGCCACGCTGCGGACCTCGTCGCCCATGTCGCCGTCCACCACCTGGAGGTCCAGGTCATGGCCGGGCACGCGCTCCAGTCGGTAGCGGCGGGCCAGCTCGCGCAGGTGTGCGTTGGCGTGCAGCAGCAGCGCGTCCAGGGTGAGGCTCTGGGCGAAGACCTTGAACTTCTTTCCGTCGTGCGAGCCGATGAGGTCGCCCAGCGTCTTCCACACCTCCGCGTCGGCGCGGCGCAACTCCAGGGCCCGGGCCTCCGAGCCATGACGTGCGCGGGAGGCGTCGTCGTGGTCCAGCTTCGCGCGCAGCAGGGCCACGGCGCGGTGGCGCACCTCGACGTCGGTGCGCAGGCGTTCGCAGAGCTCCGCGACGTCTGCCTCCGCGAGCGAGGGAAGCCCGGAGGCCTCATGGCGGACGCGGCGCTCGCGGCGCTCCAAGAGGACAGCGCGGGCCTGGGCCACGGACTCGCGCAGGGCGTTGAGCGCGCGGGCCTCCGAGTCGCACCAGGCGGCGCCGCGCGACAGCAGGGCCTTGAGTTGCTCCAGGGTGGAGCCATGACCGGCGAGGCGTTCCGCGAGGACGGCCTGGGCGCTGTCGAGCGTGCGGGCGGCCTCGGTGCGCAGGCGCACGGCGTCCTCAGCGCGGGCGGTGGCCACCTTCTCCGCCTGCTGGAGGGCTTCGGAGTCCTCGCGGGCGCGCTCGTAGGTTGCCTGGGCGGCGTCGATGCGCGCCTGGACCTCCGCGCGCACCTCCTGCGTGGGGCGGCCCTGGAGCAGCCGGGCGCGGGCCCTGGACGCATCCTGGAAGGCCGCGTCCTTGAGGCTCGCGCGGTGGGCAGCGGTCTCCGCGTCCTCGTGCCGGGACTGGAGGCGGACTTCTTCACGGGCACGCAGGCCCTGTTGTTCCTCCAGGCGCTTGCGAGAGGCCTCCAGCTCCGCGAGCTTCTCGCGCCACTTCGTCACGCGCGCCAGGCACTGGCCCTGGAAGCGCGCGGGGTCCTCCGCGAGCTTGTCCTTCCAGGGGGCAGCCTCGCTGGCGAACGGAGGGGACACTTCGGTGAGGGCGCGCTCACGGGCATCGCGGGCGGTGTCCCGGCGAAGCAGCGCATCGCGGTGGGACTGGGACGCGCGGGACCAGGAGTCCTCGGCCTTGCGCAGGGCATCGGCCGCGCCTTCGCGCCGGGTGCGCCGGGTCTCCAGTAGGGCCCGGGCCTCGCGAGCAGCGCTGGCGCGGGCTTCCGCGGAAGCCTCTTCGTCACGAAGGGTCGCGAGCCGCGCGCGCGCGTCTTCCTGCGCGGCACGGATCCACGCCTGAGTGGTGGTGGCCTCCGCGTCGTCGGAAGGCGACGCAGCGGCACGGTCATCCTGCGCGGCGCGGATCCACGCCTGAGTGGTGGTGGCCTCCGCGTTGTCGGGAGGCGACGCAGCGGCACGGTCATCCTGCGCGGAGTGCTCCTGCGAGCCGTGTGACGAGGCCTTCGCATCGGCCGGGCTTGAGCGCCCGGCTTCCGCGTTCGCGGCGTTGGAGCCTGCATCCGACGCGCCCTGCCGCTTACCAACGCGTGACGAGGCCTTCGTATCCGCCCGTGTTGCCGCGTCCTCTCCTGGGAGCACCGCGCGGGTCCACTGTTCGCGCGCCGCGCGCCAGGCTTCACGATGCGCCGTGCGCTTGCGGGCCGCAGTGTCGCGCCGTGATTCGGCCTGGGTCGCGGCCGTGTCCGCGGTCGCCTGCCGCACGCTCGCCGCGCTCTCCTGCTTCGCCGCGGCATCCCGAGCGGTCTCCAACTCCAGCACCCGGGCCGCGGCCTCCGCGACCAGCCCCTCCAGAGCTGAAGCCTCCCGGGCATACGGATGTTCGAGCGCGCCGCACAGCGGACACGGCTCACCTTCGTGCAGCGCGGCCCGGTGCGAAGCCAACCCCTGCGTCGCCTCCGCGCGCGACTGCGCACGGCGAGCCTCGTGGAGCATCGCATCCTGCGTCGCCCGCCGCGCCGCCGCGTCCTTCGCCTCCTCCGCCGCGCGCTGGGAAACCTCGCGGTGCGCCTTCAGCTCCGCCGCCGCGTCACCTTCCGCCGTGCCCTCCGCCCGAGCGCCTTCACCCGCGAGCGTCAGCGCCCCCAGAACATCCTGTCGCGCCAGCAACGCATCCCGGAGCGCCCGCCGAGCCGCGCCGCCATCCTCGCCCAGCGCGGCTTCCGCATGCGTCGCCAGGGCCTGCGCCTGCGCTTCCGACTCGACCGCGCCCTGGTGCTCCTCACGGCGAGCCTGGGCCTCGTTGCCCAGACGATCCGCGTCCTTCCCCAACCGGTCCGCGTCCGAGCCCGCCGACTGTTCGTCCTTCAGCGCCCCCGCGAAGCGCTCCAACTCGCGCTGCCATCGGGGCCACTCCGTGGCCAGGGACTCCCAACTCGCATGAGACACGCGCCACGCTTCGGCCGCGTCCACCAACACCTGGGCCTTCGCTTCCGCCGTCTGCACCAGCGCCAGCGCGTCTCGAGCCGACGCTTCCGCGGTCTTCGCCTGCTTCGCCAGCTCCGCGGCCTCACGGGCCTCGCGCTCCGCCTCCGCGCGGCGCGTATCCAGCGTCGCGGCCTCCTCCAGCGCCGGGCGCACCGACGCCTCCGCATCCAGCGCCGCAGCCCGCGCGGCCTCCGCCTGCATCCGCACCTGCCGCTGCGCCGCCGCCGCCGCGAGCGCCGCTTCCGCCTGTGAGGCCCGCTCCAGTTGCTCGGCCTCCGCCCTCACGCAGCCCTGCTCCGCGGCCTCCACCGCCGACACCACCGCGCGGAAACCCTCCGCAGCGCGCACCGACTCCAGCAGTGCCTCACGAGGCGCCGCCGCCTCCCGCTCTGAGTCCGCCCGAGCCACCGCGCTTTCGGCCTGCTGCTCCTGACCCACGAACTCCGCGCGCTGCGCGTACCAGGACCGGGCCGCCTCCGCCTCGCGCGACCGGGTCTCCTCGCGGACCCGCGCCGCCTCCTCTTCGCCCAGTTGGACGCGCACACTCTCGCGATCCGCGTCCGACATCAGCGCGATGGCCGCGAGCCCCAACGACAGCCGCTTGAGTTCCTCCTGCTCCTTCGCGTTCTTCTCGTGCGCGGCGATGGACACGCGGCTGTACACCTCCGTGCCCGTCATCCGCTCCAGCAGCTCCGCGCGCTCGTTCGCGTCCGCGCGCAGGAACGCCGCGAACTCCCCCTGCGCCAGTAGCGCCGAGCGCCGGAACTGATCGAACGACAGCCCCAGCCGCTCTTGAATCGCGTGGAGCACCTCGCCCTTGGTGCGGCCGAACAGCTGCCCCGAGACCACGTCCGTCAGGCTCAGCTCCTGCGGCCGGAATCTCCCCTCCGCGCGCTCGCGAGCACGCCACACGTTCCACCGAGCCCGGTAGCGCCGCCCGTCCTTGCCCAGGAAGTCCACCTCCGCGTGGCCCTTGCCCGCCCCGCGCCGCAGCATGCCGCGCACGTCGTACGCCGACAGCCGCGCCTCTTCCTCCTCGTCCGCGCGGCCCACCAGCACCTTGCTGGGCCCGCCCAGCCGGGGCGTGCGGTCGAACAGCGCCAGGCACAGCGCATCCAGCAGCGTGCTCTTGCCCGCGCCCGTCGCGCCGGAGATGGCGAACAGCCCCAACCGGTCCAGCGGCGCCCGGTCCAGCTCCAGCGCGAAGTCCCCCGCGAAGCTCGTGAGGTTGCTGCCGCGAATCGCCAGGATCTTCACGACGCGTCCTCCTGCACCTGCGTGAGCAGCGCGTGGAACGACTCCAGCAACCCCGGCGAGGGCGCCTCCTTGAAGTCCCGCGCATACCGGGCGAGGAACACGTCCTCCGGCGTGCGCTCACGCAGCGACAATCCCGGCCGCACGTCCGCCAGCGCCCCGCCCGTGCCGGTGTAGAACGGCGTCAGCTTCACCAGCCGCGCCGCCCGCCCATCCAGCGCCTTCTCCACCTTGTGGCGCAGCGCCGGCTCCGGCCGGGGCAGCGACACGCAGACCTCCAGGTACGGCCGCATCGACTCTGGAGCCCCGTCCTCACACGCGGGCAGCGCCGCCAACAGCTCCAGCACCTCCGACAGCGGCGCCGCGTCCCGCGCGGGCACCCGCATCATGTCCGTGGTGCGAGGTACCGTCAGCGGACGCACCTGCGTCAACGCTCCGTCCTCCACGTCCAGCACCAGCACCTGGTGCCGGTAGTGCGCCTCCGACAGCGACAGCGGCAGCGGTGATCCGCTGTAGCGCACGCCCTCGCGGCCGCCCACGCGCTGCGCCTTGTGCAGATGCCCCAGCGCCGCGTACGCGACGTCCTCCGGGAACAACTCCACCGGCAGCGCATGCTGGTTGCCGCCCAAAATCTTCCGCTCGCTCAGCTCCGACAGCTCCGAGCCCGTCATGTAACAGTGGCCCATGGCCACCAGCGCCTGCCCGGACCGACGCCGCCTGCGCGCCGCCTCCAGCACCTCCGAATAGACGACGCGCACGCCCTCCACCAGCCGGTCCCCTTCGCTGTCCGGCACGGACGGCAGGTCCGACGGCCGCAGGTACGGCACCGCCGCCACCCACGCGCCCACCTTCCCGCGCGCGTCGTGCACCGGCACCACCAGCCGCTCCATCTCCAGTCCGCCCCGGTGGCGCGGAAGGCCACCCACCACGCGCACGCCCAGGGCGTGGAAGAGCGGATCCGGCGCGTCCAGGCGCGCGGCGGAGTCGTGATTGCCGCCCACCACCACCACGTCCAGCTTCGGCAGCGTGCGCCGGGCACGCGCGATGAAGTGGTACCAGGCCGCCTGCGCCTCCGCGCTGGGGTTGGCCGTGTCGAAGATGTCCCCGGCCACCAGGAGCGCATCCACCTCCTGGGACTCCAGCGTGTCCAACAGCCACGTCAGGAACGCGGCGTGCTCCGCTTCGCGTGAGACGTCATACAGCGTGTGGCCCAGGTGCCAGTCCGACGTGTGCAGCAGGCGCATCCGGCGTTCACCCTCCCTCGTGGCCCGGTGGCGGGTGCGAGCCGGGCAGCCTCCCCCGGTCCCATCCCCGACTCCAAGCGGCGAGCCCCCGCTCCCTTACCCGCCCCCTCTGACATTGTCGAAAAAGGGCGTCATTCCGCGAGCTTGCATCCGTGGCCTGCCCGACGCGTCCCATCCTCCCCACCCCACGCGCCACGGAGTCTCCGCGCTTGGGCCGCATGACCCGGCGGGGCACACCCGTGGCATGAGGGGCCTGCGCCATGCGTGCACTCCGCACAGGGCGCATGCGCGTGAAGGAACGCGAGCCACATGGGATTCCACACGTTTGCATGCGAGCGGCGACCCTTCCCCCAGGTCCACGCACCCATGCAGCAAGCCTGCCCGGCGCACGGAGGTGCATCCGCGATCGGATTGATGGTTCACGCGTCGCGTGGCCAGTGCACAATGCGCCGTCATGCTTTCCGGTGTCTTCTCTCCGCTCGGCATCCTCGCGTCCCTGCTCGTCCTGGGCGCCCTGGTCCTCGCCACGCTGTTCCAGCTCAAGCGCCGCCAGCGCGCCGCGTGGGAGGCGTTCGCGAAGTCGCACGGCCTCTCCATCGCGGATCGGCGGATGGAAGTGCAGGGGCGCTACCAGGGGCGGACGCTGCTCCTGGCCACGGGCAAACGCGGCGCGAGCAGCAAGAAGCGCCACACCGTGACGGTGCTGCGGCTGGACCTGGAGGGCGCGCTGCCCGCCGACCTGCTGCTGGAGCACGAGCGCCCCGAGGACAAGATTCCCGGCGCCGCCACGCCGCGCGAAGAGGCGCTGGGCGACGCGGAGCTGGACGCGGCCTTCCAGGTGGAGGGGCTGGCGCCGGAAGCGCGCCCCATCATCCTGGATCCGGGCGTGCGTCAGCGCCTGCTGGGCCTGAAGGGCCACCGCCGCGTGAGCATCAAGGGAGGCTGGCTCCAGGTGGAGCAGCGCGGCGTCCCCGCGAGCGCCGCCGCGCTGGAGGCGTTGCTCCGCGCGCCCCACGACCTGGCCCGCGCCGTCACCGAGGCCGCGCCCGCGACGAACGCCGTGGAGGCCTCGCCGCACGCGGAGGCGTCACGGATGGACGAAGAGCTGCCCGGCTCCGAGCACGCCTGAGCCTTCGCGGCGCCCGGTACGACGTCAGGCCCGGCGACGACGGGCGCGCAGCCCCAGCAGGCCCAGCCCCACCCACGCCGCCGGAGCCAACCCGGTGGTCGCGCAGTCACAGCTCCAGGGGTCGATGATGTCGTCGCCCTCGTCCTGGGACACGTGGCTGCCAGCATCCACCGGGGTCCCCGCATCGGCTTCGGGGCAGTCGATGCAGATGTCGATGGGCGCGCCCAGGGTCTGGTGTCCCACCGAGTCCGTCACGAAGACCCGGACGAAGTGGGCTCCCGGCTTGAGCCTCGAGATGTCCCAGCGGCCGGGAGCGCCCCCCACGGAGTAGGTGGGCCCCGGGCCCTCCCGTGTCTCCAGCGGCAGCCCATCCACCAGGAACTCCGCTCGCACGCAGCCCACGTCGTCGAGGCACTCGCAGGAGTAGTCGGCCAGGGTCCCTGACAGCCGTTCGCCCTGGCGTGGAGCGATGACGCGCAGCGAGGGGGGCTGATCCGGCCCCACGACGAGCCGGAAGGACAGCTCCGCATCAGGTTGCTGCCCATTGCTCGCCACCACCACCACGTCCACCTCCCCCAGCTGGGAAGGCGTCCACGTGAGGTTGCCCAGCGCATCCAGGCTCATCCCCGAAGGCGCGGTGCGCAGGGAGTACGTCGGAGCGGGCCGTCCCCGAGCGTGCACGCCGAGTTGATAGGGGACGCCCACCACGGCCTGGGTGACAGGCACGGTGGTGAAGACCGGAGCCATGGGGTCCTGATCCGCTTCCGTCGCGATGAGGGTGCGCGAATCCAGGCCCGGCGCGGACAGCGTGAAGGTGGCCGTGCCGTCCTCGTTGTCCGCATCCTTCGCGGCCGCCAGCACCACCTCCTGGGGCTCCCAGACGGCCGGGTCGAACGTGAGCGACGCCCCTTCCCGCACCGTGAGGTCCGCGTCGCCGTCCGTCCGCTCCACCGTGACGGTGACCAACCCACTCGGGTCACCGGGCAACGCGAAGCCAGCCAACGCCACGCTGAAGGACGCCGTGCCCCCTTCCACCACCCTCACCGACGACACGTACAGCACCAGGTGCAAGGGGTCGGGGATTCCCGCCTCCGGCAAGGGGACTGGAAGGGCAGGAGTCCCCGCCCACGCGGTGGAAGACAGACAGACCCCGAGCCAGCACAGGAGCAGGTGGCGCATGACCGTGACGCTACCCCGTCCGTGCGCCTTCAGCCCACCCGCGCGAGCGCCTCCACGTACTGCTCCCGCACGCGCGTGGCCAGCGCCGCCGAATCCGGCCCGAACGTCTCCGGCGGCAGCGCCGGCATCACCTGCACCGTGACGGTGGCGCGAGGGCTCATCCACGGCCCGTCCCCATCCACCAGCTCCCGCGTGCCGCGCACCAGCACCGGCACCACCGGCACGTGCTCCTCCAGCGCCAGCTGGAACGCGCCGCGCTTGAAGGGCAGCAGCTCCCCGGGCGAATACGTGCCCTCCGGGAAGATGAGCACCGGGATGCCCTTGCGGAGCCACCGGCGACACGGGCCCAGCAACTGCTCCATGGACGTGGAGCTGCCGCGCACGATGGGCACGTAGCCCAAGAGCGTCATCATCCAGCCCACCAGCGGCGTGCGGAACAGTGACGCCTTCGCCACGAACTTGTACGGCGTGAACAACCCCATCACCGCCAGGATGTCCGCGAACGACTGGTGGTTGACGACGTAGACGCACGGGCCCTTGGGCAACAGCTCC
Organism: Corallococcus sp. AB038B; assembly: GCF_003668955.1. NCBI lineage: Bacteria > Pseudomonadati > Myxococcota > Myxococcia > Myxococcales > Myxococcaceae > Corallococcus > Corallococcus sp. AB038B. Next base: position 1,001,384 of record NZ_RAWO01000001.1, on the reverse strand, counting down.
CGTCCCTCCACCCGCACGCGCCAGCCGGGGGACGCGTGCAGCCACAGCCCGTAGCACCACCGGCACACCAGCACGTGCAGCCACTGGCGATCCGGATCCAACGGGTACGCCACCACGAACAACACCGCGCCCAACGTGAAGAGGAGGGGCGCGGTGACCAGGAACAGCGCGAAGAACCACAGCGAGACGACGTAGCGCATGCGAGAGGAGGAGCTTCCGTTCAGCGCGACGCCGGGGGCGTCCGGTCCGTCAGGAGTACCACGTTCCAGGCAGCCAGCTCACGCCCGGCCCGGCCGCCCGCGCGCCCTCCGAAGGAGTTCGAGTGGAGCCTTTGGTAAGCCGGAGGAGCACCCGAGCGCCGGGGCAGGCAAGACGTCAGGCCCGCATCATTCTCCTGCAATGCGCTTGCAGGGCCGCCAGATTAGCGCCTTAAGGTGCCCGACGAACCCGGAGGGAGAACCGCATGGACGCGCAGGGAGTTCACATCGAAACCCATCCCCGTGAAGGCGAGCCGGTGTTCAGCGCGGGACGCCCGGACCCCTGCACCCTGGTCCTCTTCGGCGCCACGGGCGACCTGGCCGAACGCAAACTATTCCCGGCCCTCTTCGAGCTCGCCCGAGCCGGCCTGCTCCCCGAGAACTTCGCCATCGTCGCCTACAGCCGCTCCAAGCTGGAGGACGGCCCCTTCCGCGAGCACGTGAAGGAGGGCCTGAAGAAGTTCGCCCGCACGCAGCCCCTGGATGAAGCCGCGGTGAAGCGCTTCACGGAGAGCATCGAGACCGCCTCCGGAGGCTACGACGATCCGGAGGCCTTCAAGCTCCTGGGCCAGAAGCTCCAGGACCTCTCCAAGCGCCGCAAGACGGACGGCAACCAGCTCTATTACATGGCCACGCCGGCCTCCACGTTCCCGCAGATCATCCAGAGCCTCTCCGGCGCGGGCCTGCTCAAGCGCGAGGAGCAGCCCGGTCAGAAGCCCTGGCACCGGCTCATCATCGAGAAGCCCTTCGGCCACGATTTGGAGAGCGCGAAGGCCCTCAACAAGACGCTGGGCGCGGCGCTGGACGAGAAGCAGATCTTCCGCATCGACCACTACCTGGGCAAGGAGACGGTGCAGAACATCCTGGTGTTCCGCTTCGCCAACGCCATCTTCGAGCCGCTCTGGAACCGCCAGCACATCGACCACGTGGAAATCACCGCGGCCGAGGCCATTGGCGTGGAGGGCCGCGGCGGCTTCTACGACGAGACGGGCGTCATCCGGGACATGGTGCAGAACCACCTGCTCCAGGTGCTCGCCCTGTGCGCCATGGAGCCGCCGGTGTCCTTCGCCGCGGAGGACATCCGCGACGAGAAGAACAAGGTCTTCCGCGCGCTGCGCCCCGTTGAAGGCGGCGAGGTGCCCCAGCACGTGGTGGTGGGCCAGTACGAGGGCTACCAGGACGAGAAGGGCGTGAAGAAGGGCTCCCGCACGCCCACGTACGTGGCGATGAAGATGAACATCGACTCGTGGCGCTGGCAGGGCGTGCCCTTCTACCTGCGCGCAGGCAAGAATTTGAAGAAGCGCCTGACGGAGGTGTCCATCCACTTCAAGTCGGTGCCCATCGGCCTGTTCAGCGGCAGCGGCGCCACCTGCCAGCGGCTGCAGCCCAACGTGCTCACGCTGCGCATCCAGCCGCACGAAGGCATCGCGCTGTCCTTCGAGTCCAAGATTCCCGGCGAGGACGTCAACATCGGCGGCGTCACCATGGACATGGACTACGCGGAGAGCTTCAAGAAGCCCGTGCCGGAGGCGTACGAGCGGCTGCTGCTGGACTGCATGCGCGGCAACGCCACCCTCTTCGCGCGCCAGGACAGCGTGGAGCAGGCGTGGGGCTACATCACGCCCATCCTCCAGGCGCTGGAGACGGACGCGGGCGGCACGGTCCACACCTACGCCAAGGGCAGCAAGGGCCCTGACGCCGCGGACGCGCTGCCCTCGAAGAACGGCCGGCGGTGGTCCACGCTATGAGCCAGCCCCTCGTCGTCCCCCCGGAGCGGCTGGCCCGCGAGGCCGCGGACTGGATGGCGCGTGAGCTTACGAAGGCGCTCGCGACGAAGGCCCGCGTGAGCCTGGCGCTGTCGGGCGGCAACACGCCCAAGCCCGCGTACCGGCTGCTCGCGGACCACAAGCTCCCCTGGGAGCGCGTGGACGTGTACTTCGTGGACGAGCGCTTCGTGCCGCCGGACCACAAGGACAGCAACTACCTGCTGGTGAAGGAGTCGCTGCTCGAGCCGCTGAAGCTGCCGGACACGCAGGTGTTCCGCATGCAGGGCGAGCGCACGGACCGCGACGCCGCCGCGCGCGACTACGAGAAGACGCTGCCCGCGAAGCTGGACGTGGTGCTCATTGGCGTGGGCGAGGACGGCCACACCGCGAGCCTCATGCCCGGCCATCCTGCCCTGCAGGAGCGCACGCGGCGGGTGCTGGCGGTGGAGCAGAGCGCGAAGCCGCCGCCGTGGCGGATGACGTTGACGTTCCCCGTGCTCCAGGGCGCGGGGGCGGTGCTGGGGCTGGTGGCCGGCGAGGGCAAGCGGGACGCCATGCGGCGCATCCTCGCGGGGGATATGTCCCTGCCCGCGTCGCACGTGACGAACACGCAGTGGATGTTGGATCCCGCCGCCCACGGGTGAGGCGGACCCTCTGGAGGGAACATGAGCACACAGACGAAGCCGGCGCAGTTCGGCGTGGCGGGCATGGGCGTGATGGGCGCGAGCCTGGCCCTCAACATCGCGGACCACGGCTTCAGCGTCGCCGTATGGGACCGCCACCCGGAGAGCATCCAGAAGGTCCAGCAAGCGAATCCGAAGCAGGCCCTGCAGGGCTTCCCGGAGCTGGAGAAGTTCGTCGCGGGCCTGGAGCGCCCGCGCCGCATCCTCCTGATGATTACCGCCGGCGCCCCCGTGGACGAGATGATGGGCCGGCTGTTCCCGCTGCTGTCGCCCGGCGATGTCATCATGGACGCGGGCAACTCCTGGTACCTGGACACGCGCCGCCGTGAGGCCCTGTGCAAGGAGAAGGGCTTCCACTTCCTGGGCATCGGCGTGTCCGGCGGTGAAGAGGGCGCGCGCAACGGCCCGTCCATCATGCCCGGCGGCCCCAAGGACGCGTACGCGCTGGTGCAGCCGGTGCTGGAGGCCATCGCCGCGCGCAGCGAAGAGGGCCTGTGCGTCACCCACGTGGGCCCTGAGGGCGCGGGCCACTTCGTGAAGATGGTGCACAACGGCATCGAGTACGCGGACATGCAGTTGCTCGCGGAGACGTACGACGTGCTCCACCGCGGCCTGGGCCTGGACACCGCGACGCTGGCCGACCTGTTCTCCAAGTGGAACGAGGGCATCGCCGAGTCGTTCCTCCTGGAGACCACCATCAAGGTGCTGCGCAAGCGCGACCCGGAGACGGGCAAGCCGCTGGTGGACATGGTGCTGGACAAGGCCGGCCAGAAGGGCACGGGCAAGTGGACGGTGCAGGTGGCCCTGGATTTGGGCGTGCCGGTGCCCTCCATCGCGGCCGCGCTGGACGCGCGCAACCTGTCCTCGCGCAAGGACGAGCGCGTGGCCGCGAGCAAGAAGCTCCACGGCCCCGCCATCTCCCTGTCCTCGGAGGAGAAGAAGGAGCTGGCCCAGTGGGCGCATGACGCGCTCTACGCGGCGCGCGTGGTGACGTACGCGCAGGGCATGCGGCTCATCCAGGCGGCGGCGGACGAGTACAAGTGGGGCGTGTCGCTGGCGGAGATGGCTCGCATCTGGAGAGGCGGCTGCATCATCCGCGCGAAGCTGCTCACCCCGCTGCGCGAGTCCTTCCAGCAGCAGCCCACGCTGCCGAATCTCCTGGTGTCCGAGGCCTTCGCGCCCGTGCTGGAGAAGATGGCCCCGGCGTGGCGCAAGCTCGTGGGCGCCGCGACGATGGCGGGCATCCCCGTGCCGGTGTTCAGCAGCAGCCTGGCGTACATGGACAGCTACCGCAGCCCGGAGCTGCCGCAGAACCTCACCCAGGCCCAGCGCGACGCGTTCGGCGCGCACACGTACCAGCGCCGGGACAAGCCCGACGCCGGCTTCGTGCACTCGGACTGGCTGAAGTAGTCCCCTGCCCTGCGCGCCGCTCAGTGCTTCTGGGTGGCGCGCAGCTCGGCGCGGCGGATCTTCCCGCTCACCGTCTTGGGCAGCTCCGTGACGAACTCAATCTCGCGCGGGTATTTGTAGGGCGCCGTGGTCTTCTTCACGAAGTCCTGCAGCTCCTGCGCGAGCTCCGGTGACGGCGTGTGGCCCGGCGTGAGCAGCACGTACGCCTTGATGCGATGGCCCAGCTTGTCGTCCGGCACGCCGATGACGGCGGACTCGGCCACCGCCGGGTGCTCAATCAGCGCGGACTCCACCTCGAAGGGGCCCACGCGGTAGCCGGACGTCTTGATGACGTCGTCGGAGCGCCCCACGAACCACAGGTAGCCCTCCGCGTCGCGCACCGCGCGGTCGCCTGTGACGTACCAGTCCCCCCGGCTGCTGGCGGCGTTGGCCGCGTCGTCGTTGAGGTAGCCCGCGAACAGGCCCACCGGCCGCTCCGGCTTCACGCGCACGGCGATGTCGCCCTCCTGCCCGTCCGCCACTTCGTTGCCGTGCTCGTCGATGACGGCCACGGTGAAGCCCGGGGACGGCTTGCCCATGGAGCCCACGCGCGGCTCCATCCCGGGGAAGATGCCGACGATGACCACCGTCTCCGTCTGGCCGTAGCCCTCGCGGATGTGCAGCCCGGTGGCCTCCTTCCACGTCTGGATGACCTCCGGGTTGAGCGGCTCGCCGGCGCTCAGGGAGTGGCGCAGCGAGGACAGGTCCACCGCCTTCAAATCCTGGAGCACCAGCGCGCGCCACGCGGTGGGCGGCGCGCAGAAGGTGGTGACCTTCTCCCGCTCCAGCACCTTCAGGAAGCCCACGGGGTCGAACCGGCCGCGGAAGTCGAAGACGACGTTGCACGCGCCCACGCTCCACGGACCGAAGAGCTTGCCCCACGCGCACTTCGCCCAGCCGGTGTCGCTGAGCGTGAGGTGCCGATCCTCCGGCTTCAGGTCCAACCAGTAGCGGCCGGTGATGAGGTGCCCCTGCCCGTAGCTGGACTGGGTGTGCAGCACCATCTTCGGCATGCCGGTGGTGCCGGACGTGAAGTAGATGAGCAGCGGATCATCCGAGCGCGTGGGCGGGAACGCCGTCGCCTGGGATTCCGCCAATGCCTCGGACGTGTAGCGCGTCCACGGCGCGGGCGCGTCGCCGGTGGACACCCACGTCGTCACGCCGGGGGCCTGGCCCAACACGCCCTCGAAGCGGTCCAGGCAGCTGCCGTCGGTGAGGACGGCCTTCGCGCCGGAGACCTCCAGCCGATAGCGGATGTCCTTGGCAGTGAGCATGGGCGTGCCGGGCATGAAGACGATGCCCGCGCGGATGCAGCCCAGCACGAGGAACCACCACTCCGGCACGCGCGGCATCAGGATGAAGACCCGGTCGCCGCGCTTCAGGCCCAGCCCGGTGAGGAAGCGCGCCGCGTGCAGCGAGCGCTCCTTCAGCTCCTGGAAGGTGAAGCACTGGGAGCGCCCGGACTCGTCGGACCACTGGAGCGCGGGGGCCTGGGGCCGCTCGGCCGCGTGCCGGTCGATGACGTCCGTGGCGAAGTTGAAGTGCGCCGGCCGCTCCCACCGGAAGTCACGGCGGGTGGACGCGTAGTCGGCGGATGAAGACTCGGACATGGACGGCTCCTGGAGTGTTCCGACAACCCCAGCAGCCTGTCACGTCATCCCGAGGAACGAGTCACGAACCCCGCGCGGAGCGCCCGGTGGTGGACGCTCGTGACGCGCGGGGGAATCCAACGTGCTTCAGCGGGCGGCGGCGCGCAGCTCTTCCGCCAGCTTGCGCGCTTCGTCGCTCCAGCCCGGCTCGCCCAGCGCGGCCACCTGGTCGAAGTCGCGCGCGGCGCGGGCTTCCTGGTGCAGGGCACGCAGCGCGAGGCCGCGGTTCCACAGCGCCTGCGGGTTGCGCGGATCCGCGCGCACCACGGGGTCCAACAGCGCCAGCGCGTCCTGGAAACGGTTGTCCTGAAGCGCCACCACCGCCAGGTCGCTGTCGCGCGCCAGCGACGCGGGCTCGCGCGCCAGCACCGCCTGCGCCTGCTGCCACTGACCGTGCAGCACGTAGGCCGCGACGATGCCGCGGAAGTCCTTGCGCTCCTCCATCTCCGCCAGCGGACGCAGCGGCAGGGTGCCCTTTCCGGCCTCCACGCCGTCCGCGCCACCGCGCATGGGGCTGTAGCGGCGCCACTGGTCCGCGCGCGGATCAGACAGGCGGCCCTCCAGCTCGCGGGTGGTCTGGTTCTCCAGGAAGACGACCGCCGGCACTTCCGAGGCGGGCATCATGCGCGGCACGAAGACGGCGCAGAGGCTGGCGGCCATGGCCAGCGGCGCCACCACGCGCGCGTTGCGGCGCACCCACGCGCCCAGCGACACCACGTTGCCGTTGCCCTCCTGCTTCGCGGCCGGCGCCTCCGTCGCGCCCGTGCCCAGGGCCCGCGCCGCCAGCAGCTCCAACTGGAGCAGGTCCCTCAGGCCGCACTCACAGGAGGCACAGCGCGGCAGGTGACTCCGGAAGCCTTCGGCGTCGGACTCGGACAGCTCGCCGTCCATGAAGAGATGCAACCGGGTGCAATGCGCGTTCATGACTGGACCCCCCGCTCCCGAGCTACAGCGACGCTCGGAAGCAGCAGCTCCCTCAGGTCCCGGCGCGCCAGCGTCAGCCAGCTGCCCACGGTTCCCACAGGGACGTTGAAATGTTCAGCGATGGCCTGGTAGCGGGGGCCTTCCGCGTGAAGCCTGTATGCGTCCCGAAGGTGCGGCTTGAGCTGCTCGATGGCAGCCTGGAACGCGTCGTTGCCCACCAGCTCCCAGTTCTCCCGGTCGCCATCCCCCGTCACCGGCAGGTCCTGCACCAGCGCCAGGTGCGGCAGCCCCCGGCTCTCCGTGCGATGCCGGCGGCAGTGGTCCAGGAACCGGTTGGTCATGGTCGTGCACAGCCACGCCGCGCACGCCGCTTCCGTCCGGTCCTTCAGGTGGCCAAACTCCGGCAACGCCCGCTCGAAGGCTTCCTGGACCAGGTCCTCCGGGTCCAGGGCGCCTCGAGCGCACAACCGCCGCGCCACGGCCAGCAGGCTGGGCCGGTGTCGCTGGATGAACGCCTCGAAGTGGCGCTTTTCCCGGTTGAAGAGATTGGCCATGACACAAGGCCCCGAAGTGACTGGTGGGCTTTCCTGACTAAAGACGCCGAGCGGTTCGTTTCTTGAGAGAAAAATGCCCGGAAGGGCAGACAAGCCTGCTCGGCAGGAGCTTCAGCGAGCCCCGTCCGCCCCCTCCAAGAGGGGAGGCACCGACGGCGGCGGCAGCGGGCGGCGACGGCGCGGGCCACGATCGCTGCACGTGGGGTACGAATTCTTCACGTGCGGGGCGCTGGTGTCCGGTTCGAAGGCACCGGGGGAAACGGACGACACGTCTCCGGAGGTCATGGGTCTTCTTCTCCTGCTACGAGGGGAGTCCTGGGTAAGCCGAGGCTGGGTGGATTGGGACTTTGGGCCAGTCCATAACATGGGCTGCCCTCCCGGTAGCAGGGGCCCCCCGGCCCCTGCCTCCAAGGATTTCAAGGAGTTCCGAATGAACGAAGACACGTCCCAGCTGCGCCCCGAGTGGCGGCAGTGGCTGGCGGAGAACCTGGCGCTGGGGGTCACGGAGGAGGACGTACAGAAGGTGCTGGTGTCGTCCGGTGTGGACCCCGCGGTGGCCCAGGCGGAGGTGGCGGCGGTGGGCGCCCATCCGTACTTCCGGGCGTGCCGGCAGGTGGCCCGGCACTTCGGCTGGATGGAGTCGCTGATGGACGTCTACAGCGCGCTGCGGACGCAGGACGGGGGCCGCGCGCTGGAGGTGCGCCAGGGAGTGCCCCCCGAGGAGTTCTTCCAGCGCTACTACTTCGGCCACCGGCCGGTGGTGCTGCGCGGGATGATGGCGGACTGGCCGGCACTCCAGCGCTGGTCGCTCACGTACTTCCGCGAGCGGCTGGGGAGCGTGGACGTGGAGGTGATGATGGGCCGCGACGCGGATCCGGAGCACGCGGCCTTCCAGGACCGGCACCGCTCGCGGATGCCCTTCTCCGACTTCCTCAGCCTGCTGGAGACGGGGACGCGGACGAACGACTACTACATGGTGCCGCGCAACGAGAACTGGCGGGAGGGCGGGCTGTCGCCGCTGCGCGAGGACCTGCGGGCCCCGGCGGGAATCATCGAACCGGACCTGCGCCACGACATGCTGACGCTGCTGCTGGGGCCGGCGGGCACCGTCACCCCACTGCACCACGACAACATGAACATCCTGTTGGGCCAGGTGATGGGCCGCAAGCACGTGCGGATGGTGCCGTCCTTCGAGCGCCACCGGGTGTACCCGCACCGGGGCACCTTCAGTCATGTGAACGCGGATGTGCCGGACCTGACCCTGCATCCGCTCTACGCGGAGGCCACGGTGCTGGAGGCGGTGCTGGAGCCGGGGGACCTGGTGTTCCTGCCCGTGGGCTGGTGGCACTGGGTGAGGGCGCTGGACGTGAGCGCCAGCGTCACCTTCCACCACTTCCGTGTTCCCGGCGGCAACACGCACCTGGAGCCCCCTCTCTGATCTTCGCCCCGCGTTATTCGGCGTTTTCGACCAGCAGCACGGAGCGCGTCCACCCGGCCCGGGCGTCGCGGGACAGCCACGCCTGGCGCTCGTCGCGCAGCGCGATGGCGGCGGGGATGCCCGCGTGGATGCGCCGGCGCACACCGTCGAAGAAGCGGCCCGCCGCGTCCGGGATGTCCACGGTGGAGGCCAGCACCGCGCGCGCGCCCGAATCAATGAAGGCCGCCGGCAGGCTGAAGGGCTCCGTGCTCTGCAGGGCCGTGGTGCGGCCCGCGCTGCACGCGGCCAGGAACACGGTGGGCGCGCCGGTGAGCCGGTGCTCCCGCACCACGTCCGCGGTGAGCGCGTAGCGGCCGTTGACCTCCGGAGACAGCACCACCAGCGAGGCGCCGGAGAGCGTGGGGTCGGTGATGCCGTGGGCGTGGATTTCAATCTCCGTGGCGTCCGCCATGCGCGCCAGCACGCGCGAGGGCGTGGCGTCCGAACCGGACAGCACGTCCGGAGGAGCGCCGCCGGGCTCCGCGTCCGGCGTCCACGTGGGCAACCGGGGCAGTTGCAGCAGCGACGGCGTCTCCACCCCGGCCACCACCAGGCGGCGCGTGGCCGCGGGTGCCGGGCGGGGACCGCTGACGCGGCCCAACCGGAAGCTCCACGCCAGCTCCGCCGGCAGCAGGTCCGTGCGCCCGAAGACGGGGGCCCACGCGAGCACGTCCACGCGCTCACAGCTGGCGAGCGTCTGGCGCAGGGCGTCCGGCACCAGCCGGGACGAATCCGCGTGGGCGAACGCCACCTTGCGCGAGGCATCGTAGTGACCCTTCACCTCGCCCTTGGGCCCCAGCGCGACCAGCACGGTGCGCTCCGCGTGGACGCTGGCGGCCAGCGCGCACCGGGTGGGCACGGGCGTGCCCAGCTGGGCGGCCATCAGCGTCACCACCTTGGGGAACTCTCCGGCGCGGCCCGCGTCCGTCGCCAGCGACGAATAGGCGAGCGCCCACGACTCACGAGCCAGGGCGTCCCCGCGCGGCAGCGCGTCCGCCCGGGTGATGGTGTCGCGCAGGAACGCCTCACCCTGTCCGCGGTCCTGCTCCAGGAGGAAGCGGCCCTCCAGATAGCGTTCGTAGACCTGGTCGCTCTTCGCGACGACCGGGCCCGCCAGCATCCTGGCGGAGATGGTCCGCATCCACGCGGCGTCCTCGGAGCCGGGGCTCGTGCGCGTCAGCTCCGCGAGCGTCGCGCCGAACATCGGCTCCATCGGGTTGTCGGAGCAGGCGGCGGCCAGGTCCAGCTCGCGCCGGGCGGCCTCCGGCCGCAGGTCCTGGTAGTGCAGGTGCGCCAGCTGCACGTGGGGCCAGTAGCAGCTGACCGAGGCCCCGCGGGCCATCCACTCCTCCAGGTACGCGCGGGCGCTGCCCAGGTCGTTGCGGGAGCGCGCCACGTGGCTGAGGATCTCCAGCGCGTTGAGCTCCAGGTCCCATTCGCGCAGCTGACGGGCACCCGCCCACAGTTGCTTCGCGTGCTGCTCGGCCTCGGAGACGCGCTGCATGTCGCCGTAGAACATGGCCAGCCGCCGCTCCAGCTCCAGGCAGCGCGCTGACAGCGTCGTCTCCCGGCAGCGCTGGAGCGCGCCGAAGTAGCGCTGCTCGGCCTTCCACCACGCGCCCTCCGAAATCTCCTTGCGCGCCTGGTCCCGCTCCGCGACGTCCGCGAACCAGGGGTCGTTCGTCTTCTGGATGCGCGCGAGCGTGTCCTGGAGGTCCCGCGCGGCGTTGCCTCGGCCGCGCAGCAGGGCGCCCAGGTAGATGTCGTCGTCGCCAGACAGCCGCGCCCTGTCCAGGAGCGTCTCCGGGACGCCCTGGCCCGCCCGCAGGGCCTCCGCGTACTGCTGCGCCAGCGTGCTCCGGCGGGAGAAGTCGCGCTTCGCCACGCGCTGCACGTAGTCCGAGAGCACGCTGCCGCCGTGCACCCGGTCCAGCTCCTTCGCCAGCGGCAGCAGCGCCTGCGCGCGCTCCTTCGACGCCGCGGCGCGCACCACGTCATAGAAGACGCCGCGCACGGTGCCGGGCATCTGCCGGGCCGCGTCCATGGGCAGCGGCGCCTGGGGGTCCTCCACCAGGGCCAGGGTCGCGTCGCGCGCGGCCTTCCACTGGCGCTGACGCTCCAGCGTGGCCTCGCGAAGGGCCAGCGCCTGGGCGTGGGCCTCGCGCCCCCAGCCCTGCTCGTTGCGCTTCGCCACCTCTTCGAAGAGCGCCGACGCGCGCAGCGTCAGCCCCATCTCCCGGAACACCAGCGCGCGGTTCCACAGCGCCTGCGTGAGATTCGGCTTCGCGGCGAGCGCGCCGTCCAGCAGGCGCAGCGCGCGCTCATGGTCGTCCCGGGCGAGCGCCACCGCCGCCAGGTCGCTGTCGCGCTCCGGCGACCCCGGCGTGCGCTCCAGGAAGGAGGCCGCCTGGTTCCACTCGCCCTCCAGGGCATACGCCGCCGCGATGCCACCCCAGTCCTGCTGGGCCTCCATGCGGGCGAGCGGGCCCAGCGGCATGGGCTCGGCGGGCACCGGGCAGCCGCCCGCGGGGGCGCGCGAGCGGTAGCGGTCGGCTTCCGAATGCGTGAGGCGGGCCTCGATGCGGGCCGCCGCCCGGCGATCCGTCCAGAAGGTGTCAGGCAGGGACTGCGGCTGCGCCCGGGGCTTCAGCGCCGCGACGCCAGCAGCCAGGAAAGGGATGGCCAGTGCCAGCGCCCAGAGACTCGTCTTCGCCGGCTTCACCATGCGGTCCCCTCGGGCGTCTCCCCCCTGCCGCCCCTTCGGGCCGTTCTACACCAACCTCCGACGAACGCCGACCTGACCCCGCCCCCTGCCTCCGGGCGTCCCATGACGCGGTGGGCAGCAAGGCGGTGGGAGAACAGGCGCATCGGATGTTTTGGGTGACACACGCACCAATAGACGGGCTGCTCCGCCGATCTTGAAAAAAGGCCCCACTTCCCACGTCAGGCGCGAGAGGGAGACAGGGCGCCGGGCCGTCCGGTTGTTGGGGGGATGACGCCCGGGGGCTCGGCTGCACGGCTGCTCTCGAAGGATGGTTTGAGCGCCCGCATCCACCTGGAATCACGCGCTTTGGCATGCCTGGGGAAGTGACGGGCGGCAGGGCCCTGTCCCCCTCTTTCCCCACCAGGCGTCCCGGCGAGCGCGCGTGCGGCAGGGGGTTGGCAGGCGGGAGGGGGCGGGAAGGCTTTTTTCCCGCCGCGTGTCCTCGTGGCCCAACCCGGACCGAAAGGACCCCTGTTTGAAGCGACTCCTTCAGCTCGTTGCCGCGGCCTCCCTGATGCCTGCCCTGTCTTTTGCTGGCGTCATCTGGAAGGGCGACTTCGAGACCGGCAACACGTCCCAGTGGACGCGCCAGCAGGCCGTTGCCAACAGCCGCTTGCAGGTCGTAACGGATGTGGTGCGTGACGGCAGGTACGCCCTCAAGGCCACGGTGAAGCAAGGCGATGATCCCATCAACGCCAGCGGCAACCGCAACGAACTGCTGTACCTGACCCACGAGACGCAGGGGAAGGAGTACTACTACAAGTGGAGCACGCTCTTTCCCTCGAACTACCCGGTGCATGACTCGTGGCAGGTCATCACCCAGTGGCACCAGGAGAGCTGCTGTGGCTCGCCGCCGCTGGAGTTCTTCGTGCGCGGGGACAAGATCAACCTGCGCGTGGGCGGCAACACCACCCCCGTGCTGTGGCAGACCTCCATCGACAAGGGCAACTGGCACGACTTCGTGCTGCACGTGAAGTGGTCTTCCGACAAGAAGGCCGGCTTCGTGGAGCTGTGGCACAACGGCGAGCACGTGCTGCCGAAGACCTACGGCGCCAACCAGTTCGGCAAGGAGCTGAACTACCTGAAGATGGGCCTGTACCGCGACGACGCCATCAAGCCCGAAGGGAGCATCTTCCACGACGGCTTCACCATGGCGACGACGCTCGAGGATGTGATGCCGCCCGCGCCCGCGCCGGTGGAGGAGAAGCCCGCGCCCACGCCCACGCCCGTGCCGGATGACACGACCATCCCCGCGGAGGATCCGACCCCGGTGCCGGAGACGCCGGTGACGGAGACGCCGCAGCTGCCCACCACCCAGCTGCCCACCGTGGGCGGGCAGACCCCCACCCCCACGCCGGTGTCCAACAACCCCAATGGCCTGCCGGACTCGTCCGAGGGCGTGGCGGGGGGCTGCAGCGCGTCCGGCACGTCCGGCACCCTGCCCTTCGCCGGTGCCCTGCTGATGCTGGGCGCCATCGCGCTGCGTCGCCGCCGGGCCCCCGCCCGCGCGGTGGCCCGTCGCGCCAGGCGCTGACTTCCGCTCGATACCGAAGCAAGTTCCCAGGCCCGGTGCGTCTCATGACGCACCGGGCCTTCTTGTTTTCTGGGACTTTCTTCGGCCACACAAAAATGTCGGAGAATTTAAGTAATTCTTGAATTGTTTGACCTTCGCGGCTCAGTCGGGTTTCGCTTCGGGTTCCCCCGCAGCACGAAAGGCAGGACCCGATGAAGCGGACCTCCGGTCTGTTCTCCACCGCGACGGCGCTGTTCGCTGGCGCCACGTTGAGCGTCATTCCCTCGATGGCGATGGCCGCGCCGTCCCAGGCGGAAGCGGCGCTGGCGCACGACGTGTCGCCCGACCTGCTCTCCGCGATGCAGCGGGACCTGGGCCTGACGGCGGACGGCGCGAAGCAGCGGCTGGCGTCGGAGGCGGCGGCGGTGCGCGTGGAAGGCACTCTGCGCTCGGCGCTGGGCGAGCGCTTTGGCGGCGCGTGGATGAACGCGGACGGCAGCGCGCTGGTGGTGGGCGTGACGACGGACGCGGACGCGGACGCGGTGCGCCGCGCGGGGGCGGAGCCGCGGAGGGTGAAGTACACGCAGGCGGAGCTGGAGGCGGTGAAGGCCCAGCTGGACCGCGACAGCCGTTCGGCGGGCCGCGCCGTGCATGCCTGGTACGTGGACGTGATGACGAACAGCGTGGTGGTGCTGACGCAGGACTCCGCGCTGACGGGCGGCGCGGACTTCGTCGCGAAGGCGGGCGTGAAGCACGCCGCGGTGCGGACGGTGTCGTCGCGCGAGGAGTTCAAGCCGGTGTACGACCTGCGCGGCGGTGACGCGTACTACCCGGGCAACGCGCGCTGCTCCATCGGCTTCCCGGTGGCGGGCGGCTTCGTGACGGCGGGCCACTGCGGCGGCGCGGGCACGGGCACCAGCGGCTTCAACGGCGTGGCGCAGGGCACGGTGGTGGCGGCCAGCTGGCCTGGCAACGACTATGCCTGGGTGCGCACCAACGGCTCGTGGGGGTCGCAGCCGTGGGTGAACAACTACGCGGGCGGCAACGTGCTGGTGCAGGGCTCGCAGGAGGCGGGCGTCAACGCGTCCGTGTGTCGCTCGGGCTCCACCACCGGCTGGCGCTGCGGCGTCATCACGGGGAAGAACGTCACGGTGAACTACTCCGCGGGCCCGGTGTACGGCCTCACGGCGTCCAGCGCGTGCGCGGAGGGCGGTGACTCCGGCGGCTCGTGGCTGTCCGGCAACCAGGCGCAGGGCGTGACGTCCGGCGCGGGTGGCAACTGCACCTCCGGCGGCAACACCGTCTACCAGCCGCTCATCCCCATCCTGAACGCCTACGGCCTGTCGCTCACCACGTCCGGCAGCGGCGGCTCGGGCGGCCCCATCATCGGCCTGGCGAACAAGTGCATCGACGTGCCGAACTCCAACACCAACGACGGCACCCGCCTGCAGCTGTGGGACTGCAACGGCACCAACGCGCAGAAGTGGTCCTTCATGTCGGACGGCACCGTGCGCGCCTTCGGCAAGTGCATGGACGTGGCCTGGGGCTCCAACGCCAACGGCACGGCCATCCAGCTGGTGAGCTGCAACGGCAACCCCGCGCAGCAGTTCGTCCTCTCCGGCGCCGGTGACCTGGTGAACCCCCAGGCCAACAAGTGCGTGGACGTGTCGGGCGGCAACTCCGCCAGCGGCACCCCGCTGCAGCTCTGGGAGTGCAACGGCACCAGCGCGCAGAAGTGGCGCCGGTAGTCGTCTCCGGTAGCGCCTGAAACGAAGAAGCGCGGGCCCCAGTGCATCGGGGACCCGCGCTTTGTCGTTTCAGCGACCGCGCTTCTTCAGTGCGCGCCTTCCACCTTCACGGTGGGGTCCGCCTTCTGGAGCATGAACACCAGGATGATGGCGCAGACGAACAACGCGGCGAGGATGAGGAAGTTCGTGTTGAAGGCTCGCACCAGCGCCTGCGCGCTGATGCGCTGACTCAACAGGCCGTAGGCGGCGCCCGTGGGATTCAGCACGCCCCTGGCCGCCATGGCGCCGGTCATCGAGGCGACCTGCTCCTGGGCCACCTGCCCGTAGACGTCCACGTGCGAGGTGATGGCGGTGACGTTGGCCTGGGTGGAGCGGCTGAGCGCGCTGCTCATCCACGCGGTGCCGATGGAGCCGCCCAGCTCGCGGGTGAGGTTGAAGAGGCCCGACGCGTTGCCTCGCTGCTCCGGTCGCAGGTTGCTGAGCGCCATCACCGACAGCGGCACGAAGATGAAGCCCAGCGAGCAGGCGCGGATGAACACCGGCGTGATGAGGGTGATTTCATCCACGCGAGTGGTCAGGTGGCCGTTGGTCCACAAGGACAGGCTCATGCCCAGGATGCCGAAGCCAATCAGGAAGCGGCCGTCCACCTTGCCGCCGAACTTGCCGATGAGCGGCATCAGCAAAATCTGGATGGCGCTGCCCTTGAGGAAGATGAGCCCGATGTCCAACGCCTCGTAGCGCATCACGGAGCCGCAGAAGAGGCTGAAGAGGAACGAGCCGGAGAACAGCGCCGTGCCCACCAGGAAGTTCACCCCCGTTGCGGCGGAGTAACTGCGGTTGCTGAAGACGCGCAGGTCCACCACGGGACTGGGTGTCTCCAACTCGTGGACGACGAAGGTGATGAGCGCGATGGCCGCGACGACCGCCAGCAGGGTGATCAGCCGGCTGTCGAACCAGTCCTCGCGGTTGCCCTCTTCCAGCACGTACTGGAGGCAGGCCATGCCCACGGCGAGCAGCGCGATGCCGTTGCGGTCCACCTTCTCCGTGGACGGTTCGAAGTGGGGCTGTTCGATGGAGCGCCACGCCATGTACGCGGCGAAGAGGCCCACCGGCACGTTGATGAGGAAGATCCAGTGCCAGCTCGCTGCCTCGATGAGGAGCCCGCCCACGGTGGGCCCCAGCAGCGGGCCCGTCACGGCGCCCAGGCCGAAGAGGGCGCCCGCCATGCCGTGCTCCTCGCGCGGGTAGCGGGCGAAGAGGATGGCCTGGGACGTGGGGATGATGGCGCCGCCGCCCATGCCCTGGAGGATGCGGAAGGCCACCAGCGAGGTCAGGTTCCACGACAGGCCGCACAGCACGCTGGCCACCGTGAAGAGGATGATGGAGAACGTGAAGTACTTCCGGTAGCCGAAGCGGCGCTGGAGCCAGCCCGTCATCGGGATGACCACCACGTTGGCCATCATGTAGCCGGTGGACACCCAGGCGATCTGATCCAACGGCGTGCCGAAGCTCGCGCGGATGTCGCTCAGGGCCACGTTGACGATGGAGATGTCCAGCACGGACATCAGCGCCGCGGCCATGGCCGCGATGGTGATGCCCGCCTTGGAGCCGGTGATGACGTCTCGGCGAGCGTCCACGGTGGGTTACTCCGCCTTCCGGGTATCCAACGCCGCGGACTTCTGGGGCTCCGGCTTCGCGCCGGTGTCCACGGTGACGTAGGCGCTCATGCCCGGCTTGATGGGCAGCTCCTTCAGGTCACCGTCGAAGCGGATGAGCACGGGGATGCGCTGCACGACCTTCACGAAGTTGCCGGACGCGTTGTCCGGAGGCAGCAGGGCGAAGCGCGCGCCGCTGGCGCCCGCGAGGCTGTCCACGTGGCCCTTGAACGCGTGGCCGCCGAACGCGTCCACCTTCAGCTCCACCGGCTGGCCCGCGCGCATCTCACCGACCTGGTCCTCCTTGAAGTTGGCCACGACCCAGATGTCGTTCTGCGGAACGACGGCCATCAGCGGGCGCTCCGGGCCCACCATCTGCCCCACCTCCACGGTGCGGCGGCTGACCACGCCGTCCACCGGAGCGCGCACCTGCGCGTAGGACACGGCGAGCTCCGAGAGCGTCAGCGCGGCGCGGGTCTGCTTGAGGCGGGCCTCGGCGAGCTTCAGCGCGGCCTGCGCGGCCTGCATCTGCACGGGCGCCGTCTCCGCGGCGGAGAGCTTGCCCTGCGCGGCCTCCAGGCCACCGGAGGAGCTCTGGATGCCCGCCTCGGTGGAGGTCAGCCGCGCGCGGGACTGGTCCACGGCTGCCTTGGCCGTGTCATACGCGGCCTGCCGGGTGTCCAGGTCCGACTGGGACAGCGCGCCCTGCTCGCGCAGCTGCTTCACGCGGCCCAGGTCCGTCTCCGCCAGCTTGAAGCGCGCTTCGGAAGAAGCCACGTCCGCGCGGGACTGCTCCAACGCGGCCTTGGAGGAGCTGATGCCGCTGGAGGCCTGGGTGACGCCGGCGCGGGCCTGGCGCAGGTTGGCGCCCGCGTTGGCCTCCGTGAGGGTGAGCTGGGCCTGGGCGTTGGACAGCTGGGCCTCCGCGCTCATCACGTCCGCGCGAGCGACCTCCAGGCGCGCATCCAGGTCCGCGTGGTCCAGTTCCACCACCACGTCGCCGGCCTTCACCGTCTGGTTGTCATGCACCAGCACGCGAGCCACCTGACCGGCCACGCGCGGGGACACGTTGGCGATGCGGCCCTCCACCTGGGCGTCGTCGGTGGACTCGTGACCGTGGGTGAGGAGGAAGCGCGCGCCACCGCCCAGCACCGCCACGCCCACGAGGATGGGCAGCACCTGCTTGGCGCGGGAGCGCTTCGCGGGCGGCGCGACGGCGGGGGCATCGGTGGAGGGAGCGGCTTCCAGTGAAGGGGCGGTACGGGTCGTCATGGTTGTTGCTCGGTACAGCGTTGAAGAAGGGGTGTGGGAAGGGGCTCAGGGGTCCCGCAGGGCGGGGATGCCGGTGGACACCTTGGCGAGCAGGGCGCGAAGCGTGTCCCGCTCATCCATGCTCAAGGGAGCCATGAGCGCGGCGATGCGGCGGTAGTGGTCGGGCATCATCCCCTGGATGAATTCGCGACCCTTCGAGGTGAGGTGCACGGAGTACATGCGCCGGTCCTCGGGGTGATCCGTGCGGGAGATGAAGCCGTCCTTCTCCAGCGTGTCCAGGAGGCCGGTGATGGTCGCGCGGCTGCAGCTCGACAGCTCCGCGAGGTCCGCGGGGCGCAGGGTGTCCCCCGCGTCCTCCGCCGCGAACAACTGCACCAGCACGACGAAGCGTCCGTGAGACACGCCATGCCGTGCGAAATGCGCCTCGTAGGCCCCGGTCAGTTCATTGGAGAGACGCAGCATCGTCAGACACGTCTCGATGGCGCTGGGGTCAAGCGAGGGGAAGCGCTGAGCCATCTGCTTCAGCCGCTCGTACCGGGGCACGAGCTTCATCGGCGTGGCGTTTTTCGGGCGGGTAGGGACCAAGACGAGGCGTCTAGTAAGGCCCCTAACGATTTTGCGCAAGTTGATTTCGTCGCCTGACTAAATCCTTGATTTCCCGGTCGGGGAATGGACCGTCTGGCTACTCGACCGCCTTCACATCCGCGGCGGTGGGACGCGTCCTCAGAAGGACGGCGGTGCGCAGCTCCGGGTGACGCTTCTGCACGGAGCGCACGGCGCGCAGGTCGAAGGACTGCACGTCCGACCTCTGGACGAGCCCAGCTTCATGGATGAGCCGGGCGACCGCGTCGCCATGGGCTGGAGCAATGTCTGTCTTCTCTGTTGTCCGTTTGAGTTCCACATTGAAGCGCACACGGCGGGCGTTCCGGGCGCGGAGCGGGTCGCGGGCTTCATGGGCGGCGTCCGCCTGGTCCGCCGCGAAGGCGAACACCTGGCTCAGGGTGGGGACGGTGTAGGGGTCCGGGAGTCCAGTGCGGTCGGCGAACGCGACAGCCTCCGGAGAGAGCGCGCGGTCGTTCTTCTGGTCCGGGCGGTCCTCCAGGAGCTGGTCGCAGACGAAGGTGGCCTGGAGCTCCGCGACGGTGAGGGTCGCGATGGAAACGGGAGCGGTCAGCGGGCTTCCATCCACGTGGCGGCACTTCGTGGGGAACAGGTTCAGGTCGTGGGAGACCACGACGACGCCGTCGGCGGTGAGGACGGTGTCCAGTTCCAGCGTGGGCATCCCGTGGTCGAGCGCGGCCTCGAAGGAGGGCAGCGTGTTCTCCGGCCGCAGGTTCCGCGCACCCCGGTGGCCCTGTGCATCGAAGCGCTTCGGGTCGATGAGCCCGTCCGCGTCCAGCAGGTCCCCAGGGGTGCCGTCGCCGTTGGCGTCGAAGTCGCGCACCGCCTGCAGCAGGACGTCCGGCTGGTCGGTGATGATGCCGTCCACGCCGCGCCGGAGCAGGGCCTGCATCGTGGGAAGGTCGTTCACGGTCCAGACGATGACGGGGTGGCCGGCGGCGTGGAGGCGTTCCAGGTCGATGCCGCCTCCGGGCTGAAGCAGCCGGGCGTCCGGGGCGCAGAAAGGAGCCCTGCCGTGAGCGTGCGCACGCAAGGTGTCCATGAGGAGCACCGTGGGGTCGTCCGCTGGCTCGCGGGAGGACCGGCCCGTCCCCGAGCATGCGCAGGAGAGGAACGACAGGAGCACCGCGAAGGCGCGGCGGGGGGACCGATGATGGGTCGATGTCGTGGGCATGGGCTGTCTTCCTTCCGGGTGTCGGTTAGGAAGATGGGGTGATGGACGTGAAGGATGCCACCGTGCAGGCCGCGCTGCTTCAGGCTTGCGACGACGCGGGACTCCCGCAGTCCCTGCGGGGCTGTGTGTATCCCCTGCTGAGGGATCCGGAGGGCGACTGGGCTCCCTGCTGCGGCGGGGGCTGCATGCCGTGCACGTCCACGCTGGCGGACGTGGCGCTGCGCACGCTGGAGCTGCTGGGCACGCCGCGACGCTCGCCGCTGCCTCCGGGTTGATCAACGGTACTTGTGGTCCACCAGCACCTCCGTGCGCGGAAGCGACCAGTGCATCTGGACCATCCGCCACTCGGCGCCCCGGCGTTCGAAGGCGCAGGCCACGCGAATGCCCTCGAAGATGACGGGCCTGCCGCCCGCGACCAGGGCGATGTCCATCGCGGGCACCGTGAGGCAGGCCATGGTGGAGGGCGGTGCGCCCCCGTGCCAGAGCTGCTCCGAGCGCAGCGTCACGCGGATGTCGCGCAGGCTCCCGAACTGGGTGCGGAAGGAGTGCTCCACCTGCGCCCAGCCGATGAAGTGGAGGTTGGAGTGCGTGCCCACGACCACGATGTCGTCGTCATGCCAGAACAGCTCGGACAGGGCCTCCAGGCTTCCGCGCTCGTAGGCGTCCACGAACGCGGTGAAGCGCCGTGAGAGCTCCGCCTTCCAGTCATCCCGCGTCGAGGTCATCGCGTTCCCCTCCCCTTCCCGCTGTCAGCTGCTTACGGATGAGCCGCGCCACCTCCGCCACGTGGGGCTCCTCCATGACGGTGAAGTGGTTGCCGCGCACATCGTGGGACTGGAACGAAGCGGTCGTCAGCGCCTTCCACCAGGCCGCCGCATGCGAGTCCAGCACCGAGTCCCGCTCCGTGGCCCGCAGGTACACGAGCGGCACCGCGTGACGTTCCGGCGCGTATGCGGCGATGGCCTCGTTGGTGGCGAGCACCACGTCCCGCAGTCGCGTGTCGAGCTCCATCGCCGTCCGCAGCCCATCCGCCGCGCGAGGGGAGATCTCCTGGAATGCGTCGACGAGCCGGAGCACGTCCCCCACGCTCCGAATGTTCAGCCTGTGCGAGTCGTCCACCGTCACCGTGTCGATCTGGATGACGCCCGCCACGGAGTGGCCCCGCTTCAGCAGCTCGACCGCCATCTCGTAGGCGATGACGCCGCCCGAGGAGTGGCCGCCCAACCAGAAGGGGCCCTGGGGCTGGAAGGCCAGCAGTTCATCCACGTACGCGCGGGCCATCGCGGACACGTCGCGGTAGAGCACTTCGCCGGGCTCCAGTCCTGACGCACGGAACGCGTGGACCGGCGTGTCCGCGCCCAGCTGCTTCGCCAGCGGCAGGTAAGTGTAGACGGTGCCCCCGATGGGTTGCACCAGGAAGAGCGGTGTCCGTCCGCGCCGTCCCTCCTGGAGTTCCATCCGGAGCGGTGCCGCCTTGGTGAGTGGCCGCCCCGTACGCTCCAACTCGTCCTGGACCGCTCGCACCCATGCGCCCAGCGTCGGGTGTTCCAGCACCGCGTGCAGCGACAGGCTCACCGACAGCCGCGTCTTGAGTTCGCGGTTGAGCTGCACGACCAGGAGCGACGTGCCGCCCAGCTCGAAGAAGTGGCTGTCCGGCGTCAGCGTGTCCACGCCGAGCAGCTCCATCCAGAGTGCTTCCATGGAGGCACTGACTTCTTCACGGCTAAGCGGCCGGGGCTCGTTCGTGACTTCAGGCCGAGGCAGCCGTGGCGCCTTCTCCGCAAGAGAGTACCGCTTGCGCTCGAAGGGATACGTCGGCAGCACGACGCGCCTGCGGGGTCCGCTTCCGCGCACCATGCCCCAGTCCACGGGGAAGCCCGCGGACCAGAGCTGTCCCACGGCATGGAGCAGGGCCTGTTCATCACTCTCCGGCGGATGCCGCCGACCCGTGGGCACGCCGAGCGTGTGCAACACGAGCCGCTCCCGCCCCACCCGGGGGTTCAGCAGCGTCAACGTGGAGAGCGTCTGTCCCGGTCCCACCTCCACGAACAACCGCTCGCGGTCCTCCAGCAGCAGCTCCAGCCCCGAGGAGAACCGGACCGTGTGCCGCAGGTGGCGAGCCCAGTACGTGCGGTCGTGCGCATCGTCCGCGGTCAGCCATGTGCCCGTGACGTTGGAGCTGAGGGGAATCGCCGGGGACTTCGGGCGCATCGACCTGGCCAGGTCCGTGAGCGGTTGCATCGCGGGCTCCACGAGCGCGGAGTGGAACCCGCTCGCGTTCGGCAACCGCTTCGTCTTCACGCCCCGCTCCCGCAGCCGCGCCGCGAAGTCCTCCAACGCCTCCAGCGCCCCGGACACCACGCACTGCCCGGGTCCGTTGACCGCGGCCAGGGACAGTCCGGGTGGCAGCTCCTGCGTGAGCACTCCCTCCGACAGCGGCACGGCCAGCATGCCGGACGGTGGCAGTGCATCACAGAGGCGGCCGCGCAGCGCGACCAGCGACACGGCCTGCTCCAGCGACAGGACGCCGGAGAGACACGCGGCGGCGTATTCCCCAAGGCTGTGGCCCAGGAGGCTCGTCGGGTGGAGCCCCCATGCGCCCAGCAGCCGCGACAGCGCGTACTCCGTCGTGAAGATGGCGGCCATGCCCAGCGAGGGTGCTCGCAGCGCTTCCTCCGCCTGTGCTCCGCGCTCGTCGGTGAGCAGCGCGGCACGAAGGTCGCGCTCCATCTCCGGACCGAAGAGCGCGGCGCATTCATCGAAGGCTTCGCGATACGCCGGAGCGCGCCGGTACCACGCCGCGCCCATGCCCGCCTCCTGCGTGCCCGTGCCGGGAAACAGGAAGCACACTTCAGGATACGGGGACGAAGCGGGATGCACGGGCCCGTCCCGCCGGAGCTTCGCGATGGCCTCCGAGTGTGTCTCGCACGCGATGGCGCGCCGGTATCCGAACGCCGTCCGCCCTTCCTGCAACGTGTACGCGACGTCCGCCAGTGACTGCTCAGGATGCCGCTCCAGATGATCCGCGAGCCGCCGCGAAGCCGCGTTCAACGCATCCCCGCTCCGCGCCGAGAGCACCAGCACCTCCGCCGACGTGCTCACGTCGACGGTGGGCGCGGGGCGTGCCTCTTCGAGGACCACGTGCGCGTTCGTTCCTCCAATGCCAAACGCGCTGACGCCCGCGAGACGCGGGAACCCCTCAGGCAGGGACCACGGCCGCCCTTCGCGACTCACGACGAAGGGCGAACGCTCCAGGCCCGCTTCTGGATGGGGCTGCTCGAAGTGGACTGTGCCCGGGAGGAAGCGGTGCTCCAGGGCCAGCGTCGTCTTGATCAACCCCGCCACCCCGGCCGCCGAGTCCAGGTGCCCCACGTTGCTCTTGAGCGCCCCCAGCACCACCGCGGGCTCCGACGCCTCACGCGCTCCGAAGGCGAGCCGCAGCGCCTGGACCTCCAGCGGGTCGCCCAGTGGCGTCGCCGTGCCGTGGGCTTCGACGTAGGTGATGTCACGAGCGGCAACGCCCGCGTCGGCGTGTGCTCGCGTGATGACGTCGCGCTGGCCCTCCACGCTCGGGGCAGTGAAGCCGACCTTGGCGTTTCCGTCGTTGTTGATGGCCGAGCCCCGGATGACGGCATGGATGGAGTCTCCATCCCGCAGCGCATCCTCCAGACGCTTGAGCACCACGATGCCCACGCCGCTGGAGGGCACCGTCCCCTGCCCCTTCGCGTCGAAGGGACGGCAGTGTCCATCCGGAGAGGTGATGCCACCTGCCTCATGGAGGTAACCGGAAGGACCGGACGCGAAGAGGGAGATACCTCCCGCCAGGGCCACGTCGGATTCGCCCGCGCGCAGGCTCTGGCAGGCCAGGTGCACGGCCACCAGTGACGTGGAGCAGGCTGTCTGCACCGTGAGCGCGGGCCCACGCAGGCCCAGTTGATACGCCGTCGCCGTGGCGAGGAACTGCCACGGATTGCCCAGGATGGACCGGTACGCCTCCGAGGCCACGGACAGCGAACGGAAGCGCGGCATCACCTGATCCAACCAGTAGCGCGGCACTCCCGAGCCCGCGAACAGGCCCGCCTTGCCGGGCAGCCGCTTCGGGTCGTAGCCCGCCGCTTCGAGCGCCTCCCATGCGCACTCCAGGAACATGCGGAGCTGCGGATCCATCAGCCGCGCGTCGAGGGGGCTGTAGCCAAAGAAGGAGGCATCGAAGGACTCGACGTCCTCCAGCAGCCCGGAAGCACGGACGTAGGAAGGATCGTCCAGGAGTTGGGGATCCTCGCCCGCATCGAGCAGCGTCTCACGGCTGAACCGGGACAGGCCCTCGCGGCCCTCCACCAGCAACGTCCACAGCGCTTCAACGCTGGGGGCTCCCGGGAACCGCCCGGCCGTACCGATGATGGCGATGGGACCAGAGGAGCGCGCAGGAGTTCGTACGGGCTCCGGCGTCACCGGTTGCACGTGGGATTCCGCGTCCAGGTGCCGTGCGAGGGATTCAAGGGTCGGGAACTGGAACAGCGTGGCCATGCTCACGCGGATGCCCAGCTCCGAGGCCAGTGCGGACTGGACCCGAGTAAGCAGCAGCGAGTTCCCACCCGCGTCGAAGAACCCTTCCTGCCTACCGACGCGTTCCACGCCGAGAATCCGGCACCAGATGCGCTCCAATGCCATCTCACGCTCCGTGGACGCGGGAGCTTCGGGAGCAGCCTGGGCATTGACGGAAGGCAAAGGCAGCGCGCCGCGGTCCAGCTTCCCAGTGGGTCCCATCGGGAACGCATCCAGCAGCACCCACTCCCGGGGAACCATGTGTGAAGGAAGTGTTTCGCCCAGCGATTCCTTGAACGAAGGCGTCACAGCGGCATCCCGGGGGATGACGTAGCCCACCAGGTGCCGCTCTCCCGCGAGCAGCCGGGGTTCGACCACGGCATCCCGGACATCGGGGTGCTTGCGCAACGCGGCCTCGATCTCGCCCAGCTCGATGCGAAAGCCGCGCAGCTTGAGCTGGCGGTCGGACCGCCCGTGGAAGTCGATGCCGCCGTCCGGGCGATGGCTGCCAATGTCTCCGCTCTTGTAGAGGCGCGCGCCCGGCTCCGAGCTGAAGGGATGCGGGATGAACCGTTCCGCGTCGAGTTCGGGACGGTGCAGATAGCCGTGCGCCAGCCCCTTGCCTCCGATGTAGAGCGCGCCGCGCACGCCCACGGGGACGGGGGTCAGGGTTTCATCCAGCAGGTAGACCTCGTAGCCGGAGAGAGGTGTCCCGATGGGGTACGGCCCCTCGCCCGCCACGCACTCCGCGGCTGTCGTGAAGACCGTGGCCTCGGTGGGCCCGTAGACCTGGATGAACCGGCGGCCCGGCGCCCACGTGTCCACGAGCCGCGCGGGAAGCTCCTCGCCTCCAATCGCGAGCGTCTTCAGGTCCGGAAGCGCTCGCCACGCCATGGAGCCCAGCGCCGACGGCGTGAACATCGCGGTGTGGATGCGCTGGGTCTCCAGGAAGTCCGCCAGCTCCTCACCGGCGGCCACGTCCTCCTGGGCCATGAGGTACAGCGTGGCGCCAGAGGAGAGCGTCGGGAAGATCTCCGCGACGGAGAAGTCGAAGCCATACCGCGCGCACTGCGCCACGCGCTGTCCCGGTGCGAAGCCGAAGTCCCAGGCCACGGTCTCCGTCAGGTGCACCGCGCTCCGGTGGCTGATGCACACGCCCTTGGGCTGCCCCGTCGAGCCGGAGGTGTAGATGACATACGCAAGGTCATCCCCGGTGACGTGGACCCGTGGCGTGTCCTCCGGACCGCCGCGCACCTGCTCCAGCGCGACCACCGGGACGCCCGCACCGTCCATGAGCGCGAGCGTCGTCTCCTGAGCGAGGATGAGCCTCAGCCCCGCGTCCCGCACCGTGAACTCCAGCCGTGCCCTGGGATAGGCAGGGTCCAGAGGCACGTAGGCCGCGCCCGCCTTCAGCGTCGCCAGCAGAGCGATGATCAGCTCGAAGGAGCGCTGGATACAAACACCCACGAAGTCTCCAGGCCGGACGCCCTGGGAGATGAGGTGATGGGCCAGCCGGTTCGCTTCCACATTCAACGCCCGGTAGCTCAGGGACCGTCCCTGAAAGACGAGGGCCGGCGCGTCTGGCGTGCGCTCCACCTGTGCTTCGAACGGGTGGTGCAGACAGTCGGAGTGAGGCACGTCCCGCACGGGTCCGTGAGCCCAGGCGAGCACCTGTGTCTGCTCCGCCTCCGAGAGCAGCGGCAACGCCGAAACCCGTTGCTCCGGGTCGTGCGTGGCCTCGCGCAGCAGCGTCACGAAGTGCTGACCCAGTTGGTGGATCATCCAGGGCTCGAAGACGTCCAGCGCGTATTCCCACCGCACGGACATGCCGCCGGGCCGCTCGTCCAGCTCGATGGCGAGGTCGAGCTTCGACGTCCCCGTGTCGACGTCGTGGGGCTCCACCCGCCAGTCCGACACCGGCACCGCGATGCGCGGCTCCAGCGTGCAGCACACCTGGAACAACGGGTTGGCGCCAGTGATGCGCGCCGGGTTCACCGCCTCCACGATGCGCACGAGCGGCGCGTCCTGATGTTCGAGCGCCTCCAGGCAGACGCGGCGCACCTGTGCCAACAGGCCTCGTACGGTCAGCCCTTCGGAGAATCGCAGCCGCAGCGGCAGCAGGTTCACGAAGTGCCCGGAGATGGCCCGCGACTCCGCGCGGCTCCGCCCGGAGAAGGCACCGCCGACGATGAGGTCCTCCGCCCCCGAGTAGCGGTGCAGCAACGCGCCGAACACGGACAGCATCGTCATGAAGAGCGAGGTGTCCTGGCCGCGCCCCAGCGCCTTCACGGACTCCAGCAGGTCCCCGGGGATTCGCACGACGTGCTTGGCCCCTCGGAAGCTCGGGGCCTGGGGGCGGGGATGCTGCATGGGCAACTCCAGGTGCGGAGCCCCCGCGAGTGACTGCTTCCACCAGTCGAGGTGTGACGCGATGGCTCCCTGGTAGCGAGGCCCCTGCTGCCAGACGGCGGCGTCGCCGTACTGGAGCGGCAGTGGCGGCAGCGAAGGTGCCTCCGCCAGGTAGAACCCGTGCAGTTCCTGGAGGAACGCCGCCATCGTGAAGCCATCCACGATGAGGTGGTGCATCACCAGGGCGAGGCGACTCTCCGCCGCGCTCAATCGCATCCACGTCGCACGCAACAGTGGCCCGTGCTCCAGGTCGAAGGGCTCACGCGCCTCCTGGGTGGCCAACTGCAACGCCTTCGCGCTCCGCAGGCCTCCGGGCACAGCGTGCAGGTCCACACGTCGCAGGTGGAACGGCATGTCCGGATGCACGCGCTGGAACGGACCGTCCGGAGTGGAGCCGAAGGTCGTCCGCAGCACTTCATGCCGGGCGATGAGTGAACGGAACGCGCGCTCCAGCGCGTCGGGCTGGAGGTCACCGGGCAGATACAGCGTGAAGGGCTCGTTGTAGACGGCGCTCCGGGGCGCCAGCTGCTCCAGGAGCCACAATTGCCGCTGGGAATCAGACAGGGGCAGCGGCCGCGTCCGGTCCACCGGGACGATGGGTGGCACGTCGATGCTTCGACCTGTTCCCCGTGCTGCTTCCACCGACCGCGCCAGCTCCGCGATGTTCGGACTGTCGAAGAGCGCCCGCACGGGCAGACGGACCGATACCGCCTGCTCCAGCCGTTCAATGAAACGGATCGCGAGCAGCGAGTCCCCACCTGACTCCATGAAGCGGTCCTGCGTGCCAGCCTGCTGCGTCCCCAGGACCTCCGACCAGACGCGCGCGATCTCCTGCTCCAGCAGCGTGCGCGGTGTTTCACCCTCCCCCGAACCAAAGCGCGGCACAGGAAGCCGCGAGGGGTCCACCTTGCCGCTGGCGTTGAGCGGCATGTGCTCCAGCGCCATGACCGCATGGGGAAGCATGAAGTCCGGCAGCTTCGAGCCCAGATACGCGCGCAGCTCCGCGTCCTCCACACCGCGCGGTGAGACATACGCGACGAGCCGCTTGTCGCCCGGAGAGACCTCGTGCACGCGGACCACGGCGTCACCGACTCGCGGGTGGGTGCGCAGGACGCTCTCGATCTCCGCCAGCTCGACTCGCGCGCCACGAATCTTCACCTGGTGGTCCACCCGCCCCAGGAACTCCAGGTTGGCATCCTGGAGCCACCGCGCCCGGTCTCCCGTCCGATACATCCGCGCCCCGGGCACGTCGCTGAACGGATCCGGCAGGAACCGCTCGCCAGTGAGGACGGGCCGGTTCAGGTAGCCCCGCGCGAGCCCCTCTCCGCCCAGGTACAGCTCCCCCACTTCGCCCACGGACAGCGGCTTCCCCGCGTCGTCCAGGACATGCAACTGAAGCCGCGCGAGCGGTCTGCCGATGGGAATGGACACGCCCGGCTCTGGAGGCGCGAGGAGTTCATACGCCGTCGCGGAGGTGGTGCACTCCGTGGGGCCATAGCTGTTGAGCAGCCGCTGGGGCTTTCCCTGCGCCATGACTCGCGCCACCCACTTGGGGTCCAGCACGTCGCCACCCACCATCAGGACACGGAGCCCACCGAACGCATCCGGGATGGCGGCGGCCAGTTGATGGAACAGCGATGTGCTCAGCACCGCGGCGGAGATGGCATCCCGCCGGAGCTTCGCCGCGAGGAGCGGAGGCGACAGCAGGGTCTCCCGCGAAACCAGACACAGCGTCGCGCCGTTCAGCAACGCGCCCCAGACCTCCAGCGTCGAGGCATCGAAGGCATACGACGCGGCCTGGAGGACGCGGTCCTCGCGCCGGAAGCCCATGAAGCCCGCATCCAGCACCAGCCGCGCCACGCCCCGGTGCGGGATGCACACACCCTTGGGCCTGCCCGTGGAGCCGGACGTGTAGAGCACATACGCCAGCGAGTCCGGCCCCGCTCCGCTCTTCACGTTCACGGAATCCTGCGCCTCCAGAGGTTCATCCGAAGAGGGAGGCGCGACGACGTGCCCCTGGAAGCGCAGCCCCTGGACCGCCTCACGCCGTCCGACGAGGACCCGCATCCCGGAGTCCGCCACCATCGCGGCGAGCCGCTCCGGAGGATGACTCGGGTCCAGAGGGAGATAGGCGCCTCCTGCCTTCAGGATGCCCAGCAATCCCACCACTGTTTCCGGTGTGCGGTCAGCGAGGATGCCCACGGGCTGGTCGAGCCCCACACCGAGCGCTTGGAGCCGCCGCGCCAGCCGGTTCGCGCGCTGGTTGAGCGTGTCATAGCGGAGCACACCTCCTTCGAAGTGCAGCGCCACGGCCTCGGGTGTGTTTCGTGCGTGCGCTTCAAAAAGCGTAGCGATGCCCAGCCGCGGGTGTGCGGAGATGGAATTCATGATGAGTCATTGCCCCCACCTTCTCAACGCACTGCCCCGGGAACCTTCGCCGTGGGCCCGGCATGCCGTACGCTAGCGCACACCCATGAATCCCATCGTCCACGCCGAATTGTCCTGGCTCCTCTCGCAAGGCCTGCGCGAACGGCGTGACCGGGTCCTCGTCACCTGCGCGGGACTCGCGCCGGACCTGGATGGTTTGTCATTGCTGGCGGGTGAAGAGTTTTATTCGCGTTATCACCACGTGATTTTTCATGGCTACGTGGGGGCGCTCGTCACCATGGCGGTGTGTACGGCGCTGGCGCGGCAAAGAGCAGCGGTGGCCCTGCTGTCGGTGGCTGCGTTCCACGGTCATCTGCTGTGCGACCTCGCCGGCAGCGGGCCGGACTGGCCCATCCACTACCTGTGGCCCACGAGCATGGAGCCGTGGTCGTGGTCCGGGCAGTGGAACCTGGGCTCCTGGCAGAACTCGCTCATCGGACTGGCCGCGACGCTGGCGTGCCTGGCGTGCGCCCTGCCCTTCCGGCGGACCGCGCTGGAGTTGCTGTCACCGCGCTGGGACGTGGAGGTGGTCCGGACCGTGCGGCGGCGCTTTTCCAGACAGGCTGATTCGCAAGCCCATTGAGCTGAAGGCAGACGCGGCCCCAGAATCCAGCCATGGTCCTGATGGGTCTGGGAGTGCTGCTCGCGGGGATGATGGGCGTGGTCGTGGAGGCGGAGGACACCACGGTCACCGTCTACAAGGACCGGACGCTCGTTGAGCGGACCACCACCGTGAACCTGGCTGGCACGGAGCGCGTCGTGTGGCCGCTGCTGCTGGGCGACGTCGACCCCACCGCGGTTCGCGTGGAGGCGGAGGGCGCCGAGGTCCAGCAGTTCGAAGTGCGTCCCACCTATGTCCCCGCATTCACCGCCGAGCAGGCCCGAGCGGCCATGGACGCCGTGGCCCCGCCCGCGCCCCCAGGCACGGAGAGGTCGTACGACCCCGAGAGGGGAGCCGCGAGCTTCGCGCTCACCCGCCTCGCATCGAAGCCCTCACCTCCGGCACTGGAGGTGACAGCCACCCTGAAGGGCGAAGGGGCCGTGAAGGTGGTGCTCCGCCATTTCCTGCCCAAGGCCTCCGTGCACTACCGGGTGGCGCTGGCCGTGCAGGACCCGCCATCCCAGGTGGAGGCGACGTTCCAGGGGCAGATCCTCCAGCGCACGGGCACGGACTGGAAGGATGCGCTCGTCCAGTTCGACGTGAACCAGGGCGCGCCCTCCTTCGAGTCCCTCCGCCCCCTGCCGGTGGTGCTTCAGCAGCCTGACGCGCTGGAGGAGGAAGCCCGCCTGCGGCGCCAGATGTTCGAGCGCGGGGGGTGGTCCACCCTCCCGGTCTGGAGCGCGAAGGCCCTGCAACAGCGGGCTGCACCCGTGAGCCTCAGCGGCAGGGTCGTGGACGTGAACACAGGCGCTCCCCTGAAGGACACAGTGGTGAGCGTCCTCACCAGCCGTCTCCAGACAGAGGAGGTGTTTGCATTCACGGACGTGCGCGGCGAGTACCACATCTCCAACCTCCCCCCCGCCCCCACTGGCTACCGGTTGCGATTCGGGCGCGAGGGCGCCAGCGTGCAACTGTACGAGGCCGTTGCCGCTCCCGCTGGCGCGAACTTGCGTTTCGACGAACAGCTCTGGACGGGCGCCGGGCCGAATCCGGAGCCATCGTCACCGCTGACGTACGGGTGTTACATCGGGAACTCACCGCAGGAGCTCGCGTATATCGATTTCATGGTCGCGGGGGTGGGACCGACTGAGCTCCTGCCGATTCCTCCCCCTCGGGATTTCGCGCGGGAGGGGGACACTTCCCAGAAGAATCCGATGCCTCCCGCCGGGCGCCTCGTCGCACCCGGACGACACACGCTGCGGGATGGGACCTCGCCGCGCGTCCCCCTCATCACCGAGCACTGGCCCATGACGCTCCACCGCCAGGTCTTCCCCGCGCAAGACCCGGCCACCTACCTCATCGCGGAGGTGAGACCTTCCTCGCTGGGAGAACTCGTCATGTATCGCTACGTCCACCCGCTCGTGGACGGCAAGCCACGCACGCTGCTGAAGCTGACCCCGCTGCGGCCAGACAACACCTTCACGCTCCCGCTCGGCACCGACCCGAAGGTCCAGGTCGTGCGAACCGAGCAACGCGTTCCCGTGCAATGGAATGCGCGCGAGGTCCACGACGTCACCCTGCGGGTGCCCAACCCGTATCCCGTGCCCATGAGCGTGCGCGTGCTGGACACCTGGCCTCAAGGAAGCCGGCTCGTCCGCGCCACGCCCGGTGCCCAGCGGGATGACACCACGCGAGGCCTGACGTGGGACCTGAAGGTGCCACCGTCCAGCACGGGCACCGTGTCCTTCCAATACTCGCGCTGACGTGCGCTACGGCGTGGCGGCGGGCCCCACCAGCGTCACTTCGAAGAGGTCGGGCCACAGCTTGCCGGTGAGGAACAGGCGACCGGTGCCGGGCTCCAGCGCGATGCCGTTGAGCACCGCCTCGTAGCTGCGCACCCGGCCTCGCACCGCCTGCGCCAGCGCCGACGCGTCGATGACCGCCAGCACGCGGCCCGTGGCGTAATCAATCTTCAGGATGTTGTTGGAATGCCAGACGTTGGCGTAGACGCCGTCCTCCGCGCACTCCAGCTCGTTGAGCATCTCCTGCGGCGCGCCCTGCAACGTCACCTGCACCTGGGACTTCACGTGGAAGTCCTTCGGGTCGTGGAAGCGCAGCGTGGACGTGCCGTCGCTGCGCACCAACTGGCCCTGCCAGTAGCACAGGCCCCAGCCCTCGCCGTCGTACTCCACCTGCTTCTCCTGCGCGGGCGGCGCGCCGTTCCACACGAAGAGCGCCTCGTCCTGCCAGGTGAGCTGGTACAGCCGCTGCCCGTCGCTCGCTAGTCCCTCCGGGAACACGTCCGGCAGGGGCTGCTTCCACAGGGGCGCCGCCTGCTCCAGCGAGATGCGGCGCAGGTCGCCCTTCTCACCGGTGCTCTCGTAGAGCTGGCCCTGGTGGAACTGGAGCCCCTGCGTGAAGGCCGTGGGGTCGTGCGGATAGGTGTGGACGATGTGCGCCACCAGCCGCTGGGGCTTGACCTCCGGAGTGCCCGCGTCCGGCGTCTGGCGCTGCGTAGGCGCGCATGCCAGGCACAGGAGCGACAACGACAGGGACCAGGGGAGGCGGCGCATGGGCTTCCTTGCGACAGGCATTGCCGCGCCACCTTAGCGCGCCATCACCCGGGGTGGCGTCACTCGCGTGTCACCGCGAGGGCCACCTCCACCGCGCCTCGCAGCTCGTCCATGTCGAACGGCTTGTTGAGCACACAGGCAGCCCCCAGGCGCAGGGCCTCGCGGTGCAGCTGCACGTCGCCGAAGGCGGTGATGAGGATGACCGGCGTGTTCCACTGCTCGCGCCGCAGCCGGGCGAGCACCTCCAGGCCCGTGAAGCCCGGCATGCGCACGTCCGTGATGATGAGGTCGGGCGCGCGCGACTCCTCCGCCGTCAGCCCTTCAATGAGGACGCGCACCAGGTCCGGCCCGTCCGACGCCTCCACCACGTCATAACCGCGCCGCACCAGCATCTTGCGGATGAGCGTGCGCATCTCCGTCTGATCATCCGCGACCAGGATGCGAGGAGGCCTCGCGGGCTCCGAGTGCGGGTCTTCCCAGGCCGCGCCGCGCGCGACTCCTTCTGATTGCTCGTGCACCATGGGCATGAACTCCTGGAGGGGTTGAAGGTGCCGCGGCGGCGACGCTCGCGGGGGGACCTTTGGCTCCATGAGCATCCGCCGTGCCATGTCCGGCGGGAGCCACGGGGGTGGGGTCTGGGGCACGCCGCCCCCGGGCGAAATGCCCCGGTTGGGGCACTTTGCCCCGCGCCCTGGGGCCTTCTGGGGCCCGGCTCCCCTCTGAAGGGGGGTCTGGAGGGGTTGGCCCACGGACTGCAATGAAGTCCCAGCGTCGGACCGGATGCGGGGCTTCCTCCAAGAGCTCCCTTCAGGCAGCTGGGCCACCGGTGGCTCCCGGTGTCGCTGGTGGAACGGGACCGCTGCCTCCTTCCCAGGGTGCCCACCGCATCCGGTTCGACTCTTTCTTTCCCATCTCCGACCGGAAGGCCCTCTTCCGGCCGCCACTCAAGGAGAACGCACGATGGTCCGCACGCTTCCGTCCCGCCGCCACCTTGCCCGCGCGCTCACGCTGATGCCCCTGGTCGCATTGGGGGCCTGCAAGCCGGCCGCGGACGTGGCTCCGCCCGCACGCCCCACGCTGTCGTTGAAGACAGCCACCACGCCCTCGGGCGCGAAGGTGGAGCCGGCGGTCTATTCGCCCACGCCCGGGTCTCCCGGCGCGCTCATGTCGCTGGCGCCGCTCGTGGACACGGTGAAGGGCGCGGTGGTGAACGTGGAGGTGCAGGCCCGCGCCCGCCCCGCGATGGGCGGGATGATGCAGGGCCTGCCCCCCGGCCTCGCCGAGCGCTTCGGCATGCAGGGCGGACAGAATCCCTATGGCGAGGGCGGCGCGCCCGCGAAGCAGGGGCTGGGGTCGGGCTTCGTCATCGACCCGTCCGGCCTGGTGCTCACGAACAACCACGTGGTGGAGGGCGCGGACACCGTCCGGGTGAAGCTGGAGGACGGGCGCTCGTTCGAGGCGGAGGTGCTGGGCCGCGACGCGCTCACGGACGTGGCGCTCATCCAGATGAAGGGCGTGTCCGGGAACCTGCCGTTCGTGAAGCTGGGGGATTCAGATGGCCTGCGCGTGGGCGATCCGGTGATGGCCATTGGCAATCCATTCGGGCTCGCGTCGAGCGTGAGCGCGGGCATCCTGTCCGCCCGGGCGCGCGACATCCACGCGGGTCCGTATGACGACTTCCTGCAGACGGACGCGGCCATCAACCCGGGCAACTCCGGCGGCCCGCTCTTCAACATGAAGGGCGAGGTGGTGGGCATGAACACGGCCATCATCGGCGGCGCGACGGGCATTGGCTTCGCGGTGCCGGCGAACCTCATCCAGGCGCTCCTGCCGCAGCTCCAGGAGACGGGCGTGGTGCGCCGGGGCTGGGTGGGCCTGGCGGTGCAGGACCTCACGCCAGAGTTGGCGCGCGCGCTGCGCGTGGAAGCGGCGAAGGGCGCGGTGGTGGCCGGCGTCAGCGCGGGCGGCCCCGGTGCGAAGGCGGGCCTGCGCGAGGAGGACATCATCACGTCCGTGGGCGAGCGAGCGGTGGACTCCGCCGGGTCGCTGACGCGCGCGGTGGCGTTGCTCAAGCCGGGCAGCGAGGTGAAGGTGAGCCTGGTGCGCGGCGGCAAGGCGATGGAGGTGCCGGTGAAGCTGGGCACCCGGCCCACGCAGCGGGGCGAGGAGGAGATGACGCCTCGGGACGCGACGCCCGCGCCCCTGTCGAAGCGGATGGGCCTGCGGCTGTCGGAGGCGCAGGACGGCAGCGGCGGCGCGCAGGTGGTGGCGGTGGAGTCCGGCAGCCCCGCGGAGCGCGCGGGACTGGCGCCCGGGATGGTGCTGACGCAGGTGGGTGACCAGAAGGTGTCTGGTGTCACGGAGGCGGCGCAGGCCCTGACGTCCGCGGAGCCGGGAGCCGCGCTGCTCCTGCGCGCGCGGGTGCCAGGACAGGATGGGTCGCTGCTGCGTGCGATTGAAGTGCCGCAGCGGTAGGACTGTTGTTGTTGGCGCGCTCCGCCGGCCGGGGTGGAGCGCGCCGTTTTTCTTTCAGCGGGTCTTGATGAGCCCGGCCCGGGTGAGCAGCTCGCGCACGCGATTGGCCAGCGCCACGTGTTCCGGGTTCGCCACGGTGAAGCGCTCCGGGGTCAGGACGATGAGGGTGCCCTTGTCCTCCACGGGCTCGATGCGCACGGGCGCGGGCAGTGGGGGCACCGTGCCTCGCTGCTTGGAGAAGTAGGTCAACCAGCCGACCCATGCGTTGGTCCTGTTGTCCGGATCATCCAGATCCCGATGATCTCTGGACATGGCAGCGATCCAGTCCGGCGCCCACGCGACCACCATTCCGCGCATCACGGCCTCCAGCACGTAGGGGGTCAACACCCGCTCCGCGGTCGGTCCGTCGAATGGGAGGGACAAGAGGCAGTTGTTGGGACTGGGGGCATCGAAGGCTCCGCATTTGATGCTCAGGCGTGCGTCATCGGAGGCGGCACCTCCGTTGAGGAAGCCGACGCGGAGGCCCAGTTCCTCGATAACGGGTCCTCGGCCCTCACGGTTGACGCCCCGCCGGAACAAGTCCGTGAGCACTGACACGTCGGGCGGCATCAATGACAGCTTCTGCGTGCCCTTACGGGAACGGATGGACTTGTACCAGTGGGCCAGGAGCGGATCGCATGCGGCCAGGATTTCCAGGAAGACTGCCGCACGACGCGCGCACGCTTCTGGCGACTCCCGACGTGCCCCCCAGTAGGCACCCACAAAGAAGCTATCCGGGTAGGCCTGGGTGGACTCGGTGGTCAAGGGGTCCTCTGATCAGCGTGCCGGAGTGTGAACGACTTCGATTCCGTCCATACCATCACCCTTGAGAAGGCTCCGGATGGCATCCGCCGCTTTCTTCTCCGCGACATGCCACTCGATGCGGACTCCCATGTTCCGCGTCTTTCTCCACTGCCGCTCCGCTTGGTCCCGGAGCTGCCTGGCCCCCGTCTCCTCGAACCAGACCTTTGGCGCCAGGCTTTCCTGGAACTTGTTCGCGTAGCCCGGGCCCTTGGCCTCCCGTAGCACTCCGTCCCGGAATCCGTCGAACTTCACGCCGCCGCTGTTCCGTCCTACGCCCCCGACCCAGTAGGCCTCGTCCGCTGTGTGTCCGGAGATCTGCTCCTGGTAGCGCCGGGCCCGCGCGGACATCGACTCCTCGGCAGGCCCCCACTTTCCTGGCTCGGCTGGAGCCGGTGTCGCGTTGGCCTTCTGCAGGACGATGGCCGCCCCGGGTCCTCCACTCAGCACCGCCGCCGCGCGTCCCACGGGCACCGCGACACGCTCGACACTGAGCAGTCCCTCCGCGGACACGGCGAGCACGGGCACCGTGGCCTCCACTCCCGCCGCCGCTCGCGTCAACGTGCGCGTCGTCGCCGAGGCCGTGCCCCACAGCGTGATGACGTTCGTGGTCAGCCGCGCTGCTTCACGGATCTGCTCGCCCTCCGTCATGTACCGGAAGCGCTCCCAATACTCGGGCGATGACGCGATGAGCGCCGCCACGCCCTGCGGGAGATGGCGCAGACTCGCGAAGCTGTCCGTGGGATGGGACAGCAGCTGTCCCATGCCGTGGTACAGCTCCACGAACGCGTCCTCCGCGCCATCCAGGGAGCGACTGAGGACATCCGCGTCGTCGTACACCTCCGCGAGCGGGCGCCAGTCCGCCGCACGCAGCTGTGCATCGACGCTTCGGAAGACACCGCCCTTGCCGCTGTAGAAGCGCCCCAGCTCGAAGTTGCCCGCGCGGAAGGTCCCGTCCTTCCACTGCACGGCCCTCACCTTCTGCTGCGTGCGCCCATCGAGCGCCCAGGCCAGGTACCCGTCCGGACGCAGCACCGCCACCTGCTCCCGGACGAACCGCTCCACCCGACGCTCCAACTCCTCGCGCGACACCGCGCCGCCTTCCAGCACCTCGCGCAGCACGAAGCCCGCCGCCATGCGCGGCGGATACGTGCCTGGTGTCACCGGCTTCTCCATCAGCCGGTTCAGCACCTCCGCCGCGTCCTCGGGCGTGAAGGGATTGCGACGGACCGGCGACTCCTCCAGCCCGGCGCGCAGCAAGAGCTTCTCGAACGCGTCCACCTCCAGCAGGCCCAGCTCCACCGCCTGCCGCGTCCGTTCCTCCGCGCTCCCGATGAGCACCGTTCCCGGAGGAATGCGCACCGGAGCCTCATCCCCCACCGTGCCGCCCGCGCCCTCGGGCGCAGCGCCCCCATGCAATGGTGCCGGCGATGCGCTGTGGTAGCGCGCGTAGCCGTGCAGCCCCACCGGCAACGAACGGGCTCGTCCTCCCGCGCAGCCCACCAGCCCGGCGATGAGAACCAGGCACAGCCACTCGCGCCTTGGCGACTGAATCCCTTTCATGCCTGTTCCTCCTGTTGAACAGGGCTAGCAGGGACTGCTGACATCCTTGCCGCGATGCGGTGTGAAATGACGCAGCCGGTGCGCGGTCGACCCTCTGACTTGCTGGCTGCCCCGGATGTCCGGTGTCGCGTGGTTCACAGGATGTGACGCCTGGAAGCCCTCCGGGCTTCTGACTGATGCTTCACGTGTCCGTCGAATCACTGACTCTGGTGGTTCGGAAATCACGGCGGCGCTGGCATAGAGTGACGCTCGTGCCGCGTTGCCTCACATGCGGGCGGCGTTGGGAGGGCTCTCATGCGCCATGCCCGCCCGGCGTCTCGCCTCCCATCGCTCCGCCATCCGATGCCTCGCTCGTCGTGCCCGACGTCCCGGGCTACCGCTGCGAGAAGGTCATCGCGCGCGGTGGCTTCGGCGTGCTGCTGGCCGCGCACAAGCGCTCCGCCGACGGCACCGAGGGTGAACGCATCGCGCTGAAGCTGGCGCGGCCCGGCATCGCGCTCGCGGAGGCGCAGCTGGCCCGCGAGGCGGAGGCCCTGCGCGTCATCGGGCCTCCCACCGTGCCCGCGCTCCATGCCGTGGGCACGCTGCCCGGCGGACAGCGCTTCGTCGACATGGAGTTCGTGCCGCTGCCCACGCTCGCGGACTGGCTGGCCCGGGTGTCCGGGCCCATGTCGCCGCAGGAGTTCGGGCCTCGCGCCAATGCGCTCCTGGAGGCGGTGGCCGTCGTGCACGCGCACGGACTGGTGCACTGCGACCTCAAGCCCGAGCACGTCTTCCTGGACGACGCCCACAAGCGCGCCCGCGTCTTCGACTTCGGCCTGGTGCAGCGTCCGACCCCCGGCGTGCTCGCGGACGACGGCACTCCCGGCGACACGTCCTCCTTCGCCGGCACCGCCGAATACATGGCGCCCGAACAGTGCGCCGGCCACGCGGTCCTGGACGCGCGCACGGACGTGTACGCGCTGGGCGTCATCCTCTACGAGCTCATCGCCGGCCGTCCGCCCTTCTTCGGCTCGCTCACGGAGGTGCTCCAGGCACACCTGTCGCTGCGGCCCCCGCCTCCTTCGGAGTACGCCCCGGTGGCGCCGCCCGTGGAGGAGGTCGTGCTGCGCTGCCTGGCCAAGGAGCCCGCGCGCCGTCCCCGTGACGCCGCAGCCGTGGCCCAGGCCCTGCGTGCGGCGCTGGACCACGCGGGCCAGTCCGCCGTGCAGCCCGCGCCCCGGCTCACCCTGCTGCCCGAGGTGCGCCCCGCCCAGACGCGCCGCTCGGTGGCGGTGCTGTTCACCTTCTCTCGCGCCAACCCCGTGGCGATGCAGAAGGCCCTGACCGCCTACGGAGGCCACATGGCCTTCGCGGAGGGCGAGCGCTTCGCGGGCGTCTTCGACCCCGACGTGGGAGAGAACCCCGTGCGCCGCGCGCTGCGGGCCGCCGAAGGACTGGCCGAGCGGGGACTCGCCCCGGTGTCCATCGTCGACGTGGCCAACGTCACCGTGCAGCGCCGCCGCGACGGCGCTCCCCGCTACCTGGGCGCCATCTTCGCGCGCGAGGAGCGCTACCCCCACCTCGCGGAGCTGCGCGGACCCCTGCTCTCCCCCGCCGCCGCGGAGGCCGTGCCAGAGGTGCCGTGCCTGGCGGTGGCGGGACGGTCCGGGCTGATGCGCCCCGCGCCCTCGGGTGCCGCGCCCCGGCCGGACGCCACCGTGCTGCAACTGGGCAGCGCGATGCTGGTGGGCCGCGACGTGGAGCTGGAACAGCTCCTGGAGAGCGCCCGGTCCGCGGTGACGGACGCGGCGCCCACCATCGTCACCGTGCGCGGCGACCGGGGCCACGGCAAGAGCCACCTGTCCTCCACGCTGGGCCTGCGCCTGAGGGCCGCGCTGCCGCACGCGCGCGTCCACTCCCTGCGCGCGCGTGAGCCCGTGCAGGGCGACCCGGAAGGCACGCTGCGCACGCTCCTGCGCGTGGCGCTGCACGGCTTCGACCGCGACGACACCGACACGCAGGAGGACGGCCGCACCGCCATCCTCGACCGGCTGGGCACCCGGCTGGGCATGGAGCTGTGGCCGGGCGTGGCCGCGACGCTCGGGTGGTACGCGCCGGGCGGGCCAGAGCTGCACAGCTGGGCCGCGGCCCCGGGCGCGCTGCGCTCGCTGGCCATGCGCGCCACGGGCGAGCTGCTGGCGGCGCACGCCCGCGAACGGCCCCTGTGCCTCATCGTGGACGACGCGCACTTCGCGGAGGAGACCGCGCTGGACGCGCTCGAGTACGCGGCGCTCGCGGAGACGCGCGTGCCGCTGTGGATCTGCGTGCTGGTGCGCCCGGGCTTCGAACAGAGCCGTCCGGCATGGAGTGCCCGCGCCGCCCGCCAGTTGGACCTGCCCCTGTCCGGCCTGTCCCCGGGCGACGCGCATGCCCTGTGCCGCACGCTGCTCAAGCCGGTGGAGAACGTGCCCGCGCAGGCGGTGGAGCGCATCATCGAGCGCGCGCAGCGCGTGCCCCTGTTCCTGGTGGAGCTGGTGCGCGGCCTCAAGCGTCAGGGGCTGGTGCGGCAGCGTTCGCCGGGCGGTAACTGGTACCTCGTCACGGACGAGCTGGACCGCCTGCCAGAACTGCGGCTGGTGGAGTGGCTGGCGGACCGCGAACTGGGCGCGCTGCCTCCGGCGCTCGCCGCGCATGCCCGGCTGTGCGCGCTGCTGGGCGCGACCTTCACCGGCACGGCGGCGGACGGCGTGGTGCGCGAACTGGAGCGCGACGGGGCGGCATCCCAGTTCCCGCTGGACATGGGGCATGCGACGCGGCGGCTCCTGGACCTGGGGCTGCTGGTGGAGCACCGCTCGGAGGGGCTGAGCTTCCGCAACGAGCTGGTGCGCGAGGCCGTGGTCGCGGGCCTGCCCGCGGAGGAGAAGGCGCGCATCCACCACGCCGCGTACCGCCACTATCTGAGCCCGGCGGGCGCGCAGGAGCGCCAGCGGCTGGCCCGGCTCGCGCTGCACGCCGCGTCGGCGGGCCTGCGCGACGAGGCGGCGGCGCTGACCATCGACATCGCGGAGTCCGCTCGCGGCCGTCACGCGTACCTGGACGCGGAGGCCATGTACACGCGCGCCCTGGAGCTCATCGAGCCCGAGGACGAGCTGCGCAGGCTCACGGCGCTGCGGGGCCGGGGCCTGATGCGCTACCGCATCGGCCGGTACGAGGACTCGCTCACGGACTTCGCCATCGCGCGCGAGCGGGCACGGAGCGTGGGGGATGCGCGCGCGGAGGTGGAGCTGCTGCTCGACGAGGCGGTGGCGCTCGACTGGGTGAATGACTACGCGCGCAGCGAGGCGCGGGTCCAGGAAGCCAAGCAGCTGACGGAGACGGTGACGTCGCCCTACGTGCAGGCGCGGCTCCTGCTGGCGCTCGGCCGCACGCAGTTCCGCAAGGGCGAATGGATGGACTCGCTCATGACCCTGGAGGCCGCGGCGGAGCGGGCGCGGAAGCTGGGCGACGCGGGCTACGAAACGCTGGTGGTTTCCCTGCTCCTGCTGGTGGCCATCCTGCCGAGCCTGGGCGACATCGACGCCGCGGAGCGGGTGCTGGACGAGCTCATCTGCGCGTGCACGGAGCGCGGAGACCGCTTCCACCTGGGCTCGGCCATCAACAACCGCCGCAACCTGAGAGTGGCTCGGCGCGACCTGACGAACGCGCTGAAGGACCAGGAGCGCTTCATGCAGCTGGGGCGCG
This sequence comes from Corallococcus sp. AB038B, assembly GCF_003668955.1. NCBI lineage: Bacteria > Pseudomonadati > Myxococcota > Myxococcia > Myxococcales > Myxococcaceae > Corallococcus > Corallococcus sp. AB038B. Next base: position 960,722 of record NZ_RAWO01000001.1, on the reverse strand, counting down.
AGCTGGGCGTGGTGGGCTGGGAGTACTTCGCCGAGTACAACCTGGGCGAGCTGTACTACCAGGCGGGCGACGTGGAGGCCGCGGCCCCGCACATCGCGCGGGCCATCGTGCTGGAGCGCCGGCATCCGGAGGTCGCGCACCGTCCCTGGGCGCTGCTGCTCCAGGCGCGGGCCATGGCGTGGACGGACAGACACGACCGGGCGCGAGACCTGCTGGAGCAGGTGCGGCAGGCGATGGCGACCAACCGGCATGGCGTGAACCTCAGCCCGTCGGAGGAGGTGCTCTTCTCCATGGTGGAGCTGGCCTCGAAGGACGCGACCGTGGAGGAGTGGCACGCCCTGCGCGAGCGCTCCGCCCAGGCCTCCGTGGAGCAGGAGCCGCTGGAGGTCCTGGAGATGATGGGACTCGCGGCCTGGCGCCGAAGCGACTTCGCGGAGGCGATGCTCGCGCTCGGAGAAGCGCTGGCGCGCGCGGCGCACATGCCGAACCTGATGGAGGACCGCATCCGCCGCTCACTGGAGCGGGTGCGGGACCTCACGCCCGCGGCGTAGCGACGCCTCCGGAAACTCGGGCCTCTCGCTACACCGACCGCGAGAGTGCCGTCGTCGCCGCGATGAGCAGTCCCATCAGCGACTCGCCCACCAGCGCACCGGAGCCCAACGCGGGCACGTGCGCGTCCGTGGCCTTGGGCGACCACCTGCGCGCGAGCGCCGCCATCCCCGCGCCCAGGCACAGCGTCACCGCGAAGTACGCGGGCGTGAGGAAGCCGATGCCCATGGCCACCGGCGACGGCAGCCACCGCGCCGCGCGGCCCTTCGATGCCAGCGTCAGCAGCGCGCCCACCGCGCAGCCCACCAGCGCGCCCCAACCCGCGTACGGAGGCAGGCCCGCCAGGCCTCGCACGGACACCTCCGCCACCGCCCGGAACTGCGCCGCCGCCGGCACCGGCAACGCCGCGGTTCCCAGCCCGTACGCGTCCACCAGCAGCAGATAGGCCGGCACCGACACCAGCGCGCCCACCGCCACGCCCACCAGCTGCGCGGCGAGCTGCCGCGAGGCCGACGCCCCCAGCAGGTGCCCCGCCTTCAACGACCACAGGCTCACGCCAATCTGCGCCGACGCGTTCGCCACCACCGAACCCGCCGCCACGTTGGTCGACAGCTCGCCGGGCCGCACCACTCCGAAGACGACCTGCGTGAGGTTCCCCATCTGGCTCACCGGCGACACGTCCGTCTGCCCCGCGCCTCGCGCGCACACCGCGCACAGCGGCACCAGCAGCGCGAGCGCCAGCAGCATCGACGGCACGCCCAGCCCGAACAGCACCCGGCCCAGCACCACCGCCAACACGCACGTCACCGCCGCCACGCCCAGGCTCCACCGGGGCAGTCCGCCCCGGCTCGCGCCCACCGAGCGAAGGTCCTTCGCCGCGCCCAGGAAGTCCCGCGCCTGCGCCGCCAGCGACACCACCGCCGCGCCCAGCATCAATCCCACGCCGGGCCACATCAGCCACGCGGACAGCGACTCGTATCCCGCGCCCGCCACCACGCCCGTGCCCAACAGCCCCGGCGCGAGCACGCCCCACGCCAGCCCCGAGCCCAGCAGCATGCTCAGCGCCAGTTGCAGGCCCGTCATCATCCCCACCGCCAGCAGCATGGGGCTCATCCCCACGCCCCACGTCAGTGCATCCAGCCCGACGCCACCCACGCGGCCCGGCAGCGCCACCATCCCCGGCAGCCACCCGCGCGAATCCCGCATCCACGTGAGCGCCATCGCCACCACGCCGGCACCCACCAGCGTCCGGCCCCTGCCCGCGGGCGTGCTCCGCGCCTCCGAGGGCGAGGCCGCGTGCAGCGTGGAGATGAGCTCCGCCGTGGCGATGCCCGTGGGAAACGGCAGGGCTTCCTGCTCCAGCAGGCGCCGCCGCAGCAGCCCCGCCACCAGCACGCCCAGTACGCCGAGCACCACGCCCCAGGCCGCGATGCCCCAGCCCGGCACGCTCATGCCCAGGAAGGCCAGCGCCGGCAGCGCGCCCAGGAGCCCCGCCGACGCGGGCATCGCGCCCACCGACGACGCGGCCGTCTGCGTGAGGTTGTTCTCCAGCGGCGTGTACGGCACGCCCCGCTTGCGCCCATAGGCCGCCAGGCCACTGAACCCCAACACCGTCGCGGTGATGGAGCCCGAGTCCCACCAGCCCGTCTTCATCCCCATGTAGAGGTTGGTGACGGCCAGCAGCGCGCCGATGAGCAGGCCCATCCCCAGCGACCGGGCCGTCCACTCCCGGCCCTCTGAAATCTCCGCCCCCGCGAACGCCATCCTCACTGGCGCCACGGGGTCGGGGGCCTCCGGCTCCGCCGCGGCCTCTGGAGGAGCGGCGGGTTGCCCGGAGGAAGCGCTCATCGAGACGCCTCCGCCGAGCGGCCGACCAGTTCGCGCAGCTGCGCCAGGTCCAGCGGCTTGCTCAGCTTGAGGTTCGGCACGTCCCGGAGGAACGACGTCGTGCGCGGCGTGAAGGCTCCACCCGTCATGAACACCATGCGCCCCGCCTGCTCCGGCACCGAGCGCCCCAGCTCGAAGTACAGGTCCATGCCCGTCATCCCCGGCATCATCACGTCGCAGAGGATGAGGTCGAAGCGGCCGCCCTCGTTCACCAGCCGCAGGGCCGCCTGCGCGCTGTTCGCCGTGGACACCTCGTGCTCCGAGGCCAGCGAGCGCTGCAGCGCCACCGTCACGTTGGGCTCGTCATCCACCACCAGGATGCGCGCCCGCGCCCCCGCTGGCGCCGTCGCCGACAGCCGCGGGTAGAGGTCCACTTCGTGCGCCGCCGAGCGCAGCACCACGCGGAAGATACTGCCCTGCCCCGGCGTGCTCTCCGCGTGGATGGAGCCGCCCATGGACTCCACGATGCCGTGGCAGATGGACAGCCCCAGCCCCGTGCCCACGCCCACTGCCTTCGTGGTGAAGAACGGATCGAAGATGCGCCCCAGCACCTCCGGCGTCATGCCCACGCCGGTGTCGCGCACCTCCACCACCACCTTGCCCGGCTCGCCCGGACGGATGATGGCGCGAATCTCATGCTCGGTGACGGAGGATGGATGCTCCGGAATCGCCTGCGCCGCGTTGAGCAGCAGGTTCAAGAACACCTGGCACAGCCGCGCCTCGCTCGCCTCCACCGCGGGGACGGGTTCAAATTCCGTCACGAGCCGCGCGCGGTGGCGGATGACGTTGTCCGCCATCTTGCACGCCAGCTCCACCGACCGGCGCACGTCCACGGGCATGGGGCGCGACTCCTGCTCGCCGCGCGCGAACACCTTCAGGTCCCGCACGATGGTGGCGATGCGCTCCGCGCCCTCCGTCGTCTCGCGCACCAACTGCTGGATGGAGGCCACCGGCTCGGACGGGGCTCCTTGAGCCTCCAGCTTGTCCAGCCCCTCGCGGATGAGGTGCAGGTTCACCAGCATGTACGCCAGCGGGTTGTTGATTTCGTGCGCCACGCCCGCGCCCAGCGTGCCCACGCTGGCCAACCGGTCCGCCACCACCAGGCGCGCCTGGAGCTGCCGGCGCTCGCTCAGGTCGCGGTGCACCATGATGTTCGCGATGATGCGCCCTTCCGCGTCGCGCAGCGGCACCACCACGGACTCGCAGACGCACGCCATGCCGTCCGAGCGCTTGAACTCCATCTCCCCGCTCCAGCGCCCGTGCACCTCCAGCGCGGTGAGGACGGCGCCCGTCAGCCGGTCCGGCTCACCGGGGTGCAGCACGCTGAAGAGCGTCTGTCCCATGGCCTCCTTGCGGCTGCGTCCGAACATCCGCTCCGCGCTGGTGTTCCAGTCGATGACCCCGCCCGCCAGGTCCGTGATGACGACGCCGTCGGAGATGCTCTCGAAGATGAGCGCCTGGCGGTGCAGCTCCTGCTCCGCCTGCTTGCGCGCGGTGATGTCCATCACCGTGCCCGTCACCCGCGCGGGCTGCCCCGACGCGTCCAGCAGCACGTCGCCCTTGCACGAAATCCAGCGGTAGCCGCTGCCCGCGGGCTCGATGCGGTACTCCACGTCCACCTGCGAGCGCTGCTGCAGCGCCGTGGCCAGCCCCGCGCGAAGCCTGGGCAGGTCCGCCGGGTGCACCACCTCCTCCAGGTCCATGGCGCGGCCGGACAGCTTGCCCACGGCCAGGCCCAGGAGCCGGTCCACGTGCTCGCTCCAGGTCACCTGGCCCGTCTTCGCGTTCCAGTCCCAGATGCCCACGCGCGCGGCGGACAGCGCCTGCCGCAGCTGCTCCTCGCGCTGCTCCAACACCTCACGGCGGGAGAAGCGGAACACCGTCACCGTGCCCACCTGGAGCCGGTCGCCCTCCTGCAGCTCCGCGGTGGACACCGGCAGGCCGTTGAGGAACGTGCCGTTGGTGGACTCCAGGTCCGTGACGAGGCACGAACCGTCCGACTTGCGCTGGATGCGCGCGTGCTTGCGCGACACCCCGTGGTCGTCGATGCGCACCTCCGCTTCCGACCCACGCCCGATGACGTGCTCACCCGGCTCCAACCGGTACGCCTTGCCGATGGCCGCCGGCGTCGTGGTGCTGATGAGGATGAGGCACGCCCCGGTCGAGGACGGGGCCGTCACCGACTGGCCCGCACAGGTCGTGAGCTCGTCCACCAACGTCATCATGTATGCAAGCCCCCTGACGTCCCCCTGCGCTCGGGCTGGCAGTGTCCTCGCCGCCTGTCGTGCATGACGCCGCGCTCCGTTTGGGCCCGAAGTCCTGGACCGGACCGCAACCATACCCCAACGGCTTCCAATGAACGTCCCCTCCCCCTTCAGGACAGGGACCCTGACTCCTGGTGAACGGCCAGGCAGGCAAGCAGGGCAGCCAACCCGGCACGGGCACTCGCGACCCACCCCGTGGATGGTAGGGTGCGGGGTATTCATGGCGGTGGATTCAGAGAGCACCTTCCGCATCCAGGCACGCGCGAACGCGAATACCTCGGACAAGGGGCACGACACACCCAGCCGTGCCGAGCGCGGGCCGGGCACCCTGGCGGGTGAATACGTCCTCAAGTCCATGCTGGCGGCCGGCGGCCACGGCAGCGTCTACGAGGCGGAGCACCGCATCCTGGGGCGGCACGCGGCGGTGAAGGTGCTGCACTCGCACCTGGCGGACCAGGGGGAGATGCTCCAGCACTTCGTGCGCGAGGCGCGCGTCGTCAATCAGATCCACCACCCGAACATCGTGGACGTCTACGACTTCGGGCTGATGCCGGACGGCAGCCCCTACTACGTGATGGAGCTGCTCTCCGGGCGAACGCTGAGCCAGGTGGTGCAGGAGCGCGGGCGGCTGTCCGCGTCCCGCGCGCTGGCGTACCTGGAGCCCGTCTGCGGCGCGCTGGAGGCGGCGCACCGCGCGGGCGTCGTGCACCGGGACTTGAAGTCCAGCAACATCCTCGTCGTGGAGGAGGGGGAGAAGCCCCGGCTGAAGCTGTTGGACTTCGGCATCGCGAAGCTCATCCAGCAGGAGCCCGGGCAGGAGGGGCTCACCACCGCGGGACAGCGACTGGGCACCGCGCACGCGATGGCGCCCGAGCAGTTCCGCGGCGGCACCATCGGGCCGCCCACGGATGTGTACGCGCTGGGCGTGCTCCTGTATCAGCTGCTCACCGGCCGCTATCCCTTCCAGTCCGATGATCGCCTGGAGTTGGAGCGCATGCACCTGGAGGCCCCTCCTCCGCGCCCCAGCGTGAAGGCCCCGGTGTCCCCCGCCGTGGACGCGGTGGTGCTCCGGTGCCTGGACAAGGACGCCACCCGCCGCTACCCCAGCGTGAACGCCTTCCTCACCGCGCTGCGCGAAGCCACGGAAGAGCCCAATCAGGTGGAGAGCCAGACGCGGCTCGTGCTGGCCGTGAACGCGGAGGTGGTGCTCCCCGCCACGGACATGGACGACGACACCACCTACGCCGCGCTCGCCCACGTCATGGACACACTGGAGCAGGGCCTGCGCGCGGAGCACTTCATCCTGGCGCTCCAGACGGGCACCGCGCTTCTGGGCGTGCGGCCCGTGGCCGCCGGCATCACTTCCGCGCTCGCCCTTCGACCCCTGAGAGAACTGCAAGCCGAGGCGCAGCGTCTGGCCGAAGCCGTCCACGCCCGCGTCCACCTCTGCCTCCACCATGGTGAGGCGGAGACACGCGGCGACTCCGGCGAGGCCGAGGTGGTAGGCGGCCCGGTCACGCATGTGGCAACCTGGAACGTAAGGGACCCCGGTGGCTTCGCCATCACACGTCCCGCGTCCCAGTACCTCGAAGAGACTCCTCCGCAGTAGGCCGTCCCCGCCGTCCCCGCACTCCTCCTCCCCCGCGGCACCCCACTTGAGTCGTGTGGTCCCATGCCTTTCACCGGCACACGTCTGCCCCCGTGAGAATTAGACCCACACCATAATTTTTTGACGAAACCGTATTTATTTTAGATCCTGAATCCGTCACGATTCCCCTGTCTGACAGTTTCAGCACCTTTCTAGGTGAAAGCCTGGACTGCCTGACATTCTGGAAGCCGGTCCTCCGACTTCCCTCAAGCGGGAGCCCCTACATGCGCCTCACCCCTGCTTTTCGGCCTGGAAGTGGATGCAGCGAGTGGTGGAACCGAGTTGCCTCACGCCAACCCCTGAAGGCGGTGTTGATGACGGGGGCGCTGTTCGCCCTCGTGGGTTGCGGTGGCGCGATGCCGGAGGACGCGGCGTGGGAGGCCGATCCAGCATCGGTGGATCAGGCGCTTCAGGTGGACAACGGGCTGACCGTCAACGGATTGACGGTCAACGGGCTCACCGTCAACGGGCTCACCGTCAACGGGCTCACCGTCAACGGACTGAACACCGAGAGCTTCAACGCGTGGTTCAGCCAGAACGCGGACACGGCGCCGATGCTGATGGCGTACATCGTGAAGTGTTCGGTGCCCGAGGGGCAGACGCGCACCTTCCAGTCCACGACCACCGGGGCGAAGTACACGTGGCAGGGCAGCCTGGGCCTGGCGCCGGGTTGGGCCACGGGCAAGGCCGCGACGGTGACGGAGCAGCAGGCGGTGAGCGCGTGTCTGGCGGCGCACGCGAACAAGTACGGCCTGCACATCGCGCTGTCCGTGCTGGGCCGCACCGCGGAGGGCGCGGCGATTCCCTACTCCGCCGAGGAGCTGTCGCAGTTCAGCGCGAAGGAGGCGTGCTTCTTCGGCAACCTCTTCACCAACGAGGGCCTGTTCGCCGCGAGGGATCGCGACTTCAGCTCGGCGGAGAGCTCCACGCGGGCTTGCGGCCTGACGCTGAAGGCGGACTCCTGCGCGCCCATCACCAACATTGGCAGCTGCGCACAGTTCTGCACCAAGGGCGACCCGAGCCAGCCCTACTACACGCAGTGCACGTACAACGGGAAGTCGTACCCGGCCATCACCACGCGCGTGAAGCCCACGGAGCTGTTCCGCTGCGGTGACGGCGTGTGCCAGTTCACCGAGCGCGCGGGCTCCGGCAACACGGCGGACAGCTGCCGCGCGGACTGCGGCGCCTGAAGCGAAACGCACCTGTTGAACCGGTGGTGAGAAGCGCGCTGGCATGAACGGCCTCCCCCAAGGCCGCGTGTCCAGATGCCTCCGGGCGTGCGGTGAGTTCCTCCCGCGCGCCCGAATCCCCCAGTGGAAAATGACAGTCGGGACGTGAAACCAAAGCGGTGTCCGCTCGACGTCATCACGTACTCGCGCGCACCTTGCCGGGCACGGGGCGGCGGTGTTGGATGGACGTCCACAGGCCGTTCCCGAGAGCAGGGACCCCCGCCACGAGGAACGGTGACGGCCGCGGATGGACGTGGGTGGAGCGGGCCGCGATGACGTTACGAGCAAAGGTCGGGCGGTTGACGGCGATGACGCGCCGGCGGGGCACGCTCCGCCAGGCCTTCGAGCGCCTGGGCCCCGGTTCCAAGACCCGGTGCGCCGTGGAGACGCCCTGCGCGGACAACCGGCTCCTGGAGGAGACGGTGCGCGAGCGCACCGCGGCGCTGGAGGCCGCCAACGCGAAGCTGTCCAGCAGCCTGGAGCAGCTGCACGCGACGCAGACCCAGCTGCTCTTCGCGGATCGGCTCATCGCGCTGGGGCGCATCGCGGCGGGCGTGGGCCATGAAATCAACAACCCGCTGGCCTTCATCCTGAGCAACCTGGAGTACATCCACCAGGAGCTGCAGCAGAAGGAGCGCCTGTCGGAGCAGGACCGGCAGGAGATTCTGGAGGCGCTGGCGGAGACGCGCGACGGCGCGGAGCGCATCCGGCTCATCGTGCGCGACCTGCAGACGCTGTCGCGCGCGGAGGACGTGGGCAGCGGGCCCGCGGAGCTGGCCGCCGTGGTGCGCACGGCGGCGAAGATGGCCATGCACGAGTTGCGGCACCGCGCGCGGCTGGTGGTGGAGTGTGACGGCGTGCCGCCGGTGCAGGGCAACGGCTCGCGGTTGGGGCAGGTGTTCCTCAACCTGCTGCTCAACGCGGCGCAGTCCATCTCCCCGGGGAACGCGGAGGGCAACGAGGTGCGCGTGGTGGCGCGTCCCGGAGAGCCCGGTCACGTGCTGGTGGAGGTGCGTGACACCGGCTGCGGCATCGAGCCCGAGCACCGCGAGCGCATCTTCGACCCCTTCTTCACCACCAAGCCGCTGGGCGTGGGCACGGGGCTGGGGCTCGCGGTGTGCCATGGCATCGTCACCTCGCTGGGCGGCACGCTGACGATGGAGAGCGCGCCCGGCCGGGGCAGCGTCTTCCGCGTGACCCTGCCGGTGGCGGGCGCCTTCGTGCAGCCGCAGCGCCCGCAGGCCGACTGGACCTGAGCTTCAGCCTCCGCCGGGCGGCTTCATCCCAAGAGCCCCCTGGAGCATCCCGCCGAGCACCTCGCGGAACCGCGCGTCCGACGCCGCGTCCGCCGGACGCCCCATCACGGGCAGCAGCGCCTCTCGCGCGAGCAGGAACCACTGCGACGCGCACAGCGCCACGAGCAGCGTCATGTCCACCGTGTCGCGCGAGGGCGGCTGCGTGCCCTGCGCCTCCGCCACGCGGCCCGACTGGAACTCCAGCGCGTCCGCCAACAGCCGCAGGCCTTGCGCGCGCACCAGCGGCATGTGCTCGGCGCGGCCGGTGAGCAGCGCCCACGCCATCAGCCGGCTGTGCTGCCCCTGCTGGACCACGGCGAAGAAGCGCTCGAGCAGCGCACCGGCGTTGGGAGGCGCCTCCGCCGCGAGCAGCTGCTCCCGGAAGGACGCGGCCAACAGTTCGTTGCGGCGCAGGAGCACCTCGCGCACCAGGGCCTCGTAGGTGCCGAAGTAGTGCGTGACGAGCGCGTGGCTCACCCCCGCCGCCTTCGCCACCGCCTGCAGCCCCACCTTGTCCGGCCCCTGCTCCACGAACAGCGTCTCGGCGGCCTGGAGGATGACGTCTCGCGCCTCCTCCGGGGTGCGCCGCTTCCGGGGCGCGGCGGGCTTCGCGGGACGACGGGGAGCGGAGGTGCGCCGGGCCGGAGCGCGGCCCTGGGGACGCTTGGATGCCATCGCCGCGCATCCTAGCCCTCCGCTTCATCGTTCAACGCACCATCGCTATTGTCAGATTTGACAATAACTACGGACGGGCATTATCCATGAGGTGTCCGGGCATGACTGGCCCGGGGGTGTGCTGGCCTTCGCGAGGTCCGTGATGCATGCGCTGCTGCCTGAGAATCCGTCGCTGCCGGTGCTGTTCCTGCTGGTCCTGCTCATCTCCGGGACGCTCAAGCTGCTGACGGTGGTGGGTGGCTGGGGGGTGTGGCGCACGCGGCTGGCGGAGCGCTTCCGGGTGTACCGGCGGGAGCTGGCAAAGGGGCAGCTGCGCAGCGAGGCGCTGGCGGCGGTGGGCGTGGTGTTGACGGACGCGGTGCTCATCGGGACGTTCCGGTATTTCACCGGGCCCCTGATGGCGCCGTTCAGCCTGTCCACGGCGCTGTGGTCGTACGCGTGGATGTTCGTGGGCTTCGAGGTGTGGTTCTACGTGACGCACCGGCTGCTGCACCTGCCGCGCTTCTACCGCTTCCACGCGCAGCACCACGTGGCGCAGGTGACGGAGCCGCTCACCGCGCTGTCGTTCTCCGTGGTGGAGCGGGTGGTGCTGATGGGCGGCGGGCTGGGCCTGCACTTCGCGGCCATGCACGTGTTCCCGGGCACGCAGGTGGGAATCCTGGCCTACATGCTGACCAACTACGTCCTCAACGCGTTCGGGCACGGCAACACGGAGTGGCTGCCGAAGCGCTTCGTGACGTCCTGGGTGGGCCGCGTCTTCTTCACCCCCACGTTCCACGCCCTGCACCACGCGCGCTACCAGGGGCACTACGGCCTGTACACCGTGGTGCTGGACCGGTGGCTGGGCACCGCGTTCGCCGACTATCCGCAAGTGCATGCGCGCGCCCGCGATGGCGAGGGACTGACGCGCATCGGGGAGCGGCTGGCGGTCGCGCCCCCTGCTCCTTCCCTCCCCTCCCAGCCCGAGGCGCACCAGGCGGTTTGAGGTCCGCCGGGCCCCGCCGTCACAGGGTGGGCCTGGAAGGCCAGAGGCCGTGGGCCTACGGACAATCCGAGCAGGTGGCGACGCTCGGGAGGGATGGCATCCGGGGGGGCCGGACCTACAATCGCGCGGTGAACTCCCGGCAGGACGTGATCATCATCGGCGCGGGCGCCAGCGGAACGCTGCTCGCGGCCTGTCTCTTGCGGGGCGCCCGTTCGCCCCTGCGCGTGGCCCTCGTGGAGCGGGGGGAGCGCCTGGGCCGGGGGGTCGCGTACTCCACCACCAGCGCGCGTCACCTGCTCAACGTCCCGGCCGGCCGCATGAGCGCCTGGGTCGACGACCCGGAGCACTTCCTTCGCTGGCTTCGCATGGAGGCGCCGGACACGCCGCCATCCGCGTTCGCCGAGCGCCGCCGCTATGGCCAGTATCTGGAGTTCGTGCTGAAGGACACCGCCGCGAAGGCCGCGCCGGGCGTCCAGTTGGAGACGCCGCGCGACGAGGTGACCTCGGTGGAGGACACGGCGGACGGCGTGAAGGTGACGCTCGCGAGCGGCCAGAGCCTGGAGGCGAAGGGCGCCGTGCTGGCGCTGGGCAACGCGATGCCCGCGGACCTGCGCGTGCCGGACGGCGGGCTGTACGCGAGCGCGCGCTACCACCGCTCGCCGTGGGTGCCCGGGGCGCTGGAGGGCATCGGCTCCGGTGAGTCGGTGCTGCTCATCGGCACGGCGCTCACCATGGTGGACACGGTGCTGTCGCTGGGCGAACGCGGTCACCAGGGCCCGGTGCACGCGCTGTCGCGCCATGGCCTGCTGCCGCACCCGCACCGCGCGCATGGCGCGAAGACGCCCGCGGCGGCGGAGCCCCTGCGCATCCGTGAGCTGTTGCGCTCGGTGCGCCGGGAGATGGACCGCTGTCGCGACGCGGAGACCGCCACGCAGGCCGCGTCCCCTTCCGCGGAGGGCGTGGTGCCGTTCAGCACGCTGCGCATCCGCGACGTGCTGCGCACGATGCGCCAGGAGGTCGAGGCGCAAGCGGCGGCGGGCGCGGACTGGCGCGCGGCGGTGGACTCGCTGCGGCCGGTGACGACGCCGTTGTGGCAGCGGCTGTCGGAGCCGGAGCGGCGGCGGTTCCTGCGCCACCTGCGGGCGTACTGGGAGGTGCACCGCCACCGCATGGCGCCGGAGATCCACGACGTGACGGACGCGTGGCGGCGCGACGGGCGGCTGACGCTCCACTCGGGCCGAGTGCTCCGCTTCGAGTTGGAGCCGGACGCGGCGGCGGTCCACCTGCGTCCCCGGGGCGAGCGCGAGCCCCAGGTGCTGCGCGTGCAGCACGTCATCAACTGCACCGGCCCCGAGTCGAACCCGGCCTCGCGCGGCCAGCCCGTCCTGCGCGGCCTGCTGGAGGCGGGACAGGCTCGCGCGGACTCGCTGGGCATGGGGCTGGCGACGGCGCCCGACGGCGAGGTGCTGGACGCACGTGGACAGCCCTCCGCCCACCTCTTCACGCTGGGCCCGACGCGGCGGGGGGACCTGTGGGAAACCACAGCCGTCCCTGAAATCCGTTCGCAGGCCCGCGACCTGGCGGAGCTCCTGCTGCGCCGGTTGAGCACGCCTGCCCGGTAGAGGACCTGACAGGCTCCATGACCTGGAGGTGAGGCTCCTGCTCGCCAGGCAACGTCGCTCTCGGTGGGTGGCTGTTGGGGCTCTGGCGTTTCGTGCGACATTCCAGGTCCCCCTCCTGGAGTTCCGTCCCGATGGCCTTGAAGCGCCCCCTCCCCGCCCTCATGGGAGGCGTGTCCCTGTCCGTCCTCGTGAGCCTCGGGGCGCTGGCGCACCAGCACCTGCGCACCGACGCGCTGGAGGAACGGCTCCTGCGTGAGGTGAACACGCTGACGCACGCGGAGCACCCGCGTCCGGCGCACATCACCGCCACGCGGCCCGGCACCTTCGGGGACGCGATGGTTCCGCTCCTGCCCGCGCTGCTCCAACAGGCCCGCGCGACCCCGGCCCCCACCTCGGCGGAGGCCGCGACCCTGGAGGCCGTGACGGAAGGACGCGCTCCGGTGACGGACCTTCCCGCCTCCCGCCGTGAAGCCCTGGAGCAGGGCCTTCCGCTGATGCGGCGGGTGCTCGCCGCCACCCATGCGGAGTCCGGTGGCCTTCCGGAGGACCTGCGTCCCCTGTCCGGTCCGGAGGTGTCGCGGCGGGACGCGATGATCCACGCGCTTCGCCGCGTGGTGGAGGACGCGGCGCTGGAGACGCGGCGGCTCGTGTCGCGGGGTGAAGCGGATCCCGCGGTGGACACGTGCCTGGACGCGCTCGCGCTGAGCCGGGAGCTGGCCCTGGGCGGCGGGCTCGTGGGACAGCGACTGTCCGCGGCCGGCTATGCGCGCACGTGGCGGGCCTGCGCGGACGCACTCGACGCGGCCTCCCTGTCCCGCAAGCGTCAGGCCATCTCGCAGCTCACCCGGCTGCATGAGAGCTTCCCGCCGGTGTCCCTGATGCTGCACGAGGAGGCCGTCGCCGCGCAGCTCCACGCCTTCCGCGACCTGCTCTCCGACGACACCCGCGCCGAGCTGCCGCCCACGTGGTTCGACGCCCCCGAGCAGCCCGGAGCCCTGTCGCGCCGGCTCCAGTGGCGTCAGTGGGTGGAGGACGCGGACCACCTCCTCGCCGTGGCGGATCAACCGGCCGAGGAGCGCCGCCGCTCGCTGGCGGCCCTGGAGACCCGGAAGGCCGGGGAGTACTTCCGTCAGGCGGAGGCCCCGTCGGTGCGCCTGTCGCCCGAGGACATGGAAGCACTGGAGCTGCGCACGCTCCGCTCCGAAGCCCTCATCGCCCTGGCGGAGGTGGACGTGGCCCACGCGGAGAAGGGCCAGTGGCCGCGCGCGCTCCCCACGCGGACGACGTCGCTGGTGCTGGAGCCCGTGGATGAAACCCAGGTCAGCATCCGCTCCTGCATCCCGGGGCTGATGCCCGACCCGCTGGTGGTGAAGGCAGACGGTACGCCCGCGCTCCAGCAGGTCCACGACGTGCATTGAGCCGGTGACGGCGACTCCCTGGTGGGTCCGCTCGCGCCCGCTTCACGTCCGGCCTCCCACGTGGGACCGACCATGTAGGATGCGGCCTTTCCGTGGACGTCGGGGAGGGAGCCGTCATGTCGTGGAAGCTCGCGCTGCTGGACGAAGTGTCGAAGGTGCTGCCGGATGCGCCGCTCAAGGGCTCGGACATCCGCGTGGAATTGCCGACCGCCAGCTATGCGCTGCCCGCGGGAGAGAAGCTGGGCTCCCTGACGTTCGCGTTCGACGTGTCCGCGCGCGGCTTCGTGGAAGGCTATGACGCCCCGGCGGACGTGGACGCGGCGGGCGTGGTGGGCGTGGCCGCTGGCGACGCGACGACGCAGCTGGCACCGGCGCTCGTCTATGGCGGCGACCAGGCGTGGCTCAAGTACGGCGTGGAGGCGCGCGTGAAGGCGGACGTCGGCTTCCCGCTGCCCTACGTGGCGCTCGCGGCCAACGGCGACGTGCGCGTGCTGCTCGCGGACTACCACCGGCACACGCAGGACACGAACGCTCGCGCCGCGCTGAAGAAGAACGCGCCGGAGCTGCGGCTGCCGCTGCTCACGTCGTCGCTGGACAAGCTGGGCGTGGGTGACGCCATCGCGTTCCAGGCGCGCGGCGAGCTGTCCGTCACCGCGACGCTGGACTGGACGGACGTCTACACGTCCAACCTCCAGACGCTGACGAAGCTCTTGTCCGCCAGCACCATGATGGCCTTCGAGGCCAAGGCGGGCGCCACCGTGTCCGCCAAGGTCAAGGTGGTGGACGACTACGCCGTCATCTTCTCCCGCCCCGCGGCCGGCCAGGTGCGCGTGCAGGTGAAGAAGGTGGTGGCGCGCGAGGCGGGCGTGACGGCCAGCCTGCACGTGGAGGCGAGCCTCACCGACCCGGCCGCCGTCGTCGCCCAGGTGGAGAGTGTGCTCGAAGGGCTCCTGTCGGTGCCGCTGTCCGAGTTCGACTCCCTGATGACGAAGCTGGAAGCGCACACCCTGTCCGCGAACGAGACCAAGGTCCTGCGCATCATCCTGGACCGGCTGGGCTTCGGGGAGCTGGAGGCCAACACCACGGCGCTGCGAACGCAGTGGGAGAAGCTCCGCACGGACGTGCGCGGGCGCATCCAGGCGCTGGCGGAATCGAAGTTCGAGGCGGGCTTCCGCTACGAGTACCTGCGCCTGCGCGAGCAGACCACGCTCCTGTCCACCGTGTGCACCGACGCCCAGGCCCGCGTGCTGCACCCGCTGCTGGTGTCTGGACGGATGGACAGCGCGATGCAGCGCATGCAGGCCGAAGGCATGGCGCTGGAGCAGTGCCTGCTGAAGGAGGTCAACAAGGAGTCCAAGGCCTGGGGCTTCTCCCTGAAGCTGGGCAAGTGGGCGCTGGGCGGCAGCGACGTGCACGAGCTCACCCAGGTGGTGCAGCGCAACAGCCTGGAGAAGGAGTCGCCCCAGCGCGTCTCGTTCCTGGGCGTGCGCAGCTACAAGGGCACGCTGCTCACGCCGTACATGCACTGGACCGCGGACTTCAAGGCGGACATGGCGGAGTTCCGCAAGTCGCCCACCGTGGCGGACTTCGACCTGGGCCTGTACCTGCTGCTGGCCCATGACGCTCGCAATCTGTCGGACGACGACCTGCGCCAGGCCGTGGACGAAGCCATCATCTGGGGCGCGCTGGATGACGCCGAGGAGGAAGAGGTCCTCAAGCGCATCCGCGACGCTTCCGGCGGCAAGGAGATTGAGACGCGGGTGGAGCTGAAGCTGGACAACCGGACGCTGCGCGACGTCATCACCCACGCGGCGGATCCGGACGCCCACTCCGCCTTCGCTCGCGCGCTGGCCCGGGCCCTGCCCTGGTACGGCGTGCCGTGCCGCGACCGGCCCACCGTGCGCGAGTCTGTCTACGCGCCCCTGTGGAAGGAGTACCTGGAACAGAACTGGTCCGCCGCCGTGGCCGCGAACATGGCTGGCGCGACCCTGAAGAAGAATCCGCTCGTCGGGCACTTCGCGTACATCGAAGGGCTGCTGGGCAACGGCATGCTGACGCTCGCGGAGGTCATCCAGAAGAACCCCGGCACCGTGTCCAAGTGGCACGAGCTGCGCGCGGGCCTGCTGGACCTGCGCAACAGCGAGCAGCGCTCGCCTGCCGTCTTCAAGGGCGCGTTCAAGGCGCTGTCCCAGTCGTGGGCGCAGTCCTTCCACCTGAAGGCCACGGGCGCGTTCTTCCTGGAGCTGGCGGCGCGCGGCGGCAACGGCCTGTCCACCGTGGAGCGCACCTTCACCGTGACGGTGCCGGCGACGGGCGCGAGCATCGTCTTCTCCAAGTCGCGGGCCTGACGGGCGCACGCGTCCTTCGTCCGCTTCCGCACGCTCCCCGGGCGTGCGGAGGGGACTTGCGGCCGGACGGGGGGCGCGAAGGTGACGCGGCGCATTGCCGCTCCTCGGGGGCATCACTACATCCAGCTCCTCACGCAGCACGCCCCGCGAAGAGGAGCCCCGGGAGATGATCGTCGGTCGGATGCTGTCCTGGCGGATCATCCTCCGCTACACGGGGCGCCCCGTCGTCGTCCACATCGCCATCGCGCTGGCCATCTCGCTGGGCTACGAGGTGTTGGACGCCAGATGGCTGTCGGTGCCTGCGTTGCCGGTGACGCTGCTGGCCGCGGCGCTGGGCGTGCTGCTCGGCTTCCGCAACAACTCCGCCTACGAGCGCTGGTGGGAGGCACGCACCCTCTGGGGCGGGCTGGTGAACGCGTCACGGACGCTGGCCCGGCAGGTGCTCAGCTTCCTGCCCGCCCCTCGCGCCCAGCGCAGTGACGGGACGCCGGAGACACCCTCCGCCGCGTCGCGCCTGGTCCAGGTGGCCGTGCAGCCGGAGGGGCCCGCGCTGGCGCCCGCCTGGTCCACGGTGGGTGACGGCGCGGTGCGGGACCAACTCGGCCATGCGCGCGACCTGCGCGGTCCCAGCATCCCGCGCGCGAAACTGGCCACGTTCGTCCATCCGGCCGCGGAATCCCCCCGGGGCATCATCACCGGCATGTTCGAGGGCATCACCGAGGACGCGCGCGAGCTGGTCTACGCGCAGATTGGCTTCGTGAACGCGCTGCGCTGCCACCTGCGGCGGCAGGACCCCTTCCCGGAGATCACCCCGTTCTTCCGGCCGTCCGTGCTGGAGGCGCTGCGCGTGGAGCAGAACGTGCCCGCCGCCATCCTGCTGTGGATGAGCACGCGCATGCGCCGCGTGTACAGCGACATCGAGCACCCGGAGAAGGTCTACCTGCGCGTGGCGATGGACGAGACGCTCACGGAGCTCACCAACTCCCTGGGCGCGTGCGAGCGCATCAAGAACACGCCCCTGCCCCGCCAGTACGACATCCTTCCGCACGCCATGGTGCGCGCCTACCTCACCATGCTGCCCCTGGGCGTCGTCGCGGACCTGGGCGTGCTCACGCCGCTCATCACCGCCATCATCGCGTTCCTCTTCATCGCCCTGGACGCGGTGGGCCGCGACGTGGAGGCCCCCTTCGAGGACGGCGTCAGCGACACGCCCATGACGGCGCTGTGCCGCACCATCGAGATCAACCTGCGGCAGATGCTGGGCGAAGCCGAGCTGCCTCCACCGCTCCAGCCGAAGAACGGCCTGCTGTACTGAGGCCTACTCCGTCGCGGTGACCTCCACCGTGCCCAGCCCGTCCACGGTGAGTCGCACGTGGTCGCCGGGCTTCATCAGGTAGGCGGCGGTGGCCGCGCCGGACAGCACCAGGCTTCCCGCGGGCAGCACCTGACCGCGCTCCGCGAGCAGCGCGCACAGCTGGATGAGGGACACCACCGGGTCGCCAGAGATGGCGTCCGAGCGCGCCTCGCCCTCCACCTTGCCGTTCACCTCCATGCGCATCTGGAGCTTCGTCAGGTCCAGCTCGCGAGGGGCGCGCTCCAGGGTGCCCGGCACGAACAGCGATGACGACGCGTTGTCCGCCACCACGTCCGGCAGGCTGAAGTACTTGAAGCCCACGAAGCGCGAGTCCAGCACCTCCATCGCCGCGAAGACGGCGTCGCACGCGTCCAGCGCCTCGTCGCGCGTCACGGTGCCCTTGAGTTCCTTCGACGTGCGGAAGGCGATTTCCGGTTCGATGCGCGGGTGGATGCCCGCGCCCACGCGCACCACGCCGCCGGGCTGCACGCGCATCCGGTCCGTGAGCACGCCGAAGATGGGCGAGCCCAGGTTCATCTGCTGGCGCTTCGCCTCCGACGTGAAGCCCATCTTCAGGCCCACCACCCGCTCGCCCTGGGCCTCGCGCAGCCGGATGCCCTCCGCCTGCACCGCATAGCCATCCGGAACGGTCAGGGTCGGGTGCGCGTGTGACAGGGGCGGTATCTCTCGCCGCTCGCGCCGCGCCGCGTCCAGGATTCCAGCCAGGGCTGCTACATCCACAGTCGAGCTCATGCGCGAATCTTTTCCATGCCCGGCCCGCAATTCCACCAAGGATTCACCTGTGGAGCGGGTCCCGGAGACGCTGGGAGCCAGACGGCCGCGCAAGCGAGCGCCATCCGACGCCGACTGTTCGGAATCCTGGAGGCTGCGGACGGCCGCGACATACATTGCCGCGTCTCTTTGGAGGGCGCGCCCGTGGAAAAGGTCCTCAACTACATCGGTGGCGAGCTGGTGCCCGCGGCGGGCGGCCAGTGGCTCGACAAGCCGGAGCCCGCGACGGGCCAACTCTACGCGCACGTGCCGGACTCGCGCGAGGTGGACGTGCAGTCCGCCGTGGAGGCCGCGGGCCGGGCCTTCCCCGCCTGGGCCGCGCTGCCGGCGATGGAGCGCTCGCGGTACCTGCGCCGCATCGCGGGTCTCATCCACGAACGCCTGGACGCCTTCGCGCGGGCGGAGTCCATCGACACAGGCAAGCCGCTGTCGGTGGCTCGCACGGTGGACATCCCTCGCAGCGTGCTCAACTTCGAGTTCTTCGCGGACGCGGCGACACAGTTCTCCAGTGAAGCGCACCCCATGGACGGCGTGGCGCTCAACTACACGCTGCGCTCACCGCTGGGCGTGGTGGGCTGCATCTCGCCGTGGAACCTGCCGCTGTACCTGCTCACGTGGAAGATTGCCCCCGCGCTGGCGGCCGGTAACTGCGTGGTGGCCAAGCCGTCGGAGGTGACGCCGATGACGGCCTTCCTCCTGTCGCAGGTGTGTCGCGACGCGGGCCTGCCGCCGGGCGTGCTCAACCTGGTGCACGGCCTGGGGCCTCACGTCGGTGGGCCGCTCACGCGCCACCCGGAGGTCAGCGCCATCTCCTTCACCGGCAGCACGCGCACGGGCGCGGAGATTGCCCGCGTGGCCGCGCCCGCGTTCAAGAAGCTGTCCCTGGAGATGGGCGGGAAGAACCCCAACGTCATCTTCGCGGACTGCGACTTCGACGAGGCGCTGGCCACCACGCTGCGCTCGTCCTTCGCCAACCAGGGGCAAATTTGCCTGTGCGGCCCGCGCATCTTCGTGCAGCGCTCGCTGTATCCGCGCTTCAAGGAAGCGCTGGTCGCGCGCACGAAGGCCCTCAAGGTGGGCGACCCGCTGGTGGAGGGCACGGACCAGGGCGCGCTGGTGTCGCGCGAGCACTTCGAGAAGGTGCTGGGCTACATCGCGCTCGCGAAGCAGGAGGGCGGCAACATCCTTACCGGCGGCCAGCGCGCGAGCGTGCCCGGCCGCTGCGCGAACGGATGGTTCATCGAGCCCACGCTGGTCGAAGGCCTGGCGCCCACGTGCCGCACGAACCAGGAAGAGATCTTCGGCCCGGTGGCCACGATCATGCCCTTCGATGACGAGGAGGAGGTGCTGTCGTGGGCCAACTCCACGCGCTACGGACTGGCGGGCAGCGTGTGGACGAAGGACCTGGCGCGCGCGCACCGGTTCGCGTCCCGGCTGCACAGCGGCATCGTCTGGGTGAACACCTGGATGCTGCGCGACCTGCGCACGCCGTTTGGTGGAGTGAAGGAATCCGGCGTGGGCCGCGAGGGCGGCTGGGACGCGCTGCGCTTCTTCACCGAGCCCAAGAACGTCTGCATCAAGCTTTGAGCCTGGAGAGCGACACGTGAGCGCTGGCGAGCGGATCGATTCGAAGAAGGCCCCGGAGCCGGTGGGGCTCTATCCCCACGCGCGCCGTGTGGGGAACTTGTTGTTCCTCTCCGGCGTGGGCCCGCGCGAGCGCGGCAGCAAGGCCATTCCGGGCGTGGAGCTGGACGCTGCGGGGAACATCGTCTCGTACGACATCGAGACGCAGTGCCACTCCGTGTTCCGCAACGTGCGCTACATCCTGGAGGACGCGGGCTCGTCGTGGGAGCGGCTGGTGGACGTGACGGTGTACCTCACGGACATGAAGCGGGACTTCCCCACGTACAACCGGCTGTGGGCGGAGTACTTCAAGGACAACCCACCGTGCCGCACCACGCTGGAAATCAACGCGCTGCCCACGCCCATCGCGATTGAACTCAAGTGCATCGCCACCATTGGAGACGAGTGACATGGGCCGACTGACCCCCATCAACTTCAAGAAGTGGATCGACGAGCACCGCCCCCTGCTCAAGCCGCCCGTGGGCAACCAGCAGGTGTGGGCGGACCGGGACTTCATGGTCACGGTGGTGGGCGGGCCCAACTCGCGCACGGACTTCCACGTCAACGAGGGCGAGGAGTTCTTCTACCAACTGGAGGGCGACATCACCCTGCGCGTCATCGACGACGGGCAGGTGCAGGACGTCCCCATCCGCGAGGGCGAAATCTTCCTGTTGCCGCCCAAGGTGCCGCACTCGCCGCAGCGGCCCGCGGGCACCATCGGGCTGGTGCTGGAGCGCCGCCGCCAGCCGCAGGAGCTGGATTCGTTCCTGTGGCTGTGCCCGAAGTGCGGCGAGAAGCTCTATGAGGAATCGCTGCACGTCACCAACCTGGTGACGCAGCTGCCGCCGGTGTTCGAGCACTTCTACGGCAACCCCGAGAACTGCACGTGCAAGAAGTGCGGCACGAAGGTGGCGCGGGGTGGTGCGCCCAAGTGAAGGTCGACATCCACACGCACCTCCTCCCCCCGGAGCTGCCCCGCTTCGCCGAGCGCTTCGGCTACGGCGGCTTCATCGCGCTGGACCACCACGCGCCCTGCCGCGCGCGGATGATGCGGGACGACGGGAAGTTCTTCCGCGAGATTGAAAGCAACTGCTGGGACCCGAAGCAGCGCGTCGTGGAATGCGACGCGCACGGCGTCCAGGTGCAGGTGCTGTCCACGGTGCCCGTGCTGTTCAGCTATTGGGCGAAACCGCAGGACGGCCTGGAGGTGGCGCGCTTCCTCAACGACCACCTGGCCGGCGCGGTGGCGACGGCGCCGAAGCGCTTCGTGGGCCTGGGCACGGTGCCGCTCCAATCCACCGACCTGGCGGTCAAGGAATTGGAGCGCTGCGTGCGCACGCTGGGGTTCGCGGGCGTGCAGATTGGCAGCCACGTCAATGACCTGAACCTGTCCGACCCGGCCCTCTTCCCCTTCTTCCAGGCGGCGAGCGACCTGGGCGCATCCGTCTTCGTGCACCCGTGGGACATGATGGGTGAGGCGAAGATGGCGAAGTACTGGCTGCCGTGGCTGGTGGGGATGCCTGCGGAGGTGTCGCTGGCCATCTGCTCGCTCATCTTCGGCGGGGTGATGGAGCGGCTGCCGAAGCTGCGGCTGGCGTTCGCGCACGGCGGCGGCGCGTTCCCCGGCACGCTGGGCCGCATCCAGCACGGCTTCGAAGTTCGCCCGGACCTGGTCGCGGTGGACAACCCCGTCGCGCCGCGCGACTACCTGGGAAGGTTCTGGGTGGACTCGCTGGTGCACGACGCGGAGACGTTGCGCGGCATCGTGAAGCTGTTCGGCGCGGACAAGGTGGCGCTGGGCAGTGACTATCCCTTCCCGCTGGGCGAGGAGCGGCCCGGCACGCTCATCGAGTCGCTGACGGACCTGGCGCCTTCCGTGCGCGAGCAACTGCTGTCCCGAAATGCCCTGGAGTGGCTGGGGCGCTCGCACGAGGACTTCGCACCATGACGGCCCCTGTCTACGAGAACACCGATGTGTTCGCCTACGGCCTGGACGCAGCGGATCCGCTGAGGCCCCTGCGCGACGAGTTCCTCTTCCCGCCCGCTCCCTCTGGAGCGCCGGCCATCTACCTGGCGGGCAATTCGCTGGGGCTGCAGCCGCGCAAGGCGCGCAAGTACGTGCAGATGGAGATGGAGGACTGGGAGCGGCTGGGCGTGGAGGGCCATGTGCACGGCCGCCACCCCTGGCTGCCCTACCACGAAGAGCTCACCGACATGGTGGCGCGGGTGGTGGGAGCGCAGCCGCAGGAAGTCGTGGTGATGAACACCCTGTCGGTGAACCTGCACCTGATGATGGTGTCGTTCTACCGGCCCACGCGTGAGCGCTTCAAAATCCTGATTGAAGGCGGCGCCTTCCCGTCGGACCAGTACGCGGTGGCGTCACAGGCGCGCTTCCACGGCTACGACCCGAAGGAGGCCATCGTCCGGCTGATGCCCCGCGAGGGCGAGGACACGCTGCGCTCCGAGGACATCCTGGAGGCCATCGAGCGGCACGGGAAGGAGCTCGCGCTGGTGATGCTGGGCAGCGTGAACTACCTCACCGGGCAGGCGTTCGACCTGCGCGAGATTACCCGCGTGGCGCACGCGCAGGGCTGCAAGGTGGGCTTCGACCTGGCGCACGGGGCGGGCAACCTGAAGCTGTCGCTGCACGACGACGGGCCGGACTTCGCGGTGTGGTGTTCGTACAAGTACCTCAACGGCGGACCGGGCAGCCTGGGTGGCGTGTTCGTGCACGAGCGCCACGCGCATTCACCGGAACTGCCGCGCTTCGAGGGCTGGTGGGGGCACAACAAGGCCACGCGCTTCGAGATGGGGCCTACGTTCGACCCGCTGCCGGGCGCGGAGGGGTGGCAGCTGTCCAATCCGCCCATCTTCCAGTTGGCGGCGCTGCGCTCGTCGCTGGAGCTGTTCGACAGGGCAACGATGGCGGCCCTGCGCGCGAAGAGCGACCAGATGACGGGCTACCTGGAGTTCCTGCTGGACCGGCTGCCCGCGGGGTACGTCAGCATCACCACGCCGCGAGATTTGAAGCAGCGTGGGGCGCAGCTGTCCCTGCGCTTCAAGGGCGAGCCGAAGCGGCTGCTCCAGCGGCTGTCCGCGGCCGGCATCATCTGCGACTTCCGCGAGCCGGACATCATCCGCGCCGCGCCCGCGCCCCTCTACAACACGTACCTGGACGTCTTCCGCTTCGTGAAGGCGCTGGAGGCCCATGCCCTCGAATGAGTCGAAGCTGACGGTGGTGGGAGCGGGCCTGGTGGGTTCGCTGCTCTCGCTGTACCTGGCCCGCCGGGGCCACACGGTGGAGGTGCTGGAGCGCCGCCCGGACATGCGCCGCGAGACGCTGGACGCGGGGCGCTCCATCAACCTGGCCATCTCCACGCGCGGCCTGCATGCCTTGCGGCAGGTGGGCCTGGAGGAGGAGGCGCTGAAGCACGCCATTCCCATGCGCGGGCGGGTCATCCATCCGGTGAAGGGCGAGCTGGCCTTCCAGCCGTATGGGAAGGATGACTCGCAGCACATCAATTCCCTGTCACGCGGCTGGCTGAACAAGTTCCTGATGACGCAAGCGGAGGCCACGGGCCGCGTGTCCATCCGCTTCCGGCAGCGGGTGACGCAGGCGGATCCAGCGGCGGGGGCGCTCACGGTGCTGGACGAGGCCACGGGCGCGACGCGCGAGCTGCGCGACGCGGTGGTGTTCGGCACGGATGGCTCGGGTTCGGCGGTGCGGCAGGCGCTGCAATCGCAGACAGGTTCCCAGGCGGACTCGCAGACGCTGGGGCATGGCTACAAGGAGCTGACGATTCCGCCGGGCGAGGGTGGGCGCTTCCAGATGGAGAAGCACGCGCTGCACATCTGGCCGCGCGGCACGTACATGCTCATCGCGCTGCCGAATGAAGACGGCAGCTTCACGTGCACGCTGTTCCTGCCGTGGGAAGGGCCGGTGAGCTTCGCGTCGCTCCACACGCCCGCCGCGCTGGAGGCGTTCTTCCAGGAGCAGTTCCCGGACGCGAAGGCGCTGATTCCCGGGCTGGTGGAGGAGTTCTTCTCCCGGCCCACCGGACAGATGGTGACGGTGAAGTGCGCGCCGTGGCGCGAGGGTGGGCGCACGCTGCTGTTGGGTGACGCGGCCCACGCGATGGTCCCCTTTTACGGACAGGGGATGAACTGCGGCTTCGAGGACTGCGTGGTGCTGGACTCGCTGCTGGAGCGGCGGACGGACTGGGCGGCCGCGTTCGACGCGTTCGAGCGGCTGCGCAAGACGAACGCGGACGCCATCGCGGACATGGCGGTGGAGAACTTCATCGAGATGCGCGACAGCACGGCGGATCCGCGCTTCCTGTTGGAGAAGGGCGTGGAGAAGGTGCTGCTCAACGCGTTCCCGGGCGAGTTCGTCAGCCGCTACTCGCTGGTGAGCTTCAGCCGCGTGCCCTATCGGCTGGCGTACGGCGTGGGCGCAATCGCGGGCGGCATCGTGTCGGAGCTGGCTCGGGAGCTGAAGCGGCCGGAGGACGTGGACCTGGACCTGGCGGCGAAGCTGATTCGCGGCCGGCTGACCCCTTTCATGGAGGAGCACGCGGATGGATTTCGGCTTGAAGGGTAGGCGGGCGCTGGTGACGGGCGCGTCGTCGGGGTTGGGGCGCGCCATCGCGGACACGCTGGTGAAGGAGCGCGCGACGGTGGCGGTGTCCTCGCGAGGCGGGGAGAAACTCCAGAAGGCAGCGAAGGAGCTGGGCGCGGCGCTGGCGGTGCCGTGTGATTTGACTCAGCCGGGGGCCGCGCGCGGGCTGGTGCGCGAGGTGACCGAGAAGCTGGGCGGCCTGGACGTGCTGGTGGTGAACGCGGGAGGCCCGCCGTCCGGAGGCTTCGAGTCCATCACGGTGGAGCAATGGCAGACAGGGTTCCAGAGCCTGTGGCTGGCCACGGTGGATGCGATTCAGGAAGCGCTGCCGGGCATGAAGGCACAGGGCTGGGGCCGCATCGTGCTGGTGACGTCCACGGCGGCGCGCGAGGCGATGAACAACCTCACGGTGTCCAACGGCCTGCGCGCGGGATTGCTGGGGCTGGTGAAGACCCTGAGCAATGAAGTGGCACCGTATGGAATCACGGTGAACGCGGCGCTGCCGGGCTACCACGCGACGGACCGGATGAAGGACCTGGGCCTGTCAGACGAGAAGGTCGCACCGAACATCCCCGCGAGGCGACTGGGAAGGCCGGAGGAGTTCGCGGCGCTGGTGACGTTCCTGGCGTCGGAGCCGGCCGCGTATATCAGTGGCCAGTCCATTGCCTGCGACGGTGGGGCGCTGCGGGGCTTCTAGGGTCCCATGTGCACAATCAGGTAGAGCAGGCCCGCGCCGGTCCCCACGGACACGCCCACGGCCCACACCGCTGCCGAGGAGATGGCTCGCAGCAGTCCGTAGGCGCCCAGCAGCGCCGCGGACAGGAGCCATCCGCCGAAGAAGCTGGATACGAACACGATTGGCGAGAGCCAGTACGACACCTCGCAGCTCGAGCCCAAGCACTCGCCGAACGGCAGCGGCAGATGGTTCTTGTCGAGGACGACGGCCGTCGCGCCGAGCCCCGAGAGCAGCGCCCCCGCCAACGACAGCCACCGCCAGGCCCTTCCGGAGAGCGTGAAGGCGCCCTCATTCCGCCAGCGTGGCGCCCGGCGCAAGGTGACGATGACGAGGACCAGCAGGCCCAGGCCCAATCCCAGCGTCACCGGGAGCACGGCGACGCCGCGGAATGCCGTCGCCAGCATCCACAGACCGAAGAGAAGGGAGCCGAGGCACAGGGCCGCGAAGAGCGCGAGGCGTGAAGTCATCAGGGCTTTTATATGCCGATTCAGCCGCGTCGCTCAGCGGACAGCCCGCCCCCTGAGACGATGGAGCCTTGAGAGGATTCCGAAGTGACGTCGGCGGCCTTCCGGGGGGAAGGACATGGACGCGACGAAGTGGGCGGTATACCTGGGGCTGGCGTGGTTGCTCACGGGCTGCGCGATGAGGACCGGGACCGTGGTGGAGGGGAGCCTCCAGCCCCGGCACTTCCGGTTCGTCACGGTCATTGAACAGACAGAGCCAGAGCCAGGAGGCTGGAGAGAAGCCTGTGTCCATGTTCCGCTACGGCGTGACACGGGAGAAATCTTCAAGTGCACGCTGGGAATTGGACTCCCCATCCACGCCAAAGGCTCGGAACCCATTCCGGTGGAACTGGCCCAACGCATCTCGGCGAACTGCGCCAATCTGGCGGCCCAGGCCGTGTTCAGTGCGACCACGCCAGTGACGGCCCTCGGGCTTGCGTGTGAGGAGTTCAGGACCACCTTCGGGACCGCGCTCGACGCGGCCATTCTTGGTTCACGCGTCAGGCAGCAGTGCCACCCGGCAACCTTTCCCTTCAAGTCCGGGCCCAGGAAGCCATGACGCCTTCCGCCGAAGAATTGCTTGCGATTGCTCGTCTCTACTGGGGCGCCGACCAGGCCTATGCCTTCCGTCAGGAGCCCAGTCCCGAGGACCTTCGCTATGAAGCCCTCTGGGAGAAGAAGAATGCGGAGAGGCCCCGCTGGGGGTCTTTCGTGAAGGCGCTTCGAGAAGCGCTTCCCAGCTGCGATGCCTGGGACTACGCGCCGGGCCTGGCGAACCCCAGCTTCTGCGTGCTGGTCTACCCGCATCAGGAGCAGGACATGATGCGCCCGCAGACATCCTGGACGGTCGCCGGGTACCTCAGCATCCTGGCCCCCCTCTACACCGTGCACTGCGTTCGCAGGGTCTTCCTGGGGAAACACCTCATGGAGTCGAAGGTCTTCCTCGGCCCCATCCCAATGGAGCTGCAAGACATCGCGGACACGCTCGCCCGACACATCGAGGCTGAGTACGGCGCGACGGTGCTCCCCCTTGATGTCGCGCAGACGCCCGTCCCCCTCTACGTCAACGCCATGAAGCCACCGGAGACCACGCTCTTCCACGCGCTCTTCACCTCCGAGCCCGGGAACATCTTTTGAGCCGGGTTCAGCGCCCCAGAATCAGGAAGAGCACGAACGCGAAGGCCGCCGTGCCCGCGAGCACGCCCTGCACGGCCACCGGCTTCAATCCCTTCACCATCCCGACCGCCGCCAGCGCCGCTGACGCCACCAGCATCCCCAGCGGCAGTCCGGCCACGAAGGCCACGGGCACGTAGAAGATGACGACCGCGCATTCACCCCTGCTGCAAACCCCCGGCGTGGAGAAGTAAGCGAAGGTCAGCATCACCGCCCAGACGGCCATGAGCAGTCCCCCGACGATCGAACCACCCCACCAGACGCCCTGGTAGAGCGCGAAGTAACCCATGCGCCGCCAGTGAGTCACCCGCTGTCGGACCTCGATCATCAGTCCCATCAGGACCAAGACCGGCAGCAACGCCAGCACGAACGCGCTACCGGCTCCGCGCATCCCCGCCAGGGCGGACGCCAGGAAGGCCACAACACAGGAGAGCAGGGCCGCGAAGACTGCGAGTCGTGAGTTCATCCGGGTCGCGGACGCGGGGAAGAGAAGGCCGCGTCCTCCCACAGAGTGACAAAGCCGCCCCGTCCAGGACCACGGCTCCTCCTCCCCTCCGTGCGGACACTGTCCGCTGACGCAGCGGGCCAGCCGTTTTCCGCTCTGGCGGCAAAGTCTTTTTGATTTGGGCTGGTGGATTTCTCACGTTTTGCGACAGAGTTCGCCGCCTTCGCCGGGAGGGGCGCAGCCGTGTCCAGACGAATCCGTTTCATCCGTGGGCTGTGGCTCATGGTCGTGTTGTGGGGAGCCGGGGCCTGGGCCCAGGGCAACTCGGTCATCACCGGGACCCTGACGAACGCGCTCGATAAGAAAGCGCTGGTGGATGTCGTGGTCACCGCCACCTCGCCCCAGCTGCAGGGCGAGCGCACCGTGCTCTCCGACAAGAGCGGCCTGTACCGCATCCCCCAGCTTCCGCCGGGCACGTACACGTTGCGCTTCGAGGCCCAGGGCTATCAGCCCTATGCCCGCGACGGCATCCTGCTGCGCATCGACCGCACCATCCGCTTCAACGCGGAGCTGGCTCCGGACTCCCTGAGCTCCGACATCGAGGTCGTCGGCTCTCCGCCGACCCTGGACGTGGGCTCCAGCGCCGCGGGCGTCACCGTGGACCAGGACTTCATCCGCAACATCGCCGTCATCCGCCCCGGCACCAAGGGCTCCGCGTCCCGCTCCTTTGAAGGCCTGGCCGAACTGGCCCCCGGCGCCACCGAGGACCGCTACGGCGTGAGCATCAGCGGCAGCTCCTCACCCGAGAGCCAGTACGTCGTGGACGGCCTGTCCGTGAACGACCCCGGCGTGGGCACGCTGGGCACTCCCCTGTCCGTGGAGTTCGTGAAAGAGGTCAACATCATCACCGGTGGCTACATGCCGGAGTACGGCCGCTCCACCGGCGGCGTGCTCAACGTCGTCACCAAGTCCGGCTCCAATGAGTTCCACGGCTCCGTCTTCGCCAACTACGCGCCCGGTGCGTTCCAGACGTCCGGCAAGGAGATATTGCGCGAAGGCAGCGTCATCTCCGCGCAGGGCAGCGCCCACAACCTGGGCGACTTCGGCTTCGACCTGGGCGGCCCCCTGCTCAAGGACAAGCTCTGGTTCTACGTGGGCGTCGCGCCGTCCTTCAATCGCATCCAGGTGGACCGCCAGCTCAGCAGCTACGAGCTGTGCTCGGAGGTGGACCTCGAGAACGGCTGCTCCGCCGTGGGCGCGCGCCGCAAGGACCCCACCACCGGCTTCTCCCAGGTGAACCCCATCGAAGGCAGCCGCACCAGCCGCTTCGCCGACGAGCGCAGCGTGCAGTACCTGGGCAAGCTCACCTACAACTTCAACCCGGACCACAGCCTGTCCGTGTCCGCGTTCGGCACGCCGCGCTCCTCCGGCGGCAGCGGCAAGTACTCCTTCAGCGACGACGGCGAGCCGGAGGTGTGCACCAGCCTGTCGTGCACCGCCTTCGTGCAGGGCGCGTATGAAGCCATCGCCACCCGGCGCAGCAACAGCGCCATGGACATCGTCGCGAAGCAGGCGTCGTCCTTCTTCGACAAGAAGCTGCTCGTGGACGCGACGCTCGGCTGGCACCACCAGGCGGACTCCATCCTCCCGTCGGACGGCTCCGGCCTGGGCTCCGGCGAGGGTCTGTCCGCGAAGTCCAACATCGCCTGGCGCCGCACCCGCAACCCCGGGTTCCACACCATCAACGAGTTCGAGACGCTCCCGTACGCGGACGCCTGCGGCACCACGCCCGAGGAGCAGCGGCTGCGTTGCCCCGTGGCGGCCTACTCCACGGGCGGCCCCGGCACCATCAGCATCCAGCGGCTGGACCGCGTGCAGGGCAAGGTGATGGGCACCTACCTGCTGGAGGCCCTGGGCCACCACATCCTCAAGGCGGGCGCGGACATCGAGCGGATGAGCTTCTACAACAAGCGCGCGCGCACCGGCCTCACGCCCTGGCAGGAGTGCACCGGCGGCGACTGCTTCTTCAGCCTCAACCAGTACGGCTACCTGCAGGGCCCGGACATCCCGGTGTTCCTGCCCAACAAGGAAGGCACCTCCACGTCCACCACCGTGGGCGGCTTCCTCCAGGACAGCTGGTCCGTCATGGACAAGGTCACCGTCAACGTGGGCCTGCGCTACGACGTGCAGACCATCTACGGCCTGGACGGTGAGGTGGGCCTGCACCTGCCCAACCAGTGGTCCCCGCGCCTGGGCGTCATCTACGACCCGACGCAGAGCGGCCGCGCCAAGCTCTTCGCCAACTACGCGCGCTTCTTCGAGAACGTCCCCCTGGACATGGCGGACCTGTCCTTCCCGCAGCAGCAACTGCTGTCCGCCACCTACGACTCGCCCCCGTGCGTTCCCTCCCGTGAGGATTCGCTGCTCGGGGACTGCACCCAGAACGTCAACCGCCAGCCCATTGGCAACCGCGAGAGCCCCAACCAGCTGTGGGACGCGCAGGGCGGCGACCGCGTGCCGGTGGATCCCCAGATTCGCGCCCAGTCCGCGGACGAGTTCGTGCTGGGCGGTGAGTACGAGCTCTTCACCGCGAGCCGCCTGGGCGCCACGTACACCCGGCGCTACCTCAATGACGTCATCGAGGACATGAGCCGCGACGACGGCAGCACCTTCTTCCTGGGCAACCCGGGCAAGGGCTACTCCACGGACTTCCCGCTGGCCCGGCGCGAGTACGACGCGGTCAACCTCTACTTCCAGCGCGCCTTCACCAACGGGTGGCTGGCCCAGGGCAGCTACACCTGGTCCACCCTGCGCGGGAACTACTCCGGCCTGTTCCGCGCGGACACCGGCCAGCTGTCCCCCAACCTCACGCGCGACTTCGACCTGGTGTCGCTCACCGTCAACCGCGAGGGCCAGCTGCCCGGGGACCGCACGCATTCCTTCAAGGTGTTCGCCGCGAAGGAGCTGGTGCTGGGGCCGAGCACCAGCATCAACGTGGGCGGCAACTACCGGGCGCGCTCCGGCACGCCGCTCAACTACCTGGGCGCGCACCCGCGCCGCAGCGGTTCGGAGACGTTCATCCTGCCGCGCGGCAGCGCGGGCCGGCTGCCCTGGGTGCACGGCGTGGACGGGCACGTGGGCCTCAACCAGCGGCTGGTGAAGGACTACGTCCTCACGGTGTCCCTGGACGTGTTCAACCTCTTCAACTTCCAGCAGTACACGGACGTGGACCAGACCTTCACCACCACGCGCGTGTACGCCATCGAGCAGGGCGGCAAGCCGGACGACCTCACCGCCTGCCTCACCAACGGCAACCCCAACTGCAAGGTCATCTCCACCGCCACGAACCAGCCCATTGGCGAGGCGGACATCAACCCCAACTTCAAGCGGCCCACCGCCTACCAGGCTCCGCGCTCCATCCGCCTGGGCGCGAAGCTCAGCTTCTAGGTCTTGAGCCATGAGGACTCCCGCGATGAAGTTTCGTTGGATGGCAGTGAGTGCAGGGCTCGCGGCGGCGGCCGTCGCCGTGGGTGCGTGCGGCAGCGAACCGGAGCCCGAGTGCGTCGTGGCTCGCGCCGTGTCGGACGGCTCCACCGGCTCGTTCGCCGCGTCGTACCAGCTCAAGCCCGGGCAGAACCCGGACCTGGTCTGCGCGCAGCTGAAGCCGGAGCCGCTGGGGCTGCAGAAGTTCTTCAGCCCGGACCCGGCCGCGCCCGACACCGTGGGCGTGCGCAGCGCGCGGCTGGGCAAGTTGCTGGAGGACTTCGCGTCCCGGCTGTCGGAGGACTCGAAGGCGACCGCGACCGCGGTGGGCCCCTTCGCTTCCGTGACGCCGGGGGCGGACCACTTCTGCTCGGTGCCGGATTTGACGCCCACGCGGCTGGAGGTGTCCGCATCCACGGCGCCTGACGGCGGCCCGCTGCCCGCGCAGGACTTCGGCTACGCGTGGAGCAACCTGCGCATCTACAACACGCCAGAGATTCCGGGCACGCAGTTCACCGCGGACCTCGTCTACTCGGAGAACGGCTGCAGCGCCGAGTACACCGTGAAGGGCATCTGGCCGGTGGTGAAGTGCCAGAACAGCGCCACGAAGCTGGCGGACGACGCGCTGTGCGACCCGTACGCGGACTACGACGCGGGCCGGCTGCGCGGCTCCGGCATCAACCCGCTGTTCCCCGTGAAGTGCGACCCGGACGCGCTCATCTGCGTGCTCACGGGTGAGGTGCCGTCGGCGCCGTGAAGCCGTGACTTCCGGGACGCAGCGCCTGCGGCAGGTCCCGGAAGTCCTTCACCAGCCAGTCCGGCCGCTCGCGCACCAGGACCTCGCGCGGGAACGACGTGGCGACGGCGACACACGCCGCGCCCGCGGCCCGCGCGGCCCTCAGCCCCGCCACCGCGTCCTCGAACACCACGCACGCGTGCGGCGGGACGCCCAGCGCGGCGGAGGCCTTGAGGTACACCTCGGGATCCGGCTTGCCCCGCGACACGTCCGTGGACGTCACGCGCACGGG
This sequence comes from Corallococcus sp. AB038B, assembly GCF_003668955.1. Taxonomy (NCBI): domain Bacteria; kingdom Pseudomonadati; phylum Myxococcota; class Myxococcia; order Myxococcales; family Myxococcaceae; genus Corallococcus; species Corallococcus sp. AB038B. Next base: position 929,047 of record NZ_RAWO01000001.1, on the reverse strand, counting down.
GAACAGGTGCTCCAGCCCCACTCGCTCCAGGGCCCGCTCCGCGTTCTGGGCCAGGGCGCTCGTGCCCAGGGCCCAGGGCACGCCCGCCCGCTTCAAGGACATCAGGTAGGCGCCCACGCCGGGGACGGGGGACACCGGCTCGTGGTCGAGCAGCCGGTGGAAGGCCCGCTCCCGGTCGTCCGTGAGCACGGCCACCTGCTCGTCATCCAACTCCGCGCCGAACCACGCGCGCAGCGTCTCCCCGGCCCGCAGGCCGTTGGTGGCGAGCAGTTGCTCGCGCGTGGGCACGTAGCCCCGCTCGCGAGCGAACTCGTCCCAGACGCGGTAGTGCAGTTCGGTCGTGTCGATGACGACGCCGTCCAGGTCGAAGAGGACGGCACCGAAGACAGGGATGTTCGAGTTCGATGGAGTCATGAAGGTCGCGCTCCCTCTCGAAGAACCACACGGCACGCACCACAAACCTATTCATCGGATGGGACGCGGGCGTGGCTTCCGCCCCTACCGCCCGTGCCCACCTTGCGAGCAGCCGTGGGGACGGCTCCCCGACGGAGTGGGTAGGAGCGCGAAGGAACGCCGCCTGCCAGGCCCCGGGGCAGCCAGCCCGTTGTAGGCTGCCTGGGAGGTCCATGCCGCCCAAGAACCCCACGAATTTCTCCACCACCGCCGTCCGCACCCAGGGCACGCCCTCCCAGGCCGCCCAGGTGATGCCGGCGTTGACGCTCATTGGCCATGCCCAGCCCCAGCGCATCGGGGAGCGGCTGCTGCTGGACGGGTTGCTGTCCGGAGAGCGCGCGGTGGCCCTGTCCCGCAACGCACCGGACTTCAGCCGTCCGGGCGCGGTGCTGGCGCTGCCCCTGGGTGACCCCTTCCTCAGCCGGACACCCGTGCGCTTCGAGGCGGGGACAGACGGCAGCGTGCGGCTGCGGGTGCCGGAGGGCGGAACGCCGGTGTGGGTGGGCAGCGAGCCGGTGCGCGGCGGGCGGGAGTTCCCCGCGCAGGCGCTGGTGGCGGGCGTGCCGCTGGTGCTCGCCGGGCGCGTGGCGCTGCTGCTGCACCAGGCCACCGTGCGCGGCGCCAGTGCCCAGACGGAGCTGGCGGGGCTGGGCATGGTGGGCGACAGCGAGGGCGTCGTCCGCGTGCGCGAGGACGTGCTGCGCGTGGCCGACCTCCTGGTCCCCGTGCTGGTGCGGGGCGAGACGGGCACGGGCAAGGAGCTGGTGGCGAGAGCGCTCCACGCGCGGAGCCCGCGCCGCGCCGGGCCCTTCGTCAGCGTCAACCTGGGCGCCCTGGCCAAGGACCTCATCGCCGCGGAGCTGTTCGGCGCGGTGCGGGGTGCGTTCACCGGCGCCGCGCGCGACCGGGAGGGCTTCTTCCGCGCCGCCCACGGCGGCACGCTCTTCCTGGACGAGGTGGCGGAGGCGCCCCCGGAGGTCCAGGCGGCGCTGCTGCGCGTGCTGGAGACCCAGGAGGTCTATCCCGTGGGCGCGCAGACCCCGGTTCGCGTGGACGTGCGGCTCGTCACCGCCACGGACGCGGACCTGGAGGCGCACATCCGCGACGGCCACTTCAAGGCCCCGCTGCTGCACCGGCTGGCGGGCTTTGAAATCACCGTGCCCCCGCTGCGCGAGCGCCGCGAGGACATCGCGCCGCTGTTCCTTCACTTCGCGCGCCAGGAGCTGGAGTCCACGGGCGAGGCGGGGCGGCTGAGTTCCTCGGATGCGCGCGCGGAGCCGTGGCTGCCCGCGTCGCTCGCCGCGCGGCTGGTGCGCTCCGCGTGGCCCGGCAACGTGCGCCAGCTTCGCAACGTCGCGCGGCAGCTCGTGATTGGAAGCCGGGGACTGCCGGGGCTGCGCGTGGATGCGCGGCTGGAGCAGTCACTGGACGCCGACGCGCTCCCCATCCCCGGACAACCCCTGACCGAGCGGTCGCCCTCCCCTGCCTCGGAGGACACGCCCGCGCCTTCGGAGACGCGCGCACCCGCGCGGCGCAAACCGTCGGAGGTGAGCGAGCAGGAGGTGCTGGAGGCCCTGCGCGCCTGTGCGTGGGACTTGAAGGCCACGGCGGACTGGCTGGGCATCCCGCGCTCCTCCGTGTACGTGCTCATCGACAAGAGTTCGCTCCTGCGGACCGCGCGCGACCTGAGCCCGGAGGAGATCACCCGCTGCTTCCACGAATGCGAGGGCGACCTGGACCGCATGGTGCAGAAGCTGGAGGTCTCCCGCCGCGCGCTCCATCGCCGCGTGCGTGAGCTGGGATTGGACGCGAGCTGAGCTGGTACGGCGTCTGCAATGTCCACCCGCACCATGCCCACCAACACCATCACCATCGACGTCTCCACGACCCCTGTCAGCTACAGCCCCAGCCCCGATGTGAAGCACGGCGACAAGGTGGTCTTCACGTTGGGCAACGCGCTCAGCGCCACCGCCACCGTGACGTTCCCCGACGGCACCTGCCTCACCACGTCCGGCCCGTACACGCTCGGGGGCCCCACGATGGCGACCGCGCCCCTGACCGTCGCCCTGACGGCTGAGCGCGGGGTCTATTCCTTCGACGTGGACTTCAACAGCGGGCAGGAGTCCCTGGCCCGCAAGGGCCACGAGTGGGACCGGAAGAACGGCGGCATCGACGTGACGAGCGACCCGCCGGAGAAGCGCGCCTGACGGACGGACACGTCAGCTCCTGGACCGTGACGTGTCACTGACGCGTCCGGGAGCGTGCGTCCGCTGTCGCAGCCGTGAAACATCCGAGCCGTCATTCAAGACATGCATGTTGGTACGGGGGCTGCAATGCTGCGCGGACCTATGGCCAACATCACAGTCGACCTCTCCACGGTTCCCGTCACCTACAGCCCCGGTCCAGAAGCGAAACACGGTGACACGGTGGTCTTCTCACTGGGCAGCTACCCTCCGGGCGCGACCGCCACCATCACGTTCCCCCACGGGAACTGCCTCACCATTTCCGCCTCGAACCCGTACCCGTACGAGCTCGGAGGGACCCACGCGCTGGCGACCTCCCCGCTGACCGTCTCGATGACGGCGGTGAAGCGGATCTACGAATTCGACGCGACCATCGACGATGGGTCGAGCACCCGGAGCGAGGACAAGGTCCATCCGCTCAAGCTGGACAGGAAGAACGGCGGCATCGACGTGACCAGCGACCCGCCGGAGAAGCGCGCCTAACCGGCGGACACGTCAGCCCCGGACCGTGCCCTGTCATTGACGCGTCCGGGGCCCTGCCCCGTGTCGCGGCCGTGAAACATCCCAGCGGTGTTCACGGTCCGCGCACTGGAACAGGCGATGCAATGCAGTCCGGGCCTATGGCCCTCATGACAGTGACTCTCTCCCCCAAGGACATCACCTACGACCCGTCGCCGGAGGTGAAGCACGGCGACCTGGTGGTCTTCGTGATGGCGGGTTACGCGGCTGACGCCACCGCGATCGTGTCGTTCCACCACGATGATTGCTTCACCGCGCGGAGCCCGTTCAAGCTGACCAGCGACAACGCGGTGCCCGTGCCGTTGACCGTCGCCTCCCACGCGAAGCGCGGGATGCATCCCTTCCAGGTGCGCATCCACACGCACAGGGCCCAGGACGACAGCTCCATCGAGGGGCAATCGGACCGCAAGAACGGAGGCATCGATGTGACGAGCGATCCGCCGGCGGAGGTCCGCCGGTAGTCTCCTCAGGGCGTGGGTGCGTCGACCACGCTCTCCGGGGTCGGGGGTCCGGCACGAAGCGCTGCCAGGCCGGCCCTCACCTCGCGCGCGTGATTCCACCGGGGACGGGCCGACACCACCGCATCGGCCAGCGCCAGTCCTCGCGTCAGCCCGGCCGTCGCGTCCTGCCCTTCACGGATGCGCCACCGCGCCCATGCGCCGTGGAGCTCCGCCGCCGCGAGCCGGTACTCCAGCCTGGGGTCGAGCTTCAGCGCCTCCTCGAAGGCCTCCGCCGCGCGCGTGAACTCGCCGTCCGCCGCCCCGTGGCCCCGCGCCATCCAACGCGCACGGACGCCGGAAGCCTCCGCCAGGTAGCGCCAGGCATTGCCCAGGCGCGGGTTCTGCTCGCGGGCCCGGTTCAGCGCCGTCTCCGCCTTCGTCAGCTCCGCCGCCGGATTTCCCGCCTGTGACAGCGTCCACGCCGCGTGGCGCACCCAGGCCTTGCCCAGGTTCGCCAGCAGGTCCGCGTCGTCCGGCAGCCGCTTCAGCGCCTCCGAGTAGTCGTCCACCGCGGCGCGCAGCGCGACGCTCGGGTCCTCGCCCTTCGCGAGCTGGAGCTCCGCGCGGAAGACCTCCCATTCGCCCAGGTTGTTGAAGGCGAAGCCCTGCGTGGGCGCCAGGGCGCGGGCCTTCTCGAAGGACGCCTTCGCCTCGTCGAGCAGGGCCTTCGTGTCGCCGCCCTCCTCCGCGCGCAGCTCCGCCTGCCAGAACACCGCGGAGCCCAGCGCGTTGTGGAGCGCGGGCTGCTTCGCGTTGAGCGCCAGCCCCTGCCGGTACAGCGTCAGGGCGCGCTCCAGGTCCACGCTCACGTCCTCGCCCTTCAGGTAGCGGGCTCGTGCGAGCTGCTCCGCCACCTCCGCGCCGTTGAAGCACGCGCTGAAGTTGTCCGGGTTGAGGGACAGGGCCCGCGTGAGCGCGCTGTTCGCGAGGCGCAGGTCGCCCATCGCATCCGGCGCGTTCAGGGCGTCCGCCCGCTTGCGATACGCGACGCCCAGGTTGATCCACGAGAACGGCTGCTGCTCGCTCAGCTGGAGCGCCGCCTGGTACTCGGAGATGGCCTTGTCCAACAGCGGCAGCGGGTCTCCGCCGCGCTCGGCCTCCGCGTCCGCCTGCCCCTGCCACGCGAGCCCCAGGTTGGCGTGGAACGCATAGTCGCGGTCCTCCGGGCGCAGCTGTTCGAAGGAGGCAATCGCGAGCTTCAGCTGTCCGCGCGGATCCTCCCCGCGCAGCTGCTCGTAGCGCGCCCACTGGCGATGCGTCAGGGCCCGCTCCAGCGGGATGCGTTCGCTCGGCGTGGCCACGGCCTCCGCGGTGCGCAGCGCGGCCAGGGACTTCTCCAGCAGCACCTCCACGCCCTCCCCGCCCTGGTTCGTGCGCTGCTCCGCGAGCCGGCGGTGGAAGCGCGACACCAGCACCAGCGAGCGGGCGTGGTCCGGCGCGGCGGCGAGCGCGCGCGACAGCGCCTCCAGGCCCCGCTCGTAGTGCGGCAGGATGTTTCCCTCGCCGTACAGCTCCATCACCAGCGCGGCCAGCTCCAACCGCCCCAGCACCGAGTGCACCACGGGCTGGCTCTCCGCCGTGGCGACGGCAGCGGCATAGGCCTCGCGGCTCAGCGCCAGGTCCGCCTGCGAACCCGGGCGGTCCCCGCCGTTCCAGCGCCGCGTGGCACGCGCGAGCAGGATGTCGCCGCGCAACAACGGCGCCTCGTAGAACCACGGCGACTGCGTGCCCGGCGCGTCCAGCAGCGCCAGCGCGTCCTCCGGCCGGTCCTCGTAGAAGGCGAACAGGGCCTTCACGAACGACGGCGGCGCGGGCACGTCCGGCCCCTCCGCCTGGCGCAGGTACGCGAGCGCCGGATCGCGGTAGCGCCCGTTCAGCTCCTTGAGCCGGGCCTCGCGCTGCGCGGGGGCTCGGCGCTCCACGTCCAGTAGCAACTGCTCGCGGTACAGGTGGCCCAGCGTCTGCGCCAGCGCCCACGCCACGCGGGGCTCGCGGAAGCCGTGCGCCCACGCGGACTCCAGCTTCGCGCGCGCGCCGTCCAGGTCATCCAGCGCGAACAGGGCGCGGCCCAGCGCGTACTCACCGGGGCCCACCGCCTGCTCGCCCGCGCGGGAAATCTCCTGCTCCAGCGCGGCCATGCTCGCGCGCAGCGCCTCGCGGTCCTTGCGCGTGTCGTGCAGGCGCGACAGGGCGGAGTAGCGCGCCGAGGACTCGATGCGCTCCACGCGCTCGGTGAAGGCGCGGGCCAGCCGCTCGCGTTCGGCCACCTCTCCGCGCGCGAGCTGCGCCTGCGTGAGCGCACCGGCCACCACCGCCACCACCGTGCCGCCCAGCGCCAGCGCCGCGCGGTGCTTGCGGACCTTCTTGCCCAGCCAGTAGCGCGCGCCGTGGCGGGCCCGCACCGGCTCGCCGGACAGGAAGCGCTCCAGGTCGTCCGTGAAGGCGCGCACGGAGTCGTAGCGGAGCGGCCGCTCCTTCTCCAGGCACTTGAGGACCACGGCCTCCAGGTCCTCCGGGATGTCCGGCTCCAGCGCGCGCGGACGCGGAGGCGGCTCCGTCTGGAGCTTCGCGAGCACCTCCTTCTCCGTCCCGCCGGTGAAGGGAGGCTGCCCGGTGAGCAGCGCATATAATGTAGCGCCCAGCGCGTAGACGTCCGCGCGGCGGTCCAGGCGGTGGCCCTCTCCGCGGGCCTGCTCGGGCGGCATGTAGTGCGGCGTGCCCAGCACCGCATTCGGGGTGGTGCTGTCCTCGCGCCAGTCCCGCGCCAGGCCGAAGTCCATCACGAACGGGTTGAAGCCTCCGTCCTCCGTGCGCTCCACCAGGATGTTGCCGGGCTTCAGGTCGCGGTGGACCAGCCCCACGCGGTGCGCGGCGTGCACACCCTCCGCGGCCTGGCACAACACCCAGACGCGCTGCTCCAGCGTGAGCGAGTTGGAGAGCTGCCCCAGCGACGGGCCCTCCACGTAGCGCATGGCGATGAAGGCGTGCCCGCGCACCTCGCCCACTTCGTAGACCTCGCACACGCGCTCGTGGCGCACGCGGGCCTGGGCGCGGGCCTCGGACAGGAAGCGGCGGGCCAGCTCCGGGTCTCCGTCGCGCACGAACTTGAGGGCCACGTTGCGGCGCAGGAGCGGGTCATAGGCCAGGAACACCTGCCCCATGCCGCCCTGCCCCAGGAAGCGCACGGGCTCGTAGCGGTCCCAGCCGGGCACCGGGAACGAAGGCACGCCATGCACGGCCAGCGAGGACGGAATCGCCGTGCCCAGCGTGGCGGCCTCCTGGATGGGCGCTTCACCCCGGTCCGTGACGCCGCGAGCCAGGTCCTGCCTCAAGAGGTCCAGGGTGTCCTCCGTCAGCCGGCCCCGCTCCTTCAACAGCTCCAGGGGCCCGCGGTGCAGGCGAAGGGCCTCCTCGCGCAGGGCCGCCGCCTCCTCGGAGGACAGCAACCCCTCGTCCAGCGCGAGCAGGACCTCCTCCTCGTAAGACGCTTGATGACCTGCCCCGGGCACGGACGAAGCATACGGGGAAGGCAGGGGGACGCGGGAGCGCCGCCGGAAGGGCGCCATGAGAGGGAGCGAGGGGGCGCTCCCGGGAAGGGGGTAGGCCCTCCCCTCCGGCGGGCTCCGCGAGGCTATGCGGCGCGGCGCTGACGGCGGCGCAGCCCCGGCACTCCCATCAGGCCCAGGAGGGCCAGCCAGGAGGCATCCGGCGCGGTGCTGCACCCGCCGCCCGCGAAGGCGCGCGTGTTCACCACCGTCCAGGTGTACTCCGCCGGGGTCGCATCCGTGTTGCCGCTGCCGTCCACCGCGCGGACGCGCAGGACGTGGTCCCCGCTGCCGACGGTGTAGCTGTCGCGGCACGGCCCCCAGGAGCCACCGTCGAGGCTGCACTCGAACGTGGAGCCCACTTCCGTGGAGGCGTACTCGAAGTCCGCTGTGCGGTCGGAGGTGGTCGGCGCCGGGCCCTTCACGATGGACGTGTCCGGGGCCTGGTTATCCAGCACCACGCTGTCCACCACGAAGGGGACGGTGGCGGACGGAGGGCTGGTGATGCCCGCGGGCGACTCGGCCGTGGCCGTCACGCTGTGCGGGCCATCCGTCAGCGGCGTCGTGGGCACGCAGCTCCACTTGCCGGCCGCGTCCACGGTGGCGGTACAGATGACAGTGGTGCCTTCACGCACCGTCACCAGCGCGCCGGGCTCGCCGGTGCCGGTGATGGCGGGCGTGCCGGTGGTCACCGTGGTGTTCGCCTCGGGGCCAGTGATGACCGGAGCCGGGACCTCCGTGTCCACGATGAAGGGGACGGCGGTGGACGGGGGGCTGGTGGTGCTCGTGGACGTCTCGGCCGTGGCCGTCACGTTGTGCGGGCCATCCACCAGCGGCGTCGTGGGCGTGCAGGTCCAGTTGCCGGCCGCGTCCGCGGTGGCGGTGCAGACCACGGTGCCGCCCTCACGCACCGTCACCTGCGCGTTGGGCACGCTGGTGCCGGTGATGGGGGGCGTGCCGGTGGTCACCGTGGAGTTCGCCGTGGGGCCGGTGATGACCGGGGCCGGCGTCACGGGCTGGGGCTCCTGCGCCACGCACAACTGGGTGGACAGGTCGCAGTACGCCTCGCAGACGTTGGACGCGTTGCACGCCTGGCCCACCTCCAGCAGGCAGCGCGGCGAGCAGGTGTCTCCGCCCACCAGGTTGCCGTCGTCGCACACCTCGGCGCCCGCGCGGATGCCGTCGCCGCAGGTGGTGCCGCAGGCGCTGGGCGCGCCGTTGCAGCTGTAGCCCGGCTCCACGGCGCAGGTGGCGTTGCAGCCGTCGCCGCTGGCGGCGTTGCCGTCGTCGCACGACTCGCCCACGTCCACCGTGCCGTTGCCGCAGGTGTTGAAGCACACGTTGCCAGGGGCGGGGCAGCTCCAGCCCGGCTCCACTGCGCAGGTGGCGTTGCAGCCATCGCCCGCCGTGGCATTGCCGTCGTCGCACGCCTCGGAGCCCGCGCGGATGCCGTCGCCGCAGAGGGTGGTGCAGGTGCTGGGCTGACCCGAGCAGCTGTAACCCGTCTCCACGCGGCAGCCATTGGAGCAGCCGTCGCCGGACGCCTGGTCCGCGTCGTCGCAGGTCTCGTTCGGATCCAGGGCGCCGTTGCCGCACGACTGGACGCACACGGAGGGACCGTTGGCCGGCGTGGAGCAGGCATAGCCGCCCTCCACGCGGCACTCGGTGGCGCAGCCGTCACCGGACGCGAGGTTGCCGTCGTCGCACTGCTCACCCGGGTCCATGTTGCCGTTGCCGCACGTCTTCGCGCAGGGCTGGCCCGGCGTGGCGCAGGCATAGCCCAGCTCCAGGGTGCAGGCGTTGGAGCAGCCGTCGTTCAGGTTCGTGTTGCCGTCGTCGCACAGCTCACCGGCGTTGAGCACGCCGTTGCCGCACAGCGGGGCGCAGACGGACGGGGTGCCGTTGCAGGAGTAGCCCGTCTCGATGCGGCACGCCGCGGAGCAGCCGTCGGAGCTGAACACGTTGCCGTCGTCGCACTGCTCACCCGCGTTGATGGCGCCGTTGCCGCAGGTGGCCGCGCAAACCTGGCCCGGCGTGGGGCAGGCGTAACCGTCTTCCACGCGGCAGCTGGCGTTGCAGCCGTCGTTGGCGGTGGTGTTGCCGTCGTCGCACTGCTCACCGGGGTTCAGGTTGCCGTTGCCGCACGTCTTGGCGCAGGTGCTGGGCGCGCCGGCGCAGCCATAGCCGGACTCGATGCCACAGGTGGCGTTGCAGCCGTCGCCCGCCGTGGTGTTGCCGTCGTCGCACTCCTCGCGCGGGGAGACGGCGCCGTCACCGCAGCGGTCGTCGTAGGCGTCCACGAAGAGGTAGCGGAAGGCGTTCGGCGGGCTGGCCTCGTTCTCGTTGCACAGCTCGATGCGGTTGAGGCCCGCGTGCCAGGCCGCGTTGGTGCCGAACTCACGGAAGATGTTCTTCTGCCAGGGCTGGCCGGGCGGGTCGTTCACGGTGACGGGCGAGATGGCCACGCCGTTCACCTTCGCGCCGTCGAACTGGTTGTCATTGAAGGTGGCCAGGCGCAGGCGGAACTGCGCGATGTTGGTCGTCGAGGGGATGAGGAAGTCCTGGTACACGCACGTCTGCAGGCCCTGGGGCGCCATGAAGCGCGCGGTCTGCATCTCCAGCGGCCAGTCGTTCGCGTTGCGCACGCCGGTGTCCGCGCCGGTGGTGGTGCCGGAGTAGAACCAGTGCGTATCCACCGCGCCCGTGGGCAGGCGGCGGTTCTGCGCGTCCACGCCGGTGTTGAACACCGCCACGCCCGCCCTCACGCAGCGGCTGGGGCTGCCCGCGCAGGCGAAGCCGGGCTCCACTTCGCACTGGCGGCTGCAGCCGTCGCCCTCGAAGCGGTTGCCGTCGTCGCAGATCTCCTGCGCGTAGGACGGGTACTGGCGGTTGTCGAACGCGCCGTTGCCACACAGCGACAAATCACACGTGGCCGAACAGCCGTTGCTGCCGCTGACGGTGTCGCCGTCGTCGCACAGCTCGCCGGTGTTCACCACGTTGTTGCCGCACAGGCTCGCCAACGAGCACGCGTTGCCGGGCACGTTGCACAGGTAGCCCGCCTCCACGGTGCCGGTGGACGAACAGCCGTCCCCGCTCACCGTGTTGCCGTCGTCACACTGCTCGCCGGGCTGGAGCCGGCCGTCACCCACGAGCGAGGACGACTGGCTCGTGAGCACGGGTTCGGAGGCAGCGGGCCGCGGCGTGGCCGACTCGCAGCCCGCGAGGAGGAACAGCGAACACAGGGCCAGCGCGTGGAAGCCCGCGCTCAGGGCCATCCGGGGTGAATCTCCCCGGACAAGGGTATGCATCAGGGTCTTGAGCATGAACGGTCTGCCTTACTTCTGAAGGGTGTCGGGGGAAGAGGAGGAGGCCGGCGTCGTCTGCACGCCCTCGGCCTCTCCGACGATCTTGAACTCGACGCGGCGGTTCTTCGCGCGGCCGTCCGCCTTCGCGTTGTCCGCGATGGGCTGCGTGGGCCCGAAGCCCTGCGCCACCAACCGCTCACGCTGCACGCCCTTGCTCACGAGGTAGTCCACCACCGCCTCGGCGCGCTTCTGGGACAGCTCCAGGTTGTAGGAGGCCTTGCCGGTGTTGTCGGTGTGGCCTTCCACGCGCACCTTCTCGATGTCCGGATGGGACACGAGGATGGACGCGACCTTGTCGAGCACCGCGTTGCTGCGCTTCTGGATGACGGCCTTGTTGTTCTCGAAGAACACGGCCTCCATGATGCGGATGCTGCCGGAGTCGATGCGCGCGACGGGCGCCTCCTTGCAGCCGCCGTTGGCCTCGGTGCCGGGCTCGTCGGGGCAGTTGTCCAGGCGGTCCACGATGCCGTCGCCGTCACGGTCGGGCTCCACGTCCGGGCAGCCGTCCTTGTCCTTGTAGCCGTTGAACGTCTCCGGCTCCTTCGGGCACTGGTCCTTGGAGTCCACGATGCCGTCCCCGTCGGAGTCAGGGTCGTCCGGGCAGCCGTCCTCGTCCTCGAAGCCGTTCTTGTTCTCCGCCTGCGTGGGGCACTTGTCCGCCAGGTTGAGGATGCCGTCCTGGTCGTCGTCCTTGTCCGGGCAGCCCTGGAGCTGCGCCAGGCCGGCCGTCGTGGGGCACTGGTCGTCGCTGTTCTTCACGCCATCGCCGTCGGCATCCAGGTCGGGACACTCGGCGGCCACGTGGGGCTGGCCCGCGATACAGACGGGGCCCTTGGGCGCGGGAGGCGTGCCGAAGGACACACCGGCGAGCACGCGGAAGCGCGGCGTGCCGGGCGTCTGGCCAAAGCCCGGGCCGCCCATGACGTACACCTCGGTGCCGTCAGCGGTGGGGACGCGCAGGCCCAGGAGCGCTTCCATCGAGCTGGGCGAGTCCTGGGTGGGAATGGTGCCGCGCAGGATGACTTCTTCGCGCAGACCCCAGAGGGCGGCGGACAGGTTGACGCCGCCGTTCACCTCCACGCCCATCTCGTCGAGGTAGGGCTGCGTCTGCGGCGTCAGCGCGTACGTCTTCGTGCGCACGAGCGCGCCGACGTCCGCGCCCACGCGGAAGGTGCCGCCCAGCTGCTTGCCGGCGCCCAGGCGCGGGGAGAAGGTGAAGCCCTCGTCGCGGGTGAGGGCGGCCTTGCTGCCCAGGGGCAGGGCCGCGGCCAGGTGCAGACCCAGGTCCATCGGTCCGCCCCGGCTCTCGGAGAGGAAGCCCACGCGCGCCTGGACCCACGGCGTGCCGAGCGCGCTGGTGGTGGGACGGGACACGCCATTCGACGCGGTCTCCGGGCCCCACTGGGCGACGATGGGCACCTGCGCGCCCAATTCCAGCCAGTTCGTGAGGGAGTACGCCGCGGTGATGTGCGTCGTCACGCGGTTGGAGATGATGTCGGCCTGCCGCTCGTCGTTCTCTACCAGGACGAGGGGCCGGTTCTCGTAGTGCGCCGTCAACCCGATGCGGAACTGACCCGCGGGGAGCAGGTCACCGGTGGACAGCACGAGGCTGTCACGCATGGCGGGGTTGAGCTGCAGGCGCTCCAGTTCGATGCCCGGAATGGTGCTCTGGGCCTGGGCGCTGAAGGCGCAAAGGACGGCCAGTCCTCCGAGCCCCAGGTGATGCCTTCGTGCGAACAAGCGTTCCTCCACATGCACACGCGGACGCAAGAGCGTCGCGCGTCCCTTCGCCAGGCGAGGGGTACGCGGACGATTGCATGCCAGGGGCCAGGAGGTGTCAGGAAGACAACGTCCAGCAATCGCGCGGGGATGCGGCGGGGGCCGGCCTCCCCGGGGTGGGAATGACGCGTCAGCGAGGAACGCGGACACAGCGCTGACGCGTCATGGGAGGACGCGGGGCCTACAGGTGGAAGTGGCCGGCGGCCTCCGGCTGGTAGGGCACGGCGACGATGCGCAGGCGGCGGGTGCGGCCATGAGGGAGGGGCCACTCCACGGTCTGGCCTACGGACAGGCCCAGGAGGGCGCTGCCCACGGGGGCGAGGATGGAGATGCGGCCGGCGTCGCTGTTGGCGTCCTTGGGATAGACGAGCGTGACTTCGCGCGTCTCGCCGGCCTCTCCGTCTTCATAGACGACGGTGCTGTTCATGGTGACGACGTCGCGGGGAATGGTGCTGGAGGACGTGACGACGGCGCGGGCGAGCTCGGACTCCAGCTGCTCCACGAGCTCGGCGTTGCGGGCGTTGCCGTATTGCTCGACGACGCGCTCCAGGCGCTGCAGGTCGGTGTCGGTGACAATGAGGGAGTGGTCGTGGGTCATGGCGATTGCCTCCTGTGGGAAGGGGGATGGGGACGGCATGCACACCTGGAAAGGTGGGCGTGCGCGGCGCGAAGGTTCAGTGGGGGTGGAGCGGACGCCGTCCGTCGTGAGCTACGCGAGACGGGCGGCGTGGGTGACAAGCCAGGCGGTGGCTCGGCCGTGCGCGGGCAGCGTCCGGCGCACGGAAATCCGGCGCGGAGCACGCTGCAGGCAGGCTGTGAGCGAAACCGTCATCTGACGAGGAACCCGGGGGTGCGACTGCGGTGAAGTGCTGAATGTAGCCGTGTGCGCCCTGATTGCAACCGAGCCTCGGAAACAAGCGACCTGGCGGACAGTCGCCGTGATGCACGGAGGTACGGAAATCAGCGAAGCGGGGACACGTCCTTGAGCTGAACACCCGTGGCGCCAATCGATTCCAGCGCGAGCTTGATGTCCTCCGGGATGACGAGGACCACTTCCCAGTGCAGGGGCCGGAAGACCCTCGCGCTGCCGAGCCGTGTGGTGTCGATGCGCATGCCCCAGACGAAGATGTAGGTCCCTATTTTCTCCGCGAGCCCGTCATTGGGCGTCCAGTAGCGCACCTGCTCCGAAGCCACGTCGTCGATGCAGTTCACGCGGCGGATGGCGTTCAGGATGAAGAAGTCGTCGGACTGTCCCTCGATGTCCACGGGGAAGAGCTGGACGTCGTTCGGAGCCAGCCGCTCGAAGATCGCCGCCACCCGCGAGGTAACCACGGGGATGCTGCCCGACGCATGGGAGTAGTCGAGAGTCCTGCCTGGAATGTCGATGGGGATGCGCACGCGTCCCGCCCAGGAACTCGGCCTGCCCGTTCTAAACATCTGCCAGGGAGTCTTGAGTTCATGTCCCTGGGCATCTTGTGGATGCCCCAACTCCCAGCGCCCTTCCAGGTACACGTCGTCGCTGAGGTCGAAGTATCGCGAAGACATGGGTCGAACTCCTGGACTCACTCCGTGCGAGTCACCAGCTTGTTGAGGGGGCTCCCCTTCTGGAGGATTTCCTCCGCCAGGATACGCAGTGTGCGCGTCAGCGACTCCCGACACTGCGCAATGGTTTCGCAGCTCTCCGTGGCCAGTTCAAGCGCCCCATGGACACGCTCATGGTACTCGCGAGGATGCGGACCTCGGTGGCCCGGCACGTCGACCTGATTCGCCGGGTCGTCCAAGGACATCCCTGCTCGCCTGAAGATCTTCTGGTAGCGCGGTGTCCACGGGCCTCCATTCGCGGTGGACGTGCTGAACTTGTCGGAAGCGATGTGGTGCTTCGGCCCCGGCACGTCCACGGGACCGCCGGTCGCCACCACGCCCGGCGCCAGGGTGAGCAGGATGTCCCCCGTCGCGGACACGACCACGGACTCCACCTGCGCGACCGCGCCCAGCCGGAAGCCGCCCTCCGCCGCGGCCACGAGTGACGCCTGCGCCGAACCGGGCAGCGTGGGCACCTTCGCGGCAAGTGTCTCCGCCGTGCTGCCCAGCGCCGCCGTGGCCAGCATGACGAAGGCCCGCGCGGCGTTCTGGCCCATCACCTCGCCGTACTGCTCCCCCGCGTCCCGGAGCTCATCGAAGGTCGTGGCCTCCGCCACCGCTTCCGCGAGCCGCATCCATCCCTGGATGAGACTCCACACCGTGTCGACGCCCAGGTAGGCGATGAGCACCGCCGTCATCGTCGCCGCGACGCCCTTGGACACCGGCTCCGGCAACAGCCACAGGCCCAGATACAAGGCGCCGGTCGTGACGATCATGGAGAGCACCGCCCCGCGATCCGTCATGCCCCGCAGCGCGTCCTCCGTCTCGTCCCACACCGAGTCCAACGCGATGGAGAAGGCCAGCGTGCGCTTGCCGTCCTCGTCCAGCGTGGGCCCTCGCTCCAGCAGGTGGAGACAATCGCCAGTGAGCGCCTTGCGCTTGCACCATCGGCCATAGGCCGCCGCCAGCTCCGTCTCTGGAGCATCACTGAGCCGGAGGTGTCCGCGCCCAGGCTCCTGCACGGAGACGAGCCCCAGGTGTCCACGCACGTGGGCATAGGGACGTGACGGAAGCGACGCTGCCAGCAACCGGCGGGCCGCCTCCATGGGGTACGAGGAAACAGGCGCGGTGCGTGCAAGCCCCGCGACCGCGGAAACGAAGGCGTCTTCGTCCAGCGTCACGGGCCGGACGTCCCTTTTTGGCGTGTGGACACGGGTGGGTCCTCGGCCCGTACCGAGCCGCACGTTTCGGGACACCGCACAGCCGGTCCCCACCAGCAGCATCCACGCGATGACGGCTGCGTGCGTCATCCGGACAGTGACACTGGATCCGAGCGACCGGTGCGGTTTACCCGGGACGTGGGGCTGTGGCATGGGTGAAGAGAGTCTATCTGGAGCCTCTCCTTCGCCTTACTGATTGAGCCACACACAGCGGACGGCGCGGCTTCGGTCTCCGTCACCAGGGCCCAGCCCTCGCGTGGCAGGCCAATACCCTCCCCCGCCCACAAGGCGGCGCTGCCACGGGAGAGGATGAAGATGCGGCCCGAGTGGCTGTTAGCGTCCTTGGATAGACGAGCGTCACCCCGCGCGTCTTACCTCCGCATACGAAGACCCGGGACGGAGCACGCTGCAGGCAGGCTGTGAGCGACACCGTCATCTCACGAGGGACCCGGGGGCTGCGGCTGAGGTGAAGCGCTGGATGCAACTGCGTCCTGCCTGATTGCAACCGGGCGTCGGGAAACAAGCGGCCTGGCGGACAGTCGCCGTGACGCACGGAGGCGCGGAAATCAGCGGAGCGGGGACACGTCCTGGAACCACACGCCCGTGGCACCGATGGATTCGAGCGCGAGCTTGATGTCCTCGGAGACGATGAGCGCGATGAGCCAGCCCCAGGTGCGGAAGACCTTCGCGTCCCCGGTCCTGGCCGGGTCGATGCGCAGCCGATGCACCGCTTGATAGGTGCCGACCCGCTCGGGCCGTCCATCCTCTGGCGTCCAGTAGCGCACCTCGCCCGAGGCGGTGTCGTCGATGCACTTCACGACGCGCAGGACGTTGACGAGGAAGTACGGGTCTGGGGTCTCTTCCATCGTGACGGGGAACAGCTCCACGTCACCCGGGGCCAATCGGGAGAGCACCTCCGCGACCCGTTGGGAAACGACCGGGACAGCGCCCGCATCCGCGAGCGAGAAGTCGAGCGCCATTCCCCGCGCGTAGGACGGAACGCGCAGCGCGCTCTCCACACGCGCGGGAGAGCCCTGCATGAACAGCCACGAACCGTGGTCCTGGCCCTGGGCGTCCACGGGCGTTCCAAGCTCCCATCGGCCGGGCAGTGTCACGTCGTCCGTGAGCTTGAAGTACCGGGGCGTCACGCGGGCATCCTGCCTCATCCACCACTCCGGGTGACCAGCTTGTTGAGCCAGCTGTTCTCCGTCGCGAGTTCCTTCGCGAGGATCCGCAGCACCTGTGTCAGGTCGACCCGGCACTGCTGAATCGTCCGGCACGTGCTGGTCGCGAGCCTCAACCGTTCGAAGACCTCCGCGTGGTACTCCTGCGGATGCGGCCCCTTGTGCCCGGGAACGTGAACCTGGTTCTCCGGGTCGTTCAGGGACATGCCCGCCTTGTCGAAGAGTTGTTGGTAGCGCTGTGTCCACGGACCTCCGTTCGCGGTGGACGTGCTGAACTTGTCGGAAGCGATGTGGTGCTTCGGCCCCGGCACGTCCACGGGACCGCCGGTCGCCACCACGCCCGGCGCCAAGGTGAGAAGGATGTCCCCCGTCGCGGACACGGCCACGGACTCCACCTGCGCGACCGCGCCCAGCCGGAAGCCGCCCTCCGCCGCGGCCACGAGTGACGCCTGCGCCGAACCGGGCAGCGTGGGCACCTTCGCGGCAAGCGTCTCCGCAGTACTGCCCAGCGCCGCCGTGGCCAGCATGACGAAGGCCCGCGCGGCGTTCTGGCCCATCACCTCGCCGTACTGCTCCCCCGCGTCCCTGAGCTCATCGAAGGTCGTGGCCTCCGCCACCGCTTCCGCGAGCCGCATCCATCCCTGGATGAGGCTCCACACGGTGTCGACGCCCAGGTAGGCGATGAGCACCGCCGTCATCGTCGCCGCGACGCCCTTGGACACCGGCTCCGGCAACAGCCACAGGCCCAGATACAAGGCGCCAGTCGTGACGATCATGGAGAGCACCGCCCCGCGATCCGTCATGCCCCGCAGCGCGGCCTCCGTCTCGTCCCACACCGAGTCCAACGCGATGGAGAAGGCCAGCGTGCGCTTGCCGCCCTCGTCCAGCGTGGGCCCTCGCTCCAGCAGGTGGAGACAATCGCCAGTGAGCGCCTTGCGCTTGCACCATCGGCCATACGCCGCCGCCAGCTCCGTCTCTGGAGCATCACTGAGCCGCAGGTGTCCGCGCCCAGGTTCCTGCAAGGAGATGAGCCCCAGGTGTCCACGCACGTGGGCGTAGGGACGTGACGGAAGCGAAGCTGCCAGCAGCCGGCGGGCCGCCTCCATGGGGTACGAGGAAACAGGCGCGGCGCGTGCGAGCCCCGCGACCGCGGACACGAAGGCGTCTTCGTCCAGCGCCACAGGCCGGACGTCCCTTTGTGGCGTGTGGACACGGGTGGGTCCTCGGCCCGTACCGAGCCGCACGTTTCGGGACGCCGCACAGCCGGTCCCCACGAGCAGCATCCACGCGATGACGGCTGCGTGCGTCATCCGGACAGTGACACTGGATCCGAGCGACCGGTACGGTTTACCCGGGACGTGGGGCTGTGGCATGGGTGAAGAGAGTCTACCCGCCATGAAACGCCGCCCCGAGTTCGACAGCCTGCGCGGAGTGCTGCTCGTCCTGATGACGCTGACGCACCTGCCCACCCGGCTGAGTGTCATCGGCAACCAGCCGTTCGGCTTCGTGTCCGCCGCCGAGGGCTTCGTGTTCCTCTCCGCGTTCCTCGTGGGCGTGGTGCACGCGAAGAAGTTGGGGACCTCGAGCCCCGTGGCGATGTTCAAGAGCCTCTGGAGTCGCGCCCTCAAGGTGTACGGCTACCACGTCGCCCTGCTCTCCTTCGCGTTCACCATCATCGCCACGCTGGGCGTCGCCGCGCGCAGGCCCGCCATCCACAACCTGCTCGGGTTCTTCCATCAGGACCCGTTCACCGCCCTGTGGAGCAGCCTGTTCCTCCTCTACTGTCCCCCGCTGCTCGACATCCTCCCGCTCTATGTCGTGCTGCTGCTGCTCACCCCCGCCGTGCTGCTCGGTGCGCGCAAGGAGGGCTGGTCCCGGGTGCTGGGGCTGAGCGCCCTCATCTGGGTCTGGGCGCAGGTGGGCCTCAAGCGCGCCCTGTATGACCTGCTCGTCGCCATCCCCGTGCTGCCGTGGCCGCCGTTGAGCATCGACCTGTCGGGCGCGTTCGACCTGTTCGCGTGGCAGTTCCTCTGGGTGCTCGGGGTGTGGATGGGCGTGGCCCGCGCCACCGCGCCGGAGCAGCGCGAGCCCGTGTCGCGCCGGCTCCTCACGGGAGCCATCGTCGTCAGCCTGGGGTTCTTCGTCGTGCGCCACCTCGACGTGGACCTGGGCGCCGCGGGGGTGCTGTTCGACAAGTGGTCGCTCGCGCCGCTGCGGCTCGTGAACTTCCTGGCCGTGGCGCTGCTGGCGAGTTGGCTCGCGCCCCGCCTGTTCCAATGGCTTCGCCCCAAGGTGCTGGAGGCGCTGGGACAGGCATCGCTGCCCGTGTTCGCCGTGCACGTGGTGCTGTGCTTGCTCAGCCTGTCGCTGCTGGACGAGAACGAGGACCCGCTCGACTACTGGGATGAAGCCGCGGTCCTCGTGGCCACGTTCTGCAGCATGTACTTCGTGGCGCTGCGCCAGCGCATCGCGGGCCGGAGCATGGGCCCGCCGTCAACGTCCTGAGTCAGCCGCGCACGGCGGCCAGCGCGGCGTCGGTCTCCGCCACCAGGGCGCGCACCAGGTCCGCCGCGGGGCCCTCTCGCGAGAGGCCAATGCCCTGCCCCGCCCACAGGGCCATGAAGCGCGTGTCGTTCTGCTTCGACGACGCGGCTCGCAGCGTGCGCGTGGCTCCGTGCTGCTGCGGGAACGGCAGGATGGCGCCGGCCTCCTCCAGCGTGGTCGTCAGCTCGTTGGGAATCGCGCGGGCCGGGCGGCCGGAGAAGGCGCGGGTGATGCGAGACGATTCATCCCGGGCCTCGCGCAACAGTGACTTGTGGGCCGCCGCCGCGCTGGACTCCTGGCACCGCAGGAACGCCGTGCCCAACTGCACGGCCGCCGCGCCCAGCATCCGGGCCGCCGCGATGCCGCGTCCGTCCATGATGCCGCCGCTGGCGATGACCGGCACCCGCACGGCGTCCACCATCTGCGGCACGAGCGCCATCGTGCCCACCATGCCCGCATCGAACGAACCGCCGAAGGAGCCCCGGTGGCCTCCCGCCTCCGAGCCCTGCGCGACAATCGCATCCACGCTCGCGGCCTCCAGGGCCTGGGCCTCGCGCACGTTCGTCGCCGTGCCCACGACAAGGATGCCGCGCGACCGGAACGCCTCCAGCACTGGCGCGGGCGGAATACCGAAGGTGAAGCTGAACACCGTGGGCGCCGCATCGAGCACGGCTTCCACCTGCTTCGCGAAGTCCGGCATCGCGACCGCCGGAATCACGGGAGGAGGCAAACCCAGTGCCGCATGGAAACGCTCGATGATGGCGAGCGTGGGCCCCGGGTCGGCGAGAGCCACCGCGGGCTGTGGAGCAAAGAGGTTGATGGCGTAGGGCCGTGAGGTGAGTGAGCGCACCGCGCGGGCCTGCTGGACGATGTCCTCCGGCTGAACGTACGCGGCTCCCAATGAGCCCAGGCCTCCTGCCTCCGACACCGCCGCGACCAATTCCGGCGGAGTCAGGCCGCCCGCCATCGGAGCCTGGATGATCGAATGCTCCACCCCGAGCCGCTCCGCGAACCTGCGCCACGCCTGCGGATCCATCATGGCCACACCTCCCGTGACTCACGTCGGACAGCATTAACGGCCTGGCTTCATCTTGGCGCCCCGCGCAAGACAGAATCATCAGTCCTGCTTTCACGGTCCATGCCAGACACGAAGCGTATCGTCCGCCCCCTCCCGCCCGAACTGGCAAAACTTGTCCGACTGTCGGACAGGTTTTCGCGGTCCGCCTCCGTCGGGGAGGCCCCGCGAGTTTCTCACCTTCTCATTCGCAGTCGTAGTTCGGCGCGGGCGCCCCGGGCTCCAACACGATGGGTACCGGGCCGCCTGCCCGAGCCACGGCCTCCCCACAATCCAGCGCCGCGTCCTTCGCCAGGTGCCGGTACAGGACACACGACGCGCGCTCCACGAAGAACGCCTGCTTCGGCCAGTCCGGTCCTCGCGAAGCCAGGATGGCCACCGCGTACCGTCCTCCGTCCGGCAACGTCACCAGCCCCACCTCGTTGAGCACGTTGTAGCGCGCGTCATCTCCACAGCATCCCGGCGGCAGCCACCCGCCCTTGTGCTGGAGCGACGCGCGGGCGCTCGCGGGCAGGCGCGTTCCCAGCCAGCCGCCGCAGCCGTCCCGAGGCGTCAGTTCCATCCACTTCAGCAGCCGCGCCGTGGGCTCCGGCTCCAACAACTCCCGCCGCTCCAACCGCGCCAGGAACGACACCGTGTCGTCCGCGCAGAAGTAGTTGTCCCGCCCCATCACGCGCGGAGAGTTCGTCGCCCAGCGCTCCCGGCCGTAGTTCCACTTCGTCAGCGCCGTGTGCTCCAAACCCAGGCCGCGAAGATAGACATTGATGGCATCCGGGCCACCCACCAGGTCAATCACCTCGCCGGACGCCTCGTTGTCCGACGTGCGGAACACCTTCTCCGCGAGCGGCGCCACCGTCGCCAGGTCCCGCTGTCCCAACGCCGCCGCCACCCAGAACACCTTCGCGGAGCTGGCGGAGATGTGGGGCTCCAGGCCGGAGACGCTCGCCACCTCCCCCGTGCGCAGGTCCATCACCGCGAGCGACAGGTCCGACCCGGGTGACAGGCGCGTGGCCTCGCCCGCCAGCGACTCCACCACCGCCTTCAGGGACTCACGTGGGGGAGCGCCTACCTCCGGCTTCGTCGCGCAACCACCCACCGCCAGGAGCCCTGCCCAGAGCAGCACCGTCCGCATCCACGACTCCCTTCAGTGAATCAGCCGGTGCACCTGCTCCAGCATCAGCGCCGTCACCAGCCCGCAGTACGTCCCCAGCACATACCCCAGCACCGCGAGCAGCACGCCCACCGGCGCGAGCGCGGGATGGAACGCCGCCGCCACCACCGACGCGGAAGCCGTACCGCCCACGTTCGCCTGCGACCCCACCGCCGCGAAGAACACCGGCGCCTTCAGCCACCGGCGCGTGCCCATCGTCACCGCCGCGTGGATGCACATCCACAGCGCCCCCACGGCCACCAGCGCGGGCGCGTCCCACAGCCGCCGGAACTCCGCCTGCGCGCCAATGGTCGCCACCAGCAGGTACAGGAACAGCGAGCCCATCCGGCTCGCCCCCGCGCCCTCCAGCCTGCGCACCGGCGTGAACGACAGCACCACGCCCACCGTCGTCACCAGCAGCACCACCCACGTGAAGCCCGTCACCACGTTGCCCAGGTCCGGCAGCAACTTCGCCAGCGCCGTGCACGCCACCGTCACGCCGAACGCCACCGCCAGCATCGACAGCAGGTCGGACAAACTCGCGGGCCGAGCGGACGCCGCTTGAATGCGCGCGGACTCCTCTCGCACGTGGTCCAGCGCGGTCCGGTCGGCGCCGATGCTCGCGTCCATCGCCTTCTCGCGCCCGGCGAAGGACAACAGCACCGCCGTCCACACGTTGGACACGCCCACGTCCACCACCACCAGCATGCTCAACGTGCTGTCCAGCGCGCCCACGCTCTGGCCAATCGCCACGAAGTTCGCGCTGCCGCCAATCCACGACCCGCTGAGCGCCGCCAATCCCTTCCACGCCTGGTCCCCCAGCTCCGCCGGCACCAGCCACCCCAACGCCAGATACGCGAGCGGCCCGCCCACCATGATGCCCAGCGAGCCCGCCAGGAACACGCCCACCGCGTTGCGCCCCAGCCGCGCGATGGCGGGCAGGTCCACCGACAGCACCAGCAACACCAGGCTCGCGGGCAGCAGGTACACGCGCGTGAAACGGTACAGCTCCGACTGCGTGGGGATGACGCCCGTGTTCGACAGCAGCGTCGGCACGAAGTACGCGAACACCAGCAGCGGCACGACGTTGAAGAACCGCTCCACCGCCGGGTAGCGCTGCAACGCATACAACCCCGCCAGCACCGCGAGCAGCACGGCGAGCACCGCCATCGGGTCCTGGATGAGCGGTGGCGTCACCGGGGCTCCACGCCCAGGCCCGCGCCCGCTCCCAGTTGGATGCGACCCTGCACCACCGGATGCGCGCGGTACGGATCCTCCGCGAGCAGCAGGTTGCCGTCCAGGTCCACCCAGTCCACCAGCGGCGCCAGGTGCGCGCCCGCCGCGATGCCCAGCCCCGTCTCCACCATGCAGCCCAGCATCACCTTCAAGCCGCACGCTCGCGCCGTCTCGATGATGCGCAATGCCTCGCGGATGCCGCCGCTCTTCTGGAGCTTCACGTTGATGCCGTGGAAGCCCTCGGCCAGCTTCGGCACGTCCGACGCCTTCGTCAGCGACTCGTCCGCCACCAGCGGCAGCGGCGAGCGCGCGCGCAGCCACTTCGCGCCCTCCACGTCCGCCGCGGGCAGCGGCTGCTCCACCAGCTCCACGCCCTGCGTGGACAACCACTGGATGTGCGCCAGCGCCTCGTCCGGCTTCCACGCCTCGTTCGCGTCCACGCGGATGGTCTGCCCCGTGAGCGCGCGCACCGTGCCGAACACCTCCTGCACGCGGTCCGCGCCCAGCTTCACCTTCAGCACCGGGAAGTCCGCCGCCTCGCGCACCTTCACGGCCAGCGTCTCCGGCACGTCGATGCCAATGGACATGGACGTCACCGGCTGCCGCGAGGGGTCCACGCCCAGCATCCGGTACAGCGGCACGCCCATCACCTTGCCCGCCCAGTCATGCAGCGCCAGGTCCACCGCCGCCTTCGCCGCGGGGTTGTCCGGCAGCGCCGCGTCCACGGCCTCGGACACGTCGCGGAAGTGGCGCAGGTCGCGTCCCTCCAGCACGGGGGCCAACTTGTGGAGCGCCGCCTCCACCGTCTCCCACGACTCGCCGTAGCGCACGTTCGGCGCGGCCTCGCCGTACCCCACGTGGCCTTCCGAGCGCACCTCCACGAACACGTTGCGCTTCACCGTGCTCGTGCCCCGGGCGATGGTCCAGGCGTGACGCAGCGGCAGTTCCACGGTGCGAAAGCTCAACGGCGAGGCCATGGCGGAATCCCTCCAGGGCCCTTCCCTTAACACGGCACTCCTTGCAAACACCGCTTCCGTTGCCTTCCCAGGCCGGAAGGCGCGAGCCTCTCCCTCATGCGTCTCCTGCCCCTCGTCATCGCCTTGTTCGCGCTGGGTCCAAGCCACGCCGCGTCATCCCGTCCCGCGCCGAAGGACGAACTGCGGACGCTGCTCGCGGAGCTCATCGCCGCGGACACCTCCAATCCGCCCGGCAACGAGACGGCCGCGGCCCAGGTGGCGGCGAAGTGGCTGCGCGAAGCCGGCATCGAATCGGAGCTCATCGAGCCCTCGCCCGGTCGCGGCAACCTGCTGGTGAGATTGAAGGGCAGCGGCAAGGGCCGGCCGGTGCTCGTGCTCGCGCACCTGGACACGGTGCCCGCAGTGAAGACCGAGTGGCTCACCGACCCGTGGGCGCTCACGGAGAAGGACGGCCTGCTTTACGGACGCGGCGTGCAGGACAACAAGGGCATGGCGGCGGCGAGCATCCTCGCGCTGCGCCGGCTGAAGCAGGAGGGCGGCACACGCTCGCGAGACATCCTGCTGTACCTGGGCGCGGATGAAGAGGTGGGCTCCGGACAGGGACTGGACTGGATGATGGAGCACCGCCCGGAGCTGAAGGAGGCGGAGTTCGCGCTCAACGAGGGCGGCCTCACGGAGCTGTCACCGGACCGCAAGGAGGTGCGCTTCGTGGCGCTCCAGACCGCTGAGCGCGTGTCCCGCAACGTGACGCTCAAGGCCACCGGCCCCGGAGGTCACTCCTCCGCGCCGCCCGTGGACGCGGGGCCCCTGGTGCGGGTGGCCGCGGCGGTGGCTCGCGTGGGCGCCCTCACCTTCCCCGCGCACCTGACGCCCGCCGCGAGGCTCCACGTGCAGGGCCGAGCACAGGCGACTCCCGGCGAGCTGGGCGAAGCGTTGCGCCGCATCGCCGCATCGCCAGACGCGCCGCCCGAGGACGCAGTGACGACCGTGGCCCGGTTGGACCCCGCGCTGGGCGCAGTGCTGCGCACCACCTGCGTGCCCACGGTGTTCAAGGCAGGCACGAAGTCCAACGTCATCCCCGCCACCGCAGAGGCCACCGTGAACTGCCGCCTGCTGCCGGACGCGGATCCGAAGGACGTGCGCGAGCGCATCGTCGCCGCGGTGAATGACAAGGACATCCAGGTGGAGATGGACGTGTCGCCGCCGGACTCGCCCATGTCACCCGTGGGGGACAACGCCATGTTCCGCGCGGTGAAGGCCGCCGCGGCGAAGGTGTGGCCGAAGGCGCCGGTGATTCCTCGCATGTCCACGGGCACCACCGAGTCCGCCACGCTGCGCCGCGCGGGGATTCATGCCTACGGCATCGACCTCTTCGCCCTCACTCCGGACGACGCGCGCACCGCGCACGCCCCCAACGAGCGCGTCCCGGTGACGTCACTCCAGCCCGGCGCGGAGTTCGTCTACCTCACGCTGAAGCACCTGACGCGCTGACGCACCGGCACCACCTCATCACGGGCCCTCGCATCACATCCGGCTCTTGCTCAGGGGGCATGCGTGAACCCCAGCAGTACCGTGGTGGCCCTCCGGCTGGGTGAGCCACCGTCACGGAGCCTCGCGGGCAGCCAGGCTATTTGCGCGTGAGCTCTTCGATTCGGCGGATGACCGCCGCTCGCGTCTGGCTTGAGACCGTGCGGTGCTCGAGCATGTCCGACATCCACAACCCGTCGATCGCCAGACGGCAGAGCGTGAGCTCCGGCGACTCTTGCTCCTGGGGGCTGAGTTGCTCCTCCCGCGCCTCGTCCCAGATGGAGCTCCAGAGCTCCCGGACCTCCGGGTCGAAGAGCATGAGCCCGATGAGCGAGCGCATGACGTGGGCCTCGCCGTCATCGGAGGGAGCGGCGACCGTCACCCGGAGATACGCGCGCGTTCCCCTGCCTTTGGCGTCCGGATCCTTCGCCATCTCGGCGGCGACCGCCCCGGCGAAGCGCTGGGTCACGTCGTCGAACAGCGCATCGAGCAGAATGGGCTTGGTCTGGAAATGCTGCAGCAGGTCTTCCTTTGGGACGCCGGCCCGCCCTGCGATGGCATCGAGCGTCACGGCCTGAAGCCCCTGAGCCAGGATGAGGTCCGCGGCCGCCCGAAGAAGCTTCTCGCGGGTCACGTCAGGCTCCATGTTCCTCGACTCGGTCATCGCCATCACCTCTCACGACAGGAATGCCGCCGCCCGTCTTTCCCAGTTAATCACGAGTAACGCCAGGGAGGCTCGGAGTCTCATCCGACCTTCCCGTGTCAGGGTGATGCGGTGGGACCCGGAAGGTATTGCTGAAGCCAGACCTTCTCGAGCCCCCAGGTGAACAGCATCCAATGGGAGGAGTGGCCACTGAAGCCCTCCGCCTCGATGGGACGGGTGACGGTGATGATGCGCGTGCCAGGGGCGCAGGTGCGCAGGTGGGTGACGAGCCGGTCCTTCGTCTCCGGGCTGAACGCCACCCAGTTGCAGAAGATGTGGGTCGCGTCCCCCAGGGGCTCGCGGGTCATGTCGCCCACGGTGAGCGTGATGCCCACCGGCTGAAGCCACGGCGACACGCGCGCCACGTGGTCCGCGATGAGCTCCACGCCATGCGCCCCCGCCCCCCACCAGCGCGCGGCGAGCAGCACGCGTCCGCGCCCCGCGCCCAGGTCCACCACCCGGCTGCCGCGCCCCACGCCCGCCCTCTTGAGGAACCACAGCGCCGTCACCAACGGCGTCTCGCCGTACATCAACTCGCGGAACGACTGGCCCGTGGCCTGGAGCGCCCGCGCCATCTCGAAGGTGCGTCGCCAACGGAAGGGCGTCCACAGGATGCGCTGCCACCACAACCCGAAGTACGGCTTCAGGAGCCGGGGGCGGAGGAGGAGCAGCAGCAGGTCGGTGACGCGCAGCACGACCGCGATGACGATGCCCTGCATCTGGAGCGACAACCGCTCGAGGAACGGCAGGTCGAACTCGCCCATCGTGTCGTCGCGGCGCGGTGGAGGCGCGGGAGGAGGAGCAGGTTCCGTCATGCCGCGCGGAGGCTGTCCGGATTCGGGACGCCACGCAATGCCTCCGCGTCGGACCGGGACGCGCTGGGAGGCCGTTCCCCGTACCGGCCTCCCCCACCCGCATCGACCTCACCTCGAAGCTGGCGAGCGGAGCCTCACAGCAGCTTCTTCGCCGCCTTGGCCAGGGCCTTGTCCGCGGCCAGCGCGGGCACCTCCATGAGGCGCTGGGCGATGTGCTTGCCCACCGCCGTACTCGACGCCGCCACCTTCAGGTACACGGCCGCGCGAGCCAGCAGGTCCGGGTGTTCAAGGGACGCCTTGAGACGGGCCTCCAGCGCCCGGGCCAGGTCGGTGGGCTGGAAGTTCTCGAAGACGCTCCGGAACGCCTTCCGCTCCAACTCCTCCGGGCGCCGCTCGGCCAGGTCCAGCGCGGGCTGCAGCAGGGCCAGCCCCAGTGAGCGCATGGCCTCTGCGACAACGCCGGGCTTCCACCCGTCCACGAACGCCAGCAGCAGGGCCTCCGCGCCACGCACGTCGCCCAGCATGCCCAGCGCGTACACGGCGTGCTTCGCCTCCACGTCGTCGTGGCCTCGGCCCTGCACCATCAGGATGAACCGGTCGAGAACCTCCGCGTCCCCCATCCGGGCCAGCGCCTCCGCCGCCTCGCGGCGCACCTCGCGCGCCGGGTCCCCGTGCAGCACCTGGCGCAGCACGGGCATGGCCACCGTGCCCAGGTCCGCCAGCATGGCCACGGCCGCCCCGCGCGCGTCCTTCGTCGTCTCGGACAGCGCCGCCTGCATCAGCGGCACCGCCTTCTCCTTGCGGCGCCGAGACAGCTCCACCACCGCCGCCTCACCCGCCTCACGGGCCTGCACGTCCTCCAGCGTCTCCTTCGCGAACAGGCGCAGGCCCATGTCATGGCCCTTGCGCGTCACCGCGTCCAATTCGCGCCGCGCCTGCACTCCACCCATCGCGCCCAGCACGCGGAGGGCGGTGCGGCGCACCATGCGGCTGTGGTGCTCACCGAGCGCGCTGCGCACGGAGCCCAGCGCGTTCTCGCCCAGCGCCGCCACCGTCCGCGCCACGAAGGCGCTCGCCGCGCCGTCGCTCCACGTCGGGTAGAACTGCCGCGCCAGGACGTCCGCGCCCAGGCTCGCGTAGTAGCGCGCCGCGTGCGCCGCCGCCTCGTAGCGCGTCAGCTCCCCGCGAGCCCGGCGCACCATGGCCTCGCCCGGGGTCAGCACCTCCTCCGGTTTCTGCACGTGGATGCTCGGGTGCGTGGGCACGGACTCCAGCTGGGACAGGTCCACCTGCACCGCGCCCGACAGCCGCACCAGCGCGATGCCCAGCACCTGGTACACCTTGATGAAGTCGTCCAGCCGCTCCGCCGGGTCCGCTCGCTGCGCCAGCGCCTCCAGCAGCGCGCCCGGCTTCTCCAGCCCCAGCTCCTTCAGCCGGGACACCAGTGGCTCCACCGTGCGAGGGCTCACCGCCGACAGGCCGCTGGCGAACGCGTCCGCCAGCTCATCGCGCACCTCCGCCAGCGCGATGGCCGCCCGTGACGCACCCGCCGCCCGAGCCGCGTCCGCCCAGCCGCTGCGAGGCAGCGCGTTCGGCGCGGCGGGGGCCCGCACGCGACCGCGACGGCGGGGCGACACGGGCGCGTCCTCCGCGCGTCCCAGCGTGCGCAGGTCCAGCCCTTCCGGCGTCCGCACCACCACGGCCGAGGGGAACAGCGTGGGCAGCGCCGCCTCCAGGCCCACATCGCCCAGCACCGCCACGAGCTTCGCGTCCTCCAGCGCGGTGGACAGCGGCTCCTCCAGCGACGGGTCCACGGGAAGGAAGAGGCCGCGTCCCGTGCCATCCACGAACTGCGAGCGGGTCCCGCTGGCGAGCAGCGTCTCCACCCGCACGGACACTGGCAGCAGGTCCGGCGCGAACACGTCCTTGCGGTGCTCCTGGAAGGCCGTCATCACCGCGCCCACGTCCGGCAGCGCCACCTCCACCAGCCGCTCCAGCGCCGCCCGGTCCACCGATGGCGCGTCCTTCCAAGACTCCAGGTCCAGCCGGTGCGGCGCGAAGCCCGGGTACTGCCCGCCGTGCGCACCCTGAAGCACGGCGCCCGCGTGGCTGTTCTTCGGCGCCACCGTCTTGAGGTTCGCGGGGAGGATCTGCTTCTCGCTGTAGTGCCCGCCCGACACCAGGTCCACGAAGCGGCTCTCACGGACCATGAACCGGTCCGGCGTCACCTTGGAGGAGAACGCGTACTCCACCAGCTTCAGCCCTTCGACGGGCGCGCGGTCCTTCTTCGTCCACGTCTTGCCGATGAGCTCCTCGACGTGGCGGGGCTCCAGCGCATCGCCGCCCAGGTGCTTCTCCACCTTGCGCGCGGTGAGCAGCATGTCCGCCACCAGGTCCGCGTACACCGGCGCCTCGAAGGTCCCCGTGCGAGCCGCCGCCGCGTCCAACAGGCCCGCCAGCTCCACCGCTCGCGCGGACAGCCGCCGCAGGCCGTTGGCCCGGAGCGCTTCACCCAGCGAGCGCACCTGCTCCGGCCGGTCCGCGCCCAGCGACGCCACGCCCGACAGACCCAGCTCGCGCACCAGCGTGGACACCTGCCCCACGCCCGCCTTCATCAGGTCGCCCGTTTCGGCCTTGCCCTTCTTCACGCTCTTCTTCGCACCACCGGAGCCCGCCGGCGCGGCCGGAGCCGCCTCCGCCGTCACGAAGGCCTGCGGGGCCCGGGCCCACGCCACCAGCAGCGCCGCCGCGTGCTTGCAGAAGGGGCGCGAGCGCGCCGCCATGCACGAGCACCGCCCCTTCACGTCCAAGCGCGCCTCGCCGAACACCAGCGTCACCTTGTACGGCGTCGCCCCGGAGCCCGCCGCGTCCGCGAAGAGCCGGTTCTCGAAGCGCGACAGGTTGGTGAGCTGCTTGCCGTCGAACAGCTCCGAGCCCTTCTGCAGCTCCGCCTTGTCGCTGATGATCTCCGTCATTCCGCCCATGCCAATGACGGGCCGTACCTCAGCCATGACGTTCCCCCTTCTTGTCGTTGGACGCGAGCAGCGGCGCCAGGTCCTGGTTGCGCATCACCCGCTCCACAACATCCACCAGCTTGCGGGGCGTGCACCCGAAGCACGGAATCCCCAGCGCGGTGAGCTGCTCCGCCATCGCGTGGTCATAGGACGGCCGCCCGCTGTCCGACAGCGCCAGCAGGCACAGCACCTTGGAGCGTGAGTCCACCAACTGCCTCAAGCGGGCCACCAGCTCCTCGGCGTTGCCTCCCTCGTACAGGTCGGTGATGAGGATGAAGAGCGTCTTCTCCGGCCGGCGCACGTAGTGCTCCTGCGCGTACGCCACCGCCCGGTTGATGTCCGTGCCGCCGCCCAGCTGCGCTGAGAAAAGCACCTCCACCGGGTCCGCCAGCACGGGCGTCATGTCGACGATCTCCGTGTCGAACAGCACCAGGCTGGTCTTCAGCACGTCCAGCGACGCGAAGATGGCCGCCATCACGGAGCTGTACACCACGCTCTCCGCCATGGAGCCGGACTGGTCCACCACCAGCGTCACGTCCCACTCGTGGTGACGGCGCTGGTTGGGCCAGAAGTAGAAGCGCTCCGGGATGAGCCGCTTTCGCTCCGCGTCCCAGCCCTTCAGGTTGGAGCGGATGGTGCGGCGCCAGTCGATGTTGCGCGCGATGGGGATGGGACTCGTCCTGTCCCGCCTGAGCGCCCCCATCACCGCCGTGCGCAGCGGGGACTCCAGCTTCTTGCGCAGGTCCTCCACCACCTCGCGGATGATGGCGCGCGCGGTATCCTTGGCCTGCTCCGGGATGAGCCCCCGGGCGCTCACCAGCGTCGTCACCAGCTCCAGGTTCTTGTCCAGGAAGGGCAGCGTCTCCGGCTCGAAGAGCAGCTGGGTGAGCCCCTTCTTCTCGATGGCGTCCTTCTGCACCAGCGCGATGACGTCGTCCTGGAAGAAGTCGCGCAGCGCGCCCAGCCACTTGGGCAGGTACGGCTTCGAACCGCCCCGCCCGGCCGAGCGCTCGCCGTAGACGAAGGAGAGCGCGTCATCCAGGCCCTCCAGGTCGTCGCCCGTCAGGTCCACCGTGCCCGCCCCGGCGCCCAGCGCGCTCAAGGAGGGGCACGAGCCCGTCTTCTCCGCCTCCGGGCCCAGCGCCAGCCGCCAGCGCAAGAGCGCGTCGCGGTCCTTCGGGTCCAGGTCCTTGGGGTCCACGCTCATAGCAGGTCATCCAGGTCGTCGAGCGCCTTGCCCAGGTCCGCGCTCAGGTCCTTCAGCGTCGCCTTGTCCTTCTCCTCCAGCACCGCCTTCACCGCGCGACCCTTGTCC
Source organism: Corallococcus sp. AB038B (assembly GCF_003668955.1). Taxonomy (NCBI): domain Bacteria; kingdom Pseudomonadati; phylum Myxococcota; class Myxococcia; order Myxococcales; family Myxococcaceae; genus Corallococcus; species Corallococcus sp. AB038B. The sequence continues at coordinate 898,302 of NZ_RAWO01000001.1, read as the reverse complement.
TTCAGCTGGCGCACGCCCATCACGTTCTCCATCAGGTAGCGGCGCTCCGTGGCCCCCAGCGCGCCCAGCGCCCGGCGCAGCACCGGCAGCGTCTGCCGGAAGCGCTCCGGCTCCACGCTGGTGAGGAAGTCATCCAGCGCCTTCACCACGTCGCGGCTCTTCACCAGCACCAGCGCGTTCACCTGGAGGAAGCCCTCCAGGTAAGCCGCCGCGTCAGCAGGCTCCACCGCCGCCGACAGCCGCCGGCCCACCTCCAGCGCCACGTCCGCCTCCGGCAGCTCGCGAGCCAGGTACAACAGGCCCGTGGCCAGGCCCGACGTCGACGGGTGCACCGCGTGGCTCCCCATCAACCCGCGAGCCTCCGCGAGCCAGCCCTCTTTGTCCGCGCGGGGCTGGGACAGCGCCACCTCGTGCAGCGTGCGCAGCGCCTCCAGCACCGGGGGCACGCCTTCTGGAGCGCAGGCGCTGGCCTCGCGCACGCGAAGGAGCGCCCGGCCGAAGGTCTTCTCCCCCAGGGCCGCCACCGCCTCGTCACCCACGTCCGAGTGCGCGCGCGAGGTGCCGTAGGCCATCAACCCCGACAGCGCACGCGCCGCGCTCGCCAGCGACGGCAGGTCCGCGTCCGTGGCCGCGAGCGCGTCACAGGCCTTGAGCGCCTGCGCCACCGTCTGGGAGCAGCCGGTGATGACGGACTCCAGGAGCACGTCCGCCGCCGCGGCCGTCGTCTTCGCCTGCGTCAGCCGCTCCTGGAGCACGCGCGTCGTCACGCCCTCCAGCGAGTCGCCCAACACAATCTTCTCCACCAGCGCCACATCCGTGGACGGCGTCCACTGCGCCTGCCAGGCCTCGCGCACGCGCGTGAGCGCCGCGTAGCCGCCGGCCTCTGCTTCCGCGCCCTGCTTGCGCGACGACCCCGTGCCGGACAGCGACGCGTACGGGATGCCCGCCACGCGCAGCCGGTGGAGGAACACGGAGGAGCCCACCTCCACCGGGTTGTTGAGCCGCAGCGTGAACGTCTCCGGACTGTCCGTGCGCGGCAGCCGCCGCTCGCCCACCTCGCGCCAGAACTCCGCCTGGAGCGAGTTCTGCCCGATGCGGCTCGCCACCTGCCCCACTTCGTGGCCGATGACGCTCTTCCACAGGAAGCTGTCCACGTGCGTCGCGTCGCCGCGACACAGCGTAGCCACGGTGGCCTCGCGCAGCTCGTCCAGGCCCGGGGCGCTCTTCTCGCGCAGGTCCGACAGCGTCACCGCCAGCCGGTACGCCTCCAGCACGTCCGACAGCGACGCGGAGAAGCCGCGCATCCGCAGGTGCGACGCGAAGTCCAGCAGCACCTCCAGCGTGGCCCGCCGGAAGTCGCAGTTCGCCTCGTGGGCCTTCTGGTAGAAATGCGGCGCCCGGTTGCCCGCGCCGTATCCCAGCTGCTCCGCCAGGCGCGGGAAGCTGTACGGAATCACCGTCACCGCGCACGGCCCGGCCGCGGGCAGATTCGCCTCTTCCTTCGGATCCACGTCCCCCGCGAGGAACGCCGCGGTGTGCGCCGCGCCGGCCACCACCGCCACCTTCTCCGGCGCTACGCCGCCCGCCACCACCTCCAGCACCTTGCGCGCCATGAAGGCGTCGCGCTGACGGTGGTAGGCCTGCCGGGGCCCCGCGTTGACCACGTCCGCCCAGGCGGTGAGCACCGGCCGGAACTGCTCCGGGCTCCAGTCCGGCGCCTCGAAGGACGCCTCCCAGAACTCCTCGAAGGAGCGGAACCCCTGCGAGCGCGCGAACGCCTCCGTGAGCGGAATGGCTTCATCGGAAACGGGCTCGCTGCCCTCCGGGGCCTCCGTCTCCACGCCTGGCCCGGGCACATGGCGGTCCACCGCGAGGCTGACGCCCACCGGGATGTCGATGAACTCCGCCCGCGCGCCGTTCGCCCGGGCCCACTTCAGCGCCTGGTACTCCGGCGAGTACGCCGCGAAGGGCCACAGCGACGAGGACGGGGTGCCGTCCGTGCGGTAGCCCAGGATGGCCACGGGCGGCCGGGTCTGCGCGTCGCACAGCACGTCCACCAGCGCCGTCGCGTCGCAGGGCCCCTCCACCAGGACGACCGAGGGCTTCACGCGCTCCAGCCACTTCAGGAGCACCGCGGTGGTGCGCGGCGAGTGGTGACGGACCGGGAAGTGCTGCACCCGGGAGAGCAGTGCCAGGTCCATCAGCCCCTCAAGAGCTTCTTGCTCGCGGTGTAGAGCTCCTTCCACGGGCCCGTGCGGCTCTTGGCCACCGTCTCCATGTACTCGCGCAGCGCCTTCACGTCGTCCTCCTGCTCCTTCACCACCGCGCCCACCAGCGACGCCGCCAGCTCCTGCGACGTCACCGTCCCGGAGCCGAACTGCTGCGCCAGGATGGAGCTGTTGAACAGCACGCTGATGGCCTCCGCCGTGGACAGCACCGCGCCCGGCGTGCGCACCTTCGTCTTGCCGTCCTTCGTCACGCCCTTGCGCAGCTCGTGGAAGAGCGTCAGCAGCACGCGCGACAGCTCCTCCGGCGGCGGCACGCCCACCTGGTAGTCCGTGCGCAGCTCCGCCTCGCGCTTGGTGACGATTTGAATCTCCTGCTCCAGGTCCTCCACCACCGGCACGGTGACGAAGTTGAAGCGGCGCTTGAGCGCGGCGCTCATCTCGTTGACGCCACGGTCGCGCGTGTTCGCGGTGGCGATGAGGTTGAAGCCGCGCTGCGCGCTCGTGATCTCCCCCAGCTCCGGCACCGACACCTGCTTCTCCGACAGGATGGAGATGAGCGAGTCTTGAATCTCCGGCGACGTGCGCGTCACCTCTTCAAAGCGGGCGAACTTGCCCGTGCGCATGGCGCGCAGGATGGGCGACGGCACCAGCGCTTCGGGCGTGGGCCCCTGCGCGAGCAGCAGCGCGTAGTTCCACGAGTACTTGATGTGGTCCTCGCTGGTCCCCGCCGTGCCCTGGACGACGAGCGCGGACGTGCCGCTGACGGCCGCGGAGAGGTGCTCCGACAGCCAGCTCTTCGCGGTGCCCGGCTCGCCCACCAGCATCAGCGCGCGGTCCGACGCGAGCGTGGCGATGCACACCTGGATGAGCCCCTTGTCGCCCACGTACTTGGGCGTGATGGCCACGCCCCCCACGGGCTTGGGACTGCCCAGGATGTACGTCTCGACGGCGCGAGGCGACAGCGCCCAACCCGGTGGGCGGGGCTTGTCGTCATGCGCGGCGAGGGCGTCCAGCTCGTTCTTGTACTTCGCTTCGGCAGGCAGGCGGATGTCCGGCATGAGCTGCACGCTATCCACTCGGTCTGACATCCGGCAAACGCTTCGGCTGCCTGGCGGGTTGTATTGAAAGAGGTAGAGCGCGCCACCGGGACGCAGGTGCTCACGCAGCCGTGAAACCTCCACGCGGACGTCGTCCTCCGCGAACAGGATCCGCCCCTCAAGTTTTCGAGTCCTGCTCGGCTTTTCGAGCCCTCCGGCGCGCCATCCCTCCTGTGAGGAGGTGTTGGCATCCCCATTGCTCAGGGCTCTGGACACACTGCCTGCCCAGGAGCCTCCCTTGAACATCCATCGACTGCGCCGTCTCTTCTCGCGGGCCTTGCTCGCCACGCCCCTGGTGCTGGCGGGCTGTGGCGGACCGGAGGGCAGCGTGGACCTGACGGGCTACTCGGAGATCGAGTGCACGGACCAGGGCATCGCCATCAGCGACCTGACGCTGACCCCAGAGCCGGACTTCGTGCAACTGCGCTCCTTCGACCCCGACACCATTGGAGACCAGACGCGCTCCCCCTCTGTCAGCGTGAGTTCTTCTGGCCAGCCCTGCGCGACGGCCACCGACGTCACCGCGTGTGAGACCGCGCTGGAGGACGCGACCGTCACCTCCGGCTTCCACTACAACTGCACGGGCGAATGCCGCCAGCACTTCCTGGTGACGACCCGGGGTGACGAGGTGAAAACGTATTCGTCGCAGGCGGAACTCCAGCAGTTGCTGGGCACCATCGACACGGAACAGGAGGCGGTGCTCCAGGCCTTCGCGTCCAGCTACTCCTTCGTCTGCGGGACCAAGGAGCAGGGGGCGGTGAAGAAGAACGCGGATGGGAGCTTCAATGTCATCGGGACGAATGGCTACGCCTGCGGACCGGGCACGAATCTGACGCAGTACGTGCTGCAGGTGACCGCGTCCGGCAAGGTCGAGAAGCTGGAGACGCGCATCCTGGAGGAGGGAGACTCGGTCTGCCCCGACGGCCGGTAGGGCTCCAGGTCGACCTGCGAGCGCGGCGTCCATGTCCTGTCCCCCTCAACTTTCCGAGTCCATCTCGACTTTCCGAGCAACGCGAGATGGGGGCTTCGCCGGGAAGACGCCCTGGCATCCGCATTGCTCAGGGTCCCGGACACACGTCCTGCCCAGGAGCCTCCCTTGAACATCCATCGACTGCGCCGTCTCTTCTCGCGGGCCCTGCACGCCTCGCTCGCCACGCCCCTGGTGCTGGCGGGCTGTGACGGCTCGGAGGGCAGCGTGGACTTGAAGGACTACTCGGAGGTCGCGTGCACGGTTCAGGGCCTGTCCGTCAGTGACCTGACGCTGACGCCGGAGCAGGACTTCGTGCAGCTCCGCTACATCAACCCCAACGGAGGCCAGGCGCCCTCCACCTACGTCAACGTGAGTTCCTCCGGCGAGCCCTGCGCGACGGCCACCGACGTCCCCGCGTGCACGACCGCGCTGGAGAGCGCGAACGTCACCACGGGCTTCCACCATGTCTGCATAGACTTCTGCAGCGAGTCCTTCCTGGTGACGACCCGGGGTGACGAGGTGAAGACGCACGCGACGCTGGAGGAACTCCAGCAGGTGATGGGCACCATCGACACGGAACAGGAGGCGGTGCTCAAGACTTTCGCGTCCGGCTATTCCCTCCTCTGCGGAGACAAGAAGTATGGCGCGGTGAAGAAGAACGCGGATGGCAGCTTCAACGTCGTCGCGACGAAGGGCTACGCCTGCGGACCGAACACGGAGCTGACACAGCACGTGGTGCGGGTCTCCGCTTCCGGCGAACTCCAGGAGCAGGAGAAGCGCGTCCTGGAAAAGGGAGACCCCAACTGCAACATCGGCCGTCGGCCGGTGGGGCTCCAGGTCGCGGAAGCCTGCGAGAGCCCGGAGGCACTGGGCCGCTACTTCGCGAACGCGGCGCACCTGGAGGCGGCGTCAGTGCACGCGTTCCTGCGGCTGCGGGATGAACTGGCGATGCACGGCGCGGACGTGGGCCTCCAGGACGCGGCTCGAAGGAGCGCCATGGAGGAGGTCCAGCACGCCCAGGTGACAGAGCGGCTCGCGCACCGCTTCGGTGGCACGCCCCAGCGTCCGGTGGTGGAGGAGTTGCCGCCGCGCTCACTCGTGGACGTAGCGATGGAGAACGCCGTGGAGGGCTGCGTACGCGAGACGTACGGCGCGCTGCTCGCGCACCACCAGGCGCTGCACGCTCGGGACCTGGAGGTGCGCGAGGCCATGGTCCGCATCGCGGAGGACGAGACGCGGCACGCTGCGCTGTCGTGGGACATCGACCAGTGGGCCCGGCCGCGCCTGTCCACGGAGGAGCGTGAGACGCTGCGCGAGGCCCAGAAGCGCGCGGTGGCGGCCTTGCGCGAGGACGTCGCGGTGCCGCTCGACGCGAGCGTCATCACGATGGCGGGCATGCCCACGCCGGAAGCGGCCCTGGCGCTGCTGGACACGCTGGAGCAGGACCTCTGGGCATGAGCCGCTACTTCTCATGAGTCTCTGAGGCTCTGCTCCAGCGCCTTCCGCCGCATGGCCAGCTCCCAGGCCATGCGGAAACGTTCGCGCACGGCGCTCTAGCAACCGCGTCTGACATTCCATCCCCTGGACCCGAATCTGTCCGCCCGGCTCGACTTTCCAGGAATCCAACTTGAGCCCACGCACGAGCGTTTGCGACAATCCCGCGTGTGAACGCCCGCGCTCGCGTCCTCTCCGCCGTCCTGCTGGCCACCTGCATCTGGGCCTGCGCCTCCTCGCCGCCGTCGGCCCCGCCGGACACGTCGTCTCCGGAGACCGGCTCGCCCGCGCGCCTGTGGCAGAAGACGTCCGTGTCAGGCGACCTCGCGCGCTTCTCCCGTGACGGCACGCGCGTCACCGCGGAAGGCGCGCTGGAGCTGGACCCCTCCACCGCGAAGGACGGCACCGACCCGTTCCCCGCGGGCGGCTGGTTCGACGGCGGCAGCTTCTACAATGGCGGCACCTTCCGAGTCGGCACCGCCACCTCCGAAGTCCAGTCCGTACCCGGCGGCTTCGACAGCATCGTGCCCTCCTTCGACGCCCAGACTCCGCCCGGCACCTGGGTGAAGCTCACCGTCTCCGCCCGCATCGAAGGCACCTGGACCAAGGACTACGAACTGGGCGTCTGGGCCTTCGACACCACCACCGTCGCGCGCCACAGCGTGGACAACCAGGGCGACGCCGACGGCAACGTCCTCACCGACACCCTCAACCTCAAGCGCCGCGCGGACGCCCTGCGCGTCACCGTCCACCTCTTCTCCGAACGCACTGACATCAGCCCCCGCGTCCGTGCGCTCGCCGCCGCCGTCACCGACACGCGCCTCAAGCCCCAGGACGCCACGTCGGACCGCACCGGGTGGGGCGTCGTGCTCGACGTGCCGGGCTACTCGCAGATGATCTACCCCGACGGCGGCGAGGTCTGGTGCTCCCCCACGTCCACCACCATGCTGCTCGGCTACTGGAGCCGGAAGCTGGGCCGTGCGGACCTGGAACACCCCGTGCCCACCGCCGCCGCCCATACCTATGACTGGGTCTACAAGGGCACCGGCAACTGGAGCTTCAACACCGCCTACGCCGCCAGCATGTCCAACGGCGCCCTGCACGGACTCGTCGCCCGCTTCGACTCGTTCGCCCCCGTGGAGCGCCTCGTCGCCGCCGGCATCCCCGTCAGCATCAGCATCGCCTACGAACCCGGCGAGCTCCCCGGCGGCGCCTCCCGCCGCACCGACGGCCACCTCATCGTCGTGAAGGGCTTCACCGACACCGGCGACGTCGTCGTCAACGACCCTGCTTTCGGCTCCAACGAAACCACCCACGCCACCTACCCCCGCGCCGAGCTGTGGCGTGCCTGGCAGCACTCCCGAGGCGCCGCGTACGTGCTGTGGCCCGCCGGCACCGCCCTGCCCGAGCAGGGGCTCGTCCCCCTCCCGTAGCCCGCGTCCGAATGCGGACACGCAGCCAACGCAGCGCGGCGCGCAGTGTCCACTGGCCGGGGCGTCAGACACCCCGTCCCTTGACGTTCGGGCGTCCGTGCTCGACCCGACAAGACCTTTAGCCTTCGGTCCGCCTAAATTAGGCTTGATTTCGCGTCGCGGAATGTAAATACCTGCGACCGTGATTTTGATGTCCCTGCCGGTACTCCGGAACCGGGGACACGCCTGGAGGCAGGACCATGGAGCAGAAGCCGCTGCGGGACTTCCTGGAGATTCCCTACGACGAGCTGGAGGAACTCAACCTCAAGGTGAAGCGCCAGCGCATCAAGCGCGAGTCGCCGGACAAGGTTCGCGAGGAGCGGATCAAGTACCTGACCGACGAGAAGCGCATCAAGGCCGTCACCGTGTGCTTCACCGACCTGGAAGGTCGGCTGCACATGCTGGACTACGACAAGAAGTTCCTCCTCAAGAGCGCGGACAACCTCACCTTCGACGGCTCCTCCATCCGCGGCTTCTCCGCGCAGGCGGAGAGCGACCTGCGCCTGAACGTGGACTGGAGCGCGTTCTACTGGCTGCCGTCCGACATCTTCGGCCCCGGCAAGGTGCTCGCGTTCTGCGAGGTGCTGGAGCGCGACGGCACGCCGTACCACTCGGACATGCGCGGGCAGCTCAAGCGCGCCACCGAGCAGCTGTTCCAGAAGGACGGCACCGTGTTCCACGCGGCGCCGGAAATCGAAGGCTTCCTCTTCAAGAGCCGTGACGCCGAGCGCCACTACCACGAAGAGGGCAAGTTCGAGTTCATCTCCATCGGCGGCTACTACCACGCGCTGCCGGGCGACGGGCTGCGCACCTTCATCGACAAGGCCGCGGAAGCGCAGCGCGCCATGGGCTTCGAGAACGAGAAGGACCACCCGGAGGTGGCGCCCTCCCAGTTCGAGATGAACTTCTCCTACAGCGAGGCGCTCGTCGCCGCCGACCAGATCCAGCTCTACAAGCTGCTCTGCCGCCAGGTCGCCGCGCAGCAGGGGCTGACGGCCAGCTTCCTGCCCAAGCCCGTCACCGGCGTGAACGGCAACGGCATGCACATCAACATGTCGCTGTCGAAGAACAACAAGAACCTGTTCTACGACAAGGGCGGTCAGGACGGCCTGTCGGCCATGGGCTGGGAGTTCATCGACCGCCTCCTGAACAACGCGAACGACATCTGCCTGGTCCTCAACTCCAGCGTGAACTCGTACCGCCGGTTGGATCCGCACTACGAGGCGCCCAACCAGATCAAGGCCTCCGCGAACAACCGCGGCGCCATGGTGCGCATCCCGTTCGGCAACGAGCGCAGCGCGCGCGTCGAGTGCCGTTCGGTGGCGCCGGACGCGAACCCGTACATGGTGCTCTTCACGCTGCTGAAGACCGGCCTGGAGGGCCCGCAGCCGCAGGAGGACGCGGAGACCAAGCGCAGCCGCACGCGCTTCCTGCCGGACAACATCTACGACGCGGTGCGCTTCTTCAAGGGCAGCCAGTTCGTCGCGCAGACGCTGGGTGAGCAGGTGCAGGGCAAGTACGCGGAGCTGAAGGTGTCCTCCGCGGACCGTTGCCCCAAGCAGCTGGGAACCCGCGTGAAGGACGCGGAGATCCAGTTCCACCATGAGGTGACGAACCAGTACCTCTGGAACCTCTTCTAGAGTTCGCGGTAGCGCGCCTGGAGGAACAGGTAGGCGGCGTAGGCCACCAGGCCCGCCGCCACCACTCCCAGGAGCACGTCGCCCGCGGGTTGGCGGGCGACGACGGCCAGGGCCTCTCCCAGGCCCTTGGCCTCGCCCGGGTTCGAGTCCACGCCCGCGAGCACCAGGAAGCCGCCAATGACGGCGAACACCACGCCGCGCGCGGCGATGCCGAACTGGCACACCCGCTCCACGCGGTGCTGATGAGCCGCCGCCAGGCCCGTGAGCGTGAGCTTCTCCCGGAACTTCGCCTTCCATGCCGTGTGGAACTGCTTCAGCGCGAAGCCGACGATGCCCAGCCCCACCAGCACCACCAGGACGCGGCCGAAAGGCTGCTCCATCAGCGTCGCCGTCCAGCCCTGAGTGCCCTTGCCCTTCCCCTGTGACGCGCCCACCACGGTCTTCACCGCGAACAGCGCCAGCGAGCCGTAGATGACACCGCTCACGAAGTACATGGCGCGCGTGGCGATGCCCTTCGCGTCCGAGCCCTTGTCCTCCGTGTCCGCGAACGCCTGCGCGAATCTCCAGATGACGTAGCCGACGAGGCCCACGGCCAAGAGCGACAAGAGCACGATGCCAAAGGGCCCGCGCGCCACGGTGGCGACAGCGCCGTGACTGTCCGTGGCGCGTCCGCCCTCGCCCGCCGCGAGCTTCAGCGCGAGCACGCCAATGATGGCGTAGACGCAGCCCTTGGCCGCGTAGCCCATGCGGCCCAGCCTCTTCGCCCACGGGTGGTTCGCGGCTTCCTTCGCGCCGCGCGACAGCCGCTCCATGCCCGGCCCGCGCATCACGTCCATCGTCGCCATGCGGTCTGCTCCTCCCGGCCATCAAGACCGAAGGACAGGGTGCGCATCCGGAGGCGCGAACGGACGCAAGGCGCTCCCCCCGGTTCCCCATCCGAGCGGGGAACACAGGGCCCGGCTGCCTGGCTGCTCAGCGCAGGTTCTTCACGGCCTGGACCACGCGAGGCCACTCCTTGGAGCGCGGATCGATGAGCTCGAAGTGGCCCGCGCCCTTCAGGGGGACCAGGTGCACCGGGTCCTTCTGCTGGACGCCCCGGGCGTGGAAACCCTCGCTGACCTTCAGCGGAACGGTGTCGTCCTCGGTGCCATGAATGAGGACCTGCGGCAGCTTCAGGGGCTGGAGCGCGGCGGGTGACGCCACGGCGTAGCGCTCCGGGACCTGCTCCGGGGTGCCGCCCATGAAGGTCTTCACGATGCCGTTGCCCAGGTCCAGCGCCGCGCCCTGCGCCAGGTCCAGCACACCGGCCAGGGACACCACGCCCTTCAGCTTCAGCGGAGCATCACGGTAAAGCGGATGCTTCGGCGGGAGGCAGTGCCGCGCGGCGAGCCACATGGCCAGGTGTCCGCCCGCGGAGTGGCCCATGGCCACCACGTTGGAGAGGTCCAGCCCCAGCGACGGAGCCGCGCTCATCAGGTGGTCCGCCGCGGAGGCCACGTCCTCCAGGGTGCCGGGGAAGCCGCCGCCGTCCTGGCCCACGCGCCGGTACTCCAGGCTCCACGTCGCGAAGCCACGCTTCGTCAGGTCCGCGCACAGGTGGCCCGCGTGCTCCAGGCCGTACTCCGCGCGCCAGAAGCCACCGTGGACGAAGAGGACCACGGGGTGCGGGCCCTTCCCCTTGGGTTTGCGCAGCTCGGTGAACTGCTGCGGGGCTTCTCCATAGGCGATGCGCGCGTCAGGCGGCGGCTGCGGCGTTTCCAGGACCCACATGGAACTCATGCCGCGCATCTTGGGAACGGGCGGCCGGGCACCGCAAGTCGCGCCGCGCCGCCGTGCGTGGAGGCCGGGGGCTCCGGTACGCTCCCCGCGTGCTTGAGGCGAATGAAGCGGAGCTGCGCATGGCCCTGGCCGAGGGCCTGCTCTCCCGCGAGGACGTAGACACCTTGCGCGAGGAGGCGGTGCGGCGCGGAGTGTCCCCGTTGCAGCTCCTCGTGGAGCGCGGGCGGCTCACCGGGGATTCGCTCGTGTCGCTGCGCCGGAGCCTGGAAGTGGAGAGGAACGCCCCACCAGGCACCGCTGACGACACGTTGCCTCCAGGCGCCGCACCCACTGCCGTCACGGACGGTCCCGCGTTCCCGGTGCCGCACTGGACGCGCTACCGGCCCATCCGCTTTCTAGGTCAGGGCGGAATGGGCCGCGTCTTCCTGGCCCGGGACCTGCGGCTCCACCGCGACGTGGCGCTGAAGTTCGTCCGCGACGAGGACCCGGAGCTGTCCCGCCGCTTCATCTCCGAGGCCCGAGCCCAGGCCCGAGTGGACCACGAGCGCGTCTGCCGTGTGTACGAGGTCGGTGAGGTCCAGGGCCGCGCGTACATCGCCATGCAGTACATCGCGGGGGCGCCCCTGCACACGCTCGCAGGCACGCTGTCCGTGGAGCAGAAGGCGCTCGTGCTTCGAGACGCCACGCTGGGCGTGCACGCGGCCCATCTGGCTGGGCTCGTGCATCGTGATCTCAAGCCCTCCAACATCCTCGTGGAGCGCGGCGAGGACGGTGCCCTGCGCCCCTACGTCATGGACTTCGGCCTGGCGCGCGATTGGTCCAGCGACGATGCAGCCACCGCCACCGGCACCGTGCTGGGCACGCCCCAGTACATGGCCCCCGAACAGGCCCGGGGCGAGGTCACCCGGCTGGACCGGCGCGCGGACATCTACAGTCTGGGCGCCACGCTGTATCACCTGCTCACCGGCCAACCGCCTGTCACTGGTGCCAATGGATTGGAGGTACTCGGTCGCATCGCCACCCAGGAGCCTCGCCGTCCGCGAGAGCTGGACGCCGGGATTCCGGCGGACCTGGAGGCCATCGTCCTCAAGTGCCTGGAGAAGGACCGCTCGCGGCGCTACGGCTCCGCGCGGGCACTGGCGGACGACCTCACGCGGTTCCTCGAAGGCGACCGGGTGCTCGCGCGCACGGGCCCCACGTACCGCGTGCGCAAGTGGATGGCCCGTCACAGGGTCGCCGTCGTCGTCGCGAGCATCACCGGACTCGCCGTGGCGGGCGCCGTGGGCCAGGGCGTGATGGCCCGGCGGGAGGTGTCTCGGCGCGAGGCCCTGACCCGACGCTTCACCGAGGGCGTCGAACGCATCGAGGCCCAGGCCCGCTACTCCGGACAGGCGCCCCTGCACGACACGCGGCCGGACCGCGAGGCGATGCGCGCCCGCATGCGCGACATCGAAGCCTCCATGCGCGACGCCGGTCCCGTCGCGGAGGGCCCGGGCCATTACGCCTTGGGGCGCGGGTTCCTGGCGCTGGGGGACGAGGAGTCCGCGCTCACGCACCTGGAGACCGCCTGGGCGAAGGGCTTCCGTGAGCCGCGCGTGGCGTATGCGCTCGCGCTGGTGCTGGGTCATCGCTACCAGCGCGAGCGGTTGGAGGCGGACCGCATCCCAGACGCGGCCAGCCGCGAGGCGAAGCGGCGCGAAGCCTGGACGCACTCCCGTGACCCGGCGCTGGCATTCCTGGAGCAGGGCCGAGGCGCGGAGGTGCCCGCCCCTGAATACGCGGAGGCCCTCCGCGCCTTCCATCAGGAACGCTTCGAGGACGCGCTGAAGTCACTGGACGCGCTGGGCGCGCGGCTGCCGTGGTTCCACGAAGCGCCACGGCTCCGGGGCGACGTGCTGCTCGCTCGCGCCGTGCGCCATGCACTGGCGAGTGAACGCGACGCGGCCCGGGACGACCTGGAGGCCGGACGGCGGGCCTACGACGCGGCGGCGGACATCGGCCGCAGTGTATCCGCCGTGCACCGAGCGCGGGCGGAGCTGGAGCAGGAGGCCTTGTTCCAGGAACTGTCCGGCAAGGGCGACGTGCTGCCCGCGTACACGCGCGGGATGGAGGCCGTGTCACGCGCGCGCACGGTGGCTCCCGATGAAGCGGACACCTGGGTGCTGGAGGCCCGGCTCCACCGGAGCCTGGCCCAGGCGAGCCTCAGCAGTGGAGGCGACGTGGAGCCGCTCCTCACGCGCACGCTCGACGCGGCGAAGGAGGCGCTACGGCTTGCTCCCGAGAAGGTGGAGGCGCGCCACACGCTGGCCATGGGCTGGTGGCAGTGGGCCCGCTACCGTCAGGACCGGAATGAGGATCCGCGCGAACAACTGCGGGCCGCCGTCGCCGCCTTCGAGTCCATTCCCGAGTCCGCGCGCGACTACGACTTCCACCTGGACCTGGGGCTCGTCTTCAAGGTGTGGGCAGATTCAGAGGACGGGCGAGGCGGGGACTCGCTGCCCTTCCGGCAACAGGCCATCGCGTCCTACCGGCGAGCGTTGGAGCTGGACGCGAAGCGGCCGGATGCGTGGATCAACCTGGGCACGGCCTACGTGAACCGAGCCAACCATCCGCGTGCACCATCGAAGGATGCGGACCTGGAAGAAGCTCGAACAGCGCTGGAGCGCGCGAGCACGCTCGACCCGGGGCACGTCGTCGCGTGGTTCTACCTGGCGGAGGTGCACCGCACGCTCGCCTTGCGTCTGAGAGACCACGGCGGCGACGCGGGGCCAGGACTCGCCCGTGCGCTGGAGGCCTATCGCCAGGGCGTCGCCATCAACGCGAAGCTGCCGCCGCTCCAGAACGGTGTGGGGACCATCCTGCTCGACCAGGCCCGCGAGGCGTGGGACCGGGGAGATTCACCGGAGCCCCTGTTGGACCAGGCGGAGCAGGCTTTCATCCAGGCCATCGCCATCGCGCCCAAGGTGGGCTTCGCGCACAACAACCTGGGCGAGGTGCGCATGTGGCGCGCGACCTGGCGCCTGCTGCGCGACCAGGATCCCACCGCGAGCGCGAAGGAGGCTCAGGCCGAACTCCAGCAGGCCACGACGTTGCTGCCTGGACTCGCGGAGCCGTGGACCAACCTGGGCCAGGTGCACCACACCGTGGCCGCGTACGCGCTGAAGCACGGGAAGGATCCACGGCCTGCGCTCGCTCAGGCCACGGAGGCGCTGGAGCGTGCGCTGAAGCTCAACCCATCACTCGCGCAGGCATGGCGATGGCGGGGAGAGGTACGAGTTCTCCAGACTCGCGATGAAGTCCGAAGGGGCCAGAAGCCAGACGCGTCCTTCCAGGCCGCTGCGAGCGATTTCCAGAAGGCACTGGAGCTGGATCCCGAGAACCTGGATCCGCGCCTGGCCTACAGCGCGTTCCTTCGCGAATGGGGCGCGACGACCTCTGGTTCGGACGCACGAGCCCACCTCCAGCAGGGACTGTCACTGACCGAGGCCGTGCTCACCGCGCGCCCCCGGTGGAAGGACGCGAGCACCTTGCGCGATGATCTGCGTCGCGCACTCGCGAAGCTGCCGCCGGAATGACGGCCCGGCGCGGGTTGGTGAATGCACGGCATCTTCGCCGCTCCAGGTGTTGCCGCGCTGATGCAACGTACATAGCGTCGGCGCATGCCGCTCGCCCTCTACGCCGGAATCGCCGTCTCGGACTACGCCACGGCTTGCGACTGGTACTCGCGATTGTTCGGCGGACCGCCCACGCTCGTCGCCACGCCCACGAAGGCGGTGTGGGATCTCGCCGAGCACCGGTCCATCTTCATCGATGAACGCCCCGAGCACGCGGGCCACGCGAACCTCTCGATCTTCGTGGACGACCTGGACGGCCTCGTGGCCCAGCTCGCCGAGCGGGGGATCCACGCGGAGAAGCAGGAGACGTACAAGGACGGCGTCCGAAGGGCCACCTACCGGGACTCCGACGGGAACGAGATCGGCTTCGGCAGCGCCCCTCAGCTCTGACCACCGGGAGCACCTCCATGAGCACAGGCAGGCCACCCTTCGGCCCCCAGGTCTTCACTCCAGCGGACGCCGCGTTCGAGCAGCGCGTTCGAGACAGCTTCGCGCGCCAGCGCGTCATGGACACGATTGGTGCGTCGCTGACCTCCGTGTCACCGGGCGAGGTCGTCATCGAGCTGCCGTTCCGAGAGGACCTCACGCAGCAGCACGGCTATCTGCACGCGGCCATCGTCACGGCCATCGTCGACAGTGCATGCGGTTACGCGGCGTACTCGCTGATGCCCGTGGACGCCGCCGTCCTGACGGTGGAGTACAAAGTGAACTTCCTCGCGCCCGCCGCCGGCCGGAAGTTCATCGCGCAGGGCCGGGTGACAAAGCCCGGCCGGACGCTCACGGTCACCACGGGTGACGTGTTCGCGGAGACCGATGCAGGCCTCAAGCCCATCGCGACCATGCTCGCCACGATGATGGCCGTGAACCAGCGGGAGACCTCGGGCTGAGCTGAGTCATCCGGGGCAGCGTCGCCCAGACCTCCCCGCCCCCCATCCCCTGCCGGCGCGACCTTCCAAAACCTGTCCGACTGTCGGACAAGTTTCCGCGGCTCGGCTGAGGCGGCGTGCCCTGGGGACACGGCCACCCAAAAGCTGTCCGACTGTCGGACAGCTTTCCGCGGTTCGGCTGGGGCGGCGTGCCCTGGGGACACGGCCACCCAAAAGCTGTCCGACTGTCGGACGGCTTTCCGCGGTTCGGCTGGCGCGGGAACCCCTCATGGTTCTCCCAATCGCGGTCCGACTGTCGGACAGGTTTCCGTGGTTCGGGTGAACCGGGGTCCTCTGGGGACTCGGCTGTTCAAACCTGTTCGACTGTCGGACAAGTTCGTGCGCTGCGGCCGGGGAGGCCCAGCCGGACTCTCACCTTCTCATCCGTGCGGACGGACAGACTTCTCGTCCGATTGGCGCGGGCATGCGCCCGCTCCTCGCCTATCGAACAACAGGACGCCGCCGGTCCAGCGGATCCCGAGCAGCCTCGTGTCAGACCCGGCCCGTAGAACCGAGACACCAGCGGTCCTCCATCGCGCTCACAGGATCGTGCCAGCGTCCGATGCGAAGTAGTGGTCGTCGTCGAGGTCCGCCAGGAGCCCGGGCCCTTCGGGCCGCCAGCCGAGCTGTTCGCGCGTGCGGGCGCTCGACGCAGAAGCATCGAGCGCGAAGAGTGTCCCCAGGAAGCCGAGGAAGTCGCCGGCCTCTCCCGGCGTCTTCGAAGCGACCGGCACTCCCACCCGGCGACCGATGACGGCCGCGATGTCCCGAGCAGGCACGCCCTCGTCGGCAACGGCGTGGAGCCTCGAACCCGCGGGGGCCCGCTCCAGCGCGAGCCGGAAGAGCCGAGCCGCGTCGGACCTGTGCACCGCGGGCCAGCGATTCGCCCCCTCACCCACGTAGGCAGCCACGCCCGTCCGTCGCGCGGAGGCAATGAGGTGCGGCACGAAGCCATGGTCGCCCTTGCCATGAACCGACGGCGCAAGCCGCACGATGGACGTGCGCACTCCGCGCTCGGCCAGCGCGAGCATCATCGCCTCCGACGCGCCGCGCCCTGATGGAGCCGCCGCATCGGTCTCCACGGCGATGCGTCCCGGCGCCAGGCCCAGCAACCCCGCCGCGATGACAAGGGGCCGCTGGGAACCCTCCAGCGCCTTGCCCATGGCCTCAATCGCGCGCGCGTCAGCACGCACCGAGTCCGCGAAGCGGGAGAAGTCGTGGATGAACGCCAGATGGATGACCCCATCCGCCTTCGCCGCTCCAGCGCGAAGGCTGTCCGGGTCATCCAGCGAACCGCGATGCACCTCCGCCCCCGCCGCCTCCAAGGCCCAGGCCGAAGCATCCGAGCGGGCAAGCCCCACCACCTGATGCCCCGCCCCCAGGAGTTCAGGGACGACCGCCGAGCCGATGAAACCAGACGCACCCGTCACGAATACGCGCATGGAAAACCCCTTGATGTCAGCTACTGACATCACTACTAACAAGTGATGTCAGTGACTGCAATCAGGTTAAGCTTGGGCCCATGGGCCGCTGGGAACCCAACGCACGAGACCGGCTCGCACAGGCCGCGATGAGCCTGTTCCAGGAGCACGGGTACGACCGGACGACGGTGGAGGAGATCGCCGCGCGCGCGGGGCTCACCGAGCGGACGTTCTTCCGCTACTTCACCGATAAGAAGGAGGTCCTGTTCGGAGGCTCGGACGCGCTTCACGAACGCATCGTCTCCACCATCGCGGAGGCCCCTCAGGGGACCGCGCCGCTCGACACGGTCGCAGCCGCCCTCGATTCCCTGGCCCCCTTCTTCAAGGACCGCCGCGACCATGCCCGGGCGCGCCAGGCGCTCCTCGCCGCGCACGCGGAGCTTCGGGAGCGCGAGCTGATCAAGCTGGCCTCCCTCGCCTCGGCCGCCGCGGACACGCTTCGAAAGCGCGGCGTCACCGAGCCCACCGCGAGCCTGGCCGCCGAAGCGGGCATCGCCGTCTTCAAGGTCGCGTTCGAGCGCTGGCTCGAAGACCCGAAGGCGCAGGACCTCTCACGGCACATCCAGCTCGGGCTCGAAGAGCTCCGGGCCGTCACCGCGAGCACCGGCACCACCGTGACTCCGGCCGCGCCGCCACGGCAGCCCGCCCGGCCAGCCAGGGCCCGCAAGCCCTGACGAACCCCGCTCCGGGGACCGCGTGCTTCAGTCCTGGCCGCGCCCGGTGACTTCCAACGTGCCGTTGATGGTCTGCCGGATGCCCTCGGACTCCGTGGGCTGCGTGCACTTGGAGCAGTCGCTCGTCGGGCAGGACCACAGCGACGTTCTCGTCCCCGGCTCATCCCCGGAGCTCAGCGTCCAGGAAGCGACCTGACACGCGGGCACCGACAGGGGGTTCCGCCGAGGGTCCTCGAGGAAACTGCTTTCATGCACGCGGATGCACCGGTCCTGCTGCACCTGGGACACGAAGCCCACCGTCTGCCCGGGCAGCACCTTCACCGTCGTGCTGCTGAAGTGCACCTTACCGTCCGTGCTGGCGGTGATGGTCACCAGCACGTCCGCCTGGGGCGGCGTCGGGTTCACCGTGCAGGGCTGCACCGGCTCGCTGTCGGACGACGCGGCTTCGGATGAGGTGGAACGGGAACCACCGCTGGCACAGGCCAGCAGCAGTCCGGTGAGGCACAGCGGGAAGAGAACGCGGCTTCGCATGGGGAACCCTCCAGGGATGAAGACGGATGACGCGACGGCTCAGCAGCAAGCGTGCCACTGCGTTCATGGGACCTTCGCCGTAAGCCCCAACTCCTTCAACCGCCGCCCCAGCGCGCGCTTCGATACCTCCAGCGTGCGCACCATCGCGTCCAGGTCGCCGCCGCAGGTCTCGAAGCAGCGGATGATTTCGTCCGCGCCCAGGTCTCCGGCGGTGCGCAGGTTCGGGCTGCGCTCGATGAGGTCGTAGACGGACGGGCGTGGAATGCCCAACGCGTCCGCCGTGGCCTTCAGGTCCCATGCGCTCGCCCGCAGCGCGGCCAGCAGCTCCGCCTCCGTCACCTGCGACGGCTTGCGCCGGGGCACCGCCGCCTCGCGCGCCTCCGGGGCCCCCGCGGGCATCGCCGCCGGGTCCCGAGTGGGTGCCACGGCGCCAGAGGACGCCGCGCTCAGCGCTTCGTCCAGCTGTGGATCCAACTGCAACCGTGCCTGTCCCCGGCTCCCAATGACGAGCTGCCGCGTGAGGTTGCGAAGCTGCCGGATGTTCCCCGGCCACGCCGCGCGCACCAGCCTCGACGCCAGCGGCGCGGGCAGCCACGGCTCCGCGTGCGGATCCTCCGTGTCCAGCCGCGCAGCCTCTCCCAGCGCCGCCAGCTCCTCGCGCGCGAAGTGGAAGAACAACCGGCCCACGTCCTCGCGCCGCTCACGCAGGGCGGGGACGCGCAGGTCGTAGCCCGCCAACCTGTGCAGCAGCGGCGCCTTGAAGCGCCCGTCGCGGATCTGCTCCTCCAGGTGCGCGTCCGTCGCGGCGATGAGTCGCACGTCCACCTTCACCGGCTGGCTGGCGCCCACGGGGTACAGCTCCCCCGTCTCCAATACGCGCAGGAGCATCACCTGTACTTCCGGCGGCGCTTCGCCCACCTCGTCCAGGAACAGCGTGCCTTCGTGCGCGGCGCGGAAGAAGCCTTCTCGGTCCTGCGTGGCCCCGGAATACGCGCCCTTCCGCGAACCGAACAGCTCCGCCGCCGCCAGCTCCTTGGGGATGGCCCCCAGGTTGACGCTGACGAAGTGCCCATCCCGGCGCGGTGACAGCCGGTGGATGGCCTGAGCCACCAGCTCCTTGCCCGTGCCCGTCTCGCCCCGGATGAGCACCGACACGTCCAGGTCCGCCACCCGCTCGATGTGCTTGCGCAGCCGCCGCAGGCCCGCGCTCTCGCCCACCATGCCCGGCGTGTCCGCCATGCCCTCGCCGTCCAGCTCCACCGTGTGCAGCAGCAGCACCACGCGGCCCGACAGCTCCAGCGCCACCCCGTCCATCAACTCCGCCGGCCCGAAGTCCCTTGAGCCCTGGAGCGGCACGCCCGCCGCGACCACGTGCGTGCCGTCCTCCGGCACCGTCAGGCGCACGCCCCTGTCCGGCAGGGCGGAGAGCTCCAGCGGCTTGCGGCTCACGAACGGATCCGCCAGCGGCAGCCCCAGCGAGCTGCCCGGCTTCGCGAAGTCCGGCGCGTTGCGCGACAGGGCCAGGGTCCGCCCCGCCACCACCGCGTCCAACAGCAGCCGCTCCCCCACGCGCCGGGGCACCGGATGGGACACCACCGTCAGCGCGGGCACGGCGCGGGGAGCTCCCCGCGAAGCTCCGCGCTCCTTCATCGCGGCCGTGGAGACATCGGCGAGGGGGTCGTGCGGCATGGCCCACGACCCTACCGCACGCGCGTCAGCGCTTCGCCGTCTTGGGCGCCAGGCTCACCGTAACGGTGTAGTTGCCGGAGCCCTGGCTGAACGACACCGTGGAGGAGATGTCGTAGTTGGCGCTCTTCGCGATGACGCCCGGGCCGGAGGCGTGCGACCAGCGGTTGTCCCACCACAGCACGAACTGGTCCGTCGACGGGCTGGCGCCGCACGAGTACGTCACGGCTCCCTCGTCCCCCATGAGCCCCCAGTTGGGCTCCGCGGTGAACAGGTTCTGCGGGCCCCCCTGCGTCGACACATTGGGCGGCGTCGACGGGCTGAGGGCCCCGTGGTCGATGGTGGGAGTGCCCGGCAGCCAGTTGGCACCGCTGGTGTTGTTGGCGACGAAAATCACGGAGGGAGTGCCCATGGTCTTGCTCCTAGGTGGGTTGAGGTGACGCCTCCTCCCCCAGAGCAACCGCGATGCCATGCCCCGCTCCCTCGGAGGAGTCGCTCCGGCCCCCCCTTTCGACGCGTCGAACCGCGTCGGCCGACCCGTCGGGCCTCGTGCCGCACTGCGTTTTCGAACACTCCGCGTCATGTTCTTGAGAACTGGGAACCTACCGGGTTGAGGCGGCCCCGCTCACGCGGGTAGCGTGGGAGGACATGCCGACGACCCCCGAACGCCTTGTCTTCCAGCAGAGCTTCGAAGGGCTGATTCGCGCCCTGGGTGACCACCTGGACGAGCCGTGCGCGCGGCAGCTGCGCGACGCCGGCATCGACCCTCGCGGGAAGCTGGCGGTGGCCTATCCCCTGGAGGTGTGGGTGGAGTCGCTGAAGCTGGCGTCGTCCGTGCTCGCACCCTCGGCCACGCTGGACGACGGCGCGGAGGTGGTGGGCCGGCGCTTCCTGGAGGGCTACGGGTCCACGCTCATTGGCAGCGCGCTCCTGGCGGGCGTGCGGCTGTTGGGGCCGCACCGGATGCTGGAGCGGATGACGCGCAACCTGCGCACGGGCACCAACTACCTGGAGGCGCGGCTGGAGCAGACGGGGCCCACGCGCTACGTGCTCACCTGCCGCCCGGTGGTGATCGCCGGCTTCTACCGGGGCCTCTTCTCCGCCGGCCTGGAGATGAGCGGCGCGCACGGCGCCTCCGTGGTGCTGATGCGCGCGGCGGGCGACGCTGCCGTGTACGACCTGTCCTGGCAGCCGGAGAAGGGCGCTGGCAAGCCCCCCGAAGCGAAGCCCCTCCCCCCCCGAGGCCCCCAGCCGAGGAGCTGAGCGGGCCCTATATTCGGCCCATGCTCCGCATCCCGAAAACCGCCGTGGTGGTGCTCGCGCTGGCCCTCGCTTCCGGGGCCCTGGCCGCGAGCGGCAGTCCCCAGCTCCAGACCTACTTCCAGGGCTCGGTGGACAGCCCCACCTACCAGCAGCAGGCCTTCCAGCGCGTGGCGAAGGCCTGGAAGCAGCCGGGCCCCAAGGGCACTCCGGCCCTGGGCAAGAAGACCATCGTCCAGGCCGTGCTCGACAAGGACGGCAAGCTGATCTCCACCGCCATCCTCACCGAGTCCGGCGCCAAGGCGTGGGACGCCGCCGCGCTCGCCGCGGTGAAGAAGGCGGCGCCCTTCCCGCCCATGCCCAAGGGCACCACCACGCCCACGGTGGAGGCCCACTTCCACTTCGCGTGGGTCAGCTCACCTTGATGACAATCTTCCCGAAGTGCGCGCCCTGCTTCATGTGCTCGAAGGCGGCGCGCGCTTCCGCGAAGGGGAACACGCGGTCCACCACCGGGTGGACGTCATGGAGCGTGAACGCGCGCGTCAGCGCCTCGAAGGACTGACGGTGGCCCACGAACACGCCCTGCACGCGCAGGTTCTGCATCAGGATGGGGACCAGGGACACGGAGCCCGCCCCACCGGACAGCACGCCGATGACGGACACGGTGCCGCCCACGCGCAGCGCCTTGAGTGACTTCTCGAACGTCCCCGAGCCGCCCACCTCCACCACGTGGTCCACCCCCACGCCTCCGGTGAGCGTGCGCGCCGCCTTCTCCCAGTCCGGGGTGGTGACGTAGTTGATGCCCTCCTGCGCGCCCAGCTTCAGGGCCCGCTCCAGCTTGTCGTCGCGGCTGGACGTGGCAATGACGTGCGCGCCGAACAGCCGGGCAATCTGCAGCGCGAAGATGGACACGCCGCCCGTGCCCTGGACCAGCACCGTGTCCCCGGCCTTGAGCGCGCCTTGAGTGACGAGCGCGCTCCACGCCGTCACCGCCGCGCACGGCAGCGTGGCGGCCTCCTCGTCGGTGAGGTACGCGGGCGTGAGCACCACGCCGTCCTCGTGCAGGAGCATCGTGTCCGCGAGCGCGCCATCCAGCGGCCCGCCCAGCGTGGTGGCGGTGATGGCCTTCGTCGGCTCACCGGCCTGCCAGCCCTGCGCGAACAGCGTCATCACCCGGTCGCCTGGCTTCACGCGGGTGACGCCCGGCCCCACCGCGTCCACCACGCCCGCGCCGTCCGAGTTGGGCACCAGCGGCAGCTTCTGTCGAGGGTTGTAGCGGCCCTCCACCATCATCAGGTCGCGCGAGTTGAGGCTCGTGGCCTTCACGCGCACGCGCACCTGGAAGGGGCCAGGCACGGGGTCCGGCCGCTCCGCGCGCACCAGGTTGTCCAGACCGAAGGCACCGCGAATCTCGTAGACGTTCATGGCTCAAGAACTTAGAGCCGGGACCTTCCACCGAACAGGGTCCCACCATGTCACTGCTCCAGAAGTTGATGGAACACGCCTCGCTCCACGAGCCCTGCGGGACGGCCGGGAAGCGGGCCCAACTCAAGGCCGGACTCCCAGCCTCCGCCGCGACGAAGCAGGTGGACGGAGACCTGACGCTGACGGAGGGAACGGACCTCGTCTTCGAAGAGGGCCGCGTCCACGTGAAGGGCCACCTCCTCCTGGAGGACCAGTCCCGCCTGCTGGTCGCGGGGGACCTGGTGGTGGAGGGCAACATCGTCCATGAAGGGTTCGACTACGCCCTGCTCTTCGCGGGCGGCTCCATCCAGGCGGACAACCTCCTCTTCCATGGAGAGCTGGTCGCGCTGGGAGGCCTCACCCTGCGCGGCGCGGCCTGGACCTATTACAACGATTACTCCACCTACGCGGACACGCTGACGGCTCGCGCGGTGGTGGCCGACGACCGCGCGGACGCCGTGGACCAGGTCCACGCGGATACGCACCTCCAAGGACACTCCCAGGTCATCGCGGGAGCGCTGGAGCAGTTGCTGCACCCCGACGCGTGGGCCAGGTACCAGCAGGGCTCCTACGCCGCGCTGGCCAGACATCTGCGCCAGGGCCAGCCGTTGCTGCGCGATTCACCTCCACGGCGCAAGTAATTGCCGGGAGCACCCGGGACGTCCTTCTTCTGGAAATACAGGACCGGCATGTTCGTTCTGTCTTTCGCCCAAGGAGGGCTTTACCCATGTCACGTTTCTTCGGTCGTCCCGCGGTGCTGGCGTGCGCGCTGGCACTGGGGCTCCAGGCCTGCGGCGGCAGCGAGCTTCCCCCCGAGTCCACCGCCCCGAGCGCGCCAGAGGTCCAGGCGCAATCCCTGACACAGGACACGGCGCCGGACATCCTCGCGCAATTGCAGGCGGTTCCCGGCCTCACGGTGGTGCAGGAGCGGCCGGCCCCCGCGCCGGGCGTGCGCTTCTTCGTGCTGAGCTATGACCAGCCCGCGGACCACCTGCGTCCGAACGGCACGCGCTTCCAGCAGCGGTTGACGCTTCGCTACCGGAGCGCGGAGGCGCCCATGGTGCTGGCCACCACGGGGTACGGCCTCAACACGTCCTCCGGACAGACGGAGCCCACCTTCCTGGTGCAGGGCAACCAGTTGCAGGTGGAGCACCGCTTCTTCGGGCCCTCCATTCCGCAGCCCGCGGACTGGAGGCTGCTCAGCATCGAGCAGGCGGCGGCGGACCACCACCGCATCGTCCAGGCACTCAAGCCGCTCTTCCCGGGCAAGTGGATCAGCACCGGTGCCAGCAAGGGCGGCATGACGTCGCTCTATCACCGGGCGTTCTTCCCGCGAGACGTGGACGCCACGGTGGCCTACGTGGCGCCCAACAGCTACGGCACGCAGGACCCGCGCTACGTGAAGTTCTTGAGCAAGCTGGGCACGCCCGCGTGCCGCGAGAACATCCGGACCTTCCAGCGTGAAGTGCTGGAGCGGCGCGCGGAGACGGAGCCGCTCTTCCAGGCGACGGGCGCGGCGTACTACGGCAGCACCTACGACTTCCTGGGCGTGGACAAGGCGCTGGAGTTCAGCGCGCTCGAGTTCGCCTTCGCCTTCTGGCAGTACGGCGACGCGTCGCTGTGTGACGAGATTCCCCCGCCGGGAGGCTCCGCGCAGGGGCTGGTGGACTTCCTGGATTATGTGGTCGGCCTCTCGTACATGAGCGACGGCGACCTGGACTACTACGCGCCCTACGACTTCCAGGCCGCCACGCAGCTGGGCAGCTACGCCTCCGAAGAGGGCCACCTGCGCGGCGTCCAGCGCTACCCGCGCGGCTACGACCCGCGGGCGCTCGTGCCCTTCGACATGCGGCCGTACCCCTTCAACCCGTTCGTCATGCCGCTCGTGGAGGGCTGGGTGAAGGCGTTCGGGGAGCGCATCCTGCTGGTCTACGGAGAGAACGACCCCTGGTCCACGGGCGCGTTCAGCGTGAGCGCGCGCAATGACTCGTACCGGTTCTACCAGCCGGGCGGCAACCACGGCTCCCGCATCCTGGCCCTGCCGGAGGCGGAGCAGGCCGTGGCGACGGAGCGGCTGCGCGCCTGGGCGGGCCTGCCCGCGGAGAGCGCCGCGAGCCTGAGCCTGCGGGCCCGGAGCGCGAAGTCCTCGGGGGAGTCCATCACCACGGGCGTGGTGGACCGCCGTCGCGGCCCGCCGCGCGACTGACCTTCAGGGCCGTTCGGCCGTCACCTCGCGGGCCACGTCCAGGAAGGCGCGGAACGCGGGGGACACCTGGGCGCGGCTGGGGAAGTAGAGGAACAACCCTTCCATCCACGCCGCGTAGGGTTCCAGGACGAGCTTCAGGGTGCCGCGCTTCAAGCGCGGCACGATGGTGGGCTCAAAGGCATACATGAGCGCCAGGCCCGCCTCCGCCATCGCCACCAGCACCTCCTCGTTGGTGGCGAGCACGGGGCCGCGCACGGGGATGCGCCAGGTCTTCTTGCCGCGCTCCAGCTCCCACGCGTACTTCGCGCCGGTGGATGGCAGGAGGATGTTCACGCAGTCGTGCTCCAGCAGGTCCTCCGGTCGCTGGGGCGTCCCCTTGCGCTTGAGGTACGCGGGCGAGCCCACCACCACGTAGCGGAACCGCTTGGACAGACGCACCTGCACCATGTCCCGCTCGACGGCCTCGAACGGGCGGATGCCCGCGTCCAGGCCCTCCGCGACGATGTCCACGAAGCGTTCCTCGATGCGCAACTCCACCTCAACCTGGGGATGGCGCTGGGCGAAGCGCAGCAGGATGGGCGTCACCACCGTGGACAGGGAGATGGTGGGCACGGACAGCCGCACGCGGCCCGTGACCTCGCCCGCGCTGGCCGTGGCGGTCTCCAGCGCCTCCAGGGCCTGCGCCACGGAGGGGCCAGCGCGCTCCAGCAGCCGCTGACCCGCGTCCGTCAGCGCCACGCTCCGCGTCGTCCGGGTGAGCAGCGGCACGCCCAGCCGTGATTCCAGCTGGCGCACCTGCTGACTCAGCGCGGACGGGGAGATGCCCAGCTCGATGGCCGCCGCCGCGAAGCTGCGCCGGCGTCCCACCGCGAGGAAGGCGTTCAGGGCATTGAGGGGGGTGGTGGCCATTCGGAAGTTTTCCGACATTCGATGTGCGGATTCCATCCGTTTCGCGAAGAGCGGCGGGAACGCATCCTGCCTGGCGTCACGCAGCAGCCACACCAGGAGCCCTCCCATGATTCCCGTTCGCGCCTACGCGGCCCGGTCCGCCGGTGCCCACCTCACCCCCTTCCAGTTCGAGCGCCGCGAGCCCGGTCCGCGCGACGTGCAACTGGACATCCTCTATTGCGGCGTCTGCCACGGCGACCTGCACTTCAGCCGGAACGACCACGGCTTCTCACGCTTCCCCATGGTGCCCGGGCACGAAATCGTGGGCCGGGTGGTCCGCGTGGGTCCCGAGGTGAAGCGCGTCCAGACAGGAGACCTGGTGGGCGTGGGCTGCCTGGTGGACTCCTGCCGCACCTGCGACAGCTGCCGGGAGGGGCAGGAGCAGTACTGCGATGCGGGCGGAACCCAGACGTACAACAGCCTGGAGAAGGACGGGACGACGCACACGCTGGGTGGCTACTCGGAGGCCATCGTGGTGGACGAGGACTTCGTCCTGAAGGTCCCCGCCAACCTGGACCCTGCCGCCGTGGCTCCGCTGCTGTGCGCGGGCATCACCACGTATTCGCCACTGCGGCACTGGAAGGTCGGTCCCGGGCAGCGGGTGGGCGTGGTGGGGCTGGGAGGACTGGGACACGTGGGCGTGAAGCTCGCGCGGGCGATGGGCGCGCACGTCACCGTGTTCAGCCAGTCCGAGCGCAAGCGGCAGGACGCCCTGCGGCTGGGCGCGGAGGAGTTTGTGGTGTCCTCCAGTCCAGAGGAGATGGCGGCGCGGGCGGGCCGGCTGGACTTCATCCTGGACACCGTCTCCGCGGCCCACGACGTGAATCCCTACCTGGCGTTGTTGAAGCGGGACGGACACCTGGCCATCGTGGGAGTGCCGGAGCGTCCCCTGGACGTCGCCATCCTGCCCATGATTGCCCGGCGGAGGAGCCTCTCCGGCTCCAACATCGGCGGCATCGCGGAGACGCAGGCCATGCTCGACTTCTGCGGCGAGCACGGCATCGTCTCCGACATCGAACTGATTCCCATCCAGGGCATCAACGAAGCGTTCACGCGGCTGGAGAAGGGCGACGTGAAGTACCGCTTCGTCATCGACCTCAAGAGCCTGGGTTGACCTTCATGGCGAGCATCGGGCGGTACGCCGCCCGGTAGGACCAGGCCAGGAAGATTTCCGCCGCCAGGAGCATCACCGCCATGCCCAGGCCCGACGGCGCGAGGAAGGCGTGCGTCAGGAAGATGTTCACGATGACCGGGGCGATGAGCGCCAGCGCCAGCGGGACGAAGCGGTTGGCCAGCAGCAGCAGGCCCACCACCGTCTCCGTGCCCTTCACCAGCGCGAACAGGAAGCCCGTCGCCTTCATCGCGATGCCAAAGGCCACCGCTGGATCCGCCGGGTTCAGGTCCTTGGGCATGGGAATGAACTCCAGGAACCCGTTCAGGCCGAAGACGAAGAACACCAGCCCCATGAACACGCGGGCCGCCGTCGGCAGGAAGCGGGTGAACGACTTCTTCTTCGGGGTGGCGTCCACCCCGGGGGTGGAAGAGGAAAGGGTGGCGTCCATGACGTGCTCCGTTCAGTTGGAAATCGCGGGCCTTCTACTCCACGTCGAATCAGGCCCACACGAATCGACACGGCCTGCGCTTTTCAGCGGTTCGGCACTCCGCCTACATGGCCGTACGTCCGAGCGCGCAGCCGCAGCACCTGGTACGTGGCGCCGACGAGGAACAGGCCCAGCAGCGTCGCCAGGGCGGTCTGCACCAGGGGGGACTGCGGGCTGTCGGCCAGGGGCTTGCCGGCGGGCAGCCGGGTCAGCGTCTCGTTGATGCCCGGCACCAGCAGCACCATGAAGCTGGCGGAGTACGTGAGGGTCCGCACGTACTCCATGGCGCGGCCGAACACGCCCAGGGCTGGCGCCGCCGCGCCCACCGCCATGAGCAGCAGCGCCACGAGCCCCAGCGCGTGGCCCGGGTTGAAGCCGCCCGTGCTGGACAGGCCGAACGACGTCACCACCGACGTCACCATGCTGACGACGTACGCCTTGCCGACGCGCGTCCCCGGGTCGATGCGCCCATCGCGCACGAAGGCCCAGACGCCGAAGACGATGGGAGGCACGCTCACGAGTGTGTGGATGATGCCCAGGACGGACAGGGGGTTCGCCATGACAGGACTCCAGATGAGAGGGATTGAGCTTCAGGCCAGCAGGTATTCGCGGATCATCACGCGGGCGCGGTGCAGGCGGCTCTTCACCGCCGCCGGCTCCAACGACAGGCGCTCGGCCATCTCTCGGATGGAGAGCGCTTCGAAGTCGCGCAGCACGACGACCTCCAGGTACTGCGGCGGCAGCGACTCCAGCGCGGACGCCATGTCCAGCCGCAGCGAGTCCGGCGTGTGCGCGGACATCCACTGGTCCACGAGCGCTTCCTCGTAGGGGTCGTTCTTCAGAACCGTGCGGGCCAGCCGGCGGCACTCGCGCTGGACAATCTTGAACATCCACCCGGAGAACGACGCCAGCTTGCGCACGGCGGTCAGGTGGCGGGACATCACCAGCATGGCCTCCTGGACCGCGTCGTCCACGTCGCTGATGAGGCAGCGCTTCTGCGCATAGCGCCGGAGGTTCGGCTGCTGGAGCTGCAGCAGGTGCACCATCGCGTCGCGGTCACCGGCGTGGGCCGCGAGCAACAGCGCGTCGGGAGTGGTGGTCGAACCCATGGAAGCGGCCTCATGCGGCGGGGAAAATCCCCATTCGCCAGATAAGAGGCGGCCACGAGGCGAATGGATTCGCGGCCCTGCTGATTTTTCTCCGGCCCCGCCCAACCGCTGGAAATGCCAGGGGTTTCAGCGCCAGAGGTTGGTGCGCGCCAGCTCCAGCACCTCGTTGGTGCGGCCGTTGAGCAGGGCCTTGATGCCGAACAGGGTGAAGCCCGCGGCCATGGCCGCGGTGATGCGGGGCGGCATCACCAGCTCCGCCTTGCTGACCACGGCGTCCACCAGCACGGGCCCGGGCGTCGCGAGCGCCAGTTGGACGGCTTCATCCACCTGCGCCGGGTCCTCCACGCGCAGGCCCTTGACGCCCACGGCCTCCGCCAGCGCGGCGAAGTTCGGGTTCTGGAGCGCCGTGCCCACGTCGAGCATGCCGCCCACCTGCTGTTCCATGGCCACGAAGCCCAGGGAGCTGTTGTTGAACACCACGACCTTGATGGGCAGCCCCAGCTGCACCAGGCCGATGAAGTCCCCCATCAGCATCGTGAAGCCGCCGTCACCGGAGAAGGAGATGACCTGCCGGTCCGGGAAGGCCTTCTGCGCGCCAATGGCCTGCGCCAACGCGCTCGCCATGGAGCCGTGGTTGAAGGAACCCACCAGCCGCCGGCCGCCCTTCATGGTCGCGTAGCGCGCGGCCCAGACCGTGGGCAGGCCCACGTCGCAGGTGAAGATGGCGTCGTCCGCGGCCTGGAGGTCGAACGCACGAGCCACCTGCGGCGGGTGGATGGGCTTCCTGCCCACCGTGCCCTGCCCCAGCGAGTCCAGCTCCTCGCGCGTCTTGCGGTAGTGCACGAGCGCGCGCTCCAGGTGCTTCGTGTCGCGCTTCGCCTCGATGCGGGGAAGGAGCGCCTGGACGGTGGCGGACACGCTGCCCACCACACCCAGGTCCACCCGCGTGCGCTTGCCGATGTTCTCCGCGCGCACGTCCACCTGGATGATCCGCGTATCGGCGCTGTCCGGATAGAACTGCCGGTAGGGGAAGTCCGTGCCCAGCATCAGGAGCACGTCGCAGTCGATCATCGCCCAGTATCCAGACGCGTA
Source organism: Corallococcus sp. AB038B (assembly GCF_003668955.1). Classification (NCBI taxonomy): domain Bacteria; kingdom Pseudomonadati; phylum Myxococcota; class Myxococcia; order Myxococcales; family Myxococcaceae; genus Corallococcus; species Corallococcus sp. AB038B. The sequence goes on along the minus strand of NZ_RAWO01000001.1, from coordinate 869,030 downwards.
GCCGATGAGCCCCGTGAGCCCCACGAAGTGGGGGTTGTCCTTCTCCACGAACTCCTTGCCTCGGAGCGCGGAGACGACGGGCGCCTGGAGCCGCTTCGCCAGCTCCACCACCTGAGCGCTCGCGCCCTCGCAGCCCGCGCCGCACAGCAGCGTCACGCGCCCGCCGCGGTTGAGCAGCGCCGCCATCTGCTCCACCTGCGCGGAAGAGGGCATCAACTGGGACGACGACGCGCGCAGCGATTCCGGCGTGGGGGCGCGAGCGTCCTCCGCCTTCAGCATGGCGATGTCGCCGGGGAGCACCACCACGGCCACGCCGCCCTTGCCCACCGCGCTGCGGACGGCGATCTCCGCCGTGCGCTGCATCTGGTTGGGCCCGGAGACCAGCTCACAGTAGTGGCTGCACTCCTTGAAGAGCGACTCCGGATGGGTCTCCTGGAAGTAGCCGGTGCCCAGCTCCACGGAGGGAATCTGCGCGGCGATGGCCAGCACCGGAGCCCGATTGCGGTGGCAGTCATACAGGCCGTTGATGAGGTGCAGGTTACCGGGGCCGCAGCTCCCCGCGCACACGGCGAGCTGCCCGGTGAGGTGCGCCTCCGCGCCCGCGGCGAAGGCGGCGGCCTCCTCGTTGCGCATGGGCACCCATTCGATGTCGCCCCGGCGGCGCAGCGAGTCCGTGAGGGCGTTCAGGCTGTCGCCCACCACGCCATAGATGCGCTTCACCCCCGCGAGCGCGAGGACCTCCACGAACTGGTCCGCCACCGTCTTCTTCATGGTCCATCCCTCGCCTGGGCCGGTTCACCCCGGGCGAAGATGTGCACCGTCCCGCTGGCTCGCGACCGGCCGTGCAGCCGGGCCCCAAGCAAGGCTGGCTGCCCGGTGCAGTCGGGCGTTCACCATTCGCCGTCCCCCGAGCACCATTCGCCGCGCCATTCAGCTCACTGGCGGCATGGCCCCTGGAGGCAGGTGCCGGTCGAGACAGCGTGGGGCCATGCGAAGCCCCCTGCTGTTGTCCGCTGTCACGGCGCTGCTGCTCACCCTGCCCACCTCCGCCGCCGAGGACCCGGGACGCGCCCACGTCCGCGCCGCCGCCGAGGCCATGGGCGGCGAGGCCCGGCTCCGAGCGCTCGAGGGCCTGCATCTTCGAGGCGTGGGCCACTGGAACCTGTTGGAGCAGTCCGAGCGCCCCACGCCCCCCTTCCTCGTCATGTACGAGCAGTTCGAAGAGGTGCGAGACCTGCAACGGGGCCGCCTGAGCCAGAAGTCGGAGAGCCGCGGGATGGTGATGGATGAGTGGAAGGGAGTGACGATGCTGCTAGCCGACGGCGTGGCGGCGGCGGACTTCCAGGGCAAATGGAGACCGCTGGGCGCCGCGCAGCTCCAGGACATGCAGGAGCGACTGACCTTCGCACCGGAGCACGTCTTGCTCGCGGCCCTGGACGCCAGGGACCTGCGAGCCCAGGCGGACACGGTGCTGCAGGAGGTGCCCCACCACGTCGTCGCCTTCCACCAGGACCGCGCGAGCGTGCGCCTGTTCCTCAACGCCCGCACGGGCCTGCCCACCGCCGTGGAGACAGTGGACGCGCATCCGGAGGATCCCTTCTGGAGCGTCTGGGGCGACGTGCGAACCGTGTTGTCCTTCCAAGCGTGGACGTTGGAGCCGGGAGGCCTGCGCTACCCACGCCACTGGGAGTGGGCGCGCAACGGCCAGCCCCACCACTCCGTCACGGTGACGGCGGTGACGGTGGATCCGCCGCTCGCGGACGCGGACTTCGCCGTGGCGGATGACGTGAAGCAGGGCTTCGAGGCCCGCCGCGCGAAGAAGCTGGACGAAGCCCCCGTGGTCCGTCCGGAAGCGCCGCCCGTGGAGGTGGCTCCAGGTGTGGTGCAACTACCGGGAGCGTGGAACGTGGCGCTGGTGGCACAGGACGACGGCGTGGTGGTGGTCGAGGGCCCGCTCGCGTCCGGCTATTCAGCGCGAGTGCTGGACGAGGCCGCGAAGCGCTTCCCGGGCCTGAAGGTGAAGGCCGTGGTGTCCACCAGCGACGCCTGGCCGCACATCGGAGGACTGCGCGAGTACGTGGCCCGGGGCATCCCGGTGTACGTGCTGGATCTCAACCGCGCGTTGGTGGAGCGGCTGGTGGCGTCGCCGCGCACGCTCGTGCCGGACGCGCTCGCCAGGAAGCCGCGTGCCGCGAAGCTCCAGGTCGTCGGCGCGCGGCGCGTGCTTGGCACCGGGAAGAACCGGCTGGAGCTCGTCCCGGTGCGCACGGAGACGGGGGAGCGGATGTTGTTCGCATGGCTGCCGGAGCACCGGCTGCTCTACACGTCCGACCTGGTGCAGCCCCAGCCGGACGGCACGTTCTTCAACGTGCAGCAGGTGGACGAAACGGTGGAGGTGGCCGCGCGAGAGAAGCTCCCGGTGTCCCAGGTGTTCGGCATGCACCTGAAGCCCACGGATTGGAGCGCCCTCACCACCGCCGTGGACAAGGTCCGCAAGCCCTGAGGCCCTCGGCCAAGAACCCTGTCTCCACCGATGAGAAGGTGAGAACCCAGCCGTGCCTCCCCGTCGGCGGCGCACAGCGAAAACCTGTCCGACTGTCGGACAGGTTTTGGAAGTCCGCGCCCGGCGGGCGGTGGACAACCTGGGCTGTCTGGAGGCTTCAGCGGGCCCGGCCCAGCCGCCGCTCCAGGTGCTCGCGGCGGCTACGACTCACGCGCAGGCGCATGCCGCTTCGCAGCACCACCACCTGCTCCGTGGGCGAGGGCCGGTGCACTTCTTGAATGCACGCCACGTTGACGATGGCGGAGCGGTGGATGCGCACGAAGCGCTCCGGGTCCAACCGCGCCTCCAGGGCCGCCAGGCTCTCGCGCAGCACGTGGGCCTTGCCGTCCGCGTGCAGCGTGACGCAGTAGTCGTCCGCCTCCACCCACTCGATGTCCGCGACGGGGACGAGCACGGAGCGCAGCCCCACGCGCACCAGCAGCCGGTCCGCTGGAGGCCCGGCTGCCTTTGGTGCCGGGCCCGCGTCCGCCAGCAGGGCCGCGAGTCGCCGGCCCAGTTCGGCTGCCTCGCCGGCGCGCAGCCTCTGACGAGCCCGGGCCAGCGCCTCGTCGAAGCGCGTGTCGTCGAAGGGCTTCACCAGGTAGTCCACCGCGTGCACGTCGAAGGCCTTCACGGCGAAGGTGTCGAACGCGGTGATGAAGATGACAGCGGGCATGTGCTCCACGCCCACTTCGCGCAGCACTCCGAAGCCGTCCAACTCCGGCATCTGCACGTCCAGCAGCACCAGGTGGGGACGCTGGGCACGGATGGCATCCACCGCTTCGCGACCGTCGCGGCACTCGCCGCACACCACCGCGTCCGGATGGCGTGCCAGGGCCTGCCGCAATCCCTTCCGGGCCAGCGGCTCGTCATCCACCAGCAGCACCCGCAGCTCAGCCATGCGCCACCCCAGCGGCGTCCGGCTTGGAGCGCCAGGGCAGCAGGACCGTGGCCACGGTGCCCTGCCCCTCCGCGTTGGCGACTCCCAACCGTCCCGCTTCGCCGTAGAGCTGCGACAGACGCGCGCGCGTGTTCGACAGACCGATGCCCCGTGCCGCTTCCAGATCGAAGTCCCGGGGCAGCCCCGGACCGTCGTCACTCACGGTCAACTCCAGCGCGTCTCCGCACCGCCTTGCACCGATGCGCAGCACCCCGGATGCGGAGCGCACACCGATGCCGTGGCGGAGCGCATTCTCCGCGAGCGGCTGGAGCACCAGGTGGGGCACTCGGGCCTCCAGCGCTTCCGGCTCCACCGCCCACTCCACTCGCAGCCGGTCCGCGAAGCGCAGCTGCTGGAGCTCCAGGTAGCGCGACAACACAGCCACCTCGTCGCGCAGGGACACCTCCTGGGTGGCGCCCTGCTGGAGCAACTGCCGGAGCAGGTCGCTCAACAGCACCAGCATGCGCGCGGCCTCCTCCGTCTCCTTCTCGCGCACCAGCACCACGATGGCGTTGAGCGTGTTGAAGAGGAAGTGCGGCTGCAATTGCGTCTGGAGCGCGAGCAGCCGTGACTCGGCCAGCTGCACCGCGAGCGCCGCGGCCTGCCGTTCGCTGTCCCTCGCCCGCTGGGAGGCCCGGGTGGCGGAGGCCACCGCCAGCACCGTCGCGTAGGCCATGCCCATCATCGGCAGCCAGCCCCACCAGGCACGCAGCCAGCGCGCGGCCCAGGTGGCATCCCGCCCGGGCATGAACTGCGCCGTCGTCAGCGCGTACACGGCGGCGAACAGGGCGCCCATGCCCAGACATGCCACCAGGTGCAACAAGACGGGGCGCGGCCTCGGAGGACTCAGGGGCTCGCGAGCGGCGAGCCGGGTGAGCCACGGCGTGAGGGGCAGCCACACGTACCAAGCGGGCATCTGCGCCGCGAACACCCGCCACAGCGCGGGCGCCCCGGCCATGTCCCGGCTGAACGTGTACGTCTCCAACGCGGAGAAGAGCGCGGGCACGGACCACGCGGCGGCCCGCTTCGCCCAGGCACGCCACGCGCTTCCAGAAGTGTCTTCCACAGTGCCCACGAGGCCCGTGAGTCTACCGGCGGGCGCCGCGGACTTCACCGCCTCCGCAAGGGCTCAGGGGAAGCCGCTGAGCACGATCTTGCCCAGCGTGCGGCCCGTCTCCACCGCCGCGTGCGCGCGCCGGAGGTTCGCGGCGGTGAGCGGGCCGAAGTCCTGCGTCATGGTGGTCCGCAGCGTCCCCGACTCCACCAGGTCCGCCACCGCGTCGAGCAGCCGCTGCTGGGAGAGCGGATCCGCGTCGTAGAGCGCGCGCGTGAACATCAGCTCCCAGTGGAGCGCCAGGCTCTTGCGCTTCATCGCGTTCACGTCGAGCGGCGTCTGCGGGTCATCGATGATGCCCAGGTGCCCGAAGGGCGCCATCAGCTCCACCAGCTGCGCGAAGTGCTGCTCCGTCGCGGTGAGCGCCATCACGTAGCGCACTCCGCCCGGCACCAGCGCCTTCACCTGCTCGGCCAGGGGCTGGCGGTGGTCCACCACGTGGTGCGCGCCCAGGGACTTGCACCACTCCACCGTCTCCGGCCGCGACGCCGTGGCGATGACCGTGAGGTCCGTCAGCTTGCTGGCGATCTGAATCGCCATGGAGCCCACGCCGCCCGCGCCGCCCACCACGAGCAGCGCGTCCTTGGGAGTGCCCGTCTTCTGTTGGGGCACACCCAGGCGTTCAAACAGCAACTCCCACGCGGTGATGGACGTGAGCGGCAGGGCCGCCGCCTGGGCGAACGTCAGCCCCTTCGGCTTGCGGCCGACGATGCGCGCGTCCACCACGTGCAGCTCGGAGTCCGTGCCGGGCTTCGCGATGGAGCCCGCGTAGAAGACCTCGTCACCAGGGCGGAAGCGCTTCACGTCCTTCCCCACCGCCTCCACCACGCCGGCAGCATCCCAGCCGAGCACGCGCGGCGAGGACTCCACCTTGTCCTTGGGCGCGCGCACCTTCACGTCCACGGGGTTCACGGACACGGCGCGCACGCGCACCAGCAGGTCTCCGGGACCGGGCGTGGGGTCCGGCAACTCCACGTCGACGAAGGCTTCGGGATGGTCACTGGGGAGGTACTTCGTGAGGGCGACGGCTCGCATTGGGGGCTCCTTTGCGTGCAACATCGTCCCGAAGGTCGGAACGGACAAGTACGCAGGATTTCCGCCCATACGCACGAAAAGGGAACCATGGCCCGGCACAAGACCTATGACTGCTCCGCCGGTTGTCCGGTGTCCGCGACGCTGGATGTGATTGGCGGCAAGTGGAAGGGGCTCATCCTCTACCACCTGCTCGAAGGCACCCTGCGCTTCGGCGAACTGCGCAAGCGCATCCCGGACGTCACCCAGCGGATGCTCACGCAGCACCTGCGCGAACTGGAGGAGAGCGGGCTCGTGCACCGGCAGGTGTACGCGGAGGTGCCTCCGCGCGTCGAATACAGCCTCACGCCGCAGGGCCAGACGCTGCGAGGCGTGATTGCCGCGCTCAAGTCCTGGGGAGAGACCTACCTGGGCCGGAAGGCTCCGGAGCCCGCGGCCTCGAAGCGCCGGCTCGCCGTGGCGGGGCGCTGAAGCGCGGCGCCCTACCCCGCCGCGCGCACCAGGCGCAGCACCAGCACGAAGTGCAGCCCCGCGCCCACCAGCGTCATGGCGTGGAACACCTCGTGATAGCCGAAGACGCCGGGCCGGGGATTGGGCCGCTTGAAGGCATACGCGAGCGCGCCCAGCGTGTACGCCAGCCCCCCGGCGATGATGAGCACGATGGCGGAAGACCCCACCGCGCGGAAGACGTCGCCGAAGTACGGCATCATCGTCCACCCCACCCCGATGGCCAGCGCCGCCGTCACCCACTTGGGCGCGCCCACCCAGAACATCGACTGGAGGATGCCCAGCAGCGCCCCCGCGTAGAGCCACGCCATCAGCGGGTTGCCCACCTCGGGAGGCAGCCCCAGCAGGATGACCGGCGTGTACGTCCCCGCGATGAGCAGGAAGATGGCCGCGTGGTCCGCCCGGCGCATCCACGCGCGGGCCTTCGGCGACCAGTTCACCCGGTGGTACGTCGCGCTGATGGTGAACAGCCCCACCAGGCTCAGCGCGTACAGCGCCGACGCCAGCATCGTGCGAGGCGTGGGCGCCATCGCCACCAGCACCACGCCCGCGCCCACCGCGAAGGCCGCCGCCCACTGGTGCAACACCCCGCGCAGCTTCGGCTTCTCCATGCCCGGCACCGCCGCGCTCACGCGCGCCCCACAGCGGACTCGACACCCTTCGAAACGAAGCATTTCATGACGGTGGCGACTCCACGCTTTCCCTACGGAATGGTAGGTTTCGGTCCGGTAAGTTACCGATGGGTAGGTTAGAGGTCAACTTGAAGAAGAAACAGCGGCTCACGGGTGCGGAACGCCGGATCCAGTTGATGGAGATCGGCCGGTCGGTCTTCGCCTCGAAGGGCTACGAGGCAACCTCGATTGAAGAGGTCGCCCAGCAGGCGGGCGTATCCAAGCCCATCGTCTACGAGCACTTCGGCGCGAAGGAGGGGCTGTACGCGGCCATCGTGGACCGGGAGCTGGAGGACCTGGTGGCGCGCGTATCCGCGAGCATCGCGCAGGGCACGCCCCGGCAGCGCTTCGAGGACGCGGTGCTGGCGTTCATGTCCTACGTGAAGGAGGAGCCGGCGGGCTTCGCGGTGCTCACGCGGGACTCGCCCACGGCGGCGGCGCGGCGCGGACTGACGCGCGTCATCGACGACCTGGCCCAGCGCGTGAGCGACGTCTTCCGCAGCGAGTTCGAGCGCGCCGGCTACCCGTCCAAGGTGGCCCCCATCTACGCCAACGCGCTGGTGGGCATGGTGACGCAGGTGGGCCACTGGTGGGCCGCGGAGGGCAAGTCCTTCTCCACGGAGAACGTGGCCCGCCATGTCGCGGCGCTCGGGTGGATGGGATTGAGACACCTGCCCAAGGACCCGGCGGCCCCCGGCGCGAAGCGCGAGCCGAAGCGCCGGAGCTGAGGCTACGCCTTCGGAGGCCGCGCCTTGAGCGCCGCCTGGATGCCCTCCAGCGCGCCCGGGTCCTCGATGGTGGTGAGGTCGCCCGGCTCTCGGTCCTCCGCCACGGCCTGGATGCTGCGGCGAAGCAGCTTCCCGGAGCGCGTCTTGGGCAGGTTCGCCACCACGTACACCGCCGCGGGGCGGGCCACGGCGCCCAGCGTCCGGCCCACCGTGTCCATCACCTCGCGCGAGAGGGCATCCCGGTCCTCCTCGCGTTGCAGGCGCGCGGGGTCCTTGGGCACGGCGAAGGCCATCACCACCTGGCCCTTGAGCTCGTCCTTCACTCCTACTACCGCCACCTCCGCGATGGCCGGGTGGCCGCTGATGGCCTCTTCAATCTCACGCGTGCCCAGGCGGTGGCCCGCCACGTTGATGACGTCGTCGGTGCGGCCCAGGATGAAGTAGTCCCCATCCGCGTCGCGCGTGGCCCAGTCGAAGGTGTTGTAGAGGGGCGTGTCGAAGCTTGCGAAGTAAGTGGAGACGAAGCGCGCGTCATCGCCCCACACCGTGGAAAGACATCCTGGCGGCAGCGGAGGCTGAATCACCAGCACGCCCTTCTGATCCGCCGACGTCACCTCTTCGCCGCTCAGCCCATCCACCAGCTTCACGCGATAGCCATAGATGGCCGCACCCGGTGAACCCAGCTTGCGCTTGCGCGGCTCCACCCCGGGAACGGGCCCCAAGATGGGCCAGCCCGTCTCCGTCTGCCAATAGTTGTCCAACACCTGCGTGGCCGGCAGCGCATCCGAAATCCACGCGTGTGTGGGCGCATCCAGCGGCTCTCCCGCGAGGAACAGGTAGCGCAGGCTGGATGTGTCGTGGCGCTTCAAGAACGCCGCGTCCTGCTTCTTCAGGATGCGGATGGCCGTGGGCGACGTGAACATCACGCTCACCCGGTACTGCTCGATGAGCCGCCACCAGATGGCGGCATCCGGACGGATGGGCAGGCCTTCGTAGAGCACCGTGGTCATGCCGTTCAGCAGCGGGCCATAGACGATGTACGAGTGCCCCACCACCCAGCCGATGTCAGAGGCAGTGAACATCACCTCGCCGGGCTGGCCCGTGTAGATGTGGCGCATGGACGCGGCCAGCGCCACCGCGTAGCCGCCCGTGTCGCGCTGCACGCCCTTGGGCTTCCCGGTGGTGCCGGACGTGTAGAGGATGTAGCTGGGCTCCGAGGACTCCATCCACTCCACCGGCACCTGGGCACCCTCGTGCTCGCGGCCCAGCGTGGCGAAGTCCACGTCGCGCTCCGGCGTGACGGGGCTGTTGGGCACGAGCCCCCGGTCCACCACCAGCACGCGCGAGGGCGGGTGCTTCGCGAGCGTGAGGGCCTCATCCACCAGCGGCTTGTAGGGGACGACCCGGCCCGCGCGCATGCCCGCGTCCGACGTCACCAGCAGGACAGGCTTCGCGTCGTCGATGCGCATGGCCAGGCTGTGCGCCGCGAAGCCGCCGAACACCACAGAATGGATGGCCCCCAGGCGCGTGCAGGCCAGCAGCACGAAGACGGCCTCCGGCACCATGGGCATGTAGACGATGACGCGGTCTCCTCGCTTCACGCCCAGCGAGCGCAGCATGGCCGCCGTCCGGTTCACCTCCGCGTGGAGTTGCGCATAGGTGTACTGGCGGCGCTGGTCCGTCTCGGTGGACTCGAAGACGAGCGCCAGCTGGTCCGCGCGGGTGGCCAGGTGCCGGTCCACTGCGTTGTGGCACAGGTTGGTGCGCCCACCGACGAACCAGCGCGCGAAGGGGGGCCGGGAGTCGTCCAGCACCGCATCGAAAGGCCGCTCCCAGTCGATGAGCCGGGCCTGCTCCGCCCAGAACGCCTCCGGCGCTTCGATGGAGCGGCGGTAGAAGTCCAGATAGCTGCCCATGCGGACGCTCCTGCGAAGGGAATGTGCCCGGACGATAGTGGCGAGCCCGCGAGGGTGGGAAGGACGCCTTCCGGAAGATGCCCGGGAGTAATCAGCGCTACGGGCGTAACCCCATCAGCTTTTCCACTGAAGGGGAGTCCACACCATGAAGCGTTTCACGCAGGCGTTGGGAACGTCCGTCGCGCTGGCACTGCTGGCCGTACCCGTGGCGTACGCGGGGACGAAGGCAGCGTTCCACGTGGTCGTCAACACCTCCATCCGCTACGCCGAAGGCGCGCAGGGCACGGCGCGCAACAGCACCGACACCGTCCGGCGCATCTACTGCCGCACGTCCGCGGACGCAGCGGGAAATGAGTCGGTGCGGTGCTTCGCCGTGTCCGCGGCGAACGTGTCCGCGACCTGCTTTTCGGCCCTGCCCGCGCACGTGCGCAGCGCGCAGTCCGCTGGCGACGCGTCCTTCATCTATTTCACCTGGGACGTGAACGGCGTCTGTCAGTCCATCGACGTGCTCAAGGGCTCGCACCTGGAGCCGAAGGCGCCGTAGTCCCGCTGCTTGCGCCACGCCCCCGGAGCCTATTGATGAAGACCTTCCTCCAGACACGGATGATGATCAGCGGCGCTTCCACCAGGCCCTCCGCGCCGGCCCGCGCGAGGAGGTCGAAGCGATGGAGCGCGACCTGTCCCTCGTCATCAACAGCGGCCAGCTCCGGCCGACGCTGGGCGACGAGCGGTAGCGCGCGACACGACGCACCTGCGTCCGGCCAGCACGCAGCAGGGGGCGCACGCGCGGGCCGTGGATGTGATCACGCGGGGTTGAGATCTGGTCCTGACCTTGCAGCTGGAGAGGGGGCATCCGTGAAACAGGTTGTGTTTCACGACACATCCCCCTCACCCGCCAGGTCCTCTCATGACGATCTCCACGACCCTCACCATCCAGAACAACTCTGGCTGCCCCATCGATAACCGCGGCACGCCGGACTACAAGGACGGCTCGCTCAGCGGATCCGCGCCCGCGACGAGCATCGCCGCGGGCTCCAGCACGACCTTCAAGATCGAGCAGAACAACTCCCTCTCCCCAGGTCCTGAAGGCACGGTGACGTACAGCCTGGAGACGGGGAACGAGCAGGTCCCCCTCTCCTTCTACTGGAACTACTCCAGCGGGGCGCAGCACCACGAGTCCTATACCGCCACCACGAACTCCAACCTCGCGCCGGTGGTCATCACCCAGACGGACACAAGCGGAGACAACCACGCGACCACCTACCGGGTGGACTTCAAGCCCCGCGCGCCGCACGAGTGGGACCTGGTGTGGGCGCTGTCCGTGGGCCTCATCAACAAGCAACTGCACGCGCTGCGCTACTACCAGCTCATCCCGTCCTCCTTCACGCAAGCGGCGTCCGGCGGCGCGCAGCTCACCGTGGCGGCCATGGCTGACCCGACCGTGTCGGTGCCCGACGACCAGACGACCCACCTGGACGTGCACCTGGCCTTCACCACCGCGACCCTCCAGTACGTGGAGTCAGGCGCGACGAAGACGCAGGACCTGTCGGGCACGACGGTCATCGTGTCCCTGGACCTGTCGCAGGCGCAGGTGACGGACCCCAACACGCTGGCCGCCACGTCGGAGGCGAAGCAGCACATCCAGGGCCTCCAGTCGCTCAACTACTCCGTCTACCGCCTCTTCCTGGACCTGGCCCAGCCGTCCCTGTTCCGCGCGCTCCAGGTGGTCAACGCGAGCAACCAGTCCGTGTCACTCAGCCAGGCCGCGCAGAGCGCGCTCCAGGCCACGCTGGCCGGCGTGGGGCATTTGGACGTGGCGTACACGACGCAGGCCCCGGGCAGCCCCGCGAGCATCATCCCCACGCTCGCGAAGGAGCGCACGACCCGCTACAGCACCAACGGGAACTTCAGCACGCTCAACGTGTGCATGATGAGCCGGGGCCGGAAGGAGCCCAACTGGAACTCGCGCTTCGGCTTCACCGCGCCGCTGGCCGCCACCACCAACCCGGACGGCACCCCGGCGGAGGCCCGTGCGCGGCTGTTCCTCAGCCAGGACACGCTGGGAGAGGGCTACCTCAAGCCGACGGTGCTGCCCGCCATCCTGAAGGCCTCCGGCATCCCCGGCACCATCTCGCGGATGGCGCCGCTGCTGTACCAGTGCGTCGGCTCGCGCGATAACTCCAGCAAGAGCGACGGCCGGGGCGAGTTCGTCCAGGTGAACAACGGCTTTGACCAGTATGTGCTCGGCACGGAGACCATCGTCTTCAACGCCCAGCCCAACCTCACCCAGACCGACCGCTGCACGCTGGCGCTGACGGGCCAGTTCCAGGTGAACATCGAGGTCAGCCAGTATCCGCTCGACTTCATCGGCCTGGGCATGAAGGACGTCCTGGGCAAGGCCACCTACGAGCAGCCCTGGACGGGCACCATCACCATCGCGGCCGGAAACGGCGGCAAGCTGGTGACGTCCGTGAACATCGTGCTGGGCAAGGCTCCCGCGCCGTCCGTGGACAAGACCCTGGATGGCTGGGTCTTCAACGCGTTGGACAAGCTGTTCAACTGGTCCTCCACGTCGCCGCAGGACGAAATCACGCAGAAGGCGCAGGCCTTCGCCAACAACCTGGCCGCGACCTTCCAGAACAACGCCTCCATGTCGCTGGATGTCGAGGACTGCGTCGTGCTGCCCACGGGCTCCGCGCATGACTACAGCCAGTTCGTCTTCAACTCGGAAGGCGCCGTCCAGGTGGACGTGTCGTTCCCCGGCTGAAGCGCCCATCCATCCCAAAGACATCCAAGGAATCCATCCATGTCCCAGACAACCCAGACGGGCTCGGCGACCGTTTCCTCCAGCCTGATGTACAACTACCTGGCCGCGACCTCCGTGGACGCGGCCTATCCCCTGGCCTCCGCGGAGGACACCGGCGGCTCGCCGTTGCTGTTCAGCGTGGGCGCGTCCTCGGCGAACACCGCGCGCAAGACGTTGTGGGTGATGTTGCGCGACACCACCGTGACGACCGGCTGGCGCCAGGTCGAGCTCAGCCCGGACGCGAACCACGACGTGCAGGGCTACGCGGTGGTGCAGGCCCCCTCGGGCCAGGTCATCATCGCCGTGGCCATGGATGACGGCGCGGGCGGCAGCCGCGTGTTTGTCTCCCCCGCCCTCACGCCCACGCCGGATGGCGGCCCATGGAGCACGCTCAACACGGCGTGGGTCCAGCGCAACGGCGCTCCCGCCGGAATGCCCGTGCAGCGGCTGCTGCTGGGCGACTTCGTCAGCGCCAGCGAGGCGCCGCTGCTGGTGGCGGAGGTGAAGAACACGAACGGCTCCACCGGCCGATACTTCGTGGATGCGTCCACGAGCACCACGAACAGCGCATGGGTGAACTGGGCGCCGCCCAAGGACATGCAGACGCTGCACGACGTGGTGGTGGCCCGCGCCTCCATCACCGGCATCTCCTACCGGGGCACCTGGTCGCTGTTCGACGACAACACCGGCAAGCGGTGCCTCACCTTCACCAGCCTCCTGGACCCGTCCACCAACACCACGCACTCGCTTTCGGTGACGGCGCCGTCGGGTGGCCGCTGCCTGTGGGCGCTGGAGGACCGACAGAACCAGGGCCTGAGCGCGCTGTACGTGGGTGGTGACGGGCTGTCGTGGTTCCCCTCCACGGGGCTGAAGAACGCGAAGAGCACCGCGCTGGCCATCGCGTCCTCGGCCGTGCTGTCCGGTGTCACGTCCGTGCTGGCGCAGCAGGACTCCCAGCGCGTTAGCGTGTGGGCGGTGGACGGAAGCCAGCGGCTGTTCTCCCTGAACAACACGGTGGGCGCCACGGAGGGCTGGTCCGCACCGCTCCAGCAGCGCGAGCACGTGGCCCGGCTGGCCCCCCGCCGCAACCAGAAGCGCTCCACGGGGGAGCTGTTCGTGACCTCCACGGACAACAGCCTCATCACCTACCTGTGGCAGGACCCGGACACCACCGCCTGGCAGAACACGGACATGGTGTTGCCCACCCTGGCCAACGGGCAGGAGTTCCCCAGCTACACCACGGTGGTGCGCTTCACCGACGCGCAGGGCGCGGCGCTGGTGGGCCAGCCGGTGCAGGTGAACGCCTCCGAGTGGTCCCGCGTGATGGTGAACGGCTACTGGACGGACCTGGACACCAGCACACGCGTGGAGGTGAAGACAGACGCCAGCGGCACGGTGACGCTCATCAACAAGGTGTCCGACGTGGGCACGCCCGTCTTCCGCTTCAGCGCGCCGTTCCTCGAGCAGGACGTGACGGCGGACCCCAGCGCGGAGCTGCGCGCGAACCTGGCCGCGAAGCTGAAGGGCCAGGACCTGTCCCAGTGGACGAAGCCGGATGGCACGCCCGTGGTGCCCCCCGGCGCGGATCCGGACATGGTGGCGCAGGTGCAGGCATCGCTCCAGCAGCTGATGGACAACATGGACAGCCTGCCCGCGGACGGCACGTCAGCGCCCCTGGAGCCGGCCGCGCCCACGGCGATGGCGAAGACCCAGACGTCCTTCGCGGTGCTGGGCAACGTGACGAACGCCATCGAGACGGCGGCGGGAGACGTGCTCCAGGCGCTCAAGAGCGCCGCGGGTGCCGTCTACGAATACGTCATCCAGCCCATCCTCAGCGGCACGAAGACGCTGCTCCAGTTCTTCGTGAAGATTGGCGAGCAGGTGGTGACGTTCGTCGTGCGCACCATCAAGGAGGCGCTCCAGCTCATCAGCTGGCTATTCCAACAACTGGCGGTGCTGATTGAAGACATCATCGCCTTCCTGGGCTTCCTGTTCGCCTGGGACGACATCCTCGACACCCAGCGCGCGCTGGAGGCGATGACGAAGGACGCGCTCCTGGCGCTCGCGGGCAAGCTGAAGGGGTCGGAGGCCACCATCACCTCCTTCTTCGACTCGCTCATCGGCCAGTTCGACAGCCTCTGCGACTCCGCCCTGGGCATGCAGGATGTGAGCACACAGCAGGTGACGGCCCAGACACAGGCCTCGGCGACCCCCGAGCAGCAGTCCGCGCTCGACTGCCTCAACACCAGCCCGGGCGCGACCTTCTCCACCTACCAGATGTCCCATGGCGGCATCGGCCAGAGCACGTCGGACGCGCCGGACAACCCGGTGATGGAGGCCATCAGCGACTTCGTCCAGACCGTGGAAGACATCCTGTCGGACGTCGCGGTGAGCGTGAAAGAGCTGCTCCAGGGCATCCAGACGCTCACGCAGCAGGGCAACCTCAGCCTGCACGCCCTCGTGAAGCTGATCGCGGGCGAGGCGGGCAAGGCGCTGCTGAGCGCCATGCGCGACCTGGTGCTGGGCCTCTGCGAAGTCGTGGAGGACCTGACCCAGGCCATCATCCAGGACGTGCTGCTGCGGCCGTTCAACATCCCGGTCATCTCGTGGCTCTACAAGAAGCTCACGGGTGAAGAGCAGCTGACCATGCTGGGCGCCTTGAGCCTGCTCACGGCCATCCCGTTGACGATTGTCTACAAGCTGCTCACGGGCGAGGCCCCCGTCGCCAGTCTGGCGGAGGCCCCCAGCCAGCGGAACACGCTCCAGTTGGCGCGGATGCCCTGGCGGGCGCAGCCGACCCTGGAGCTGGCCGCGAAGACGACCGGCCTGGACCCCAAGCGCTGCGCCTACTCCATCCTGGGAGGCGGCGCGGCGGAGATCTCCTCGTTCCTCTATTCGCTCTTCCTGGAGGCCTCGGCGATCCTCAGCGTCGCGAAGATAGAAGGCCCGCTCGTGAAGGTCGTCAACACCCTCCAGGCCGTCACGACCGCGACGGGCGTCGCGGGCACCTTCCCCACCGACGACAGCCCCATCCAGTGGGCGGTGGACCTCATCCTTTGGAGCGTCAGCGCCGTGGAGGCCATGACCTCCGGCTGCGTGGCCTACCTGGGCTGGCGGCCTCCGAGCGGAGCGAACACGAAGCTCGCCGCGGAGGTCCTGGAGAAGGTGGACGCGGGGCTGCTCGGTGTCATTGGCGTCGGCGGGCTCATCCTCTCCGTCGCGAGCTACGTGCTGGAGATGCTCGCCCTGGCAGGGGACGACCCGGTGGCCCCCTCCCATGGCTTCATGACGGACACGGAGAAGCTGGGAGCCAACCTCCTGCGCTACTCGGGGACGTCGCTCGAATGCCTGGGAGGCTTCACCCCTTCACCCGGCAAGGAGGAGATCCTCTTCACCGCCTTCATGTTCGAGGTCGGCGCCGTGGCCCTGGACGTCGCCCGGTGGTCGGGAGCCGTCGTCTACAACCGCGATGAGGACACCACCGACGAGAAGTGCTTCCACCCCCGGTGAGCCCCACGCCCCCGTCCCCTGGCGCCATGCCGGGGGACAGGAGGTGTTTCATCGGAATGGCTTAGCGAGCCTGGGCGCCGTCGGCGCTGACCAGTGCGGTGGCCTCGTTCACGATGGTGTAGCTGCCGGCGGAGCCCTTCACGTCGATGCCGGAGAAGTGGCGGTAGGGATAGGCGCCGTCGCCGATCTGCTCCACCAGCTCCAGGGTGTCACCGGTGAGCTGCTGGCCATCCACCTGGGTGGTGAAGGTCTTGCCCTTGAGGCTCATGCGCCAGATGCAGGCGCCGTCCTCGGTCTGGGGCACGGAGTCCGCGCGCACGGCGAACGGGAACGGCAGGTGGCGGAAGTCGATGGCCGCGAAGCCCCAGGCCATGTACACGTTGCCCATCCAGTCCGTGAAGATGACGACGCGGGCCGCGGGCTCGTGGGTGCCGCCGCCCTGGAACACGCCGTCGCGGTACACGTTGACGCGGTAGGTGGAGCCACCGGCCGTGCCGGTGAAGGCGGGCGCCACGGACAGCTGCGACCCGTTCGCGCTCGGCGTGACGCTCAGGGTGCTGACCACCTGATCCGCGTCACGCGCGGCCAGCGAGAACTGGCCCTGACCGCCGCCCAGGTTCATCCGCGCGGCCTGCTGCCAGCCCGTCGCGTTGGAGAAGTGGCTGGCCACGCCGTTCGCGGTCCCCTGCGCGAGCCCGAACACCTGGAGCCCCTCCGCCGTGGCGGCCAGCTGCGCGTTGCCTACCGCGCAGCTCTGGATGCCATTGAACCGCGAGACACAGCCCTGCGCCTGCGACTCCTGCGTGCCCGTGGGGGCCTGCGCGCTGTCGTCCGGACCCTGGCAACCCGCCAGGGACAGGAACGCCGCCGCCATCACGAATCCGGTCTTCATCGTCCGCATGTCTTCAACCTCGAAATGGGGTGTGTTTCACCCGGTGGGTGAAACACCGCGCGCGAGACATCCGCCCCGCGAGCGGCGGCAGCGGCCTCTGCACCCGCCGAGCCAGTAACATGCGAAAACAAATCTTTCGGATTCCCCAGGAAACTCTGCTGACGCGGTAAGTCGCAGTAGCCCCGCATGTCACACACGCCTGGGTTTGTAGCGTGCGCCGTCACCGTTGGGCCTCCACCGGTCTGGCTCGGGTACACTCGAGCGCTCGGGAAGGTCTTTTGTGCCCCCGCCCAGGAGTCGCCGCATGCACGCCGCCCCTTCCGACTCCGCGGTCCTTCCGCCCTCACTTCCCGCGGGGCTGCCGTGGGTGGGCCAGGGGCTGGAGTACCGGAAGGATCCGCTGGGCTTCTTCCTGCGCTACGCGGACCGGGGCGCGGTGGCGCGAACCCGCTTCGTGGGGACGGACGTCTACCTGCTCAACACGTCGGAGGCCATCGAGCACGTGTTGGTGAAGAACTTCCGCAACTACCCGAAGGACGCCTTCCAGAAGCGCGCCCTGGAGGCGGTGGTGGGCAACGGCCTGTTCACCAGCCACGGCGACTTCTGGATGCGGCGGCGGCGGATGATGCAGCCGGCCTTCCACAAGAACCTGCTGGCGGCGCACGGGAGCGTGGCGGTGAAGGCCGCGAACACCTGGATGGCGTCACGGCGGGAGGGAGCGTCCTTCGACGCGTACCCGGAGATGATGGCGCTGACGATGGACGTGGTGGCGGAGACGCTCTTCGGCGCGAACCTCTCCGCGCAGGCGAGGGAGCTGGGACGGGCGATGGAGGCGGTGATGCTGCATGCCCAGCACCTCTTCGACACGCCCATCACCCTGCCCGCCTGGGTGCCCACGCCGGGACAACTGCGGTTCAGGGCCGGCCTCCGCGCATTGCACGCCGTCGTGGACGATGTGGTGGAGCGCCGAAGGAAGCAGGGAGGCCCTGGAGACGACCTGCTGGGTCTGATGCTGGAGGCACAGGCCGAGGAAGGCGAGCACCTGACGGACGCGCAGCTGCGCGACGAATGTCTGACATTGATGATCGCCGGGCATGAGACGACGGCCGCCGCGCTGGCGCTCAGTCTGTGGTTGCTGGCGCGCCATCCGGAGGCGGAAGCAGCGCTGCGGCAGGAGCTGGCCACGGTGTTGGGAGGCCGCGAGCCCACGGTGACGGACCTGCCGTCACTGCCGTACTGCGAGCAGGTGGTGAAGGAGTCGCTGCGTCTGTATCCGCCCGCGTGGGGCATGAGCCGTGTGGCGGAGCAGGACGACCGGATGGACGGCGTCCACGTGCCAGCAGGGACGGTGGTCGCGTGGTCCCAGTGGGCGCTGCACCGGAACGCGAGCCACTTCACGGAGCCGGAGTCCTTCCGACCCGAGCGCTGGGCGGACGGGCTGGAGCGGCGCATCCCGCGCTTCGCCTACTGTCCCTTCGGAGGAGGGCCCCGGCTCTGCATCGGCGCGGGCTCCGCGTTGATGGTCATCCGCCTGGTGTTGGCCACGGTGCTCCAGCGCTTCCACTTCGAAGCAGCGCCAGGGCCCGCACCCGAGGTTCTTCCCGCCATCACCCTGCGTCCGAAGGGCGGCATCCTGCTCACGCCGAGGAAGGTGTCTCTTCGGGAGTGAACACTGCATCCGCCCCTGCCCCAGGGGCGGGCGATTTTCCGGCCCCGGACGCTTCCGGTTCCGGGGTGCCGGTCCCACTTTTGGCGGTGAGGAGTCACACACCCCATGGATGCGGACGGCACATCCGAGCTGGGAGCCGCAAAGGTTCCCCTCGTATCCAACCAGAAACAGCAGCGCACGCGGCGCACGCCCCGGAAGCTGAAGCCCTCGCGGCTGCAGGCCGTGGACTTCCGCTCCGTGGAGGAGCGCATGGACGCGGGCCGCGCCCTGCGCAAGCGCTGTCCCCGGAGCAGCCACGCCGCGTGGAAGGCCTTCCGGGGACGCGACCCGCTCGCGCAGCTCAAGGAGTCGGACGCTACACGGCTGCCGTGGCTGGTGCCCGTGCGCCATGAGCGCATGTCCGAGTCCCCGTTCGCCTTCCTGCGCGGCACGCCCTTCGTCATGGCGCGCGACCTGGCCCACACGCCGCACAGCGGCCTGCGCAGCCAGATTTGCGGCGACGCGCACCTGGCCAACTTCGGCCTGTTCGGCACGCCCGAGCGCAACCTCATCTTCGACCTCAACGACTTCGACGAGACGCTGCCCGGCCCCTTCGAATGGGACGTGAAGCGCCTGGCCGCGAGCTTCGTCGTGGCCGCGAAACAGAACGGCCTGGGCGCCCGCTGCGGCAAGAAGGCCGCGCGCAAGGCCGTGGAGTCCTACCGGCTCACGATGCGCGAGTTGACGACCCGGAGCCTCCTGGAGGTCTGGTCGCTCCACGTGGACGCGAAGGAGCTGAAGAACTCCGACTCCGTCGACACCGCGAAGCTCGCCGCGGAGGCGGTGGAGAAGGCGAAGCGCCACACCAGCGCACACGCGGTGGAGAAGCTCACCGTGGAGCGCAACGGCCAGCGACACCTGGCCTACCAGCCGCCCCTGCTCTTCCCGCTCAGCGCGGTGAAGATGGACGTGTCGTCCACGGAGTTGGATCGGCGCATCAAGCGGCTCACGGTGGGCTACCTGGAGTCGCTGGACGGAGCGGTGAGGGATTTGTGCCTGCGCTACCGGCGCAAGGAGTGGGGCTTCAAGGTCGTGGGAGTGGGCAGCGTGGGGCTGCAGGCCTACGTCGTGCTGTGTGAAGGCAACGGTGGAGAGGACCCGTTGGTGTTGCAGCTCAAGGAGGCCAAGGCCTCCGTGCTGGAGCCCTACCTGGGTCCCAGCGAGTTCCACAGCGCGGGAGAGCGCGTGGTGGTGGGCCAGCGGCGCATGCAGGCCTTCTCCGACCTGTTCCTCGGCTGGACGGAGGTGGAGGGCATGGGCGCCTTCTACGTGCGCCAGCTGCGCGACATGAAGGGCTCACTGGACGCGGAGAAGATGGAGGGGCCGGTGTTCCAGGACTACGCGGACGCGTGTGGAGCCACCCTGGCCCGCGCCCATGCGCGCACCGGCGACGCCGCGCTCATCGCGGGATACCTGGGCACCAAGGACCACTTCGACGAAGCCGTCACCGAGTTCGCCTGTGCCTATTCGGATCAGGTGGACTCGGACTACGGGCACTTCATCGACGCGCAGGCGAAAGCCCTGGAGGCCCTGACACACTGAGGTCAGGATGCCGCGCTTCCTGAGCTTGGGGAGCGCCATGAGGCTGGCCGGAGCCGTCACGCTGTTGCTGCTGCTCGCGACGGGGTGTGCGACCCGCCCCATTGTCCATATTGATACCGGCAGCGGACCGCGGGTTGTCCACGAGCCGGTGGAGGCCGCCCCGGTCCAGGTGAGCGAAGACGCGTTCACGTCCGCCCTCACGCAGCTCATCCTGGACATGCGAATGGACGTTGCCTTCCGTGAGGCGGAAGCAGCGGATGCGCGAGGGAGGGTGCGCTCCAGGACGCTGCTCGCCTCCGCAAAGGGCCTCGCGGACCCTGGCTCGGGGAGTTCGCCTGAATCGTTGTACGCGCGCCTCTGTCCCGAAAAGGATGACTGCCTGGCCCTGGTAGGCGGGACGGGGCTGACGTTCTCGCGCAAGGACCGGACGCTCATGGCCCTGTCCTTCGCGCTCGATAGCGTGTGGGAGAGCGTCGAGGCCGAGGTTGGCAAGATGCTCAACCCGGCGGCACTCAAGGCCATGGTGACGTCGGCCGCGCTGAGCGTGCTTCTCACCCTGACGCTGCCAGAGCCTGTCACCAAGGTCATCGCCGTGGCGCTGACGGCTGCCATGGTGGCCTACCTGGGCATCGTGCCGGCCTGGGAGATAGGCCAGGGCTTCGTGCGACTTTGGGATGACGCAGGGACGGCAACGAGCGCCATCGAATTGCAGGACATCGGTCACCGGTTCGGCCGCGTGTTGGGGACCAACGGCACGCGCGTCCTGGTGCTGCTCGTCACGGCGGCGCTTGGCGGGAAGAACGCGATGGCAGCCCAGGGCCCCAAGCTCCCGGGCTTCACCCAGGCCGCGCTCCGAGGACAAGCCGAGGCGGGATTCTCACTTGGGCAGCGCTGAATGGTGGCGTGACGTCCATCGCGATGCCCGCCACGGGTGTGCTCAACGTCACGTTGGCTCCAGGAGCCGCGGCTGCTCTCGCAATGTACTCGGACGGGCGGTACCCTGGCGATGCCGAAGGTCCCGTTCACCACATCTGCACGAACAAGAACTGGGTTTCCACCGTGTCAGGCGGGCCTTGGACACCAGCGTGTGAGGAAATCTTCGAGAAGGCCGGCATGACACTTGAGGATGCTGCCAACAAGGTGCGGCTCAAGGGACACGAAGGGCCTCATCCTGAACTTTATCACAATCAGGTCGTGAATCGCCTGCAGACGGCCGTAAGGACGTGCAGAACCACGGAAAGCTGTCGCGCGAAGCTACTGAATGAACTCGCCAATATCGCAAATGAGTTGCTTACAGCGGGTTCGGACCTGCGTAGCTACATCGTGAAGTAGGAGGGCAGCGTGGAACGGAACTTCTATTGGGTGAATATCGCGGATGTGCCTCAGTGGTACATCACGACACCTGTGCCCGCATCCGGTGGAGCGTTCGATGAGCCGTGGATGTTCGGAGAGGGCCACGCTCTTCCGGACCCTGGACCCATCAAGGCTCGGGTTAGAAACCCAGGTCAAAAGCGCACCCTTGTGTTTGCAGGAGTTGAACGCACGCCCATCGGCAGTGAAGCGGTCGCGAACGTTTTCAAGATGCACGCCCCCAACGATGCTCAATTATTCCCAATCACCATCGAAGGGGAATCCGAGCGACACTTCATTATCAACGTAATAAAGACAGTCGACTGCATCGACGAAGCGAAGTGCCGAGAAGTGCAGCACTACGCCGAAGACGACCCTTTTCCTGAGTATGCAGGGGAGTACCGCTGGATCTACGGCCTGCGGATCGACCCCTCGAAGACCGAGGGCGCACACGCCTTGCGGCCGACGAGATTCAAGACAGCGTTCATTGTCTCCGAGGAGATCAAGGCCGCCCTTGAGCAGGTGGGAAACCTGGGAGTGTCGTTCGAGCGCGTGACGGGTCCGCAACGCACACCCTGAAGGAGAAGCGCTCCACGCCCAGAGAGCCTGAAGCGCCTCTCTTGGAGATGGCCGTCCCTGAAGGGCCCCTGCTACCATCACCGGGGTTCCCCGGAGCGGCACTCGCATGCGTCAACCCGCTCCCCCTTCGCTCCGGGTGCACCGAGAGAATGCCTTCGCCTGAGCCGAGACGATTGCTTGCGATTGGAGCTCCTGATGCGGCTTCCATGGCTGGTGCTGTCCCTGTTCTGGGCGCTGGTCGGGTGTAGCGGTGCGACGAAGGCCGTCCGGCTCGACACGGGGCGCGGTGCGCCTGTCATCCATGTGCCTCGTACGGAGGGAACGGCCCAGCCGGTCCCGCTTGAGGCGGGGGCTCTGAAGGAGGCCGTGGCGCGGCTGGCCCCAGGGCTTCGGTTGTCACCGAGGGCCCAGGATGCGGCCCGGCGCCTCTTCGAGGTGGAGCCCCGGAGCGGTTCGTACCTGATGGATGTGCAGCGCCGCCGCATCACGCCGCTCGGGCCTGGTGAGCACCTGTCCTCCGAGCAGACTCAGCCTGACGTGGAGATGACTCGCGCCTACTTGCGCTGGTGCGGACGGACCGGACGGGCCGGTGACTGTCTGGGACTGCTGAAGGAGAGCGCTGTCATCACGGGGGACGCGCGCTTCGCCCTGGCGCTCGCGCTGGCGAAGGGGGCGGTGCTGGACGAGCTGTGGTACGCCGTGAAGGACATGGCGAATCCGGAGGCGCTGATGCAGGCCGCTCTATGGACAGCGGTCACGTATGCGCTGCTCTGGACCGTGCCTGAGCCCGCGACGAAGGGCGTGGCGGCGGTGCTCTCGGCAGGGCTCATCGCCTACGTGGGCATCGACACGTTCTGGGCACTCATCCAGGGCTTCCGACACCTGATGGCGGAGTCGGATGCGGCGCTGACGTTCGACGAACTGCGCGGAGCGGGAGAGCGATTCGGCAAGGTGATGGGCCGCCAGGCGGCACGGGCGTTCGTGATGCTGGCGACGGCGGCCATTGGAAGCACGGGCGCGACGCTCGGGGCGAAGCTCCCGGGCCTGCCAGGGGCAGCCCAGGCCGCGGTCCGAGCCGAGACGGAGGCCGGTGTGGTCTACGCCGCCGTGGGGCAGGTCGAGACGGTTGCCATCGCCGCGGACGGCTTCACGTTTGGCCTGGCGCCGGGCGCCGTGGCCATGTCCTATCACGGTGCGGCAGGCGGCACCGGAGCGCCCAGTTTGAAGGCGTGGAAGTCCTTCAGTGGATTCAAGAAAGCGATGGGGCCCGCAGGCAGCGGGAAACAATGGCATCATATCGTCGAGCAGACACCCGGGAACGCGCAGCGCTTTGGACCCGATGCGCTTCACAACACCGAGAACATCGTTGCGCTCGACGAAGCAGTGCATTCGCGCGTGAGCGCATTCTATTCCTCCAAGCAGCCTGATTTGACAGGCAGTTCAAGCTTGACCGTGCGCCAGTGGCTTGGAGCTCAGTCATTTTCAGCGCAGCGAGATTTCGGGATGCTGGCGATCGAGAACATTCGAAGAGGTACCTGGCGGTGAGCTTGGATACATTGGTCAGGCAGTTCGCGGACAACGTCGCCGCCCAGACCGATGCGATCTGGCAGGGCGACGCGAAGGCCGGGAACCGATACGCGAGGAAATACATCTCCGCTTTCGAGCAACTCCGGGCTCATGGGGATGCAGGCCGCGAGGCGCTCACGGTGCTTTTCAGTCATCCAAGGATGGATGTGCGAGTCATGGCCGCGGCCTACCTGCTTCGCTACCGGACGCGTGAGGCGCGCGAGGTCTTGATGGAGGCGGCCAGGGGCGAAGGACTCGTGCCATTCAAGGCAGGGCAGACCTTGAAACGCTGGGATGAGGGCACCTGGGCCCTGGATCCGGAATAGCGACGAGGACGCTCAGCCCGCCATCCGCGTCCAGTCATCTTCGTGGGCAAAGAGCCTCACACCCAGGCGTTCGCAAACCTCCGCGTGCACCTGGGCGGCGGGGCCTCCCACCCAGAGGGGCAGGCCCTTGGGCAGCGCGGCCTGGATGCGCGTGAGTACGTCCTCGAACACCGTGGCGCCCCGGTTCGTCACCGCCGACAGGCCCACCACGTCTGGCTTTGCCCGGGCCACCATCTCGCCCAGACCTTCCGCCGGCACGCGCTGCCCCAACAGCGTCACCCGCATGCCCGCGTGGCGCAGCCGCAGCGCCACGCCCAGCAGGCCAATCTCGTGCTCCTCCTCCGGGAAGCACGCCAGCACCGCGTGCTTGCGTCCTCCCCGTGGGGCACCGTGCAGCAGGCTCACCAGCCGCTCGCGCACCACCTGCGTCACCAGGTGCTCCTGCGCGACCGTCAACGTGCCCGCATGCCAGCGGTCGCCCACCTCGCGCTGCACCGGCACCAGCACTTCTTCGAAGGCCTTCAACGGCGGCAGCGCTGTCAGCACCTCGTCCAGGATGCGCACCACGCGGGGTTGGTCATACGCCTCGGCCGCGGCCATCACCGCCGCGCGCCACGACTCCGGCTGCGAGCCGATTCGCGCCTGAAGATTCTCGATGGGCGCGGAAGGCGCCACGTCCAGTTCCGCGCGCAGCTGAGGCAGAAGCTTCGCCGCCTCGCTGATGGCAACACCCTCGTCTGTCAGCGCCTTGAGCCGCTTGAGCAGGGCCACGTCGCGGTCGGTGTAGACGCGGTAGCCCGCGGGCGTGCGCTCAGGCTCGAGCACCCCGTAGCGGCGCTCCCAGGCCCGGATGAGCTCCACCCGGACTCCCGACAGCTCCGCGGCGATGTGGATGCGATAGGTGCGCTCAGCCATGGTGTGCGTGCTTCACGGTCGGTTTTGCGCGTTTCGCGCCTGCTGCCAGACGGCGATGAGCTCCTCCGCGGACTCCGCGTACTGCGCGCCCAGGGTGAACAGCGTCTTCAGGTGCTCCCGCGCCCCAGGCCCGCCTACCACCACCGGCACCGGCGCGCACGCATGCATCGCTTCGGACAACACCGAGACGAAGTCGGCCGAGTCCCGGCGGCGGATGAACGACAGCGCCACCAGGTCCGGGCGCACCTGCAAACAGGCTCCCTCCAACGCCTCCGCGGGCGTGTCCGCGCCCAGCAGCGTCACCCGCCAGCCCCGCGCCTTCAGGTGCACGCCCAACGCGAGCAGCCCACCCTCGTGGTGGTCCCTCGCTGGACACGCCAGGAGTCCCCGGGGCCCCTCGCCTACGCGCTCCATCCCCGCCAGCAGCATGCGCAGCCGATGCCGCACCAGCGCGGACGCCATGTGCTCGCGCGCCACGTCCAGGCGCGAGGCCATCTCGCGCAGCAGCGGAATCAGGACGGTGTCGCAATACGTGGTCGCGGACAGCCCCACCTGGGCCGCGGACAGCGCCGCGTCCGCGGCCTCCGAGTCCAGCACCATCACCGCCGCCCAGAAGCGCTCCACATGCCGCGCCAACGGAGGGACTGACGTCCGGGGCTCGTCGCGCACCTGGGCGATGGCCTCGCTCACCGAGAGGCCCTCCTCCATCAGCTTCGCCACCCGGCGGACGGCCTCCACCTCGTCGCGTGAATATACGCGGTAGTTGTTCTCGCTGCGCTCCGGGCGCGGGAAGCCATGGCGGCGCTCCCAGGCGCGCAGGGTGGCCTCTCGGATGCCGGTGAGCCGGGCGATGGTGCGGATGCGCAGGCTCATGGGCTCAAGCCTCGCGCTCGGTCCCAGCGCTCCGCCACGCCTTTCGCCCCCGCCATCTTCCGCGTGAAGCCCTCCAGGCTCGTGGCGTCGGATACCCGCCGCACCACCGTCTCCAGCCCGCTCTGGAAGCGCTCCAGCGGACCGGCCTGGTGGACCTCGCCCACCTCCAGCAAGACGTCCGGACGCTCGTGCTCGAAGAAGGCGTAGCGGATGGCGATGGGCACGCACTCCGCCTTCGCCGCGCGGGCCAGCAACTCCACGCCGCGCTCCAGCTTCAGCGGGTGGACTCCGAAGGGCCGGTGCTCGCCTTCCGGAAAGACACACACGGCCGCGCGCGGCTTGCGCAGCAATTCCTTCGCGTACCGCAACGAGGACAGGGACGACATCGCGTCCTGCTTGCGGATGCTGAAGGCGCCCATCTTCGTGTGGAAGGGATAGCGGCGGAGGTTCTCCTCGTCCATGAGGCAGTACCCGTCCCAGCCCGCCGCCTGGCAGAGCTGATGCAGCACGAAGCCGTCCCACCAGTTGGAGTGGTTCAGGTAGACGAGCCGGCCCACACCGTCGGTGGGCAGCTCGCCGCGCACCCACAGGCCCCGGAACGTCGAGCGGACCTTCCACCCGATGTACCGGTCCACCGCCCACCCGAAGGGCCCACCCTTGGCCGCGCGAATCAAGACGCCCGAGCCTCCCGGAGCCGCAGGAGCGCCGTGAACAGCGCGAGCCCCAGCGACACCAGCACGCTCGTGATGAGGAAGAAGAGGATCTCCTCCAGCGGTACGGCGCCGATGAACACGCCCACGTGGCGTCCCTCTCCGAAGTTCCAGATGCCGGTGGAGATGGCCAGGTGATCCGCGATGGACAGATACACGCCAACGACCAGGGCCGGGGGCAGCACCGCGCGCAGCACCTCGCCCGAGCGGGACTTGTAGTGGTTCACGAGCACCGCCAACTGGATGGCAATCACAGGCAGCGTCCACGCCAGCAGGTGGATGAGGTACGCCCAGCGCGTCTCCATCATGGCGACACCTCGGAAGGCTCCAGGGTCCGCTCCGCGCGGACGGGCTTCTGTTCGTGAGACACGGGCTGAGGCTTCTTCGCCAGCACGCGCTCCAGCCGGTCGCGTGCCCACAGGCCCACGAGCAGCGTCTGGAGGCCGAAGAAGAGATACTCCTCCAGCGGCAGGTAACCCAGCTTCACGCCCCAGATGCGCTCCGGGTCGAAGCCCCACAGGCCCCACTTCACGGCCATGTTGTCCCACGGCGACGTGGCCGCGTAGACGACGATGAACAGCAAGCCCATGGGCGCGAGCCCGCGCCACGACAGCGTGCGGCGATAGCGCACGAGCAGGAACAGGATGGGCAGGACGACGAAGATGCCCAGGAAGCGCGCGTAGGTCATCCCGGGCCTCCACTCCACTGCGACGCCACCCGCACCATGCGTCCCCCAGCTTCCAGCGCGTAGGTATGGCCGCGCCAGGTCACCCTTCCCTGCCGCGTCAGCGAGGCCGCGAAGGCCGCGAGCAGCAGCAACTCACCCTGCATCCAGTCCGTCAGCGCGTGGCCCCGGTCCACTTCCGAAGGCACGCGGCTCAGCGCGGCGAGGCGCAGCGACAGCAACGTGCGCACGGCGACGAGCGCCGCCACCGCGAGCCACACGGCGGGCTCGTGGAGCCACGCGGCCAGGAGCAGCAGCGGCACGGTGGGCGTGAAGAGCAGCGGCACGGTGGGATACAGACCGGGCCGGTGGCTCGCGAGCACCTGCATCCAGCGCGTGAAACGCTCCAGCGGCACGCGCCACGACGTCCCGTTGGCGACAGGCACCCACGCGGGCGCGGGGCTCAGGGCCACGTCCAGGCCACGCGCGTGCAGTCGCTTCGCCAGCTCCAGGTCCTCGCCAATGTGGTCCGACAGTCCGACCAGTTCTTCCGCCGCGCGCGGTGACAGCCCGAGCGCCTTGCCGCACACAGCCTGCGCGCCCGCGCTCATCGCGTGCAGCGCGCGGAAGCTGTGGTGCGTGTAGCGAAGCAGTCCCGCCATCGCGCGGCCCGCCGCGTCCATCGCGCCCACGGGCGTGGGAGCAGCGGTGCTCAAGGCGGCGCCGGCCACGAGCGGAGAGGCCAGGCCCTCCACCAGCGCGCCCGTCACCGCCACGTCCGCGTCCACCGCGAGCACCACGCGCCCGCGAACATCGAGCGTCTCCAGCGCGTAGAGCAGATGGCCCACCTTGCGGTTGGGGCACACGGGGTCGCTCGGAAGCCAGCGCACGCCCTCGGCCAGGCGCGGCCGGTACGGCGACAGCACCACCTGCTCCAGCGGCCCCGCGTAGTCGATACGGTGCGCCAGGTTCTCCAGCTCCAGCGGCGTGGGCGCATCCACGGGGCGCAGGAGCAGCACGGAGGGCAGAGGTCCCCCAACAGTCACGGGTGCACGGCGATACAGCCGCGCCAGCGCCACCGCGCTGAAGCCACCGGCCATCACCGTCCACCCGAGCGTGAAGAAGCCGAGCGCGTTCATGCCGTCCGCCCCTTGCGCTCGCATGAATGCAGCGCCTGCTCACGCGCGTTCATGGCACGATTCGAACGCCGTGCGCGCTCATGCCGACGCATGGCCGCGTTCATGCCGCCCTTCCCACGCGCGTGCGGAAGTGCGCCATCCAGCGGATGAACGGGGAATGGAAGCGGCGGAAGTCCGCCACCTCGCCCATCGTGTCCAGCGTGTCCCGCCGCGACTCCAGGCGCGCGTAGAAGGGCGACGACTCCAGCAGGTGCGGTACGCCCACCACCTCGTTGCCCGTGTGCAGCTTCGAGGGAACGCGCAGCCCCCAGCCCGTCAGGTTCGTGGGACGCGCCTCGGGGTTCGGGCCGCGCTCGCACACCACGCCATTCGCTCCCGCCATCATGCGCACCGGCGCCACGCCGTCCGGCAGGTGGTAGTCCACCACCGTGTGGTTCGCGTGGTGCGTGCGCGCCCAGTGCCAGCCGGACAGCCGCGCCCCCAGCAACTCCTGGCCGTGGTTCGTGTCGTGGTAGCCCATCCCCTCCGCCGTCACGCCCAGCGTTGACACCTCCAGCCGGGCCTCCGAGCGGGGCGCCAATGCCTGCCAGTAATGCGGCAGGCCCGGCATGAGCTGCACCTCCGTGCCCCGCCCCGTCAGCGGCCGCAACGTCAGGCTGGCGCGCACCGGACGGCCCCACGGCGCCGTCCCGTCATCCACGTCCATGCGCACCGTGCCATCCACCGCGTGCGTCAACGTGGAGCGGCCGATGCACAGCCGTCCCGGTCCCTGCATCTCCACGCGCGGGTACTCGCTCAGCACCCACAACTTGCGCACACCCTGGTGATAGAGCGCGAAGTTCACCGCGCTGTACGCCAGCGGATGGCCTCCACGCCGGGCCGCGACGGAGTAACGCGGCGAGAACAACGACCCCAACATGAAGATGCACACCGCGCTGTACGGCCCGGCGGTCACGTCCGCGTAGAACCAGCGGTACGCCCCCGCCGTGTCCGGCAGCGCGGGCAGCGCGCACGACTCCGCCGCGTCGGACAGGAGGCTCTGCGCGAGGCCGGACTTCATGCGACCTCCCGCAGGTGCGCGGACGCCATCTGGGCCGCGAACCGGCCCGACAGCATCACCAGCGGAACCCCGCCGCCCGGATGCGTGCCGCCGCCCGCGAAGAACAACCCCGGCGTGCCGCCCCGGATACGCGGCCTGCGGAACGGACCGAAGCGGCCATGCGGCAGGAAGCCATAGATGGAACCACCCGGAGCCCCGCGCGCCGCCAGGTCCACCGGCGAGCGCTGCCCCACCACGCGCACGCGTCCCTTCAACGCCGGGTAGTGCCGCACGAGCTTCTCGAACATCTGCTCGCGCACTCGCTCCGCGCCGGCCTCCCAATCACGCCGGGCCTGATCCGCCCTGCCCTCCTCCAGCGGCATGGCCGGCGCGTTCACCATCACGAACAAGCCCGTGCGGCCCGGCGGCGCCATGCTCGAATCCGTGGCGGACGGGTTGCAGACATACACCGTGGGGTCCGTGGCGAGCTGACCCGCGAAGAGTTCATCGAACTCCTTCCGGTAGTCCCCGCCGAACATCACCGCGTGGTGCGGCACCGCCGTGCGCCCCTCCACCTCCAGGAGCAACACGAAGCCGGACAGCGACAGCGGCTCCGACTCCCGGCGCAGCGACGCCAGCGGATCCGCGTTCACCACCACGCTGTCGAACACCTCCGCGACCGGCTCCACGCGGTAGCCTTCGGTGATGCGCTCGAAGCGCGCGCGCGTGTCCAGGTGCACCGTCACGCCCAGCCGCCGCACCGCCTGCCCCAGCGCCTCCACCAGCGCGCCGATGCCGCCGCGCACGTGGTGCACGCCATACGCATGTTCGATGTGCGGGATGAGCGCGAACGCCGCGCTGGACGCATACGGCGACCCGCCCGCGTAGGTGGCGAAGCGCCCCGCGTACTGCCGCAGGTGATTCGTCTGGAAGTGCTTCGCCGCCAGCACATGCAGCGTGTCCATCTTCATCCCAGCCAGCATCGCGCCGATGCCCCGGCGGGCCACGCGTGCCATGAAGCCGGCCATGCCCTCGAAGGGGGCTTCCAGGTAGGGCTCGCCCGCCGCGCGCCAGATGGCCGCGGCCTCCGCGTAGAAGGAGTGCACGCCCTTGCGCTCCACGGGCCGCAGCTCCGCGGCGCTGTCCGCCATGCGCTCCAGGTCCTTGTACGCCGTGAAGCCGCACCCGTCCGTGAAGTGGTAGGTGCACTGCGGCTCCAGCTCCGTGAACGGCGGCAGCAGATCCAGCGCGCCCAACTGTTCGAACGTGCCGCGCACCAGCGCCGGCAACGTGAGCAGCGTGGGTCCCGTGTCCAGCGTGAGTCCCTCCACCATCACCGCCTGCGCCTTGCCACCCAGGGTCGGGCCGCTTTCGAACAGCGTCACCGCGTGGCCCTCCTTCGCCAGGAGGCCCGCGGCCGTCAGCCCACCAATGCCGCCGCCAATCACCGCCACGCGCGAGGCCTTCATCGCGAGCCTCCCGTGCCCGTGGGCAACAGCGGTACCGGCGCGGACGGCAGGGCCAGGGGCGCTTCCGGCAACGCGGCCCGGGGCCGAAGGAACACGATCGCCGTCAGCTCCAGCTTGCGCGCCGTTGTCGTGTGGGCCCGGCCGCTGAACACGTCGTAATCCCGCGCCTCGATGTCACGCAGGATGTCGCCGTAGATGGAGCCCATCAGCCGCACCATGCGCTGGCTTCCAAAGCCGGTGAGGTAGCGCACGCCCGCCGCCGCCCGCGCGTAGTACGCCCGCGCGCGCTGGATTTGAAAGCGCATGAAGTCACGCCACTTCGCGTCCACCCGCCCCGCGCGCAGGTCGTCCTCGGTGATGCCGAAGGCCCGCAGCTCCTCCGAAGGCAGGTACACCCGGCCGCGCTCCAGGTCCTCGCGCACGTCGCGCAGGATGTTGGTGAGCTGCATCGCGCGGCCCAGGTCCGCCGCCGGCTCCACCGCGCGAGCGTCCACACAGCCCAGCACCGGCGTCAGCATCAACCCAACCACACCTGCAACCCGGTAGCAGTACAGGTCCAATTCCTCCCACGTGTCGTAGCGCACCTTCGTCAGGTCCATCTCCATGCCGGAGATGAGGTCCTGGAAGGGCTGCTCGGGAATCCGGTAGTGGTGGATGGTGTGGCGCAGCGCCGCGAACTCGCTCGGGTCCCACGGCGACGGCGCGTCCTCGGAGGGCTGGCGCGCGGACGGCGGGCCCAGCTCCTTCGAGGCCAGCTCCGGCAGCGGCAGGTACACCTCCGCCACGCGCTCGCGAGCCCGGGCCAGGCGCGTCGCCAGGTCCATGGGCGCTTCGCCCGGCAGCGCGCTCTCGCCCGCGTCCACCAGGTCATCCAGCCGCCGGCAGAAGGCATACAGCGCGAAGGCCGCCTTCTTCCGCTGTCCGAAGAGGAGGTACGACGCGAAGAAGAAGCTCTTCGCGTGGTGGCGCGTGACGACCCGTGCGCGCCGGTAGCCCTGCGCGATGAGCGCCGAGGAAGCGGTGACGCTCATGCCGCCACCTCCACCGCGGGAACGCCCGCGCGAGGAGACAGGGCCACACCCTGCTTCTGGGCCCACTCCGTCAGCCGCTCGGTGACGAGCCGCGCGGAGATGAGCACCGTGGGCAGGCCCGTACCCGGCTGCGTGGAGGCGCCCACGAAGAAGAGGTTCTTCACGCGGGGATCCACGTTGGCCGGACGGAAGGGGCCAATCTGGAAGAAGTTCTGCGCCAGCCCGAACGCACTGCCACGCGCCAGGTTGTACGTGCCCGCCCAGTCATCCGGGGTGAAGATGCGCTCCACTTCGATGTCCGCTTCCAGGTCCGGGTAGCCCAGCTCCGCCATCCGCTGGAACACCTTCGCGCGCACCTTCGGGCCCTCCACCTTCCAGTCCATCCCCGGGTGCTGATGCGGCACGGGCACCAGCACGTAGAGCGAGTCCTTCCCCTCCGGCGCCAGCGAGGGATCCGTGCGCGTGGGCACGTTGACGTAGAAGCTGGGGTCCTCCGGCACGCGGAAGCGCTGGAAGATGTCTTCGAACGAGCCCGCGTAGTCCCGGCCGAACATCACGTTGTGATGCAGCAGGCCCGGCACCTTCTTCTTCATGCCCAGGTAGAGCATGTAGCCACTGGAGGTGAAGCGCAGCTTCTCCCCCCGCTTGAACGGCGCGTCCTTCGGATCCAACAGCTTCTCGTACGCATACGGCAGGTCCGCGTTGCACAGGACGGCGTCCGCGGACACCACCTCGCCACCCGCGAGCCGCACGCCCGTGGTGCGCCCGCCTTCGGTGAGGATGCGCTCCACTGCCTGGCCGTAGTGCAGCGTCACGCCCTCCTCCCGCGCCAGCCGCTCCAGCGCGAGCGGAATGGCATACAGGCCGCCCTTCGGGAACCAGATGCCCACGCCCAGCTCCGTGAAGGGCAACAGGCCATACACCGCGGGCGACTCGAAGGGAGACACGCCCAGGTACATGGTCTGGAACGTCATCGCCGCGCGCAGCCGGTCGTCCTGGAAGTAGCGGCTGACGTCCGCGTACATGCGGCGGTGCGCGCGTGCCTTGAAGATTTTCGCCAGCACCCGTGGGGAGAAGTAGTCGCTCACGCCGTTGAAGTTGCGGCCCACGAAGTGGTCCAGGCTGATGCGGTACTGCTCACGGCCCTGCGACATGAAGGCCAGGTAACGCTGGAAGCTGCCCGGC
The DNA here is from genome assembly GCF_003668955.1 of Corallococcus sp. AB038B. NCBI lineage: Bacteria > Pseudomonadati > Myxococcota > Myxococcia > Myxococcales > Myxococcaceae > Corallococcus > Corallococcus sp. AB038B. The sequence continues at coordinate 836,276 of NZ_RAWO01000001.1, read as the reverse complement.
TCCACGCGCTCCAGCTCGCGGCCCATGGCGCACAGCTCGGACGTGAAGGTGACGTCCGAGCCGTCGCGGAAGTGCACCCGGTAGTTCGGGTCGCACCGCACCAGCGTGAGGTAGTCCTCGATGCGGCGGCCCAGCGCGCGGAAGGTCTCCTCGAACACCTCCGGCATCAGCACGATGGTGGGGCCCACGTCCCACGTAAAGCCATCCACCTGGAGCTGGTTGCACCGGCCTCCCGGGCCGTGCGTCTTCTCGAAGACCTGAACGTCGAAGCCCTGCCGCGCGAGCCTCGCCGCCGCGGCCAGTCCGCCCACCCCTGCGCCCACCACCACCACCCGCTTGCCCTGTGCGCTCATGACGGTGTCCTCAGGAAGCGCGACGCGACAGCCGGGTGATGAGGGCATCCAGCAGGTCCCTCAGACCATGGGGGTTGGGCAACGCCTGCAGGCTCCGCCGCGCCGAACGCGACGCACGCTCCACCGCGCGCTCACACGCCGCACGGCCACCGAAGTGCTCCACCAGCTCCCGCGCACGGGCGAGCGCCGCGTCGTCCTTGCACTCCACCGGCAGCGCCCACAGTTGCTCCAATTCCTCGCGGCCCTCGGGAGTGGCGCGCACGTACGCGGCCACCACCGGGAAGGTGCGCTTGGCCTGCATGAAGTCGCCGTCGGACGCCTTGCCCGCCACGGCCGCGTCGCCGAACAGACCGATGAGGTCGTCGCGCAGCTGGTACGCCAGACCCACCGAGCGCCCCACCCGCTCCAGGCCCTCCAAGAGCCCCGCGTCCGCACCGCCCAGCATCGCGCCACACACCAGCGGGGCGCAGAAGCCGTAGCGCGCCGTCTTGAGGTGCGCCACGCGCAGCGTCTGGAAGAGCGACATCTCCGCCAGCGGCACGCGCGCCAGGTCCAGGTCCAGGTACTGCCCCGCCGCCGTGTGCCGGCACACGCCCAGGTAGTAGCGCGCCACGCTCGACGCTCCCGTCAGCCCCGACTCCAGCATCGCCTCCAGCGAGCGTGCGAAGAGGTGGTCCCCCATCACCACCGCCAGGTCCTCGCCCGGACGGCCCGGAGCCAGCATCCGGTGCAGCACCGGCCCGCCCCGCCGCAGCTCCGCCTGATCCGCCACGTCGTCGTGGATGAGCAGGAACGTGTGCAAGAGCTCCAGCCCCGCGGCGAAGCGCCACAGCCCCGGCGGCACCGAGGTGCTCCCACGCGCCAGTCCGTGCCCCGCCAGCACCAGCGCCGGCCTCAGCCGCTTCGCCGGCCGCAGCGCATAAGCCCTCGCCTGCGCCGCCGCGTGTGTCCAACGTGCGTCCAGGGCCTGCTCATCCGGCAGCTCGAACAGCTGCGCGAGCGCGGCCTCCACTTCCGCCTGCACGAGCTGCAGCCAGGCTTGTTCAGGCGGCGCGGCTCCGGCGGAGGGCTGCTGCACGTTGGGAAGCAGGGTGGCCATACAGCGGATCTCCGGAATCGGGAGCACGGCAGCAGCCTTCTCACCTAGAGGTAGCGTTTGCGTCCAGAGATTGTCAAGGCTATGTCTAAGGTTTGCAAAAACCTTGTACACGGAGGCTCCCTGATGAAGGCGTGGATCGCAGGCGCGTTGACGGTGACCCTGGCGGCGGGGAGCGCGGGTGGCGCCGCCCCGGATCCGGAGCCCGTGGACGCGACGTTAAGCACCAGCAGCGGAGAGAGGGTTCAGCTGGCCCGCTGGCGTGGGAAACCCGTCATCCTCTTCTACGAGGACAAGGACTCCACGACACTCAACGCCCCCCTGAAGGCGGAGCTGTTCACCCGGGGACGCGAGCGCGGCCTGCTGCAGAGTGCGTTCGTGGTCGCGGTGGCCAATCTGGAGAAATACGACTTCTTTCCCGCGCGGGAGATCGCCCTGTCGTACGTGCGTGACGAGGAGAAGAAGGCTGGCGTGCCCATCCTGGTGGACCTGAAGGGCACCCTGGGCCAGGAGCCCTTGAAGCTGCCCACCAAGACGTCCACGGTGATGCTGCTGGACGCGGAAGGCACGCCGGTCTACCGCCACTCGGGGCGCATGAAGCCGGAGGAGCAAGCCCGCTTCTTCACCGCCCTGAGTGAGCTGGTGGGCCAGGACCTGACCGCTGAACGAGAAAAGGAGGTCCACCCTTGAGGGTGACCTGCACGGGCGCCACCGGCTTTCTCGGTCCAGGCCTTGTCCAAGGTTTGTTGGAGGCCGGCCACACGGTGCACGTGCTCAGCCGGAACGTGGAACACGCGCTCGGCCGGCTGCCCGCCGGAGTCACGGGCTCCTATTTCGATGGAAGCACGCCGCTGTCGCCGGACGCGCTCGCGGGCGCTGAAGGCGTGGTGCACCTGGCCGGGGAGCCGGTGGACCAACGTTGGACGCATGAAGCGAAGCACCGCATCCACCTCAGCCGCGTGGAGGGCACGCGCGTGCTGGTGGAGGCCATGAAGCAGGCAGGCAGCGTGCGGCACTTCGTCTGCGCGTCGGCGGTGGGCTTCTACGGCGGCGCCCGGGCGGGACAGACGCTGACGGAGGAGGACCCGCCCGGCGACGACTTCCTCGCCCACGTGTGCCAGGACTGGGAAGCGCAAGCCCTGCGCGCGGAGGAAGCGGGCATCCGCACCGTGCGCCTGCGCATCGGCGTGGTGCTGCACCCGGCGGGCGGCGTGCTGCACCGGATGCTGCCGGTGTTCCGCATGGGCGCGGGCGCGAAGGTGGGCAACGGCCAGCAGTACGTCAGCTGGGTGCACAGAGAAGACCTCTTCCAGCTGATGCGCTTCGCGCTGGAGCACCCCACCCTGTCCGGCCCGATGAACGCCACGTCGCCGGAGCCCGTCACCAACGCGACCTTCGCGCACACGCTGGGCGCGGTGCTGGAGCGGCCCGCGGCGCTGTCGGTGCCGGGAATCGTCCTCAAGGCGCGCTTCGGGGAGATGGCGCGCGTGGCGTTGGAGGGCCAGCGGGTGATGCCCCGGCGCGCGCTGGAGGCGGGCTTCCAGTTCCGCTACCCCGACCTGACCGGAGCGCTGCGCGATCTGCTGTCGCCCTGAGCGGCCGCAAGCGCGATGTCCGCGGGTGGACGCGGATCCACGTCAGCCACGCTCCCCATCCCAGGCCCCAGGCGCAGTGCATACAGTGCGCGCCACGCATGGACGACACCCGGACGCTGGAAGCCCGCGCACGCAAAGAGGGCACGCCGCTCATCGACGGAGACACCGCCACCTTCGTGTGGAAGGGCCCCCGACAGGTCTTCCTCCAGGGAGACTTCCAGGACTGGCGCGGCACGCCCCTTCCGCTGGAGCGTGTGGGAAAGGGATTGTGGGCGCGCTCGCTGGCGCTGCCCGAGGACGCCTACGTCGAGTACGCGCTCCAGGACGCGAAGGGCCGCCGCGTGCGCGACGCCTTCAACCCGCGCCGCTCCGACAACGGCTTCGGCGACTTCAACCACTGCTTCTGGATGCCGCAGGGCGAAGCGACGCCCCTGGGCAAGCGCATCCGGAACGTGCCCAAGGGCCGCGTGACACGCCACCAGCTGGCGACGCACGAGTGCGCCGTAGGCAAGAAGCGCGCGGTGGCCCTCTACGCGCCGCCCGTGAAAGGCCCCGTGCCGCTCGTGGTGGTGCTGGACGGCGACGACTACCTCCAGCGCGTCCAGCTGCCCGTGGTGGTGGACAACCTGATCGCCGCGGGCCGCATGCGCCCGGTGGCCATGGCCTTCGTGGCCAACGGCGGCCCGGCCCGCACCCTCGAGTACGCGTGCAGCGAGGCCACCGTCGCCCTCCTGCACCAGCACGTGCTCCCCCTGGCCCGCGAGCACCTGTCGCTGGTGGATGAGCAGCGCACGCCGGGCGCGCACGCGGTGCTGGGCTCGTCGCTGGGCGGCCTCATGGCGCTCTTCGTGGCCCAACGCCTGCCGCACGTCTTCGGCCGCGTCCTGTCCCAGTCCGGCGCCTTCTCCATCGAGGGCACCGACATGGTCGTCTTCGACCTGGCCCGGCGCACCGGCCAGCCGCCGCTCCATGTCTGGATGGACTGCGGCCGCTTCGAGGGACTCCAGGACGGCAACCAGCGCCTCCTGCCCCTCCTCCAGGCGGCCGGGCACCGCGCCACGTACCGGACCTACAGCGGGGGCCATAATTACCCCGCGTGGCAGACCAGCCTCCCGGCCGGCCTTGAAGAAATCTTCTCGACCCCTGGGTGACGCATCGCGGCGAAACGCCGGATTTCCGTCCGGGATGAAAGCCCCCTGGAATCAAGGGGTTGGCCGGGAAGGAAGGCGGCCAAGGCCGGATGATCCAGGATTGAGAGGGGGCTCTGACGCGGCATGCGGGCGGCCGGACAGGGCCTGTGGACTGGGGGGCTACGCAACCCTGGGGAAGGACAGCCCGATAACAGATGTAGGTGCGCAACCCGGAGCGAGTACCGCGACGGGCCTTCCCCCGCGCCTGGAGTCCCCTCATGTCTCGCGTCGATGGTGGCAATCGCCCGTCCATTCCCCCGAAGCGCTCGGAGTTCGAGCGGTCCGAGCGGAGCGACGTCACGCGCGACAGCAAGCCGGGAGCCCAGGGCCGGACGCCCGCCAACCCCAACGTGCGCTCCTTCCAGGGACGCAGCGACTTCGAGCCCGCGCGCCCCACCGCCGGGCGCCCCACGCCTCCTCAAACGCAGGCCGTGAAGGCCCCGCCCTCTCCGGCGGACGCGGAGTCCATCGCCCAGGCGGACATGGAGCTGGGGCTTTTGGAGGAGTTCCCGGACGCGGACGCGCAGAGCGGCATCGCCTCCGCCATGCTGCACGCGCACGCGGACGCGCCCGTGTCGCAGAACCGCATCGTGGAGCGGCTGAAGCAGGACGGCCGCCTGGAGTCGCTCTTCGGCGAGGTCTTCCGCGAGGACAACCCGTACGTGGAGCAGCCGCACAAGAATGCCATCGTGAAGGCGCTCGACACGGCGCTCTCCCGCGGCACGGTGACCGGCGACGACCTGCGCGCCTTCTCCCGTGGCACCTACGCCCAGGAGTGGCAGCAGATCGGCGCCGCGCTGGGCACCCGCAGCAAGTAGCCAGCAGCCGGGCTCCCAGGCTCGGAGCCCCCTCGCCGCTTCACGCTTCTTCACGCGCATGCCGGTTGCGCCGTGGCGCGTGAACGTGAAGATGGGCCTCCCATGGTGGAAAGCCCGTTGCGCATCATCCTGTTCATCCTCCTCGTCAGCGTCGCGTCGGTCTACGTCCACGTCTACCTGTACCGGCGCCTCTTCCGCGACACGTCCACGAACCGCGCCTGGCGCACCGCCGGCAAGGTGCTGCTGACGGCGCTGTGCGTGCCGCTGCTGCTGTCCTGGGTGGTGACGCGCATCATCCCCTCCGCGTTCATCGTCGCCGTGTTCGCGTGGACGTGGATGGGCGTCGCCGTCTACCTGCTGCTCTCCCTGGCGCTGATGGGCGCGGTGCGCTGGCTCGTGGCGCGCACGCGCGGCCACCGGGGCGTCACCGCGCCGCTCGCCACGCCCGCGCCGGACCCCGCCGCGCCGCCGTCCCTGTCGGACCTGGCCGTCTCCGTGCCGCCCCCGCCTCCCGCCGTGCCCCCCGTGGACGAAGCCCGCCGGCTGTTCCTCTCGCGGGCCACCGCGGGCGGCGCGGTGCTCGCGGCGGGCGGCCTCACCGGCTACGGCATGTGGAGCGCCTTCCATCCGCCGGTGGTCAACGAGGTCGCGGTGCGGCTGCCCGGCCTGCCCAAGGCGCTGGATGGCTTCACCATCGTCCACATGAGCGACATCCACGTGGGCCCCATCATCCAGCGGCGCTTCATGGATGAGCTGGTTCGGCGGGCCAACGCGCTCAAGCCGGACCTGGTCGCCATCACCGGCGACCTGGTGGACGGCACGGTGGCCGACCTGCGCCACTCCGTCGCCGCGCTCCAGAACCTCCAGGCGCGCGCGGGCACGCACTTCATCACCGGCAACCACGAGTACTACTGGAACGCCAGCACCTGGGCGGACGCCCTCACCGGCCTGGGCGTCACCGTGTTGCGAAATCGTCACGTGACGATTGGAGACGCGGGCGGTGCGTTCGACCTGGTGGGCGTGGACGACTGGTCCATGCGTAACGGCCCCAAGGGTTACAACCTGGACGCCGCCGTCCAGGGCCGGAATCCCGACCGTGCCGCGGTGCTGCTCGCGCACCAACCATCCAATTGGGATGTGGCTGCGAAGGCAGGCATGGGCTTGCAACTGTCCGGACATACCCACGGCGGACAGTTCTTCCCGTTCACCGTCGCCGTCTCCGCCATCTGGAAGCACGACGCCGGCCTCTTCCAGGAAGGCGACAACCACCTCTATGTCAGCAGGGGCACCGGTTTCTGGGGCCCACCCCTGCGCGTCGCCGCGCCGTCTGAAATCGTTAAGGTGACGCTCCTGGCGTGAGGTGTAGATTTACCCGGAAATGAGCAAGGAACCAGCGAAGCGCGAAATCAAACAGGAGCGGGCCGCGCGAACGCGGGTCGAAATCCTGGAGGCCGCCATCAATTTGTTCGCTCGGCGGGGCTACCTGTCGACGACGATGTCGGACCTGGCGAAAGCCATCCGGATGACGCCGGGCGCGCTTTACTGGCATTTCCCTACAAAGGAAGACCTGCTCCTGGCGGCCATCGATGAATTGCATCAGCGCTACCTGATGGAGTTCGCGCCGCTGCTCGCCGAGCGCCGCGTCCTGTCCGGCCGGGAGCAGCTGGTGTTCGTGGTGTCCCGCACGTCGCAGTTCCTGCGCTACCACCGCGAATACGGCATCTTCTTCGGGATGCTGTCCGCCGAGTCCGCGGAGTCCAACGACCGCGTGGCGGAGGCGCTGCGCGACAAGATTTCCCTCTACGTGGCGGTGCTGGCGGGGATGATCCGCTTCGGCCAGAAGCGCAATGAGTTCCGCCAGGAGGTGGACCCGCTGCACATGGCCCACACGATGATGGGCGGCTACCTGGGCATCCTGCTGCACCACAACCTGTTCCGCGCCGCCGTGAACTACGACCCGCTGATGGCGTCGTTGGATCAGATCCTCTCCGGCGGCCTCCACGTGCGCGGCCCCATGGGCTGAGGCGCTGAACCCACCGGGCCGGGCGGCCCGGAAAAACAGACGCCCGGTCCCCCATGTGAGGGGACCGGGCGTTTTTCATTTCAGGGAGGCTTCAGCCCCCCCGCTCCCCTCGGGTGAGGAGAGCGGGGCGGGATGCCGGGACTACGGCATCTCGATGGGGCTCGACGCGTTCTGCGGCTGACGCGCCGTGCGCTGCACGAAGTCCGCCGCGTTGTCGTCCGTGTCCTGGCCGTTGCCGGCGAGCTCGTCGTCGCCGCCCGCGCCCATGGTGGTGGAGGTGGACGACGCCCGGGCCTTGCGCTCCACGCTGCCGCCGTTGGCGATGGTCCCGGGGACGGAGCTCTTGCCTTCCGCCTGGTCCGCGGTCCCGTAGCCGACCTTGTCCACCGCCGTCTCCGAAGCGCCCGTGGCGAGCGTCGAGGGCCCGATGCGGATGTGCCCGCCCGCGGCCGCCATGGAGAAGGACGAGCCCCAGCTCGCGTTACCCGTCACGGAGCCGACGTACTTGGCGTTCGTCACAAGGAAGAAGCCATGCGCCGCGATCTTCGAGCCAGCGGGAATCTCGAAGTTGCCCGAATAGGCCGTGCCGGTGGTTGCCTTCATGTACTGCAGCCTCCAGCCGCTGATATCCACTTCCGCATTGGTCGGGTTGTAGAGCTCGACGAACTCGTCGTCCGCGCCCCCCGGGCCCCCGGGGGCCAGCTCACTGATGACCACATGGCCCTGGGGCGCGGCCACCGTCACGGCCGCCTGCTTCGTCACGCCCTGGTAGGACGCGGTGAGCTGGCCTTCGCCCGTGGCCTCGGTGGCGGTGAAGACGACCGTGGCGGTCGTCTGACCCTCCGTCACCGTCACCGTCGAGGCCGACAGCGAGCCCAGCTCCGAAGGCGTGAACGCCACGTCCACGGCCGCGCCGCCCGCGGGGGCCTTGCGGTCCAGCGTGACGGTGAACGTCTGCGTCGTGCCCACCGTCACCGTCGCCGTGTCCGGCGTGACGCTGGCGAGCTTCGCGGGAGGAGGCAGCACGGTCAGCTCCGCCGACCGGGTGATGCCGTTGAGCGAGGCGGACACCGCGCCCGTCCCCTCACCGTCCGCGGCGGCGGTGAACGTCACCGTCGCCGTCGTCGCGCCCGCGGCCACCGTCACCGACGTGGCGGACAGCGCGCCGAAGGGCGTGGCCGGCGAAGTCAGCGCCAGCAGCACCTGCACGGGCTCCGTCGGAGCGGACGCCAGCGTCACCGTGAACACCTGGGTCGCGCCCGCGTTCACCGTGGCGGTGGACGGGGTGAGCGACGTGAGTTGCGGCACGTCCGTGTTGACGTTCACCGTGGCGCTCAGCGCCCCCAGCGTCACCGTGCCGGAGCCGGTGCTGGCCTCTTCCACGGTCAGGTCGAAGGTGGCCGTCAGCGCGTCCGCCGTCACGGCCTGGGCCGTGATGGTGCCGAAGCCCGCGGGGGCCACGGTCACGTCCAGCGTGGTGCCCGCCGGCACCGGCCGGTCGAACGTCACGGTGAAGCGCGCCGTGCCACCCGGAGCCACGCTCTGCGTCGCCGGGGTGAGGTCCGTGGCGTTGGCCGCCTCGGTCGCACCCAGCACGCGCAGCGCGGTCGTCTGGGAGGAGGTGCCCAGCGTCGCGGTGAGGGTCACCGAGGCCGCCGCCGCCTTCGCGTCCAGCGCCACCGTGGCGCTCGTCTGGCCCGCGGGGATGACCACCTGCCCGCCCGCCGCGGACAGGGCCGCCGCGTCGCTGGAGGAAATGGTCACGGTGACGTCCACCGGGTAGGCGTTCGCCATCGTCACGGTGAGGGGCTGCGGAATCGCCTGGGTGCCGCCCACGCGCGCGAAGCCACCGGACGCGAAGGCCGTCAGCGCCGGCAGGGGCGGCAGCGGGATGACCATGTCGGCCGCGCTCCGGGGCAGGACCTTGTGCTCGTTGAAGCCGAACGTGAGCACGCCGCGCAGCGTGATGTACTCCGTGCCCAGCACCTGCGTGGGGTACGCGAAGGCCTGGTCGTCCACCATCAGGCCCGAGGACGCCGGGTTGCCGGACTTGTTCTCGTCCACGATGAACTCGCGGTTGGTGTTCTCCAGGCGGGTGTTGAAGACGTTGCGGACCTCCACCAGCGCACCCTCCAGCGCCTTCGCCTTCAGGCCATTGGTGCGGATGTCCTCCGTGCGCACCACCACCGGAGCCGGCAGCGGGTTGGCCGCGCTGTGCTTCGTCACCTTGCCGTCGGTCACCTCCAGCAGGCCGAAGTAGTCCTTCAGCGTGCCCTCCACGCGGAGGTTGTCGCCCACCGCGACGTCGGCCTTGGGGCTGTAGATGAAGAGGCCGGAGTTCTCCGCGCCCTTGCCCGCCGGGTAGTTCGCCACCTGCACCCAGTAGCCATTGGCCGCCTTCGCATCCACCGCGGTCACGACCACGTCGTCCACCGCGATCTTCGAGCCCACCAGCGACTGGCCGCCGGAGCGGGGCGTCACCTTCACGTCGTAGACGGTCGTGGGGCACGCGGTGCCGGCGGGGTTGGCCACCGGGCACGCGTCACACGCGTCGCCCACGCCGTCGCCGTCGGTGTCCTTCTGGTCGGGGTTGGCCACCAGCGGGCAGTTGTCCGTGGGGGCGGTGATGCCGTCGTAGTCGAAGTCGGACGGGTCCTCGGCGGAGCACGTGGCCGCGTCATTCGGGCAGCCGTCGCACACATCGCCCTTGCCGTCGCCGTCGGTGTCCTTCTGGTCCGCGTTGGCCACGAAGGGGCAGTTGTCCTTCCAGGTGGCCACGCCGTCGTGGTCGTCGTCGTCGCCGCGGAAGGCCACGCACGAGGTGGTACCCGCCTCCAGGGGGCACGGGTCGCACGCGTCACCCACGCCGTCACCGTCCGTGTCCACCTGCCGCCCGTTGTCCATGGGGCGCACGGGGTTGAAGATGGTGGGGCAGTTGTCGCTCGCGTCCTCGACGCCGTCCGCGTCCGCGTCCGCCGCGCTCGACACGCCCGTGTAGACGGTGGAGCCGTTGACGGCGGCCACCGGGAAGCTGGTGTTCACCGCGCTGCGAGAAGGCTCGCAGGTGGGCTCGTTCTGCGGCGTGCCGCACGCGAACAGCGGGTAGAGGCCCTGGGTGTCCGGGGAGCCCTGGAACTCCGCCAGCGTCTTGCCAATCTCCGACTTCACGCACGCGGCCTTCTGGGTGCCGCACACGTCCAGCGCGTCGCAGGCGTCCGTGCCCTTGAGGCCGTCCACCAGCGCCTGGTCACCGAAGAGCGGCTTGCCGCCGCGCACCGTCAGCACCACGTCCTGCGGCTGCGCGGCGATGACCGCGCGGAACGGCGAGGCCGCGTTCGCGCCCACGCGGAAGATGGCCAGGTCCGCCATCTTGCCCGGGGCGATGCGGCCCACGCGCTCGTAGATGTCCACCACGTCCGCGGCGTTGGCCGTGACCATGCGCCACAGGTCCTCGTCCGTGAAGGCCTTGGCGTAGCGCGTGGTGTTGAGGTGATCCGCGCAGGCCAGCTCGCGCAGGATGTTCATGGAGCCGGAGCGGATCCAGTCCGTGCCCAGGGAGATGGACACGCCCAGCCGCTTGTAGGCCGTCACCATCGCCGTGTCGCCGTACAGCGAGATGTTGGAGCGCGGCGACCAGACGAGGCCGGTGCCGTGCGCCGCCATCTGCGAAATCTCCGCCGCGGTCAGGCCCACGCCGTGGATGATGGACGAGCGCGGGTACAGCACATTGCCCGCGCCCGAGGACAGGCAGCGGAACTCGTTCTGCGCCGTGGACGCGATGCCCTCCGCGACGTGCGGCAGGTACGCGGACGTGCGCGAGGTGATGGTCGCGGAGGACGGGAACGACGAATACGAGCAGCTGTCCGTCAGCATGGTGCCGCTGCTGTCACCCAGCGGGAAGGTGTCCGAGTCCGCGTACGCCTCACTCAGCCCCTCCTGCTGCGCGGCGGCGGACACGTCCATGTTGCGCAGGAAGCCCAGCTGCCCGCCCGCGCCCGCGATGGAGGTGGTGCCCGCCATCACCTGGCGCAGCTCCGACCAGCGGATCGCGTCCGCCTTCGTGTTGGACGGGTTGTTCAGCCGGGTGTGCTTGTTGCTGCCCGTGCGCCACTCGTGGCGGTGCTCGTAGCGCTCCACGCTGGTGCTGGCCTGCGGCGAGCCCGGGTAGGTGATGTGGTCGTGCGGGTTGATGAGGCCCGGGGAGATGACGCCCGTGGGGCACGTCACCACGGTGGCCTCCGCGGCGCCGGCCGCCTTCGAGCAGTCACACTCGGAGCAGGTGATGACGCCCTGGGCGTCCACCAGCACCTGGCCGCCCATCAGCGTCTGGCCATCCTTGAGCACGATGCCCGTGAAGAGCTTCCCGGCCGTGCCCGCCTTCGTCACTTCGCAGGTGGCACCATTCGCCAGCGGCGCGGGAGGCGTGGCCCAACACTGGACCGTCTGGGCGGACGTGACGGTACAGTCCGCCTCGCACCCGTCACCCCCGTTGGTGTTGCCGTCATCGCACTGCTCGGCGCCTTCCTTCTTTCCGTCGCCACACTTCACCCCAGTGACGGTGCAGTTCGCTTCGCACCCGTCTCCGTTGTTGGTGTTGCCGTCATCGCACTGCTCGGCGCCTTCCTTCTTTCCGTCACCGCAGACCGCATTGACCTCTGGATCGGAACTGCAGGCACTGCCCAACAGAAGGACCGCGCCCAGGGCGGCCAGCAATAAACGGGGGGAGCTGCGCATGAAGCCTCCTGCCCGAAGGCAGTGCCGTGAAGAAAGAACGGGTGCGACGAGGAAAGCCCCCCGTGCCTCGCATGCCGCATTGGACGGGGGTGCAACATTTCAGCGATACCTGACCCCTGAAGTCCACTTCGTGGGGCTCCAAGAGCCTTCCGTGTGGCGGAAGGTATGGTAGGAGCACACCCAACGTGTGGGGGAGCAGGCGGATGACGCGTCCTGCCACGTTCTAGAGTGGGGGGACATGATTACCCGGAATCCATCGAGCACCGTTTCGCGCTTCCTGGACTCGCACCTGCGGCGGGACGCGCAGGCCCGCGAGCTGTCCGTGGCGCGCTTCATGAGCATCCTGTCCGCCATCTGCGTGGTGGTGGCCGCGGCGCTCGGGCCTGCGATGGGGTGGGACCTGACGCTCGCGCTGATGGGGCTGTCCGCGGTGCTGTCGGGTTATTACGGCTGCATGTGGTGGGTGTTGCGCTCCGGCGCGTTCCACCCGGCCATCCCGTGGCTGAACGTCTTCATTGAAGTGAGCATCCCGGCGGTGGTGCTGGCGTTCGACCTGCACTTCAAGGGCCCCGTCTATGCGCTCACCGCGCCCACGCTGGTCATCTGGGGCACGCTGGTGACGCTGGCGGGCCTGCGCAGCAACCCGCGCCTGGGGCTGGCCGCGGGCGCGCTGGTGGCGGCGGAGTACCTGGCGCTCTACTTCGGCTTCGTGCGGCCGCTGTTGCCGGAGGAGCCGCTCGTCACGCTGGGGCCGCTGTTCATCTGCGTGCGCGCGTTCTTCTTCGTGGCCACGGGCGCGCTGACGGCGACGCTGGCGCGGCACTTCCTGGAGCGCACGCGGAGCGCGCTCGCGGCGCTGCGCGAACAGGAGGTCATGGGCAAGTACGTGCTGCATGAGCGCGTGGGCGCGGGCGGCATGGCGGAGGTGTACCGGGCCACGTACTCGCCGGAGGGCGGCTTCGAGAAGCAGGTGGCCCTGAAGCGCATCCTGCCGTCGTACGCGGACGACGCGGCGTTCGTGACCATGTTCCGGCGCGAGGCGGAGCTGTGCTCGTCGCTCTACCACCCCAACATCGTCCAGGTGTTCGACCTGGGCCGCCACGGCGGCACCTACTTCCTGGCCATGGAGTACGTGGACGGGCTGCCCATGAGCGCGCTGCTCAAGCCGCAGAACCGCCGGCCGCTGCCCATGTCCGCCGCGACGTTCCTGGCCGCGGAGCTGGCGGGCGCGCTGGACTACCTGCACCGGCGCACCAGCGCGGACGGCGTGCCCCTGCGGCTGGTCCACCGCGACCTGAACCCGCCCAACATCCTGGTGTCGCGCATTGGCGAGGTGAAGCTGTCGGACTTCGGCATCGCGCGGGACGCGATGCGCGCGAACCTCACGGTGGCCGGCAGCGTGCGCGGCAAGCTGGGCTACATGGCGCCGGAGCAGGCCATGGGCAAGGACATCGACGGGAGAGCGGACCTCTTCGCCCTGGGGCTCACACTGCACGAGGCCCTCACCGGCCGGCGCGCGCTGAGCGGCCATTCGGAGGAGGTGCTGCTGCGCGCGGCGGTGGACCAGGAGGTCGTCCCGCCCTCGCAGCTCAACCCCGCGGTGCCGCTGGCGTTGGACCTCATCGTCATGCAGCTGCTCCAGAAGGACCCGGAGAAGCGCACGCCCAACGGCGCGGCGCTGCGGCAGCAACTGCTGGCGCTGGACGGCCCCGCGGCCCCCTTCCCTCACGGCCAGGGAGAGCTGGGGCGGGTGGCGCGCGAGGCGAAGGCGCTGACGGAGCAGCTGACGCAGGAGACCGTGGAGACGGCGGCCGTGGGGAAGCCGTCCCTCGCGCGCCTGGCGTGACGCGGGGCGTGGCTGCACGGGGCACGGGAGCGCGTTAGAACGCGGCGCGTTTCCCGTCGCCTGGAGCCCGCCGCCTTGGACATCGCCGTCATCACCTACGCCGGACTGCCTCGGATGAACCCGCTGGACGCGCCGCTGGTGCCCGCGCTGCAGGCGCTGGGCCTGGACGCACGGCCGGTCATCTGGGACGACCCCTCCGTGGATTGGAGCCGCGTCCGCGCGGCGGTGGTGCGCAACGCCTGGGACAGCCACCTGCGCCGCGAGGAGTTCCTCGCCTGGGCGGACCGCGTGGGCAGCGTCACGCGCCTGTTCAACCCGGCGGACGTGCTCCGGTGGAACACGCACAAGGGCTATCTGAAGACGCTGGAGGCGCGCGGGCTGCCGCTGACGCCCACCGTCTGGGTGCCGCCCGGCGGGACGCTGGACGTGGCGGCGACGGCGCGCGAGCGTGGCTGGGACGCGGTGGTGCTCAAGCCCGCGGTGGCGGCGGGCGGGCTCAAGGTCTTCATCGTCCGGCGCGAGCAGTGGGACGACGCGAGCGCGAAGGTGACGGAGCTGGCGAAGGAGGGCGACGTGATGGTGCAGCCCTACCTGCGCGCCTTCGAGACGGAGGGCGAGCGCTCGTACATCTTCTTCAACGGCGTCTTCAGCCACGCGGTGCGCCGCCCGCCCACGCTGACCACCGCGCCCCGGGGCTTCGCGGAGCCGCACGGCTTCACGCCGGACAACGCGGCGGAGCAGCAGCTGGCGCACGAGGTGATGGAGGCGTCCGGGGGCGCTCGGCTGTTGTACGCGCGCGTGGACGTGGCCACGGACAACGAAGGGCGCACCCGGCTGCAGGAGGTGGAGGTGACGGAGCCGTGCCTCTTCCTGCCCATGGACGCGGGCGCGGCGGAGCGGATGGCGAAGGCCGTCGTTGCCCGGTTGTAGCCTTTCGGGCGGGCCCATTCGCCCACTCGTGGACACCTGGGAAGCCGTCAGGGCGACGCGGAAGCGGCGGATGGGGTTATGAATGGGCCATGCGAGCCCTGTTGCTCTCGCTGCTCATCCGGCAGCACATGGCACTCAAAGAGAAGTTCAACGCCAAGTACCCGCACGCGTGGCTGGTGTGGGAGGCGGGCGCGTGGAACGTCCCCGAGGAACAGAACGTGGCGGCCACGCGGCTGCCCATGATGGACCTGCGCGACTGCCTGCCCGCGGGCGACGCGCTGTGCTTCGAGCTGATGGGGGTGGCGGACCGAGGCCCCCTGAAGCTGGGGCGCGCGTCGCACAACACCTTCGTGGTGAATGACGCCACGGTGTCGCGCGAGCAGTTCGCCCTGCACCCCACGCCGGACGGCGGCTGGAAGGTGGAGCGGCTGGCGCAGTCCCGGCCGGTGACGGTGAACGGCGAGGCGCTGGAGGCGGAACAACCGCGCCTCCTGAGCACGGGCGACGAGCTGAAGGTGGGCGACGTGCGACTCACCTTCCACGACGCCCCGTCGTTCCACGCGCGCATCGGCCGCATCGCCGCGCAGGTGCTGGCGCAGGCCGCCGCGCCGCCACCGCCGCAGCGCTGAGGCCCACGCGGCTGCATTGCCCGCGCCGCGGAAGCGTGTCGTGAACGTCCGGGCGGCGTTGGAAGCCGCCTACCGCCCCACGGTGCCGAGCGTCGTGTCCCGGGGATTCGGCGCCGTGGCGAGCCACACCGCGCCGCCCGCGAGCAGCGCCACCGCGCCCGCGCCCGCCCAGACGTACCAGCGGCGCGTCCACGGCTTGGAGGCGCCCGCCTCCGTCTTCACGGACGCGTCCGGCACCTGCATGGCCAGGGCTTCCGAGGCCCCGTTCTTCTCCCGCGCGGCGGACGGATTCGCGGCGAGCCTCGCCTCGTTGGCGCGCGCCTCCGCCAGCGCGGCCTGCTCCCGCGCCTTCTGGAGCTCGCGGTCCCTGGCGAAGCGCTCGCGCTCCCGGCGCTGCTCCTCCTGGACGCGCGCCTTCGCGTCCATCTCCGCGACGAGCTCGCGCACCACGTCCGCGTTGGCCGGCTCCCCTTGCGACAACGACAGGTAGCGCCGGTAGAAGAAGGACGCGCGCGACGGGTTGTTCAGCTGCCGGTGGCACTGCGCGATGTTGAAGAGGAACGCGGGCAGCGGCTTGAGGCGGTACGCCTCGCTGAAGGCCTTGAGCGCCCGGTCGAACTCGCCCAGGTCGTACGCCAGGTTGCCCTCGGAGAACTTCTCCCGCGCCTGGTCGTCCGCGGCGGTCGCCGTCGTCTCCGCCGCCACCGCCGGGAACGGCGTCCCGAGCGCGAGCGCGAGCGCCAGGCTCAGGGCCTTGGGCTCACTGCGACGCGAACGGATCAATGACCGCATCCCGGCTTCCTCCCTTGCGGCCCGGCGCACGCGCGGGGGCACGACGCGGCCCCGCGCTCGCCTTCACGAGCGGCACGGACAGCTCCGCGGCGGCGGCATCCTGCTTCAGCTCCACCGTCCGCTCCAGCGGAACGTAGCCCGCGAGCTCCACGCGCAGCTGCGGCGGCACGGTCTTCCGGCTCAGCGCCTTCGTCAGCGGCGTGACGCCCAGCTCCTCGCCGGTGTCCACGCGCACCACCTTCGCGCCCGGCGGCGACGAGTGCACCGTGAGCGTCACCGGATCCGCCGCGCCCACCACCGGCGTCCCCTCGGCGGCCAACTCCGTGACGGACGCCACCGCCACCGGAGTCTGCCCGGCATGGGAGGCGCGCATCGAGTGCAGCCCCTTCCACGTGGTGATGCCGGACACCAGCGCGAGCGCCGCCAACCCCACGGACACCTGGAGCCGCCGCGAGCGCAGCAGGCCTGGCACCCGCATGCGCAGGGTGGGCCGCTCCGCCTCCTCCACCAGCGCCTCCGTGCGCGGCTCCGGGGCCGGCGCGGTGGGCATCAGGAGCAGCGCCGTGGTGACCTCCGCCAGTTGCTGGGGCCGTCCTTCCGGCTCCTTCGCCAGGCAGCGCATCACCAGGGCCGCCAGCTCCGGCGGCACGCGCTCGCCCGAAGGCAGGTGCGACGGCAGCGGCGGCGGCGGCTGGGTGATGATCTGCACCACCAGCTGCCCGAAGGCAGACGCCTGGAAGGGCGGGTGGCCGGAGAGCATCTCGTAGAGGATGTTGCCCACCGCGTAGATGTCCGCGCGCCCGTCCACCGGCAGCCCCGCGGCTTGCTCCGGCGCCATGTACGCCGGCGTGCCGATGATGGTCCCGTCCAGCGTGCCGGTGAGGCTCACGCCCGTCTGCGTGGTGATGAGCTTCGCCACGCCGAAGTCCAACACCTTCACGAAGTCCCGCTGCCCGGAGCGCTGCGTGATGAAGAGGTTGTCCGGCTTGATGTCCCGGTGCACCACGCCCACCTGATGGGCCGCGCCCAGCGCCGCGCACACCTGCACGCCCATGCGCTGCACGCGCTCCAGCGTCAGCCCCTCTTCCTTCAGGAGCGCCGCCAGGCTCTGCCCGCGCAAGAGCTCCATCACGCAGTAGACGTGCCCGTTGGGCGACTCGTCCACGAAGTCGAAGACCTCCACGATGTGCTCGTGGTTGATCTGATTGACGGTGCGCGCCTCCTGGAAGAAGCGCTGCACGAACGAGCTGTCCCGCGCGTGCTCCGGCTTGAGCACCTTGAGCGCCACCTGGCGCCCCAGCCGCACGTGCCGCGCCTGGAAGACCCGGCCCATGGACCCTTCGCCCAGCAGCTTCTCCAGCTGGTAGTTGCCCAGCACCGCGCCTTCCTGCGCTTCCTGTCCGACCGGCGACATCACGACTGGCGCTCCGCCACCGTCGGTCACGGCGTCACCCGATTCGGACAGGACTGTGTGTGCGAGGAGGTCGTCGGTGCCCATGGGGGGATCAGGTTTCCATGCCGGGGCGACCCTGCAACCCACGGGAGGGCATCAATCGCGCGCGAAGCGGAAAAACTTTCGGCACGTGACGATTCACCCGCCGTGTACCGGATGGACGGGTGGCATGTACGGCGGCCACGCACCTTGAGTCCACGGACATTGAAATACTTCTCCATACAGCCCACTCCCGTCCAAATCCCCCAGCGCACGATGGTCGCCGCTTGGATGCGGCGGGTCAACGTGGGCGGAGGTCGTCAGGCACCGGGGGGCACGCAGAGTGTTCCCGTTCGTGTTGCCGCTGCGCGAAGGGGGCGGCGGGTGGGCCGCCTGGCCAGCGCGCGGAGGGGAGTCGGCTCGGTGGGGGAAGCTTGCCGGTGGGCGGGGGGGTCCGCATCCCTCAAGAGACAAGGAGGCGTGAAGATGGCGGACAAGAGGCTCTGGATCCTGGTGGCCAACGCGAGTCGCGCCCGGCTCTTCGCCACGGATGCGAAGGCGGAGAAGTGGGACCTCATCGAGCAGTTCCAGCATGACGAGAGCCGCACCAAGCCCGTCGAGCTGTTCAACCAGGCGGACAACCCCAACGCCGGCACGCTGCACGGCCCGGTGCCGGAGAACGACCCGAACGGCCGCAGGGAGCTGGAGCACGAGCGCTTCGCCCGGGAGCTGTCCGGGCGCCTGGACAAGGGGGTGGACTCGCACGCGTTCGACCAGCTGGTCATCGCGGCGCCGCCGGCCTTCCTGGGCATGCTCCGGGGGCTGCTCAGCACGCGCGTGAGGCAGCGGGTGCGGCTGGACCTGGACGCGGACTACTCCAGCCTGCCCGCGAGGGACCTGCCTGACCGGGTGCCCGTGCTGTAGGCGGCCAGCCGGACAGGGGGTTCGGGACCCGGGTTCTGGTATAGGAATCCGGGTCCTCTCCTTCGCGCCGGCGTGCCATGCCTTCTTTCAAACTGCCGTCCCTGACGCTGCGTGGGCGGCTGCTGCTGTACATGACCCTGGTGTCTTGCGTGCCGCTGCTGGCACTGACCGGCATGCAGGACAAGCTGATGCGCCAGCAGACGGAGGCGCAGATCAACACCTCCCTGCGCATGGAGGCGGAAGGGTTCAAGGACCTGCTGGAGTCCACCCTGGCGGAGCGCGAGGCGAGCGCTCACAGCTGGGCGGAGGATCCGGTCCTGCGCCAGGCGCTGCGCACGAAGGACCCCACCGCGAGCGACGCGATGCTGTCGCTGCTGCAGCGGCGCTACCTCACCCTCAACGGCATCGTGCTCTTCAGCGACGACGGCGCGGCGGTCTCCGCCAGCACGCCCGCACTGCGCGAGGCCTACGCCGGGAGCGCGGAAACGGTGCGCAAGGCGCCGTGGTTCCAGAAGGCGCAGGCCGGCACCACCACCGCCGAGGGCGTGGAGGCCGAAGACCCCATCTACAGCGTGCACGTGCTGCCGCTGGCGGTGCCGGTGATGGACGAGCGAGGCCAGCGGCTGGGCGTGCTGCTCGCCGCGTTCGACTGGGGCCAGGTGGGAGAATTGGTGAAGCCCGCGCTCACCCGCGCCCAGCACCGCGGCCACACCAGCTTCTCGCTGGAGGTCCGGGGCGCGGACGGCCGCACGCTGTTCGACACGCGCAAGGGCGAGCACGACGACTCGGGCCGCGTGGCGGTGGTCGCGGTGAACGGCTCGGAGGTGCGCGACGTGGGGGACGGGTGGAAGTTCATCGCCCAGGTGGACCCCGCGGAGGCCTACGCGCCCCTCAACGAGATGCGCCGGCTGGTGCTGGGGTTGGCGGCCCTCTTCGTGGCGTCGGTGGGCCTGGGCTCGTGGGTGCTGGCGCGCGGCATCACCCGGCCGCTGCGCGCGCTCGGTGAGGTGGTCCGCCGCGTGGTGAAGGAGGGCGACCTCACGCAGGAGATGGAGGTGAAGGCGGGGCGGGACGAGGTGGGCGAGCTGACGCAGGCCTTCGCGCAGATGATGAAGAACCTGCGCGAGACGGCCACCAGCCTCCAGGAGGGCACGCACGTCCTCAGCGAGACCGTGGCGGAGCTGAACCTCGCCTCCGAGGTCCAGGAGCGCAACGTGGCCCGTCAGGCCGCCGCGCTCCAGGAGACGCAGGTGACGGCGCAGGAGATCAAGCAGACGTCGCTGCTGGCCGCGGAGAAGGCGGAGACGGTGCTGGGCGTGGCGTCGCGCGCGGAGGAGGTGGGCCGCGCGGGCGAGGTCGCCATCCGCGACAGCCTGGGTGGCTTCCAGGGGCTGCACGAGCAGTCCGGGGAGATGGCCATGCGCATCGTGCAGCTCAACGAGCGCACGCAGCAGATTGGCGGCATCACCCAGACGGTGAAGGACCTGGCGGACCAGTCCAACATGCTCGCGCTCAACGCGGCCATCGAGGCGGTGCGCTCCGGCGAGCACGGCAAGGGCTTCAGCGTGGTGGCGCGTGAAATCCGCAACCTGGCGGACCAGTCCATCCAGGCCACGGAGAAGGTGCGCGACATCCTGGGGGACCTGGGCCACGCCATCATCTCCACGGCGAAGATGACGGAGCAGAGCCACTCCAGCGTCGCGGAAGGACTGGAGCAGGTGCGCACCAGCGGCGAGCACCTGAAGGAGCTGGCCACCATCGTCCAGGACAACGCCGCGGCGGCGCGGCAGATCGCCGGAGCGGTGAACCAGCAGAATGCGGGCATCGCGCAGATCTTCAGCGCTGTGACGGATTTGTCCTCCATGATGACGGAGACGCAGACCAGCCTGAAATCCACCACCGGCGCGGCGAAGCGGCTGCAGGAAGTCGCCAGCCAGATGGAAGGCGTCGCGCGCGCCTACCGCATCTGAAACAGGAGTCACCGTGTCCGCCGTGAAGGCCGTGTTGCTGGACCTGGGCAACGTGCTGGTGTTCCACGACAACTCGCTGCTCTTCGCGAGGCTCGCGGCGCGGGCGGGGTTGGAGCCGCAGGAAGCCGCGAGGCGGCTCACCGGCGCGGGCTGGACGGCGGCGAACCGGGGCCTGCTGGACGCGGAGGGCATCCGCAAGGACGTCTGCGGCGCGCTGGGCGTGGACCTGCCCATGGAAGAGTTCGCGCCCATGTGGAGCAGCCACTTCAAGGTGCACGACGCGGTGCTGCCGCGAGTGGAGGGGCTGGTCGGGAGGGTGAAGTTGGTGCTGGTGTCCAACACCAACGCGCTGCACGTGGCCTACCTGAAGCCCCTGCTGCCCGTACTCCAGCGCTTCGACGCGCTGGTGATGAGCTGCGAGGTGGGGCACGTGAAGCCGGAGCCGGCCATCTACCAGCTCGCGCTCCAGAAGGCGGGCTGCGCGCCGCAAGAGGCCGCCTTCTTCGACGACCTGCCGGAGTTCGTGGACGCGGCCCGCACGCTGGGACTGCGCGGGTACGTCTTCACGGATGCCCCTGCGTTCGACGCGCAGCTGAAGTCGCTGGGGCTATGAGCCCCGAAGCGGATGGGTTCAGAGCCCATCCGATCGCATGGGTATCGACATGACGGATGGTCAAGTCAGCATGTCCCCAGCACGGAATCCATGCGATCACATGGGTATCGACATGACGGATGGTCAAGTCAGCATGCTCCGACATGAAATCTATGCGATCGCATAGATGTTGACATGACGAATGGTCAAGTCAGCATGCTCCACCATGGAATCCATGCGATCACATGGGTATCGACGTGACGGATGGTCAAGTCAGCATGTCCCCAGCATGAAATCCATGCGATCACATGGGTATCGACGTGACGGATGGTCAAGTCAGCATGTCCCCAGCATGAAATCCATGCGATCACATGGGTATCGACATGACGAATGGTCAAGTCAGCATGTCCCCAGCATGAAATCCATGCGATCACATGGGTATCGACATGACGAATGGTCAAGTCAGCATGTCCCCAGCACGGAATCCATGCGATCACATGGGTATCGACATGACGGATGGTCAAGTCAGCATGCTCCGACATGAAATCCATGCGATCGCATAGATGTTGACATGACGAATGGTCAAGTCAGCATGCTCCACCATGGAATCCATGCGATCACATGGGTTTCAAGAGCCTGTACCTATGGATCAAAGTAAAGCCTCTTGGCTCCAGTCCCTCGCAGATTCCGTTAGGACCCAACGCACGAAGCTTGGGTTGACCCAACAAGAACTCAGCGTCCTGGCTGGGTGTGGACCAGTCTTCATTTATGACGTTGAGAATGGCAGGAAGGCAACCTTGCGCCTGGACAAGCTCCTGGATGTCCTCCATGTGCTGGGACTCCGTCTGGTGATTGAGCCAGTCCAACGACGCCTGCAGGCGAGCGATCGCACGTCATGACTCGCCCGACTGATGTAGAGGTCGCCGAGGTTTGGCGTGAATCCACCCACGTGGGCTCCATCACCCGAACAGCTCACGGCTCTTTCTTTGAGTACTCGGCGGACTTCTTCGAACAAAACAAGGCCATGCCCGGTGGTATCGCTGTTCACTTGCCCTATTCGAGGCTCCGCACCGAAACCCTCGGAACCAACCTCCATACTTACTTCGCAGGGCTCCTTCCCGAAGGACTGCGCATGCGGGTCCTCCTTGAGCGCACCAAGACGTCTGAGGACGACCTACTTAGCCTGCTGATGGCAGCGGGGGCCGATACCGTTGGGGACCTGTCCATCATTCCCCGTGGACAACCCCTCCCTGAACCAGCGCACCAAGGAGAGAAATGGAAGCCTGAGTCCGTTCTCTTCTCCGACCTCTTTGCGAAGAGTCTTCCCCTCACGGGAACAGAAAGCACCGAGCCGACGATCCCTGGCGTCCAGGAGAAGATCTCTGCGTCCACAATCTCCTTTCCGGTCTCCACGTCGGGACAGTCTGACTACATCCTGAAGCTCAACCCACGAGACAAGCCCGAGCTCGTGCGCAACGAGCACTTTTTCATGGGCATGGCGAAGCAGTGCGGCCTGCGTGTCGCCACCACAAGGCTCGTCCATGACCGCGATAGGAACGACGGGCTGCTAGTCGCACGCTTCGATCGCAGCTGGCTGAAGGCCGAGCGACGCCTTAGACGCGTCCACCAGGAGGATGCCTGTCAGTTCTTGGATCGCTATCCCAGTGACAAGTATCGCCTAACGTGCGCGGCTATCGCCGAGGGCCTGCGCGAGCACTGCGCCGCGCCCGTTCCCGAGATTGCGCGCTTCCTGCAGCTCGTGGCGTTCAGCTACCTGATTGGAAACGGTGACCTGCACGCCAAGAACGTGAGCATCCTGGCGGATGGCCCTGATGATGGCTTCCGTTTGTCGCCCGCCTATGACCTGCTCACCACTCTGCCCTACGGCGATCAGCGCATGGCCCTGAAGTTCGAGGGGCGCGACGACAACCTCCGGCGCGCCTACTTCATCGCTTTTGGCGAGCGCTATGGCGTGAACGCGAAGGCCGTCAGCGCTATGCTCGACAAGATGTGCGTCAGCGCGGAGCCCTGGCTGGAGCGCCTGGAAGAAATCGGTTTCGACACGCGCGGCACGACCTTCCTGCGACGAACGATGCACAAGCGCCTGGGCGAGCTCCGCGCTGCATAACGCCCTCCGCCAGCAGGGCCTCCCAGCCTACCGGTAGCGAGCGAGCGGCGGCTCACCGTGGGCGGCCTCCGTCCACTTGAGCATCGCGGGCAGGCCCAGCACCGCATCGCGGTACGCGGCGATCTCCGGGCGGAACGGGATGCCGTAGGTGACGAAGCGGGTGATGACGGGCGCGAAGAACGCGTCCGCGATGGTGAAGGCGCCGAAGAGGAAGGGCCCGCCCTTTCCGTAGCGCTCGCGGCAACCCACCCACAGCGCCTGGATGCGCGCGATATCCGCGTGCACGCCCGGCGCGTCCACTCCCGGCACCGTCTTTCGCGCCAGGAGGTCCATGGGCAGGTTCGTGCGCAGCGCCGTGAAGCCCGAGTGCATCTCCGACGTCACCGAGCGCGCCATCGCGCGCATCGCGCTGTCCTGCGGCCAAAGCTTCGCTTCCGGGAAGGCCTCCGCCAGGTACTCGCAGATGGACAGCGAATCCCACACCACCGTGTCGCCGTGCTTGAGCACCGGCACCCGGCCGCTGGGCGAATGCAGCGCGATGAGTGCCGCCGTCTCCGGCGTGTCCAGCGGCACCAGCACCTCCCGGAACGGCTGGCCGGTGTGGGCCAGGGCCAGGTAGGGGCGCAGCGACCACGAGGAGTAGTTCTTGGAACCAACAACCAGGGTGAGCTCGGACATGGCGCGGCACCATACCGCCGCGCGTCCGGCAGTCAGCTTCAACCGTCCGCGCGCTCGCGCTTACGGCCCAGCAGTGAACGCACGCGCGACATGAGCGCCCGCTCGCCGCGGCCCTCCACCGGCGAGTCGATGCGGAACACCGCCACCGGCAGCCGGATGTTCTTCAATTCGTTGCGGCCCAGCTTCACGGGAGGCGCCGTCAGCCGTCCCTCCAACTGCGCGGCCAGCGTCTCGCTGACGTAGACCGTGCCAGGACGCGCCAGGGACTCGATGCGGGCCGCCAGGTTGACACCCTCGCCGAAGATGTCGCCGTCGCGGTGCACCACCATGCCCAGGTGCGCGCCCGCGCGGACGGACATCCGACGCTCGGTGGGCACGGCGCGGTTGCGGGCATCCACGGCGGCGCGCCACTCCAGCGCGAAGGCCACCGCGGGCGGGCCCGACTCGAACTCCAGGAGGAAGCCGCCCTCCTCCATCCGCTTCACTTCGCGGCCACCGTGGCGAGCGAGCAGTCCTCGCACCAGTTGGCCCTGCTCTTCATGCAGCGCTTGTTGTAGCGACTCATCCCGCCAGCGTTGACCTGCAGGGGCCTCCATGTCCGTGAACATGATGGCCGACATCGTCCGGGGCTCCGGGGCCTCCACCACCATCGTGCATCCTCCCTCCCCCCGGCGTGAGACGACCGTGATGCTACCGCACGTCGGGCGCCGACTCCCAACCACCCCGGGAAGGCGCCCGGACGGAGACGTTCCGGGGAACGCAACCGTGCGAAGACAGAGGCGGATTCAAGTCCGCATCCCCAAGGTAGCGACTTCCTGACGCGACGCACCAAGCACCCGGGAGGTTCTGGACCGGGGTTGTCCTGCACCCGACGCGTCGCGGTGGGAGACGTCCAGTGCGAGTCAGGTGATGGGCGCGAGCCACGTCCGCGCCGGTCACGAAAGGCCCACGCGCGATGATCCACTCAGACGAGAAGATCCGGCAGATGGCGCGCTCGCTGTTGCCGTCGAAGCACCGGAAGCAATCGCGCAAGGCGCGCAAGCACATCCACCGCGTGGCCCGCAATGAGGCCCGCCAGGAGCTGGCGATGTGGCTGCGGTGCAACGACCTGGAGGCGGACGTGCCTCCCTGCGCGCCGTGGGAGGACACGGCCATCCGCCAGCAGGTGTACTGGCGGCAGGGCGGTGACAAGGTGAATCCCTTCATCCGCTGGGCCACCGCGCGCACGC
The DNA here is from genome assembly GCF_003668955.1 of Corallococcus sp. AB038B. Taxonomy (NCBI): domain Bacteria; kingdom Pseudomonadati; phylum Myxococcota; class Myxococcia; order Myxococcales; family Myxococcaceae; genus Corallococcus; species Corallococcus sp. AB038B. The sequence goes on along the minus strand of NZ_RAWO01000001.1, from coordinate 811,317 downwards.
GCCACATGCCGCGCGAGGCCCGCGCCGGCTACATCCGGGGCCTGCTGCCCAGGAGCGTCATCGGCGAGCACGCGCTGGGCCACTTGGAGCGCACGCCCGCGTTCGAGGATCCCACCGAGAAGGCGTGGCGCAATCGCTACTGGCTGCACAAGCAGGCGCGGCGCAAGGGGGCACTGTTGGATCGAGGTGAGCAGGCGCGACTTCTGCGCGCGCTCATCCAGGAGCCCGACGGCCAACGCACCTTCAACCGCTTCCTGCGAGAACGCCACGCCTGTGCATCCGCGCCGCGCAACCAGGGGTCCTGGCCCGGGAAGGGACTTCCGCCGCACCGGCCGCTCCTGGGCCTGCATGACGTGCTTCCCTTCCTGGACACCCTGACGCGGCATCCCTGGGGCAACGCCGTCCGCACCTGGGGACAGCAGGAACCGCCAGCGCACTGGGTGCGGCTGTTCCTCCAGCGCTTCAAGGCGCACCGGGGCCACATCCCGTCGGTGCGCGCCGCGCTGGAGGCGGAGGGCCTGCTGGAGCGCGCCGAAAAGGCCCGGCTCTGGAATCCCCCGGGACGCTGAGCCGTCCCGAACCTGTCCGACGGTCGGACAGGTTCAGGACCGCGTCAACGCCCTCAGCGAGCCGGAGCCGCGGACGCGGCCTGCGCGCCCTTCAGCTCATTGACGACGCGAGTGGCGCCGTACACGTGCTCCAGCGCGGCCATGATGCCGTCGCCGTGCACCGCCACCGCGCGGTTCGTCTCCGGCACGTAGAGGTAGCGGCCTCCCAGCGACGGCAGGTTGCCGTCGAAGATGAGCCCCACCACCTGCCCGTCCCGGTTCACCACCGGTGAGCCAGAGTTGCCGCCGATGATGTCGTTGGTCGTCGCCATGTCCAGCGGCGTCGCGTCCGGCACCTTCCCCTTCGCCTTCACCCACGGCGCCGGCAACTTGAAGGGCTCCTTGCCCGTGTCGCGCCCGTAAGCACCCCCGAACGTGGTCAGCGCGGGCACGGCCTTGCCGTTGTCATCCCAGCCCTTCACCTGCCCGGAGTTGAGCCGCAGCGTGAACGTCGCGTCCGGAGCGCCCGCCGTGCCGTTCACCAGCAGGTACGCCTTCGCCAGCCGCTCACCGTTGCGCTTGAGCACCGCCTCCACCGTGTCCTCGTAGCGCTTGCGCGACGCGCGCGTCTCCGCATCCACCTTGCGTGCCAGGACGATCATCGGATCCTTCGACGCGTCCACCGCCGCCTTGCCGCCGTCCAGCAGCGCCTTGCGCACCTTCACGTCGCCCAGCTTGGAGCCCTTCACCAGCGCCTTCGCCAGGTCCGCCGGGGCCTCCTTCTCCAGCACCAGGCGCACGAACGGATCATCCGCGCCCAGCGTCTCGCGCAGCTTGTTGAAGCCGAACGTCAGCGTCAGCGTCTCCAGCTCCGCCGGGATGGGCGCTTCCCGCAGCAGCCGCTGCTTCAGCGCCGGCAGCTGGCCGTCCGTGTACTCGCGCAGGCGCTCCGCGTTGGCCTTGGGCAACTCATCCGCCGCGCGCACCAGCGCCTGGGCGTAGGAGAACAGGTCGGAGCGGAACGCATCCCCCGCGCCCTTCATGCGGTGGTCGTTCGTCATCCGGCGCCACGCGTCCAGCGCCTGCGCCGTCTCGTCCCACATGCCCTGCGTCAGCGCCTTGGCCTGGGGGTTCGCGTCGATGCGCTTGCGCAGCTCCGCCTCTTCCTGCCGCTTGCGCGCGAGGACCGCGGGGTCCGCCAGCGTCTCCTGCCGGCCCTTCAGCGCCTTCAGTCCGTTCTCCACGCCGCGCAGGCTGGAGCGCGCCACGCGGAAGCGCTCCGGCGACGCGCTGGTGAACTCGCGCAGCGCGCCCCGCATCTCCGACAGCTGGAGCAGCGTCTGGGGCAGCGCCACGTCGCGCTGGAACTCCAGCTCCGCCACCGTGCTCTTGCGCTCCGTGCCGCCCGGATGGCCGGAGACGAAGACGAGGTCCCCCTCCTTCGCGCCCTCCTTGGCCCACGGCAGATAGTCCGGGCTCTTGGCCGGCGCGTCGTCCTGCCACACGCGCACGAAGGACACGTCGTAGCCGTAGCGTGGGAAGTTGAAGTTGTCCGCGTCCCCGCCGAACGCCGCCATGGAGAACTCGGGCGCGAAGACGAGCCGCACGTCCTGGAAGCGGCGGTACTTGTAGAGCTGGTACTTGCCGCCGTTGTAGAGCGTCACCACGTCGCACCGCACGTCCGCGCCGGTGGTGCACGCGGACTCCACCGCGGCCATCTCCTTCTTGAGCGCGGTGTTGAAGGCCGCGCCGGACAGGCTCTTCGTCGCCGCGTTCATCCGCTCGGTGACGTCCGTCATCTCCACCAGTTGGTTGGCTTCGACCTTGGGACAGCGCCGCTCCTCCTTCGCCGTCTTCGCCTGGAAGCCCTTCGCCAGCAGGTCGTCCTTCGCGGTCGTCAGCTCTTCGATACAGCTGCGCACGCAGTGGTGGTTCGTCATCACCAGGCCGTCCGGCGACACGAAGCTGGCGGAGCAGCCTCCCGCGAGCCGCACGGAGCCCAGGCGCACCTTGTCCAGCCACGCCTGGGTCGGCTCGAAGCCGTAGGCCTTCTTCACCTGCGCGGCGGGAAAGGCATCGTAGGTCCACATGCCCTCTTCCGCCGCGGCGGGGAGGGACGACAGCAGGCCAAGCGCGAGCAGTCTGCGGTACACGGGGAGTCTTCCTTCGTGGGTAGGGGAAACGGGCGACCGTTTTGTCAATGCGTCCGGGCGCGCGTCAACCCCGTGGGACGCCGGGTATTCCAAGCCCATCCGGGGAGCGTGGGGTATGATGGGCGACCCATGTCCGTGAAGCACCACGTCTACCTCGTCCCTGGTTTCTTCGGCTTCACCAACCTGGGCGAGCTCCTCTACTTCGGCCACGCGTACGAGTTCCTGAAGCAGGACCTCGCCCGCCGGGGAATCGACGCGGAGGTGGTGACGATCGTCTCGCACCCCACTGCCTCCATCCGCCAGCGCACCGCGGACCTGCTCAAGGCCGTGAGCGAGACGGCCTCCGGGGACGACGGCCCCATCCACCTGGTGGGCCACTCCACCGGCGGACTGGACGCCCGCCTGTTCGTCTCCCCCGGCGCGCAGGTGTCGGACGTGCTGGAGCTGGAGCCCTTCGCACGCCGCGTGCGCTCCGTGGTGACGCTGTCCGCGCCCCACGCGGGCACGCCGCTGGCCACGTTCTTCCTGGGCCTCTTCGGCCAGCAGCTCTTGAAGCTGTTGTCGCTGTTCACCATGTACGTGCTGCGCTTTGGCCGGCTGCCACTGAGCGTGGTGTTCCGCTTCGGGCACCTGATGGCGCGGGCGGATGATCAGCTGGGGTGGAAGGCCACGCTGCTGGATCAGCTCTTCGACCAGCTCCTGGGCGACTTCTCCAGCGAGCGGCGCGACGCGGTGACGAAGTTCCTGTGGGACGTGGGCCGTGACACGTCGCTCATCCCCCAGCTCACGCCGGAGGGCATCGACCTGTTCAACGGCGGCACGCATGACCGGCCCGGCGTGCGCTACGGCTCCGTGGTGACGCAGGCCCGGCCGCCGTCCCTGCGCACGCGGTTGGCCGCGGGCCTGGATCCGTACGCGCAGCTCACGCACACCATCTACGCGTTCGTGTACGGCAAGACGCAGAAGATGCCGCTCACGCAGCTGCCCCTTCACACGCCCGCGCAGACGGCGGCGCTGGTGCAGGCCTATGGCGCCATGCCCGGCCCCACCGCGTGTGACGGCATCGTGCCCACGCGCTCGCAGGTGTACGGCCGCGTGCTGGCGGCGGTGCGCGCGGACCACCTGGATGCCATTGGCCACTTCGACCAGCCAGCGCACCAGCCCCCGCACGTGGACTGGCTCATCTCCGGCTCCGGCTTCCGCCGCCCCCAGTTCGAGGCGATGTGGAAGACCATTGGCGACTTCCTGATGGAAGATGAAGCAACGCGCTAGCTTCCGCCCCATGAAGACCCTTCGCCTGTGGTCCGCCTGTCTCGCGCTCACCGCCTGCGCCAGCACGAACCCCGCTTCGCGGACCTCCACGGCCGCCCCCGGCGTGAAGCTCTACGCCATCCACTGCGGCCGCGTGGAGCTTGGCGACTCCGGCTTCATGGCGGACGACGGTTCGATGAAGGGCGTGCCCGCCGAGACCGTCGTTCCGTGTTACCTGATCCGCCATCCGAAGGGAGACCTGCTCTGGGACAGCGGCCTCTCCGAAAGCATCGCGGACATGCCGGACGGCATGCGTCCGCAAGGCCAGCCCGTGCACTTCGAGGTGAAGAAGAAGCTCACCGCCTCGCTCGGCGAGCTGGGGCTCTCCCCCGCCGACATCGAGTTCGTGTCGTTCTCCCACCTGCACTTCGACCACGCAGGCAACGCCAACCTGTTCGCGGGCTCGACGTGGATCGTGGACGCGGAAGAGCGTGACAGCGCCTTCTCCGAACAGGCCCACCGGCGCGGAGAGGTCCCCCACTACAGCGCCCTGGAACAGGCGAAGACCGTGCGCATCGAGGGCGACGCCCCCTACGACGTGTTCGGCGATGGCACCGTCTCCATCCACCAGGCGCCCGGGCACACGCCCGGCCATACCGTGCTGCTGGTGAAGACGGCGAAGTCCGGCGCCGTCCTGCTGACCGGCGACCTGTGGCCGCTGCGAGAGTCCCGCGAGCGGCAGCTGGTGCCGGTCTACAACGCCAGCCGCGAACAGACGCTGGAGTCCATGAAGCGCGTGGAGGCGCTGGCGAAGGACACCCACGCCCGGGTCATCCGCGAGCACGTGCCCGAGGACTTCGCCGCGCTGCCCGCGTTCCCCACGCCGCTGGAGTAGGCCCTACCCGCGCTTGAACACGGCCAGGAAGCGCGATTCGGCGACGCACTGGCCGTCGGTGCCCAGCAGGCGCACCGGAATCCACGCCTCCGCCTTGTCGCCCGTCGCGCGCAGCTCCGACGCGAGCTTCTGAAGCAGCTCATCCCCCGGCTCACACACCGCGCTCACCGCCGTCTTTGCCTTCGCGTGGAAGGCGACCTCCATGCGGTTGACCAGCATCTTGTATTGGCTGGGCGGGAAGCGGCGGAAGAGCATCACGCCCATCGTCAGCTCCATCACCGTCACCTGGGCGCCCAGGTACACGCTGCCCACGTGGTTCTTCGTCTTGCGGTTCAGCGGCACCGTCGCCTTCACGCGCGCGTCCGTCACCTCATCCACGCGGTAGCCCATGGCCGCCGCCAACGGGACGATGTTCTTCACCGCCAACGTCGTCAGCGCGTTCGCCGCGCCCGGCGACACCTGCCGCACCTTCTCCACCATCTCCAACGCGAACATCCGGTCCTCCACCCTTCCCTGCTGACGTCCCGCGCGCATCCTAGCCACCCAGCGCTTCCGGCATAGAGTCCGCGGACCTATGGGTGATAGCGCGGACGTGGTCGTCATCGGCGCGGGCGTCGCGGGACTCACCGCGGCCCGGGACATCGCTCGCACCGGCGCCACCGTCGCCGTGCTGGAGGCGCGAGACCGCGTGGGCGGCCGCACCCTCACCCGCGAGCTGGGCGGCGGACTCGTGGACCTGGGCGGTCAGTGGGTGGGCCCCAAGCAGCGCCACGTGCTCAAGCTCGCGGATGGCCTGGGCCTCCAGCGCTTCCCCCAGCACCATCAGGGCACCAAGGTGCTGGAGCTTCGCGGCGAGCGCCGCACGTATCAGGGCAAGGTCCCGTCCCTGCCCCTCCTGTCGCTGTTGGACTTGCAGCGCATCATCTGGAAGCTGGATGGACTGGCGAAGCGCGTCCCTCGTGAGAAGCCCGCCGCCGCGCTGAAGGCCGTCGAGTGGGACGCCCTCACCGTGGAGGACTGGAAGCAGCGCCACGTGCCCACCTGGGGCGCCCGTGCCGCGCTGGACATCGCCACCCGCGCGGTGTTCGCGGCCGAGCCTTCCGAGTTGTCCTTCCTGCACTTCCTCTCCTACGTGCACTCCAACGGCGGCCTCATGCCGCTCACCGAAATCGAGGGCGGCGCCCAGGCGGAGCGCTTCGTGGACGGGGCGCAATCCCTCTCACGGCGGCTGGCGGAAGGACTGCCCGAGGGCCGCGTCGTCCTCTCCGCGCCCGTGAAGGCCCTGCTCCAGGACGCTCGCGGCGTCACCGCCACCACGGAGGATGGCCGGACCTTCCGCGCTCGCTACGCGGTGGTGGCCACTCCGCCCGCGCTCGCGGAGCGCATCGACTTTGGCGCGGACCTGCCGCCGGGCCGCCGCCGCGCGCACGCGGACATCCCCATGGGCAGCGTCATCAAGGTCGTGGCCACCTACGCCACGCCCTTCTGGCGCGAAGCGGGCCTGTCCGGCGAGGCCGTCAGCGACGCGGGCCCGGTGCGCCTGTGCTTCGATGACTGCGGCCCGCACGGCCACCACCCCGCGCTCGTGGGCTTCTTCCTGGGCGACACCGCGCGCGCGTGGACCGGCCGCCCCGAGCAAGACATCCACCGCGCGGCGCTCGCGGACTTCGCACGCTTCTTCGGCCCCCAGGCCCTGTCGCCCGTGGCCATCGCGGCGCTGGACTGGAAGCAGGAGGCGTTCAGCACCGGCTGCTACGTGGGCCTCCCCCGCCCCGGCACCCTCACCGCCATTGGCGACGCGCTGCGGGCGCCGTTCGGCCGCGTGCACTGGGCGGGCACCGAGACGGCCATCGAAGGCTGTGGTTACCTGGACGGCGCGGTGGAGTCCGGCGAGCGCGCCGCCACGGAGGTCGCCGCCCGGCTGACCGCCCCCGACGTGGGCTGATCCACGCCGCCCGGCCGCCCGCCCTTCGAGCCAGCCGGGCGGCCAGGCGAAATATGCCGCGCCATGGCCAAGGGCACGGCCCATCCCCACCCTGTGGGAAGCGCCGAGACGTCATGCCGACGGCCTGCCGCGCGCACCCCACCAGCGAGGGACCAGGACCATGTACACGACCAGCCACGTGAACCTTCCCCAGGACGCGCGCGAAGAGCTCATCGACATGCTCAACACGCTGCTCGCCAACGCCGTCGACCTGCACTGGCAGGTGAAGCAGGCCCACTGGAACATCCGCGGCACGCACTTCTACAGCCGCCACCTGCTCTTCGACGAAGTGGCCAAGCACGCGCGCAAGCACGCGGACTCCTACGCCGAGCGTGCGGGCGCGCTGGGCGGCTACGCCCAGGGCACCATCCGCCTGGCCACCAACAACAGCCAGCTGCCCGAATACGACCTGCAGGCCGTGGACGGCGAGGCCCACATCCGCGCGCTGGTCGAGCGCGTGGGCCGCTACGCCGCCAGCCTCCGCGACGGCATCAACAAGTCCGACGAGGTGAACGACCCCGTCACCGCGGACATCCTCACCCAGACCCTGGGCGAGACCGAGGAGGACCTCTGGTTCCTGGAGAGCCACCTCAACGGCGACGCGCGCGCGGGCGCCACCATGCCCCCCAAGGGCGGCAACCGCCGGGGCCGTCAGGCCGAGGACATCAGCCAGGCCTCCACCTGACGCCTGACGCCACCCGCCGCCGCCTCCCTGGCAGGTTCTCCTGCGCGGGGAAGGCGGGGAGCGTATAGAACGCGTCCCCGGATTCCAGGAGGACGCGTCCCATGGCGGCAGGGCTTCCCGAAGACCGTCTCGACGGCAAGGTGTGCCTCATCACCGGGGCCACCGGTGGCATTGGCCAGGAGACAGCCAAGGCGCTGGCGCGGCGGGGGGCCACGCTGGTGCTGTCCGGCAGGGATGAGGCCCGCACGGCGGCCACGGTCGCCGCGGTGCGCGAGGCCGCTCCCGGAGCGCGAGTGGAGACGCTGCTCGCGGACCTGTCCTCCCTCCAGGCCGTGCGAGACCTGGCGAAGGCGTTCCGCGACCGCCACCCGCGGCTGGACGTGCTCATCAACAACGCGGGCCTCATCATCGACCGGCGGCAGGTGACGGTGGACGGCTACGAGGCCACGTTCGCCACGAACCACCTGTCCCACTTCCTCCTCACCCACCTGCTGCGTGACCTGCTGGTGGCGAGTGGACAGGCGCGCATCATCAACGTGTCCTCGGAAGGCCACCGGCTGGCGCACTCGGACTTCCTGGACGACCCGCAGACGGAGAAGCGCCGCTACGACGGCATCCGCGTCTACGGCAACGCCAAGCTCAGCAACATCCTGTTCTCGCGCGGACTGACGAAGCGGCTCGCCGGCACGCAGGTGACCGCGAACGCGCTGCACCCCGGCGCGGTGGCCACGGGCTTCGGCCACAACAGCCAGGGCTTCTTCAAGCACCTCATCAAGCTGGCCTCGCCCTTCATGCTCTCCCCCGAAAAGGGCGCGAGGACCTCCATCTACCTGGCGTCGTCACCGGAGGTGGCGGGCGTCAGCGGCGAATACTTCATCAAATGCCGCAAGGCGAAGCCGTCGTCCGCTGCCCGGGACGAAGCGCTCGCCGAGCGGCTCTGGCAGGTGAGCGAAGAGCTCACGGGAGTGAAGGCATGATCGACCTGTACACGTTCAAGACCCCCAACGGCCGCAAGATCTCCATCGCCCTGGAAGAGCTGGGCATCCCCTACAAGACGCACGCGGTGGACATCTCCAAGGGCGAGCAGTTCAAGCCCGAGTTCCTGGCCATCAATCCCAACAACAAGATTCCGGCCATCGTGGACCACGACGCGCCGGGTGGACGGCCGTTCGCCCTCTTCGAGTCCGGCGCCATCCTGCTGTACCTGGCGGAGAAGACGGGCGCGCTGATGCCAGCGGATCCGCGCGGCAAGGCGGAAGTGACGCAGTGGCTGATGTTCCAGATGAGCGGCCTGGGACCCACCCTCGGCCAGCTCAACCACTTCGGGCGCTACGCCTCCGCGAAGATTCCCTACGCCATCGACCGCTTCGAGGCCGAGGCGAAGCGCGTCCTGGGCGTGGTGGAGCAGCAGCTGTCGTCGCGGGACTACCTGGCCACCACGTACTCCATCGCGGACATCGCCACGTACCCGTGGCTGAAGGGTTCGCGGGACTTCTTCCCGGAGCTCTTCAACAACATGCCCAACATCCTCCAGTACCTGCACCGCGTGGGCAGCCGTCCCGCCGTCCAGCGGGGCATGCAGATTCCCTGACGTCTGTTGTTTCCATCCATGGCCTCGCTCGAACAGCTCGTCTTCGACAACAGCTACGCCCGCCTGCCCCCCGGGTTCGCCGCCCGGGTGGCCCCCGCGCCCTTCCCGGACGCGTACGTGGTGAGCGTGAACCCGGCGGCCCTGCGGCTGTTGGGATTGGACGCGGAGGAAGCCGCGCGCCCGGAGTTCGCGCGCGTGTTCGGCGGGGCCACGCCGCTGCCCGGCATGGAGCCCCTGGCCATGGTGTACGCGGGGCACCAGTTCGGCGTGTACGTGCCGCGCCTGGGAGACGGCCGCGCGCTGCTCCTGGGCGAGGTGCGCGGCCCGGACGGCGACAGATGGGACCTGCAGCTGAAGGGCGGCGGGCCCACGCCCTTCTCGCGCGGCGGTGACGGACGCGCGGTGCTGCGCTCCACCGTGCGCGAGTACCTGGCCGGAGAGGCCCTGCACGCGCTGGGCATCCCCACCACGCGGGCCCTGTGCATCCTGGGCAGCCGCACGCCGGTGTACCGCGAGGAGGTGGAGACCGGCGCCATGCTGGTGCGCCTGGCCCCATCACACGTGCGCTTCGGCACCTTCGAGTTCTTCCACCACACCGAGCAGCCCGGCCACGTGGCCACGCTCGCGGACCACGTCATCGCCGCGCACTTCCCGCACCTCGCGGGCCAGGAGGGCCGCCACGCACGCTTCTTCGCGGAGGTGGTGGAGCGCACCGCGGAGCTGGTGGCGCGCTGGCAGGCGGTGGGCTTCGCGCACGGCGTGATGAACACCGACAACATGTCCATCCTGGGGCTCACGCTGGACTACGGCCCCTATGGGTTCCTGGACGACTTCGACCCCGGCTTCGTCTGCAACCACTCCGACCACCAGGGCCGCTACGCGTTCGACCAGCAGCCCCGCGTCGCACTGTGGAACCTGGCCTGCCTGGGCGAGGCGCTGCTCACGCTCATCACCGAGGACGAAGCGCGCGCCACGCTGAGCCTCTTCCAGCCCACGTTCGCGCGGCACTTCCTGACGCGCATGCGCGAGAAGCTGGGCCTGATGGAGGCCCGCGACGAGGACCGCTCGCTCCTGGAGGACCTGTTCACGCTGATGGCCGGCTCGCACGTGGACTACACGCGCTTCTTCCGCGCGCTGAACCGGTTCGACTCCAGCACGGGTGCTCGCAACGACGCGCTTCGCGACCACTTCCTGCCGCCGGAGGGCTTCGACGGGTGGGCCGAGCGCTACCGGGCGCGGCTGGAGTCGGAAGGGAGCGTGGACGGCGAACGCCACGCGCGCCTGGACCGCGTCAACCCGAAGTACGTCCTGCGCAACTGGGTGGCACAGCAGGCCATCGCCCGGGCACAGGAAGGCGACTTCGCGGAGGTGGACCGCGTGCTCGCGCTGGTGTCCGCGCCCTTCGACGAACACCCCGGCCATGAGGCCTACGCGGCCTCGCCTCCGACGTGGGGACGGCACCTGGTGGTGAGCTGCAGTTCCTGACGCGCGGGCACAACGGGATGCCGGGCAGGCGGGCAGGCGCCTGTGGACAGGAATCCCGTGCGCGCGGTGCCTAGCTTGGAAGGCATGATCGAACCTGCCGCTCCGCCCCGCATCGTGTTCCGAGCCCTGGGTCCTGGCCTCGTCGGCGCCGCCGCGCTCACGCTGGTGCACGAGAGCGCCCGGCGCGTGTTGAAGCACCCGCCGCGCATGGACGTGCTGGGCATGCGCTCCCTGGAGAAGGGCGTCCGCTTCTTCGGCGGAGTGCCCGCGAAGGGGCGCCAGCTGCATCGCCAGACATTGGCGGGTGACATCCTGTCCAACGGCCTCTTCTTCTCGCTCGTGGCCCTGGGACGCCCCAAGCGGCCCTATCTGCGCGGCGCCGCGCTGGGCCTGCTCGCCGGCCTGGGTGCGGTGGTGCTGCCGCCGAAGCTGGGATTGGGCCGCAAGCCGTCCCAGGCCCGCCCGTCCACGTCGCTGCTCACCGTGGCCTGGTACACGTTGGGAGGACTGGCCGCGGCGCGCGCCACACGGAAGCTGGTGGCGCGCCGTCAGCCGGAGCCGCCCCTGGGCCGGCCCCTGCATTAGCGCCGGGCGGTGACTGGAATGCGTTGCACGCGATGGACTACAAGTCCCCGCGATGCATCACATCGACATCCCTTCCGGCGCGATGAACGAGTTCGACCTGCCCCCCATCTGCATCGTGACGGGTGAGCGGGAGGGCGTGGTCTTCAAGACGGTGCATTTCTCCTGGTATCCGCGCTGGATTGGGTTCCTCGCCCTCCTCAACCTGCTCATCGCCATCATCGTCGCGGCCGCGATGACGAAGCGGGTGAAGGGAACCCTGCCCTTCACGGAAGAGGCCTGGAGCCGGTGGAAGCGCGGGCAGATCATCATGGGCGTGTCGGTGGTGGCCGGCATCGCGCTGCTCATCCTGGCGTTCTCCCTGCTGGCATCCGACGCGCCCGAGTGGCAGGGACTGGTCGCGCTGGCGTCGAGCGTGGCCCTCCCCGTGCTCGCATGGGTCTTCTTCCTGCGCGCCCGGGGTCCCCAGGTGCGGCGCATCGACCCGGACAACATCTCGCTCGCCATCCCCAACGGTCCCGCGGCGTATGCCATCACAGACCACTTCCTGGCCGGGCTGCCTTCCCCGGTACTGGATGACGGGGAGAGACTGGACGCGAACGACGCTCCGGATCGCGCCGTCTGCGCGCGGCACGACGACATCGTCGCGAACCAGGTGTGCACCCGTTGCGGCGTGTTCATGTGCCCGCGCTGTGAGCGCCGCGTCCGCAGGGAGTCGCCGCCGATGTGCCCGGGCTGCTGGGAGCTGCGGGGCCGCACCATCACCGCGCAGGCGAAGGACCCCGGCGTCACGCTGGCGAACTCGGGCCTGTTCGTGGGCGTCATCTCGGTGATTCCCATGTGCTACGTGGCCCCGGTCGTATCGCTGGTGCTCAACACCGTGAGCCTGGTGCGCAACCGGCATCCCGACTCGCCCCGCATCCACCGGAAGAAGGCCTTCGCCGGGCTCGCGCTCACCGGCATCGGTCTGTTGCTGTCTCTCGGAATGTGGCTGTACTCCGGGGGCGGGTAGGCGCTCGGCGCCCCCCAAGGTTGGCGAGTGAAACCCTCTGGCACAGGGGCACTTGCCGGGGACGGAACGGCGACCCCAGCCTGAAGGTCCATGGCCACTGACTTCACCCGCCTGCCCCTGCGCGGCGATCAGGATGCGTTGCACGTCGTCGTCGAGTCGCCCCGCGGTTCGACGGTGAAGCTGAAATACGACTCGAAGCTCCAGGCCTTCACCCTGTCCCGGCCGCTGACGCGCGGCTTCCGTTATCCGTTCGACTGGGGCTTCATCCCCAGCACGAAGGGCCCGGACGGAGACCCGCTGGACGCGCTGGTGTACTGGGACGTGCCCACCTGGCCCGGCGTGGTGCTGCCCTGCCGGCCCCTGGGCGTGCTCCTGGTGGACCAGAAGCCGAAGGGCGCGACGAACGGCGAGCGCGAGCGCAATGACCGCCTGCTGCTCGTCCCGGTGAATGCCACCCGCTCGGACGACCTCAATTCCTATCAAGACCTGTCCAAGCGCGAGCGCGAGGAACTGGAGCACTTCTTCCTCGCGGTGGTGCACTTCGCGGACAAGGACGCGCGCATCCTCGGTTGGGAGGGCCCGGACGCCGCGGAGCGCATGGTTCAACAATACGCCCTCAAGGAGGACTGACCCGCCATGCCACCTCCCACTCCCATCCGGGGCCTGGGCCCCGACACCGCGCTGGGCGACGCCGCCCGCCGCATCCTCGCCGGCCGGCTCGCCGACGTGCGCCACCCCGAATCCCAGCTGGACGACGAGCTGGGCGAGGACGGCGTGCACGACATGCGCGTGGCCACCCGCCGCCTGCGCGCCGCGCTCCAGGTGTTCCAGGCCACCGGCAAGCTCACCCGGCTGGAGGCGGACGTGAAGCGCCTCCAGGACGCGCTGGGCGACGTGAGGGACCTGCACGTCCAGGACAAGTGGTTGGACACCGCCGCCAAGGGCAAGAAGGACGCGAGCAAGGCGCTGGCCGGCCTGCGCGAGTCCCACCTGTCCGGACTGAAGTCCCGGGAGAAGAAGCTGCGCGCGGAGCTGGAGCGATGGACGGACAGCACCGTGCCGCGCCTCCTGAAGAAGGTGGACACGCTGGAGGACGCCCACCGCTTCGCCGGCAAGCGCGTGCGAAGCCACCTGCGCCTGCGGCTGCGCCGGGTGGAGAAGCGCCTGGAGCGCTACGCGGACGCGCCGGACGCGGCCTCCGCGCACGCCCTGCGCAAGGATTTGAAGAAGCTGCGCTACGAGCTGGAGATCTTCCAGCCCGCCTTCCGCCGCACCGTGGGCGCGCTGCTGGAGGTCCTGGTGCCGCTCCAGGACGGCCTGGGCGAGCTGCACGACGCGGACGTGCGCCTGGAGCTCTTCGAGCGCGCCGCCGCGGAGGCCCCGCCCGGCCAGCGCAAGGCCGCGCGAAAGCTGCTGCCCCAGGCCCGCGACGAGCGCGCGGAGCGCTCCGCCGAAATCGCCCGCGAGGTGCAGCGCTGGCACGCGGAGGCCATCCCCAAGAGGCTGCGCAAGGCGTTGACCTGACGAACGAGGGGGAGCAAGGGCAGACGGGTCGTCTTCATGGGTGAAGCCTGACACACTCGGATAGAGCCGTCTTCCTGGCCAATTCTGATAGACCCTGGGAGCCATCTTCATCCCGAGGAGTCTGTCCTTGCACCCGAATCCCTCCCGTCTCCTGGCCCTCGTGGCCGGGAGCGCCTTGTTTGTCATTCCCTCGCTGCGTCCGGCCCAGGCGGCCGAGACCTGCGGCCCCGGGGACCTGTACGAGGACGTGCAGCCCGCGTTCACCGCCGCTGGGTTCGACCAGCTCCAGCAGATGACGCTCACCCCGCAGAAGACGCTGCGGTCGGTGAACCCGTTCTGGACGCCCACGTCGGTGGACTCCATCGTGTTCCCGTCGGACCAGAACGTCACCATCAGCTTCGTGTACGAGAGCGCCGGCGCGAGCCACGCGCTGGGCTACCTGTACATGAGCGACCTGCGGGCCCGCGGCTACGTCAACGCCCAGGGCGACCTGGTGGATGCCAATGGCAACGGCATCACGGACCTGCACGAGGACCTCTACAACCTGGCCCCGCCCTCTGGTGCCCAGGCCCGCCCGTACATTGGCGTGAGCCCCCGCTGTTCCCAGACCTTCATCTCCCGTGGCTTCACCTACCGCCAGCCGGACCTGGCGCTCAACCCGGCCTGCGCTTCGGCCTTCCTCACCAACCGGGACATGACGGATGCCCGTCCCGGCCGCACTTCCTCCGCCTACAACATCACCGTCGACGTCGTCGGGAGCACCCCGCCGGGAGCGGCCGGCACCGGCTATTCGGACAACGGACTCTTCACGCGCATCCCCAACCTGTTGGAGCCCGCGCACGCGTCCAACAACCACATGGGCATCGGCCACCTGGCTTTCCTGCTGACGGACGACGACTCCGACGTTGCCACCTACCAGGGGCTGGGCGCCGTCGCTGACGCGACGGATGTGAACGACGGCGTCCCGGACTACGACGTCTCCGCCTATGACGGCCATGGTCTTCGGCGGACCCTCAACCCGGATCCCGGCATCACGACCTACGACCGCACGGTGGACCTGGGCGTCATTCCGGGCGGCCAGGAAGTGGTTTTCTTCCTCGTCTCCGCCTTCGAGCCGATCCACAACACGGACGCGGGCATGGTCTACCCCTGCCTGCGCAGGGATGCCGACCTCAAGTGCACGCTGCACCTGAAGACGCCCCTCAACGTGTTCTTCTCCAAGGCGAAGTGGAACCTGGATCAGGACTTCATGGGCCAGAACCCCGTCGTGTCCCGGAACATGGGTTGTGATTACCGCGACGCATGCAACGCGGCGAACCCGGCTTCGTCCCCATACGCCTGCACCCTGGCCGGCACCTCCCAGAAGCTGTGCGGGTGGTTGGATGACTGGACCCGGGAGCGCCTGGCGATGATGCCCTACGGCAACACGAGCCTGCCCATGGCCGCCACCACCGTCGCCGCGCCGGGCAATCTCGTCATGCCCCACGCCGTGCTGGGCAGCGTGGGCCCCGCGTCCGACCGGTGGCTCCTGGCCTTCGAGGACCTCCCGGGTGGAGGCGACCGGGACTTCAACGACGTCGTCTTCATGCTGCGCAACTGGGCGCCCACGTCCGGCCGCGTGCGCTCCACCGTGCTGAGCCCCGCGGCCCCCAGCTGCGCCATCCAGCAGGTGTACATCCACAAGGACGACGCCCAGGACCCCACCTGCGCCTCTCCGGTCGCCATCAACTACGCGGTGGCCACCGACTGCCGCGTGTGCAGCGCCGGCACGTGCATCCCCAATCCCACGCCCACCTGGCATCCGGTGACGTTCGATTGGAACCGGGATGCCTTCCTCGACGTGTCCGGCACTCGCGGCCATCAGCTCTGCTGGAAGGCGGACCTGACCGCTGGGAACGGTCCGTGCCAGGCCACCATCAACAACGTGGACATCGGCTACGAGTCCGGACCGGTCAATCCCTGACAGCCAGGGATTGGCCACCGATGGAGAGGCCGGTCAGCTCCATCTGATAGACCCTCGGGGCCGTCTTCACCCCGAGGAGTCTGTCCTTGCAGCCTCATCTTCTTCGCCTCCTGGCCTTCGTGGCCGGGGGGTTCCTGCTTGTCATTGCCTCACCGCGCACGGCCCACGCGATGCCCCCCGGGGGAACCCAGCCCGGCCCTGTGCTGCCGCGGCTCAACGGCTTCTCGCAGTCCTCGGCGGTCCTGCCTCCCGGCGGCACCGCGGAGGTGGGCATCCTGGCCATGGATCCCCAGGGCCATCCGCTGACGTTCTCCTGGGACGCCAGCACGGGCACCCTGGGGACGCAGGTGGACACCGGGACCTCGAGCCTCCAGACCTGGACCGCGCCGCAGTGCCTGGCGGAGGACACCACGCCGGTGGCCGTCACGGTCACCAGCAGCTATGGCCAGTCCATCTCTTCGTCGTTCGGATTCAGCGTCGCCCAGGACCTGGCGGTGAACCGGCAGCCGCCGTTCGTGGACTCGGGCTTCGAGCGCCTGGAGAACGCAACCGCCATGCTCCCGCAGGAGCTGTGGTTGACCGCGCCCGAGGCCCCCACGTCCTCGGAGCGCATCGTGTTCGCGACGGACCAGGAGCTGAGCGTCACCTTCATCGCCAAGGAATCGGAGGCCACGCACGCGTTCGGCTACGTGTACTACGACGACCTCGTCGCTCGCGGCTACGTCAACGCCCAGGGCGACCTGGTGGATGCCAACGACAATGGCATCGCGGACCTGCACGAGGACCTCTACAACCTGGCCCCGCCCTCCGGCGTCCAGGCCCGCCCGTACATCGGCGTGAGCCCCCGCTGTAGCCGGACCTTCACGTCCGGTGGCTTCCTCTTCCGTCAGCCGGAGCTGGCGCTCAACTCGGTCTGCGCTTCGGCCTTCTTCACCAGCCAGGACCTGACGGATGCCCGTCCCGGCCGCACCTCCTCCGCCTACAACATCACCGCCGACATCGTGGGGACCGTCCCCCCCGTTCCCTCCGCGAACGCGGGCACCGGCTTCTCCGACAACGGCCTCTTCCCGCACATCCCCAACCTGCTGGAGCCCGCCCACCCCACCAACAACTTCATGGGAATGGGCTCGCTGGTCTTCCTGAGCACCGAGGACGACAGCAACCTGACCACCTATCGCGCGATGGGTCTGGTGCCGGACGCCGATGATTTCGAGGACGGCATCCCGGACTACGACGTGTCCCGGTACGACACGCGGGGCCTGGTGCGGTCCGTCAACCCGGATCCGGGCATCACCCGCAAGGACCGCACGGTGGACCTGGGGCTCATCCAGGGAGGCAAGGAGATGGTCTTCTTCCTCGTCACCGCCTTCGACGCGGCCCACTACCTGGACGACGGCACCGTCTTCCCGTGCCTGCGCAGGGACGCCAACCTCAAGTGCACGCTGCACCTGAAGACGCCCCTGTCCGTCTTCTTCTCCAAGGCGAAGTGGAACCTGGATCAGGACCCCGTGGGCCGGATGCCGACGCTGCAGCGGAACATCGGCTGCGCCTTCTCCGACCAGTGTGACCCGGACCACGCCCAGTCCTCCTCGAAGGCCTGCGCCGTGGTGGCGACCAGCCAGAAGCTGTGTGGCTGGATGGATTCGTTCGTGCTGCAGCGCATGGCGGATCCGTATTACGGGCGTCTCGTCCTTCCCAAGGAAGGCGCCACCGTCCCCGCGTCGGGCAACCTCCTCATGCCGCACGTGCTGATGACGGCGCCCACGACCGTGCCGGGCCAGTGGATGCTGGGCTTTGAGGACCTCAATGGCGGCGGCGACCGCGACTTCAACGACGCCGTCTTCCTGTTCCAGGGTCAGGCTCCCATGGCCGCGCGCTCGAAGGTGTTGAACCCTCTGGACGCAAGCTGCGCCGTGTCCCGCGTGCGCTTCACGAAGACGGACACCGTGCCGACAGGCTGCGCCACCAGCCAGCCCGCGCCCTCCTATGCGCTGGCCACCGACTGCCAGGTGTGCGGCGACGGCGTCTGCACCTCCAACCCCACGCCCACCTGGCACCCGCTGCCGCTCATGCGCGGGGCGGACAGCGTCACCGTGGATGTCTCAGGCACGCCCGGCAACCAGCTCTGCTGGAAGGTCACCCACCCCGGTGACACCCCCGCCTGCCTGCCCGCGGCGGTTCAGGTGAACGTGGGCTACGAGCTCACGCCCGTGGCCCCCTGAGCGGGCCGCCACCTTCCGGACACCCGGCGCCCCGGTCCCCTGGTGTGGGGGCCGGGGCGTGCCCACATCCCTGCTGGATGTGATCCGCCCTGTGCCCGGGTCGGAGGGCAGGCAACCCTCCCTTCGGGGCACCCGGAAGAAGTGTCGGAACCCCTCGCTGTAAAAAGTGCCGGGTTCCGCCCTAAGCATCGAAGCCAAATCGCGCAACGGCCTGGAATCATTGAGGTTGCCCGTCGGCTGGCATTGGCCCGTGCGTTGCTAAAGGTCTCCCCGTCGCAGCAAACGGCGGTCGCACACACCGCCCTCTTCCCCGAGAGAGACCCCCCATGCAGGCTTCCAGCTCCTTCTCTTCCGCCGACTCGCTCTCCACGTACCTCTCGGAGATCAACCAGTACCCGCTGCTGAACCCGCAGGATGAGCAGTCGCTGTCGCGCGCCTTCCGCGCGGGCGACCTGTCCGCGGGCCACCGCCTGGTGACGAGCAACCTGCGCTTCGTGGTGAAGGTTGCGTACGAGTACCGCTCCTACGGCCTGAAGATGTCCGACCTCATCCAGGAGGCGAACATCGGCCTGATGAAGGCGGTGCAGAAGTTCGACCCTGAGAAGGGCATCCGCCTCATCTCCTACGCGGTGTGGTGGATCCGCGCGTACATCCAGAACTACGTGCTCCGCAACTGGAGCCTGGTGAAGCTGGGCACCACGCAGGCGCAGCGCCGGCTGTTCTTCAGCCTGGCCCGCACGCGCCGCGAGCTGGAGAAGCTGGGCGCCGGCGACGGCCACATCGTCAACGCGGACGAAATCGCCAAGAAGCTGAACGTGAAGCCCACGGAAGTGCGTGAGATGGAGCAGCGCATGGGCGGCCGGGACCTGTCCCTGGACGCGCCGGTGGGCGAGGACGGCGACGCCACGCACCTGGACTTCGTGGAGTCCGATGCCGCCTCCCACGCGGACGAGGTCGCCGACCGGCAGCAGGCGGGCCTCACCCGCAACCTGGTGCAGCGCGCACTGACGCGCCTGGATCCGCGCGAGCGCTTCATCATCGAGCAGCGCGTGATGAGCGACTCGGAGATGACCCTGAGCGAGCTGGGCGAGCACTTCGGCTTCTCCCGCGAGCGCGCCCGCCAGCTGGAGATCCGCGCCAAGGACAAGCTGAAGGCGGAGCTGGCGAACCTGATGGCCGAGGCCGGCCTGGACCAGGCCGAGCTGGCCGCGTAACGCGCGGGTAGCAACAAGTCTGCGACACGACACGGCACGGCCCCGTCCCCTCGCGTTGGGAAGCGCGAAGGCACGGGGCCGTGGCATGTCTGGAGTCACGGTGACCGGGGCACGCCGGGCGAGGACTCGCCGCTCTCCGCCGGTGCGGGCGCGACCGGCTGCGCGCGGGACGTGGCGTCGATGCTCAGGGCCTCCGGCTCGCCGCTGCTCGCGTCCGTGGTGTAGGAGGCGCGGATCTGCGCGCCCTCCTGGATGTCCGCGGCGCTCGCGGCCCGGCCATCCACCTTCACCTGCGTGGTGGGGCCCACCTTCAGGCGCAGCTGCGGCTCTCCGCGCTGGCTCACCAGCACCTCCTGTGCGCTCGCGCTGAGCACGTCGCCGGAGATCTGCTGTCCCGGGGCGGGTGCCGCCCGCGAGTTCTGGGCGATGGCGGCCTGCTGCGTGGCGGCGTTCTGGTTCGCGGCCTGTTGCTGCTGGGCGGCGTCCTGGGTCGCGACGCGCTGGTTCGCGGTGGCGTTCTCGTTGGAGGCCTGCTGCTGCTGGGTGGCGAAGTTCTGCTGCGTCCGGCGCTGGGCCTCCAGGGCGCTGGCCTGGGCCTGCTGGGCCACGGACTGGGCCTGCTGGGTGCGGGCCTGCGCCTGCTGCTGGCTGGCCTGGGCCTCCTGGGATTCCTTCTGGGCCTTGGCCTGGGCCTCCTGGAGCTCCTGCTGCTTGTGCTGCACGTCCTCCTGGGCACGGGCGGCCTCGCGCTGCTGGCTGGAGGCCTCCTTCTGCGCGTCACGTGCGTCGTCGAAGGCCTTCTCCGACTGGAGCTGGGCCTGCTCCACCTGCTGTCCGGGGGTGTTCCTCTCCGCGGTGTCCTGGCGGGAGCGGTCTCCGTCCTGGCAGGCGGTGGTGCCCACTGCGAGTGCGACGACTCCGGCACCCAGCCATGCTGCGCGCGATTTCATGGGGTTCTCCTGTCAAAGGGATGACAGGGCAAAGATGGCGGTGGCCCGTGGAGCGCCAAGCCATCCCACGGAGAGCGCCTGCTCGGCCGCACGCCCCACGGCGGGGGCTCACTTTGGGGCTACCGCGTCCGGAAGAATGGCGATAAGGGGCGCCCCCCCATGCGCGCCTGCGGACTCGACTTCGGAACCAGCAACACCGCCCTGGCCCTGCCGGACGGCACCGTGTTGCCGCTGCAGCCCCACACCCCGGAGCCCCGGCTGTTCCGCTCCGTGCTCTTCTTCGCGGAGGAGGAGCGGGAGGTCTTCACCGGCGCGGACGCCATCCAGCGCTACCTGGAGGACAACAACGGCCGGTTCATCCAGTCCGTGAAGTCCTTCCTGCACAGCTCGTCCTTCCGGGCCACGCAGGTGAAGGGGCGCACGTACACCATCGAGGACCTGGTGGCCATCCTGCTGCGCCGCGTGCGCGAGTCAGCCGGGGCGCATCTGGGCGAGGCGCCGGACGCGGTGGTGCTGGGCCGCCCCGCGGTCTTCACGCCGGATGCGGACGCGGACGCGCTGGCGGAGAAGCGGCTGCGCAAGGCCGCGGAGATCGCGGGCTTCACGCACGTGCAGTTCCTGATTGAGCCCATCGCGGCGGCGCTCGCGTACGAGGCGCGGCTCGAGAAGGACGAACTGGTGCTGGTGGCGGACTTCGGCGCCGGCACGACGGACCTGACGTTGATGCGGCTGGGCCCGTCGCGGCGAGGGAACCTGGACCGCAGGCCGGACGTGGTGGGGTCCACGGGTGTGCGCATCGGTGGTGACCGCTTCGACGCGGAGATCATGCGGCACAAGCTGCTGCCGAAGTTCGGGGCGGGGTCCACGTACAAGGTGAAGGGCTTCAGCCACAAGCGGCTGCCCATTCCGCAGCACGTGCTGGCGAAGCTGCTCAACTGGCACGAGATGTCCTTCATCCGGGAGAAGTCCACGCAGGAACTCCTGGAGGTGATGCTCGACACGAGCGACCACCCCGCGGAGATTCAAGCGCTCTACGACCTGGTGATGGACAACCTGGGCTACCGGCTGTTCCGGGCGATTGAAGCGACGAAGGTGAAGCTGTCGAGCGAGGACGTGGCGACCATCGACTTCGAGGACGCGCGCATCCACCTGCACGAGCCGATGACGCGGGCGGAGTTCGAGACGGCGAGCCGCACGTTGTTGGATGAACTGTCGCAGTGCACGGAAGGGCTGTTGGCGAAGCACCCGGAGGCCAGGGAGATTGACGCGGTCTTCCTGACGGGCGGTTCGTCGCAGATTCCGGCGGTGCGGGAGCTGTACGTGAAGCGCTTCGGAGAGGACCGCGTGCGCACGGCGGACGCATTCACCTCCGTGGCGGAGGGCCTGGGCCGCGCGTCCGCGTGGCTGACGGGGTGAACCATGGCGGCACAGGCAGCACGGCGACGGTGGCTTCAAGTCGCGGCCGTGCTGTCCCTGTGCTCGGCGTGTGTCGGGCCCACGGACCGGACCTTCGTCACGGGGCGGATTCTCCCCCGGCAGATCCGCTTCGTGACCATCGTCGAAGCAGCTTCGGGTAAGGCCGGTGGCTGGCGGGCCGCCTGCATCCACATCCGCGTTTCCCGAGACAACACCGGTGAGTCCATCCTGTGCAGGTTCGGGATTGAAACGCCCCTTCACAACGTCGAGGGCCCCATCTCCACGGCGCTGGCCCAGCGAATCGCGGCGGACCGCATCAACGAAGCCACGCAAGCCATCTTCAGTTCCTCCACCATGGCGTCTCCCTTGGGGATGCTCTGCGAGTCAGTGAAGGCCACGCTGCGAACGACCGTCCCTGCGTCCATCGCGGGCTCGAAGGTCCCGGCCGTATGTCACGAGCGAGCCCTCCCTGTGCATTTCGGTGATTTCACCCTTTGAGGCCGGAGCCCGCGCGCGATGACTCCCAGCACGGAGCAGTTGTTGGCCATCGCCAGACACTACTGGCCTGCCTCGGTCTCCGACGCGAGCGAACCCGGTCCTGAGCTTTCCCGCCTCTTCAAACGCTTTGACGAAGCACTTCAGGGCCTGGGCCAGTGGCATGGGTTTCTTGACCATCTGCGCACGCTGTTTCCAGACTTCTCGGTAGGCGACGGCACGGGCCCCACGCGATGCAGTTTCCGGTGCGTCGTCTATCCTGCGAAGGGCTACCCCATGCCGCCCATCCCCTGGGCCGTTGTGGGCTGCATGAGCATCCTGGCCCCGGTCGTCACCGTGTACGGCATCACGTTCGAATACGAGGGGAGCAAGCGCCGTGCGGCGCAGCTGCACCTGACGCCCCTGCCCGGCCCCATGGAGGAGACGGCGCGCATCGTCGCCAGGGAGCTGGAACTTCGCTTCCACGTCAACGAGTTGCCCCGCGAAGTGGCAGCGACCCCTGTTCCAGTCGTCGTCGAGTGGACGGAGCCCCCCAAGACCACCCTGTTCGACGCGCTCTTCGACAGCGAGCCGACCATCGTCCCGTGAGCGGGGGACCGGCTACGGGGCGCCACCGTCCAATGCAACGCCTTCCAGGACTCCTGCATCCATGTCCGGAGGCGCCGGTGGAACTTCAGGTTCCGCGCCCACGCTGCGCCTCAGGATTCGACCATCAAGG
The DNA here is from genome assembly GCF_003668955.1 of Corallococcus sp. AB038B. Taxonomy (NCBI): domain Bacteria; kingdom Pseudomonadati; phylum Myxococcota; class Myxococcia; order Myxococcales; family Myxococcaceae; genus Corallococcus; species Corallococcus sp. AB038B. The sequence goes on along the minus strand of NZ_RAWO01000001.1, from coordinate 788,629 downwards.
CTGACCGCGTAGCGTGCGCCGGTGTCCACACCGATGAAGGCGTTGCCACAGGCGTCCGGGGCCTCGTGGATCAGGATGAAGAAGACATCGCCCTGACGGATGACACGGGAGTGATACGCCTCCGGTCTTCCCCAGCACGGCGTGTCCTTGGACTGCTTCGGGAAGAAGTCCTCCATGGCGACCTGGACGGCCCTGAGCAGGTTGCCGTCCAGCACATACGCCTGCTCATTGCCCCACACCTGTACTGCGGACTGCGCATGGAACGGCGGAAACGCGATGCTCCGGTCTCCCTCCCAATCAGGGGGCCGGGCTCCCTGACCTCGCAGGCAGCCCGCCAGGAGCAGCACCCCGACCACCACTGCGATGGCCCGACCGGCGCTCAGGGCCCCACGCCCACCGTGCGCGTCGTCCAATCCGTGCCTCCGCGACCATCGCGGGCCACGACCCAGACCGTGATGCGCTCGGGCGTCTTGGCTGTCGTGTAGGTCGTCGTCGGGTCGCCGGGCTTGCCGTCCACCGGCTCCAGCGAACGGAACGACCCCACCTCGCCCTCGCCCGTCGCGAACCAGCTGTAGAAGACCTGCTCCGTCCTCAGCCCGTCCGCCGTGGAATAGGACTCCTCGCTGCCCTCTCCCAGCACTGGCGTGAACGTCACCTCCGCGTCCAGCGGCAGCGGCCCGGACAGCGGCGCGTCGTTCCACAACACGTCCTGCACCACCGGGTTCTGGTTCGGCGTCTCCGTCGAACGCAACGTGATGCGCCGCACGCCCCGCTCCACGCCCTCCGGCGTCCCGCTGCCGTCCGTCGCCTCGTACCCCACGAACAGCGGCAGCCCCGCCTGCAACACCTGCTGCACCGCCGGGTCGTTGAAGTCGAACGAGCCTCCCTGCCCGCCCCCCGTGCTCCCCGTGGCCGCCTGGAACGCCGCGATGAGCAGCGCCTGCACCGCCGGGTCACTCAACGACAACACCCCGCCCGGCAACGGCACCCCGCTGTCCCCCGGACACGCCACGTCCCCGTAGGGATTCACGTCCGGCCGGCACAGCGCGTACGTCACCGTCACCGGACGCGCGTCCGGCGTCACCGCCAGCGCGGTGAACGTCACCGGCGGCGGCAGCGTGGAGGCGTTCGGATCCAACGCCAGCTCCGGCGGCTCCGCCTTGATGCCGAGCACGCGCACGCTGCGAATCTCACTCTGGGCTTCGAAGTCGGGGCCACTGCATGCGCTCGACCCCAGCAACGCAATGACAGTCAGCAGAACGGGAGTGCGCATGGCGTTCAGAAGGCTCCCTTCAAGCCGAGCACGGGCAGGATGGGCAGGCCCTTGAAGTACTCGCGCTTGGAATAGTTGTAGTTGTAGGCCACGCCCTCGACCGACTGGTTGTTATACGCGTTCGTCAGGTCCAGGTAGAGGTCCAGGTTCCAGGTGTCGAAGATGAGGTTCTTGTCCACGCGGATGTCCAGCTGGTTGAACGACGGCAGCCGCTGGGAATTGACCAGCCCGTAGTACGGGATGAACACGTCCGTCGCGTCGTCGCGCTTGGAGCCCAGCACCGGCGTCGTCGGGTTGCCGGACGCGAAGCGGAACCGCGCGCCCACCTCCCAGCCCTTCGGCAGCTTGTAGCTGGCGATGGCCGTCAGCACGTGCGTCTGGTCGTTGTCGAACTTGCGCCAGCGCGCCCCCGGCGCATCCCGGCGTTCGCTGCGGCTGAGCGTGTACGAAATCCAGCCGAACAACCGGTCCGTCAACGCCCGGCGCACCAGCAACTCGAAGCCATAGATGCGCCCCACGCCGCCGTTCTTCAGGTTCTCCGGCACGGACTCGCCGTCGCGCACGACGCGCGCGTTCGAGCGGACGATGAGGTCATCCAGGTCGTTGTAGAAGACCTCGCTGCCCACGAACCACTCCGGCCGCGCCTGCCACTCCGCGCCCACGCTGTACTGGAGCGACCGCTTCGCCCCCAGGTCCGGATTGCCGAACCCCGGCGACGGCTCATCCTGCACCGGAGGGCTGTGGTAGACGCCCGCGCCGCCCTTCAGCGTCAACGTCTCCGTGAGCGCATAGCGCACCGCGAGCCGAGGGTTCACCGTGCGCTTCACCTCCTGTTGGTCCGTGAAGATGTAGCTCTCCACGCGCACGCCCGGCACCACCAGCAGGTCCTGGATGGGCCGCCACCGCACCTCCGCCCAGGCGGACGGGTAGTACTGGGTGAACTTCCCGTCGATGTTGATGAGGTCCTCCGTCACCAGCGGCGACGGCGGCTCACCTTCGCGCGGCGGCTGCTGGATGCTGGCCGTCACCTTCGCCAGGTTCGCCACCACGTCCAGACCGCCCGCGACCATCACGCTGTCGTTGAACGCGTACTCCACCGTGGGCCGCAGATACAGGTCCGTGGACGCGATGCGCAGCCCGCGCTCGCCAATCTGGAAGTCCAGGATCGTGTTGCCCACGAGCCCATGCGTGTCGACCGTCAGCCTGCCCTCGCGGTACTGGTGCCGCAGGCGCAGCTGGTTGAAGCCCGTCGTCACATCCAGGCCACCATTGACGGACGGGTCGCCGTCCGCCGGCTGGTCCAGGAGTAATGCCAGACGGTCGCGTGACGTCAGGCCCTGCAGCGTGAAGGTGTGGCGGCTGCTCGGCTTCCACACCAGCTTCGCCTGCGCGTCGTAGTAGCGCGGCGCCACCTGGAGGCTGTTGTCGTCGAACGGCACCGCCTTGAGCACCAGGTCGATGTACGAACGCCGGCCGCCAATCGCGAAGCTCAGCGTGTCCGTGATGGGGCCTTCAATCACCGCGTTGGACTCAATCAGGCTGATGCCCACCGTGGCGTGGTAGCGGTCCGTGCGGGGCTCGCGGCTGCGCACGTTGATGACGCCGCCGGTGATGTCGCCGTAGTACGCGGAGAAGTTGCCGGGCAGGTAGTCCACCGCCTCCAGCAGGTCCGAGTTGTACACGGAGGTGAGACCACCGAAGTGGTACAGGATGGGGATGCGCAGGCCGTCCAGGAAGACTCCGGACTCCTGCGGGCTGGTGCCTCGGATGACCAGCGCGCCGCCGTTGAACGCGGGCCGCGCCACGCCCGGCAGGTTCTGCACCACCTTGAGCGTGTCACCCTGCGTGCCCGGTATGCGCTGCACCTCCGCCACCGAGATGGTCGTGCGCGTCACCTCCTTGCGCTCGCGGTCGCTGCGGACCACCGTCTCGTATTGGCTGAAGATGCGCTTCTGCACGTAGTACGTGGCCCGCGTCTCCTTGCCCTCTTCAATCGTCTCCTGCGTCTTGAAGCGGTCGTAGTTGCCCAGCACCACGACGACCGGGTGCGTGCCCACGGGGACGCCCCGGAAGGAGAAGCGCCCTTCGCCGTCCGTGACGGTGGAGCGGTCCAACTCCGTCAGCACCACCTCCGCGCCCACCAGGGGCTTGCGCGTGCCGCGCTCCACCGCCTGACCGCTGAAGTTCACCGGCCCCTGCGGCTCCGCGACGCCGCCGTCCGGAGAGGCCTCCGGTGGCGGCTCCGGCGCGCGGAAGACGAACTGGTAGGCGTACTGGATGCGCACCGGCGCGGGGACGTTGTCCACCTCCGCGGGCTCGAACTGGAACTGCTTCACCGCTTCCGTGGCGGCTTCGTCGAAGCCGTGGCCCGCGGGCTGGGTGATTTCGACATTCGTGACAGCGCCCGTCTCCGAGATGTCGATGAACATCACCACCGTGCCCTCGAGCTGCTGGGCGGCGGCATCCGGCGGGTAGGCCGCTTCGACCTGACGCAGGAGGGCGGGCGGCCTGGTCAGCACGCCCGTGGGAGCGCCAGCATCGCCAGCGAGAGTTCCTGCGTCCGGAGCCTGTGCCACGGCTCCGGTCGCAAGCAATACACAGACGACGCAGAGGAGCGTTCTCATGAAGGGTGCGCGGGTCTCCCGCGCCCCCTCCTAGCGCCCCCCGAGGCCGGGGGCGAGAACGATTTCGATGCGCCGGTTCTGGCTCTTGTGCTCCGGCGTGTCGTTGGGAACGAGCGGCTGGTACTGCCCGTAGCCCGCCGCGGACAGCATGGTCGGGTCCACGCCAGAGTCCTGAAGCGAACGAACCACCGCCATCGCGCGCGCCAGGCTCAGCTCCCAGTTGGTGGCGAACTGTCCGCCGCCGGTGGGCACGTCGTCCGTGTGGCCTTCCACGCGCACGATGCGGCCCTTCACCGTCTTGAGCGCGTCGGCGATCTTCACCAGCGCGTCCTGCCCTTCCTTGCCCACGCGCGCGGAGCCGGACGCGAAGAGGATCTTGTCCTTGAGCTGCACCGTCATCCGGCCCTTCATCTCCGACAGCTCGATCTTGCCGTCGGAAATCTCCTGCTTGAGGGACTGGGCCAGGTTCTCGTACTCGGAGCTCTTCTTCTCCAGCTCCTCCTTCGCCTGCGCGAGCTTCTTGGCGTTGCGCCCCAGTTCGTCGTTGAGCGCGGCCAGCTGCGCGTTCTTCTCCTCCAGGGCGCGGCGCTCGGCCGCGGCGCCGGTGAGGCGGTTCTCGGAGGCGTTGAGGCGAGTCTCCAGCGCGGTCTTCTCCTGCTCCAGCGCGGTCTGCTTCTCCTCCAGCTCCTTGATTTTCGCCTCGGCGGCCGCGCGGGCCGCCTTCTCATCCGTGAGGTTCTTCGTCAGCCCTTCCGCCTCCAGGGCCTTCTCGTTGAACTTCCCCTGCGAGACGCAACCCGTGGAAAGGGCAACGAGGGCAGCCAGAACCAGACGTGTCCGCATAGGTGCGATTCCTCCTGACAAGGATGTTGGTGGGTCCGAGATTACCGCTCTCGGGCCCGCAGCCTAGGAGAAACGCGCATCCAATTTGAGGCCAAAACTTCCCCGCCGGGCGAGCGGCCCTACTTGGGGAAGATGGGGTGTGTGTCCAGCCAGGAGCTGAAGAGGGCGTCGGCGAAGGACTTGCCGGGGATGTGGACACCGCCGGACGCGCCACCGGAGACGTGGAGGCCGGAGCCGGGCAGGTAGGTCAGGACGAGGTCGTCGCCCTTGCGCACGTCATGGAGGGACGACAGCAGCTTCTCCAGGGACTGGTTGAGGGCGTCCTGGCGCATGGCCGGGTTCTGGCGGAGGCCCTCGCGGAAGCTGCCCACGAGTTGGTCCTTGCTGATGGTGCGCAGGAAGCGGAAGTGCAGTCGTTTCAGGCTGTTGGACGACACAGCCTCCTTGAAGCAGGTGGGCTCCTCCTCCATGTAGAGGCTCCACACGTACACATTGAAGAAGAGCTTCTTCTTCAGCTCCATGTGGGTGAGCGCGAGTGTGCGCCCCTCCACCTGGAGGGAATCCGGCATGTTGACCCCGCCCGCCTGTCCCGCATGGGCAGCAGCGCCCACCAGCAGGAGCATCCCCAGCGCGAGCCCTCGCGCCCCCTTTTTCAACGCCGTCCCCATCATCGCCTTCCCCTTCACCCTCTTCCCAACGCCGGTGATCGCAACGGTGCGCATGCTCTTAAAAACCGCCACCGGTCACGATCATTGGTTTGTGCACCATTGGACGGCAACCGGAGGCTCAAGGCAAGGCTGTTGGGGGCTCAAGTGACTCCCCGGTTGTCCGGCGGACAGGGCGGATGGCGCGGGGTGTCATGAAACCCGGGAGCTGAGCTTACTCCGGAAGCGGGTTGGGGCGGGCCAGCGATTCGCGGAACTCGTCGATGAGCTTCCAGTACAGCGCCCATGCCTCCGAGTCGCCGCCGGCGGCCTTGTGGATGGCGGCGGCCGGACCGCAGGAAGCGCTCCACCCTCGGGTCTCGGAGAGGTACGCCCCGAACTTCACGGGGAAGTCGAGCCCTGGCTCCAGAATCCCGTGGTGGTGCAATGCGCATGAATAGCCCCAGAGGATTTGCTCCAGGCTTTGCAGATGCACCAGGCCCAGGGGCTCGTTGCCAGGCACATACATGAACGGGCGCTGACGAATGTTGTCCAGCAGCTTGAAGATGTCCGAGTGGATCGTCTTCGCGAGCTTCATTCGCTCTACTTCATCGCGCAGGTCCTTCAAGTGCCGAGCCGCTTCGCGGAGCGCCTGCCGGAAGGCAGCGACATCCCGCACCCGTGCTTCCTGATCCTCATACGTGATCACCAGCACGCCTTCGTCGTGAGCCAAGCCCAGGGCATCGGATTCCGCGAACAACTTCACCCGCGCGAATGACTCGCGTTGGAGCCGCTCCAGGCCCGCGTCCAGGGCCCACAGCCAGGCATTGATGTACGTCTGTTCATTTTGGATTCGCCCTTCGTCGCCCATGACACGGATGGTCCCCATAAGGGCGTAGGGCGAGACAGCTTCGGGCTCGAGTTCCAGGTGAATGAATCGATTGGAGTGGGAAATCATGTGACCTCTCATGGGTCCGGATGCACCGCCCGGAACATCACCTGAAACCCAATGCTTTTGCGTGCGCGAGACATCAGCCGGTAGAGGTGCCCCGCCTCATCCAGTTTCTCCAGGCTCATGTAGTCGCCGTACGTGATGAACTGGGCAATGCGCCAGATCTCCGAACTGAACTCAGGACCCGCGGGGCCTGTGACCACGTGGTTCCCGCCGTCCTCCATTGTCCGCTTCCAGCCGGGTTTGAGGAGGAAGTCGAGCTCGATGGAGACGCCTTGCAGGGAGCTCTCTTCCCAGGTGCGCGCCATCGTCACGGCGCGGGCCACGACGTAGCCGCCCATCCCCACGGAAGCCTCGAACTCGTACAGGGCGAGTTCACCCGAGAGGACCTTCTGCGTCCAGACGGCATCCAATGCCCACTCCGCGCAGCGCTCGGCGGCTCCGTCCATTCCCGCTCGCCATTCGCGAATGTCGAAGAGCACGTTCTGAGTCCCGAGCCTCTCCAGGGACCAGTCCTCCGCACCCTGGAAGTCAAACCAGACGGTTTCGCGGGTGTGCAGGACCAGCTCCACCTGCAGGAACATCTTCTCCCGATCCATCCGCACGCCCGTGACCTCGGCGTCGTGGACCGGCACGTTCAGGAAAGCCATCGTGGGGAACAGTCTGTCACCCAATGGCCCCACACGGGGAAGAGCCGGCGTAGGCTCTCCGTCCATGAGCGCTTCCGTCCATTTCCGCACCTGCAATCTCTGTGAAGCCATGTGCGGCGTGCGCATCGAAGTGGCGGATGGGCGCATCACGTCCATCAAGGGGGACGCGGCGGACCCGTTCAGCCGGGGCCACATCTGTCCCAAGGCCGTGGCGCTCCGCGACCTGCACGAGGATCCCGACCGGCTCCGCCATCCCATGAAGCGCACCGCTTCCGGCTGGGAGCGCGTGTCCTGGGAGGACGCGTTCCGCGACATCACGCAGCGGCTCCATGACCTCCAGAAGGAGCATGGGCCGAACGCCGTGGGCGCGTACCTGGGCAACCCCAACGTCCACAACCTGGGCGCGATGATGTTCGGGCCCGGGCTGCTTCGCGCGCTGCGCTCGCGCAACCGGTTCTCCGCCACCTCCGTGGACCAGTTGCCCCACCAGCTCGCGGCCCACCTCATGTTCGGCCACCAGTTGCTGGTGCCCATCCCGGACATCGACCGCACCCGGTACATGCTCGTCCTGGGCGCGAACCCGCTCGCGTCCAATGGCAGCCTGATGACCACGCCGGACGTGCGCACCCGGCTGCGTGCCATCCAGGAGCGAGGCGGCAAGGTCGTCGTCATCGATCCCCGCCGCACGGAGACGGCGGTCATCGCGAACCAGCACGTCTTCGTAAGGCCCGGCACCGACGCGCTCGCCCTCTTCTCCCTGCTGCATGTCGTGCTGGAGGGAAGCGCGCACCGCATGGGACGGCTCGCGGAGTTCGTGGACGGATTGGACACCGTGCTGCCGCTCGTCCGGGACTTCCCTCCGGAGCGTACGGCGCCTCACACGGGCATCGCACCGGAGGTGCTTCGCGGCATCGCCCGGGACTTCCTCGCCGCTGACGGGGCTGTCTGCTACGGGCGTGTCGGTGTGTCCACGCAGCCGTTCGGCTCGCTCTGCCAATGGCTCATCAACGTCCTCAACGTCGTCACCGGCAATCTGGACCGCGAGGGCGGCGCGCTCTTCACCCTTCCCGCTTTCGACCTCATTGGCGGGCCTCGCGCGTTCGGTGTCAGCCCTGGCAGCCATGGCCGATGGAAGAGCCGGGTGCGTGGCCTGCCGGAGTCCTCCGGAGAGCTTCCCGTCGCGGCGCTCGCGGAGGAGATCCTCACCCCGGGCGAGGGCCGCATCCGAGCGCTCATCACCATTGCCGGCAACCCCGTGTTGTCCACACCCAATGGCACGCAGTTGGACACAGCGCTGGGGCAGCTCGACTTCATGGTGAGCGTGGATCCGTATCTCAACGAGACCACTCGCCACGCGCACTACATCCTGCCGCCCGCGTCGCTGCTGGAGCGAGGACACTACGACCTCGTCTTCCATGTGCTCGCCGTGCGCAACACGGCGAAGTATTCGCCGCCGGTGTTCCCGGCCGGTCCGGACTCACGTCAGGACTGGGAGATCCTCCTGGAGATCCAGCACCGGCTGGAGACCCTGCGCAAGGGACGGAGCGTTCGCGCGCTGCTCCAGTACCAGGCCCTCAAACGGATGGGGCCGGAGCGCATCCTCGACCTGGGCCTGCGCATGGGGCCCTATGGCTCGCGCTTCCATCCGCTCAAGAAGCACGGCCTGTCGCTCGCGAAGCTTCGTGCCGCGCCTCATGGCATCGACCTGGGCCCGATGAAGCCCAGCCTGCCCGGCAGGCTCCGCAACCGCTCCAAGCGCATCCAGCTGGCGCCGGAGCTGCTCGTCGCGGACGTGGCCCGGCTTCGCGCCGCGTTCCCTGATGACGCGGCACCTCGCGATGGCGAACTGCTGCTCATCGGCCGCCGGCACCTGCGCGACAACAACTCGTGGATGCACAACGTGCCGGGGCTCGTGAAGGGCCGTCCCCGCTGCACGCTCATGGTCCACCCGGACGACGCCTCACGCATAGGGCTCGCGGATGGCGCCAACGCCACCATCCGCTCACGCGTAGGGGAGGTCACCGTGCCCGTCGCCGTCACCGCCGACGTGATGCCCGGCGTCGTCAGCCTGCCGCATGGCTACGGACACCAGCGCCCAGGCATCCGCCAGCAGGTCGCCAGCGCGCACGCGGGCGCCAGCATCAATGACCTCACGGATGACCAGGCGCTAGACGTCGTCAGCGGCAACGCCGCGTTCAGCGGGACACCGGTCCAGGTCCGACCGGCCTGAACCTCGACCATCCGAGGTGTACACCGTCGGTCTGACGCGGTTCCGCGAAACCTGTCCGACTGTCGGACAAGTTCATCCGCCCGGATGGACGGAGGCTCTCCGGCAACGGCCCACCAAAACCTGTCCGACTGTCGGACAGGTTTTCGCCGCTCGGGTGGACCAGAGGCCCTGGCCGCGGTTCTTCAAAAGCTGTCCGACTGTCCGACAGGTTTCCGTTGCTCGGATGAAGCGGCGGCTCCGGGCTTCGGTCCTTCAAGACCTGTCCGACTGTCGGACAGGTTTTTACGGTGCGACTCCGCCAGCGAGGCCCCACTGGGCTCTCGCCTTCTCATCCGTGAAGACGGAACCTGGAGCTGCCAGGACCTAGCGGTACACCGGCGTGGACAGCACGGGCGGCGCCACCACCGGCGCGGCTGCCGCCACCTTCGCCTTCGCGCGCCACACCAGCGGAGTGAGCGCTCCCACCAGCACGAACACCGCCTGCACCGTGTGCGCGAGCAGCGCGATGGACATCGCCTTCGCGGCCGTCGTCCCCATCGCTCCCGCCGCCAGCGAGAACATCCCGTCCGTCACGCCCACCTGCCCCGGCACCAGCGAGCCCATCGCCAACGCCACCAGGTAGAGCCCCTGCGTGAACAGCGCCTGCACCACCGACGCGTCGATGCCCACCGCGTGCGCCAGCACCGCGTACTGCATCACCTGCAACACGCGGCTGCCCAGGAAGGCCAGCATCGGCCGCCACGGACACAGCCCTCCGGCGCATACCGATGCCTGGAACGCCTCCGCGTGCTCGCCCCATTTTCCGCACCGCCTGCGCATCCACGTGCCCAGCCGCTTCGTCCGGAGCCCCGCGCGCACGCCCAGCGACGCGAGCAGCAACACGACGCCGTGCACCAGCATCGCCACCGTGAACGTGCTCCAGCCCGTCATCAGATATGCCGCCAGCGCGCACGGGAAGGAGATGAGCCCTCCGGCTCCCAGCGACGCCGACTGCGACGTGGCCGCCGCCGCCGTCGCGGCCGCGCCTCCCGTGTATGGCGTCAGCAGCGTGGCCTTCGTCGCCTCCGCCGCCGTTCGGCCCGCGGGCGCCATGCTCGACACGGCGGTTCCAATCAGCTGCGCTCGTACCAACACCGACAACGGCACCTGCCGTGCACGCGCGCCATAGGACAGTCGCGTCGCCGTGGCGTCGCACGCCTGCCGTCCCATTTCGATGAACACCACCCAGGGGAGCAGCGGCAGCGCATCCAGGAGCGTGGTCTTCAGCTCGCCCGCGCCGGCCTTGTGCACCAGGGTCCCCAACATCCCCAGGCCGCCCATCGCGAACACCGGCTTGAGTACCGTCAGCAGTCTGCGTCTCCAGACGCACGGTGAGGCGGAAAGCCCCTCCCCTGCGGCGGCCCCCGGCCCGGCCAGGGCCCCTTCGCGGTGCTCGTTGCTCACACTCGCCCTCCTCGCCCGTCCCCACCCGCCCCACCGAGGGGTCCATTTCAGAACCTGTGCAGCCCCCAGCGTCGTGGCGAGGCCCGATCGTCGTCGGCCGTTAGCCTCCTTCCTCTCGCGTCCGGGGGTGGACAGAGCGCCGTGCCCTCGGGACGGGAATGCAGGCGGAGCGGATCCATCCACCAGCGGATGCACACCGCGCGTGGCATCACAGCGCACGCTCGGCAGCAGGGCGGAAGGCGGTTAGGGTGGCGCCGCCTTCACAGCGCGGGAGCAATGCCATGAAAGCAGTGCGCTTCTCGGCCTTCGGGCCGCCTTCCGACGTCGCCCAGGTGGTGGAGGAGTCCCCCACCCCGCTGAAGCCCGGTGAGGCGCGGCTGGCCGTGCTCGCCACGCCCATCAACCCGTCCGACCTGCTCACCCTCTCCGGCGAATACGGCGTGCTGCCCAAGCTGCCCGCCACGCCCGGCAACGAGGGCGTGGGCCGCGTGGTGGAGGTGTCCGGCTCCGACGCCGTGGCCGTGGGCGACCTCGTGTTCCTCCCGCTGGGCTCGGGCACCTGGCGCACCCACCTCACCGCGCCCGCCGCGCAGTTGCTGCCGGTGCCGCCGGGTCTGGACCTGCTCCAGGCGAGCATGCTGCTCATCAACCCGCCCACCGCCTACCTGATGCTGCGTCAGTTCGTGACGCTCCAGCCCGGCGAGTGGGTGGTGCAGAACGCCGCCAACTCCGCGGTGGGCCGCTACCTCATCACCCTGGCGCAGGTGATGGGCCTGAAGACCGTCAACGTCGTGCGCCGCCAGGAGCTGGCCGACGAGCTCAAGGCCCAGGGCGCGGACGTGGTGCTGCTGGACACGGACGAACTGCCCCAGAAGGTGCGCGCGGCCACCGGCGGCGCGAAGGTGCGGCTGGGCATCGACGCGGTGGGTGGCGAGTCCGCTCGCCGCGTGGGCGACTGTCTCTCCACCGGCGGCACGCTGGTGAACTACGGCGCCATGAGCGGCAAGGGGCCCATGCTGTCCGCTGCCGCCAGCATCTTCAAGGACGTCACCCTGCGCGGCTTCTGGCTGACGCGCTGGCTGCGCGATGCCCCTCGCGAGGAGCAGAACGCCACGCTCGCGCGGCTGGCGGAGCTGATGGCCGTGGGCACGCTCCAGGCGCCCGTGGACGGCACCTATCCGCTGGAGCGCATCCAGGACGCGGTGAAGCGCGCGCTGGAGCCGGGCCGCAACGGCAAGATTCTGCTCACCCCCAACCCCGCGGCGTGAAGCACCCGCCGCTCACTGAAGGAACGACGACCATGAAGCGAGTCGAAGGCAAGGTGGCCCTGGTGACTGGCGGCGCGGGGGGCCTGGGCGCCGCGTCCGCTCGGATGCTCGCGCGCGAGGGCGCGAAGGTGGTGGTCACCGACCGGCGCGAGGGCGAGGCCCGCGCGGTGGCGGAGGAGCTGGGCGACGCCGGCCTGTTCCTCCCGCTGGACGTCACCCGCGAGGACCAGTGGGTGAGCGCGCTGGCGCGCACGGTGGAGAAGTTCGGGCGGCTGGACGTGCTCGTGAACAACGCGGGCATGGGCATCGTGAAGGACGTGGAGGAGATGTCCCTGGACGAGTGGAGGTTCGTGCACTCGGTCAACCTGGACGGCGTGTTCCTGGGCTGCAAGCACGGCATCCGCGTGATGAAGGAGTGCGGGGCCAAGGGCTCCATCATCAACATCTCCTCCATCGCGGGGCTCGTGGGCGTGCCCCAGTTCCCCGCGTACTGCTCCAGCAAGGCCGCTGTGCGCATGCTGTCCAAGTCCATTGCGCTGCACTGTGCCTACAAGGGCTACGGCATCCGCTGCAATTCCATCCACCCCGGCTACGTGGAGACCGCCATGGTGGAGGCGCTGGCCCAGGCCGGTGGACAGGCGGAGAAGACGCGCGCGCGCATGCTCAAGGGCATCCCCATGGGCCACTTCGGTGAGCCGGATGACGTGGCCAACGCCGTCGTCTACCTGGCGTCGGACGAGTCCAAGCTGATGACCGGCGCGGAGATGGTCCTCGACGGCGGCGCCACCGCGCAGTAGCGCGGCAGGCCCCCACTCCAGGCGCCCGGGGACATCACTCCCAGGGCGCCCCGAGCAGCTCCCCGAAGCGCATGCCCAGCTCCATGCGGCCCACCATCACCTGTCCCCAGGCGGTGGCCTGCGCGGCCCAGGTGGCGGGCGTGAGCCCCAGGGTCTCGAAGAGCTTCATCACGTCCCCACCCTGCTGCATCGCCTTGATCATCCGCGCGTAGTCCACAATCGTGGGGAAGGCGGACTCCGGGAAGAGCACCTCGCGGTCCACGTCCTTCAGCGGTACGCGGGGCTGGAGCGTCACCAGCAGGCGCTGCGCCTTCACGCGGGAGAGCGTCTCCTGCTGTTCGCGTTCCGCGGCCTGCCGGGCCCGGAGCGCTTCGGCCTCGCGGCGCTGGGCCTCCAACTGGCGCTCCTGGTCGCGGCGGCGGGACTCGGCCACCTGACGGTCGATGGCACGCTGCCGCTCGCGCTCCTCGTCTTCACGTCTGCGCTCGCGGCGCTCCCGCATCATCCGCAGCGCGCTGTGCGTGTCGTCCAGGAAGTCGCGGTGGATGTTGGACTCCTCCTGCGGAGACGGCGTGGCGAGCACGCGCTGTTCGAAGGCAGGGAGCCACGACTCGAAGTGATCCAGCTCCGCGTCCAGGACGTCGAGGACGTGGACATCACGGCCTTCCAGCCCGTTGCGCAGCGCCATGGCGCCCTTCGACACGGAGAGGGACGCCGTGCGCGGGCGCGTGCCCACCAACTCCTCCGCCGCGTCCCAGAGGGCTCGCAGCCTCTTGGGGAGCGCGTCCACCGGGACTCGGTCCAGCAGCTGCTCCGTCTGGCGGTAGAGCCCTTCCGGATCCACGCGCCACCAGGCCTGGAAGCGCACGAGCGCGTCCGGCTCCACGTCGCACTGGTACTCCCACAGGCGGTCGCGCCAGGCCGCGAAGGCGGTGAGCAGGGTGGCACGCTCGGCGGGATGGGACTGGAAGCGCCTCCACACGGCTTCGACGAACAGCTCGCTTCCGGTGAGGGAGCTCCAGGAACGCACCACTCGGGTCAGCGGCGCCACCAGGAGGTGCTGGCCCGGCCCTTCCCAGACGGCCATCAGCAGCCGGCCGAAGTGACCGGGGTCGGGGTGCTTCTCCGTGCTCGGGTGCTCTGGAATGAGGCTCAGGTTCCGGGCCCTGGAGGGGAACATGAGCAACGCCTCCAACAGCGCCTCACCGCTGTTCGGGTCGCGGGCCCAGTCGTTCAGCCGCCGCTGTTCGTCCACGCCCGAATGGTGGAGGAAGCGCGCGAACGAGGAGTCCTGGAAGCACTCGGTGCGGTCCTTCTTCGCGCCCCGGTCGATGGCGTGAACGGTCTCCTCCAGGAAGGCCCACATCGCCTCGGACTCTTCTTCCTCGGGGGGCTCGGGGTCGTCGCGGGGAGGCGTGGCGGCCCAGCCGAAGAAATCGAGCGCGGTCTCCGCGGGCAGGTCGCTCAGCACCGAGCGCGCCCAGCGGGCCCAGCGCCGCTGGTCCTCCAGCCCCCATTCGCGAAAGGAACGCCGCTTCGCGAAGGAGAGCAGCTCGTCCGCGAGCGACCCGACCGTGCGCAGCGACACGGTGAGCAGCGCTTCCAGGGCGCCCTCGGGTGGAGGGGTGGGCAGTTCGCGGAGGACCTCCTTGGCGAAGGCCGCGTCCCCATCCCGCTGCAGGCGCGTGAGCAGCCGGCGTGAACCCCACTGGCTCAAGGTGCGCCGCGCGAAGGCGGCGAGGTCCGCATCGGAAGAGTCCAGCGCTTGGGCGACCTCCACCTCGTCGTGGAGACACAGCGCGCACTCGAAGCGGACGTCGGGGTCCATGCCATACAGGCCCCGACGGAGCGCGGTGGAGACATTGTCCGGCGGCGCTTCGTGCGACGCGCGCACCCAGGCGACCGCGGCGCGTGAGGACAGCTCCGGCACGTCGAGCACGCCCAGGGCGAGGGTGCGGATCCGCTCACGCTCCTCCTGATTCAAACGGGGGGAGAGGCCGCTGCGCCAGCGCGTCATCGCGAGCATGGCCTCCACCGCCACGCGGCCCTCGCCGTGCAGCAGCTGGTTGCGCACGGAGAAGCGCGCCTCCTGCGACCAGGTGCCCTGGTGCACCCAGGCGAACGAAGCCAGCAGGCGCAGGGTCGGATCCGGGGACTTGCTCGCCAGCCACTCCACCGAGTCCGGCATGGGACTGAAGGGCGCGAGCATCTCCTCCAGGGACGCCTCCTCGATGGGCAGAATCACCGCCCACGCATCCTCCAGCTCCCGCACGAAACCGCGCTGGATGAGGAGGGGCTCGATGCGGCGGGCGTCCTCGGCGAGGCGCTGCACCGCGCCCCACTGCCGTGCGTAGCGCGCCTCCAGCACCGCCACCTGGGCGGGCTCCAGCGCGGCGGTGCGGGCCGCCAGGGAGAAGCGGTCCACGCCGGACTTCACCAACGCCCGCGCGGAGCCATAGCGCTCCAGCGGGATGGCACCACAGAGGCAATGCGGGCACGCGGCATCAGCAGGGATGAAGCGGATGCACCCGGGGCAGCGAACCTCCGCGCCCTGGCGCACGCCGCTGTCGAGCAGGGCGGACATGCCGTGTGTCTACCCCGGTCCGGGGGTGTCGCGCACCCTGGGCCACAGGCAGCCCGCACGGCTCTGGGATGCCCTGACGCAGGACTACCTGCGAGGCGCCAGAACGATGATCGCCATCCCTGTCAAAGCCACCAGGGCCCCCACGATGTCCCAGGTGCTGGGCCGCTCCCCCTCCACGGCCCACAGCCAGGCCAGGGCCACCGCGATGTAGACGCCTCCATAAGCGGCATAGGTCCGCGCGGCCCCCGTGGGGTGGAGCGTCAGGAGCCATGCGAAGGCGGCGAGGCTCACGGCCGCGGGAACGAGGAGCAGCGGAGATCGGCCCTCGCGCAGCCAGAGGTACGGCAGGTAGCACCCCACCACTTCGGCCACTGCGGTCAGAACGAAGAGGCCCAGGGCTCGCAGGAGGATGAGCATGGGGCACTTCGTTCCATGGGGTGCGGTGCGGCAGCAAGCGCGTCCGCGAGGAGCGGTGGGAATGACGCCCTTCCGCCGCATGGCATTGCCAGCCGTGCCTGTGCCATCCGTATGCCTATCCAGGAGGCACACACATGGGCGCATTGGACGGGAAGATCGCGGTCGTCACGGGCGGGAGCACGGGCATTGGCTTCGCCATCGCGGAGCGCTTCGCCAGCGAGGGCGCGGAGGTGGTCATCGCCGGGCGCCGGCAGCAGCGCCTGGAGGACGCGGCGGCGCGGATTGGCAGGGGCGCCCGCGGCGTCGTCACCGACGTGGGCGACGACGCGCAGGTGAAGCGGCTCATCGACTCCGTGCCGCGCGTGGACCTGCTGGTGACGTGCGCGGGTGGCGCCGTGTTCGGCGCGGTGGACAGCGTGCCCTCGCAGTCGTGGCGCGCCCTCTTCAACGACCGCTTCTTCGGCCAGCTCTCCGCCTGCCACTACGCGGTGCCGAAGATGGCCCCGGGCAGCGCCATCATCCTGTGCTCCGGCATCGCGGGTCACACTGCGCTGGTGAACTACTCGGGCGGCGCGGGCCTGTGCGGCGCGGTCAACGCCATGGGCCGCTCGCTGTCCGTGGAGCTGGCGCCCAAGGGCATCCGCGTCAACGTCCTGTCCCCAGGGCTGACGCGCGACACGGATATCGACTGGGGCGTCCCGCCGGAGCAGGTCGGCGCGTTCCTGGACGCGCTCGTGAGCAAGGTGCCCCTCAAGAAGCCGGGCACCGTGCACGACATGGCGGACGCGGCGTACTTCCTCGCCACCTGCGCGTACGCCACAGGGCAGGTCATCGACATCGACGGCGGCTGGACCGCCGGGGCGTAGCGCTCCGAAGGACGGATGCGCCGGGGCCGGAGGAGCGGTAAAAAGTCGCTCCGATGAGCATGCCCGACGAAGCGCGCCGCTCGCGACGGCGGCCTCTTCTACCACCTCATCCTGGACCTGGTGGGGAAGCACGGCGACGCGGACATCGTCTGGGCCAACCAGGACGCACTGGAGGACGCGGTGGCGCGGCTGAGTGGATCCGCGCGCCCGCTCCCGCGAATGGTTCGCGGAGATGAAGCACCGCGGGCCGTGAACCTCCGGCGCCGCGTGGCTTCGCGGGACCGAGCCGGCGGCTACCGCGCCTCCGCCGCCCGCTTCAGCTCGGCGATGTCCAGCTTCACCATCTTCATCATCGCGCGCATGACACGGTCCCGCTTCGCCTCGTCCGGATCCAGCAACACCTGCTGCATATAGGTGGGGACGATCTGCCAGGACAGCCCGAAGCGGTCCTTGAGCCAGCCGCACTGCACCGGCTTGCCACCGCCCGCGAGGAGCTTGTCCCACAGCTCATCCAGCTCCGCCTGCGTCTCACAATCCACGCTCAGCGAGATGGCGTCCGTGAAGGGGACACCGGGTCCGCCGTTGAGCGCGACGAAGCGCTGTCCCGCGAGCTCGAACTCAATGGTCAGCACCTTGCCCTTGGGCTGGGGGCCCGCGTCCGTGTAGTGCGTGACGTGCAGGACCTTCGAGTCCTTGAAGACAGACGTGTAGAGGGCGACGGCCTCCTCAGCGTTGTTGTTGCACCACAGGTTGGTGACGATCTTCTGGGCAATGGCCATGGGGGGATTCCTCCTGGCCCTAGGGTGGACGCGGCGTGCGCGCCGGGCAGCAGCACAAGGCTGGACCGCCCCCCTCCCCTCCAATCGCCCGAGCAGGGGCCCGTGTTCAGGGCTGCGTGGGCACCTTCAGCTCCCCGGAGATGATGCGGGCCTTGAGCGCCTCCACCGTGCGCAGCGCCTCGTCCTTGCCCGGGAAGTCCAGCCGCACGGGAGCCAGCCCCATCCCTCCCTCCTTCAACCCGAGCGAGACATTCCCACCCTGGAAGCGCCCCTGGCGCTGTTCGCGGATGGCCTCGTACACCACCAGGTCCACGTGCTTCACGACGGCGGACAGCACCGCCTCCGGCGCCAGGTGGGACGGGTCGGAGTCCACGCCAATCACAGACACGGCCTTACCCGCCTCGCGCGCCTCCTTCACGGCCTGGATGGCGCCCAGGCCGTCCACGCCGGCCGCCGCGAAGAGGACGTCCGTGTTCTTGAGCAGCAGGTCCTGCCCCACCTGCTTGCCCAGGGCGAAGTCCGTGAAGCTGCCGGTGTAGTTCACCAGCACCGTGGCGCTCGGGTTCGTCGCGGCCACGCCAGCCCGGAAGCCGGCTTCGTAGCGCTGCACCAGGGGAATCTTCATCCCGCCCACCATGCCCACCCGGCCCGTCTTCGTGACGAGCCCGGCCAGCGCTCCCGCGAGGAAGCAGCCCTCCTCCTCGCGGAACACAACCGTGCGGACGTTGGGCAGCGTGATGACCCGGCCCTGCGCGTCCAGCAGCGGGCTGTCCACCAGCAGGAAGGGCAGTGAGGGATTGCGCCGGGCCACCGTCTCCACGGCGTTCTCCAGCATGAAGCCCACGCCCATCGCCAGCGACACGCGCTGCTCCGCGAGCAGTTGGAGGTTCGGCTCGTAGTCCTCCGCCACGCGGCTCTGGAGGACCACCGGCGTGATGCCCAGCGGAATCATCTCCCACCCGCGCGCGGCGACGTCCGGGGCCAACGAGTCCTTCCGCTCGGACGCGGTGGTGTCCTGATATCCAGCCTTCTCGTATTTCACTCCCGCGGCCCACAGCTCCAGTCCCCGCAGCGCGGAGTCATTGAAGGCGTGGTCGCCCCGGCCCCCCAGCCCCAGCACCAGGCCGATGGCGGGCTTGGAAGGCGCGGCCGGCGCTTCCTTCTTGCAGCCAGTAGCGACCGCCAGCAGACACACGACGAGGGGGAGGATTCGGCGGCGCGGGTGCATGACGCCGCGTAATGTACCATGCGGCTTCTGGCGCTCCCCCAGGGTGGACGATGCTCTACTACTTCAAGTGTCAGAAGTGCCTGAACACCAGCGGCATCTTCCTGGAGAGTGAGTTGCCGGGCGACATGCCGACGTGCAACCACTGCACGAAGGAAGGCGGCAGCAGCAAGGTCGACAAGCTGTCGACGATGGCCTTCTTCTTCGGCTGCTCTGACTGCAAGGGCCAGTGGATGTACTCCGCGCCCAGCACCTACTCGGATGAGAAGGCGAACCGTCCGGACTGTCCGACGTGCGGACACAACCACTCCATCTTCTTCGTCCCGCTGACGACGGGCGCCAACAAGGCCCAGAAGCGCAAGAAGGCCGGATTGCTCAACCCGGCGCGGCACGACGTCAGCGGCTCGCTCGACATCGCTCCGGACGCGGCGGTGCTGAACCTCAAGCGGCGGCGGCTGGACGACGGCTTCCAGGACGAAGTCCCCACCTTCAGCGTGAAGCCCGTGGAGGACGATGACGCCAAGGCGCGCATCGACACCGAGCGGGCCTACCAGAAGGTGAAGAGGCGGCGGCAGGACTACGACACGAAGTTCGGGGCACTGACGAACGCACAGAACCCGAAGACGACGACCACGCACCCGGGCCGGGTGGTGTCACTCAACCAATACAAGACCCTGCTGACCCACCGGGAGACGGTCAACAGCACCAGCTATCCCCGTCTGAGCCAGTCCGCCCCCACGGTGGTGAACGCCGCGAAGATCGTCGGCCGCGACGCCGTCTGGGATTACCGCGAGCTGGGCCCCAACTCCTTCATGCGGCGGCTGTGCACGCTGCTCTACACCATCGACTTCGGCGGGGACTCGATGAACCCCGTCGAACTCCAGGCCATGTGGGCCCACGGCTCGCTCTTCATCTCCTCCAACAACTACTCCTATGGGCTGGAGCTGGAGGACTCCCTGGGCACGCACGGGACGCTCAAGGCGCTGATTGGTCAGATCAAGATTGGCAAGGCGGGCGCGGGGTCCATCAACTCCTCCAAGCGCAACCTGAAGAAGTCCCACACGGATCGACTGCCGGATTACAAGACGGCCTTCGTCTCGAACACCGAGGCGGCCTATTCGGAGTACTTCCAATATCAATGGAAGTACATCTTCAAGCAGCTCCGGGCGTCGCTGAACTGCGCGAACCACGAACTCCTCACCATCACGAAGAATGGCGACGACTACACGGCCTGGACGGCGCCCGCGGTGGCTCCGGGCCGCGTCTACCTGGTCGTGCCGGAGCAGGGCCGCGGGACCTTCACGAAGAAGGACATCCACGCGGAGCAGATGTTCTATCCCATCCTCATGAACCTGGACGCGGCGGGGCTGTTGAGCGAGTCATCCCCCGCGTTCATCGGCGGCGTGAAGACGCCCTGCCGGACCTGCTACGAGGTGCTCCAGGCGGCCTCCGGCGCGCTGGGCAACAAGCTCGTGCTGCCGACGGATGCCTCCGGCCACTACTGGGAGGCGTCCGGCATGCACGTCCCGGGCACCGTCTTCCCGCCAGCCCATCAGACGATGGTGTTTGGCAAACCGGGGTCGGACAAGATTTTCGACACGGAAGTGCCTCCGTCCCCCACGGGCCACTGACGCTCAGGCGTCATCGCCATACATGCCAATGGGAATCTTGGCCTTCACGGCCTCGATGACGGCCGCGGGACACTTCGCCTCGGCCGCCGTCATGAGCGCCTTGGGCGATGCGTGGAGGGTGACGGCTCCCAGGGAGTACTCGACGAGCGGCACCGCCATCTTGCAGGTGGTCTTCAGGTAGAAGCGCAGGTCCAGCGCCCCCCGGATGGCCTCCACGGCGTCCTGGAGGGCGACCTCCGCCGTGCGCGCGTTGTCCGCCTGCTGATACGCGGTGATCTGCTGCTGGCTCAGCAGCTCCGCGTAGACTCCCAGGACGTGCTCGGGGAGGTAGTGCACCTGGGCCTCGCCGTAGGGGATGGAGGCCGCGTTCAGGTAGGGCGCCTTGATGACGCCGCTCGGGAACGAAGTGCCGTCATCCAGGACGATGTTCCGCTCCACACCGCGCTGCTTTCCAGTGGAGCTGACGTCGGGCCGGGTGCCATTCACCCGCTCCCGCATCTCCACGAGCTTCGCGCTGACCAGATCCCAGGTCCCCAGGGTCTTTCCATTGGCCTGCGGCGCCGCGGTGCGGGGGAACTGGCCGGGATACCGGTTCTCGAGGACGTTCTTGGTGGGCAGCCCCAGGTCCCCCTTTCCCCAGCCAGCGAGCTCCGCCTGGTTGCTGATGACCACCCCCGGGCATTTGAAGGAGTCGTACTCCTGGATGGGCAGCCCCTGCAGCACGGTGAACGCCGCGTGCCAGTAGTTCTTGTCCATCGAGGGCTCCACCGCGTCGATGCCCAGGTGGTAGTATTTGTACCTCGGGTGGATGTTGTATTTGATTTCATCCTCCACCCGCCGCGTCTTGCGGATGCAGAGCACCCGGTCGAACTCGGTGCGGATCCGCTCGGAGAGGGTGGCGACGCTCGCCTGACTCTCCGTCTTGGACAAGTGGTTGAAGCGCTTCGGGCGGGTGCCTCTGGCAATCTTGGGCATGACTTGAATCTACGAGGTGTTCCAGGGACAGGGAATGACCTGATGCGTGGATGAGCATGGGGTGTAGGCTCGGGGGCCATGACCTACCGACGCGCTCCGGTGAAGGCTCCGCGACTCTCCGGCATGGCCCTCAAGGCCATGGTCAACACGCTGGAGCGGGGCGGCGTGGGCCCGGCGCTGGTGGAGAAGTTGATGCGGGACAGCGGCATCGAGCCCTGGCGCGAGCTGTCCGCTGGCGATGCTCCTCCCATCCAGTACCCGCTGCCTCCGGGCGCGCCGCCTTCTGAATCACAGACACCGGTGGAGCAGGCCGCGCGCGCCGTCGCCGCGTCGCCCGTGACGCCGAAGCAGCAGACGGTCGCGGCGTTCGCTCGCGCCTACAGGGATGGGAGCACGGACCCGGTGGCCGTGACGCGCAAGGTCCACGAGGCGATTGAACGGCTGGACGTCGGAGCGGACCGCCTGGGGCTCTTCATCGCTCGCAAGCCGGAGGAGGTGCTGCGGGCGGCGGAGGCGTCCGCGGAGCGGCTGCGCGCCGGAATGCCCTTGAGCGTGCTCGACGGTGTGCCTGTCGTCATCAAGGACGAGCTGGACCTGGCGGGCTTCCCCACGACGCTGGGCACCACGTTCCGCACCGAGCCGGCCCAAGCCGACTCCACCGTGGCCGCCCGGTTGAAGGCCGCGGGCGCGGTCATCCTGGGCAAGGCCAACATGCAGGAGATTGGCATCAACCCCATCGGGTTGAATCCGCACCACGGCGCCGCGCGCAACCCGTGGAGTCGGGGCCACATCACCGGAGGCAGCTCCAGCGGTTCTGGTGCCGTGGTGGCGGCGGGCCTGTGCCCGGTGAGCATTGGCGCGGACGGCGGCGGCTCCATCCGCATCCCCGCCGCGCTGTGCGGCATCGTCGGGCTCAAGGCCACCTGGGGCCGCATCCCGGAGACGGGCGTGCCGCCGCTGTGCTGGAACGTGGCGCACGTGGGCCCCCTGGGCCTCACCGTCGACGACGTCGCGGCGGCGTATGCGATTGTGGCCGGACCGGATGGACACGACGTCGTCGCCCGGCAGCAGCCTCCGCATCACCTGTCTGGCTATGAAGACGGCGCGTTGAAGGGCGTGCGGATGGGAATCTGCACGCCTTATTTTGAAGACGCGGACGCCGACGTGGTGGCTCGCTGCCGCGAGGCCGTGCGCGCCCTCACCGACGCGGGCGCCACGGTGGTGGAGCTGCCCGCGCCGGACCTGAATACGATTCTCTGGACGCACAGCTGCATCATCCTGAGTGAGATGGCGGAGGCGATGCTGCCGCAGGTGAAGGCCCGCGCGTCGGTGTTCGGGCTCGACTCGCGCACCAACCTGGCGCTGGGGCGTCACTTCCGGGCCACGGACCTCATCCACGCGCTGCGGCATCGGCACCGGCTGACCCGCGAGCTGCTGGCGCTCATGGCGGACGTGGACGTCATCGTCACGCCGACGACGGCGAGCACCGCGCCCGCCATCCCCGAGGCGACGCTCCCGGCCGGAGAGTCGAACCTGCCGGTGGTGGACGCGCTGATGCGCTTCATCCGCGTGGCGAACCTCACCGGCTGCCCTGCCCTCTCCGTGCCCGCGGGCTTCGACCGCGCGGGCCTGCCCGTGGGCGTGCACCTCATGGGGCGCCCCTACGAAGAGCACCTGCTGCTGCGCCTGGGCCGCGTGGTCGAGCGCGCGACGGAGCGCCGCACGCCGGGCATCCACGTCAACGTTCTGCCCTGATCGGGGCAACTCCTTCTCTCACTTCCCGATAACCCTTCTCGAACCGCGAGCACGGAAGGTCCGGGACATGTCCATCGACGGAGTGGGTAGAGGCGGAGTCCGGCAGGTGACGCCGCGCGCCGTGGAGGGACAGACCGGCCCCGTGGCGAAGAACGCGCTCGCGCGCCCGCTGGCGGCCAAGGACGTCTTCGAGGCGAAGAGCGCCCAGCCCTCCAGCTCCGGCAACGCGAACCTGCCGCCCATCCAGTCCAACACGGGCACGGTGCAGGCCGGCACGGTGCAGCTGGATGACGCGACGAAGGTGGCTCGCGGCGCGCTGAAGATCGACTCGAACGCGGATCCGAAGACCTACGACGGCATGTACCTGGGCTCGGACGGCTACGCCTATCCGCCGGACAAGTTCTCCGTGTCGGAGGTGCCGCCGTTCAAGCCGGAGAAGCCCATCGCCTCCCCGGCGCCGACGACGTACCACGTCAACGGCATCCTGACGCAGCCGCAGGGAGACGGGAACGCCACGGGCGAGGCCCAGAAGCTGGCGAACGAGTCGGGCACCAACGTGGTGCCCATCTACAACGCCACGGAGGGGCTGCCCGCGGACGTGACGCAGACGGGCATGGACCGGTTGGGCCTTGGCGACAACAAGGCGGCCCAGACGCTGGCGGACGCCATCTACCGGGACCTGCAGGCAGGCAAGAAGGTCAACGTCACCGGCTACAGCCAGGGTGGCGCCATCGTGTCGAGCGCGCTGCGCGACGTGGACAACCGCATCAAGGACGACATGGGCGGCTTCTGGGGCAACCTGCCCGTCCTCGGCGATGGCAACCGCGACAAGCGCGAGGCGCTGCTCGGGAACATCAACGTCTCGACCTTCGCGGGCGCGGGCAAGACGTTCCCGGACGGGCCCAAGTACACCTTCTACGTGAACAAGCAGGACCCCGTGCCCACGTGGCTGGGCACGCACGCGTTCAACCCGGTGACGGACATCGTGAGCGGCATCGCGTCCGGCCTCTTCCCGGGCATCGGCATCCTCAACGGCGGCCCGTCCACCCAGTATCC
This sequence comes from Corallococcus sp. AB038B, assembly GCF_003668955.1. NCBI lineage: Bacteria > Pseudomonadati > Myxococcota > Myxococcia > Myxococcales > Myxococcaceae > Corallococcus > Corallococcus sp. AB038B. Next base: position 764,617 of record NZ_RAWO01000001.1, on the reverse strand, counting down.
GGAAGGAGCGACCATCCACACCTTCGACTCCGCCGGGAACGGCGAAGTCTTCGCCCTGGATGGCAAGCACGGCATCGACACGTACCTGAACAACATCCAGAACGCGGTCTGAAGCCGCTGGGGCGCGGTGTTCCTGCTCGCCCCGGATTCACGGTGAGGCGGGCGCCTGCTCTTCGGTCCGCGCCCGGTTGGGACGGCGCTCGGGGACGGGGGCGATTCCGCCCACCCACTCCCAGTCCATGCCGTTCCACGCCTGTTCGCACCAGCGCAGGTCCGTGGCCAGCTCGCGCGCCTTGGTCCCGTGGGGGATGAGCGACCAGCCCAGCCGGGACTGCTTGCACTCGCCGCTCTTGAACTTCAGCAGCCGGCGCTGACCCTGGGCCTCGGCGCGCTCCGCTTCCCAGAGCGCCTGGTTCCGCAGGCCGTCGCCCTGCGCATCCACACCGTTCCACTCACACCACGCCTGCACGTCCTTCAGTCGGACCAGCTTCGATCCCCGGGAGAGTTCCGTCACGGCCGCGACGAGAAGGTCGGGGGTGATGACACGCATGCGTTGGGGCCTCCGTTACAGAGCGGCGAAGGACTCCAACGTACAGCGTAGGAAATGGCGGAGGGCCTCAGCTCCGCCATGCGTTTGTCATGGTTCTGTCATGAAGCCCGGCATGACGCAGGCGGGCATGCGTCAGGGCTTCGGCGCGGGCTTGCTCGCCGGGGCGGGCGGTGTGGCTGCCTTTGTCTTGGAGTACGTGGCGATGCGGTTCGTCACCTCGCCCATCAGGTCGTTGGGGATGGGGACGGAGAGGTTGTACTGGGCGATCTTCCAGCCGGCCGCGTCCTTCACCAGCACGCCGCTGCCGCGCGCGGGGCCCAGGTTGGGCGTGTCCAGCGCCTCGTCGAACCAGGCGACCTGGCCGTCCTTGGAGAAGAACACGTTGCGGGACACCGACTTGAAGGACCACGCCTTGCCCTTGGAGAAGAAGGGCTTCGACCACGCGCGGAACTGGTCCACCGTCCAGCGCTCCTCGCCGTCCGTGCCCATGAAGACCGCGTCCGGCGTGAAGAAGGAGAAGTAGCGCGGCTCGTTGGCCACCGCCGCCGCGCGGTGCCAGTCGTCCAGCACCGTGGCCACCGCGACCTTCGGGTCGGCCGGAGCCTGGGCCGAGGCCGGAGCAACGACGGGGTTGGCGCCGAGCGCCAGCAACAACCAGGAGACAGGTGCCATCGGGTTCACCTCGACGAAAGGGGGGTTCGCGGTATGAAGCGGCAGGCGTGCCTCCAGGTCAAGGCATGCGACACAAGGCGGTGGTGGCGTGGTGCTCGAAAGTTTTCAGGTGGGCACGGGGGATGTGCTCACGGTGATGTTGCACGGCTTCCTCGGCACGGGCCGCAACCTGCGCTCGCTGGCCGTCGCGTGGACAAAAGCCGATCCGCGCCGCCGCATCCTCCTGCCCGACCTCACCGGCCACGGCACCTCCCCGGCCCTGCATCCGGACGCGGACCTGACGACGCTCGCGCGCGACGTGGTGGACACGCTCGACGCGCAGGGCTTCACCGGCGCCGTGGACTGGGTGGGCCATTCGCTGGGCGGCCGCGTGTCACTGGCCGCCAGCCTGGAGGCCTCCGAGCGCGTGCGCAGCATAGCGCTGCTCGACATCGCGCCCGGCCCCGTGCCGGTGAACCTGTCGGACAGCGGCTATGTCCTGGACATCCTGCTGAAGGCGCCGCCGCGCGCCGACAGCCGCAAGGACCTGCGCGCGAACCTCATTGGGAACGGCCTGTCAGAGCCGCTGACGGACTGGATCCTCATGAACCTCACGCCCGACGGTGACGGCGTGCGCTGGCGCTTCGACCGCGACGCGCTCCTCCGGCTCCACCGCCGCGTCACCGGCGAGGACCTGTGGCCCGCGGTGGAGCGCCCCGTGCACCCGCCCCTGCGCTGCATCCGCGGCGGGCGCAGCCGGTACGTGTCCGATGAGAGCGCCCAGCGCCTGGAGGACGGTGGCTGCCCCGTGGCCTTCCTTCCGGACGCCGGCCACTTCGTGCACGTGGACAGTCCCCAGGACGTGCTCACGTGGCTGATGGCCCCCTGATGGATACACAGACCGTCCTGCTCGTCTTCGTCGCGGTGGGGCTGGACGGCCTGGCCGGGCTTGCGGGCGGTGTGTTGTCCGAACGTTGGCTACAACGGCGGCTGCCCGCGCTGGTGGCCTTCGCCGCCGGAACGCTTTTGAGCGCGGTGTTCCTGGAGGTGCTGCCGAAGGCGGTGGAGGCCAAGGGCGATGCAGCCTTCGCGTGGGCCTTCGCCAGCTTCGTCGTGCTGACGTTCATGGAGTGGGCCCTGGGCCATCACCATCACGACGCGGAGGCCGCCGCCGGACACGCGCACGGCCATCATCATGCGCACCCGGTCTCGCCCACGCTGCCCACCGCGCTGCTCGCATCGGATGCGTTGCACAACGTGGGTGATGGCGCGGCGGTCGCGGCGGCCTTCCTCGTGTCGCCGCAAGCGGGCTTCGCCACCGCGTTCGCTGTCATCGTCCATGAGCTGCCGCAGGAGGTGGGCGACTACGCGCTCCTGCGCGCCGCGGGCTGGACTCGCGCGCGGTCGCTGGTCGCGTTGGGCGCGGTGCAGCTCACCGCCGCGGTGGGCGCCGCCGGCGTGTTGCTGGGCACGCGGTATCTGCCCTCGCTCCAGGGCACGGTGCTGGCCATCGCCGGAGGCTCGTTCCTCTACATCGGCGCGGTGGACCTGTTGCCAGAGCTGCGCCGGGGCCCGGACTCACGCCAGCGCGTGGTGGGCTTCCTGTGTGGCCTGCTGCTCATTGGCGGACTGCACTTCGCGGAGCGGTTCGCGGGAGGCCATGGCTGAAGGGCCGCGCCCCTGAGAGGATGGGGCCATGCAAGGAAAGACCGTGATTGTCACCGGTGCCTCCGCGGGCATTGGCGAGGCGCTGGCGGTGGCCCTGGCCGGCCGGGGCGCGAACGTGGCGCTGGCGGCGCGGGATGCCCAGGCGCTGGAGCGCGTGAAGGCGAAGTGCGAGGCCGCGGGCGGCAAGGCACTGGCAGTGCCCACCGACGTGGGCGACCCGGAGGCGTGCCGCAGTCTGGTGGAGCGCACCGTGGAGGCGTTCGGCGGCGTGGACGTGCTCGTCAACAACGCGGGCATCACCATGCACTCGCGCTTCGAGGACGTGAAGGACCTGGGCCTCTATGAGCGCCTCATGCGCATCAACTACCTGGGCGCGGTGCACTGCACCTTCCACGCGCTGCCGTATGTAAAGGCTCGCAAGGGATTGCTCGTCGCCGTGTCGTCGCTGACGGGCAAGACGGGCGTGCCCATGCGCACCGGCTACGCCGGCAGCAAGCACGCCATGCAGGGCTTCTTCGATTCGCTGCGCATCGAACTGTTGGGCACCGGCACGGACGTGCTCGTGGTGTCACCGGGCTTCGTGGCCACGGACATCCGCGCGCACGCGCTGGGTCCGGAGGGCCAGCCCCTGGGACAGAGCCCTCGCGACGAAGCGGGCCCCACCATGGACGTGGACACCTGCGTGGCCCTCATCCTGCGCGCCATCGAGCGCCGCGAGCGCGAGCTGGTGATGACGCTCACCGGCCGCGTGGGACTGGTGCTCAAGCTGGTGGCGCCCGCGCTGGTGGACAAGCTGGCCGCGCGCGCCATCCGCGGCAAGAAGGCCTGAGGCTACTTCTCCAGCCGCGACACCATGCCCCACAGGCCGTCGAAGGTGGCGTTGCCCACCTGATGCAGGCCGAAGCCCCAGAGGAAGGCGGTCATCCACCCACCGGAGCCGCCCCACGTGGGCGCGAAGACGTCCAACACCTGGAGCCCCAGCAGCACCGCGATGATGGACATCATCCCCAGCACCGCGAGTTCCACCTTCCACAAGTCCCTCGAGCGCGGCAGGGGAATCCAATCCAGGTTCACCAGCGCGTCGGTGCTCGCCTTCGTCGATGACGGCGGCAGCGGGGAGAGGTTCCCGGTGGCGGGACCGCCGGGCAGAGGTGATGGCGACGGCTGCGGCGATTCCATGGCCGGCTGCGAGAAGGGGTCCAGCGTCACGGCGGAGGGAACGGACTCCAGGGCCAGCCGGCCGCCCGTGGACACCGGAGGCGGTGGGAGCGTGACGTGGCGCGCGAAGTCCTCGCGGGCGGCGCGGTACTCCGCCGCGGCCAGGTTCGCTTCGCCCTTGTCCAATTGCTCACGCGCCGCCGCCAGCCGTGCGTCCACCCCTGTGCGCCAGTCCGTCAGGGTGTTCAGGCCGCCGCCGGATTGCGCATGGAGCTGCGTCAACGCCTCCTCCAGGTTGTCCACCAGCTCGCGCAGGTACAGCGCGTGCGCGGACTGGTAGTAGAGGTACGCCTCATCCACGCTCGCGGACATGCGGGCCCGCGACCGGGCCAGCTGTTCGCCCACGCGCAGGCGCAGCGCCGCCCACTCCTCCTGCGTGAAGCCGCCGGGCAGCTCCTTCGCGGTGAAGGCGTCCTCCAGGTCCGTCAGGAGGATTTCGAGGAAGGCCTCGCGCGCGGTCTCCACCAGCCGGCGCGATGCCTCCAGGTCGGGCCCCGGCAACTGCTGACGCGCGCGCAGCACGTACACGGGCAGCTCCCCCTGGAGCCGGCGGCTCACGGGGTCATCCCCACGTTGGGAGGACAGCGTCCGCGACTGCTGCTCCAGCTCCGTCAGCCGCGCCTCCAACACCGCGCGGGCCACCGCCTCCAGGTCGAGCGTGCGCAGCAGCTGCACCTGTTCGGTGAAGTCCGCGGACGTGGCCTCATCATTCTGGAGCAGCGTCTCCACCGCCTTGAGCTTGCGCTCGGCGTCCAGCAGCGCCACGCCCTTGAGCCCCTCCAGCTGCCGCAGGAGCACGGACCAGAGGGAGAAGAGCTGGAGGCGCGCCTCGAAGAGGGCGAGCACGGAGTCCTGCACGACGAGCCCGCTCAGCGGCCGCTGGATGTCCGCGAGGAGCGCGTCCACCTGGCGGCGCAGCGACGCGGCCACGGTGGCCTCGCGCTCCAGCGGACGGGCGGGCACCAGCGAGAGCAGCTTCTGTCTCGCGAACTCCGCGCGGCTGCGCAGGTTCACGCGAGGGCGCACGCGCTGCACGTAGAAGCGCACCGCCGCGGACGTCACCACGCCCAGGAAGATGAGGAACGCGCCGAACATCGCCGGCGTCTTCACCCAGACGGTGAAGGCCTGCTCCACCGCCGCGCCCTCCGGCACCAGCAGCCGCACCGTGCCGGTGTACTCGCCGGACTCCGGCAGGTCGTCCACGTCCAGGCTCAGCAGGCCAGTGCCGTAGGCGGGCACATGGAAGATGCCTTCCTTCCCCGTGCCTTGCGGCTGGCCATCCGGTCCTCGGAAGAACCACTTCGCGTCCTGCGCCTGCACGGGCGCGGCACCGTCTCCCGAGCCGCCCGCCCTGCGGTCCAGCTGCACCACCGCCGCGGGCCCCACCGCTCCGCTCACGCCCGCCGTCTCCCGGAAGGTCAGCCGCACCGTGGCCTTGCCGGAGAACGGCCCCAGCGTCCAACCGCGCGCGGGAGCCACCGGATAGAACTGCACCGTGGGCGCCATCGCCACGCGCTGCACGACGAGCGGAGTGGCTTCCCGCACGCCATCCCCCAGGAGCACCACTCGGCCGTGATAGTCGCCAGCCGCGGGCAGGTCCGCGGACAGCGTCACCGTCACCGGCTGCCGCACGGAGATGGGCACGTCCGCCGCGCCCTCCGTCGTGCCCACGCGCACCGTCACCGGCACCTGCGTGCCGTCCGCCGCGAGCAGCGGATCCACCAGCACCGTCACCCGCGTGACCTCCGCGCTCGCGTCGCTCGGTGACTCCGGAGACACGTCCGTGGGCGTGGGCAGCAGGTCCACGCGCAGCACCGTCTCCAGGTGGGCGGTGGACGTGCGCAGGCGCACCTGGTTGTTGGACGACAGGCCGGCGAGGCCGAAGCGCGGCGCCGCGCCCGCGAGCATGGGCCACAGGCAGAGCACGGCGCACGCCAGTGTCACGCCCGTGGAGAGCGGGCCCTTCGCGGCCAGGGTGCTTCGAGCGGGAAGGCTCATGCGTGGGGACGATAGCAGTCCCCTCCTCCGCGCTCGCATGCGCGTCCACGCGTGCGGATCCGAGGCCTCGTCACAACACGGGTGTAGCAACCCCGCTTCCCAGCTCGACCTACGTCCGCTTGCGAGGCCTCACTCCCAGCCCAGGCGGCGCAGCACGCTCCCGGACAGGCTCCCGCGGATGGCGTCCAGGGGGATGCCCTCGTCGTCCTCGGCGGATTCGTGGCCGGGGCGCGGGTCTCCGCTGTGGTGCAGCGCGACCAGCTCCAGGTCCGGCGTGAAGCACGGCGACCCGGACGAACCCGGGTGCGTGTTGGTGCAGTACGTGACTCGCGTCTGGGAGCGGTTGACCGTCTGGAACGTGTCCAGCGCCACCTGCATCGGCCGGCCCTTCGGGTGCTGCACCACGAGCGCCAGCGCGCCAGGCTCGAACGCCGTGGGCGACGACGGGGCCAGCGGGACGAAGCCGCGCGGCTGGTCCCCTACCCGGTCCTCGCCGGGGGCGTCCTGGATCTGCAGGAAGGCGTAGTCCAGCTCGTCGCGCGTGGCCTCGCGCGGACGCGGGTGCATCAGGTCCGCCGGGCTGTGCGGACTCTGCGCCAGGCACGCCGTCACCGCGTACACCCGGCCGGGATGCACCGCGATGCGGTCCGGCAGCACCTTCAGGTCGAAGCGCACGCGCAGCGCCTCCAGCAGCCGGTGCTCGATGACGTGCGAGTTCGTCAGCACGATATCCGGCGCCACCAGGAATCCCGTGCCCAACGCGCGGCCGCCCTCCAGCTCCACGCGGCACACGCGCCGCGACAGCGTGGTCAGCCGGTCGCGCCAGGCCTGCGGCGTCAGCGCCAGCCTGGACTGTTGGACGATGCGCGCCAGGGCACTGCCGGGCACGCTGCGCTGCACGGAGGACAGGTAGCCCTGCAGGAAGCGGCGGATGCGCGGATGGCCCGGCGCCGCCGCTTGCGCGCCGCGCACCAGCACGTCCGTCCACCCCTCCGCCTCCGCCGTGCGCACGAGCGCCCGGGCCCGCGCCGCCCCCTCCCGTTCGACGGGGGGCACCAGGCTGCGGCCGCATTTCACCTCGACCATCTGGAGGAGTTCCTCCAACGAGGTGAACGCGCCCAGGAGGGCGTGGGTCAGTTCCTCCTGTTCGGAGCCTTCAAGCTCCATCCGTCTCCTCGCTGCCGCGCGCGATGCATTCCGCCGTGCACCTAGCAGTGTACGCACGCGGGCAGCGATTGCACCGGGCGGGGGGCGCCCGGAGGAACGGGCCCCTGCCGCGCTTCCGGCGCGCATTCCACCTGCCTCCGGGGCTGGACGGAAGGGCCCTGTACCGGCGCCGTGAGTGGAGAATGACCCCACAAACTCACAGCGCCGGAGGGCTTCAGCGCACCGCCCAGGTGGTGGGCGGAAGCGACGCGGTGATGTCCGGCCGGCCAGGCACGCCCAGTCGCGCCGCGCCCGCCTGCAACGTCCCGGCGAGCGTGGGCAGCACGCGGAACTCCACCTGCACCAGTGCGCCCTGCTCCCTGGGAGAAAGGTCCAATGACAACGCACCATCCTGCACATCCCAGGAGCTCACCTGTCCGGACGCCACGAGCGCGGCCAGGCTCGCGGGGTCCACCTGGACGCCCGCGGGCAGCTCCTGCTGGAAGCGCAGCGGCAACGAGGACGGCGCACCCACCTGGACGCGCACGTTGGTCAGTTGTCCCACGCGCGCCTCCTTCGGCCCCGTCACGGCCAGTTGCAGGCCGCCCTTCACCTCGCTCTTCCAGGGCACCGCCGCGGACAGCGCCAGGGAGAAGCCCAGCCCCGGCACCGCGGGCTCCGCGCGCACGGTCCACGTGTGCGACCCCGCCGAGCCCGGCGCCGCGGCCTCCAGCGCCAGCACCTCGCGCAACGCCTTCGTGTCGTAGGTGCCCTCCGTGACGACCTGTCCGTCGCGCGCCACCGACACACGCACCTGGGCAGGCAGCGGATCCTTGAAGAGGGCCAGCGCCGCGCGCAGCCCCACGCGGTTGGCCTGCCCATCCCCCCAGCCCAGGCCCGGCGTGTAGTGCGCGAGCAGCCAGGCGCCCAGGTCCGCGAGCGGCGCCTTCGCATCACCCTGGAGGGCGAGCACCGCCATCGCCGTGGCCTCCGCCTCCGAGGGCATCTCCCCGTCCGCGCGCACCGTGTCCGGCTCCACCGGCAGCCACGCGGTGCCGTCCGTGCCGGTCTTCAGCGCCTCGCGCACGCGGGTGCGCAGGGCGTCCGCCACGCCGCCCTCCGCGGAGCCCTCCGCCAGCAGCACCGCCGCCGTGTAGCCGTCCTTCACCTGCGGCAGGTAGCGCTCGAAGACGCCCGACGCGCGCACGGTGAAGGCCGACGCGCGCTGCTTGCCCTCCGGGGTGCCCTGCGCCGCGCGCACCGTGCGGGCGCAGTTCGCCGTAGCCACCAGCAGTCGCTGGAGCGTCCAGCCGTCACCGCCCTGGCAGGTGCCATCCGGCCGCTGCGCCTGGGCCACCTGCGCCACCAGCCGCTCGCCCAGCCGCGCGAGCACCGGGTTGTCCGGGTGGGCCAGCGCGCCCTCCGCGAGCCGCGTCGCCACCTCTATCGACGGCGCCCGCGCCGCGCGCAGCACCCGCTGCGTCGCCACCAACGACAGCGCCTTCAGCGCCGCGGGGTCCGCCGTCTCGCCCAGCGACTTCAAGAGCTCCGGCGCCTGACCCGCGAGCAGCAACGCGTACGCATCCCCGGCCACGTCCACGGGACGGCGCTCCACCGCCGCCAGCTCCGCGCGCACCATGCCCAGCGCGCCCGGGTACACCTGCAAGCGCACCCGCTCGCTGCCAACCTGCGCGTCCGCGGGGCCCACCAGGGACAGAGTGCGCGGCGCGGCCAGTGAACCGCCGCGCGTCTGGACCACGGGCTGGCCGGTGGCCCACACGTCGAAGTCGCGCACCACCGCGTCCGTGTCCCCCAGCGAGGCGCGCAGCGTCACCGGCCCCGCGCCTCCGGCCTTCACCGTCACCAGCTCCACCACGCTGCCACGCGCGGGCACCCGCACCGTGCGCGCGCCGGCCTCCACCTGCGCGCCCTTCACGTCCACCTTGAGCGCGGCCTCCACGGCCTTGTCGGTGGTGTTCACCACCTGCACCGGCAGGCGCACGGTGTCGCCCGCGCGAAGGAAGGGCGGCAGCACCGGATCCACGTACGTGGGCAGCGTGCCCGCGAAGGACGTCACCGCCCCCGCCTGCGCGCCGGAGCGCGAGTGCGCGAGCGCCAGCACCCGCCACTGCGTCAGCCGGTCCGGCACGCGCACCGGCACCGTCGCCGAGCCGTTCGCGTCCGTCACCACCAGCGGCTCGAAGAGGAACGTCTCCGGGAACCACGCGCGGGTGGGCGCGGCCGCCGCGCCACCCTTGTCCGCGGTGGCGCCCCCCTCCTCCATCTCCGGCTCCGGAGGCGCCGCCAGCTCCATCACGGGCGCGGCCGCGGGCATCGGAGGTGCGCCCGGTCCACCACCACCGCGAGACCCGACCTCGTCGTCGTAGGAGTTCGCCGACCCGAAGCTCTTCATCGACTTCTTCGGGCGTTCCGCCATGAAGCCGTCGGACTCCTCCGGTGGCTCCGCACTCCCCGCGAGCGCGGCGGCGGAGCTCCCCATGAGGCGGCGGACCGACTCCCCCGTCACCACCGCGATCATCACCCCGCCCAGCACGAATCCCACCCCGAGGCCCACCGCCCCGGACATCCACGAGCGCTGCTTCATGGCGCCTCCCGGGCGACCCACGCGCCCCAGTTCACGACGTCCTCCGGCAACCGCGTTCCATTCACCACCACCGTGCGCGGATCCGTGAGGGCCAGCAGGTCCTGTGGCAGCCGCGACAGCCGCAGCTTGCGGCCGAACGCATCCGTCACCTTCTGCCCGCGCTGCTCGCAGGCGGCGAGCGACTCCGCCCACAGCCGCGCGAGCCCCTCGGGATTCAACGTCTCACCCTCGGGCGCGGTCTCCTCCCACTTGCGCGTGCGTGCGTGCAGCTCCGTCAGCACCGCGTAGAAGGGCTCCGTCAGCTCCGCGTCCGGGGAGAAGGGGCTCGTGGCGCTCGCCGACAGGGGCGTCTCCACATCCTCCAGCGTGGGCACCGCCGTCACGCGCAAGAGCGCCGCCGCGGCCGCGTTCGCGCCCCGGATGCGCCCCATGGCCAGCGCCTGACCGTCCAGCACGCCGAAGGCCGGCGTGGCCACCGACGGAGAAGGCCTCAGCCCATCCAGCGCATCCGCGCCCGGCAGCGGCGCCAGTTGGGACAGCGTCTCGTCCACGCCGAAGAGGCCCACCGCCGCCTCGCCGTCCTTGCCGTCCACGCGCGTGTGGACCTGGAGACGCGCCAGCTCCCCGGGCGCGTACGCGGGCTTGTCCGGAGACACCTCCACCGTCAGCGATGCGCGAGGCGCCACGTACACGCGCGCGGTCGCCGCCACGCCCTCCACCTGCGCCCAGCCCTCGAAGTCCTTGGGCAGCGTGAAGCGCGCGGAGCGCGTGGCCGGGTCCAGCTTCTCCTTGAGGCGCGTCGGCCCCGCCACCAGCTCCAGCGTCTTGGGCAGCTCGCCCGTGAAGCCGGGGCCGCGCAGCAGCTCCACCTTCACGGACTCGCCCGCCTTCGCCAGCACCGGCGTCATGCGGAGGCGCAGCGGCGGCAGGCGCGCGGGGCGCAGCACGAACTTCGTCTCCCCCATGTCCTGGCCGTCCCACTTCGCGCGGACCTTCAACTCGTAGCCCAGGAACGTGGTGGCCTGAGGCGGCCGGGGAATGCCGTTGCCGCCGTACGTCGGCTGCGTGATGAAGCGCACCACGCCCATGGCCTCCGACGGCCTGCGTCCCGCCAGCAGCTCCGCCTGCGTCGAGGCCGGAACGCGGATGCGCGCGAAGCGCTCCTTCACGCACGCCAGCACCGCCGCCGGGAGCGCATCATCCGTCGCGGGCTCCGTCACCCACGACAGCGCCAGCTCCGGCTTGTCCGCCCACCGCCGCCACGTCATCACCCCGGGCACCGCCACGGCGCGGTCCAGCGTGGGCGGCAGGCACGAGCGCGCATCCAGCGCGGCGACCGTCAGCCCCTCGCTCACGCCCCGCTCATCCCCGAAGGCGACCTGCGTGTTCCAGCGAATCGAGGGCAGGCCTGGATCCATGACCTGGAAGCGCAGCTGGAGCATCCGCTCCGCGCGCGCCGGCAGTCCTTTCGCACGCAGCGCCGACGCCATGCACGCCTCCAACCCCTCCTCCGCGCCGGCCACGTCCAGCACCTGCCCGGACGCGCCCACCCGCACCACGAACTCCGCCATGGAGGCGCCGGAGGACGGGCTGACGAAGCGCGCGCAGGGATGCAGCACCGGCAACAGCCGCTCCAGCGCGAGCTGATCCTCCAGCGACGACTGCCCTCCCTGCGCGCCCAGCAGATCCCTCGACGACGCGAGCGACACGGGCGGCGGACGCGGCTGCACGCGCACCGGCAGCGGCGGCACCACCACGTTCACCGCGGGGCCCGGGTCCAACTGGAAGGCGGCCACGCCGTCCTCGTCCGCCACTGCGCTCACGCCCTTGTCGCGAGGGTCCCACGCGCGCGTCACCATCACCTCCGCGCCCGGCAGCACCTGGCCCGACGCGGTGGTGGCGCGCAGGTAGACGCGGTTGCTGAAGCCCGCCACCAGCCCGTCCTCCAGCTCCGTCACGGAAGACACGGCCACCGCGTCCTCGGACAGGAGGAGCGACACGCCGCCGCGCACCGGCTCGCCCGTGGGGTCCTTCGCCTCCAGGCTCGCGCTCAGCGTGGCCTGGCCGCGCAGGTCCTGGGGCACGCGCGGCAGCGTCACGCGGAAGCGGCCGGCGGCATCCGTGCGCGCCTTCGTGGGCAGCTCGCCCCGGAGCCACTCCGTCGGAGGAGGCCATGCGCCCGCGTGGCTCCACGCCAGCGTCACGTCCGTGTCCGCCACCGGCGCGCCAGACGCGTAGGACACCTGCCCCGTCACCTCCGGCGTGTCGTTGGCGCGCCAGAAGGGCCGGGGGCTCATCGCCTCCATCCGCAGGCGCGGCAGCGTGAAGGGCTCCACCGTGAAGGTCGCGTCACCGGAGGCGCCACCGCTGGTCCACGCCACCGTCCACGTGCCCGTGGGCGCGCCCCGGTCCAACGGGAAGTCCCCCGCCACCACGCCCCAGTTGCCCGCGGGCGCGCGCTCCTCCAGCACCACCTCGCCGGAGGGGTCCATCACCTTCCACGTCCCCGGCCGTCCATCGAGCGGCGACAGGTCCTTCGCGCGCAGCGCCACCGCGCGGAAGCGCACCCGGTGCCCGGGCTCGTAGAGGGGCCGGTCCGTCAGCACGCGCACCCGCGCGGGCGCGTACAGGGGCAGCGCCGCGTCCACCGTGCCGGTGCCCAGCGGCGTGGTGAGGCGTGCGCGCAGCTGGTAGTCGCCGTCCGGCACCGCGGGCAGCGTCACCGGCGCCCACAGGGAACCGGAGTCTTCGCGCTCCCAGCGGCCCTTGGCGTCCAGCGGCAGCGGCGTCTCCTTGCCGGACGCGTCCACCAGGAACAGCTCCGCCGTGCCACGGCCCACGAGGGCCTCGAGCTCGCGACCCTCCGCGTCCATCCCGTGCGCCTGCGCCCAGACGGTCACCCGGCTGGAGGCGCCTCGCGCGAGCCCGCTGGCGGACATGCTCACCGTCTGGCGGAACTCGCCGTCCGGACACCACGGCACCTCCACGCCCTGGAACATCCAGGCGGACAGACACCGCCCGGAAGCCATGAAGGCCAGGCCTCCCCCCAGAAACAACAGCCCGAGCCCGCCGGCCACCCATCGCCGGCGCTGGATGCCACCTGTCATGCGTTTTCTCCCCGTCTTTCCACTGTACGCCGGAAAGCGTGGAGCCGGTCCCCACCTCCCCCCGTTGACGTATCCGTGGGGTGGCTGGGCTAGGGTGACGCGCCATGGTCGTTTCGAAGAACCGTCCCCCGCAGGATGCCCTGCCGCCCCGCCTGGATGCGCTGCTCGAAGCGTTGATGGATCGCGACTTCGCGACGCGGCTGCGCAAGGTCTACCAGGCGGCCGCGGTCGCCATCGACCGGCTGGGGCACCTGAGCATCGTGAAGTACGAGCCCACCACCGCCGAACCCGACGACGCCGCGGACCTGTCCCTCTGGGAGACCATGGCGCCCGCCATCGGCGAGACGCTGACGGACGTCAACAAGCTGGTGGCCGCCATCCGCGACGCCTTCCCGCCGCCCGCGCGCCCCGCCGCGTCCAACGACGGCGGCTGGGCCCCGCCGCCCGCGAGCTCCGACGAGCGCCTGTCGCAGGAAGCGGAGGCCGTGCTGCACGCCAGCGCGGAGCGCCTGTCCAAGCGCGTGCAGGAGCTGGGCGTGCAGATGCGCCGGCCGGAGGTGGTGAGCGACCGCTGGACGCTGATGTCGGAACTCGCCGCGTCGCGCGCGGACTTCCGCAACCGCATCGGCGACCTCGTGTACCTCACCGCCGCGGCCTTCGCGGACGTGCGCCGCGAGGACGTGGTGCCCGGCTACACGAACCAGGTGGGCGCGCGCGTGGCCCTGCGAGGCGCCGCGGCGGACCTGCGCCGCTCACTGCAGGGCCGGCTGGAGCGCGCCGCGAAGGCCACGGACGCCCAGCGGCCCGCGCTGGCGAGGCAGGCCGAGGAGAGCCTGGCCGCGTTCGTGTCCCTGCCCGCGTCGCTCGCGCTGAAGACGCCCACCAAGCGCGAAATCGTCGCGGCGCGAGGCCGGCTGCGCGAAGCGGGCACGCAGTCCGCGCTGGGGCCGGAGGTGCTGCCCGGGATGGTGGAGCCCTTCCTCGCGCTGATGGAGGACGCGATGGAGGAGCTGACCCGCGCGTGGCTCACCGTGCACGACCGCGCCGTGTGGGCCGCGAGTAGCGCCCGGCTGGAGCAGGTGGACATGCACCTGGAGCTGGGCTCTTCGGGCGCGGCGCGGGTCCTGGAGGAGGCGGTGGCGGCGGCGGGCGCGCTCTCGGGCCGCTCGGCGCCCTTCGACGTCTTCCTGCGCAAGGGCCGTCAGGAGGCCTCGGAGGGGCTCAACGAGGCCGGCGCGCGAGACCTGCTCGCCCGCTTCCGCGAGCGGCTGGCCAGTCTGCCGTTCAGCTAGCGGGCTTCACGCCTCCACACAGGGCCCGGGAACCTTCCGAGCCCTGGAAGGGGACGGCCCGCCGATTCAGGGCTTCGCGGGCGTGGCCTGCGCGGGCAGCGCGGGGGCGTCCTTCTTCGGAGGCAGGATGCGCAGCTCCTCGAAGCGCTCCGCCAGCGTCTGCGGCGTCAGCTCCTCCTGCCACTGCTTGGGGTTGGTGTTCCACCCGAAGTCGGCCGGCACCTTGCCGCCGCCCTGGCTGGTGTAACCAATCATCTCCGGGAACTGCGCGGACCAACGGCCGCCCGGATCCGGCTCCTTGGTGACGTGCTGCCGGTTGGGGAGGATGAAGGGCTTGGGCTTGGGAGCATCACTCATGCAGCCAAGCCTCTCCGAAAGAGACCTCATTGGGTAGAGCCAAGCAGGGCTCCTGCCGCCTTCGCGCGTGGTTCTTGGGGGGCAGCACGCTCGGCCCCAGCTCGAATACCGCCGCGAAGTAGCGCGCCTGCGACTCGCTGCCGTACCGGTAGCGCCGCACGCCCTCCGAGTGCGCCACCTCCACCCGCCAGCCCTTCCGGTCGCACATGACCTTCACTGTGTTCCCTGCACCCATCCCGCACCTCCCCCGTCCCGTTGCTGTCCGAGGGGGTGCGCCATGAAATCCCCGTGCCAGCGCTCGCCAGCCCGCTCAAGAGGTTGCGTTGTCGCCGGGTGAGCAGTCGGAGATCGGCCGGTAACCTTTGCAGGCTGCCCCAAGGGGCCGTCTTCTGTGCCCGAAAGGTGGGGCAAGGCGCCATACCGGGTCCTCGCGGGAGGGGAGCCGGTCTGCTTGTGTCGGGCAGATCCTGCGTTAACTCAATGGCATGACCCAATTCGAGACCCAGAGCGGAGAGCGGTTCGCGGACTTCGATCTTCCCGAGGGCTGCATGATGTGTGGCGGCGCGGTCTCCATCCGGGCCACGCCAGCGGGTGCCCACGGCTATTGCCCGCACTGCCATGTGCTGTCGCGCCCACAGATGCGCGTGAAGCCCAATGGCGTCGAGCTCTCCTTCGAGACCACGGCGCTCGCCTGAAACGAACCCCTGACGCCCGTGCCGAACGGGCGTCAGTGCACCAGCGACAGGAGCAGCGGCGCGGTGGCGAACGACAGCGGAATGCCCACGCCCACCATCAGCACCGCCAGGTCCGCGTCCAGGTCGTGCTCGGCGGCGAGGATGGCCGCCGTCACCATGGGCGCCATGGCGATTTGCAGCACCGTGGTCTGCCTCACCACCAGCGCCAGCCCAGGCATGAGCATCAGCAGGCCCAGCACCGCCAGCGGCGCGAGCACCAGCTTGTAGGACAGCCCCAGCGCGAGCGCCGGCACACGTGGCCAGAGCCCCTTCAGCCGCAGCTGGAAGCCCACGACGAAGAGCGCCAGCGGCGTGAGCAGGTCACCCAGCCGCTGCAGCACGGACTCCAGCCAATCCGGGAAGGGAAAGGGGCGCAGGAGCAGCGCCAGCACCAGCGCCTGGAACGGGGCGAACCCCACCACCTTGCGAACAAGCGTGCGCACGGACAGCTCCGTCCGGGCGCTGGCCCTCGCCGCCGTCAGCGTGGCGAGCGTCGCCAGCACCAGGAACGAGCCCAGCTGATCCGCCACCACCGCCACCGGCACGCTCGAGGGCCCCAGGAGCGCGGCGGCCATGGGCAGGCCCACGAAGGCCGTATTGCCCAGCCCCGCGGTGAGGATGAGCGCCGTCACCGACTCGCGCGACAGCCCCAGCCGGGGCCCGAGCAGGCGAAGGAAGAGCACCGCTCCCACGAAGAGCAGCCACGGCGCCGCGGCGGCCACCACCAGCCCGGGCGCGAACTCCAGCCGGTGCATGGCGCGCAGCACCAGCGCCGGCAGCGACACGTTGAGGAGGAAGACGTTGAACGCGGGCGCCGTCCCTTCCGGGAACCGGCCGCTGCGTCGCGCCAGCACGCCCAAGACGAGGCACACCCCCAGGAGTCCGATGACCTGCCCCATGCCCGCCTTGCGTCCCGCCTTCCAGGGTGTGGATTGGCGCGGCAACCTGGAGGAGCCCGCCAACGATGTCCAGCGCCATGAAGGTGCGCCCGGGGAAGTCGCGTTTCGCGCGCGACTGGAATGCATGAGGCTCCAACCGCCCGTGTGAGCCAGAGGGCGCATGGAAACGCGCGGGGCGCGAGCGCATGCTGGCGCGCGCCCGCGGTCAGTCCCTCCTCTCCACGTCCGTCGGGCATCCCGCCATGAATCCCGTTGCCACGGTGTTGAGAGCGCTGGGCGGGGGTGGCCTGCCACGGACGTATTGGGTCCTGTGGGTGGGCACCTTCGTGAACCGGCTGGGGTCCTTCGTCGCGCCGTTCCTGGCGCTCTACCTCACGCGCGAGCGCGGCTTCAGCATCGAGCAGGCGGGCTTCATCGTGGCGCTCAACGGCGCGGGCGCGGTGCTGGCGGCGCCGCTGGGGGGCATGCTCGCGGACCGGGTGGGCCGGCGGCTGACGCTCGCGGGGGGCCTGTGGCTGGGGTCGGGGGCCATGCTGCTCATCGGCCACTCGGAGACGCCGGGGCGCATCGCGGTGGCGGCCTTCCTCCTGGGCATCCTGGGGGACCTGTATCGGCCGGCGGTGTCCGCGGCGGTGGCGGACCTGGTACCGCCCCAAGACCGGGCGCGCGCGTACGGGTTGCTCTACTGGGTCATCAACCTGGGCTTCGCCATCGCGCTGCCGCTGGCGGGCCTGCTCGCGGGGATGGGCTACCGGCTGCTCTTCATCGCGGACGCGGTGACCACGTTCCTCTACGGCTGCTGCGTCTGGGCGTTCGTGCCGGAGACGCGGCCCCCGGAGGCTCGAGCGGCACACGCGGAGCACTCCCCGCTGGGGGCGGTGCTGACGCCCTTCCGTGACAGCGTGTACCTGGCCTTCTGCCTGCCGGTGTTCGCGCTGGCCCTGCTCTTCCACCAGAGCTTCATGAGCCTGCCGGTGACGCTGACGCAGCAGGGCCTGACGCCCGCCCAGTACGGGCTGGTGATGTCCGTCAACGGCGTGCTCATCGTCGCGCTCCAGCCGTTCGTCGTGCGAGGCGTGGGCCGGGTGCGCCGCTCCACCGCACTGGCGGTGGCGGGCGTGCTCACCGCCGTGGGCTTCGGGCTGCACGCGCTGCCGGCCACCGTGCCGCTCGCGATGGCGGCCGTGGCGGTGTGGACGTTGGGCGAAATCGTCCACTCGCCGGTGGCGCCGTCGGTGGTGGCGGACCTGGCGCCGGCGGAGCTGCGCGGCAGCTACCAGGGCGCGTACCACATGATGTGGGGCCTGGCGTCCAGCGTCGCCCCCGCGCTGGGTGGAGCGATGCTGGGCCACGTGGGAGCCACCGCGCTGTGGGCGGGCTGCTTCTGCGTGGGCCTGGCCGCGGCCGCGTGGCACCTGACCATCGCGGGCGCGCGCAGGCGCCGGGTGGAGACGCTGCGGCTGGAGCGCCCGGAGATGAGCGCCAGCCTGGACTGAAGGCGCGGCGGGCGCTACTGCCCGACGCCGGGGCGCCACCGCGAGGAATGGCGAAGGCGGCCTGCTTCACGACGGCGCCCTGCCGGCCTCCCTCGCCAGAAGAGGCGCGGGAGGTGGGCGCGAGCCCGGCGGTGCGAGGCCGCCGCGCTACTGGCCGACGCCGAGCAGGGCCTCGGGCTTCGTGAGGCCGCGCGCGCGGGCGACGGGCTGGAGGATGTCCTGCGGGGGCGCATCCGCGGTGAGCAGCAGCGCGCGCACGGCGGTCTCCACCACGTCCTCCGCGCCGGGGCGCACCATGCCGCGCCGGGCGTCCTCCACGCGCTTGCCGCGGTACAGGTCGAAGCGCTCCTTCACGTGCTTCGCCACGTCCGCCACGGCCTTGTCGCCCGCGTCCACGCGCAGCTCCAGTTCGTTGCGCAGCTGCACGGGGTCCGCGAGCACGCCGTAGCGGTCATAGCCCTTGTGCGCCAGGTCCTCGTGCAGCACCGCGTAGTCCTGCGTGTTGGGCGCGGGCACCTGCTGGGGCGTCAAGAGGTCGCGCATCACCGACGTCACGGTGGCCGTCACGGTGAGCCGGTGCAGCTGCACGTCGTAGACGAAGTCCGAGTACATGGGCTCCTCCACGGTGATGGGCTCGCGGAAGACGGAGTCGCGGTTGCGCTGCACCTCGGTGCGCTGGGTCTCCGCCTTGTCCAGGGACACCTGCACCGCCACCTCCAGCACGCGCGCCGCCTTGGACTTCATCGACATCAGGCCTTCATCCTGGGTGCATTGCCCCGAGCACCGCTCCGGGTCGCACTCGCTGGGCACCTTGCCCGGGCTCTTCGCGTCGCGGGCCTCCTCGCCGCACTCCTGGATGGCCGCGCGGCACTCGCGCTTCTCCCGCTCACGGCAGCGTTCGGCGACGTCGCGCAGCGTGCCCAGCTCCAACTGGGCCTTGAGGTACTCGCGCAGCACGGCGGCCTGCTTGCGCTCCACGCCCTCCAGGGTGCGCTCCGCGTCCAACAGCTTCTTCTCGTAGTCGCCGCGCTTGGGGTTGGGCACGGAGCGGTTGCCGGCGAGGTAGCGCTGGCTGCGCTGGGAATCCTCCACCGCCTTGAGCGGCAGCACGCGCTCCAGGGACAGGTCCAGCTTCACGCCCACGCGGCCCGCAGGCGCCTCCGTCACGACCTTCAGGGGAAGCTTCGTGGGGAGCGCCGAGGCCAGCCGTCCCGCGCTCAGCCGCTGCGCGACGTCGGGGGCCTGGGCGTTGTCCTCCACGGGCGTGGCCACCACCAGGAAGGCCACCTCGTCGCGCAGCCGCTGCCGCACGGACTCCGCGCGCTCACGGGCGGCGGTGGCACCCACGCGCTCCTGGTCCGCGCGCACGTAGGCCACGAGCGCATTGCCCAGCTTGCCGGCCTTCTCCAGCGTCTCCGCGCTGGAGAAGAAGCGCTTGGCCCACGCCACCTGCACGGCGTCCACGCCCTTGCGAGCGTTCACGTGGTCCGGCGCCACGGCCAGCACCGCGTCCAGTTCCGTGCGGGCGTCCTGGAGCTTCTCCTCCTTGAGCAGCCCCAGGGCCACCTGGACGCGCGCATCCAGCGTCTGGGCGAGCAGCGCGCGAGCCCCTTCATGGTCGGGGTTCAGCTCCAGCACGCGCACCAGCAGCTTGGTGGCGGACGGCAGGTCCCCGGAGGAATGGGCGGCGCCGGCCTCCTGGTACACCTCCTCGCCCCACTCCCTGCGCACCGCGCGCAGCTTCACGGTGATTTCGGAGGCCTCCGGATCCGCGGCCAGGGCGCGCAGGTAGGCGGCTTCGGCTTCCGCCCAGTGGCGCTCCTTCACGGCGCCGTCGCCCTCGCGCACAGCGCGGGAGAAGGCGGAACAGCCGCTGAGCAGCACGAGCGACAGCAGGGCCAGGGCGCTCAGCCAGCGGGAGGAATCGCGGGGGGTTCGGGCGGCGGGGGAGCTCACGCGCCGCATTCTCGCGGGAAAGCGCTCCGGGCGTGAAGATTCCGACGGCCTGCTCGGCTGGTTGCTCCGCGTGAAGGCAGACATCCTGGCGGGACGGGCCAGGGACGCCCGACGTCATTAGGCTGTTGTGCCTTTTGAATGTGTCACACCCACACGGTCTTCTGCTGGCAGCGATGAGGCGGGGTGCAAGCGTTCAGTGTCCGGGTGACGGACTGCCGGGAATGACGCGACGCACCAGTCAGTAGAGGGAATCAGCACCCACGAGGGGGGCTAGAGGAATCCAATGCCTTGTCCACAGCCGCGTCCCACCAAGTTCCACCTCCCGCTGCGGGCCGATACCTTCTCCATTGAGGAGCACCGCAACGTCCACTGCCGTTTCTACGGCGGCTGCATCGACGTGGCGGTCCGTCAGGACTGGGAGAGCTTCACCTGCGCCAAGTGCCCCATGTTCCAGCAGGACAAGGCGCCGGGCGCCAGCTCGTATGCCTTCACGCAGCCCGCGAACTTCGGGCAGCCGTAGCTGTCTCTGTTTCAATCGCTGTGATTGAGCCGGCCGGGCGTCCTGAGCGCCCGGCCGCTGCGTTCCGGTAGGACCGGGCCCACCTTGTCAGGCGGCGAGGGGGCAGCGGATGCAGGAGCATCGCGTCACATCCTGGTTGGAGTTGCAGGACCTGGTGTTCGCGGGTTCATGGAACGAGCCGCTGGGCCGGTTCCGCACGAGCTTCGTGTTCCGGGGCGTTCCGGACGCGACGTTGGATTTGACGGCGACGCTCAACCGCCAGGGAGCGTTCGTGCGGTTGGAGCGCGACCTGCTGCGGGCCTTCCGCAAGTACGCGCGAGGCGTGCCGGGCACCGAGCGGCTGACGTCCATCTGGGACTGGCTGGCGCTGGCGCAGCATCACGGGATGCCGACGCGGCTGTTGGATTGGACGTTCAGTCCCTATGTGGCGCTGCACTTCATGACGGAGCGCATGGACCTGCTGGAGCAGGACGGCGCCGTGTGGTGCGTGGACTATCACCAGACGAACCAGCAGTTGCCCCGGCCGCTGCGTGAGCAGTTGCGGTTGGAGGGGGCGGACGTGTTCACGGCGGAGATGCTGGCGACAGTGGCGGGGGACCTGGCGACGTTCGACGGGTTGGGGGAGCATCCGTTCGTGTTGTTCTTCGAGCCGCCGTCGCTGGATGCGCGCATCGTGAATCAGTTCGCGCTGTTCTCGGTGATGAACGGGCCAGGGCTGAGCCTGAACGAGTTCCTGGGGCACCAGCACCAGGGCGTGCGCAGGCTGGTGGTGCCAGCGCGGCTCAAGTGGGAGATCAGGGACAAGCTCGACCAGGCGAACATCACCGAGCGGGTCCTCTTCCCCGGCCTGGACGGCCTCAGCCGCTGGCTGCGCCGCTACTACGCTCCGCGTCCCCGTTAGGAGCAGGAACCTGTGGCTCCGGCGCGGGCGGTGGGGCCTGGGGTGGCTCAGCAGTTGTCCCTTCATCCGGAGGCCCCGGCGATTCGGCGACCACGTCCCCCTCGGGGGTAACGGCGTAGAAGAACCAGCCATCCAGGATGCGCCGACGCGGTCCCACGCATCGCTCGAAGTCGGGATCCAACAGCACGTAGTAGAGCCCGGGCGTCGGCCCCGTGAAGAGCGAAACGTTGAGTCCGTCCTCGGGATGCTCGCAGCCGGAGAACAACCGGCGTGGGTTCGTCCTGATGAACTCACGAACGGCGCCCACCGCGGCCTGCGCCGCGCCTGCGGGCATCGGGCTCTCCACAGGCCGGGCCGAGCGCTCATCCGGCCATTCGACGACACCCTTCCACGCAGCCGCGGGATGTCTGCACCCGGACAGCACCAGAAGGAGTCCCAGCCATCCATGCACCTGTCGCATCCGCCGTCCCCTACTCACGCAACAACCGGAGAGCGCCACCTTCGCAACGGGGCGCGACACTGATGCTGCCGGCAGGAGCGGGCGCACAGCGCCCCAAGAAGACCCAATTCCGCCGGGCCTCGCTCCATTGTTCGATCTCACCCGTGGGAAAGTAGCGCAGGAAGATGCGGGTTCCATCCCGTCGCTCCGCGACCACGGCGGAGGCCATTTCGAGGAACGTGTCCTGGAACCGGGCCGGTGCGGGGTTGCCTGGAATCAATCGGACCTCCGCCATGGCGACGGCGGGCCTGAACGCATCCGTAGGCCAGGCGCCCAGGTCCGAAGACGAGGGCACCGCTCCGCAGGGATGGTTGTGGATGTAGCCCACGACCCAGACCTGGGAAGAAGAATGGTCCGCATCCTCCACGGCGAAGAAGGGCGTGCATCGGTTGTGGCGCTCCCGCGTGGGCTCGGTCACTCGCCAGGACAAGGAGTCACGCGTTCCCGCCACGTAGACCGTCGAGCAGTACTCCGTGGAGAGACCTGGAATGGGTCGCTGAGTGCCCGGGTCGCACGTCTTCGCCCCCGGAAGTCGGAGCAGCGCATCCGCCACGTCGCGCAGGAGCGAAATGGGAATGGACCGCTCCCCCGTCGGCATCTCGACCGCAGGGACCTCGGACCAGGGCCCCCGAGCACGCTCAACCTCGGCAATGGTGCCCGGCCCACCCGCGCACCCCACCAGCAATGACAGCAGCGCGAATCGCACGGCGCATCCTCGCACCCACGCGAGGAAAGCACCTCACGCTTTCACGCGTGCAAGGGTTCCCCACCCATGGGCCCGGACATGTCCCGGTCGCGCCGTGACGCGCGCTCCGCGTCTTCCTTCGCCCACCGCGCGTCATCCTCGCGCGCGTTCTTGTGCGCGAGCACACCCCCCACGAGGACCCCACCTATCACCAGCATCATCACCAGGATTCCCACCAGCACCGCGCCGACGATGAGCATCTGAACCACCTCCACCTCCAACGGTACGTCGCGCTTGCCCCTCCCGCAGGCCTGAGCCGACACGCCCTGCGGGACCTTGCCTCCCTGTCCGTCCCCACCCGTGTCTGCGACCCCGGGGTCCCCCGCCTGGCAATGGACAGACATGGGACGCACCTTTGCCAAAGAGCCGCAGGGACACCCCACATGGAGGTGCGCCAATGCCAGACACCACCGGCATCCAACGCCCCAGCCCCCCACCCCCTCCCTGGAAGCCCAAGCCCTCGTTGCCCCCACCCGCCCCACGCCCGGAGGCCGCTCCTCCCGCGTCCGGCGGTGAATGCCCGCCGCACGACGACTTCGACGACCCCATCGCGTCCTGGTAGGGAACCAGGGCATGAGCGTGCCCCGCCCCAACCCCCTGCTGTCGGACCGCGATGTGGACTTCCAGCTCTACGAAGCGCTGGACACCACCGCCCTCTGCGCGCTGCCTGCCTTCCAGGAGCACTCGCGCGACACCTTCGCGCTCCTCCTGGACAGCACCCGCCGCTTCGCCCGCGAGGTGCTCGCCCCCACCTACCGGCCCATGGACGCCGCCCCGCCCGTCTTCGAACACGGCCGCGTGCGCGTCCATCCGGCCATGCGCTCGCTCTACGCCGGCATGGTCGACCTGGGCCTGCTCACCGCCACCCGCCCTCCCGACGTCGGCGGCCAGCAACTGCCGCTCACCGTGCACGCCGTGGCCAGCGCCTACCTCATGGCCGCCAACCTCAGCGCCTATGGCTACCTGGGCCTCACGATCGGCGCCGCGCACCTGCTGGAAGTCTTCGGCACGCCCTTCCTGCGCGACACCTTCATGGCCCGGCTGTACCGGGGCGAGTGGACCGGCACCATGGCCCTCACCGAGCCCCAGGCCGGCAGCAGCCTCGCGGACGTGAAGACGCGCGCCACGCCCGCGCCGGATGGCTCCTACCGCCTCCAGGGCTCGAAAATCTTCATCAGCGGCGGCGACCAGGACTTCACCGACAACGTCGTGCACCTCACCCTCGCCCGCATCGAGGGCGCGGAGGGCGGCACGCGCGGCGTGTCCCTCTTTGCCGTGCCCGCGCGCAGGCCGGAAGGGGACTCCTTCGTCCCCAACGACGTCCAGGTGGCCGGCGTCATCCACAAGATTGGCTGGCGCGGCCTGCCCAGCCTCGTCCTCAACTTCGGCGAAGCCAATGACTGTCACGGCTGGCTCGTGGGCCAGCCCGGACGCGGGCTCGCGTGCATGTTCCAGATGATGAACGAGGCGCGCATCATGGTGGGCCTCAACGGCGTGTCCACCGCCGCCGTCGCCTACCAGGAGTCGCTCGCCTACGCGCGAGAGCGCCCCCAGGGCCGCCCCGCCGGCATCCGCGACACCACGCGCGCCCAATCCCCCATCATTGAACACGCGGACGTGCGGCGCATGCTGCTGCGCCAGAAGGCCATCGTGGAGGGCGGCCTCGCGCTCCTGCTCACCGCCTCCACGCAGGCGGACCTCGCCCACCACGCCCCGGACGAAGCCACGCGCAAGCGCGCGCAGCTGCTCCTGGATCTGCTCACGCCCATCGCCAAGACGTTCCCCGCGGAGAAGGGCTTCGAAGCCAACGCGCTCGCGCTCCAGATTCACGGCGGCTACGGCTACTCCAGCGAGTACCTCCCGGAAGCGTGGCTGCGCGACCAGAAGCTCAACAGCATCCACGAGGGCACCACCGGCATCCAGGGCCTGGACCTGCTCGGGCGCAAGGCGGTGGCGGAGGGCGGCGCCGCGCTCCAGGCGCTCGACGAGGAGGTGCGGGCCACCACCGCACGCGCCCGCGCCGCTGGAGTGGAGCCCGCGTGGAGCGACGCGATGGAGGACGCACTCCAGCAGGCCGCGGCCCTCACGCTGGAGCTGAGCGCGCGCGGCATGGCGGGGGAAGTGGACGTGATGCTCCGCCACAGCACGGACTTCCTGGAGCTCTTCAGCGTGGTGGCCGTGGCGTGGCGCTGGCTCGCGCAGGCCGCCGCCGCGAAGGATGGCCTCGCGCTCGCGCCCACGCCCGAGGACACCGCCTTCTACGAGGGCAAGCTCGCCGCCGCGCAGTACTGGTTCGCGGTGGAGGTGCCGCGCGTGCCGCTGCTCGCCCACCTGTGCCGCACGGGCGAGGACTCCTACGCGCGCATGCACCCGGACTGGTTCTGACATGTCCGTCTCCTTCCACCTGTGCCAGCCCGGTGCGGGCGCCTCGTGCGGCGCCTGCTGCGGCCTCTACAACTTCCGGGACCACTCGCGAGCGGCGCTGACCCGGCGGCTCACCACGCAGACGGAGCGGCTCTCCCGCACACCCCACACGCCCGAGGCCTACGGCGAGGCCGCGCGCGAGCTCACCGCGAACCGGGACGCCCCCGCGCTCTTCCCCATCGTGCGGGTGTGTCCCCTGCTGGGCTTCCTGGACGCGGATCACCAGCGCGTGGGCTGCCTGGGCCACCCGCTGGTGACGGGCGGCACGGACCTGCGCGACTGCGGCGTCTACCGCGCCACCATCTGTGAGACGTTCACCTGTCCGTCCTTCGGCTGGCTCACCGACGCGCAGGCGAGACTGGTCCAGGCCGCGTGCGCGGACTGGTACCTCTACGGGCTGGTCATCACCGACGTGGAGTTCGTGCGCGGCTGCCTGAAGCTCCTCGAATGGGAGTTGGGAGGCCCCGCGTCCCCGGACCTCCTGCGCGAGCGTCCCGAATCGCTCGCCGCCGTGCGCCGCCTCTTCGCCCTCAAGGAGACCGCGCCCGGCCGCGACGGACAGGCCGCCGTGTTCGGCCGCTTCGCCCACGACACGGAAGGCGAACCCGCCCCGCGTTCACTCGACTACGCGGCGCTGGGCACGCGCGCCGCCCCCGAGGACGACGTGGTGCTGTGCCTGGGCTACACGCCCTCGGATGCGACGGAGCTGCTCACCGCCAGGGCGCTGGTGCGCGAGCACGTGCACGCCGTGGCCGCCACGTTCCCCGCGTAGCCTCCGCCATCCAGAACCCAACACCCCGTCGCACGCCGGACGCTTGCAACGACAGGGGGTCGTCCGCAGGTTTGCCTGCGGGAGGGTTGGCGGATGGGTGGACGGTGGATGTGGTTGGGGATGGTGGGGCTGTGCTCGCTCGCTTCCGGCTGTCAGGAGCATGACACCGAGGACGCGGTGCCAGCGGTACCGGCGACGATGCAGGCCCGCGACTCCGCGAGCGGCGGACTGATGGTGCCGGCCACGCCCGCGCTGGCGCAGAACACCGTGGACGGCAACCGCGTCCCCAGTGGCGACGCGCTGCCCACGGCGAACGCGCAGGTGCCTCCGGACACGGCGCCGCCGCCCGGTGCCCGGCCGCTGCCAGGCCCCCGCGTGAACGAACCCACGCAGGGCACCACGGCGCAGGCCCCGGCCCGTCAGAACGCCCAGGCCAACCCGAACGCCGCCCGGCCCCCGCAGGCCGCACCGGCGAATCCGAACACCCAGCAGGCGAACGCCCAGCAGCGGCCCCAGGCCAACCCGGACGGCACGCCCGCGACGCAGGCGCCCGCCGAGGGTCGCGTGATGATTGGCGCCCAGGCCGTGCAGGCCAACGACGACGAGTCCTGGTACGAGGGCGCGGCCAAGGCGGCGCAAGCGGCGGTGACGGACACCTCCGCCAACCGGCCGCTGGAGCAGGTCGTCATCGCGTCCAGCACGGTGAGCGGCCGGGTGACTCGCGTGGGCAGGGACACCCTGCACGTGCGCGACGGCGAGGGCACCGTCTACGAGCTCCAGCTCGACCAGCGCAGCCGAGGCCTGCGCCAGGGCCAGCGCGTTCCCCTCAAGGAGCTTGAGGAAGGCACGCCGGTGCGCGCGCAGTTCGTCCTCATGGGCGGCCGCACCGTCGCGCGCGACGTGCAGGTTCGGCGCTAGCCCCGCACTCCCCAGCCCCTGAAACGACGACACCCGGGAAGCCATGTCGGCTCCCCGGGTGCCTGTCTTCGTCCGGACTCCCTTCACGCGAAGGGAGCCGGGCTGGCTGCGGATGCGACTACCAGACGGCCTTGAGCGTCACGCCCGAGTAGGCGGTGTAGCCACGGATCTTCACGTAGTACTTGCCCTGGGTCGTCTTGGTGATGCTGCACGACTCGTTGTTGCCGGACAGGTACGGACGGCAGTCGTACGAGGTGGTCGTCGGCGAGGAGCCGAAGCGCACGTGCAGGTCCCCGTCACCCGTGCCACCCGTGGTGCTGAAGGTGACCGTCCGGTTCGCCGGCACGTCCACGGTGATCCACTCGTTGGTGAACGAGCCGGAGGCGCCGGAGATGCCCGTCACCGGGACGTTGTTCTGCAGCACGTTGCCGCCACCACCGCCGGGGGCCGTGAAGCTGCCCTTCAGCGTCACGCCGGAGTAGGTGGAGTAGGCGTTCAGCATCACGTAGTAGGTGCCCGCCTGGATGTTGGTGATGGTGCACGTCTCCGCGTTGCCGCTGGCGTACGGACGGCAGTCGTAGGTCGAGGCGTCCGGCACCGCGCCGAACTTCACGTACAGGTCCACGTCACCCGTGCCACCCGTGGTGGTGAACGTCAGGGCCGTGGCGCCCGCCGGAACGACCAGCGAGTAGTACTTGGAGTTGCCCGAGCTGTCGCCCAGGCCCGTCACCGCCGTGCCGTTGGTCAGCGGGATGGAAGTCGGGGGCGTCACAGTGCCACCCACGCCCACCGCTTCCCAGGCGGCCTTCACCGCGTCCTGCGTGGCCTGGTCGTAGCCCAGGTCCGAGGCGGCCTGGATGGTCCAGGTCTTCGCCTGCGCGAACGTGGTGCCCGCCGTGTAGATGTCGGTGTTGGCCTTGTACCAGATGCGAGCGGCCTTCTCGACGCCGATGGCCGGCACGTTGATGGTGCTGCGGCCGCGCGGGTGCACGCCGCCCTTGGAGAGCAGCGCGAACGCCAGGTTCGGCACGCCGGAGCTGTAGTGCACGTCCGTGCCGGACGTCACGTTGGCCGCCCAGTCCTTGGACGCGCCGTCCTTCGCCGGGTCGTCCATGTAGCGCAGGGCGTCGTTCGCCGTGCCCGGCGTCCAGACGTCCTCGCCCACCATCCAGATGGCCGCGGCCGTGCTCCAGCCGTTGACGCGGCTCTCGCAGACGGCGCCGAACGTGTCGGACATCGCCTCGTTGAGACCGCCGGACTGGCCGGAGTACGTGAGGTTGGACTCGTACTCCGTCACGGCGTGGGTCAGTTCGTGGACGGTGACGTCCGCGTCCTTGCCCAGCTCGATGGAGTTCACGCCGTCGCCATCGCCGTACACCATCTGGGTGCCGTCCCAGTAGGCGTTCACGTAGTTGGTGCTGTAGTGCACCGTGCTGATGAGCGTCGCGCCCGCGTTGTTCAGCGAGTCGCGGTTGAACAGCACCTTGTAGCAGTCGTAGGTGTAGCCCAGCATGTCGTAGTTGGTGTCGACATGCGAGTCACCGGTGGCCGCGCCGCCCTCGCTGCGCTTGAGCGTGCCCGGGGTGCTGGTGCCGTTGTTCGCGCTGTAGACCTTGCGGTTGAGCGCGGTGTGGATCTCCGGCGCGCGCAGCACGATGGAGCCGTCCTGGGCGCTCACGTACACGCGGTCGCGCAGGGGCATCAGGTCGTTCTCGCCCGTGACCTTCACCTCGTACGCCAGGCGCAGCGCGCCTTCCTCGGTGCGCACGTACACCAGGCGGGGAGCACCCTGGACCTCCAGGCCCGTGCCCACCGTGGAGCTCAGCGCCGCATCCCGCGCGGACGCGGCCGCGATGCGCGGCAGCGCGGACACGTTCAGGCCGTCGCGCGCGGAGCCGTTGGCGCGGAACACCGTGCCGTCCGGACGCACGTGCACCACCAGCTCACCGCCGACCACTTCCAGGCCGTTCTTCGTCTGCGTGAAGCGCAGGTGCTGGTTGCCCTGCTCGTCGGTGTTCGACTTGCGCAGCACCATGTCGTCCGCGTTCAGCCGGAACGCCGGGGCCACGCCCGCGACCGCCTGGCGGCTCGCGTCCAGCGTGTTCAGCGTCCGCTCCACCCGGCCCAGCTCGCCCCGGATGCTGTCGGGGATGCCGTCCGCGTGCACGCCCAGCACCTGGGCACCACCGAGCGCGTTCAGCGTGCTCTGGATGTCCTCGCCCGACTTCTCCTGCTCAGGCGCCTGCGTCTCCTCTCCCGAGGAACCCTGCGTACCGCACGCCGTCAGAGCCACGCCCAACCAGGCCGCGCCAATCGTCTTCAACAGTCGATGAGCCAACGCGATACCTCCATGAAGAAACAGCGGGATGATACGTGACACACTTGAAATCATCAGAGCAACTACTTTTTGGCAAAAGTACGTTTAGCCACTTTTACCCGCCCTGCTGACCAAACCTAGAGAACCTGAATTGCCGTTCTGGAAAATTTCAACAGCTTTGCAGCTCTTCACCGGCTCTCCTGAGAGAACGGACCTGTCCCCAGGATGTCTCAAAAAATGTTTCATGAGACGGGCGGAAGGGTGCATCAGGGGTCTGACATGACGCGGAACGCCGGGCGCCGGTGGACGGGAGGGCTGTGCGTGGGGGTGCTGCTGGCGCTCACGGCCTGCGCGTCGCGGGCGCCGGTGGTGACGCAGGTGCCAGCGCCGCCCACGTTGTCGGTGGCGCAGGTGGCGCGGCTCCTGCCCGCGAAGGTGAAGGGGGCGGAGCGCGAGGGTTGGGCGGGCGACGTGCTGGCGGCCCTGGACGCGGAGGCGATTCCCGCTGCGGCGCCGGAGGTGTGTCAGGTGCTGGCCATCATCGAACAGGAGTCCGGCTTCCAGGCGGACCCCGCGGTGCCGGGGCTGCCCAAGCTGGTGCGTCAGAAGCTGGACGGCACGGCGGGACGGCTGGGTCCCGTGGGACGCAGGCTGCTCGCGGACGTCCTCGCGGCGAAGCCGAAGGGGGCGAAGCGCACCTTCGGGGCGCGGCTGGACACCCTGCGCACGGAGCGGGACCTGGACCGGCTCTTCCGGGACATGCTGGCGTACTACGAAGCGGAGTACCCGGCGGCGTACGCGGCCGCGGACCTGGCCAGCTCGCTGTTCGGTCCGTCCTCGTTCGCGGGGCAGAACCCCGTCACCACCGCGGGCTCCATGCAGGTCAGCGTGCGCTACGCGGTGGCGAAGGCGGGCCCGGACGCGGATCCGGTGGCGGTGCGCGAGTCGCTCTACACGCGCGCGGGAGGCGTGCGCTACGGCACCTCCCGGCTGCTGGGCTTCGAGGCCGCGTACGACGCACCGCTCTACCGCTTCGCGGACTTCAACAGCGGCGTCTACAGCTCGCGCAACGCGGCGCTCCAGGCCCAGGTCAGCCGGCTCACCGGCGTCGCCCTGGCGACCGACGGCGACCTCCAGCTGTATGACAAGGACGGTGAGCCGCGCGGCGAGGACAGCCAGAGCCTCAAGGCGCTGCTCCTCTTCCGTCAGCGCTACGCGCCGGACCTGAGCGAGCGCCGGGTGCGCCGGGACGTGGAGGAGGAGAAGACGGCGGACTTCGAGAAGACGGACACGTACCTGGCGGTGAAGCGCGTGTACGCGAACCGGACGG
This sequence comes from Corallococcus sp. AB038B, assembly GCF_003668955.1. Taxonomy (NCBI): domain Bacteria; kingdom Pseudomonadati; phylum Myxococcota; class Myxococcia; order Myxococcales; family Myxococcaceae; genus Corallococcus; species Corallococcus sp. AB038B. The sequence goes on along the minus strand of NZ_RAWO01000001.1, from coordinate 734,514 downwards.
GACAGGCGCCCGCCTACGCCCAGCTGCCCCAGGTGACGCTCAAGAGCGTGAAGCTGAGCGGGGAGCGCACCACCGCGTGGTTCGCGAAGTCGGTGGACGCCCGCTACCAGCAGTGCATGGCCCGCTACCGCCAGCCTGCGCGGTAGCGGGCCGCCACGTCGGGACTACGGCGTGGTGAAGACGGCGCTGAACGTGTCCGCGGTGATGATGGGCAGCAGCTCCCCGGTGACGTACGGCGCGCGCGAGGGCTCGTAGTTCGGCGAACCCTCCGCCATCACGCGCACGTAGTAGGTCGACCCGGGCAGCAGCAGACCCGGCGGCAGGCGGATCTGCGTCCGGTCACCGGGCACGTAGAAGCGCACCGTCGGGTTGGCGGCGTAGGTGTCAATCAACTGGATGACGGACACCACGTAGTTCCTGGGCGTGCCCATGACGGGGGACCGCCAGGAGATGACGGGCTGGTTGGTGCCCACCACGCGCGACACATAGGCATCCACGCCGTCGATGCGCAGCTCCCGCGGCGGCGAGAGGTTCGGCTGGATGGGGCCGGCGGTGAGGTGGTCCAGCCGGTCGGTGACGTAGATGTTGCCGCTGGGGTAGTGGATCCGGCTCCCGATGACGACGGGCGTCGCGGACCGGAACGAATAGCCGGCGGAGCCCACCACGCCCCAGTTGGACGGATAGGGATTGCCGTAGGCGAGCCGGCTCGCGATGACGCCATTCTCGCCGCGCGGCAGCCACATGCTGAGCAGCTCCCCCTGGTAGCCCACCCAGCCGTGCTGGTAGCCGAACGGCGCGGGCACCAGCGACAGCGAGGGATAGTTGAGCGTGCCGCTGGGGTTCGCGTCCGAGCGCCAACGGGCGAACTCGTTCAGGCGCCACTCCAGGGAGAAGGGCGTCTGACTCACGGGCGCCAACGTGGCCTCGAGCGGCAGCGAAGTGGTTCCGTCCGGCGTGAACGAGAACGACGGCAGGTGCGCGCTGCTCACCACGGACTGGTACGCCAGGGTCCCGCCGCTCGGCAGCGTTCCGGCCTGCACGGAGTTGAGCTGGTTCACGTAGATGCGGTCGCCCTTCGACGCATCCAGGACGGGCGCCCCGTAGCCGGTGCTGAAGTACGCGTAGGCGTTCGGGTCGACGATGGACGTGTCACCGGCCTGGGTCCACAGGGACGACGTGCTGAAGAGGTCCACGTCCGCGCTGATGAACTGCACGGAGCTGCCCGGCTCGGAGATGGACGTGTAGTCCTGCCACGGATCCAGGTTGAAGAGCTCCGCCGACATGGGGGACTCGGTGACGGGCACGTAGACGGCGTCCGGCCGGCCAATGCGGTTGACGCCCAGGTCGAAGCGGCGCTCGCGCGTCAGGAAGTAGTGCCGGCTCGAGCGCAGGAAGTACTCACCGTCCGGAACGTTGTCGAAGCGCATGCCCCCCGCCACCGGCGTGCCGGTGTACCGGTCGAAGTCGACGCCGTTGGGGACCAGGATCTCCAGGTCGCGGCCGGCCAGGTTCTGGGGAACGACCGTCACCCCGGCGCTGGAGTGGAAGCGCGTGTCCGCAGTCACCAGCACGGACGTGCCCGCGTCCACCGGCCCCGTGCCCGCGTCGGGCTCACCACAGCCCGGCAGCATGTCCTCGTTGGCGATGACCGCGGTCCCCTCGCGGGGGTCCAGCGCGATTTCGGGAGGGTTCACCTCCTCGGAGGAAGGCGCGGCTTCCCCGCAGCCCAGCCAGGCCGCGCAGGTGGGGACGAGCAACAAAGACAGACGTCGCAAGGACATGGATGCCCCTTCGTGACAAGAATTTGGCAATGATTGTCCGGTCCCGGCCCCGACCAGACACTGCCACCTATACGCGAAGGGTCTGACTTCCTGGATATTTAATTTTTGATGGGTAATTCCGGTGGGCGCGCTTCAAGGCTTGCGCCCACCTCCGTCTGACATTTACCGGCCCGGCGCCGTCGGCGGGGCGAAGCGCTTGTCGGAGATCTTCATCTCCGTGACGGGACCGTACTTGCGGGCCACGTCGCGCAGGGCCTCCGCCTTGCCAATGAGGACGAACGTCAGGTCCTCCTGGGCGGGCAGGACGCGCTGGAGCACGGTGTGCACGCTGCCGCGGGTGGCCGCGGACACGGCGTCCGCGAAGCCGTTCACGTCCTGTGCGTCCAGTCCGTAGAAGGCCAGCTCGGACAGCTTCATGGCCAGCTGCTCCCCGGTCTCCAGCGTCGGGGGGAACTGCCCCAGGACATAGGCCTTGGCGGAGGCCAGCATGGCGTCATCCATGCCGTCCTGGCGGTAGCGCGAGAGCACGTCCAGTGCCAGATCAATGGCACGGCCCGTGGTGGCCGTCTGTGTATAGGACGTCAGGACCACGGTGCCGGGCTGGAGGGCTGGAGCCAGCGCGGAGCGCGCACCGTAGGTGAGGCCGGTCTTCACGCGCAGCTCGGTGTTGAGCAGCGAGGTGAAGCGGCCGCCCAGCACGGTGTTGCCCAGCTCCGCCACGACACGGTCCGGGTCGGTGCGGCGGATGCCGGTGTTGCCGATGGCGAAGTAGGTCTGGGTGGCGTCGGGCTTGTCCACCAGCAGCACGTGGCGGCCCTTCGTGGGCGCGGTGGCGGGCACGGCGGCGAGCGACTGTGCCGCCGGGGCCCATCCGCCCAGCGCGGCCTCCAGCTTCGCGGCCAGCTGCTTCGCGTCGAAGTCGCCCACGACGGAGAGGATGAGCCGGTCTCCGCCCAGGTTCGCCTTCGCCCAGCCGAGCACGTCGCTCCGGCTGATGCCCGGCAGCGACGCCTCACTGCCCACCGCGGATCCGCCGTACGGGTGCGAGGGGAAGTGGAAGGCGTTGAAGTACACGCCGATGAGCATGCGCGGGTCGCCGTCCTTGGCGGAGGCGATTTCGGACACGCGCAGCGCGCGGGCCTTCTCCAGCTCCTGCGCGTCGAAGCGCGGGCGCACGAGCATGTCCGACAGCAGCTCCACCATCAGCGCGGTGTCGCGGGACTGGAAGCTGCCGTTGAGGACGAGCGCCTCGCGAGCGGGCACGACGTCCAGCTCGCCGCCCACGCCGTCCACGGCGTCAGCGAACTGCTGGGCGTTGCGGGAGCCCGCGCCCTTCTGGAGCAGCTCGGCGGTGAGCGCGGCCAGGCCTTCCTTGCCCGCGGGGTCGGTGACGGCGCCGCCCTTGAGCCACGCGCTGAAGGACACCAGCGGCAGCTCGTGCTTCTCCACGAGGAGCAGCCGCACGCCGTTCTTCAGCGTGACGGAGGTCGTCTCCGGCAGCGTCACGCCCTTCGTGGACAGCGGGACCGCGGGCGCGGGCGTGGCCGGTGCCGGGGCTTCCGGCGGCGTGGGCGCGGCGGAGGGAGCAGGCGTCGGCGCGGTCGCGCACGCGGAGGTGAACAGCAGCGCGGCGAGGGTGGAGCGCATCATGTGAGGACCCGAGAAACGAAGGCGAAAGGAAGCACTCATCGCGCGGACTCCTTGCTGGCCGGGGCAGCGGGAGCCGTGGTGGGGACGAGCCAGCCCACGGTGCGGTGGTCGGGGTTGAAGATGCGGGCGGCCAGCGCCTTCACGCCGTCGCGGGTGACCTGCTCGTAGCGCGAGGGCGCGTCGAACAGGGCCTTCCAGTCTCCCCGGAAGGTGGCGGCGTTCCCCAGCTCGCGGGAGCGGCCGCTGTTGGTCTCCAGCTTGCGCCAGAAGGTGGCCAGGGCCACGTTGCGCGCCTTGCGCAACTCCGCGTCGGTGACGCCGTCCTTCACCACACGGGCCAGCTCCGCGGTGAGCAGCGCCTCCGTCTTCGCCAGGTCACCGCCCGGCGTCAGGTCCACGGAGAACCAGACGAGCGACGGGTCGAATCCCCCGGCGGTGGAGCTCCGGACGCGGATGGCCACGCGCGCCTCGTCCACCAGCTTGCGGTGCAGTCGCGACGAGTCCCCGTGCGAGAGGATGAGGCCCAAGAGCTCCAGCGTCTCCATGTCCGGGTCGTTGGCGGCGAGGCCGTGGTAGGCGACCTGGAGCAGCGGGGACTGCGCCAGCTTCTTCACGACGATGCGGCGCTCGCCCTGCTGTTCGGGCTCCTTGGTGCGCACGGGCTCTGGCGCGGGCTGCGAGGGGATGGTGCCCAGCGTGGCCTCCACCTGCTCGAAGACGCGGGCCGGATCCAGGTCACCCGCGAGGACGAGCGTGGCGTTGTTGGGGGCGTAGTACGTCTTGAAGTACTGCTGGAGGTCCTCCATGCGCCAGGACTCGATGTCGGACGGCCAGCCGATGACGGGAATCTGGTACGGGTGCGCGACGAAGGCGGTGGCCTGCAGCTGCTCCTGGAGCGCGCCGCTGTTGTCATTGTCCACGCCCGAGCGGCGCTCGGAGTAGACGACGCCGCGCTCGGACTCGATGACCTTGGGGTCGAAGGCGAGCGACTGGAGCCGGTCCTGTTCCAGGTCCAGGATGAGGGGCAGCGCGGAGGCGGGGAACCAGTCCAGGTAGACGGTGACGTCCTCGGAGGTGAAGGCGTTGTTGGAGCCGCCGTTGGCCTCCATGACGCGGTCGAACTCACCGGGGCCGTACTTCTTCGCGCCGTTGAACATCATGTGTTCGAAGAAGTGGGACAGGCCGGTGATGCCGGGGCGCTCGTTGCGGCTGCCCACGCGGAACCAGTTGGCGAGCGCCACGTTGGGGATGTCGTGGTCCGGCCAGACGATGACGGTGAGCCCGTTCTTCAGCGTGCGGGCCTGGATGTCCGAGCCCAGCTTCGCGGCGGGGGTGGAGGCGGCGGCGGGCTTCGCGGAAGGCTCGGCGACGGCCTGGGCCCCGGCCTGGGGCGCACCCAGGAGGGCCAGACAGGCGAACCACGACAACGGTGGACGGAACATCCTTGCTCCTGGGGAGGGACCACGGCGGCGCCCGGGAACGGGCGGCCACGCACCCTATTCCAGAAACGCCGCGTGGGTGTCCCCGAGGAGCGTCAGGCGCCCAGCACCTGCCGCAGCACGGCCTGGAAGTAGTTCGTGCTGCCGACGTGGCCCGCGTGCAGCTTGGCGGACTGGTGGAGGCGCTGGGCCACGGCCTCGAACTCCGCCTGGCTGACGTCGCGCAGGGACAGGTACAGGCGGGCGGCGGCGCGCAGGTAGGAGAAGAGCGCGTTCTTGTGGTGGCCATCGGGCCGGCGCACGAGGTGCCGGTAGAGCTGGGAGAACTCCTGGTCGACTTCCGCGTGGCGGGTGTCGCGGCAGAAGCCGGCGGCGGTGGCCTCGATGAGGAAGAAGAACGGCTCGTACTCAGGGAAGGGAGGCCGGCTGAAGTCCGGGGGCTGCTTGTTGCCGGTCCACAGCGCGGAGATGGGCTGCAGGCGCACGTGGGCCGTGACGTCACCGAAGCGCACGGGCACCTCGTCGCCCACGACCTTCACCTGGCCATGCTCGTCCCGTTCCACGGGGATGAACAGGCGCATGGGGTCCTCCACCTTCACGCCCGCCTTCTCCAGCTCCGCCACCACGTTCGCGTCCATTGCGTTGATGAACCTCCGGGACACCCATCTACCGCGTCGCGCCCGGATGTGCACCCGGTGCGTCGGCTGATCAGCCCGCCTGGTCGAGGCCGCAAAGCGCCAAGCCTCTTGGCAAAATCACCAATAATCTTGGTAGATTCATCCGGTGCTCGAAGAAGGTTCGCGGCTCTTTGGTACTTCGACCCGGACGGCGGTGCTCGTGGCCATCCGTCTGCTTGAAGGGACCTATCCCAGTGAGTTGGCGGACCTGCTGGGTGTCCGCCCATTCACTGTCCAATCCATTCTGACGTCGCTCGAAAACGAGGCAATCATTGTCAGTCGCATGATGGGGCGCACGCGCATGGTTTCCCTGAACCCTCGCTACTTCGCGCACGCAGAACTCAATGCGTTGCTTTGGAAGCTTGGAGAGCATGATACGGATCTCCAAACCAGGCTCGCCGCACGACGCCGCCGTCCCCGCCGCGCTGGCAAGCCGGGTCTCTTGTGATCAGCCCGACTTCGTCGCTCACGGATATCGCATTCGCCGTGTGCACGGCGCTGGATCGCAACGGATTCCAGGCAGTGCTCACAGGTGGAAGCGCGGCGACCTATTACGCGCCAGACGCATATCAATCTGGAGACCTCGACTTCGTTATCACCGTCAAGGGAACAGGAGGAGAAGCGGCGTTGGCTGCGCTCGGATTCATCCGGAAGGGCGACTTCTACCGTCACCCACGCTCGCACTTCCTTTTGGAGTTTCCGAGCGGCCCCCTGGCAGTGGGTGACGACCTGCTCAAGAGTTGGAGCACGGTCCAGCGTGACGACGAAGTGCTGCACGTCCTGTCGCCCACGGACTCCTGCCGTGACCGACTCGCGTCCTTCCTCTTCTGGAACGACTTCAGCGGCCTGGAGCAGGCCCTTGCTGTCTTCCATGCCCGGAGCAAGGAAGTGGACCTGAACGTCATCGAGGACTGGTGCCGGCGCGAGCGTCACAGCCAGAAGTTCGGCCTGTTCGCGTCACGCATTGGCGCCGCGAAATAGGCGCCAAAGCAAAAGGGCGCCGGACCGGAGTCCGACGCCCTTCAGATTCTTCTGACTGGTGTGCCCAAGGGCGGAATCGAACCACCGACACGGGGATTTTCAGTCCCCTGCTCTACCGACTGAGCTACTTGGGCGTACCGCGCACCGCGAGCGGCAGCGCCGATTTACGGTTACTGGCCCGCGACGTCAACCTCTTTCCGCCAGCCCTCCTCCTCGCTCGACACTCAGGCCGCCAACCGGGGCGCTTCGCTGTCCCAGGCCGTGCAGCCCGCCGTCAGCCGCTGGCGCAGCTTCTGGCGCAGCCCCTGCTCGATCTGCCGGATGCGCACCGCCGTCACCCCGAAGCGCTTCGCCAGGAACTCCGCGCTCACCCCGTCCTCCACCAGCATCCGCTCCTTCACCAGCGCTCGCTCCCTCGCGTCCAGCTCCGGCCAGGCCGCCGCCACGCTCTGGTGCAGCTTCTCCGCCCAGACGCCCCGGTCCGCCTGCTCCTCCGCCGAGTCCTCGTCCGACTCCAGCATGTCCAGCCGCGTCACGTCCCCCTCCAGGCCCAGGGGCGCGTTCAGGGACACGTCCTTCGCCAGCGCGTCCGTCCCCCGCACCACGTCCTCCTCCTTCTTGCCCAGCGACTCGGCCAGCCGCTTCGTCACCTCCGGGTGACCCTCGCCCCACCGGGCCTCCAGCCGCGCCCGCTCGCGCCGGAGCTGGAAGACGATCCACGGCGCGCGGCCCCCCGCCATACTCCAGGTGCGGGACACGTACGCCCGGATGCGCGCGCGGATCCACTGCTGCGCGTAGGCTCCGAACGGCACTCCCCGCTCCTCGAACCGGCGCGCTGCCTCCACCAGGCCGACGTTGCCCTCCGACATCAGCTCCTCCAACGACAGGCCCGTCCAGCGGTACTTCCAGGCCAGCCGGCGGACCAGCTCCAGGTGCCCCCGCACCCGCATCTCCACTTCCGCCGAATCCACCTCGGTCGTCTCCACACCTTCCACCGTGGACTCGAGCTCCTCGTAGATGGCTTCCATGACGCGTACCTCCCCAATCAGTCCCCCGCGCACCCATCGCGCGGTGACGGACGTAGAGATAAGCGGGGGCGACACTTTAAAAAATGAGCTAGTTTGGATGAAACCCTTCGGTTATTTCTAAGTCATGGCGTGGCTCAACTACCACCATCTCCTGTATTTCTGGACGGTTGCGCGGGCGGGCAGCATCGCCAAGGCGAGTGAAGAGCTGCACCTCGCCCAGCCCACCATCAGCGCCCAAATCAAGCTCCTCGAGGAATCCCTGGGCCACCAGCTCTTCGAGCGCAAGGGCCGCAAGCTCGTCCTGTCCGACGTGGGCCGCACCGTCATGCGCTACGCGGACGAAATCTTCCGCCTGGGCAACGAGCTGAAGAACGTCGTCTCCGGCCTGCCCACCGGCCAGCAGCTGCGCCTCAACGTGGGCGTGCTCGACGTCATCCCCAAGCTCGTCGCCGAGCAGCTCCTCAAGCCCGCGCTTGAGGCAGGGCCCTCGCTGCGCATCATCTGCCGTGAGAGCCCTTTGCCCCAATTGCTCGCACAGCTGGCGCTGCATGAGCTGGACGTGGTGCTCGCGGACGCGCCTGGCTCCGAGCCCGTCAGCGTCCGGTCCTTCAACCACTTGCTGGGCAAGTGCGGCGTGACGTTCTTCGCCGCCCAACCCCTCGCGCACCTGCGCAAGGACTTCCCGCGCTCGCTCGACGGCGCTCCCATGCTGCTGCCGTCGGAGGAGTCGTCGGTGCGCCGCTCGCTGGACCTGTGGTTCGAGCGGCTCGGCATCCGGCCCCTCATCGCTGGCGACTTCGACGACAGCGCGCTGCTCCAGGCCTTCGGACAGAAGGGGCACGGCATCTTCGCCATGCCCTCCATCATCGACGCGGAGGTGCAACGGCAGTTCAACGTCACCGCCATCGGGCACACCGACGAAATCGAGCAGTGCTTCTACGCCATCACCGTGGAGCGCCGACTGCGCCACCCCGCCGTCGTCGCCATCGCCGAAGCCGCGCGCTCGCACATCTTCGGCGGGTGAGCCGCGTCACCCGTCCGCCCGGAACACCTCCGCGCCCGCCACCACCGTGGCCAGCACGCGCGCGTCCACCAGCGCCGCCGCGGGCCCCTCCAGCGGATCCTCCGACAGCGCGACGAAGTCCGCATCCAGCCCGGGCTTCAGCCTTCCGCGCCGCGCCTCCTCGAAGGAAGCCCACGCGGGCCCCACCGTGAAGCCCTCCAGCGCCTCCGCCGCGCTCAGGCGCTCCTCCGGATACCAGCCGCCCTCCGGCCAGCCCTTCGCGTCCTGCCGCGTGCGCGCCGCGTAGAGCCCCGCGAGCACGTCCGGGTTCTCGATGGGGAAGTCACTGCCCAGCGCCAGGTGCGCGCCCGCGTCCTTCAACCTGCGCCAGGCGTAGGCCCCCCGGAGCCGCTCGCGCCCCAGCCGCGTCTGTGCCCAGGGCATGTCACTGGTGGCGTGCGTGGGCTGCACGCTGGCCACCAGGCCCGCCGCGCCCAATCTCCGGATGTCCTCCAGCCGCAGAATCTGCGCGTGCTCCACCCGGTGACGGAGGGCCTGCGTGCCCGTCCGCTCCGCGCCTCGCAGAAGGACGTCCACGACCAATGTATTGGCACGGTCTCCAATGGCGTGGATGCACACCTGGAAGCCCCGCGACATGAAGGCCTGTGCCCTCGCTTCGAGTTCCTCGGGTGAGAGGAGCAACAGGCCGCGCTGGCCGGGCTCGTCGCTGTAGTCTTCGTGCAGCGCCGCGCCCCGGCTCCCAAGCGCTCCATCCGCCAGGAACTTCACCGAGCGCATCGACAGGTGGCGCCCCTGCCACGGCCCCTGCTCCAGATAGGCGTGCCGCTCACCGCCCTGCCCCGCCGCCATCGCATACACGCGCAGGGGCAAGGTCCCCGCGGCGTCCCAGGCCTGCAACGTGCGGAAGGACTGCAGGTCCATGCCCGCGTCGTGCACGCCCGTGAGCCCGACCTGCGCGCACCGCTCCAGGGAGGCTCGCAACCGGGTCTCCAATTGCTCGCGCGTGGGCGCGGGAATGGCGGCCTCCACCACGTCCATCGCGTTGTCCACGAGGACGCCGGTGGGCTCGCCGTTCGCGTCCTTGAGGATGCGGCCTCCTGGCGGATCCGGCGTGTCCCGCGTGATGCCCGCGCGGCGCAGCGCCTCGCCGTTCACCCAGGCCGCGTGATGATCCACCCGCATGAGGAACACCGGCGTCGTGGGGAAGCGCGCATCCAGGTCCTTACGGCCAGGGAACGCGGCGCCGGGCCACTCGTTCTGGTCCCAGCCCTTGCCGAGCAACCAGTCCCCCTGGAAGCTCGACGCGGGCGCCTTCGACAGACGCTGGAGGACGTCCTCCACCGAGGGCGCCTTCTCCAGGCGCACCGTGGTCAGGCTCTTGCCCAGACCGTGCAGGTGCGCGTGCGCGTCCACCAGGCCGGGCACCACCGTGGCGCGGCCCAGGTCCACTTCGCGCGCGTCAGGCCCCGCGGCGGCGCGAACCTCCGCGAGCGTGCCCACCGCGAGCAACCGCCCGTCTCGCACCGCCAATGCTTCCGCGCGCGGACGCTCCGCATCGAGCGTCCACACGCGCTCCGCCCTGTAGACCGTGGTCTCCGCCGTCATGGCGCGGAAGACTACCCGCCGCCCTCGGGGAAGCCACCGTCCACGTCCGGCGCATTGACGGGACCCGCGGGGCCCGCCGGTTCGTTGGGCACGTTCTGGATGACTTCGCGGTTCGTGTCCGGGCCCTGGATGGGCATCTGGTCCTCAGTCCCCGGGGGCTGGGTGGTCCTGCAAGCTCCCGCCCCAACAGCGGACAGGCCCAGAGCAGCGATGATCAGCACGGCACGGCGCATGAAACCTCCTGGGAGAAGATCGAGAGGCTGACCCTAAGGAGGTGCGTCCTTCTCCAGCAACGCGCATCCCCTCCAACGTCCAGGACTGGATGCACAAGCGGGGCGCCGGGCCCTTGCTGCCCGCCTGCCCTCCAGGCCCCCGGCTTCAAGACCCGGTCATCCGAAGGTCCGATGCACATCGTTGTCCGAGTGCGTGTGCGCGAGGGGCGTGCACCCGGGGGCGGACATGCGGGACCACGTCGACAGGATGAGCTGGCGCCGTCACGTCCTCTGGGGCTGGCTCCTGGCGTTCCTCTTCGTGGGCATCGCCGCTCCGGCGGCTCCCGCTTCACCGTCCTTCGTCGCGCGGTGTGAGCTGGAGGGCGTGGTGGATGCTGGCTCGGGCGCGTACCTCACGGACTGCGTGAAGCGCGCGGAGGACGGGGGAGCCTCGGCGCTGCTCGTGCGGCTGGACACTCCGGGCGGTTCGTTGGACGCCACCCGCACCGTGGTGCGTGCGTTCCTGGGCTCGCGCGTTCCCGTACTCGTTTGGGTGGGACCTTCTGGCTCACGTGCAGGCAGCGCGGGCGTGTTCATCGCGCTCGCGTCGAATGTGAGCGCCATGGCGCCGGGGACGAACATCGGCGCGGCGCACCCCGTGGGGCTTGGCGGTGAAGACGTGGAGCAGGTGGGTGGCGAGGAGCTCGCCCGCAAGGTGGAGAACGACACGGTCGCCTTCGCGGAGGGCATCGCCCGGCAGCGGGGTCGCAATCCGGAGTGGGCCGCGGCCGCCGTGCGTGACAGCGCCAGCGTCCCCGCGGACCGCGCCGTGGAGCTTCGCGTGGTGGAGCTCGTCGCCCCCACCGAGGCCGATTTTCTCTCCGCCGTCGATGGCCGCCGCGTGGAGGTGGCGGGCGGTGACACCGTGACGCTCGACACCCGCGAGGCCCGCGTGGTGTCGCTGGAGCCGGGGCTGTCACAGCGGGTGGTGCATGCGCTCGCGCAGCCGTCGCTCATCTACCTGCTGTTCCTCGTCGCGGCGCTGGGCCTGGTGGTGGAGCTGTCCCATCCGGGCGCGGTGGCGCCGGGGCTCATTGGCTGCGTGGCGCTGGTGCTGGCGTTGATGGCGTCGGCGACGCTGCCGGTGCGCTCGGGCGCGCTGGTGCTGATGCTGGTGGGCGTGGGGCTCATCCTCGCGGAGCTGTTCGTCACCAGCGGCCTCTTGGGCGCGGCGGGCGTGGGGCTGTTGATATTGGGCGGCGTGTTCCTGGTGGATCGCTTCGAACCGGGCTGGTTCGTGGAGCCATCCTTCCGCCTGTCGTGGGGCGTGATGCTGCCCACGGCGCTCGTGTTCGCGGGGACCGCGGCCTTCATCGCGTACCGCAGCGCCCAGACGCGCAAGCTGCCACAGCGGGGCGGCGACGCGGGGCTCGTGGGCGAGGCCGGCACGGCGCTGGGCCTCGTCACGCCCTCGGGCGGCGAGGTGTTCGTCCACGGCGAGCGCTGGCGCGCCGTCTCCTTCACTCCCATCCGCGAGGGCGCCCGGGTCGTGGTGCGCGCCGTGGAAGGGCTCACCCTCACCGTCGCGGAGTCGATGCCATGAACGAGCTGGTTGGAGCGCTGGGGTGGCTCATCCCCGTGGCGCTGCTGTTTCTTCTCTTCATCTCCGGCGTGCGCATCGTCACCGAGTACCAGAACGGCGTCGTGTTCCGGCTGGGCCGCTACGTGGGACTCAAGCGCGCGGGCTTCCGCTGGCTCATCCCCTTCGTCGAGCGGATGGTCATCATCGACCTGCGCACCGTGGCGCGCGACGTGCCCCCGCAGGACGTCATCACCAAGGACAACGTCAGCGTGAAGGTCAACGCCGTCGTCTACTTCCGCGTCATCCAGGCGGACAAGGCCGTGCTCCAGGTGGAGGACTACCTCTACGCCACCAGCCAGATTGCGCAGACCACGCTGCGCGCCATCCTGGGCCAGGTGGAGCTGGACGACCTCTTGTCCCAGCGCGAGCGCATCAACCACGAATTGCAGCAGGTGCTCGACGCGCGCACCGACCCGTGGGGCGTGAAGGTCTCCAACGTGGAGGTGAAGCACATCGACCTGCCGTTTGAGATGCAGCGGGCCATCGCGCGGCAGGCCGAGGCCGAACGCGAGCGCCGCGCGAAGATCATCGCCGCGGAAGGTGAACACCAGGCCGCGGAGAAGCTCGCCCTGGCCGCGGACGTGCTCAGCCGCAACCCCGCCACGCTCCAGCTGCGCTACCTGCAGACGCTGGTGGAGATCACCAGCGGCGGCAACCACACCATCCTGCCCATCCCCCTGGAGCTGCTGCACGCGTTCGGCGCCGTGCCCGCGCGGCCCTTCCGCCCGGAGGAGGCCCGCGAGGAGGAGGAGGACGAGGACGCGTCCCACGGCCCGTCTTGAAACGCCTCCGGCGGAAACGACGAAGGTCCACCCGCGCGCGAGGCACGGATGGACCTTTCGGGTGAGACGCAGCGGCGGGATTACAGCTGGCCGCTGTCCTCGATCTTCACGGGCTGGCGCGTCGCGCCGGACTGGCTGCCCACGCCTTCAATCTTCTTCACCACGTCCATGCCCTCGACGACCTTGCCGAAGACGACGTGCTTGCCGTCGAGCCAATCCGTCTTGGCCGTGGTGAGGAAGAACTGCGAGCCGTTGCTGTTGGGGCCGGCGTTGGCCATGGAGAGGATGCCCGGGGCCGTGTGCTTGTGCTTGAAGTTCTCGTCCGCGAACTTCTCACCGTAGATGGACTCGCCGCCGTAGCCATTGCCGAGCGTGATGTCGCCGCCCTGGCACATGAAGTTCGGGATGACGCGGTGGAAGGGCGTGCCCTTGAAGTGCAGCGCCTTGCCACCGCGGCCGATGCCCTTCTCGCCCGTGCACAGGGCGCGGAAGTTCTCGGCGGTCTTGGGGACGTCGTCGGAGAACAGCTCCATCACGATGCGGCCGGCGGGCTGGCCACCAATCGACATGTCGAAGAAGACCTGGGCGTTTGCCATGTTCACGTGCTCCACGGTGAGGGTTGAGCCTGAGAGGCTGCGGAATCCTGCGCGATACCAGGCGCGCGAGCCGGGACCTACCAGACCCGCGCGTCTCGGAGGCACCCGCTAGCACCTTCGCGTGCGCTGCGGAACAAATTCAGGGCGCTGGCGGGTCGCCCGGCCGCCCGTCGCGGAAGAGCTCCGCGCCCTCCAGCGTGATGGCGCGGCGGCTCAAACGCAGCGACGCCAGGGCCAGCACCGCCGTGGAACCCAACAGTCCCACGCCCAGGGAGAAGGACATCACCGGCAGCCCCTCCGGCACCGCGACGCTGCGGCGCAGCAGGTACAAAAGCGACGTCACCACGAAGGACAAGAGCGCCGCGTAGGTGAAGCCAATGGCCCGGGCGAGGATGGCGTGGCGGCGGTCCATGATGGCCACCTCCTCACGCAGGAGCGAACGGCGCGCATGGCCCTCCGGCAGCGTGCGCCATTCCCGGACCATGTCCCGCATCCGCGCGGTGATGCGCGAAATCTGATTGTCCAGGCCGGTGGCCAGGATGCCGCACCCGGACACCATCACCGCGGGCGTCACCGCCGTACCAATGAGCTGGATGGAGGAGGGGTCCAGGCCGTCCACGCCGACGTTCATGCCCCCTTCTGTCCCACCGCCCGCCCGGCCGCCACCCCCTGCATCCCGACACCACCACTGACAAATCGCCACCGACGTCTTGACACTGCAACTGTCACAACCTACTGTCAGGTTCGTGAGCACGCCCAAGACACAGACGGAGTGGAAGCTGACCGCGCTGGCGGAGGAGGTGGGCATCTCGCCTCGCACGGTCCGCTATTACGTCCAGAGGGGCCTCCTGCCCGCGCCGCCCTTCAAGGGGCCGGACACGGTCTACGGAGAGGAGCACCGGGTGCGGCTCAAGGCCATCCGGGTGCTCCAGGCGAGGTTCCTGCCACTGGATGCCATCCAGGCGGAGCTCTTGCGGTTGTCGCCGGAGGAGCTGCGCCGGCTGGCGGAGTCGCCGGTGGGCTCGGGGACGTTGCCGGTACCGGAAGACGTCCTCCGGATGCCCCCGAAGCGGCCGGGAAAAGACCCGACGGTGGAGGTGGCGCGTTACCAGCGCTGGCTCCTGGCGCCGGGGTTGGAATTGCACGTGTCGGAGCAGGCGGAAGCGAAGGTCCGGGCGCTGGCGGAGCGGGTGCGCGCCCTCATTCTGGAGTCCGAGGAAGGAAAGCAGTCATGAACGAGCAGGCGAAGTGTGGGCTGTTCACGCGGGACGGGGCCCAGGTGCCCCTGCAGGGAGTGGAAGTCTCCGGTGAGCTGCTCGGGGGGCACGCGCGGGTGCGCGTGACGCAGCGCTACCGCAACGACGAGAAGAAGCCGGTGGAGGCCATCTACACCTTCCCCCTGCCCTCCGACGCGACGCTCAGCGCCTTCTCCATGACCTGCGCGGGCCGCCGCGTGGCCGGTGTGGTGAAGGAGCGCGAGGCGGCCTTCCGCGCCTACGACGACGCCATCACCGAAGGTCACGGCGCGGCGCTGCTGGACCAGGAGCGCGCCAACGTCTTCACCGCGCAGGTGGGCAACCTGCTGCCGGGTGAGGAGACGCTGGTGGAGGTGGAGTTCCTGCAGACGCTCACCGCGGAAGAAGGCAGCGTGCGCTGGATGCTGCCCACGCTGGTGGCGCCCCGGTACATGCCCGGCGCGGTGCACGGCGACCGCACCGGCCACGGCAGCGCGGCCCCCACGACGCGGGTGCCGGACGCGGACCGCATCTCCCCGCCCACGAGCATGAACGTGGACTACGGGCTGCGCATGGACCTGCTCATCGACGTGGGCCGTGACGTGGTGGTGGAGAGCCCGTCCCACCGCATCACCGCCACCAAGGACGGCACCCGCACGCGGGTGACCCTGCAGCGCGACTCGCACCTCAAGAACTTCGCGGGCAACGAGGTGGCGCTGGACCGCGACGTGGTGCTCACGATGCGCAACGCCAACCCGGACGTGATGCTCACGCCCGTGGTTACCCACCGGAAGGCGGAAGGCCCCGGCACGTTCGCGCTCACGGTGGTGCCGGACCTGCTGAACCTGGCGACGACGCCGCCCCGACAGGAAGTGGTGTTCGTGGTGGACACGTCCGGCTCCATGGACGGCGACAGCCTGCCCCAGGCCCAGGCCGCGCTCCGGCTGTGCCTGCGCCACCTGCGTGAAGGCGACCGCTTCAACGTCGTCGCGTTCGAGAACTCGTTCCGCTCCTTCTCTCCGCAGACGGTGCAGTTCACCCAGCGCACGCTGGAGCAGGCGGACGCGTGGGTCGCGGGGCTGAGGGCCTACGGCGGCACGGAGCTGCTGGAGCCGATGGTCACCGCGATGAAGGCCGCGCCGGACGGCGTGGTGGTGCTGCTGACGGACGGCCAGGTGGGCAACGAGAACGAGATCCTCAACGCGGTGCTCGCGGCACGCGGGACGGGGCGGGTGTTCTCGTTCGGCATCGGCACCAACGTGAGCGACGCGCTCTTGCGCGACCTGGCGCGGCGCACGGACGGCGCGGTGGAGTTCATCCACCCAGGAGAGCGCATCGACGAGAAGGTGGTGGCGCAGTTCTCGCGGGCACTCGCGCCGCGCGTCACCGATTTGGAGGTGCGCTTCGACGGTGTGGAGGCCAGCGAGCTGGCGCCGGCCACGCTGCCGCCGCTGGTGGATGGCACGCCGTGGACGCTCTTCGGGCGCTATGCGCAGGCGGGCACGGGCAGCGTGACGCTGAAGGGGAAGTCGGGCCGGGAGCCCTTCTCCCTCACGGTGCGGTTGGATCTGCCCGCGCAGTCGGACCGGCCGGTGGTGGAGAAGTTGTGGGCCGCCGAGCGCATCCGGGGCTGGATGGACGCGGGGCTGGTGGGCCGGCGCGCGGAGGCGATGAAGGAGCGCATCGTTCGGCTCGCCGTCGAGCACCAGCTGGCCACGCAGTACACGTCCTTCGTGGTGGTGGAGGAGCGCCAGGGCGAGCGCCGCGCGTCCGGCACGCCGGACACGCGCGTGGTGCCGGTGAACGCACCCGTGGGCTGGAGCATGTTCAACCAGGCCGCTCGGGACGAGGACGACGAGCACGTGCCGGAGGGCGGGCTCGTGGACGCGCTCCCGCCGGCGCGGGCGCCCGTGATGAAGCGGATGGCTTCGAAGTCGATGCCCGCGCCTGGAGGGATGCCCGGGGCGGTCGGCCGTTCCCGGGGTGGCGCGGTGCCCCCGCCGCCTCCGCGCCTGTCCGCGCCCTCGCCCGCTCCCGCGCGCGACCTGGGGCCGGAGCCCACCACCGGGTCGTCCTTCCAGGCGGAGTTCGCGGATGGCTCCGGGCCCGGGGGCGCCAGCGCGCCCATGGAGCGCAGGGAGCAGGAGTCCGCGAAGAGCGCGAAGAAGGACAAGGGCGGCCTCTTCGACCGGCTGATGTCCGCCGCGAAGCCGCGCAAGGCCGCCGACGCTCGCGTCATGGAGTCCGCCCCGGAGCTGGAGCGCGTCGTCAAGGAGAAGGCGGAGGTGGTCTACGAGCAGGAGGAGGTCCTGCCCCTGTCCGTGGCGGAAGCGTCCATCCCCACCGAGGACGTGGGCGGCATCCTGGGCCAGCAGTTGGCGAACGGGCTGTGGGCCGGCACGGGTGAAGGACCGGAGCCGGTGCGGCAGGCTCGCGCCACCGCGCGGGTGCTGTTGGTGCTCCTGCGCGAGGGCATCACCAGCAGCCACCCGCTGCACGGCGCGCAGGTGAAGAAGGCCGTGGACGCGCTGCTCGCGCTGGCCTCGCAGCTGGGCCAGGCGCCGGACGTGGCGGAGCTGGCGCTGGGTGTGGCGTGGCTGGTGGCGGCGGGTCCGCGTACGCGGGGCCGCATCGAGCAGGCCGCGAAGCCCCTTCCGGGTCTGGACGGACGGCTGGGGGACATGGCCGCGCTCCGCCAGCACATGGAGACGCTGGCGACGCGGTAGGCCGTCACGTGGCGTCACCCGGGCCCCCGTGCCTCCTTTCCAGGAGGACCGGGGTCCCGGGTCTCCCGTCTTTCCGCGGGGGTGACTAGGGTGGGCGCCTGCATGTTCCTCGCGCCCTTCTTCCTGGCCGTCCTCGTCGCAGCGCAGCCCGATCCTTCGCCCCGGGAAGGCGCGGCACCTCCCGCCGTTACGTCTTCCGGGCCCGTCTCCGCGCCACCGCTCGTGGCGAGTGACGAAGCCTGCGCCGCCGAGTCCGACTACGCGGCGGGCTTCGACGCGCTGGTGCGCGGACAGGAGGCGCAGGCCCTGGAGTTGTTGGAGCACGTGATGCAGGTGTGCCCCGGGCATCCGTACGCACCGGAGCTGGCGCGGCTGGCGCGGACGCGGATGGAGCCGGGCGCGCGGCTGGCGCAGGACACGCTGGCGCGGCCGGTGGTGGCGGAGCCAGGGGTGACTTCGAAGGAGGGACCGTCGCAGCAGGCCCGGGCGTCGTTGACCGTCGTGCAGACGCTGCACGGCATCACCCAGGGCGTCATGCTGTGCTCCATCTCCAACTGCCAGGACGGGCGCGCGTACGTGGCGGTGGCGCTCCTGGGCGGCGGCGCGGGGGCGGCGATTTCGATGCTCGCCACCCGGAGCGGGCTGACGCGGGGCCAGGCGGCGGCCATCAACTCCGGCACGGTGTGGGGCTTCGGCTACGGCCTTGCGTCCGGAAGCTCGTTCGACCTGGAGGGAGAGAGCTCCACGGGGGCGGTGATGGCGGGGGCGCTGGGCTTCACGGGCCTGGGCATCCTGGTGGCGGAGTTCGCGCGCCCCACCGCGGGCCAGGTGTCGCTGGCGAACTCCGGCGGCCTGTGGGCGGGCGTGGTGGCGGGGCTGGTGATGGCCACCCAGAGCGGTGAGACGCGCGACTTCATCGCCATCGAGCAGGGCGTGGTGGGCGCGGGCCTGCTCACCTTCGCGCTGGTGGGGCGCAACCTGGACATCTCCCAGGGCCGGGTGCTGCTCATCGACGCGGGCGGCATCCTGGGCGGACTGGTGGGCTTGAGCGCGATGTTCCTGGCGCTGGACAGCGACCACGGGGACGCGCTGCTGGTGGGCACCGCCGTGGGCGTGCTGGCCGGCCTGGGGACCGCGACGTTCCTCACGCGCGACTTCGATGCGCCGGATGACGTCCCCACCGTGTCCGTCGTCCCGGCGACGCTGGGACGCCACGGCGGCTTGGGGCTGGCGGTGCTGGGCCAGTTCTAGCCCTAAGCTGCCCGCTTTGTTCCGTTGCCTCCGGAGCCGCCCATGCCCGACGAGTCCCAGGCGCTGACCCTCTTGCGTGACGAGCACACGTTGCGCGTGCGGCAGGTGAAGGAGTGGGGCGAAATCCTCACGGGCTTCGAGGGCCGCAACCGCTACGAGGTGGTGGGCGACGACGGACGTCCGCTCTTCTTCGCGGGCGAGGTGGGCAGCGGGCTGGGCCTGTTCCTCCTGCGCGGCTTCCTCAAGGCGAAGCGGCCCTTCACGATGGAGCTCAAGTCCGCGCGCGGGGAGACGCTCTTGCGGCTGCGCCGCCCGTGGCGCTTCTGGCTGTCCCGGCTGGAGGTGGAGGACGGAGAGGGACGCCACCTGGGCGCCATCCAGCAGCGCTTCCGCTTCTTCACCCGCGCCTACGACGTGCTCGGGCCCAACGACGAAGAGCTGGCCCACTTGAGCGGGCCGTTCTTCAGGCCCTGGACGTTCAACGTGGAGCAGCAGGGCCGCGAGGTGGGGACCATCGCGAAGAAATGGAGCGGGTTCGGCAAGGAGATGTTCACGGACGCCGACAACTTCGGCGTCCGGTTCAACGGCCTGCACGACCCGCACGTGCGGACGCTGGTGGTGGCCGCGACGTTCCTCATCGACTTCGTGCACTTCGAGGACCGCCGCGGCGGCAACGACTGACGGCTAGGAGTGCCGGCGCAGCGTGGGCACGCGCGTCTGGCCCTGCTCGTCACGCGGGAGTCCGTCGAACGCCGGCTCACCGGCGGGCGGGGCGGGACGCCAGCGCTGGACCTCGCGCACCATGAAGAAGGCGGCGGCCGATAGAACGCCCAGGTCGTCCAGCCAGCCGAACACGGGGATGAAGTCCGGAATCGCGTCCACGGGCGACACGAAGTACAGGACGGCCAGCAGCCCGGACAGCTTGCGCCACGTCGCCACCCGAGGGTCGCGCACGTAGTGGAAGAAGCGGGTTCCCATTCCTCGAAGGCCTGCGATGTTCATACCCCTCCCTACGCATGGGGGACGCGGGTGATTGCACCATCCGTGCCGGGCGCTTGCACGCCTGGTGTGCTAGCGGGCGGCGCCAGATGTCTCCTCCAGCACGTCCGCGCGGCCCGCGACCTCCAGGCGAGCGCGGCTGCCCTCGCGAAAAGGGGCCGAGGAGGCGGCGCGCACCACCAGCGCCATGCCCGCGCAGGACACGGTGAAGTCCACGTGCGCGCCCCGGAAGGCGCGCTCCAGGATTTCCGCTCGCAGGGCTCCGCCCACCGCGACGCCGTCCGTGTCGGGGACGAGCCGCAGCGCTTCCGGGCGCAGGGAGAGCATCACCTCGCCGCGCGCCTCCGTGCTCAGCGGCAGGTTGCCCAGCGCCGTGCGCGCGACGCGGCCGAAGGCCGAACCGGGCAGCAGGTTGGTGCCGCCCAGGAAGTACGCGGCGAAGGCGCTGCGCGGCGCTTCGTAGACGGACTCGGGTGCGCCCTGCTGTTCCACCGTGCCCCCGCGCAGCAGCACCAGCCGGTCCGCGAAGGCCAGCGCGTCCCCAACGTCGTGCGTGGCGAAGAGCACCGCGGTGCCTCGCGCCTTGAGCACGCGGCGCCACTCTCCGAGGACGTTGGCGCGCAGACCGGCGTCCATGCCGGCGAAGGGTTCATCCAGCACCAGCAGCTTCGTGCCGGAGGCCAGCGCGCGCGCCAGCAGCACGCGCTGCCGCTGTCCCCGGGAGAGTGTTCCGCAGGTGCGCGCTTCCAGGTCTTCCAGCTGGAACAGCGCCAGCATGCCGCGCGCGTGCGCCAGGCCTTCGCCCTTGGGCTGCACGCCCAGCACCACGTCGCGCACGGTGAGGCCGGATTCGAGCTCCGCGTCGTGGAGGACGCGGCGCAGCGGGCGCTGCTCCGGGGGCACGAACACGTCCGGCCCGGCGACCACGCGGCCCGCGAGCGTGATGTTGCCGGACGTCGGCTGCTCCAGGCCCGCCACCAGCCGCAGCAGCGCCGTCTTCCCGGAGCCGGAGGTGCCCATCAGCGCCACCGCGTCCCCGGGCTCCAGCGCCAGCGACACGTCGCGCACCGCGGGGGCGGCGGCACCGAGGAACTTCAGGGTGAGGGCATCGAGCGAAAGGAAGGCCATGACGGCGGGCACACTACGGTGCGGCACCGGCCGGGCCAAGCACCGGCCGCCCGGCCCGGTCCTAACGTGTCCGACTGTCGGACAGGTTCGTGCGGCGCGCTCCGCGGAGGGGAATCCCAGCGAGGCTTCCGCGCCGTGGGATTAGGCTCTTCGCCTTCCCCTTTTTCCGGGAGTCCCCATGTCGCGCCTGCTCGTCGCTTGTGCCGTCCTGTTGGGAACCGCGTCCTTCGCCCAGGCCCCCGCTGCGCCTCCGTCACAGCCCAAGGCCGCGGCCGCCCCCGCCGCTCCGGAGAAGCCAAATCCGATCAAGGCCTCCGCGGAGCGCACCCAGGCCGCGCTCGCCCAACTGCCCAAGGCAAAGCCCGAGGACGTGAAGTCCCAGGACGCCATCCTCAAGGCGCTCTACGACGTCATCAGCGGACCGGCGGGCGCGGCACGCGACTGGCAGCGCTTCCGCTCCCTCTTCTATCCAGGCGCCCAGCTCATCCCGCTGGGGAAGCCGGCGGGGGCGACCACGCTGGCGGCCCGCCCCATCACCCCGGAGGACTACGTGACGTGGGGCCAGGAGAGCACCGCGACGCACGGCTTCTTCGAGAAGGAGATTGCTCGCCAGACGCACGGCTTCGGAGCGCTGGTGCAGGTCATGAGCACCTATGAGGCGCGCGGCACGCAAGACGGGCCGCTCATCGCCAAGGGCGTCAACAGCATCCAGCTCTTCAACGACGGCCAGCGCTGGTGGGTGATGAACATCTTCTGGATCGACGAGAAGACCGCCGGCCTCACCGTGCCCAAGGACCTCACCCAGAAATAGTCCCCTGCACCAACGAAGAGGGCCGGGTCCCGGAGCGCGCATCCCGCGTCCCGTGCCCGGCCCTCCCGTGTTTCTACGGCCTGGACTCAGCCTTCCGAGCCAGGCTCACCTTCCGGGCCAGGCGAGCCGGACTCGTCCGCCGGAGCCTCCGGCGAAGCGGCCTCCACCGGCGCGGCCTCCGACGAAGCCTCGGCGCCGGCACCTTCCACCGGCGAGGTGGTCTCCGTCTCCTCCTCCTCGGACTCCTCGCCTTCGGGCAGCTTGGAGATGGCCATCACCTTCTCCTCGCCGTTCTCCAGCGCGATGAGGCGCACGCCCTGCGTGTTGCGGCCGATGACGGAGATCTCCTTCACCTTCATGCGGATGAGCATGCCGCCGTTGGTGACGATCATCACCTCGTCGCTGTCCTTCACCTGCACCACGCCCACCACGCGGCCGTTCCGCTCGGTGGCCTTGATGTCGATGATGCCCTTGCCGCCGCGGCCCTGCTGACGGTACTCGGCGCCTTCGGTGCGCTTGCCGTAGCCGTTCTCCGTCACCGTGAGGATGGCGCTGCTCTGCTCCGCGGGCGCCTGGCCCTCCTCCGGCTCCTTGTCCAGGAGGTCCGCGCCCACCACCTCGTCGCCGTCCTCCAGCGTGATTCCCTTCACGCCGTAGGCCTGACGGCCCATGGAGCGGACATCCTCTTCCTTGAAGCGGATGCTCATGCCGGTAGCCGTGGACAGGAGGATGTCCTTGGTGCCGTCGGTGATCATGACGCCCACCAGCTCGTCGCCCTCGTCGATGCCCAGCGCGATGATGCCGCTGGCGCGGACGCTTTCGAACGCGCTCAGGTCCGTGCGCTTCACCACGCCCTTCTTCGTGACGAAGAAGACGTAGCGGTTCTCCGGGAAGTCGCGCGTCACCAGCACCTGCGCCAGCCGCTCCCCTTCCCCGAACTGCACCAGGTTCACGATGGCCTTGCCGCGCGACGTGCGGCTGCCCTGCGGAATCTGGTGCACCTTCAGCGAGTACAGCTTGCCCTTGGTGGTGATGGGCATGAGGTACGCGTGCGTGCTGGCCACGAACACCTTGGTGACGAAGTCGTCCTCCTTCGTCCCCGCGCCCGTCTTGCCGCGCCCGCCGCGCTTCTGCGCGCGGTACTCCGACAGGGGCGAGCGCTTCACGTAGCCCGTGTGCGACAGCGTGACCACCATCGTCTCTTCCGCGATGAGGTCCTCGCGGGTGAGGTCATCCACCGCGCCGGTGATCTCCGTGCGGCGCTTGTCGCCGTAGCGCTCGCGGATCTCCATCAACTCCGCCTTGATGACGGAGAGCAGGCTCTTCTCGTTGGCGAGGATGTCCCGCAGGCGCGCGATGTCCCGCACCAGGCCAATCAGCTCCTTGAAGAGCTCCTCGCGCTGAAGGCCGGTGAGGCGCTGCAGGCGCATCTCCAGGATGTTCTGCGCCTGGTCCTCGCTGAAGCCCGCGCCCTCGTACTTGTGCTCCAGGCCGCCGTACGCCGGCTCCTCGTTGCGCGCGCGGCTGACCAGCAGCTCCATCTGCGCCTTGGCCTTCGCGTAGTCGATGCGGTCCAGGTTCTGGAAGCGCTCGCGCGTGTACAGCTCCGGCGACAGGATGTTCATCAGGCCCCAGCGCGCTTCATCCGGGTCACGCGACGCGCGGATGAGGCTGACCACCAGGTCGATGAGGTCCTGCGCGACGAGCAGGCCTTCCACGATGTGCATGCGCGACAGCGCCTTGCGCAGCTCGTAGCGCGTGCGGCGCGTCACCACGTCGCGGCGGTGCGCGATGAAGCGGTCCAGCAGCTCCTTCAGGTTGAGCGTGCGCGGCTGCCCGCCGTCGATGGCCAGCATCACCGCGCCGAACGTCGTCTCCATCTGCGTCATGGAGAAGAGGTTGTTGAGCACCACCTGGTTGATGGCGTCGCGCTTGAGCTCGATGACGATGCGCATGCCCTGACGGTCGCTCTCGTCACGGATGTCGCTGATGCCCTCCAGCTTCTTCTCACGCACCAGCTCGGCGATCTTCTCGATGAGCCGGGCCTTGTTCACCTGGTAGGGGATCTCCGTGACGATGATGGCCTCACGGTCGCCCTTCTTGTTCGTTTCAATCTCCGTGCGCGCGCGGATGGTCATGGCCCCGCGGCCCGTCTCGTAGGCGCGGCGGATGCCATCGCGGCCGGTGATGATGGCGGCGGTAGGGAAGTCCGGGCCCTCGATGAACTCCATCAGGTCCAGGACGGTGCAGTCCGGGTTGTCGATGAGGTGCAGCGTCCCGGTCACGACCTCGTTCATGTTGTGCGGCGGGATGTTGGTGGTCATGCCCACCGCGATGCCGCTGCTGCCGTTGACGAGGAGGTTGGGGAACTTGGCCGGCAGGACGAGCGGCTCTTCCAGCGAGTCGTCGTAGTTGGGGCCGAACTCGACGGTCTCCTTGTCGATGTCCCCCAGGAGGTCCTCCGCCAGCCGCTCCATGCGCACTTCCGTGTAACGCATGGCCGCCGGCGAGTCGCCGTCCACCGAGCCGAAGTTGCCCTGGCCGTCCACCAGCAGGTAGCGAAGGCTCCACTCCTGCGCCAGGCGCACCATGGCGTCGTAGACGGAAGAGTCGCCGTGCGGGTGGTACTTACCGATGACGTCACCCACCACGCGCGCGCTCTTCTTGTAGGCGCGGTTGTGGAGGTTGCCCAGGTCGTTCATCGCGAAGAGGACGCGACGGTGGACGGGCTTCAGGCCGTCGCGCACGTCCGGCAGCGCGCGGCCGATGATGACGGACATCGAGTAGTCGAGATACGAGCGGCGCATCTCGTCTTCGATGTTGATGGGAATGAGCTCTCCAGCGCCGCTCGACGGAGGAGGCGCGGGGGGCGTTGCCGGCGTGTCGGTGGTGTCGTCAGCCATGGGCTCTGGAAGGTGCGGACGGGCCCCTCACGTGGGGGGCTCCGCCCGATGGGAGAGTGTTCGTAACCCCCGGATTTCCCTCAGTCAATAAGGGAAACAGGGGGGATTCGCCCCGGCTGCCCGCCCGCCCGGTTCCAGGGGTCGGAAAGGGCCTTTCCGGGGCACCCGGAGGGAACATCCGGGCGGTGCGTTTTCAGCCCCACCGGAGGCTGATTCCGGGGTGCTCTTCGGGCCTGTTTTTCAGGCCTTCGGACGGAGGTTCGCGGCCAGCCGTTCGGCCTCCGCACCCACACCGCCCTCGGGGTCCTTGGCCTTCGCGGTTTCGAACGCGGCGAGCGCCCCTTCGCGGTCGCCGCGGAGCCTCAGGGCCACGCCCACGTTGAGGTGCGCGGAGGCGTTGTCGCGGTCCATGGCGAGCGCCTCGCGGAACAGCGTGAGCGCCTGGTCCACGTCGCCGGACAGGAGCGCCTCGCGGCCCGCCTGGACGCGCTTGTCCGCGTCGTTGACCAGCTCCACCTCGAACACGCTCTTGCCCACCACGTTGGCCACGAGCACGCGCAGGATGCCGCCCCAGTAGAACGACAGGCCCTCCGCGGCGACGACGGCGGCCAGGGGCAGGTCGGGCAGCAGCTGCTTGCCCCGGAACTTGAAGCGGACCTTGGTGTAGCGGCCCTTGTTGGTCCAGTGGACCAGCTCGCCGCGGAGCTTCTGGAAGCCAGCCTCCAGCTGGGCCGGGTCGATTTCGAAGGGCAGCACCCGGCCCTTCGGCTCGCCCGCGGGCAGGCTCTTGGGCGTGGACTCGCGGGGGTCGGCCACGGGGCCGGAGTCGAAGACGGGCTCGGCCTCCAGCACGGGGGGCTTCGGAGAGGAGGCGGAGGCGCGACGGGGCTCCACCTTCTCCACCTTCGCCTTCACTGGCCGGGCCGGTGTCTTCGCGGGCGCGGCGGGGCGCGCGGGCTGCTTCTTGGCCTTCGCGGGGGACTTGCGGGATGCCGTCTTTGCCATGAGGCCACTCTAAGCGACCCACTCCCCCGCCGCTCGTGAAGTCGTGCGAAGACGGCGGCGCTAGACAGGGCCTGGACGGTGGCCCCAGACGCCCACCATGAGGCTGGGCACCAGCACGCCGCCGTTGGAGCGCAGCTCGGCGGTGAGGCGGGCGGCCAGCGTGTCGATGTCCACCTCCATGGCCAGCGCCACGCCCAGCCGCTCCATGTGGGGCAAGAGCGTGCGCACGGTCTCCACCAGGGCGTGCGTGGTCTCCGCGTCCGGCGTCACGCCCAGCCGCCCGCCCACCACGCCGTCATCCACCACCAGCCCGGCCCGCCGCAGCGTGGACACCAGCTCCAGGCCCATGTGGACCTTGATGCCCACGCGTTCGCAGGTGGGCAGCATCCAGTTCCAGACGCGGTTGAACAGCGGCAGCTTCGGGTGCGCCATGCCCATGGCCGCCAGCTCCAGCTCGTGCAGCGCCAGCACGCCGCCGGGGCGCAGGTGCTCCACCATGCGGCGGACGAACGTCACCGGGTCCGGCTGGAACATCACCACCAGCCGGCCGACGATGGCGTCGAAGGGGGCGCCGACGGGCAGGGACTCCAGACTGCTCTGCTGGAAGTGCACGTGGCCCAAGCCCTGCGACCCGGCGCGACGCTGGGCGCAGGCGAGGACGCGGGCCTCGCGGTCCACGCCCACCACCTCGCCCGTGGGGCCCACCAGCTCCGCCGCGAGGATGGACACGTCCCCCACGCCGCAGCCCACGTCCAGCACGCGCATGCCGGGCTTCAAGCCGGCTCCGCGCAGCACTCCCTCCGTCAGCGGCGCGTACACCTGGGCCTGGAGCATCAACCGTCGCAGCTCCCGGTCCTCGTTGCCCTGGACGTACTCCGCGGCGGAACTCATTTCTTCGACACGCATGTGCGACTCCGGGGTTGGAGACGACGCGCACGGTCGCAAGCCTTGGCGCCGTTCGCGCCCTCCCGGCGGTCCCGGCGCAATGACAGACAGCCATCCGCGCCCGAGACCCGGGGGCAGGGCCATGTCCATCCACGAACAGGCCCACGTCCCGGACATGTCTCTTGTGATTCCGGGACTTCCGGGTGAAGCACCTGCGCGGTGCACGGCATGTGGGTTGTCGCGCGGCGTGGCCGTGAAACAATCCGCGCCCTCCCCCCACCAGGAAGAGCGCATCCATGACGCGTGTCCGGCCCGTCCTCCTCTCCGCCCTGCTCGCTGCCTCCCTCGCGCACGCCGCGCCCGCCGTTCCCGCCGCGGAAGGCGCGTGGCCTCGCGTGCGCAAGGAGCGCCTCCAGAAGCTGCTGCCCCAGGCCATGGCCCGCGCGGGCGTGGACGCGTGGGTGGTGCTCTGCCGTGAGAATGACAACGATCCGCTCGCGGCCCACGTGGGCGGAGAGAACGCGGGAGGCACCGCCGCGTTCCTGTTCCTGCGCGACGGCGACTCGCTGCGCTCCACCGCGCTCTCCCCCGAGGGCGAGGCCACCGCGCTTCGCGACATGGGCGTGGTGGACGAGGTGGTGGCCTTCGAGCGCGGCGCGGACGTGAACGCGCTCATCGCCGCGCGCCTCACCCAGGCGAAGCCGACGAAGGTGGCCATCAATTCATCGGAGCGGATGTCCATCGCGGACGGCCTGTCCGCCACGCAGCGCGCGAAGCTGGAGGCGGCGCTGTCCCCCGCGCTGCGCAAGAAGCTGGTGTCCTCCGAGGACCTGGTCTCCGAGTGGCTGTCCGTGAAGACGCCCGAGGAGGTGGACATCATGCGCAAGGCCGCGGACATCACCGCGAAGCTGGAGGAGGAGGCGTACCGCACCGTGGTGCCCGGCAAGACGCGGGACTCGGACGTGGCGCGCTTCCTCAAGAAGCGCATCGCGGAGCTGGGCGTGGGTGACGGGTGGCAGCCGGACCAGAACCCCAACGTGAACAGCGGGCCCACGCGCGGGCACTCGAACGCCACCGACCGCGTCATCCAGCCGGGGGACTTCATCCAGACGGACTTCGGCATCCGCGTGGGAGGCACGTGGGTGACGGACATCCAGCGCTTCGCGTACGTGCTGGCGCCGGGGGAGAAGCAGCCGCCCGCGGAGGCGCTGGCGAAGTGGGAGAAGTCGAAGAAGGGCAGCCGCATCGCGCTCGCGGCGATGAAGCCCGGCGTGCGCGGCTACGACGTGGACAAGGCCCAGCGCGACTGGATGCGTGAAGCGGGCTCCGAGCCCGTGATGTGGGGCACCGGCCATCCCGTGGGCTACTGGGCGCATGACGCGGGCCCCGCCCTGTCCGGCGCGGCGTCCGGCAAGCCGCCCTCGGGATCCGCGCTGCGCAAGCTCCAGCCCGGACAGGTGTTCGCGTTCGACGGGTTCTACGCGTGGAAGGACGGCAGCAGCCCGGACGCGCTGCGCATCCTCTCCGTGGAGGAGATGGCCGTCGTCACAGAGACCGGCGCCGAATACCTCAACCCACCCCAGGAACAGCTCATCCTCATCCCGTCCCCTGTCACGCCCGTGAAACAGTGAGGGCCTGAGGCCCGCAGAGCGCCCACACCCTCCGACGTGGGTGGACCCGACCCCGGCAACTTGCACCGTGGGGGTGTGGCGCGCGGACGCGCGGGCTCGGATACACTCGTGCGCATCGCGCGCGCCGCTCAGGCGCTGGAGGAGCGCCCATGCCAACCGTGCTGGTCATCGACGATGACCTCTTCGTGCTCGCGACCGTGGGAGACACCCTGCGAGACGCGGGCTACACGGTGCTCACGGTGCAGTCCCCCGCCGAGGCCTTCCACCTGGACCTCACCGGCATCGCCGCCATCCTGTGCGACTACAACATGCCGGACATGAACGGCTCCGACGTGCTCGTCGCCATGCGCGAGCTGCAGGAGTGCCGCGCGCCGTTCATCTTCCTCACCGGCCACTCAGACCTGGATGACCTGCTGCCCGTGGCCATCCGCTACGGCGCGGAGCTGCTGCCCAAGCCGGTGGACCCCGCGGAGCTGACGCGGCTGTTGCGCAAGCAGATCGCCGCCTGAGCCGTTCCGAGTTCGTCGGGCCCGTGCGACTCAAGGTCCTCACCCTGAACGTGGCGCACGGTGCACCGTTCGCCGTGCCCATGCCCTTCCTGCGCGGGCGGTCCGCGCTGCTGGGCACGCTGGACCGGGTGGCGGCGCTGCTCGCGCGTGAAGGCGCGGACGTGGTGGCGTTGCAGGAGGCGGACCGGTCCAGCCTCTTCAGCGGACGGGTGGATCAGGTGGCCCGCATCGCGGAGCAGGCCGGGTATCCGCACGTGCATCACGGCGTGCACTCCGGCGTTCCGGGACTGTTCGCGCAGGGCACCGCGCTGCTGAGCCGGCATCCGCTGGAGTCCCGAGACACGGCGCACTTCGGGCGCGACCGGCGCGTGGACAAGGGCTACGTCGTGGCCACGCTCGCCGGGGAGCAGGGGCCGGAGGTCGTGTCCCTGCACCTGGATCCGTTCTCCGCGGCGGTGCGGCGGAGGCAGGTGGAGCAGCTCATCCACGCCCTGCGCCAGCGGCCAGAGCGGCCTCGCGTGGTGATGGGCGACTTCAACGCGGAGGACGTGGACGGTCCCGTGGCCCGCCTGTGCGCGGAGCTGGGACTGCACACGCTCTCCGAAGGCGAGCCCACGTATCCCGTTCCGCACGCGCGTCAGCGCCTGGACCAGGTGCTCATCTCCCACGCCCTGCGCTTCACCCGCTACGAGCGCCTGCCCGACGCCGTCTCCGACCACCACGCCGTGGTGGCCGAGCTGACGCTTCAGCCGAGCACGGCGACGAGCTGACGGCACTGCGCGAGCAGCGTGCCGTCCTCCGCCCAGAGGAGCTGGGTCTCCTCCGTGTAGCCCTCCGCGGCCTGGCGCGAGCGGCCGGTGCGCAGGTAGTGCGCGTCCGGCGCGATGCCCTTCACCGGGAACGGCTGGAAGAACTGCACGCTGAAGTCCACCGACGCCGCAGCGCGGAAGCCGTCCAGACGTGACAGCACGGACGGCGGATACGCATCCATCAACCCCACGCAAAGCGCCGAGTCCAGCGCCGTGGGAACGCGAGGCCGCAGCCACCCGCCGACCTCCGCCTCGGGCCCACCCGAGTACGGCGCCGAGCCCACGCAGTAGCGGTACTCGAAGAAGCGGCAGAAGTCCGGCATGGGCACGTCGTCGGGGACGGGCGTGAGCGTCCCGGGCGCGGGTACGTTCGGCATGACGAAGTCCATGTATTCGGGAGCCCCACCGCGAGCGGCGCCGAAGGTCGCCGTGGCGACGGCCACCACGACTCCGCCGCTCTCCACTCGCGCGGTGGAGTGGGTGACGAACTTGCCGGCGCGCTCGATGCGCGTGTGCAGGTCCGCCACGCCCTCCACCGCGGGCGAGCAGAAGTGCACGGTGAACG
Source organism: Corallococcus sp. AB038B (assembly GCF_003668955.1). Lineage (NCBI taxonomy): Bacteria > Pseudomonadati > Myxococcota > Myxococcia > Myxococcales > Myxococcaceae > Corallococcus > Corallococcus sp. AB038B. The sequence continues at coordinate 704,640 of NZ_RAWO01000001.1, read as the reverse complement.
AGCGCACCTGCCGTTGGGGGTCGTTCAGCTGGTGCTCCATCGCGCGAAGCACCTGCCCCGCCACCACGCCGCCGTACGCACCCCGGCCCTGATACCAGGGCGCCTCGTAGCGCGAGCGGTAGTGCCCGGGTTCCAGCGGTTCAACGAGGGTGGCGACGAGGAAGGGCGCGGTCATGATGCACCGCATCCTAGTGTTCCCGGCGTGGATGTCCCGGGGAGATGCGGGCCCCTCTGGCGCTACTCGCCGACGAGTTCACGCAGCGTGGTGCCCTGCTGGATTGGCACCCAGCTGAAGACGCCCTTGCTCAAGCGGGGGTACAGGCTTCCGGGCTCCGCCAGGTAGAGGGAGCTGAAGACCTCAGCGCCGGGACGCTTCTCCGTGGTGGAGACGAGCGTCTCCTGCCCCTTCCCGTCGCTGTCGGAGAAGACGACCGTGACGACCGCCAGCCCCGACGGTGGTTCCATGTCGCCGTCATGGACGGTGACGCCGTCGCGCGGCTTGGGGACAAGCCAGCTCACGGGGAGATCCACTTCGAACCGGTCGGGAGCGGTCCACCGGATGGAGGGAAGCGCCTTGTCCTTGCGGCCGGGAGGCTGGAACCACGTGGCGACGGGCTTGCCGTCGGCGGTGCGCGCCACGCCCAGTTGCACCGCGCGCTTGGAGTCCACGTCCGGTTCGCGCCACCACAGCTCCAGGTGATCCGCGCCGAGGATGGCCTTCGCGCTGGCATCCGCCGCGGGCACCGGCTGGTCGTCGAGGAGCGTCGCGATGAGCGTCACCGTGGTGCCCTTGCGCAGCCACTGCACCTTCAGGCCCGCATCCGCGTCACCGCTCCAGTTCTTCTTCCCCCAGCTCACCCAGACCGGCGCGGGCGGCGCGGGTTCCTGCGTGCCGGAGGCGAGCATCGAGGCGGACCGGTTCGGGACAGGGTCCTCGGTCTGCGACTCGGAGTATTCGTAGGACGAGAGCTCCGTCCGCTGGGAGACCAGGTCCATGCTCCACGCGTGGTACCGGTCACCGGTTTCGCCACCCACCAGCAGGGGCCCCTTGTTGTCGAACAGCAGGGACACCGCCCCCACGTAGCCCGTCAGGCCATTGCCGCGGAGGCGGAGGGAGCTCGGCCGGCCCTTCGTCTTCGGTGACGGCGCGCTGGGACAATCGACGTGATCAATCGGGCCCAGCCCTCCACCGCGCATGGCGAAGCGCTCGCCGGTGGCCAGCCCCACCAGGATGACGGGCGTCGTGGTCCCGGGCCCATCTGCATCCTTGAAGTCGTAACAGACGACATCGTCCTCCTTGCCGTCCCCATCCAGGTCGAGCTGGAAGCGTTCGCGGACGACGGCCTTCTCCGCCTTCACGCGCGCATCGAACCAATCTCCAAAGGACTGCGGAGCCGAGGCGGCCGGAGTGGCCGTGACGAGGAGACCGAGCAACGAAAACCAGTGGGGCGTGTGCATGAAGGACCGTGGCTCAGCCCTGGTACGACTCGTCCTGTTCGATGCGGCTGAGCACCCAGTCGAACTCGCCGGACGTCACGCGCGCCTGGCAGTGCGTGCAGTGGCCCGCCATGTTGATGGACAGCGGGGCGCCGCACGATGGGCAATTCTTCTGCGTGGAGGGCTTGCCCCGCACGCCCCGGCCGCGGATGAGCGTCCAGTACTCACTGTAGGCGCGCTCGCGGGAACGGCTGCCACCCACGACCTGCTTGTCCCGGTCCCGCACCGTGTAGTCCAGGCTGGACGCGTACACGCGCAGGGTGACGGCGTCGAAGTACTCATCCCGCGTCACGCGCGCGAGCACGATGTTCGTGATGTGCGCGTTCTCCGTGATGTTGCGCAGGCCCGCTTCACGGTAGGCGTTGATCCAGTACAGCTGCGTCTGGAACAGGTTGTCGCTGAGGAAGGGCCGCATGCCCTTCCATTCGCGCGCGGCCCACGCGGTCTGCATCTCGTGGAAGATGAACTCCAGGCGCTTGCGCAGCGCCAGCGGCGTCGCCTCCGGGTCGTCATGCAGCAGCGCGTTCAGCCGCTCCTGCGAGCGCGAGTCCTTGATGGTGGGCAGCTCCGTGCCCTGCTCCTCCGTGGTGCCGGTGAGCTGGGGCCCGCGCTGCTCGCGCTCCTGCGACGACACGCGCGTCACCACCCAGTCGAACTCGCCGGTGTTCACCACCGTGTCGCAGTACGAGCATTTGTGACCGTGCACGGACTCCAGCGCCGCGCCGCAGTTCGGGCACTTGAAGGCGCGCACGTCCTCGGGCGGGCGGGACTTCGCGGACGCGTCACGCTCCAGCAGCCACTCCTCCGCGACGTACCAGCTCTGCTCGGAGCCGGAGGAGACCTCCGTGTAATTGGCCTCGAAGCGCAGGACGACGCGGACGCGCTGGCTGTTCGCGCTGATGCCCTCCACGGACTCGTACGTGACGGCGCCCACCACCACGGCCTTCACCGCGTCCGGAGTGCCCAGTTCGTGGAGCGAGTCGATGGCGCCGTCGGACAGCCAGCCCCCCAGTGTGTCCAGGCGGCCGCCGCCGCGCGCCTCGTGCACGCGGGCGAAGAGCGAATAGACGAAGTCCTCGAAGAGGACGATGGAGAACTCCGGGTCCATCGGATGCACCGACCCGTCCGAACCCTTGGGCCCCACGCGGGCCAGGCGCGCGAGCTTCGTGCGCAGCGAGCCCTGGCGCTGGGGCGGCGGAGGCGCATGGGGCGCGGTGGTGCTCCAGTCCCTCTGCCCCGCGCCCAGCTTCATGTTCATGACGACGATGGCCACCACGCCCATGACGACGATGAGCAGGCAGAAGCCCCCGAACGCTCCGCCTCCACCCGAGGACGACGAGCTACTGGAGCTGTAGTGGGGGCCGGAGCTGTAAGAGGACCGGCTGCTGGAGCTGGACGAACTGCGGCTGCTCGACGAGCTCCGGCTGCTCGATGAGCTGCGGCTGCTCGACGAACTGCGGCTGGAGCCTCGATAGGAGCTGCCACCACCGGGGCGCGCGTCGGCGTCCGGGATGGAGGCGAGGCCCAGCCCGAGGAACAGCGCGACCGCGAGAAGGAGGACGGAGTGGGAGCGCCTCACGCGACGGCTCCGGGCATGTCCGGCAGTTCGTTCACGTCATCCTCCAGGCGGGGCAGCACGCGCGAAAGCGGTGCCTGGATGCGGCGCAGGGCCTGGAGGAAGGGCTCGGGCGCGGTGGACGCGGCCAGAGCGGCGGACAGCTGCGTGAGCGCGTCCTGCCACTCGGCGCCCATGAGCGAGGTGTCCACGCCGTAGTCGGTGACGACCTCCACGCGCCGCTCGAAGAGGGAGATGAACACCAGGATGCCGGTGCGGCGCGACGTGTGCGAAACGCCCAGCTCCGTGAAGGCGGCCTTCGCGGCGGTGCGCACGGAGTCCTCCTGGAGCTTGCGCGGGGTGAGCGCGCGGCGCAGCGACGGCAGCAGGCGACCGCCCATCACGCCCGCGGCGTAGGCCAGGAGCACGACGGGCGGGAAGGCGAAGAGGTGGACCTCCTGCGGGATGAACAGGAGGACCAACAGCATGACGAAGGCGACGGCCGCGCCCAGCCGTGCATCGGTGTGGGCGTAGTCGCCGGAGGAGCGGCGCACGGACACCACGACCTCCGCGGCGGTCTGGGACTCAATGGCCGCGACGGCTTCAGCGGCCAGGGTGCGTGCGGCGTCTTCAAGGAAGGTCGTGGCCATCGTGGGCGGGCACTATAGCCAACCCACGCGACACGCTCCTATGAGGGCAGCTGCCAGTCGATGGTGTGCTGGCCGTGCTTCTTCAGCGCGGCGTTGGTGGTGCTGTAGGGCTTGCTGCCGAAGAAACCCTTGCTGGCGGACAGCGGCGAGGGGTGCACGCCCTCCAGGACGACGTGGCGCTTCTCGTCGATGAGGGCCTTCTTCTTCTGCGCGGGCTTGCCCCAGAGGAGGAAGACGACCGGGTCCGCCTTGGCGCTGACGGCGCGGATGACGGCGTCGGTGAAGGGTTCCCAGCCGTGCTTCGCGTGGCTGTTGGGGGAGGCCTGGCGCACGGTGAGCACGGTGTTGAGCAGGAACACGCCCTGCTTCGCCCAAGGGATGAGCGACCCGTCGCGAGGCTTCGGCGCGCCCACGTCGCTCTGGAGCTCCTTGAACATGTTCACGAGCGACGGCGGGGACGGCACACCCGGCTGGACGGAGAAGGCGAGTCCATGAGCCTGACCCGGGCCGTGGTAGGGGTCCTGGCCCAGCAGCAGCACGCGCACGTCCGCGTAGGGCGTGAAGCGGAACGCGGAGAACACGTCCTCCTCCGATGGGAACACGGTCTGTTCCTGGCGTTCCTTGCGCACGAACTTCTCCAGCTCCGTGAACGACGGAGCATGGATGGCGTCATGCAGTACTTTCTTCCAGTCCTCGGGCAACCCATCGGCCAGGCTCATTGCGTCCCTCCGTGGGCCGTACCCTAGACCAGCGCGCGCGTTCTGAGGGGGCCCGCTTAGGGATTGGGGCTCCCGGCGTCCAGCCATTGGGCTGGAAACGAGGGCTGCTGTTGGCCCCAGGAGGTGTCTCCCACGGGGATGGACGGGTCCGAAGGGCCGGTGGGCACGCCCGCATCGGAGCCGCCAGGGACACGTGGTCCCTCTGGCTCGCCATCGTGGAGCCGCCGCAGGATGCGTCCGTCCGACAGTCGAACCGCGTACGTGACACCGCCATCCAGCAGCAGCCCGCCGGGTTCACAGGCACGCGGGTCCAGGTCCATGCGGATGAAGACAATGTCCCCTTCACGGAGGAGCCTGAAGCGATGGGCCTCCCTCCTGCTCCAACAGGACCGTCCCTCCTGCTGACGAGGAAGGAAGTCATCGGCCGCCACGACCATGGCCCGAAGCAGATTCCCATCCAGCGAGTACGGCTGCCCCCGAGCCCCGATGCTCAGCGATTCGCGCGCGAACATCTCCGGGAAGACGATGGAGCGGTCCTCCGACGCCAGCGAATCGGACGGACTCGCCTCGCGTCGCATGCACCCGAAGCACAAGACCGCACCCACGAGCAGCAGCCGCTTCATGGTCCCGCCCCTTTCAGGCAGGGGCCCTGGAGTTTCTGGAGGGTGAAGTCCAATGCGTCCGCATCGTGCCATGTGACGCGCCCCGTCTGCTCGCATTGCCATCCCGCCGATGCGGTGCGTGTCCACTTCAGCAACTGACCCGTGAGGGGAATGTACTGGTGGAAGCCATCACACGACGCGGGCTCCATCGCATTGGAGAAGAACGCGACGATGGAGAGCCTCACTCGTCCGCCCTTCGTTTCGGTCTCGAAGCCATGCACCCGGCCCTCGGAGACGATGAAGCGCAGGTCATTCGAGGACAGCGCACTGCCATAGGGATGGTTGTGGAGGGCGTAGATGTAGCGAATCGAGTCGGCGGGATACCGCGCATCCGCGACCTTGGAGGGCAGCAGGCAACTCTTGCTCCGCTGAGCGGGATCGACCTTCGACTGGTCGGTGAGCCGGCTGACGGCGTACTGATGCTCCGGCGTGTAGTACAGCCATGCGCAGTACTCGCTGGAGACGCGCCAGTGGGTGCTGAAGCTGGGATGATCCGGGCGACCCGCGCTGGCGTGGGGCTTCGAGAGAATCTTTCCACACGCGGCCAGGAGCGCATCCGAGGCCGACTCGAACGGCCCCAGCAGGGGACCCGGGATTTCCTCCAGGAAGGCAGCCCCGGGCTCTGGCCGCACGAGGTCCGGGTCGAGCACGGCGGAGGACGCGCAGCCCCCAAGCCAGCACACCAGGCAGCACCACCAGGGACCGCGCATGGGCTGACACCCCTTCCTCGGGAACGGAGGGCGGATGACCACCTCCGGCCGGCATCGTGCCGGAACGCCACACCGGAAAGCGAGCAGGCACTCAAGGCGGGAGCTTGGGGCCCGGGCCGGAGCGCGCTAGCCTTGCTCCCGCCATGACGATGTACACCGAGTCGCTCCGCGCCTTCCTCAAGCCCGTCCTCCTCTACCTGGACGACGAGTCGGTGTCGGAAATCATGATCAACGGCCCCACCGACGTGTGGATCGAACGCAAGGGCCGGTTGATCAAGACGGATGCCTCCTTCTCCGAAGAAGGTCTGATCGGCGCCGCGCGCAACATGGCCCAGTTCGTGGGCCGTCCCCTGACCGAGGAGCGCCCCCGCCTGGACGCGCGCCTGCCCGACGGCAGCCGCATCCACGTGGTGATTCCGCCCATCGCGCGCAACGGCACCACGATTTCCATCCGCAAGTTCTTCAAGGACAAGCTGACCATCGACTCGCTGTTGAAGTTCAAGTCGCTGACCAAGCCCATGGCGCGCCTCATCGAGGCCGGCATCGCCACCAAGCTCAACATGCTGGTGGCCGGCGGCACGGGCTCCGGAAAGACGACGCTGCTCAACATCGTCTCGTCCCTCATCCCGGACGAGGAGCGCATCCTCACCATCGAGGACTCCGCCGAGCTCCAGCTCAACCAGTCCCACATCGTGGCCTTTGAATCCCGCCCCGCCGACAAGTTCGGCAAGGGCGCCGTGGACATGGGAGACCTGCTGCACTCCGCGCTGCGTCTGCGCCCCGACCGCATCGTGGTCGGCGAGGTGCGCGGCGGCGAGGCCTTCCACCTCATGCAGGCCATGAACACCGGCCACGGCGGCTCGCTGGCCACCACGCACGCGAACACGCCCACGGACACGCTGCGCCGCATCGAGTCCCTGTGCCTCATGTCGTCCGTGGAGCTGCCCATGGTCGCCGTGCGCGCCCAGGTGGCCAGCGCCATCAACTTCGTCATCTGCTGCGAGCGCCTCCACGACGGCAGCCGCAAGACGATTGCCCTGTCGGAGGTGCTGCCCCTCAACGAGAAGGGCGAGTACCGCACCCAGGACATCTTCGTCTTCACGCCCGTCGCCAAGGACGAGCACGAGAACATCCTGGGCTACCATGCGCCCACCGGCATCATCCCCAACTTCATCCAGAAGGCGCGCGCGTACGGCTTCGACGACCTGGACGACGCCTTCTTCGACCCCGCCACCTACGGCGTGCCGCCCCCGCCCAGCTTCCAGGTGGGCGAGGCGTACACCCTGCGCTGGGCCCCCTCGCTGAAGCACCGCGAGCAGGGACTGCCGGACCCCGCGCACTTCAAGGAGGACTGGGCGAAGTTCGAGCAGGTGCTCCGCAACGCGGCCCCGGACGGCCCCGTCGCTGGCCCCAAGCCGGCGGCGACCCCGCCCAAGCCCGCCGCCGCGCCTCCGGCCCCGCCGCCCGCGAAGGCCGCGCCGGCGCTGCGTCCCTCGACGCCGCCGCGCCCGCCGCCTCCGCAGGACGACGACAAGACGCCGCCGCCCACACGCAACCCGTTCGCGGAGCAGGAGGACACCCGCTCCACGCCGCCCTCCGAGCCGCTGGTGCAGGTGTCCGAGGACCTGCTCGCGGAGGCCCCGCCCGCGCGCAACACGCCGCCGCCGCGCCGCCCGCCGCCCGCCCCCGCGCGTCCCGGCACCCCGCCGGCCAACACGCTGCGCGCGGGTGCCACGCCCATGCGCCGTCCGCCGGGCCCCCCCCCGCCGCCCTCGGATGAGGACGAGGACGACGACCGGCCGAAGACGGAGCTGAACACGTCGGAGAAGACGCAGATCCGCCCGGCGCCGGATCGTACGCGCCGGTAGCCGCCAAAAGGCGCGGGGGGACCCTGGACCCAGTCCGGGCGTCCCCGGCCACGGCGACGTGAAACGTCCACGCGGGGAGCCCGGCGCCGGACACCGGCGTCGCCCCCGGGTGGGTGGGGCCCTGTCCCACCACGCGGGTCTGCGAATCCTGACCTTGCGAGGAGGACGGGTCAGGGGAGAAAGTGCTCCCGTGTTGATCCCCTTCCTCGCCGCGCTCACCCTGGTGGTCGCCCAGGCGCCCGCACCCGCATCCTCCGCGAAACCCGTCACCGTCTTGCTGGCGCCCACGGACGTGACGCGGGGAACGCCGCGCTACCTCGTTGGAACCGCCCAGGAGCACGTGGCCGAGCAGCTCAAGGCCCGCGGCCTGGAGGTGATCCGCGTGGAGGACGTGACGCGCACGCTTCCGAAGAAGAAGCGCACGGCGATGATGCGCTGCAACCGCACGCAACCGTCCTGCATCGCGTCGCTGGGCCTGGCGGCGAAGACGGACGTGGTGATGGTGACGGAGATTGGCCCGTACCTGAACGCGTACAAGGCGGGCGTGCGCGTGTACACGGCGCAGGATGGCGCGCCGCTGGTCGAGCAGTCGGTCCCTGGCGTGAGCGAGGACCAGGTGCTGGACGCGCTCAACAAGTCGCTGGACGTGGTGGTGCCGCGCACGCTGCGGGTGCTGCGTCCGGAGCCGGTGGCGCCGCCGGTGACGCCTCCCGTGGCGCAGCAGACGCCCAACGTGACGCCGGGCGTGAAGCAGCCGCTGCCGGGGCCGGACCTGACGCCGGGAGTGCAGCCGCCCACCGAGCTGGGACTGACGGACACGCCGACGGTGGAGACGCCGGGACGCCGCAAGTGGGCCTGGGTGCCCGCGGCGGGTGGCGTGGTGCTCGCGGGTGTGGGGACGGTGTTCTTCGTGCAGTCGCGGAGCAAGCTCAGCGACCTGAACAACAACGAGTATCCGAACCTGCAGGACGCGGAGAAGCTGCGCGACTCCGGCAAGCGTTCGCAGACGATTGGCGCGGTGGGTATCGGCGTGGGCGCGGCGGCCATCGCGGCGGGCGCGCTGATGTACTTCCTGCCGGTGCAGCAGACGAACGTTCAGCCGTCCGTGACGCTCACGCCCCAGGGCGGTGGTCTGAGCTTCGCTGGGACGTGGCAGTGAGCACGGGGAAAGCCATGCGAAACCTCTGGAAGGTCGGCGCGCTGGGCGCGGTGTTCGGTGCGGTGCTCAGCGTGGGCGGTTGCAGCAACTTCGACGCGGCCTTTGAAAACTGTCAGGGCGAGGGCCGCTGCGGACCGCAGGCGAGCGGGGACGGTGGCGCGGACGCGGGTGACTCCGGTGACGCCGGTGACGCGGGCGACGGCGGCTATGACTGCATCCCCACTGCCGACCCCGACTACCCCGACCTGACCGGCTTCGACAACGACTGCGACGGCATCGACGGTGTCGCGGACGCGGGCTACTTCGTGGATCCGGAGGGCGGCAAGGACATCGACAACAACGGTACCCGGACACAACCGTTCAAGACCCTGGCCCGAGCCCTCCAGGAGATCCGCGACGGCGGCACGGGGCGCAACATCGTGTACCTGGGTACCGGTACGTACACCGAGGCAGCGCCCGTGGTGGACATGCCCGTTTCGCTCTACGGCGGATACACGTGGCGCGGAAACGAATTCTGGGATCGGTTCAAGGATGGCGGTGGCACGACGTTCTTCGACGGCGGTGCACTGGCGTTTGCCGTCACGAATGTCACGGATGGAGTCGTCCTTCTCGATGCACTGCACATCGCATCCGCGAAGGGGGCCGCCGATAACGGCGCATCCATCGCGCTCAAGGTCCTCAACAGCACGGACGTCCAACTCCGTGGAACCACTCTTGAAGCGGGAATGGGTGGGCCAGGAACGGACGGGGTGCCAGGGACATCGGGTGCGGATGGCGGACCCGGCACCCAAGGTGAAGACGGCCTTGCCCAGAAGGGCGGAAACCCCATGGTCGGCGGGACCAATACCTGCTCGCCAGGGGGAGAGCGGACAGGGGGGACCAGTGGCCCGGGGTTGACCCGAGGTGACGGACTCCCGGGAGAAAGTGGGGCCCCCTCGCCCGAGGGCGGAGATGGTGGTGCGGGCGGGCCGAGGGGCGTTGTCGTCTGCCCCGAGGACGGGGGCCCTTGCGCCTGCAACGTGTCGAATGGCTCGGGGGGTGCCGCTGGCGCGGTGCCGGCGGGGGCAGGAGCTGCGGGGCTTCCCGGGCAGTCGTCGCTGGGCCAGTTGGATGCGCTCACCGGGCTCTGGTCCCTCAGCGGAGGTGAAGGCGGGCAGCCGGGCAAGGTGGGCTTCGCAGGAGGTGGTGGAGGTGGCGGAGGCGGCGGAGGCGCCTGCGGGACCAGCAGTGTGCCGGTGGCATCCACCGCGGGCGCGGCCTCTGGTGGCGGCGGTGGCGCGGGAGGGTGTGGCGGCGGGCCAGGAAGTGGCGGCAACGGGGGTGGAGCGTCTATCGCGCTCACACTGATCAACTCACGCATGACTCTGGAAGGCGGTGCTCGTCTTCAGGCGGGGACCGGCGGTACGGGAGGGCGCGGACGTGCAGGAGGCCCTGGAGGCGTGGGCGGAGACGGTGCGGCAGGCGGTTTTGGCACCGCCACGAACTACCGGGTAGGTACGGGCCCACTCATCACTGTCTACAGTGGTAACGGCGGCGGTGGAGGTAGAGGTGGAAACGGAAGCCCTGGAGGCGCGGGTGCAGGAGGAGCGGGAGGTCCGTCCGTCGGCGTTTGGTGCGTGGGGAGTGCCGAGCTCGGTTTGAGCGCATCCTCGGTGGAAGCTGCGGCAGGTGGTGTGGGTGGACCCAGTGAAGGTGGCCAGGCAGGCCCCACCGGGCTTTCTCAAACCTTCGTCGACTGCACCGTCGTCGACGCCGGAACGCCCTGACCCACCACATCGCCCGCTGTGTGACACCAGCGGGTGAGAAAACGCGACCCGGGGGCAGGTGCTTGTTTGCTTGCCCGGCGTGTCCCGGGCCCTGACTTCGCTTCCCGGGATTTCACCTGTTACGCTCCCCCGTGGTGGAGATGTCATCCGAGTTGATCTGCGAAACCTGCGGCCTCACCGTTCCGTCCGAGACGGCGGTGTGCCCTCGCGATGGCACCGTCGTGCTGTCGTCGTTCCATCCGACTCCACCGGAACCGAAGGTCATCGTGGAGCACCCCGGTACTGAAGCCACCGCCATCACCGACCCCCTCATCGGCCTGAAGCTGGGCGAGTACGAGCTGCGCTCGCGCATTGGCGTGGGCGGCATGGGGCTCGTCTACGACGGCATCCAGCCCCTCATCGGCAAGCGCGTCGCCGTGAAGGTGCTGCGCCCTGAACTGGCGCACTCGTCCGAACAGGTGGCCCGCCTCCTCGCGGAGGCCCGCGCCGTCAACGCCATCCGCCACCGCGGCATCATCGACATCTTCGGCTTCGGCCAGCTCCCGGACGGTCGCCAGTACATCGTCATGGAGTACCTGGATGGCCAGCCGCTGGACGCCATCCTCGCGGAGAAGGGCCGCCTCCCCGTCCCGGAGGCCCTGTCCCTCCTGGATGAAGTGCTCGCCGCCCTGGGCGCCGCGCACGGTGCGGGCGTGGTGCACCGCGACCTGAAGCCCAGCAACATCTTCCTCGTGCGCCAGCCGGACGGCACGCGCTACGTGAAGCTGCTGGACTTCGGTCTCGCCAAGCGCGGCGAAGGGCCCACCGTCCGCACCGCGCAGACGCGCACCGACATGGTCGTCGGCACTCCGGAGTACATGGCGCCCGAGCAGGCCCGCGGCCAGTCCGTGGGACCCATGACGGACCTGTACGCCATGGGCGTCGTCACCTTCGAAATCATCACCGGCCGGCTGCCTTTCATCGGCAGCTCCCCGGTGGACCTGCTGATGAAGCACGTGGAGGCGCGCCCTCCCCGGCCGTCGGAGTTCGTCCCCGACCTGCCGCCCGCGGTGGACGCCTTCATCCTGCAGATGCTCACCAAGGACCCGGAGACGCGCCCCGGCTCCGCGGATGCCCTGCGTCAGCACCTGTCCAAGCTGCGCCGCACCCTGCGGGCCACGCGCACCAACCCCACCGCGCCCGCTCCCGTCGAGCCCGCGCAGCCCAAGCCCGCCGCCGCGGTCGTCGTCAGCGACGCGGACGCGCGCCGCCCCACCACCCAGGTGCCTCCGCCGGTCCCGCCGGACGACCTGATGGTGCCGCAGGAAGAGACGACCTCCCTGCGCCGCTTCGTCCCCATCGCCGTGGGCGCGGCCGTGCTGTTCGCCGCCGTGGGCGTGGTCATCGCCACGCGCGGGGGGAGCGAGGCGCCTCCGCCGGTCGTCGCCGTCGCCACTCCGCCGCCTCCCGCCCCGAAGGTGGAACCCACGCCGCCCCCTCCCGCGCCCGAGGTCGTCGCCGCGCCCGTGCAGGAGCCCGCTCCCGTGCCTGTCGTCGAGGAGCCCCCTGCGGCGAAACCGGTGCCGCCCACCGTCAAGGCCGTGGCCGTGAAGACCGTCCGCGACGTCTCGGCGCCCAAGCGCACGGAGTCCTCGAGCGAGTCCGCCGTGAAGAACCTGATCCTCGACACCGTGAAGCAGGTCGAGAACAGCCCCCTGTACGCCGACAACAAGGTCCACAAGGGGCTCACCCAGCAGGCCGCCCTCAACTACCTGGACAAGCAGATCAAGCGGCTGGAGAACGCGGACGACTCGGCGGGCCGCGCGGATATCCTCAGCGAGCTCCGCGGCTGGAAGCAGCAGTACCTCAAGTAGCCCACGCCATGACCGCGTCCCCAGGTCCTGCGCTGCTCGCGGTGGACCTGGGCCTGCGCTGCGGGCTCGCGCGCTTCGGCGCGGACGGGCGGCTTCAGTGGTACCGCTCGCAGAACCTCGGCACGCACGCACGGCTCAAGCGCGCGGTGCCCGCCGTGCTCCAGGACGCGTCTCCGCTCACGTGGCTCGTGCTGGAAGGCGGTGGCCCCATCGCGGATGTCTGGGAGCGCGAGGCCCTGCGCCGCGCCCTGCCCGTGCTTCGCGTGGCCGCGGAGGACTGGCGCCACCGGCTGCTCTACGCACGGGAGCAGCGCAGCGGCTCGCTGGCCAAGGACGCCGCGGACACGCTCGCGCGGCGGGTCATCGACTGGTCCCACGCGCCCCGCCCCACCTCGCTGCGCCACGACGCCGCGGAGGCCATCCTGCTGGGCCTGTGGGGCGCGCTGGAGGTGGGCTGGCTTCCGCAGGTGCCCGCGGAAGTCCGGCGCTGAATGCCCGCTACTTCACCGACACGCACGCCACCGGCTGCGCGATGGCGTTGCGCGCGCGCTCCTCGCTCACCAGCGCGTAGCCCGCCAGGTCCTGCAACAGCATGTCGCGGTTCTGCCGGATGAGGCCCGCGTTCTTGCACGCCTTGATGTCGCCGTAATACCCGTACGGCGGCAGCGCGAGCTGCAGCTCCGCCAGCTCCGACAACTGGAGCTCTCCCAGCTCGCGTTGGAAGAGCTTGCGGGACGCGTCCTCCACGCCGACGACGCCGCGCTCGAAGCGGATGATGGACAGGTCGTACGCGACGAGCTGATCCTTCTGGAAGAAGGCGTGCAGCCGGTGCGCGGCCACGGACAGCTGCAGGTCCCCCTCGATGCCCATCGACCGCGCGATGCGCATGGCCAGCCGCCGCTCGCAGGCCCCGTCCCCCGGAGGCGCCGTGCCCAACGTCACGCCAGCGAACAGGCGCCACGCCCACGCGCGCCCATCCTCGCGCGGCGTCTGGAAGTAGGTGGGGCACTCCATCTGGCGGATGTAGAGCGCCACCAGATCCTTGGGCATCCGCGAGAAGTCCGGCCGCGCGAACGTCACCGCCGAGCGGTCCCGGATGCCCTGGTCCATCCGGCCGGCCAGGATGCTCATCCGGTCGCCCTCGATGCGATGGCGCAGCTGGCTCTCGACGTCGAACTCGCTCTCCAGCCGCGGCAGCTTGCTGGCCGTGTAGAGGTACGTGATCGGAATCACCACGCCGGCCAGGCCGACGAAGAACATGAACAGCCAGAACACAGTCTTCACGGGTACGACTCTAGCAGGGCAGGCACGCGCCAGGAGGACGGGTTAGAAAGTCCCCATGAGCGACTGGCACACAGCCACCGTCACCGCCCGCACCCCCGCGGCGGATGGCCTCACCGATTGGGTGCTCGACATCGGCGGGACGCCGCTCGTGGGCTCGCACGCCCATCCGGGCCAGTACGTGCAGCTGCGCATTCCCGGTGAGCAGCCGGGCATGTTCGCCATCGCCTCGCCGCCCGCCCCCAACGGCACGCGGTGGGAGTTCCTCCTCAAGGACGAAGGCACGCTGCCGTCCGCGCTCCTGCACCTGCCCCTGGGCGCGCACGTGGAGGTGACGCGTCCCGCGGGCCACGGCTTCCCCATGGAGAAGGCGCGCGGCCGCGACCTGCTGCTGTTCGCCAGCGGCTCCGGCATCTCCGCCATCCGCCCCGTCATCGCCGCCGTGCGACAGGAGCGCGGCGCGTATGGCCGGGTGACGCTGTACTTCGGCGCGCGCACGGCGGGCGGCTTCGCGTACCAGCACGAACTGCAGCAGTGGCTGGAGGACGGCGTGCGTGTGCTGTGCACCGTGAGCCGCCCCGGCGCCAGCGGCTGGCAGGGCCTCACCGGCTACGTGCAGGCCCACCTGGGCGAGGAGCCGCTGGAACACGCCATCGCGTTCGTGTGCGGCCCCTCGGACATGGTGCAGGACGTGATGGCCCAGTTGGCCCAGCGCGGCGTTCCGCGCAGCGCCGTGTTCCTCAACTACTGAGCCGCGCGCGTCTCGACCGAGGGGGACGCGTAGCGCACGCCCACCACCACCGCCGCCGGGTCGCTCTCCTGGCTGCCGGTGGCCTTCTGCGGCGTCCACGCGGCCACGCCCAGTTGATGCCCCTCTGGCGAAAAGCGCACGCGCCGCACGGACCAGCCGAACTCCAGCTCACCCGCTGCTTCCGGCGCGCCCTCGGCGAAGAGATACACGCGCCGGTCCCACCCGCCCGACGCCAGCGAGCGCCCATCCGGCGCGATGGCCGCGGTGGACACCACGCCGTGGTGCAGCTCCCACTTGCGCAGCACCTGACCGGAGGCCGCGTCCACCAGCGCGCCCGCGTTCCACGGGCCCTGGGGCTCCTGGATGCCCTTGCGCTCGCGCTCGTACACCGTGCGGTTGCGCTCCGCCTTCTCCTGGCTGAAGGCCACGCCCAGCCGCTTTCCCCGCGCGTCCACGGTGACGTCGTTGACGTGCGCCGGGAAGGTGAAGTCCAGCCGAGGCGTGAGCGTCCGCGCCATCGCCGTGCTCGCCCCTTCCGGAGCGCCGCCCTTGAGCGTGAGCACCGCCTCCGCCGTCGTCTCGTCGAAGACCGTGTCCACGCGCTCGGCGAAGGGCGCGCCCAGCACGCCCTGGCTGCCCTGCGGCACGCACGCGTCACACACCGCCACGTCCACGCCCGGCAACGTCAGCTGCTTGAAGCGCAGCGTGCGTCCACGCGACAGCCGCGCCACGGTGTTGCCCAGCGCGCCCGGCACGGTGACGGTGTCCTTCAGGAACGCCACGTCGATGCCAGACGCCGTGGCCGCCGCCGTGGTGAGCACCACCACCGGCGTGCGCGAGTCCAGCGCCAGCACCACCGGCGGCCCGCTGTCCACGCGGCCCTGCACCGCCGCGAAGCCGCCGCGCCGCTCGAAGTGCGTGCGCGCCACGTCCGGCTTCAGCACCTGCTCCGGCGTGTCCGACGCGCGCACGTGCCCGTCCCAGCCGCCCGAGTACAGCGTCCCGTCCGCCGCGAACGCCAGCGCGCTCACCGGCCCCACGTGCAGCCGCGACTCCGCGCCGAACGACAGCTCCGGCACGGACAGCAGGGACACCAGGCCCTGCGCGCTGCCCACCGCCAGCCACTTGCCGTCTGGATGGAAGGCCACCGACACCAGCGGCTCCTCCGTGGCGAGCGCCACCACCTGCGAGCCCGTCGCCGCGTCGAAGAGCTGCACCGCGCCGCTGCGGCTCACCGTGGCCACGCGCGAGCCGTCCGGCGAGAACGTCACGCCCTCCAGGTCGTACTGCTGGACGTTGACCGAGGGATCCGCGCGCATCACCGGCGCGCGGGCGTCACCGGGCTTCGCCGCGGCGGGCGACAGGTCCCAGATGGAGACGTGGTACGCCTTGTCCCCCAGGCGCGTGTACGCCACGCGCTGGCCGCGCGGCGCGAAGTCCAGCGCCCAGATGAAGTCCTTGCGGTTGAGGACGGTGGGCTCCGCGTCGAAGCCCTCCACCGCGCCGGAGAGGAAGCCTCCGGGCGTGGACTCCAACCGGCCCTGCGTGTCCGGCGCCAGGCCCACGGCCGTGTGCGCGCAGCCCGTGAGCGTCAGCACGCCCGCGAGGACGAAGCCCCCGGTGCGCTGTCTCATGAACCCGACCCGCGGACGGCGGCCTTCTCCTTGTCCACGTTGATCTCGTTCACGCCCTTGTTGTCCACGGACAGCAGGAACAGCTGCTTGTCCGCTTCACGCTTGTCGTTGAACGAGGTGCGGCCGGTGGCGCCATCGAAGTCCTTCAGCCCCGCCAGGGCCTCGCGCATCGCCGCGCGCGTGTTGGGCCGCTGCTTGTCCAGCACCTGCCGCACCATGCGCGCCGAGTCGTAACCGATGGCCTCCAGCAGGCCCGGGTCGCGGCCCGTCTCGCGGTATGCCTCGCGGTAGCCCTTCACGAACTTCTGCGTGGCCGGCCGCTGCGAGTCCACGAAGAAGCCGTCCACGTACACCGAGCAGGTGACGAACTTGCCGCCGCGCTCCAGGAGCTCCGGCAGACCCGAGCGGCCCTTGGGGCTGGACCACTGGTTGGTGCCGAAGAGCGTGACGGTCTTCAGGTCCTTCTTGCCCGTCGTCTTGCGGATGCGCTCCAGGTCGCGCGGGTCGCACGCGTTGGTGACGATGTCCTCCACCGCGAGCGCGGGCGTCACCAGGCTCACCCGGCGCCAGTCGTCCGGGATGAAGAGGCCCTCGAAGTCGATGATGGGCTCCACGCCGCTCTTCGCCTTCTCCATGGCCTTGCGGCGGCGGTACGCGTCCGTGATCTTCTCCCCCTGCACGTCGCGCACGGCCTCCGCCCAGTCGCCGCGGTCCTCCAGGTAGTAGCGGCCCACCAGGCGCTTCGCTTCACCGGTGAACGTGGTCTGGTCGTAGGAGTACGACTCCGCGCCGCGCACCACGCCGCCGCGCGACACCACGTCGTCCCAGAACTCGTTCGCCAGCTCCACACCGTAGGGGATGTTCGGGTAGAGCACCGCGAAGCGCTTGTAGCCCTTCACGTTCATCGCGTAGTCAGCGATGGCGCGCGCCTGCGCGGAGTTCGTCAGCATGTTGCGGAAGACGTACGGACCAATGTCCGTGATGCCCTCCTGACGGCTGAGCGTCAGCAGCGGCACCTGGAGTTCCTCCGCCAGCAGCGCCGCGCGCTTGGTGTCGTCCACCAGCAGCGGGCCCAGGGCCGCGATGGCTCCGTCGTCGAACGCGAGCTGCTCCATCGCAGTGCCCGTCTTGTTGACGTCGCCCTGCGTGTCCTTCACCACCAGCTCGATGTCGCTGCCCTGCAGGCCCAGCTTCACGCCGCGCAGCACCGCCTCGCCGATGGGCTGGTAGCGGCCCGACATGGGCAGCAGCACCGCCACGGTGCGCGGACGCACCTCCACGCGGCGGGTGGCGCGCGCGAGCAGCTCCTTGGCCTGCGGCGCGAAGGTGCTGTTGGGCGCATCTCGCAGGAACGTCTGGAGCGTCTCCTCCAGGCGGGACCAGTCACGCAGGTGGTAGTAGATGCGCGCCAGCTTGAACTGGAGCACCGGCCACGCGGGGTTGGACGGGGACAGCCCCTCCTGCACGCGGGCGATGTCGAGGAAGCTGGCGCGGCCCTCCACCAGCTGCTCCACCTTCTTCACCGCGGCGGCCTTCTCCTCCGCCGTCTGCGCGTCGCCCGCCTCCTTCACCGCGGAGGACAGCGCCTGCGTGTAAAGGCCCGCGCCTTCCGCCGCGCGCGCGGCCTCCCTCAGCAGCTGCTCCTTCTCCGCGCCCTCCGCGCGCTCCGCCAGGCTGGTGAGCGTCTGGTACGCGTCGCGGTAGGCGCCCACCTCCATGGCGGAGACGGCCAGCTTGTGCTTGGCGTCGTCGGCCTGGGCGTAGAGGGGGTTCTCGAAGAGCAGCTCGTTGAAGCTCTTGCGCGCGTTCGCGTAGTCCCTCGCCTCGAAGTAGAGGACGCCCGCGTTGTAGAGCGCGTCCTGGCCGGCGGTGGTGGCGGGGTACGCCTTGCGCACGGACAGGTAGGCCTCCGCAGCCTGCTTCTTGTCCGGGTTCGACTGCGCCTGGGTGCGGGCCTGCGCGAGCGCGGCGTTCGCGGTGGCGTCCTGCTTCACCTCCACGCGCGGGCGATCGGGCTGGGTGGAGTCGCCCCCGGAGGTGTCGTCCCGGCTGTCAGTGCGGGAAGGCGTCTTGGGGCAGGCGGTCAACGTCAGGGCCAGCGCGGCGACAAGCGCGCGGCGCGATGCGGAGAGGACTTCCATGGCGAGGTGCATAGCAGCGCGGGTGCGGCTCCGTCGACACTTGAGCGGGGGGAAGATTCCCCTGAAACGTCCGCTTCAATGCACCGCGCATGCCCGCGTGCGTTACCGAGGAGAAACCCCTGCCCTCCCCCGCTTCGTGCGGCCCCGGAGCCACGCCACCGCGTGGCTCCGGCCGCACGCTTGGCCACCTAGCCGAAGAGTTCCTTCACCTTGTCGAAGAAGGTCTTCGACTGGGGATGGGTCTCCTCGCCGGACACCTCCGCGAAGCGCTCCAGCAGCTCGCGCTGCTTGGAGGACAGCTCCGTGGGCGTTTCGATGATGACGCGCACGTGCTGATCCCCGCGCTGCTGGCTGTGCAGATGCGGGATGCCCTTGCCGCGCAGTCGGAAGACCTTGCCGGACTGGGTCCCCTGCGGAATGGTCATCTTCACCTTGCCGTCCAGCGTGGGCACGTCGATCTTCGCGCCCAGCGCCGCCTGCGTGAAGGACACCGGCACCTCGCAGAAGACCTCGTACTCCTCGCGCTGGAAAAGCGGGTGCTCGCGCACGATGACCGTCACGTACAGGTCGCCCGGGGGCGCGCCCCGGTCTCCCGGCTCACCCATGCCGGACAACCGCACGCGCGTGCCGTTGTCCACGCCGCCCGGGATGGCGACCTCGATGACCTCTTCCGACGGCGTCTTTCCGGAGCCCCGGCACTTCGCGCACGGATCCGGAATGGTGGCGCCGGAACCGCCGCAGTCACCGCACGGACGGGACACCGCGAAGAAGCCCTGCGAGTAGCGCAGCTCTCCGCTGCCGCCGCACGCCGCGCACTGCCGGGGCGCCGCGCCGCTCTTGCTGCCGGAGCCGGAGCAGGTCTCGCACTTCTTCGGACGCGGGATGGTCACCTTCGGGCGGCAGCCGAACGCCGCCTCCTCGAAGCTGATCTCCAGGTTGTAGCGCAGGTCCGCGCCCCGGCTCTGACGCTGCCGGCCACGCCCGCCGCCACCCCCGAAGATGTCGCCGAAAATCTCTCCGAAGATGTCGTTGATGTTGACGCCCTGGAAGCCGCCGCCCGCGTCCCCGAAGGGATTGCCCGCGTGTCCGAAACGGTCGTACTTCGTGCGCCTGTCTGGATCGCTCAGGACCTCGTAGGCCTCCGAGGCTTCCTTGAACTTCTCCTCGGCCTCGTGGTTCCCGGGGTTGCGGTCCGGGTGGTACTGCAACGCGACCTTCCGGAACGCGCTTTTCAGGTCCTGCGCCGTAACGCTCTTCTGGACGCCGAGGACCTCGTAGTAGTCGCGCTTCTGCCCTGCGGCCCCTGCCATTGAATCGAACCCCTGGAATTTGCTGGCGTTTTCAAGCTGCGTAGAGAATCGGAGTCACTATAACGCAGCGAAACACGCCAGCAATCCAGGCCGGAGTCCAACCCTGTGGGAAGCAGGGGTTTGCGCGCTACACGGTCCAGACGCGGTTGACCGTCAGCTCCATGCGGGCGAGCCGGCGCTTGAGGGCCGGATCCACGGGGCCGTTCACGGACCACTTGGGGACCACGAAGTGCAGCTCCGCGTTGTAGAGCTTCGCGGCGCTCGCCAGCAGGCTCCAGCGGTTCTCCGCCGTCGGATCATCCACCATGCCCGGGGTGACGATCTCCAGGATGATGGGTGTGCGGGCGGAGTCGGACTGGCGACAGGTGAAGTCCGGCCGGTGGTCCTCGATGGTTCCGGAGAGCACGGGCGGCGGCATGAAGCCAGGGAGCCGGGCTTTGATGTCCGAGTAACCAATGGTCCGGAAGTACTCGGCCATCAGCCAGAGCAGACGGCGGCGCTCTTCGTCATCCACGACCGACTCGCAGCCGGGATTGAACAGGACTTCTTTCTCAGTGTTGGTTTCCATGGCGCATCTCAAGCTGTCCGCGTGTGTGGGATGCGGCAACGCAGGCGGGCGCGAGCGCTCCCTGACCGGCCGTGGGGCGGGCGGCCATGCACGCGCGCTTCCCACTTCCCTTTCACTTGGACGGCACCGTCGCCTCGGTGACAGAGTGCGCCCCCTCCCGTGGCTCCCCGTCCCTCCGCGCACGTCTATCGCCGGCTCCTGGGCTACCTGAGCCCGTACCGCCGGTTGCTTCTCGCGGGCACGCTCGCCTCGCTCACCGCCGCGGCCGCCACCGCCGCGTACGCGTGGATCGTCGGGCCCCTGCTGCGCGCCGTCCTCACCGGCGCCCCCGTCACCGTCGCGGGGATGACCCTGGCGCCGGAGGCCCTGCTGTCCCGGCTGCCCCTGCTGGTCGTCGCGGTGGCG
The DNA here is from genome assembly GCF_003668955.1 of Corallococcus sp. AB038B. Lineage (NCBI taxonomy): Bacteria > Pseudomonadati > Myxococcota > Myxococcia > Myxococcales > Myxococcaceae > Corallococcus > Corallococcus sp. AB038B. The sequence continues at coordinate 684,111 of NZ_RAWO01000001.1, read as the reverse complement.
CTGGTGAAGGCCACCGCCCAGTTCCTTCAGGGGGGCCTGATGCAGCGGTTGGGCCAGCGGGTGATGGCCGACCTGAGGGGCTTCCTCTATGGCCGCCTGCTCGCCCAGCCGCCGGCGTTCTTCGAGCAGCGCCACTCTGGCGAACTTGTCTCCCGGTTCACCTCGGACGTACCCCTGGTGGAGTTCTCCGTCACCCAGGCGTTGTCATCGTACGTAAGGGATGGGCTGCAGATTTGCGCACTGCTGGCGACCTGCTTCCTCATCGACGCGAAACTCTTTCTCTTCACGTTCGTCGTCGTGCCCGTGACGGTGGTGCCGGTGAGCCGCTTCGCGCGGTCGCTCAAGAAGGTGGCCACCCGCTCGCAGGCCAACCTGGGCGCGCTCAGCGCCATCACCGCCGAGCAGCTGCAGAACCTCCCCGTGGTGCAGGCGTACGGCACGGTGCCCCGCGCGCTGGAGTCCTTCGACGCGGAGGCCGAGGCCTACCTCACGGAGATGCGCCGCTCGCTCTTCATCCGCGGCGCCTTCAGCCCCACGGTGGAGCTGTTGGGCATCGTCGGCGTGGCGGTGGCGGTGGCGTGGGGCGCTCGCGCGGTGTCCATGGATCCGACGCTGGCCGGGCGCCTCCTGTCCTTCATGGCGGCGGCGCTGCTGCTCTACCAGCCGGTGAAGTCTCTGAGCGGCACGCTGTCCCAGGTGCTCACGGGGCTGGCCGCGGCGGAGCGCCTGTTCTCGCTCGCGGACTCGCCGGTGCCGCCGGACATGGGCGCGGAGGCTCCTCCCCTGTCGCGCGCCCTGGAGCTGTCCGGCGTGCGCGCCACCTACTCGGATGGTCGCGAGGCCCTGAAGGGCGTGGACCTGACGATTCCCGCGGGCGCGCGCGTGGCGCTGGTGGGCCCGTCCGGCGCGGGCAAGACGACGTTGTTCTCCGTGCTGCTGGGCTTCCTGTCGCCGAGCGGCGGTGAAGTGAAGTGGGACGGCGTGCCGCTGTCCTCGCTCAAGGCGTCCAGCGTGCGCGCGCAGCTGGCGTGGGTGCCGCAGGAGCCGGTGCTCTTCTCCGGCACCGTGCGCCACAACCTGCGCCTGGGCCAGCCGGACGCGCCGGACGACGCGCTGTGGGAAGCGCTGCGGCTGGCGCACGCGGAGGACTTCGTGCGGGCGCTGCCCGGCGGCCTGGATGAGCCCGTGGGCGAGCGGGGCAGCCGCCTGTCCGGCGGACAACGGCAGCGGCTGGCCCTGGCGCGCGCGTTCCTTCGCCGCCCGTCACTGCTGCTGCTGGATGAGCCCACGAGCGCCCTGGACGCCACCAGCGAGGCGGCGGTGGGCGCGGGGCTCCAGGCGCTGATGAAGGGCCGCACGGTGCTGGTCATCGCGCACCGGCTCAGCACCGTGCGCGACGCGGACCTCATCGCCGTGGTGGAGGGCGGCCAGGTGGTGGAGGCCGGTACGCACGAGCAGTTGCTCGCGCTGCGAGGCCGCTATGCGCGCCTGTTGGGCGAAGGCGCCGTCGCCGCCTGAACGCCGCCCCGCGGGGCCATGGCCTTCGCTTCCAAAGGGGTGTTCATGGGTCCCGTGCCCATTCGCTCCACGCCATCGCTGACCTTGCGCGACCGGGCACGCCCTGCGAGCCTTCCGCCCTGGCCCATGCCCCAGACGCCGCCCCGCGAACGAGAGCCGCTGTCGCTCAACGCGCTCCTGCTGGTGCCCGCCCTGCTGCTGGCCGCGGGCGCGTGCGTCGCGGTGGCCGCCCGGCACTTCGCGCTGGCTGCCGCGTTCACCGGCACGCTGGTGCTCGTCCCGCTCGTCTTCCGGCTGTGGACGCGTCCCTGGTACCGGGGGCTCGTGCTGCGCGGATTGGGCCTGTTCATCGCGGGCATGCACCTGCCCATGCTCACCGGTGGCGTGCTCGCCTACGGGCGCATCGGCTGCGAAGGCGCGGACTGCGGCCAGACACTTCTCTGGAGCATCGTGCTGGCCCCCGTGGCCGGCGCCGCCTGCTCTGTCGTGTACTGGCTCGTGGGCCGTCCCCCCGTCTGAATTACAAGGAATCACAGGCCCCCTATTCTCACTGGAAATGCTTGTTCCAGTCAGACCTCACGTCGCGCCCGGGCCGTTCGTCGTGGCGTTGGCCGTCCCCACCACGGTGTGCGTGCTGGGGAGCACGCTGCCGGTGCTCCTGGGCAGTCCCGCCGGCCTGGTGAGCGTGGTGAGCTCCGCGGGGCCCTTCGCGGCGCTGCTGGTGCTGACGCTGGTGGTGGAGGTGCCCCTGCTCATGCTGGCGACGGGCTCCACGCTGATGGGCCGCACGGTGCCGCTGGCGGTGATGGTGGGCATGGCGACGGTGCCGTGGACGCTGGGGCTGCTGGGCACGGAGGTGGCGCTGGAGCGGATGCAGGTGGCGCTGCCGATGGTGTCCGCCACGGACGCGGGCATCGCGTTGACGGCGGGCCTGGGCAAGGCGATGGCGCCCCGGCTGCTGGGCGCTTGGACGAGCGCGGTGCTGCTGGGCGCGCTGTCGGTGGCGCTGGGCATGGCGCGCTACAACACGGCGCGCGTGGTCCACGACAACACGCGCCGCAGCCTGCTGCTGGGCAGCCTGGTGTCCGCGGCGCTGGCGGGCATGGCGGTGGTGGGCACGCTGGAGGCGCACCATCTCTTCACGCTGCTGTCCCGGCTGTCTCGGGCCCCCGGCGCGCTCCGCCCGGACCTGATGGCGGAGGGCATGGCGCAGGCGGCCCAACTGCGCACGGTGCGCTGGAGCTGCTTCTCCTGCCTGCTGGTGCTGGGCTGCGCCTGGCTGATGACGTACCGCGCGGCGGAGGCCCGGCGGACCCGCGCGCTGGAGTGGGTGGGCGGCCTGGTGCTCACCGCCGCGGTGGCCGTCCTGCTGGTGCTGGACGCGCACCCGCTGCACACCACGCTGGGCCCGGAGCGCGTCACCACCGGCCGCAGGACCTCCGGCCCCGTTCCCACTGACGCGGACGTGACACACCTGATGGGCGAGCGCTCGCCCGTGCGGCTCAGCTTCCCCGCATCAGCACGTACAGCATGACGAGCCCCACCACGACGGCGAAGCCGAAGACGGCCACCGTCACCAGCCCCTCCGACTTGCGCACCACCGGGGGCAGGACCTCGTTGGGCAGCGGCTGACCGTGCCGCAGCACCACGGGCTCCGGCTCCGGGGCCACCCGCGGCGCGGGCGCTGCTGAAGTGGCGGCGGGAGCGGCCTCGCGCGGAGGCGGTGCCACCGGCGTGAAGGTCACGGTCCGGGTGGCGACGGTTTCTCGCGTGCCGGGATTGCGGCCCGACGGGTCCGCCAGGTGCTCTGGCGACGTGACGCTGGACATCTCCAACCCCTCGCGAGCGAGCGCCAGCACGCGCTGCATGTGCAGGATGTAACGGTCCTGGCCCTCGTAGGTGGCGAGCGCCTGCGCGGCGCGCACCAGCCGCTGCGGCACCAGCTCCGGGTCCGCGCGCACCTCCGTGGACACGGGCCTCGCCTCGCCGGCTTCCACCCGGCCGGTGCGCACGCCCTGTCCGCTGGCCCAGATGCAGTGTTCATCCAAGAGCGTCAGCTCCTGGCGGCGCACCCGGCCGTCCTCGTCCACCAGGGACATCAGCTCCGCGCCCTGGGGAGACAGGTGCCAGACGGTGCGCAGGCCGTTCTCCCCCAGCGGTCCTTCCACCGCGCGGGCGCGGTAGAGCTCCTGCATCGCGGACTTCAAGGGGTCGGACGAAGTTTCCACGGCCATGACTGCCGCAGAGTAGGGGCGCCGCGCCCGAAACGGAAGCGACGCCCGTTCCGGTGTGATTGCCCCGTGCGCGGATGCCCGCCTTGTGCCTACCGTCCATTCCACGATGAGCCGTTCCAAGAACCGAGCCCCCGACTTCATCCGCCAGTTCGAGGGTGCACAGACGCTCGACGGACTGCTGGAGCTGGCTGGCAGTCCCTGCGACACCGCCGACGTGCTCGAGCGCATGCAGGAGGCGCGCGCGGAAGGCGCCGATGCCGGCCAGGTGATTCCCACCCTCTTCGACGGGGAGCCCCGCTTCCCGGACCCGGAGCTGGCGCGCCGCCTGTACCAGAACCTGCTGGGACTCTGGGACGTGGTGCTGGAGGGAAAGACGGTGCGGCCGGAGGACGGCCCCCGCCCGCCGCGCCCGAAGAAGGAGCGGCTGCAGCCGCCCGCGCCCTTCCATCCGGACGAGCCCTCCGGCGAATTCGTGGAGGCCGCCTGGCGTTACCTGGAGGACGACGACAAGGCTCGCACGCGGCTGATGCATGCCTACGAGAACCGGCAGGACAGCCTGCTGGGTGCGCTTGACGCCGCTGGCCTCACGGACGAAGGTTATGGGGTCGCCCGCCACCTGCTCTTCGAGCTGCACTCCATGCTGGAGCTGGGCTGGCCGCCGGGGCTCTCGGCTGCGGAGGCCAGGGCCCTGGACAGGGAACCGGATGCGCCGCCCGCGCCGGATGCCCTCCAGGAATACGTGACGGAAGCGCTGTTCGAGGCGGAGCAGGACGAGGAGCACCCCCTCGCTCCCGAGGAGCTGGCGCAGGTGCGCACCCTCGTCCGGCGGGGACTGGTCGCGCTGTGGCGCGCCCGCAAGGGGAGATGAAGATGGCCCGAGACGACAACGACGGTGGTGGCTTCACCGGCAAGCGCAACAAGTCCTACCGCGAGCTGGACGCGCAGCGCGGCAAGAGCAAGTACCACTCGCGCCAGGACGACCCGGCGCAGCAGAAGCTGGAGCGCAGCGCCAGCTACCAGAAATACAAGACGGCCGCGGACGCCCTCTTCACCGGCGGCGAGCTGCCGGAAGGGCTCGCGAAGACGTTCGACCCCGAAGGCAAGCGCAAGGCCCAGAAGGACGCCCTGCGCAAGGTGCAGGAGTCGGAGACGCGCGCGGACTGGGTGAAGGGCGTGGTGGACTACCTGGAGAAGTATCCGGACCTGCCCGAGGACGCGTACTTCCTCGACAGCCTGCTGGACCACCCGCGCGAGCGCATCGTGGACAAGGCGCTGGCGAAGCTGGAGTCGCTCCAGGAGGCGGGCACGCTCCAGAAGAAGCTGCCCAAGAGCCTGGACCAGCGGCTGAAGTCCATTGAGATCACCAGCCTGGACCCCGACATGCAGGGCCGCGCGAAGGTGCTGCGCGAGAAGCTGCGCGCCTGATCAGCGCGCGCGCTGCTGGTGGATGAGCACCACGTCGCGCTGACCCTCCTTGGAGGGCTGATGCGTGAGGCGCAGCTCCGCGCTGGGCCGCGAGTACAGGCCGGGCTCGTCGCCGCGCTTCCAACCGGCCTTCGCCAGGGCGTCATCGTAGAAGGCCTCGACCTGCTGCCCCGTGAGCGGCACCTGGAAGGTCAGCGTGCGCGACCCTTCCGCGTTGACGCGCAGCACGCCGTTCGCTTGCGGCGGCAGCGGCGCGAAGTCCCCCGCCGCTTCCTGTGGACGCGCCAGCGCGTGGTTGGCCTCCCCCAGGTACAGCGTGGTGGTGCCATCCGGCTGCGGCATCATCACCACGGTGTAGGTGATGCGCCGCTTTGGATCCAACGCGGTGAGCATGGCCGCGTTGTTCGCGTACTGCGCCTGCTCCTTGCCGGGCGGCACGTAGAGACCGCCGTCGCGGAACGCGTCCGCGAAGCGCTGCACCAGGTCCCGGATGTTCTCCTTCACGTGCACCGCGCGCAGCGCCACCGGGATGCCACCCGCCTCCACGATGTCGCTGGACTCCACGTGGGCGATGACCTGGAGCCGGGGCCACGCGAAGCGCGGCGCGGCCTGCTGCACGCCCGCGTCCGGAACGCCCGCGTCGGGAGCCGCCTGGGCGGACAGCCCCAGCAGCAGCGAGAGCACCGCTCCCGCCACGCGCCCGGCGCGCATCAATGCGGCACGCCTCCCAGCCATTTGTTGCGCCGGCCGTCGTTCCGGTAGGTGGGGGAGAGGTTGTCCGCCACGAAGGGGGTGGTCTCCCAGACGGTCTGGTTGCCCGCGTGCGAGCCACCGATGCTCTGCTCGTAGTTGCTCTCCGAGCCGCGGAAGCTCATGAAGAACTGGTCCTCGTTCACGCCGCCCACCGCGCCCACGCCCGCCATCAGCGCGGCGCCGGCGCTCCCACCGCCGCCGTTCTCGCGGTACACGCTCTGGGCCCACCCGTAGTAGTCCACGTTCCCGCAGGTGCCCCCGCTGTCAATCATGAGCGGGCACTCACGGCCCTCCGCCACGGAGGACAGGCCCCAGTCATCCAGCAGCATGAAGAAGCGCCGGGTGCAGCGCCCGCCCGACGCGCGCCCCGCCGCGCACACGCGGAACTGGTCGCTGGCGAGCCGGTGCGACACCTTGAAGAACTCCGGCTCCATGAAGTTGCCCAGCCGCTCCGCGCGCAACGTCGTGGAGGCGTTGCAGGAGATGCCGTCGGACTGGGTGGCCATGGCCAGCCCCAGCGCCGTGGAGCCTGGATCCGCGTCCACCGGGCGGGTGCCCAGGATGCCCACAGGGCTGCCCGCGGGCCGCGTCGGCTCGCAGTCCACGTTCACCCGCGTGGCGCGCGCGATGGCCAGTTGGAAGGTCATCGCGCCGCTGGTCTGGCTGGCCCGGCCGTCGAAGTCCTGGTAGCGCCCCGCGGCCTCCGACGACGCCAGGGCCTCCGCGTTGGCGCGCTGGAAGACGCCGGCCTGCGGGTTGTGCATCACGTGCCCGGTGGCCTCCCACAGCGCGAAGTTGGCGGCCTCCTGCACCTTGAGCGTCAGCGCGCCCACCTCCGCGAAGTAGATGCCGAACAGGAGGATGGTGACGAACACCATGGAGCCCAGGGCCGTCTCGACGAGCGCCTGTCCCCGGCGCGACGTGGAAGCGCGCGCGCGCATCAGTACTTCCCTCCCGTGCTGCTGCCGCCCCGGTAGCCGGCGTTGTCCAGGCGGCGCAGCGCTTCCGCGTGCTCGGAGAAGCCCGCCTGCTGCAGGCTGTTCGCGGGCTTGTCGTCGCGAGCGCCCTCGGTGCTCACCAGCGTGGCGCGCCAGAAGGGGTTGAGGAAGTTGGGCGGCTCCTCCCAACCGCCGCCCACCGCCGCCGGCCGGGGCCGGTGGTAGTAGGCGAGCCCCGCGGCCAGGGCCACCTGGTTGCGCTGCACGTCCTCGCGGCCGGTGGGCAGGATGCGCCCGAGCGGCGCGGCGTTGTCGAACTCCGTCTCCTGGTTCGCGAACTTGAAGGTGAACAGCAGGTTCCAGGGGTCCGGCTTCGCGCGGCGCGCGTCGCTGGCGTAGTCGCGGTGGAGCATGGCGTACAGCTTGGGCTGGCCGTAGTCGTTCTCGTCGGCGTTGCCGTGCAGGAGCCCCGCGTTGAAGCCCACGGAATAAGGCCAGATGCCGGGGCACACCACGCAGGCGCCCAGGGTGTGGCGTTCATCCACGGTGGTGTTGTTCTCCGCGCCCTGGCCGGGCGGCGCCTTCGCGCCGTAGACGTGCTGGTCCTCGAGGGACTGGCGCTCGTCGGACATCACCCACGCGTCCGTCGCCGCGGCGGTGTAGGGGGTGCCGTCCGGGCAGACGCCGGTGACGGCGCGGCCGTGGTCGTGCGCCCACGAGTTGCGGCCGGAGATGGTCTGATAGGTGGAGGAGTCCATCGCGGACGCGCTGCCGTAGTGATGGAAGCCCGGGTTGTGCGCGGCGGCGCCAGAGCCGAAGCCCGCGCTGCCGCTCCCCCGGTTGTGCACCCACGTCCAGCCCAGGCTGCCCATGGTGGCGTTGAGCGTGGCGGTGCCCTGGCCTCCGCCCGTGGGCATCACCGCGCCGGAGGTCGCCGGCACCGAGCCCGTCTTCTCCTGCTGCATCAGGTCGTCGTAGCTGGAGCCGGAGGACGCGCCGCCGGACACCTCCGACAGGGACTTGTTGGCGCCCTCGGGCTGGGCGGCCAGCTCCGGGTTGATCTCCTTGGCGATGAGCCGGGTGAGGTTCTGGTTCGCCAGGTGCGTGCCCACCAGATGGTTGTAGATGGCCAGCTCCGCGCGGAACATGGAGCCCGCGCGCCCCTGCAGCACCTGCACCTGCGTGGCCGCCGCCTGGTCCAGGGCGGACCAGTCGTTGCCGGGCATGGCGCACGGGGACGTCTGCCGCGCGGCGTACTGCTGGCTGCCGTAGCTGATCATCGACTGCGTGCCCGCCATGGCCACCATGTGGGCAATCTGGGCGCGGTTCATCACCGCGATGGCGTTGAACGTGCGCGCCGTGGACACCGCCTGGCTGTAGGCCGCCGCGTCCGCCGCCATCTGGATTTCGACGCGCTCCTTGGCGCGCATGCCGAAGCCCAGCGTGAGCAGCACCATCAACGTCAACAGGAGGAACGTCAGCGAGAACAGCACCAGCGCCTGGCCGCGCGCGCCGGACTTCAGAAGCCGTGCAGGCTGCATCCGGCACCTCCATTGAAGTTCGACGCCTTCACCGGGGTCATCATCCGCATGGCCGCGTGGACCTGGATGGGGAACAGGTAGTGGCCCTGCGCGTTCCAGCGCAGCATCCGCTCGCCCAGGTCGCCGCCGGGCCAGTCATCCGGCCCCAGCTCCACGTCGGTGTCCGCCCACCAGTCGGACTTCTTCTGCGCCGGGTTGAGCGGGTTCGCGTCCGTGTAGTTCTTGAGGTGGAACTGGGCCAGGAACATGCGGCTCATCACCCAGTCCGCGAACGGGATGCGCATGTAGTACCAGGCCACCATGCGGATCTCGAGCGTGCGCCGCTGCATCTCCGCATTGGAGTCCGTGGGCACGTCGAACAGCAGGTCCTCGTCGCCCGCGAGGCTGCGCACCCAGGCGGGATCCGGCGACTCGCGGACGATCTCCACCATGGGCCCCTCGGTGAAGAGCGTCCCCTGTGAGCCGCGCACGCGCAGGTAGTTGCGCTTGCGTTCATCAAAGGCGTTGGCCAGCTGCGCGGGCGTGCGCGTGTGCTCCACCGTGGGCAGCATCGTCACCAGCGCCGCGTGCGTCATCGCCTCGCAGCTGCCGTGGTTGAGGCTGCCCGCGCGCACCGCGCGGTACACCGCCACCTGCGCCAGGATGCGGCCCTGCAGCAGCATGAAGAGCTGCAGCGAGCCCAGCACCATGAACACCACGAGCGGCATGCACAGCGCCGCTTCCACCGCGGCCTGACCGGATTCGCGCTGCCGACGTGGGGGGTGGGGGAAGGCCATAGTGGGTGAGGCTGCCTTCCTCCTAGATTCTCGATGATTGGGGAATCGGTCAAATGGCCGGAACGCCTTCAGACCGATTCCATTGTGTCACAACTGTTTACTCAGCGGTTGAGGGTGAACCCGCAGGCCGCGTCCAGCGCCACCTTCGCCCCCGCGAGTGCCTGGAGCAGGCGCTCGTAGTGATTGCGCTCCGCGTCAACCTGGGCCTCCACCTCCTCTGGGGGCAGGCCCTGGTGGGAGAGGGAGAGGCGCAGGCGGGCGGCGGCCGAGTCGCGCTCGGCCTCAATGGCCGCCCGGGCCTTCTTCGCGGACCGGCCGAGCTCCGCCTCGGCGGCGGCCTGGGCCACGGGCAGTGCGGCGTCCACGAAGGCTCCGAAGCCAGGGAAGGCCTGGTGGACTTCATCCCCCTTCAGGGCCTTGCCGTCGGATTCCAAAGCGGTGAGTACGGAAACGTCCGCCACGGGGCCCTGGGGGCCCTCCACCACGGCCACGGGCAGGAGGGTGCGGGCCAGGAAGCGGGCCAGCTGTCGGCTGGGCACGCGGGCGCCGGGCGAGGTGTCCTGGGGCTCCGGCAGCTGGACGTGGAAGAGCAGCTCCAGGCCGCGCGCGGGCTTCTTCACGCTGCGCTTCTCGATGTGGCGGAAACCACTGCGGCCGTAGGGTCCGTCCTTGAGGAAGCCGAACAGCGCCTCCACCAGCGGGTGGCCGGTGGCGAAGTACTCCAGCTCCTCCGCCTCCACCGCGGTGTCGCGCCAGAAGGTGCCCAGCAAGGTGCGGTCCTGCATCACGTCGATGCCGGGCAGGCCTTCCACGTTGAGCGCGTGGCCGAACTGGAAGGCCACCTGGAAGGCCTCCACCTGCTCGTCGGTGTCCACGCCAATGCCCACGCGGCGCGCCAGCTCCGTGACGGTCTCCTCCAGACGCTCGTCCAGGTCGCGCGCCACGCTCCACAGCCCGTCCTCCAGCGGCGGAGCCTCCTCGTCGGAGTCCTCGTCGCCAGGCTCATCCCCCATGCGCTCCTGCGCGCGCGCCACCAGCCGGGCCACGGCGGGCTTGTCGAAGCTGCGCACGTCCAGCAGCGGGTCGTACGCGCGCTTCACCTGCTCACGCGCCGCCTCCACGCGGGTCTTCAGCTCCGCGGCGTACTCCACGCGCGCCTCGCGGGGCAGCAGGGCCAGGTCCGTGATGCGGTCCTCCACCTCCTCCAACACCGCGTCCAGGCCGCCCACCGTCTCACCGAAGACGCCCACGGCGTCCGCCAGCAGCATCAGCACGTCCGACGCGAGCGTGCCCGCGGGGTCGAAGACGTGGATCTCCACCGGGTGCGCCTGCCCGATGCGGTCCAGGCGGCCGATGCGCTGCTCCACCGTGGAGGGGCTCCATGGCAGGTCGTAGTGGACCAGGTGATGCGCGAACTGGAAGTTGCGGCCCTCGCCGCCCACCTCCGTGCAAAGGAGCACGCGGGGGCCTTCCGGGTCACGGAAGCGCGCCACCTGACGGTCGCGCTCCACGAGCGGCAAATCGCCGTGGTAGCCCAGCGCCTCCACGCCCTCGCGCGACAGCTCCGACTGGAGCGACTCCAGCGTGTCGCGGCTCTCCGTGAACACGAGCACCTTCGCGCGCGGCTCCGCCTTCCAGATGCCGCGCAGCACGCCCACGAACGCGATGAGCTTCGCGTCCCGGCCGGTCAGCTTGAGGTCCGCGCCCTTCAGCGCCGGGTTGGACTTCACCGCGCCCATGAACGCCGCGGGGCTGGACTCCAGGCGCCGGAGCACGTTGGCCAGCGGCGCACCGCGAAGCGTGCCCTTCGCCAGCGTGGCGAGCGCCGTGTCACGCGCCGTCAGCTCCTCCGGCGTGAGCTGCACCGGGTGCCGGTGGAGCCTGCGCGTGGAGAAGCCGCCCACCACCGCGCGCCGGTTGCGCACCAGCCGGTCGGACAGGCTGTACGTCTCCGCCAGGTGCGCGAGCAGCGCCTCCTTCTCCTTCAGCGTCTGGAGACTCGCGTCCTCCGGGAAGCGCTTCGCCAGCGCGGCCACGGCGGCCTTCGCGGCCTTGCCGTCGCCCTTGCCTTCCATGAGCGCGCGCACCGCGGTGGACAGCTCCTCCTGGCGCTGGAGCCGCGCCTCGAAGCCGTTCACGGACGGCGCGGTGGCCGCGTCGATGAGGGTGAGCAGGCCGTGGTACTCCGCTGGATCCAACTGCATGGGCGTGGCGGTGAGCAGCAGCAGGCCCCACGAGTTCGCGGCCAGCCCCTTCGCGGCGGCGAAGGCCTTCTCGCCCTTCAGGTGGTGCGCCTCGTCGATGATGACCAGGTCCCAGAAGGCGTCCTCGGCGGCCACCTCGTCGCGGTGCTCGCGGGTGCGGCTGAGCAGCTCCAGGCTCGTCACCACCAGCGGGAAGCGCGCCCACGGAGAGACGTCCGGCGCTTCCTTCAGCGACTGCTCGTAGCGGTCCGAGTCCATCAGCGTGAAGAGCTGGTTGAACTTGTGGAACAGCTCCACCAGCCACTGCACGGTGAGGTGGCTGGGCGCCACCACCAGGCAGCGGCGCGCCAGGCCCACCAGCCGCAGCGCGCTGAACACCATGCCCGCTTCAATCGTCTTGCCCAGGCCCACTTCATCCGCCAGCACGAAGCGCGGCCGGCGCGCGGACAACACGCGCTGCACCACGCCCACCTGGTGCGGCTTCACCATCACCCGGCTGGCCAGCAGCGCGCCCAGCGCGTCACCCCGGCGCTCGTCGTCCAGCACCAGCGCCTGCTTGCGCAGCATGAACGCCTTCGCGTCCCCCACCCGCCCGTCGCGCAGCGTGGACAACAGGTCGGAGCGCGGCGCCAGCGCACGCACCTCCGACTCCGGCAGCTCGTCCTCCTCGCCCGTGTCCTCGAAGCGCACCACATAGCGGCGCAGCCCGCGCGCGCCCGGCTCCTCGCCCAGGATGGTGGCCTTGCGTCCCTTCGGCGTCTGGATGGGCTCGCCCTTGGGCAGCTGGTAGGGCACCAGCGCACCGCCGCGCGTGGACACCAGCACCGGCTCGTCCTCGCGGGACGGGAAGGCGATGAGGGCCTTGGCCCCCTGCTCCTGCAGCGACAGCAGATGCCCCACGCCCCACTCGGGCTGCGGGAGGTAGCGGACCTTCAGACCTTCGACGAGAGACGCCATATGCCGTGCAACACCTGGGTGACGAGGAAGGGGCGCTGCATAACGTCCCGGCGCCCGGAAGGCCATTTCACGGGCACCTCCACCCCTTCCAACCCCTTGATTCCAGGCCCGAGTTCCCGGAAAGCGCCGGGGCATCGTCCACCATCCGACAGCCCCGCCGCGTCCTGCCCGCCAGACCTTTCCCATCCCCGCGGGTAGGGTCCATGATTTCATGACAAACAGGTAAAAACAGGGTTATAGGATACCCTGCCCGACAGGGCGATGTCGCTCACCCCACCTTTTCGGTGATGTTGAGCGTCCTTCTGCACAGAAGCGCTCGGTGCCGTCGGGGGGGAGTGCCACATGCTGCGACGTTGGACCTTCGCTCAGCGGGTCGGGGCGGGTCTGTCCGTGTGCCTTCTGGCCGGACTCATCCTGCTTGCCACCCTGGTGTCCGCGGCCCACACGCTGACGGTGGACGACGGGGCCCTCGTCCATCACATCGCCGACATCCTCGCGGGCCTCCTGGGCCTGGGCGCCCTGGTCGCGTTGGTGATGGTGCTGCGCAACGCGCTGGGCCCCATGCACGCGGAAGCCGTGCAAAGCGAACAGCGGTTGCACCTGTTCATGGATGGCGTGAGCGACTACGCGCTGTGCTTCCTGGAGCCGGATGGCACGGTGTCCTGCTGGAGCACGGGCGCGGAGCGGCTCACCGGGTGGACGTCCTCCGACATCGTGGGCCAGCGCGTGGAGGTGCTGCACGTGCCGGACTCGGTGACGCACGGCCTGCCCACCTCCCACCGCGAGCGGGCCGCGCGCGAGCGGCGCCTGCAGGCGGAGGGCTGGCGGATCCGCAAGGACGGCTCGCGCTTCTGGGCGGAGACGCTGCTCACCGCGCTCTACACGGAAGGCGGCACGCTGCAGGGCTTCGCGGAGGTGACGCGCGACATCACCGAGCGCAAGCGCACCGAGCGCATGCAGGCGCTGCTCGCGGAGGCCGGACGCGTGCTGCAGCCGCAGGCCGGCGCCAAGGAGCTGGGAAACGCGCTCACCCGCCTGTGCGTGCCGGAGGTTGCTGACGCGTGCGTGCTCTACCTGCCGGACGGCCAGGGCGGCGTGCGCCCCGGCGCGGTGACGTGCGCGGACGCGGCCACCCAGGCGCGGCTGTGGGAGCCGCTGATGCGCAGGCCCTCGCAGGACGAGCCCGGCCCCGCGCGCGTCATGCACACCGGCCGCGCCGAGCGCTTCGCGGAGGTGGATCCAGACCGGCTGCCCTCCTCCGTCAGCGACAGCACCTGCGCGGAGCTGTGGCGCGCGCTGGGCGTGCGCTCCGCGCTGAGCGTGCCGCTCGTCGTGGACAACCGCGTGCTGGGCGCGCTGTGCCTGCTGTCCACCCGGCCCCACCGCCACTACGGCGCGGTGGACCAGGCCTTCCTGGAGGAGCTGTCCGCGCGCGCCGCGCTGGCGCTGGACAACGCCCGCCTGCTCGCGGCGACGCAGAACGCGCTGGAGCTCATTGGCGTGGCGGCGCACGACCTGGGCACTCCGCTCAGCTCGCTGCAGCTGCGCCTGCGCCGCATGCGCCTGCAGTGCGCGCCCGCGCACACGGAAGACCCGCGCCTGCGCGAGGGACTGCTCCTGGCCGAGGACGAGACGAAGCGCCTGGGGCAGCTGGTGCACAACCTGCTGGACCTGTCGCGCCTGTCCGGCGGCCGGCTGGTGCTGGAGGCCCGGCCCATGGACCTGGCGGAGCTGGCGCACGAGGTGGCCGCCCGCCACGAGGACCAGGCCACCGCCGCCGGCTGCGCCCTCACCGTCCACGCCCAGAACGCGGCCCGCGGCCGCTGGGACCGCCAGCGCCTGGACCGCGTCCTCACCAACCTGGTCAGCAACGCCCTCAAGTTCGGCCGGGGCCAGCCGGTGGAGGTGCATGTGAACGTGGACGAGGACTCACACCGGGTCCAGATGTCGGTGCGGGACCACGGCGCCGGCATCCCCGCCGAAGCCCAGCAGCGCCTGTTCACCCGCTTCGAGCGGGTCACGACGGACAGCCGCGCGCCGGGCTTCGGCCTGGGCCTCTACATCGTCCGCCAGCTCGTCGAAGCCCATGGCGGCACCATCCGCGTCCACTCCCGGCTGGGAGAAGGCTCGGAGTTCACGGTCGAACTCCCGTTCACCCCGGAAGCACAGGAGGAAGTGGGAAAAGCGATTCGAGTATGACCCTCCAGGGTGGGTTGCGCCCCAGAGGCCCTTCCCATCCAGTCACGAACAGTTCGAGTTCGCCTCTGGGTGGAATAATTCTCAGAAGTTGAATCGCTCTGTTGATTGTGGATATTCTCCGTGTGGCTAGAACTGCTCGTTTCCGGCAAAAGCCGGATTTGAGAGTGACCCTCCGCCAGCGTCCCCCCGACGCAAGGGCACCCGGGTCCACTGGCCGCGACGCTGCTTCGGCAGCCGTCCGCACATACGCGTTCGGAGGAGTCCCCTCATGGCTGGAACTGACACGATTCGGGAGCGGTGTTCTCGCACTTCCCCCCACCTGTTCACGGCGGGCCGCGCGAGCCTGCTGGCCACCCTGGCCAGCCTGACGGTGGCGTGCGGCGGTCCGGAGTCCACGGGGCTGGAGTCCTCCGCCGTCGTGGAGCCCAGTGTCGAGCCGCAGCTCGCGGTCCAGGGCCAGGACCTGTCGCTGGGCGACATCCTGGGTGGCGGCAACCGCGAGCCGGCCGTGGGCCTGGCGCTGGAGGTGGACAACGGAAAGGGCGTGCCCATCAAGGTGAAGGCCGGCCAGTCCTTCTGGGTGAACCAGATTGACCTGCGCGCCTCCATCACCGCGTCCAAGGACGAGGGCGTGGACGGCCTGCGCCAGAACAGCGACTTCCTGGCCATCGGGTGGTCGGGTGTGCGCCTGGCGGACCAGGAGTTCGTGGGCCTGTCGAACCCGGACGGCACCTTCACCCGCCGCCGCTTCTACCGTGACGCCGCGTGGATGAAGGCGACCAGCCTCTTCACGGTGGAGCCGGTGGACTCCCGCGGCGTGCTGACGGGCGCTCCGGTGCTGCTGAACATCGGCAGCGACGACACCCGCCGCACGGAGCGCGACGACTTCTTCGTCCGCCGCATGCGCGCCATCCAGTGGACGCGCGACTGCCGCTCGCTCACGGACTGCAACGGCGCCCGGGCCTATGAGGAAGAGGCCCTGGTGGAGCTGCGCAACGCGTACGACCACGCGAAGAAGCAGACCCTCACCTTCAACTCCCGCACGGCCGGTCTGCGCCTGCGCTGGAGCCTGCGCCCGTTCGCCCCCTACTACATCCCCGTCACCCAGGTGTCCCAGCCGGAGTTCAGCTACGGGTTCGGCATCGACATCAAGCCCGTGACGGCGCCCCGCAAGGACGGCACGTATGCCCCCGGGTCGGACGTCACCTTCCAGATGACCCTGAAGGACGGCAAGGGCAAGCGCCTGCACAAGGCCGGAAGCCTCCCAACCTACAATGAGGTCGCACCTCCGGGCGCTCCCGGTAGCCCGGGCGGCATCCAGTACTATCAGGCGTTCTTCAACCCCACGACGACCTACTATCGCCGCAAGCACCAGGAACGGATGATGATGACGCAGCTCATCGGGCCGGCGCAGGACATCCAGCCCATCCGGACCATCGTCGACCTGGAGGCCTTCCTGGATGACTCGCAGGACGTGCAGACCATCGCCACCCCGGCGCGCGACGGCGTCTATGCGCAGTTCATGACCTTCCCCCCCGCCAACAAGCTGTTCGGCGGCGCCTTCTTCCCCAACGACGGCCGCTGGGATGCGCCCGTGAGCGACACCTGGACCTACACCCTGCCCGCGGACGTGAAGCCCGGCACCTACCTGGTGACCGCCAAGGCGCGCCGCAATTACCTGGGCGAGGACATCCCGGCGTCGCGCACCATCGAAATCCAGGTGGGGACGAAGACGCACACCAGCGCGGCCCTGACCACGGGTCCGTGCAACACCTGCCACAGCAAGGGCGGCGATCTGGGTGAAGTCCTCCATGCGAACGACAACCGCGCCGCGTGCGCGTCGTGTCATGCTCCGCTGGGCTTCGAACTGGAAGGGCCCATCTTCGTGCGCACGCACTTCATCCACTCGCGCTCCAACCGCTTCGACGCGCCCCTGGAGAAGTGCTCGTCCTGCCACCTGAAGCAGGAGACCACGCAGCGCACCAGCAAGGCCGCCTGCCTGTCGTGCCACAAGAGCTACCCTGAGAGCCACGTGGCGAAGTTCGGCCCCATCGAGAGCATGTACGTCGGCGGGGGCCGCGAGTCGTTCCAGCAGTGCACCGGCAGTTGTCACAAGACACACCCCGGCGCCGGCTTCTAGCCGCCGCCGGTTCGCACGGAGGTCCTCATGGCGCACGTGAAGATGCAGACGGCTCGTTCCACCCTCACGGATCCGGTCGCCGTCGCCGAGGACCTCCTTCGCCAACTCCATGGTCCCCCGCCGAAGCTGGTGACGCTGTTCGCGGCCCGCCAGCGGGACCAGCGCGCGCTCAACCGCGCGGTGCGTGAGCGGCTGCCGAAGGACACCCGGCTGGTGGGCGCCACCACCGCCGGGGAGCTGGACAACAACGGCATCCACGAGAACAGCGTGGTGATGGGCGCGCTCTCCGGCGACTTCGAGGTCGGCCTGGGCCTGGGTTCGGGCCTCACCGGGGATGCCATCGCCGCGGGCGCGCAGGCCATCAAGCGCGCGTGCGAGGAGCTGGGCGTGCGTCAGCAGGACCTGGACGCGCGCCGGTACGTGGGCCTCGTGATTGACGACGGCTTCCGTTACAAGAAGGAAGAGCTGCTGCTGGGCATCCTGGAGAAGAACCAGACCCTGGTGCTCGTGGGCGGCGGCGCCAGCGATTCAGAGACGGACCCCGCGCGCCAGTCCGCCCTCATCCACGTGGATGGCGAAGTGGCCGGCGATGGCGTGCTGGTGGCCCTGTTCAAGACGAACGCCCCCTGGGCCGCGCTGCGCTCGCACTGGTACGTGCCCACCGGCGAGCGCATGACCATCACCAAGGTGGACGAGACGCACACGCGCGCCCTGGAGATCGACGGCCAGCCCGCCGCCCGGCGCTACGCGGACATCCTGGGTGTGGAGAACATCGCGGACCTGGAGTTCGGCCGGCCCGGTGGCTTCGCGCTGCGCCCCACCGCGCTCAAGGTGGGCCGCGAGTACTTCATCCGCGCCGCGTGGCGCCCCCTGGAAGATGGCTCCATCCTGTTCGCCAACCTCCTGGAGGAGGGCAGTGAGCTGGACCTGATGAAGGCCGGCGACCTGGCGGGGATGACGCGGGACTTCTTCCAGGAGGAACTGCCCAGGCGGGTGCAGAACCCCCAGGCCGCCCTCCTGTTCCACTGCAGCGGACGCCTGTGGTACGCGCAGGCCCAGGGCATGTTGCCAAAGCTCTCCGAGGCCATGAAGCTTGCACCGTCCGCCGCAGGGATGAACGTGCAATTCGAGATCTACTCGGGCTTCCACATCAACACCACGCTGACCGTGCTCGCGTTCGGCTCCAACTAAACAGACCATGGCCCACCACCCGTTCGACGTGGCCCAAGCCGAAGCGCCCCTCGGTTACACCCTGTCCCTGCTCCTGGTGGGCAGCGAGCGTGAGACGCGCGCCATGCGCGACGCGTTGGAGAAGGAGGACATCCTCTCCATGCTCACGCTGGAACCCGTCAGTACGCGGGAAGCCCTGGAGCAGGCGCTGGAGCGCCCCTGGGCCCTGGTACTGGTGGGGTCCGAGCTGCCGGGCATGACCTGGGAGGACGTCCAGGCCGCCTGGGTGAAGCGCGGCCGTGAGACGGCCTTCGTGGTGAGCGCGCCCGCATGGAGCGCGGACACGCTGGCCGCCGTCATGCGCGCCGGCGCGCGCGACTACGTCAGCGAGGACCGCTACGGCCACCTGCCCTTCGTGGTGGCGCGCGAGCTGCGCCTGCACGCCGAGCGCGCCCAGCACCAGATGACGGGCGTGGAGCTCAAGCGCACCAACTACCTGCTCAGCAACATCATCGACGCGCTGCCCTTCGTGCTGTTCGTGAAGGACGCGGAGACGCGCCGGCTGGTGGTGGTGAACAAGACGTTCGCGGACGCGTTCCGGGTCACCAAGGAATGGTTGCTGGGGAAGCTGGACCACGACTACTTCCCCAAGGAGCAGGCGGAGTCGTTCATCGCCATCGACTCGGAAATCCTCGAGACGCGCAAGATGAAGACGTTCGAGGAGGTGGCCCGCGCGGACGGCGTGGACCGCATCTTCGCCACGCGCAAGATTCCGCTCCTGGACGACCAGAACGTCGCGCGCTTCGTGATGGGCGTCACGGAGGACATCTCCGACCGCAAGCAGAACGAGGAGGCCCTGCGCGCCTCCAGGGATGAGCTGGAGGCCGCCAACAAGCAGCTGGCCGCCAGCCTGGAGGAGATCAAGAAGACGCGCGCGGTGTCTGCCCGCTCCCTGGCGAGCTACCAGCAGCGCGCGCTCCAGATGGAGATCATCCGCCAGCAGAACGAGGACCTGGACCGGCTGGCCCAGGAGCTCTCCGTCGCCAAGCGCAATGAAGAAGAGCGCGCCCGCGAGGCGGAAGGCGCCGTGCGCCTCAAGAGCGAGTTCCTGGCGAACTTCAGCCACGAAATCCGCACGCCGCTCAACGGCATCATCGGCTACTGCGACCTGCTCATGCGCGAGGAGGGCAGCCGCCTGACGCCGCACGGCCGGCGCGACCTCAACGTGGTGAAGACGAACGCCAAGACGCTGCTGGCGCTCATCAACGACATCCTGGACCTGTCCAAGATTGAAGCGGGCCGCGTGGAGGTCGTCACCGAGCCGGTGGACGTGCAGGAGCTGGCCGACGAGTGCATGGCCACCGTGAAGGAGTACCTCAAGGGCAAGGACGTGGCCCTCACGGTGAACGTGGACCACGAGGCGAAGGAGATCCGCACCGACGCGCTGAAGCTGCGGCAGATCATGCTCAACCTGTTGAGCAACGCGGCCAAGTTCACGGACACGGGAGAAGTGGCGCTCACGGTGGTGCCCGCGGGCGGCGGAGAGCTGCTGATGACGGTGGAGGACACCGGCGTGGGCATCCCGTCGGATCAGCTCGCCTTCATCTTCGAGAAGTTCCGCCAGGTGGACGGCACCACCACGCGCAAGGTGGGTGGCACGGGGCTGGGGCTCGCCATCGTGCGCGAGCTCACCCGCGTGCTGGGCGGCACGGTGGACGTGAAGAGCACCCTGGGCCGCGGCTCCACCTTCACGGTGCGGCTGCCGGACGTGCTGGCGACGACCGTGGGCGCGGACAGCCCGCACGCCACGGAGCGCCTGGTCCCCTTCCACGACGTGGCCCAGAAGCTCGCGCCCATGGCGCGGCCGGGCAGCACGGTGATGGTGGTGGACGACGACGTGCTCATCCAGCAGCTCGTCACGGGCCAGCTGGAGCCCGCGGGCTTCAGGGTGGTGACGGCCAATGACGGCCTCGCCGCGCTGAAGCTGGCTCGCGAGGTGAAGCCGCAGGCCATCCTGCTGGACATCCACCTGCCGCGCATGGACGGCTGGTCCGTCCTGAGCCAGCTGAAGAGCGACCCGGCGCTGGCCGCCATCCCGGTCATCCTGGTGTCGGTGGAGGAGCAGCGCGCCCGCGGATTCAGCCTGGGGGCGTGCGAGTACCTGGTGAAGCCGGTGGAGCCGGAGCGCCTGGTGGACGTGGTGCAGAAGAGCCTGGCCTCCGCGGGCGCATCCGCCGCCACGGGCGACGTGCTGGTGGTGGACGACGACGCGGCCACGCGCGAGCTGGTCAGCCGCAACCTGCGCCGCGCGGGCTTCTCCACCAACGAGGCTCGCAACGGCGAGGACGCGCTGCTCAAGGCACGGGTGTCTCCGCCGTCGCTGGTGGTGCTGGACCTGATGATGCCGAACCTGGACGGCTTCGAGGTGCTGCGCCGGCTGCGCGCGGAGAAGCTGTCCGTGCCGGTGGTGGTGCTCACCGGCAAGACGCTGTCCACCGAAGAAGAGACGCTGTTGCGCGACGGCTTCGCGGGCTTCGTGCGCAAGGGCGGCCACGCGCTGGAGGACGTCATCGCGCAGGCCAAGGGCCTCTTGATGACCCAGCGGGCGGCGTCCGCGGGGAAGCTGCCTCGCGTGCTGTACGTGGAGGACAGCGAGCAGAACCGCGACATCGTCCGCAGGTACCTTGGCGGACTGTATGACCTCATCGAGGCGGAGGACGGCGAGCAGGGGCTGGAGCGGGCCCGCAACGACGCGCCGGACCTCATCCTCATGGACCTGTCCCTGCCGCGGCTCGACGGTTGGGAAGTCACCCGCAGGCTCCGCGCGTTGCCGGATGGGCAGAACGTGCCCGTCATCGCCGTCACGGCACACGCGGGTCGCGAGTACCAGGACAAGGCTCAGGCGGCCGGTTGCACGGCCTACATGACCAAGCCCCTGGACCGCGATCAGCTCATCGAGACGATTCGTCAGTACCTAGGGAGAAGCCATGGCTGAAGCCAAACCGCGCGTCCTTGTCGTGGACGACGATCCGGACCTGCTCGACCTCGTGCAGCGCTCGCTGAGCGCGTACGGGTTCGATGTGCAGACCCACACGTCCGCGTTGGGCGTGTCCAACATCGTGCGCGCCTCCGAGCCGGACTTCGTGCTCATCGACGTCAACTTCCCCGCCCTCAAGGGGGACAAGGTGGTGGGCCTGGCGCGCCAGTACGCGCCCCCCGGCACCCGCTTCATCCTCTACTCCGCCTCGGATGAGGCCAAGCTGCGCTCGCTGGCCATTGCCTCCGGCGCGGACGGCTACATCTCCAAGAGCGTTCAGGGCGCGGAATTGGCGCAGAAGCTCCACGCCATGCGCCTCAAGCCTCGCCCGGCGTCGCCCAACCGGAATCCCTCACCGGTTGAGAGCTGACCCACCCCCTGGGTGAGCCCGACCCCTCGGGCCACCCCGTACTCCGGACGGATGGGAATCTCAAAAATCGATAACCAGCAAGCCCTGTATGACTTGAAGTTCACCAAAAGGGCTGTAAGGTAGTCGCTTCTAGAGATTTACGCGCTCACTGTTCCTCCCGACTGGGGCGCGCTCTACCCACCACGAACTGCCTGCGTCCCCCCGGAGGCACCTTGCATACGTCGACTGATTACAGCCACGCCGAAAAGCTGAAGCAGGAGCTGACTCAACCGCTGTTCAACGTGATGTTGAAGAAGTGGGTGGGCAAGGGCGAGCTGGACTACGAGCGCTACCTGCACACGGACACCCTGCTGGCGCTGCAGTCCCCGGAAGGCGAGCTGGTCTCCCATGACGAGCTGATGTTCCAGATCGTCCACCAGTCCCAGGAGCTGTACCTGAAGCTGGCGTCGCGGGAG
Organism: Corallococcus sp. AB038B; assembly: GCF_003668955.1. NCBI lineage: Bacteria > Pseudomonadati > Myxococcota > Myxococcia > Myxococcales > Myxococcaceae > Corallococcus > Corallococcus sp. AB038B. The sequence continues at coordinate 662,394 of NZ_RAWO01000001.1, read as the reverse complement.
ATGGTGGAGGTGGTGGCGGAGATGGACCGCGACGCGCTGTGGGCGGTGTCCGCGCGGCTGGTCCGGGTGCAGAAGATCCTCTCCGGCATCAGCGCGGAGATGGCCATCCTGGAGACGATGACCCCGTCCGAGTACCAGGTCATCCGCCGCAGCCTGGGCAACGGCAGCGGCCAGGAGTCGCCGGGCTACAACACGTTGCGCCTCGCGGCGGACGGGCTGGAGTCCGCCATGGAGCGCATGCTGGCGCGTCGCGGGCTGACGCTGTTCCAGGTCTATTCGGCTGGGGGGCCGAAGGACCTGCAGCACGTCTGCGAGCAGCTGGTCACGGTGGATGAGGGCTTCCAGGGATGGCTGTACGCGCACTACCAGCTGGTGCGCCGGACGATTGGCATCGACCGCACGGTGAAGGCGCTGGACGGGCTGCCTTCGCAGGTGCTGCAGGCGCGCATGACGCTGCCGCTGTTCCGCGCGCTGTGGGACGTGCGCGTGGAGCTGACCGCGGGCTGGAAGCGCGAGGGTGGCTACACGCCGGGTGAGTCGCGCGGTGGCGGCTGCCCGATGGCCGCCATCAACGCGATGAAGGACACGGCGGTGAACATGCCGGTGGCCCAGGCGCAGGCGGCGCACGCCCATGTGGCGGCGCACGCGCAGCACGCCTCGGCGGCGCACGCGGCCCCGGCCCATGCGCATGAGGCGCGCACCGGCGGCGGCTGCCCGATGAACATGCAGCACGCTCCGGCGGCCCACGCGGCTCCGGTCCACGCTCCGGTGGCCCACGCCTCCGCGGTCCACGCTCCGGCGGCCCACGCCTCCGCGGTCCATGCTCCGGCGGCGCACGCCTCCGCGGTCCACGCGCACTCCGCCGCGGTCCCTGCGCACTCCGCTACGGCCCACGTTCAGCACGCCTCGGTGGCTCACGCCGTCATGGCGCATGCTTCGGAGGTCCACGCGGCCCATGCGCAGCACGCCTCGGTGGCTCACGCGGCCCCGGTCCCTGCGCACGAGGCGCGCACGGGCGGCGGCTGCCCGATGCATGCTCAGCACGCGCCGGTGGCCCATGCTCCGGCCGTCCACGCACAGCCGGCGCTGGCTTCACACGCTCCGCACGCGGCGGCCCATCCTCCGCACGTGGCGCACGCGCCGGTGGTCCACGCTCCGCACGCTTCGGTGCCGCACGTGCCCGCTCCTCATGCGGCGGCGGCTCCCGCGCCGGTGGCGCACGGGCCGCATGCGGCGGTGCCCCACGCTCCGACTCCTCACGGACCTCACGCGCATCCGCACGCCGCGCATGTCTCGGCGTACACCCACGCCCAGGAGCTGCGGAGCCAGTCGTGACCGTGGCGGCACTCCCGGGAGCCCTGCGCGCGGAGTACCCGCTGCTCCAGACCTGCACGTACCTCAACAGCAACTCGACCGGGGCGCTGCCCCGGGCCGTGGAGGGCGTGCTGGCGCAGTACTGGAACACGATGCGCGCGTGGCGCGATGACACCTGGGACATGTGGCTGTCCCAGATGCAGGCGTACGCGGACGGGGTGGCGGAGCTCATCGGCGCACCCGCCGGCTCCGTCGCGCTGGACACCAACCTGAGCGCGCACCTGTCGCGCCTGGCCTCGTGCCTGGAGTTCACCGGAGAGCGCCGCCGCGTCGTCATCACCGACCTGGAGTTCCCCACGGTGCCCTTCATCTGGAAGGGCTTCGCGCGCTACGGGGCGGAGCTGGTCGTCGTCCCGTCGAAGGATGGCCGCGTGGACGAAGCCGCGCTGGAGGCGGCCATCGATGAGCGCACGCTCATCGTCTGCGTCGCGCACGGGGCCTTCGCCACCGGCGCCGTGCTGGACGTCGCGCGCATCGCCAGGGCGGCGCACGCGGCCGGAGCGCTCATCGCCACGGACGCGTACCAGACCGTGGGCACCGTCCCCGTGGACGTGCGCCAGCTGGACGTGGACTTCCTCATGGGCGGCGCGCACAAGTGGCTGGGCGGCTCCGAGGCCGCCTTCCTGTACGTGCGCCCGGGGCTCCTGCCCACGCTCCGGCCCGCGGTCACCGGCTGGCTGGCCGGCGCGTCACCGCTCGGCTTCCAGCAGACGACGGACTACGCGCCGGACGCGCGCCGGATGATGGGTGGCACGCCCGCGCCGCTGATGGTGCTGCTGTCCCGTCCCGGCCTGGAGCTGCTCAAGGGCGTGGGCATCCACGCCGTGCGCGAGCACTCGCTGAAGCTCACTGGCCGGCTGATGGCGCGCGCGGACGAGGCAGGCCTGCGCGTGGTGACGCCTCGGGAGCCGCACCAGCGCGGCGGCGTGGTGGCGATGAGCTTCCCCGGCGACGTCCAGGTGACGGCGCGGCTGGTGGCGCGAGGCTTCATCTGCAGCCACCGGGGCTTCCTGCGCGCCGCGCCACACTTCTACAACACGCCCGAGGAAGTGGACGCCTTCATGGACGCGCTCATCGAAGCGCAGCAAAATGAAGCCGCATGAGCAGCCAGATGCCTCCCTTCACGCGTGAGGCGCCTTCGCCTCGCGCCCTGTTGCACCTGCTGTTCAACGGCGCCCGCGCGATGGACGTCGTGGAGACAGCGCTGAAGTTGGGCCTGCTGGACGCGCTGGAGCCCGGCCCGGTGACGCTGGGCGAGCTGGCCACGAAGTACGACCTGCTCCCCAAGCGGCTCTACAAGTTCCTCGACTGCCTTGAGAGCCTGGGGCTGGTGCAGCGCGAGCAGACCAGCGACGCGCTGGAGGCGGCGCGCTACCGGGGCGTGCCTGGACTGCGCGAGGCGGCGGAGCTCGTGCTCGGCGCGGGGTCGCTGGAGCGCGACCGCGAGAAGTACGACTGGAAGGCCCTGTACGGCCGGCTGCCGGAGACGCTGCACGGCCAGCACTCCATGTCCGCCACGTCGTTCGACTGGCCTCCGCGCACGCCCGAACAGGTGGAGGGCTTCGAGGCCAGCATGTCCGCGGGCCTGGGCCCCATCCTGGAGACGTTCCGCGCGCACGCGAGCACCCTGTGGCCCTCCGAGGCCCGGCTGCTCGACGTGGGCGGCGGGGACGGCACGCTCGCGGAGCACCTGCTGCGCCAGCACCCGATGCTCTCCGTGGACGTCTACAACCTGCCCGCCACGGAACCGCTCGTCGAGCGCACGCGCGAGCGCGCGGGCCTGTCCGCCAAGCGGCTGGGCTTCGTGGGCGGCGACTTCCTGAAGGAGCCGCTGCCCCGGGGCTACGACGCGCTGTCGCTCGTGCGCGTGCTGCATGACTGGCCCGCGGAGGTGGCGCGGTCGCTGATGCAGGCCGCCTTCGCCGCCCTGCCCTCCGGCGGACGCGTGCTCATCTGCGAGGAGTTCCGCACCCCGGAGCGGCTGGCGGCCCAGTTCTTCTGGTCCTACTTCCTCATCGGCGTGGACACGTGCGTGAGCCGGCTGCGCGAGGTGGAGTTCTACCTGGAGGGGCTCACCGCCGCGGGCTTCACGGACGCGCACGTGCTGCCCGGCCCCTTCGAGCTGGTGGTGGCCACGAAGCCCTGAACCGCCCCACCCCGTCAGGGGTGGCGTGCGAGGAAGGGCGCCCTTCCCGGGGCGTCCTGGCCTGCCCCGCGGACCCTGTCCTACGCTGGACACCCGGCCCCCTCCGGCAGGTCACAACGGGTGGGGCCATGTTCAGACTGTGTCTCAGCCAGACGCGGTAACCAGCCACACGCAGACGGGAGGAGCCTGTATGACAGGTCCCCGGTCACGAACGGGGTTGAATGCGGTAGGGCAGGACCACGGGTGGGAAGAAGCGCGGGAGTCCCAGGCGCGACAACGTGGTGTCGGACCAGCGGCGCGCACGCATCTGGAGCGCGAGGTGATGGTGCCGGTGGATGACGCCGTCCTCGTCCGGGGACGGCTGGCGGTGCCCTCGGGGGCCCGGGGCGTGGTGGTGCTGGCGCGCGGCAGCGACAGCAGCCTCCAGAGTCCACGGCTCGCGCAGACCGCGCGCCTGTTCCAGGCGATGGGGCTGGGCACCCTGTTGATGGACCTGCTCACCCGCGAGGAGATGGAGGAGCGCAGGACGCGGCAGTTGCGCTTCAACGTGGGCCTGCTGGGCATGCGCATGGCGGGCGCGGCCCGGTGGCTCCGGCGAGAGGGCCCCACCGCGGGCCTGAACGTGGGCTACTTCGGCGCGCACACCGGCGCGGGCGCGGCGCTGGCGGCCGCGGCCTTCCGGCCTGATCAGGTGGAGGCCGTCGTGTCGCGTGGCGGCCGTCCGGACCTGGCCGGCGCGGTGCTGCCCAAGGTGCAGGCACCCACCCTGCTGCTGGTGGGCGGCGCGGACACGCTGGGCCTGGACATCAACCGCAGGGCCTACGAGGCGCTCCGCACCGACAAGCGCATGGACATCATCCCGGGCGCCACCCACCACTTCCAGGAGGACTCGGAGCTGGAGCAGGTGGCCGAGCTCGCCGGGGAGTGGTTCCTCCAGCACCTGGGCGACCCCCGGGAAGCGCTGGAAGACGGCGCGGAGGAAGCCGCGCCGCCCTGAGGAAGAGGCCTCAGGCCAGCACGGGGCGGGGCACGCCCAGCTCGCACGCCATCACCGCGAGCTGGGCGCGGTTCTCCGGTCCCAGCTTGCGGTAGATGCTCGTCAGGTGCGCCTTCACCGTGCGCTCGGTGATGCCCAGGTGCGCGGCGATCTTCAGGTTGTCCGCGCCGGCCGCCACGTAGCCCAGCACCTCGCGCTCGCGCAGGGTCAGCCGGGACAGCGCGGAGCCCGGCATCTCGAGGTCGTCCAGGTGCAGGGCACTGGCGTGGAGCATGTCCACGGGCAGCAGCCGCTCGCCCCGGGCCACACACCCCACGGCCCGCACCACGTCGTCAACGCCCGCGTTCAGCTTGCACAGGTAGCCCGCCGCGCCCGCCTGGAAGCAGCGCTCCACCACGTCCGGCTCCTGGTGTCCGGACAGCACCAGCGCGCGCACCTGCGGATGGAAGTCATGCAGGTACTTCAGCGCGTTCAATCCGTCCTCCGCGCCCTCGCGGCCCATGTGCTCCAGCCGCAGGTCCACCACCGCCACGTCCGGCGCGGCCGCGCGCACGTTGGAGAGGAACGTGCCTGTCTCCGCGCACCGGGCCACCACCTTCATCCCCGCGCCCTCGAGCAGGGCCACCAGGCTCTCGCGGAACACCTGCTGATCCTCCAGCAGCGCGACACGGATCTCCCGTCCCGTTGAGTTCAATTCCATGGATGACACCCTCGCCTTCCCATCGTTTGGTCATCACCCCCTGGGAAGGGACATCCACGCTATGCCATCGCGCCGCCCCCTGTGAAACCACCCCCGGTATGCGCGCGGCGGAGGAGAAGAACAGCGAACGTTTCGTCGTCCGAGACCCAGACGAAGAGTATGGCCGACAGTGCTCCCGCAAGAGCGGAAGTACAGGTCTTGCCCGGTCGGTCTCACTGGACTACGTCCTTCTGAATGGCGACCAAGCCTCCACGCGACAGCGAGCTCGAAGCCATCCTGGAGAAGGTCCGTCAGGTGCGGAACTTTGATTTCCGCAATTACAAGCGGGCCACGCTGCACCGGCGCATCGAGCGGCGGATGCAGGCCACGCGCTGCCGGAGCCGGGCGGCCTACCTGGCGCTGCTGGAGCGGGACCCCGCCGAGGTGAGCACGCTGGTCTCCTCCATGCTCATCAAGCTGACGACCTTCTTCCGGGACCGGGAGGTCTGGCAGGCCCTGGAGCAGAGCATGGCGGAGTTCGTGCGCCAGCGGCCGGACAAGGACCTGCGCATCTGGAGCGCGGGCTGCGCCACGGGCGAGGAGGCCTACTCGCTGGCCATCATCGCGGCGGAGGCGCTGGGGCCGGGCTACCCCGGCGCGGAGCTGAAGGTGTTCGGCACCGACGTGGACGAGGACGCCATCGCCACGGCCCGCCGGGGCGTCTATACGCCGGAGCAGTTGGAGAATGTCTCCCCGGAGCGGCTGGCGCGCTTCTTCGTGCGCACGGGCAACAGCTTCACGGTGCGCAAGGAGATCCGCCGCGCCGTGGTGTTCGGCGTGAACAACCTGGTGTCGGACGCGCCCGTGTCGCGCATCGACCTCCTCCTGTGCCGCAACGTCTTCATCTACCTGGACTCCGACCTGCAGAAGCGGGTGCTGGCGCGCTTCCAGTTCGCGCTGCGCCGCAACGGCCAGATGGTGTTGGGCCGCTCGGAGCTCATCCCCTTCGCGGCCCGGCTCTTCCGGCCCATCGACCTGGCCCGGCGCATCTACCGCAAGGATGGGCACGTGGAGCTCACCAGCACGACGCAGGACCGCCTACCACCGGAGCCCGTGAGCCTGGCGCGCATCCTCGAACCCAGCCTGGACTTCGAGCGCTCCTTCCTGCGCAACCTCCTGGACTCGCATCCCTGTCCGCACATCGCGACGGACAATGACGGCACGGTGACGCTGTGGAGCCGCGCGGCGGCCCGGATGTGGAACCGCAACGAGGGGGAGATGCTGGGCAAGAAGCTGGCCGCGCTGGGCCTGGCGGGCCTCAGCGGCGACCTGCTCGTCGAACAGAGCCAGCGCGTGCGCTCCGGCAGCTCCGAGCGGGAGGTGGCCGACGGGATGATGGAGGTCTCCAACGGGGAGCCCCTCGCCCTGCGCGTCCAGGTGGTGCCCCTGCGCGAGTCGGCGGGAGGGCGGCAGGGCCTGCTGTACACCGTCCACGACATCACCCACCTGCGCGGCGTGGAGCAGAACCTGCGCACGGCGCAGGAGGAGCTGCAGGCCATCCAGGTGCGGATGCAGTCCTCCACGGAGGAGCTGCGCGCGTCCAACGAAGAGCTGGAGACGACCAACGAGGAGCTCCAGTCCGCCAACGAGGAGCTGCAGACGACCAACGAGGAGCTCCAGTCCACCAACGAGGAGCTGGAGACGACCAACGAGGAGCTCCAGTCCGCCAACTCGGAGCTGGACGCCACCAACCGCGAGCTGGCGCACCGCACGCTGGAGATGGACGCGCTCACCTTCTGCCAGCGCACCATCATCCGCACCCTGTCCGCCGCGGTGCTGGTGCTGGACGGCGACGGCCGCATCACCACCTGGAACCTGGCCGCGGAGCGGCTCCTGGGCCTCACCGAGCGCGAAACGGTGGGCCAGCTCTTGTGGTCCCTGCACGTGCCCGCGCTGAAGCGCGCGCTGGTGCTCAAGCTGCGCCGCCACCTGCAGGAGAATCGCTCGCTGCGTCTGGATGGCATCCCCTATCAGCTGCCGCACGGGGGCAAGGGGAGCGCCACGCTGGTGGCCACGCCGCTCGTCACCGACACGCACGTGCTGGGCTCCATCATCCTCTTCGAGGACACCACCCGGGCCTCCGCCCTGCTGGAGGAGAACCAGCGCCTGCGGGAGAAGCTCAAGGCATGAGCCCGCGCCGCGAGCCCCCGCCCTCCACCGTCCCGGGCCCCAGCGTCCGGGAGTCCCAGGGACTCCTGCGCAAGTACCGCGAGCTCATGAAGAAGCACACCGCCCTGGTGCGCAAGTTGGGGGAGAACACCCGGCGGCAGGTCATCACCCTCAAGCTGTCGCGCTGGGCGCTGGAGACCAGCGACAGCGCGCTCGCGATGATGAACGCCACCAGCGTGGTGCTGGCCAACAGCCGCTGGCACGCGCTGGGGCGGCTGCGTGGTCCCTGGAGGCGCGAGGACGACGGCGCGGAGCGGATGGCCCTGCGCGACGTGGGCCAGGCGGAGGCCGCGGTGGTGCTCGCGCTCACCGAAGGCGGCGCGCGCATCACCCGCTACCGTCAGGCGCGCGAGGCCCAACCCCGTGTGCTGGAGGTGCGCATCGAGCGCGTCACCGGCCAGATGCAGGGACAGGTGTTGGTGCTCGCGCGCGACATCACCGAACAGGCGCGCGCCGAGGAGGAGCTGGCGAGCGCGCGCGCCACCCTGCTGGAGCGCGAGAAGGTGCGCGCCCTGGGGGAGCTGGCGGCGGGCATCGCGCACGACCTGCGCGCCACGCTCAACGCCATGCGGCTGCGGCTGGAGCTGCTCCAGCGCGAAGTGAGCCCCACGGGCCAGGGCCAGCAGCACATGGACGCGCTCGTGAGCATCGTGTCCGACGCGGAGGCGCGCGTGGGCCGGCTCCAGGACTTCTCCCGCGGCAAGCACGGCACCGCCCTGGAGCCCGTCCAACTGGCCCACGTGGTCCACGACGCGGTGGACATCGTCCGGGGCGGCATCGAGCACCAGGCGCGCCAGGGCGGCCATCCCCTGAGCCTGGACGTGGCGCTGCCCGAAGGGCTTCCCCGCGTGGCCGGTTCGGCCATGGAGCTGCGCTACGTCGTCATCAACCTGCTCATCAACGCGCGCGACGCCATGCCCCGGGGCGGCGCCATCCGCGTGCGGGCCTTCAAGGCCGGGAAGGCCGTGCGGCTCGTGGTGGAGGACGAGGGCACGGGCATCCCGGAGGAGCACCTGCCGAACATCTTCAAGCCCTTCTTCACCACCAAGGGCGAGAGGGGCACGGGCCTGGGGCTGTCCATGGCCCACGGCGTGGTGACGCAGGCGGGAGGCACGCTCACCGCGGCCAACCGCCCGGAAGGGGGCGCGGTGTTCACGCTCACCTTCCCCGCGCTGAAGGCCGCACCGGCGCGCGGCGGAGCGCGCTGACCCGGGCCTCAGCCCGTCTGCTCCGACTCGTCGGAGCCCCCGAGCACCGGAGGCTCCACGGATGCCGCGCCGGACGGGGGCGCCGCGAGCACCGCCCGGCGCAGCAGCTCCACCTGGGACTCCGCCGTGTGGGCGCGCTCCTCGAAGCGCCGCGCGGAATGGTCATGGCCACGCTCCCGGGCCCGGGCGGCCAGCCGGCGCGACAGGGACGCGCTCTCCTCCAGCGCGCGCAGCGCGGCCCACAGCGCGCCGTCCAGTTGGTTCTGCTGCGAGCCGGACAGCGCCTCCCCCGTGTACGCGTGGCCCGTGCGGCAGCGGAAGCGCAGCAGGCTGCCCTCCTCCAGCTCGAAGAGCACGCCGCCGCAGTCCGGGCAGCCGTAATAGGACGGCTTCGCGTACTCCACCGGAGAGGGAGGGTCGCCCATGGCGGGAAGGTCCACCGACATCACCTTCACCTCCGTCTCCACCTGCCGCGACCGCTTGCGCGAGCGCGGAGCCACGGGCGTGTCCACCAGCCGCGTCAGCAGCGCCCCCATCTCCGCCAGGGGCACGCAGTAATCCACCGCCACGAGCTCCAGCGCGCTCCGGGGCATGTCCGGGCAGAGCGCGTCGCGCGGCTCCTGCACCACCGCCAGCCCGCCCTCCCGCTTCACCGCCATCAGGCCGCTGGTACCGCAGTCCAGCGCGCCGGTCAGCACCACGCCCACCACGCGCGGGCCGTACGTGAGCGCGGCCGAGCGGAACAGCGGATCCACCGCCGGCCGGTGCCCGTTCTCCCTGGGCCCCTTCACCACCTTCACGCGGTCCGGCTCCACCAGCAGATGTCTGTCATTGGGCGCCACGTAGATGCGGCCCGGCGCCAAGGCCTCTCCGTCCCGGGGATGGTGGGCCGGCAACGGACCGGCGCGGGAGAGGATCTCCGGCAGGTAGCTGCGGTGCTGGGCCGGCACGTGGAGCACCAGCAGCACGCTGGCGGCCAGGTCCCCAGGCAGTCGCCGCACCAGTTGGGTCAGGGCCTCCACCCCGCCCATGGAGGCGCCGATGACGATGATGTCGTGGCGTTGCAAGTTCCCATCCCCCAATCCGGAAGCGCGAACAGACCTCGCCGCGTCCGTTTCAAGCTAGGCAGGCCTGGAACCCCGTGCGGACGGGCCCGGGGAGGCACAGCACCGCCGCCTGGCAGGGGGTCAGCCTGGGTCCTCCGGAGGGGCGCGCCCCGTGGACATCACGAGCGGCGCCAGGTGGGCCTTCTGCGCGGACACCGCCGCCTCGGCGTCCGCTCTCGCGGCCTCGGCTTCCGCCCGGCGGGCCTGGGCCGCGTGGACGGAGGCCTCGCGCTCCATCAGGCCCACGTGGACCCGGGCTCGCTGACCGTCCCCCACGGCCCACGTCCGCTCGGAGTCGTTGCCCCCCAGCCTCGCCACGGCCTGATCCGCCAGTGAGACGACCTTCAGCGCCTGGGCCCGCTGCACGCAGGCCAGGGAGAGGACGCCATAGGCCTCCGCCTGCGCCCGGGCCGCCGTGGCCTCCTGCCGCCGGGCCGCCGCCCGGGCCTCCAGGGCGTGCCCCCGCGGGTCCGTCCGGCCTGCCTTCCGTTGGGATGTCATCAGGTCCTTCCTGGTGGGAGGCCACCTACATGCCCCGTGGCGCGCACACCCTTCAAAGCTAGGAACGCCCTCCAGGGCTGCCCACCCGCCAGGACGAGGCGTGTGGTTCCAATCGGAAGTTTCCAGAAAATTCCAGGGAGGCTGGCCAGGAAGGAGAGGGGTGGGTCATACTCGGGAAGTGCCCGGGTCACTGTCATCCTTGGGGCGGCATCCTGCCGACCAGGGCACCCAACTGTCGGTTCCAGGGGGAGCCACCATGTCGGAGATCAAGATTCGCGTCCTCATCGTGGACGATGACCCGGACCAGCTCGCGCTGACCGAACGCTCGTTGTCCTCGTACAACTTCGAGGTCCGCACCCACCGCTCGTCCCTGGGGGTCTCCAACCTGGTGCGCACCACGGCGCCGGACCTGGTGCTCCTGGACGTGAACATCCCCGCGCTGAGCGGCGACAAGGTGCTGGCGCTGGCCCGGCAGCAGGCGCCGGAGAACACCCGCTTCGTCCTCTACTCCGCCTCCGACGAGTCGAAGCTGCGCGCGCTGGCGCTGGCGGCGGGCGCGGACGGCTACCTGTCCAAGAGCACGCAGGGCGCGGACCTGGCGCGCAAGCTGGAGCGGCTGCACAAGCGCCCGCGCGTCGCCGCCGGCACCTGAGGCCCGCTACAACGGGGCTCATTCGCCCACGAGCGCGCCGACCTCCAGGAACACCTGCCGGAAGTCGCCCTGCGCGCCCACGAGGCGCAGGTTCTGCGCCAGCCCCCCGGTGGCCCGGAAGAACATCATCGCCTCCGGGGGCGGCCGGATGCGCATGATGCGCGCGGCGTTGCGCGTGAAGTGGTTGCGCATGTCGCGGTTGATGTCGCAGGTGCCGTAGTCATACGGCGAGCTGCGCATGGGCCGCCCGGCGATGTGGAGCACCTCGCGCAGGAGCAACTCCGCCTCCGCCTCCGGCAGCTCCACGGAGAAGCCCACCTCGCGGCACAGGCCCAGCACGTCCAGCGTCTCCAGCCGCAGCGCCTGCTGGAACATGCGGCGGTTGGCCGTGACGAAGCCCGGGCTGAAGCGCTTGATGGAGCCGAAGTCCAACAGGCCCATGCGTCCGTCCGGCATCACCATGAAGTTGCCGGGGTGCGGGTCGGCGTGGATTTCGCCCGCGTCCAGGAAGGGCCCGTAGGTGGCGCGGATGAGCTGGCGCGCGACGCGGAAGCGCTCGGCGTCATCCGGCGACGTCGTCACCCAGTCCTTGAGCGTCTGGCCCTCCAGCAGCTCCAGCGTGAGCACGCGGTGGGCGCTGCGCTCCTCGATGACCTGGGGCACGTACAGGTCCGGCAGCCGCGCCACGCTCTTCGCGAAGCTCTGGGCGAGCTTCGCCTCGCGGCGGTAGTCCAGCTCCAGCATGAGTTCGTCGCGGAGCTCCTGGAAGTAGGCGGTGCCATCCATCATCCGCGACGTCTTGGACACCGTCTTCACGATGAGGCCCAGGTTGTCCATGTCGTGGCCCATGGACACGTCGATGCCCGGGTACTGCACCTTCACGGCGACGGGGCGGCCGTCGTGCAGCACCGCGCGGTGCACCTGGCCCAGCGACGCGGCGGCGAGCGCGTCCGGGGAGAACTCCTTGAACAGCGCCTCCGGCGGCGCGCCCAGCTCCTCCTGCACCACGCGCGACACCTGTGCGTAGGACATGGCGGGGGCCTGGTTCTGCAGCCGGGCCATCATCTGCCGCACTTCTGGCGTGAGCAGGTCCGGGTCCATGGAGAGGGCCTGGCCCAGCTTCATGGCCGCGCCCTTCATCTCCCCCAGCGTGGCCACCAGCTTCTCCGCGGTGCCCAGGCTGAGCAGCTCCGAGGGGTTTGTCCCGGTGAGCTTCTTCGCGCCCGTCTTGAGCACCTCCGTGCCCACGTGCATGGAGAGGCCCGCCAGCTTGCGCAGGCGGTTGAAGCGCCCCTGGGGCGGCAGCTTGTCGTCGGGTTCGGAAGCCATGGGAGAGCAGAGGATTAACGAAGACTCCTCTCCCATACGCAAGACGCCCCCGGGGTGGATGCGAGCCCGGCTCCCCTACCGGGGAGCGGCCGAGCCCCGCACCCGGGCCCGGAGGAAGCGCCAGCGCTTGAGCCCCTCCAGGTCCAGCGGGTCCGCGCGGACCGCCAGCTCATAGGCGGCGAGCGCCTCCTCCAACCGGCCCACGGACGCGAGCGCGTCTCCGGACAGGCGGTGGACGGCGGCGCGGCCCTCGCGGCCGGTGTTGCCCGCGAGGAAGCGGCGGCGGCACTGCTCCAGCATGGTGGCGGTGAGGCCCGCGGCGAGGCACCGCTCGATGCCCTCCACGTTGCCGAGCGTGGCGTCGTACTCCACGCGCCGCTCCACGTGGCCCAGCGTGTGGAGCGCTCCGGACACGCGATCCATCGCGCGGTCCACCTGGGCGCGCTGGCCGTCCGACAGCGGGCGGGCCTTGAGCAGCTCCAGCGCCCCGCGAGCGCGCTGGGCCGCGGTGCGCACGGACTCCAGCGTGGCGTCGCGCGGCAGCTCCAGCACGGCGTACGGGTCCCCGGCGAGCCGCCGGCGGAACCCCTGGAGGACGGTCTCTGCTTGCGCGTCCTCGGGCGTGGGGATGGCGGCGGTGGCGGCGGCCTGCGCGGACGTGGCGCGGGTGGCGTTGCGAAGCTGGGCCAGCTGGGCCTGGAAGGCGGGGCTGGCGTCGCGCAGCTGCACGCCGAAGCCCGGGGACATGTTCCACGACTGGGCCTGCTCGGCGGTGACGTGGCGCACCACCTGCGCGGTGCACGGCAGCTCGCCGCCGGGCAGCCGCAGCACCAGCGAGACCTCCGACAGGAGCGCGGGCGGCGGGGTGGCCAGCTGGAAGAAGAGGCCGGAGCGGCCCACCCACTCGCCCTTGAGCTCCACGGGGGCCTGCGTGCCCTGGCCGCGCAGCAACGCGGTGAGCGGCGGTGCGGAGGGCGCGGGCGGCGGCGCGAGCGATGCCTCCAGGGCCGCTCTCAGCTCCGCGGCGGAGGCGAAGCGGTGTTCGGGCCGCTTGGCCAGCGCGCGCAGGAGCACCCGCGACAGGGCCTCCGGCACGGCGGGGTTCAGTTCGTGCGGCGGGACGGGCTCCTTCTGCAGGTGGCCCACCAGGATTTCGGCGGCGGTGCGGCCGTAGAAGGGCACCTGGCCGGTGAGCAGCAGGTACGCGAGCACGCCAGCAGCGTAGAGGTCGCTGCGCGCGTCCACGATGCCGTCGCCGCACTGCTCGGGGGCCATGAACTCCGGCGTGCCCAGGAGGACGCCCACTTCAGTGGTCATCTCCCCGGCGGGGCGGGACAGGAGCTTGGCGATGCCGAAGTCGAGCAGCTTCACCCGCTGCTTGCCGCTGGGGCTGGGGACGAGGAAGACGTTGGCGGGCTTCAGGTCGCGGTGGACGATGCCGTGCGCGTGCGCGGCGCCCAGGGCGTCACACACCTGCATCATCAGGTCCACCACCAGCGCCGCGGCCATGGGGCCGCGGGCGAAGTTGGCCAGGCTGTCGCCCTCCAGGTACTCCATGACCAGGTACGGGCGCCCTTCGCGCGAGTCCAGGTCGTAGAGGGTGACGACGTTCTCGTGCTGCACGAGCGTGAGCGTGCGGGCTTCGGAGAGGAAGCGCGCGACGAGCTCCGGGGCCTGGGCCAGGTGCGCGTGGAGCACCTTGATGGCCACGCGCTTCTGGATGAGCGTGTGCTCCGCGAGGAACACGGTGCCCATGCCGCCGCGGCCCAGCTCGCGCACGACGCGGAAGCGGCCGAACTCCTGGCCCACGAGGGAAGGCACCACGGGCGTGGGAGACGACATGGGCGTGGGCGGAGAGGCGGGCAGCGCCGCCGCGGGTCCTGGCGGCGGCGTGCCGGCGTAGAGAATCGTGCCGCCGTTGAGGTCCAGCCCGCGCATCAGCGTGGGACACGCCTCCGCGTCCGAGTGGGGCTGACCGCAAGAGCAGATGAGAGGCGACGGGGCGAGCACGAGGGACCGGTAACCAGCGGAAGGCGATGCGGGGGTAAGGACAGCGTCAGCGGCCGATGCGAGCGGTGTGCCAGGAACCGGGATTTTCCGGCTCGCGCGGACGGGCGCGCCAACCGGTTGATCCGCTTCGCTTTTGCGACACTCGGATGCGGCCTGGGTCCCAGCTCATCGACAGACACCCCTCGGTTGCGGGGAGTTTTTACAGCCCCGGGACGGAACAGTTTTCCGTCCAGCACATCCCAATACGTTCGGTCCGCAAGACCTTGGGCAACTTCCGCCCTGCATTCCCTTCAACCGTCCTGCCGCGCCGCGAAAGTCCCTTCAAGATGACAGCACGTCGTGCGGGTTTCCAGTGCGCAGCGACACGAACATCCACGCTGGAAAACATCTCGTTCAGTCTCGAAGTAAGCCGCGATTGCGCGGATGGCAGTGGGAGCCTGGAAGGCCCTGTAGCGCGTGAGGAACGTACGGATCCGACGGTGTTGGGAGGCCGACAAATCGGCCTGGGATGAAGTGTCCTGCGAGGATGGCGGGGGTTTCCGGGCTTCTGGCGGGACGCGGTTGCGTGCGGTGGGGACGCGGGGTCCGTCACCCGTCCTGCATCCGCTTCTTCAGCCAGAACCAGCGTCCGTTGGAGCGGAGCGCGCCCGCCAGGAACTCGGAAAAGGAGCTGGCGATCCGGGGGCACCGGGATGGATCCGGGAAGCCTTCGCGGAAGCCGTCGCGCAGGGGATAGCGGCCGTCGTGCTGCTGGCTCACGTCGAGCAGGACGTAGTTCCCGTCGCGGACCTCGCAGAGGGCGTACCAGGACGCGGGCCCTGACCGGTCCGTGTCGTCCTGACTCATGACGATCCGAGCGCGGCGGAGTTCGGATAGCGGGGGGAAGGAGAACGCGGGGTCGACGCGGTCGAACAGGTCCGCGCCGTCGCAGTGCAGGTAGAAGGCGCGGAGGTCCGGGTCCAAGCGCCATCCGACGCGTTGCTCGAAGGCATCGATCCGCGCGGGCGTCGCGGGAGGGCGTGCGTGGTGGAGGCGCGAGACCTCTTCGAGCAGGGCACTCATCGACATGGGGTTACTCGCCATAGGGGTAGCTCGAGCCCACGCCGGTCCACGGGGGCTGGTTCGCGTAGCACTGGGCATAGAGCCCGTTCAGCGTCTGATGGATGTCCTTGGGGAACGGGATGATGTTGTCCCAGTCCGTGGGATTGCCACCATGACTCAGGTCCCGGATGTGGTGCCCCTGGTAGGGCTTCCCGTTGGCATCGGTGGGCCATGCACCGAAGCGCTCGGCCCAGCGGCCTCTGAATCCGTCGCGGATGTTGTCCCAACGGTCGCGGGCCACGGCATTCTGCGCCGCGGTAAGCGTCCCGTAGTTGCAACAGTGGGCCCATTGCGATTGATGGTCATGGATGCACCCTACAGTGCGAGCGCACGCGCCTCCTCCCTGGTAGGAAAGAGGGATGCCGCTTCAGTTCGCAGGGGACTTCCGTGAGCTCGGCTCGGGATCCGACGAGGGGCCTTCCATCGTGGAAGCACGCGGGAAGATTCCGGAGGCGGAGCGCAGTCGGATCGGTCGCTATCTCGCGACGGGCGTCGTCTTCGCCGTCAGCAGTTGGCCGTTCGCGGACTGGTTCACAGGGGAGAAGAACATCGCGCCCGCACGTACGCACACGGATGGCGTCTGGCACTGGCGGGCCGACCTTTCGTACTACGTCCTGCGCTACGGCGTAGCGCTTCCGGATGCGTTCCTGCAGCGCATGCGGGACCTGGACTGGAAGTGCCCGGTCCTGTCACGGCAGGAACTGCACGCGCTGTCGGAGCAGCTCGCGTTCGAAGGCAAGGTCCGGCAGAAGCTGAGGAAGAAGCAGGAGAAGGAAGCGCGAGTGCGGCGGGCAATGGAGCGGCTGCAGCTCAAGAAGTGACTGAATGATCCGCCGTGGGTTCCCCCGGCGCCGTCCCAAGCTGTCCGACAGTCGGACAGGTTTCCGCCAGGCGGATGGCGCGGCAGCCCTGAGGCCGGGCAGCCGGTCGCGGGTGATGGGCCGGGTGTTGTTAGGATGAAGGGTGCCCACCCTCCTCGCAAGGAGACACCATGAGCACGCAAGCCCCGCGCAGGTTGAATGACGGGACCTCGCTTCCTCCCATGGGCTTCGGCACCTGGCCGCTCACGGGCGACGAGGCGGCGGTGGCGGTGGAGACAGCACTGCGGACGGGCTACCGGCTCATCGACACGGCGGCGCGATACGACAACGAGGAGGCGGTGGGCCGAGGGCTGCGGTCGTCCGGCGTTCCCCGCTCCGAGGTCTTCGTCACGACAAAGCTGGCCGGAGCGGACCATGGCTACGACGCGACACTCCGGGCCTTCGATGCGAGCGCTCGCCGGTTGGGATTGGAGAGAGTGGACCTGTACCTCATCCACTGGCCACTGCCAGCGAGGAACCTCTACGTGGATTCATGGCGCGCGCTCCTGCGACTGAAGGACGAGGGCCGGGTGCGTTCGGTCGGCGTGTCCAACTTCGAGCCGGAGCACATTCGCCGGCTGGTCGAAGAGACCGGTGTGTCGCCAGTGGGGAACCAAGTCGCAGAATCCCCAGCGCATGAAGGAGAACCTGGAGGCCTTCGACTTCCGGCTGGATGCGGACGACCTGGCCGCGCTCGCGGCGTTGGACCGGGGCCACCGGCTGGGCGGCGATCCGAACGTGTACGTCGAGCTGTAGGGGGAGCAGGCCATGAGGTTCCATCACAAGGTGGGAGTGCTCGCATTGGCGCTCGCGTCGCTCACCGCGTGGGCGGAGGACGCGGTGGACTTCTCCACGCGCCCCACCGGCACGCTGGAGGTGGTGGCGCGCTTCGATGGGCCGGGCCCATCCGGCATCGCCGTCACTCCGGACGGGCGGGTGTTCGTGGGCTTCCCGAGGCACGCGGAGGACCACAAGGGCGCGACGCTGGCGGAGCTGGTGCAAGGCACGCTGGTGCCCTTCCCCACCGCGGCCATGAGCCTGCCGTCGAACGCGCCCGCCGCGCAGCGCCTGCTGTCCGTGCACGGGATGACCACCGATACAAAAGGCAACGTGTGGGTGATCGACGACGGCAAGCGCGCGGGCATCCAGGGCATCCCGGATGGCGGGGCCAAGGTCGTGGGCTTCAACCCGGCGACTCGCGAGGTCATCGCCAGCGTGGTGATCCGCGCGCCCGCGCTGCTGCCCGACAGTCACCTCAACGACCTGCGGGTGGACCTGACCCACGGCGCGAAGGGCACGGCGTACATCAGCGATTCCTCGTTCGGCACGTCGCCCGCGCTCGTGGTGGTGGACCTGGCCACGGGGCGGCAGCGCCGGGTGCTGGCCACGCATCCATCCACCCAGCCGGAGCAGGACTTCCTGGCGCTGCTGGAGGGAAAGCCGCTGCGCTACGACCCGAAGCACCCGACCTTCCCAGTGGGCGGAGCGGACGGCATCGCGCTGAGCACGGACTCACGCCGTCTGTATTACGCGCCGCTGACGAGCCGACGGCTCTACAGCATTCCGACGGACGTGGTGTCGGACCTCGACGTGCCGGAGCGCACGTTGGCGGCGGCGGTGAAGGACGAGGGAGAGAAGGGCTTCGCGGATGGCCTGGCCATGGACACGCAAGACCGGCTGTACATCACCGATGGCGAGCACCACTCCATCCTGCGCCGCTGGCCAGATGGCCACTTCGACGTGGTGGCGCGGGATGCGCGCATTGTCTGGCCTGACGGCATCTTCGCCACGGCGGGACATGTCTACGTGACGCTCGGGCAGTGGAACCGGCTGCCGTCGTTCAATGGCGGCAAGGACCTGCGCGAACCGCCCTATCTGTTGATGCGCGCACCCCTGGAGACAACGGCTCCGGTGGATGCCACACGGATGAAGAAGTGAGGAGCAAGGCCATGCGTTTACGGTTTGTGTGGAGGGCGGCCCTGGTGGCCGTGCTGGGACTGGGCGGAGGCGCCTGGGACCGAGACTCCTCAGCCACGGCTCCAGGACAAGCGCCTGTCTTCAGCTACTGGCACAACTGGACGGATGAACATGGGGTCAGCCACATGACCCTGTGTCCCGTGCGGAGCTTCGACCTGAAGAGCATGTCTCCGCCCGCCGATCCGCAGTGGCAGTCACACCAGCCCCCTGGCGAGTCCCAGGTCATCTTCACGGTCCAACCCAACGACTGGAAGGGGTCCTGGCATGAGGACCCGAAGGTCCAGTGGATCATCCCCCTCTCCGGAACATGGTTCGTCGAGGCAATGGACGGCACGCGCGTGGAGCTGGGGCCAGGTCAGGTGTCCCTGGGCGAAGACCTGAACACACGGCCGGACGCACAGGGTCGCAAGGGCCATCTCTCCGGGAACGTCACCCCCGGCCCCGTGACGCTGATGGTCGTGCAGCTCGCGGAGAAGCCCACCGTCAATCAACCTTGCCGGTTCAAGTGACGACGGTGTTGATGGCGCGGTGCGGGCAGGGTCCGGACTGGGCCAACTTGTCCGACAGTCGGACAGGTTTCAAAGACGTCCCGTCCGAAGGGCGGAGCAACCGCCACCAACTCTGTCGTGTACGGCTCCTTAAAAGGGTTTCAACCCACGCTCCGCCCCGAAGCGCGGAGCGACCAACAGGCGCAACCCATGCCACCGCATCACCGACAGGTTTCAACCCACGCTCCGCCCCCAGGAGCGGAGCGACGACTCTGGCCCAACGACATGATGTGGACCATCCTGGAGTTTCAACCCACGCTCCGCCCCGAAGAGCGGAGCGACGGAGATGATGGCGGGCCTGAGCGACCTCGACATGCTTCAACCCACGCTCCGCCCCGAAGAGCGGAGTGACGGTAGATATCCAGGATGGGAAGCGTGTAGACAGCGTTTCAACCCACGCTCTGCCCCGAAGAGCGGAGCGACCGCCGCCTGCTGCTGCTTTTACTCGTCACTCAAGTTTCAACCCACGCTCCGCTCCGAAGAGCGGAGCGACTCGCAAACCGAAGTTCCCCCCGGGTGTTTGGCGGTTTCAACCCACGCTCCGCCCCGAAGAGCGGAGCGGCCAGGATGCGCTTCGTGTGCGAGACCCGCTCGATGGCGTTTCAACCCACGCTCCGCCCCGAAGAGCGGAGCGACAAGAAGAGGAGACGTGAGCAACGACAAGGTGGAGAAGTTTTAACCCACGCTCCGCCCCGAAGAGCGGAGCGACTGTCCACCGTCCGCCCGAATCACGCTGCCCTCAAAGTTTCAACCCACGCTCCGCCCAGAAGAGCGGAGCGACACGCGGACGCCTGGGCCGCCATTCAGTACCTATACCGGTTTCAACCCACGCTCCGCCCCGAAGAGTGGAGCGACGGCCTGGGCTATGCCGCGTGGGGCCTGTTCAAGTTTCAACCTACGCTCCGCCCCGAAGAGCGGAGCGACCGCTGCTGTCTCACCGAAGCGCGTCGCCGCGAGGTTTCAACCCACGCTCCGCCCCGAAGAGCGAAGCGACCGAAGTACCCCGAGTGCAAGGGGAGCTTGAACAAGTTTCAACCCACGCTCCGCCCCGAAGAGCGGAGCGACCGCCATCCACGTGAGCACCTCCGAGGTCGTCAACGAGTTTCAACCCACGCTCCGCTCCGAAGAGCGGAGCGACATTCGCGCTGCTGGCAGACTGCGAAGGACGCCGAGGTTTCAACCCACGCTCCGCCCCGAAGAGCGGAGCGAGATCGCCGTGGAGCTGCCCACCACGTGGCCCCGTAAGGTTCCCCCCCCCCCGCCCCGAAGAGCGGAGCGACTGGCCCCGCGCCACACACGAATCCGAGGGAGAAGTTTCAATCCATGCTCCACCCCAAAGAGCGGAGCGGCCACCGTGATGCTTCACCGCAGCCCTACAGCGATTGACGTTTCAATCCACGCTCCGCCCCAAAGAGCGGAGCGACCGACATGCTGGGCGTGGACGCCTACCTGATCAAATTTCAACCCACGCTCCGCACCGAAGAACGGAGCGACTGCCGGGGTGCCGCGCCAGCTGGAGCCCACCCAGTTTCAACCCACGCTCCGCACCGAAGAGCGGAGCGACGTCGGACTGGGACGGGGTGTCAGCCCCTCTGGGGTTTCAACCCACGCTCCGCCCCGAAGAGCGGAGCGACGCGCGGGGAGTACGTCCAGTGCACGGTGTGCCAGTTTCAATCCACGCTTCGCCCCGAAGAGCGGAGCGACGCGAGAGCGGGTGCCGCCCTGCGCCCAGCCACTGTTTCAACCCACGCTCAGCCCCGAAGAGCGGAGCGACCGTCCTCGACGTCGAGCGCTTTCCCGCGGACTGGTTTCAACCCACGCTCCGCCCCGAAGAGCGGAGCGACCGGCTCCGGGACGGCCCCAACAGCGACTGGTCCGAGTTTCAACCCACGCTCCGCCCCGAAGAGCGGAGCGACGTTGAGGCGAGGGCTCTTCACCTCGCGGTTGACCATGTTTCAACCCACGCTCCGCCCCGAAGAGCGGAGCGACCGACCAACGCGCTGTTCGGCGTGGGGCCCACCCAGGCGTTTCAACCCACGCTCCGCACCGAAGAGCGGAGCGACGTGCGTGTCGCCAATCCGGACAAGATGCTCTTCGGATTTCACCCCACGCTCCGCCCCGAAGAGCTGAGCGACGTCATCGCGAAGCACGACCGGCACCTGGGCCTGCGCCTGTTTCAACCTGCGCTCCGCCCCGAAGAGCGGAGCGACGAGGAGCGCGTGGACGTCGTCGGCACACGCGTCGCGGTGTTTCAATCCACGCTCCGTCCCGAAGAGCGGAGCGACTTGGTCCCGTAGGCATGAGAGCCATGCCGGGTCAGGTTTCAACCCACGCTCCGCCCAGAAGAGCGGAGCGACTTCGGCGGCTTCGCTGACCTGGCCGTCAAGGTGTTTCAACCCACGCTCCGCCCCGAAGAGAGGAGCGACTTCGTGGTCGGCATGTGCACAAACTTCACGATCTCGTTTCAACCCACGCTCCGATCAGAAGATCGGAACGATCTTCAGGCGGCAGATCGCCTGGGACGTCATGTCAACGTTTCAACCCTACGCTCCGATCCGAGGAGCGGAGCGACCTACGTGACCACCAACTACGCCTGCGCCTTCCTGTTTCAACCCACACTCCGCTCCAAAGCGCGGAGCGACATGGGCTGCGACGTGAGCTCGCCGCTCTGTGGCTACGAGTTTCAACCCACGCTCCGCCCCGACGGGGTGACCAGAAACTGGCGGGCCATCGGCATGTTGTTTCAACCCACGCGCCGCCCCGAAGAACGGAGCGACGGTTTGTCGATGTCAACAGGGTGAGAGTCGTCGAAGTTTCAACCCACGCTCCGCCCCGAAGAGCGGAGCGACTGGCGAAGTACTGCGACGAGTAGGTGCCGGAGGGGTTTCAACCCACGCTCCGCACCGAAGAGCGGAGCGACCGGCGGGGAAGCTGTACTACGGCACCGTCGACGGGTTTCAACCCACGCTCCGCCCCGAAGAGCGGAGCGTCCAGTCGTGCGGAAGTGCCTCATCGGCTTCAACCCACGCTCCGCCCCGAAAAGCGGAGCGACTGCCAGTTTCGTGCCCACAGCGCCCAGGCCCTGGCTTCAACACACTTTCCACCCAGCCGAGACAAGCGACCGTACCGCAGCGGCATTGGGAGGTCCGCCCGCGAAGTTTCAACCCACGCTCCGTCCCGAAGAGCGGAGCGACGCCCAGTGCCGGAATGTCCTGCACTTGAGACCGCCATCTTCAACCCACGCTCCCGCCGAAGAACAGGGCTGGGCAGCCAGCGCCACTATGCAGTTTCCAAAGACCTAGTCCTTCTCAAACCCTGGACAACCATGCAGCCCACCTTCCGCCCGACACCGTCAAAACCGGCCCGACTGTCGGACTGGTTTCCACCACTCGGTTGGAGGGAGTCCTCTCCACGGCGCGTGACGAGATAGGCCCATTCGGCAATCTCGAATGGATTCATCAGCGCAGAGCGCCAGCCTCTGTCCTCCAAACCTGTCCGATTGTCGGACAGGTGCGTACGGTGCGCAGCTAACGGGGAGGTCCAGCAGAATTCTCACCTTCTCAGCCACGGGAGCTGAATTCATTTCCGAAGGCTTGGAGCTGATGACCGAGGTCGATGAATTGTTCGGGGCCAAGTGCGGTCGACCAACACGTCATCAACTGGCTGTCACCTCACCTATCCGCCCAGTTCCATCACTTCGACGCCCGACGGCACGCTTCCCACGCTCAACTCGTAGTCAGAGAAGTCGCGCGGCGGCTTCGACTCGTCCTTGCGCCGCAGACCCACCGTGTCGAACAGCTTGTGCGCGGGTGCATTGCCCAGCTCGCTCGCATGGCGGAACACCAGCAGGCTCCGCGTCGCCATCAACCCGCGCGCCGAGCTCCGGTCGTGGTCAAACATCTCCACCAGCGCCTTCCACAGCAGGTCCAAGTCCCCTTCACTGAACTTCGTCTGCCGCGCGAGCGCCGGTGAGATGAAGCCGTGCGCACGGTACAGCCCGTAGGGCACCGTGTTCTTGCGCCCCATCGTCCGGTTGTCTCCGCCCTGCTTGTCCGCTTCCTTCCGCGTCGCCACCGCCATGCGCGTGATGGTGTGCTCCACCGCGACCACCGGATCCAACGAGCGCCCGAACGTCATCTGCACCGGCCCCCGCACCTGCCCCGCGTTCGCTTCCCTCAGGGTCATAAGCGCTCCGAAGGTCCTCACGTCGAAGTAGCGCCGGCACATCTCATCGCGCACCCGGTGCACCACCTCCCCTTCAGAAGCCTTGCGCGGCTTCTTCTCCGCCTTCCCCTTGCCCTTCCCCTCCGGCTTCTCGGTCTCCGCGGCAGCCTCCTCACCGTCCTCCTGCACCTTCAGCCCCAGCCGCTCGTACGCCTCAGCGTGGAGCATGGAGAGCACGGCCCGCTCCTTCACGTAGATGTCGTAGCCATCCTTGAAGCCGTGCACGAGCTGCACGTAGTTGCGCACCTTGCGCTTGAGGCACACGTCCGTGACCAGGCCGTGGCCCGTCTCCGCGTCGAAGCGCGGCAGGTTGCCTGCGTCCGGGTCTCCGTTGGGGTTTCCGTCCTTCACGTCGAACAGCAGGACGAAGTCGTAGCGGTTCTTGATTTCAGCCATGGCTTGGCACTCCTGATGACAGGTTTGGGACTTCAAACTCAGGACTGGGCGGGCGGCGTGGACTTGCGGAAGAAGTCCTCGCGCTGGTGGTAGTAGCCCACGGCGAACAGCCCCTGGGCCTCCAGCGTCAGGGCTTTCGGCCACACCGTCGCGGGGAAGCGATTCATGATCTGCCCCATCAACTTCTCCAGCCAGCCAGCACTGTCCGCCTTCGCGGCGTGGTGCGTGGACAAGCGGATCAAGCGCGGGAACACGACGCCAGGGTTCGCCATCGCCGATCCGAAGTAGCGGTCCTTGATGCTGGCGTTGATGTCTCCCAGCGCCGCGTACTGGAGCCTTTCCAGCACCGCGAACAACCGGCCCAACTGGTACGGCACATCGGGACTGTCGGGATTCAATGACACGGACACCTCCAGGGGAGCGACGCCACGCGCAGGTCTCAGCAACGTGGCCTTGATGAGCGCGCAGCGCGCGTGCAGTTGGAACGGGGATGCATCGTCCTTCTCGGGGACTCGCAGCCGACGCAGGGCCGCGGACAACAACTCCCTGGGAAAGGGCCGCCCGCCCAGCGCGGCCGCGATCAACTTCGCGCCCAGGTCCGGTGGGCTGCCCCGGCTTCCTGGCGGCTCCACCGCCTTCAATGCCTCCCAGACGGACATGGGCCGGTCGCGTCTGCCAGTGAGCTTCAAGGCGTTGAAGTAGCTCAGCACGTTGCACTTGAGTTCGTGGATGGAGGACTCGAACCAGTCCCGCACCACCACTCGCGCCGCATTGCCTCCCAACGTCATCGCGTAGAAGCGCGTCGAATCGAACTCTCCCGGCTCCAGCCCCCGAAGCGGTGACTCCGCGAAATGCACCGCCTGCGCCGGCTGCGAGAAATCGAGCACGTTCAAAAGCGTGTTCACCACCGGGTCCGGCTCTCGCGTCCAGAACACCGCGACCGCGCCATCGCCCAGAGACACGCCCTGCCGATAGCGCCGCGTCCCATCCCGGGCCAGCAGGTGGTTCAGCGCCGTGGCGTACCCTTCCGCCGCGGCCCTCGAGATGGGTGCGTTCTCTCCCTGCGTCAGCCCATGGGAGCTGAACGCCTCCTCGTTGAACGACACCAGCGCCGCTCCCGAGGACTGCGCCCCCGGCACGTTCTTGATGGAGGGATGCAGACGCGCCACGGGCCCCACTTCTCCCGTGACCAGACACCGCATCCTCCGCGCGTCCTCCTCCCCCTGACCTTCCGCGCCCCTCCGCCGCGCCCACGCCTCGCGCAGCGCGGGACGCTCGTGCACGAGGACTCCCTCGTCGTCCCCTGACCAGCGGAACGCCAGGCGCTCCTCGCCTGTCCACTCCTCTCGCTGCGCCACCACTTTGGGGA
Organism: Corallococcus sp. AB038B; assembly: GCF_003668955.1. Classification (NCBI taxonomy): domain Bacteria; kingdom Pseudomonadati; phylum Myxococcota; class Myxococcia; order Myxococcales; family Myxococcaceae; genus Corallococcus; species Corallococcus sp. AB038B. The sequence continues at coordinate 637,688 of NZ_RAWO01000001.1, read as the reverse complement.
GTTGCTTGGCCAGCTTCGCCAGGAACGCGGCGACCGCTTTGGCTCCCGGGTCCTTCGTCTCCTTCGCCACCGCGTCCACCACCGCCTGGAACGCCCCCACTCGCTCCGGGTTCTTCCTCGCCTTCGCCGCGTCGCCTCCCCACCCCAGGACGTACCTCGCGTTGTCCACGAAGAAGCCGGGCAGGATGGCCACGGTCCTCTTCGGAATGCGCGGCACCGCGCGCTTCGTTCCCCGTCCCCGCTCGTCCGTGGTTGGCGTCAACGACAGGAAGCGTCCGTCGTCCGCGACTTCGATGAGCGCATCCACCGAAAGCAGCTCGAAGTCCGGATCCTCCAGCAGTCCCTCACGCTGCGCATAGGCATACAGCGCATGGAGCATCATCGCGCGCCCTCCCCTGCTCCGCCTTGCGACCGGAGCACCTCTTCCAGGGGCGGCACCTTCAGCCGGCCTCCCGCAAGGCGCGCGTTGAAGAACAGCGGCACCGTGCCGCCTTCGCGATAGTCGAAGTCGTAGAACATCCATCCCAGCGGCCGGTCGACCTCTGGCTGGATGGGACGCACCTGCTCAGGCGCGGGCTCCACGGCGGCGACGAACTCGCGGCAGCCCAGGTAGGGCGCCTGGAAGGTCTGTCCCTTCTCCAGCCGCCGCTCGAACATCTCCTCGAACTTGCGCACCGAGTCCTCGGGCCCCGCCCGCTCCGTCATCCGGAACGAGGCGGAGACCACGTAGTCCACGTCCCTCAGCGCCACCGTGTTGCGCTGCGCCCTGCGGTCCGGGTCGTCCGCGAACAGCGTCACCCCTTCCGACATGCGGTGCTTCACTTCGTTGCGGCGGAAGCTGGTCCACGCGATGGGCGCGAGCACCGTGATTTCATTCACCCTCCAGCGGATGGCCGGCTTCCACAGCACGGACTCCAGGAGCCCTCGCGCCGCGGAGGGCGTCATCACCTCGTAGCTCACGCGCTCCACCTTCATCTCCGGCCGGCTGAAGCACGCCATCGGCCCCCGAGCCCGGAGGCGGAAGACACGGCTCTCCTGCGCTTTCATGTCGCCCTCCTGTGCTTCGCGTGTTCGTTCATCCGTCCACCCCAGGTGCCAACGCATCCACACGCTCGGGCACCAGGCCCAGCCGCGCGTCGTAGGCCGTGGCCTCCGCCTCACCCAGCACCACCACCGTCTCCGCCACCCAGCGCGCACGCCTGCTCGCGAGCCAGGACTCCCGCTGCCTTCGGGTGACGTTCACCGTGAAGCGCTGCAACCGGCGCAGCCGGTCCCTCGAAGGACCTCGCTGTTCCAGCTCCGCTACCAGCGCGGGCGCATCCCCCCAGCGCACGACAACGGGCGCGGACCAGTCGTCCTCGATGAACCGGAAGCGCTCCGCCGTCTCCCGGAAGCGCAGCTGCTCGCGCTGCTCCTGGATGCCCTTCGCATCCAGGGACTTCGCCCCGTAGAGGCGCTTGAAGTAGGCGTCGAACGTCGACGGTTCGAAGAGGTCTAGCTCCGGGTTCGCTCCCAGCAGCGCCCGGGTCGTCCCCAGCGCCGTGCGGGGCACGCCGAGCGGTGGCTCCGTGGATGCCAGGAACACCCGCAGCTCGCCTGGCTCCGCGAGCCTTCCCTCTCGGTTACAGCGGCCCGCCGCCTGGGCCAGCGCATCCAGTCCTCCCAGGGCGCGGTAGACCACAGGGAAGTCCAGGTCCACGCCCGCTTCCACCAGTTGCGTGGACACCACCCGCACATGCTCGCCTCTCGTCCGGCGTTCGCGGATCTCGTCCAGCACCTGGTTGCGATGCGCGGGGCACATGAGCGCGGAGAGATGAACAGTCCTCGCGTCTCCGAGCCGCGAATCCAATGCCTCACAGACCCGCCGGGCGTCGTCGCGCCGGTGCACGATGGCCAGGACGCTCGATTCCCGTGACAGGTCGTCAGCGAGCCGCTCATGCGACCAGGGCTCATCGGCGTCAGGCCAACACACGCGCACGCGCCGCAAGCGGCGGAAGGCCTCCCGAGGCTCCGGCAGGATTTCACGCACCTGCTCGAAGCCTTCCGCCAGCCCCGGCCGCCGCCCCAACGCCGGCTGTGTGGCCGTGCAGATGACCACCGATGCGCCATGGTCCGACACCAGCGTGCGCAACACATCCAGGATGGGCGCCAGCAGGCCCGGGGGCAGCGTTTGCGCTTCGTCCAGCACGATGACGCTGCCCGCCAGCCGGTGCAGCTTCCGGCAGGCACCGGGCCGGTTCGCGAACAGGCTGTCGAAGAGCTGGGCCGTGGTCGTCACCACGACGGGCCGGTCCCAGTTCTCCGCCGCCATGCGGTTGCGCGCCGTCTCCCGCTCCGGGTCCCCACCCGAGTGGTGCTCCAGCACCGCGTCCTCGCCCAGGGCCTCCGCGTACACCGCCGCGTTCTGCTCGATGATGGAGGTGAACGGGATGGCCACCACCACACGCTCCAGCTCGTGCTTCACGGCGTGCTCCAGCGCGAACGCCATCGATGCCAGCGTCTTGCCGCCCCCCGTGGGCACCGTCAGGCTGAAGATGCCCGGACGCTCGGCCGCTCTCGTCAGGCAGGCTTCCAGCACCTCCGCGCGCACGCGGTTCACTTCCGACAATGGTCCCTGTGCCTGGACTCGCGCCTTCAGCCCGCCCAGGTGCCGCGAGAGCCTGTCGCGGAGGATGGGGATGGGTGGTGAACCGGCACGCAGGGCCGCGCGCCCGGCATCGAAGAACGCTTCCGTGTCCAGGAAGTCCGCGTCACAGAGCGCGGAGAAGAACATCCGCGTCCAGACCTCCAGGCGCCGCCGCCAGGCCCTGGTCTCCCGAGGCGATGTCGGACGTACGGCCAGGAAGTCCGGCAGCGTGAGCAACCGCTCCACGCGCAGCAATGCTTCTGGCGCCGGCCATGCCAGCACCTGGGCATACAGCCGCTGCCTGTCCTCCTGCTGGAGACGGTCCGCCAGCGCTTCCGCGTTCGCCAGCCCTGCATGGTGCCCGGCGATGACGAAGGCCAGGGGCGTCCCTACGTCCGGCCCCAGCACCTCCCTCGAGTGCAGCGCTCCTGCGGTGGAGTGGTCCCGAGGCCCCGACGAGTCCTCCTGCTCCAGGTGCGCCGCGATGCCGTTCTCCTCACGGATCCGGCGCTGGAACGCAGCCGTGTATTTCCCCAGGTCATGCCACCGTCCCGCGAGCCGAGCCCACTCCTCGGAGCCGAAGCGCCTGGCGAACCGCGCCGCCAGCTCACCCACGGCTTCCAGGTGCTCCTCAAGCAGGTGCGGCCGTCCCTGTTCGTCCACATGTGCCCAGGCCGCGTGTGCATTGGACAGAGTGCCCCCCAGGCAATGAATGGCGTCAGCATGGACCACGGTCCACGCGCGCCGACATCCCCCGGAAGAGGCATGGCGAGACAGCGGACGATGTGTCTCGGACGTGTTCGCTACGGCGGCGCGAGCTGAACATCCAGCTCTACGTCCGAGAGCAATCCGAGCACTTCATCCCGGTACGGCAGTCCCGCCTGCGCTCCCAGCCGCGTCGTCGCGATGGCAGCGGCTGCATGCGCGAAGCGCGCGGCGGAGAGCAGTGGCTGAGACTCGGCGAGGGCGACACAGAGCGCCGCGGAGAAGGCATCCCCCGCTCCGGTGGTATCCACTGTGTCCACCGGCAGCTCAGGCAGCCACGCCTCCTCCTCCCGCGACACCAACAGACTGCCCCCAGGCGCCGCGATGATGGCCGCCCCCACGCCGCGCATCAGCAGGTTGCGGGCGGCTCGCCGCGCGGAAGCACGGCCATGCACCGTGATGCCTGTCAGCGTCCGGGCCTCGGAGGCGTTGGGCCGGATGACGTGCACATCCTCCAGCAACACCTCCGGCAGCGGCACGGCCGGCGCGGGATCCAACACCACCCGGACTCCGGCCGCTCGCGCCAGACGGACCGCCGCCTGGACCGCGTCCAGCGGCACCTCCAACTGCACGAGCAATACCTTCGCGGTGGCGATCCGCTCCGCGCTCCGCAACACATCCCGGATGGAAAGTCTGTGATTGGCGCCCGGTGAGAAGAAGGTCTGCTTCCTCCCGCGTCCATCCACCATCACCAGCACCGCGCTCGAGGGCGCGGATGGATCGGGCACCACTCCCTCCAACGCAACGCCTTCCCGTTCCAGCAACGTCACCTGCCTCAGGCCGCGCCCATTCGTCCCCACCCGTGCCACCAGCGAGGCTCGCGCCCCCAACCTCACGGCGGCCACCGCGCCGTTGGCTCCCTTTCCTCCGAGCGCCTCCTGGAAGACGTCACCCTCGGCGCTGCCTCCCGGCTCCGGCAGCGACGGCCCTCGCACCAGGTAGTCCGTGGCCACTCCCCCCACCACCACGATGCGCGGGCTCATGGCGGGGCCTCGCCGGACGGCTGCTGCCGTGCGGCCGTGACCAGGTGCTGGAGGAACCAGTCCCGGGCCAGCCGGGCCGCCTGCTCCAGTGTCCCCGGCTCCTCGAAGAGGTGGGTCGCCCCGGGGACAATCTCCAGCCGTTTGTGCGTGCGCAGCGCCTCCAGGGCCTGCTCGTTGAGTGCAATCACTTGCGTGTCCTCCCCACCCACGATGAGCAGGGTGGGCGCCCGCACCGCCGGCAGCGCCGCGCCCGCGAGATCCGGACGACCGCCCCGGGACACCACTGCCTGGATGGCTTCGGGCATCCGCCCCGCGGCCACCAGCGCCGCACCCGCTCCCGTGCTCGAACCAATCAACCCCAGCGGCTGGCCTCCCAACCCTGACACCCGTTCCAGCCACCGCGTGGCTCCTACCAGCCGCCGCGCCAGCAACTCGATGTCGAAGCGCAGGTGCCGCGTCCGCCGCTCGGCCTCCTCCTCCCCCAGCGTGAGCAGGTCCATGAGCAGTGTCGCCAGCCCCGCCTGCTGCATCACTCCCGCGACGTACCGGTTGCGCGGGCTGAAGCGACTGCTGCCGCTGCCATGCGCGAACAGCACCACGCCGGAGACAGACTCCGGCACGCTCAGCGTTCCTTCCAACCCCACGCCGGGCTCCACCTCCAGCCGCACCGCGTGCTCTGAAATTCTGTATTCAGCCATGTTTCAACCCTCCGCCGGCCCCACGGCAGCCCCTTCACCGTGCGCAGCGCGCGCCAGCAGCTCGCGCACCTCGTCGTCGGTGGTCTGCGTGAAGTCCTCGAACCATTGCCCCACCGCGTAGAACGGCTCTGGGGTGTGGACGCAGACGACCGCGTCCGCTTCGCGCTCGAACTCCGCGCACGTCTCCGGCGCGCCCACCCCCACGCCCACCACGATGCGCGCGGGCTTCTGCTGACGAAGCGCCCGGAGCGCCGCCCGCATCGTCGAGCCCGTGGCCAGCCCGTCATCCACCAGGATCACTGTCCGCCCTTCGACCCGCGCGGAAGGCCTGCCGTCACGGAAGAGCTGCTCCCTCCGGACCAGCTCCCGCCCCTCGCGCGCGGCAGCCGCGGCGATGGCCGACTGGGAAATCCCCAGCCTTCGCACCACACCCGCGTTGAGGACCGTGACGCCTCCGGTGGCGATGGCCCCCATCGCCAGCTCCTCGTGCCCCGGTGTGCCGAGCTTGCGCACCACGAACACGTCCAGCGGCACCCCTAGGATTCGAGCGACCTCGAAGCCCACGGGCACACCGCCGCGCGGCAGCGCCAACACCAACAGGTCACCCCCTCCGCCGAGCAGGACGCGGAGCCGTTGGCCCAACGCACGGCCGGCGTCGACGCGATCTCGAAACATTTGCATGTCTTGCTCCCATCTCTTGAGGTGGAAGACATGCCGGATGGCAGCAAGGGCACCCTGCCCGCCCGCTCGCATCACGCCCGAGTAACTGATTCAGCGATCAACCATTAACAAACATTTACATCCGACTTCTTACGCGTGACGCGAAGCGTCACCTGCCTATGGTCTGTTCCGCGTCAAACCCCCGTAGGAGTGCGTCAAAACCCAACGCAGGGAGTCCCCATGTCGAAGGTCTATGAAGCTCCGGGTCAGAAGGGCAGCAAGGTCGAGTACAAGAGCCGTTACGGCAACTACATCGGCGGTGAGTTCGTCCCGCCCGTGAAGGGCCAGTACTTCGAGAACATCAGCCCCGTCACGGGCCGCCCCTTCTGCGAGATTCCCCGCTCCACGGCGGAGGACATCGAGAAGGCGCTCGATGCCGCGCACAAGGCGAAGGACGCGTGGGGCCGCACCGCCGCCGGCGAGCGGGCCAACATCCTGCTGAAGATCGCCGACCGCATGGAGCAGAACCTGGAGATGCTCGCCGTCTCCGAGACGTGGGACAACGGCAAGCCCATCCGCGAGACGCTCGCCGCGGACCTGCCGCTCGCCATCGACCACTTCCGCTACTTCGCCGGTTGTATCCGCGCGCAGGAAGGCTCGCTCAGCCAGCTGGATGACAACACCGTCGCGTACCACTTCACGGAGCCGCTCGGCGTCGTGGGGCAGATCATCCCTTGGAACTTCCCGCTACTCATGGCCGCGTGGAAGCTGGCGCCCGCGCTCGCCGCCGGCAACTGCGTGGTCCTCAAGCCCGCGGAGCAGACCCCCGTCACCATCCTCAAGTTCGCGGAGCTGGTGGGCGACCTGCTTCCCCCCGGCGTGCTCAACATCGTGAACGGCTTCGGCATCGAGGCCGGCAAGCCGCTCGCCAGCAACAAGCGCATCGCCAAGATTGCCTTCACGGGTGAGACGACCACCGGCCGCCTCATCATGCAGTACGCCTCCGAGAACATCATCCCCGTCACCCTGGAGCTGGGCGGCAAGTCCCCCAACATCTTCTTCGAGGACGTCTTCGCCAAGGACGACGACTTCGCCCAGAAGGCGCTGGAGGGCTTCGCCATGTTCGCCCTCAACCAGGGCGAGGTCTGCACCTGCCCGTCCCGCTCACTGGTCGCCGAGCGCTTCTACGACGACTTCATCGCCAAGGCCGTGGAGCGCACCAAGCGCATCGTGCAGGGCAACCCCCTGGACGTCACCACGCAGATTGGCGCGCAGGCGTCCAATGATCAGCTGGAGAAGATCCTCAGCTACCTGGACATCGGCAAGAAGGAGGGCGCCAAGGTGCTCACCGGCGGCGGGCGCAAGTCGCTGTCCGGCGCGCTGGCGGAGGGCTACTACGTGGAGCCCACCATCTTCGAGGGCCACAACAAGATGCGCGTGTTCCAGGAGGAGATCTTCGGCCCCGTCGTGGCGGTGGCGAAGTTCAAGGACGCCGAGGACGCGCTCGCCATGGCCAATGACACGCTCTACGGCCTGGGCGCCGGCGTGTGGACGCGTGACAACAGCACCGCGTACCGCATGGGCCGCGGCATCCAGGCGGGCCGCGTCTGGGTGAACTGCTACCACCTGTACCCCGCGCACGCGGCGTTCGGCGGCTACAAGCAGTCCGGCATCGGGCGCGAGACGCACAAGATGATGCTCAATCACTACCAGCAGACGAAGAACCTGCTCGTCAGCTACGACCCGAAGCCCATGGGCTTCTTCTAGGACGCCCCGCATGCCCGTGCCGCGCGTCGAGGTCACGCCGGCCGCCGAGGCCCTGCTCCACAAGATGCAGGGCCTTCACGGTCCGCTCCTCTTCCACCAGTCCGGCGGCTGCTGCGACGGCAGCGCGCCCATGTGCTTCCCGCGCGGTGACTTCCGCGTGGGCCAGGAGGACGTGTACCTGGGCGACATCGTCCGCACGCCCTTCTACATGTCCGGCCCGCAGTTCGAGCTCTGGCGCCACACCCACCTCACCGTGGACGTGGTGCCCGGTCGCGGCAGCGGCTTCTCCGTCGAAGCCCCTGAAGGCGTGCGCTTCCTCATCCGCTCACGCCTGTTCACCGATGACGAGTACCGCGCGCTCGAACAGGAAGGCCCCCCGCCCAAGGGGCCCCAGCACTGAAGGCATCGCCGGCCCCAGCCTCCCTCACATCTCCGGGGGAGGCAGGGGCCGCGCTTCCGCCGTGTTCCGGGGCAGCCGCAGCGTGAAGGTGGCGCCCTGCCCCGGCTGGCTGTCCACGTCGATGCGGCCGCCCAGCGCCTCCACAATCTGGCGGCTGATGTAGAGACCCAGGCCCATGCCGCCGTAGTGCCGCTCGCTCACTGCGCGCTCGAAGCGGCCGAAGAGGCGCGGCAGCGCGTCCGCTTCGATGCCGATGCCCTCGTCGCGCACCTCCACCCAGGCTTCGTCGCGCGCATCCACGCCCGCGCGCACTGACACCGGGTGGCCCGCGCCGTACTTCGCCGCGTTGGAGAGCAGGTTCATCAGCACCTGGCCCAACCGCAGCGCGTCCCACTGGCCTGTCAGCGTGCGCGGCAGCTCCAGCTTGAGCAGGCACCGCGCCTGGGTGAACACGTCCCCCAGCCGCTCCACCGCGTCGCGCGTCAACTGCGCCAGGTCCACCTCCGCGCGATCCAGCGACAGCTTGCCCAGGGACATCCGGCTCACGTCCAGCAGGTTGTCCACCAGCGCCGTCAGCCGGAGCACCTGCCGCTGCGCGGTGTTGAGCCTGCCCGTCACCGGCCCGGGCGTGCCCGCTGTCTCCAGCGCGCGGCCAATGAGGTTGTGCTGGAGGATGAGGCTGGTGAGCGGCGTCTTCAATTCGTGGCTCGCCACGGAGAGGAACTCGTCGCGCAGCCGCACCGCGGACTGGGCGTCGTGGAACAGGCGCGCGTTCTCCAGCGCCACGCTCACGCGCAGCGCCAGCTCCTCCGCCATCGTCACGTCCGCGGCCACCAGCGTGCGCTGGGGCTCGGCGGTGAACAGCGTGATGACGCCCAGCGTGCGGCCGCGCGCGCGCAGCGGCACCGACAGCACGGACGTGGGCGCCAGGCGATCCACCAACGCCCGGTGCGCGGCGCTCGTGGAGACGGCGTCGCAGCGCGTGAAGTCCAGGCGCGACAGGAAGCAGACCTCCCCGGTGCGGAAACACTGGAGCGCCGGGTGCGCGGGCCCCCGGTCCGTGCCTCCCAGGGCCGCATGGAGGCGCGCGTCGTGCGCTGCAACGCGGTGGGCCGCCGTCACCCGCCGCAGGGTGCCGTCCGGCGCGGCCAGGTCCACCAGACAGCCGGTGGCCACGTGGTCCACCACCAGCCGCGCCACCTCTGGCAGCGCCTCTTCCACGTCGTCCAGGCGCAGCGCCAGCACGCGGCTCGCGTCCAGCAACAGCTGCAACCGCTCCTCGGCCTCCTTGCGCCGGGTGACGTCAGCCATGGCGCCGGTGAGCTCTGTCACCTTCCCGTCCGGTCCGCCGATGGACTGCCCCACGCTGTGCAGCCAGCGCACGCCGCCGTCGCGGCGAATCACGCGGAACTCCAGCTCGAAGAAGCCCGGCGGCTCGCGCTGGTAGCGGTGGAACTCCGCCTCGATGTGCGGCCGGTCCTCCGGGTGCAGGCGCGCCAGCATGTCGCCCACCGGCGCCGCCGAGTCCACCGCCGGCAGGCCCAGCATGTGGTTGAGCGCCGCGTCGCGCAGCTCCTTGCCGCGCACCAGGTCCAGGCGCCAGGTCCCCATGTCGCCCGTCACCAGCGCCTGCCGCAGCCGCTCCGTGCGCTCGCGCAGCGCTTCGTAGAGCGCGGCCCGCTCCAGCGCCTGCGCGCACTGGTGCGCCAGCGCCTCCAGGAACGCGCGCTCCTCGGCGGGGAAGACGCGAGCCTCCGGCCACCCCAGCAGCAGCAGGCCCCGCGCACGCGTCTCTCCCCACAGCGGCACCACCGCGCGGGCCCCCGGCCCCTGGCGGCGCGCGAACTCCGCGCCTTCCGGGTGGCGTGCGACGAACTCCTCCAGCGTCCCGAACCACTTCGCCTCGCGCCGGGGGGCCGGGTCCGTCCCGTCTGGTGGCCGGGTGAACGACGCCAGCGAGTCTTCCGGGTAGCCCAACACGCGCAGCGGGCGCATGAGGCCGTCCTCCTCCAACGCCAGCACCGCGACGCGCGTGGCTCCGCTCGCCTCCCACACCTCACGCGCCAGCACCTGCGCCACCGCGTCCTCGGTGGCCGCGCGGGACAGGGCCGCCGTCACCGCCTGCAGCCGCGCCGTGCGTGCCTGGGCCTGACGGGCCTCGCCATACAGGCGCGCGTTGTCCAGCGACAACGCCGCCCGGCGGGCCAGCTCGCGCGCCAGCTCCAGGTCCTGCTCACCAAAGCGTCCGGCCGTACCGGACATCAATGACAGACTTCCCAGCACCCGCCCGCGCGCCACCAGCGGCACCACCATCACGGAGCGGCACCCCAGGCGCCACGTCTCCTCCAAGGCCGCGTTCCCCCGTGCCGCCGCCAGGAAGGCCTGTTCGGGCACGTCCGGGATGAGGCGGGCCTCGCCGGTGCGCAGCACGTGGGCCATGTTCTGGGAGCCGTTCTCCTGGAGGGCCCAGCGCTCCCCAATGGCATACACGGTGGGTACGAGCGAGGGGTCCCGGTGCGTCGCGGCCCTTCGCACCACCTGGTTCGAAGGCGTGACGACGTCCACCGCGCACCAGTCCGCGAACACCGGCACCACCAGCTCCGCCAACTCGCGCAGCACCGTGGGCTCGTCCAGCGACGACGCCAGCACCTCACCCGCGCGGGCCAGGAACGCGAAGCGGCCCTCCTCCGCGGAGGATGACACCTCGCGCACTCCTGACAGGGACACGGGCACGACAGTCTCCACGGCGGCGGCCTCACGCGTGACGGCCTCGCCTCCGCTCCCGGACACGGGGACCCCGTCGTTCGCCGCCACGGCGGACGGCGGCGGTAGCTCGGTCGAAGGCTCGATGGACGGTTCGGGCATGGAGCGCGGGCCACGGCGTCACGGGGATGACGCCTCACCAGTGGGACGTTTCGATAATGACGGCCCCCGACCGGCCACAAGCCTCCCCGGCCACTGGATTCCTGGCGAGTGTCCGGCAGGCAACCCGCCCGGCCTGCCTGCCCTCGCGCAGTGCCTCAGCCCGCCGTGACGTCCGGTGAAGGCGGGTTCCACCACACCGCCCCCTTCTCCTGGATGGCGGTGTGCGCCCGCTCCCGCACCGCCTGCATCCCCGCGGCGTCCAGGGGCTGGAAGGCCGCGGCCGATTGCAGCGCGGCGTCCTGCTCGTTCGGGAAGCCCATCCCCATCAACATCACGTCCGGATCCAACGTCAGCGTGTATTGCACGCACTCCGCCACCGACAGGTGCGGCAGCATCGGCGTGTCGCGCGTCTCTCCGCCGGAGCTGACCTTGCCGCGCGGCCGAGCCTGGAGCGGACGGCCGTAGCCCTCCGTGTCTCCCAACAGCTTGCCCGCGCCGAACGTCTTGAAGGACACCACGCCCACGCCGTGCGCTCGCGCCAGGGGCAGCACCTGCTCCACGTAGCGCGCGTCCACGAACGGCCCCAGCGGGAACATCACCACGTCGCACCGCCCGGAGCGCACCGCCGCCACCAGCGCGTCCGGGTGGTGGCAGGAGATGCCCTTGAAGCGCGCCTGCCCCTTCGCCACGCACGCCTCCAACTGCGCCAGCGCGCCGCCCGGCCGGGCCAATTCCTCCCACTGCGCCAGCGACTTCACCGCGTGCAGCGCGAACAGGTCCACCGACGGCAGGCCCAGCCGCCGCAGGGACGCCTCCACCTGCGGCGCCACCGGTGCGTCCAACTCGTCCACCTTGTCGATGACGAACACGCCCTCACGCCGGCCGCGCAGCGCCTCGCCCACCACCTCCTCGCTCAGGCCGTCCTCGTAGCCAGGCGCTGTGTCGATGACGTTGAGCCCCGCGTCCAGCGCCCGCGCGAGCGTGGCGACCAGTTCCTCACGAGGCACCGTGCGGTCCGCCAGGTCGCCGATGCCCACCGCCGTCGCGGTGAAGCCCGTGCGTCCGAGCGCGCGGCGCGGGGTGAAGCGGGGAAGCGATGTCGTGGTCATGAAGCAATCCTCCCGTCAGGCCAAGGAGGAGAACAGCATCTCACCGCGCCTGGCGCCCCGTGCGGTTCTTGTCCCAGATGGCTCCGAGGATGAGCAGGTAGGCCATCAGGCGAACGACATACAGGTAGTGGATGCGCTCGGCGTCCAGCGTGGGCGCCAGCAGCGCGCCCAGCAGGTTGTGGACGCCCATCAGCGTGAAGGCCAGGGAGAACAGCGCGAACAGCCGGTCCTTCGACTGGAGATAGAAGCGCAGGAAGAACAGGGCGCACGCCAGGTACGCCATCAACACCGCGCCATCGAGCAGGATCTTCATCATGGCGTCCCCCCCATTGCGTCAGGACACGTCCCAGATGAGGCCGAAGAGCAGCACGCCGGCCCCCACCAGCGATGTAACGGTGCGCTCCAGCGACAGGTCGCCCGCGGGGATGAGCACCAGGTCCACGAAGAGCAGCACGTTGTTCAGCGTGAAGACCGTGAAGCACAGGCCGCTGTAGAGCAGCAGCTTCATCCGCGTGCGCCGCCAGGCCCGCAGCAGCAGCACCGCGCACGCCAGACTCGTCAACGCGCACAGGATGTAGACCGCCTCAGCCATGTCCGTCGCCGTCCTTGTCCTTCTTGATCACGAACGCGTCCGCGAAGCCCCTTACCCGGTCCATGGGGCGTGAGAAGATGAACGAAATCACACTCACGCGCCGCGCCGAGTACGCCATCGCCAGCTCCGCTGTGGCCTGAACGTCCTCCGAGCGGCCGGGGCTGAAGCGGTAGGCGTCCTCCGCTACCCCATCCTGGAGAAGCAGCCCTCCTGTCTTCAGCTCCGCCATGCGGCGGGCCGCTGAGGCTTCGGTGATGCGCAGTTCCAGGGCAACCGCCGGCGCCGACCACGCCCGCTCCGTCCGGGCGCGAAGCAGGAGGAGCACCTCCAGCTTCTCGATGGAATCGATGTGCGTCGTGAGGAAGCGCTGGACCCGTGGTGAGAGGCCGGCGTCAGTCACGTCTCCACCTATGGACCCAGATACTTTGTGAATCAACCTTTCTATTGGGGGCGGTTGTTCACAGTTACACACGAGCCCGGTCGCCTGACTGGTCAGGGTACGTCACGCCAGGGGCCGCCTGATTCCGCCTAGTTGCGAACGCGGGGGGCGGGGGCACGGACGCGGACGTCCATGCGGGCGTCGCCGGCCACCATGCTGCTCAGGGCCTCTGGTTGGGCCGGGGACAGGCGGGCCACGGCGCGCAGGGCGGCCACCAGGATGAGGGCCTCCAGGCTGGAGGGCACCGCCAGCCCCTCGGGGCCGGCCTTCACGGGCAGGGGCAGCCGGGGCGCGCGGCCGGCGGCGGTCAGCGCGTCCACGGCGTAGGTGGGGCGGGCCTCCAGCGACACGGTGATGGCGGGCAGGGACTGCGCCTCCTTGTCGGCGCCGTGCACCTGGAGCTCCAGCAGCCGCCCCAGCGAACCGGGGGACAGGTAGAGGGCCAGGCCCGACGGGCCCTCGTCGTCGCCGTGGAAGACGCAGCCCTCGTAGGTGTGCTCGTGCGCGCCCGTCACGTCCACGGTGAAGGCCTGGCTGTCATCCCAGTGCGTCCAGGGCTTCGCGTCCCAGAACTCGGTGGCGGCCTGGACGAAGAGCAGCGCTTTGTCGCTTCCCAGCCCGGACACACCCAGCTGGCCCCACGCGAGGAAGGTGGCGATGGCCGCCCGGGCGGAGAGCGCCGCCAGGGACGGAGGCGCCACGGCCAGGCCCAGCGCCTCGGCGGCTTCCGCCAGCGCGGGCTCGCACGACACCTGGGATGGCTCCAGGCCGGCGATGAGGGCGCGCACGCCAGAGAGGTCCGTCTGTTCGAAGACGGGGGCGGACGGTTCGCCCGACTCGCCGATGCGCAGGTAGACGCCGGTGGTGCCCACGGAGAGGGGCACGGGACCCAGCTTGAGCAGGTGGAACATGGCGGACCCTCCGGGAACGCGGGCGGTGCGCCTCACCCTCCCAGGATGCGGGGATTCGCGTCCAGGGCCCTGCGGACCATCTTCATCAGGGCGCGGATGTCGAACGGCTTCTGGAGGAACTCCATGCCCGGGTGCAGGCGCTTGAGGCCGCTGACGTCCACGGCGCTCATGCCCAGCACGGGAATCTGGCGCAGCGTCGGGTCCTGCTGGATGCGCGCGATGAGGGCGGGACCGTCCAGCACGGGCATCATCCAGTCCGTGAGCACCAGGTCCGGCTTCACCTCCGCCAGGCGCTCCAGGGCCTCGCGGCCATGGGACGCCGTGAGCACGCGGTAGCCCTCCTCTCTCAGAAGGTCCGCGAGCGCCTCCAGGATGCCCTGTTCGTCGTCCACCACCAGCACGGTCTCGGTCGCGGGAACCACGGAGCCTCTGGGGGTCAGGAGTGGTTGCCCGGGAAGCGGGCGATGCCGGTGAGCAGCAACTCGGGCGACGGCTGGAACGGCGGCTGGATCTCGATTCCCTGGGAGGTGATGAGGAACTCGCGCAGCGTCGGATCATAGTCCGCGTCGCGCAGCTTGAAGATGGACAGCAACCGCCTCAGGCGGCCATTGAGTTCCAGGTGGCGCATGAACAGCAGGTTCTCCGCCACGCCGGACAGGCCGGTACCCAGGGGAACATCCATGTCCGGGCCGAAGAGGCGCGGCGTCTCCAGCGTGAAGACGGTCGTCACACCGTGGCGTCGCAATTCCTGCGTGAGCGCGGCGAAGAAGGGACTGATGCGCGCCGGCTCGTTCGTGGTCTCCACCATGGCGCTCAGGCCATCCACGAACAGGCGTTTCACACCGCGTCTGCGCACGTCCTCCATCAGCGTGTGCGCCACCAAGTCCAGGTTGCACTCGGCGGGCATGTTCCACTGGAGCACCAGCCGGCCGTCCTTCACCGCGCTGGCCAGGGACAGCCCCACGTTGGCCGCCTTGTGCATCAGCCGGTCCGGCCCCTCGTAGAAGCTCACCATCAGGCAGGGCTCGCCCAGGCGCAGCCCTTCCGCCAGGTGGCTGACGCCGAGGATGGTCTTGCCGCAACCCGGGGGCCCCATCACCAGCGTGGTGGACGCCGCGGCGAAGCCCTCCGGAATCATGGCGTCCAGCGTGGGCACGCCGAAGCGCACGCGCTGCGTGCCCCAGTCCGGCGGCTGCGAGCGGCTGACCATCGTCTCCAGGCGGGGGAAGACCTCCAGGCCCGCCTCGGAGATGCGGAAGTGGTGCGAGCCATTGAGGCTGGCGCTGCCCCGGAACTTGCGCACCTGCAACTCGCGCCACGAACGCATGGCCGCCGTGCGCTCGCGCAGCTCCAAGATGCCGTCCACCATGGTGTATTCCGGGTGAACGGTGGGGCCCACGCTGCTCGTGAGCAGCAGCGCGGTGAAGCGGGACAGGCCGGCGGACACCTGGAGTTCGTGGATGAACTTCTTGAAGTCGCGGCTGCTGCCCGCGGCCTCCTGCGCCTGCACCAGTCCGTCCAGCACCAGGATGCCCGCGCCGTGGTTGCGCATCTCCCGGCGCAACAGCTCCAGCAGGCCCGGCAGCCCCTGCTCCTCCAGCATGCGGAAGCCGCTGACGTAGTAGATGCGCTGCGGCAGCTGGGAGGCGTCGAAGAACGCCATGCTGCGCAGGTTCGCCAGCATGCGCGAGTGCGACTCGGCCAGCAGCGTCACGTACAGACAGCGCGTGCCCTGTTGCGCCTGCGAGTAGCACAGCTGGTTGGCGAAGATGGTCTTCCCCGCGCCGGGCTCCCCCACCACGATGTAGACACCTGAGGCCACCAGGCCACCGCCCAGGACGGGATCCAGTCCGGGAACGCCTGTCGCGATGCGCTCGAAGACGGGAGGGTGCTGCTCGCTAGGGGACATGGCGACCGCTCATACCGTAAAACCCGGGGTGTCGCCCTGGGAGATTCGCGCCGGGGCCCCCTGAACGCCTGGAGCCCTCACACCGTGGAAACCCTCGTCCGGTTCGCCGAAGGGCTGGGCCGCTTCTCCGCGCGCTTCGTCCCCAGCGCCTTCTCCATCGCGGTGCTGCTCACCCTGCTCACCATGGCGCTGGCCATGGGCTGGGTGGGCGCCGCGCCGCCGGTGGTGCTGGACGCGTGGGGCGGAGGCTTCTGGGAGCTGCTCACCTTCTCCATGCAGATGGCGCTGGTGATGTTCACCGGCTACCTGCTCGCGCTCACCGCCCCGGTGAAGGCAATGCTGGAATGGGTGGCCAGCCTGCCCAGGAGCCCCCGGAGCGCCACCGCGCTGATGGCGGCGGTGTCCATGGCGCTCGCGTACTTCAACTGGGGCCTGTCGCTCGTCGCCAGCGCCATGCTGGTGCGCTTCATCGCGCGCAGGCGTCCGGACGTGGACTACCGGCTGCTGGTGGCCTGCGCCTACTTCGGCCTGGGCGCCACTTGGCACGCGGGACTGTCCGCCTCCGCGCCGCTGCTGGTGGCGACGCCGGGCCACTTCCTGGAGAAGCAGCTGGGGGTCATCCCCATCGACCGGACGTTGTTCTCCGCCTTCAACGTGGGCCTCACGCTGGCCGCGGTGGCGCTGCTCACGGCGCTGGCGTGGGCGCTGCATCCTTCTCCCGAGCGCACCGTGCGTGTGGAGCCCGCGGTGCTGGAGAAGCTGGGCGACTTCGTCCCACCTCAGAAGCCCCAAGGGCGCTTGAGCCCCGCGGAGTGGCTGGACCACGCGTGGCTGCTCAACGTCCTCTTCGGCGTGCTGGGTCTGGCGTGGTTCGCGCGGCACCTGTGGCTGAACGGCGGATGGAAGGCGCTCAACCTCAACGTGGTGAACTTCACCTTCCTCACGTTGGCGGTGCTGCTGCACGGCACGCCCGCGCGGCTGATCAAGGCGAGCGAGGAGGCCGCGAGCGTGCTGCACGGCATCGTGCTGCAGTTCCCGCTGTACGCGGGCATCTACGGCATCTTCAAGGCCACGGGGCTCACGGACCGCATCGGGGAGCTCTTCGTGTCGCTGTCCACGCAGCAGACGTTCCCGGCCATCGTGTACCTGTACAGCGGCGTGGTGAACTACTTCGTGCCTTCTGGAGGTTCCAAGTGGGCCATTGAAGCGCCCTACCTGCTGGATGCGGCGGGACGGCTGGGCGTGGCGCCGGAGAAGGTGGTGCTGGCGTACGCGTGGGGCGACATGGCCACCGACCTCATCCAGCCCTTCTGGGCGCTGCCGCTGCTGGCGGTGGCCCGCTTGGAGTTCAAGGACATCCTCGGCTTCCTCCTGGTGGCCTTCCTCGCGTACCTGCCGCTGGTGACGCTCGGCTTCTTCCTGTTCGGGTAGCGCGGCGCGGCGTCCCCGGTGCGAAACCCTGGAATCCGGGGCTTGGGGAATGACGCGGGATGTTTCATGGTAGACAGGCACACCAAGGGGCCGGACGTGGGCCGGCCGCCTTCAACATCACCGAGGGGACCCCAAGACATGAAGAGCCTGATCAACGGAAGCGTGCTGTGCGTGGTGCTGGGTGTGGCGACGGTGGCGGGAGCGCAGCAGAACGAGGTGGTCGCGCCGCCGGCGGAGCTGGTGAAGGCCCCCAGCGCGGACGCCATTCGCGAAACCTGGAACTACTTCTACAAGGGCCAGGGCCAGGGTCCCGTGCTGGTGGAGGCCAAGCTCTGCACGGACGTGGCCAAGGACGGCCCCAACAAGTACGAGTGCACCGCCGAGGTGGGCCCCGAGGGCGTCAAGGCGAACACCAACGTGATGCTGTGGCAGAGCTACCTGGTGCCCCAGGGCGACTCCATTGACGACATCACGGTGCAGGTGAAGCAGGGCACCACCGTGCGCGAGACGAAGGACGTGAAGGTGAAGGGCGAGGGCTGGCGCGCGCGGCAGTGGACCGGCGTGCGGCTGCCCAAGGCCGGCAACTGGACCGTGGCGGTCATGCGCGGCGACCAGGTCCTCAAGGAAGTGTCGGTGACGGTGACGGGGAAGTAATCCGCCGTCCCATCCCAGGCATACCGACGCCCGCCGGGAGCACTCCCAGGCGGGCGTTGCTGTCTGCTCAGGGCTGGAAGACGTCCTCGCCGCGAGGCGTGAGCACGCTCCAGGTGTTGGAGCGCAGGTTGAAGGCGCGGAACGTGAGGCCCGCCTCCCAGTCCCCCATCAGCAGGAACAGGTGGGGCCGGGCGAGGGGCAGGCCCTTCACGGACCGGGACTGGGACGCGGCGCCCACGGTGCCCCGGACGGCGTAATAGACATACGAGCCCGTCACGTCGGTGCCCGTCGGCGCGGGGAAGACCGCTCCCTCCGCGGGGCCACCGGACGCGCCATACGCCACGTCTGGTATGACGGGCGTGAAGGTGGTGCCCCGGCCGATGCCGTCACCCGCCACGTCGAAGAACCCCAGGCTGGCGCCCGTCACGGGCGACGTGGGACAGGCGTTGACGAACCGCACGCGCGCGTCCTGCGCGTCGGACGGCAGGGAGTCCGGCACCACGAATGCCTTCGGAGCCAGCGCGCCCGTCCCGCCCGCGCGGCCGGACACGACGACGAGGTAGCGGCGGCCCGCCTCCAGCGGACCCGTCTGGGCGCCCTCCAGCACGGACGTCACGCCATCTGACTGGAGAACGAAGGACAGCGGATGTCCCGCCGCGCTGGCCGGCAGGTCGCCCGGCTTCGGATCCGCGCCGAACTGGAAGTCCGCAGCCACGGGCACGCCCTGGCTGAGGGCCTTCAGCGGAGCGCCCGAATCCAGCGCGTGGAAGAAGTACAGCAGCGGGTCGCGCTTCAGGCGCACGGCGCCGTCCTTCCCACCAGGGATGAGCAGCAGCGACGGGGCAGCCGGGTCGTTCATGGCGCGCCGGTCATCGCCGAAGGACACGGCGTAGTACGCGGTGCCCGACGTCAGGCCGCCCGAGGGCAGCGTGTAGGCCAGCTCGCCGCTCTGGGAGGGCGCCGGGTTGTCATTGCTGCCCCGGACGAGCAGTCGCGTCGTGGACGCCACCGGGATGACGTGCCCCAGGACCTCCGTGTCCGCGGTGAAGGGCGCCACGTTGGGCAGGTCCAGCCCAGAGTCGGTCCGGATGAAGCGCGGCCTGCTGGCGGCGACCACGCGGTCCGCCGTCACGTGGCGCAACCGGGCCTCGCCAGCGCCCGGGGCTCCCAGCGTTTCATCTCGCAGCGCGAGCAGCTTCGGCGTGTCGAACCGCACCGTGCCCATGCGCGACATGAGGCCCAGCGCCAGGACGGTGACGTGTTCGCCCTCCGCCAGCGACACGCCCTGCAACGTGGCCAGGGCCGCCTCCGTGGCGGGCTTGCCCGTGTTGCGCACGCGGAAGGTCAGGTCCGTTCCGGGAGCCACCGGGATGAAGTCCGTGACCGCCGAGTTGCCCGGCTCCACGCCGGAGAACAGCGGCGCGGCGTCCCCGAGCGAGAGGTCCATGCGATACGTCGCGGCCACCCACGGGGTGTTCGGCTCTGAGGAGTTGCCTTCGAAGAGCACGTTGACGAAGCGCACGTACGCCGTGCCCGCGTCCACGCCGGCATCCGTCTGCGTGCCCGCGTCTGGCTCCGTGCCCGCATCCACGCCGGCATCCACGCCGGCATCCGTGCCCGCGTCCACGCCGGCATCCGTCTGCGTGCCCGCGTCCACGCCGGCATCCGTGCCCGAGTCCGGCTGGGTGCCCGCATCCGTCTCCGTGCCCGCGTCCGGCGGCGGTGCGGACGTGACGGCCACGCACTTCTCCTCCTGGCACTTCCAGACCTGGCCCGCGGGAGCAGCGCCCTTGTCGCGGCAGTCAAACGAGTCCACGCACTCGGCGGAATCACATCCGGCCAGCGCCGAGGCCAGGCCCACCACCAGCATCCACTGTCTCCAGCTGTGTCTCATCGCGAGGCTCCCCTTCCGGGAGTAAGTGTTTGGGATTGATTGGGCTTCAGGGCGAGGCGCGCTTCTCGCACTCACCGCGCAGCGGGTAGATCCACCCCGCCGGGTGCTGCGTGAGCTGGTCCTTGAGGAAGAAGTAGGCCATCACGCCGACGTTGAACTCCGCGTGCTGGAGCCACTCCCCGAGCGCCTCCGGATCCGACCCGTCACGAATCCCCTGCGTCAGCGGGTTGTCCAGGGTGCAGACCTCCGTCCACATCCGCGTTCCGCCAAACGAGGTGACATTCGCGCTCGGAGGGGTGGCCGTGCCGAAGCGGCCCAGCCGGATGAGGTCGCACGCGCCGCGCGCCGCGCCGAGCATGTTCGCGCCCCAAGCCGCCCAATCCCGGGCGTCGCCAGAGAAGTCGATGTCCACCTCGCCGTACTTCACCCACGCCTGCATGAAGTCCTCGGAGAACTTCACCGTCGTGCCGCCGGAGGCCATCCACAGCAGGTAGCGGGCGCCACCGTGCGCGCCGTACTCGGCCTCGAACGGCGCCAGGTTGGACGTCGTGCCTGTCGTTCCAAAGAGGCCCGCCGCCAGGTTGGCCACGCGAGCGCCGTTGAGCGCCACCAGCGTCTTGGCCGCGCCGCTCTGCCCATCGCCCGAGCGCCCATGGCAGTTGGCGCAGATGCCCTGGAAGGCCGTGGCACCGGGCGTGGAGTAGTAGAGCTGGCCGTAGGGACGGCGGGGGCGGCCCAGCTCATCCAGCATCCACGGCTCCACCGGATCCGGCGCCGGCTTCGTGGGGAACGCGCAGCCCGCCTTGGCCACCCACCAGTTGGTGGCGAAGGGCTGCTTCGCCAACTGCTCATGCGCGGAGGTGATGGGGTAGCGCGTCAGCCTTTCGAAGGGAGGCTTGCCAATGAAGTCCTTCCACGCCGGGTTGCGAGGCTCATAGGGGACCTTGTCGGAGAAATCCTCGGTGATCCACCGCACGTCACTGGGCGGAGTGCACGAGGCGCCCACCGCCAGGTCCGCCTGCCGGATGCGCTCGGCCGCCCTCGCCTCCTGCTCCGCGGGCGGCAGCGCTTCCTCGCCCTTCCAGCGCAGCGAACCGATGTAGCGCGCCATCAGCAGCGCGGCGCGGCAGTCCTGCCCGGGCACGTTCGCGGGCATGTGGATGAGGCGCGCGTCCGTGTCACGCGCCACGCGCTGGTAGAGCGTGCTGCTGGGCGTGCGCAGCAACAGGTCCTTCGTGTAGTCCGGGACGGTGACGGGGTCGCACACGGCATAGGTGCGCTGGCCGTTGCTCTCCTTCACGCCACAGGGGTTCCAGCCCGGCAGGATGCCGTTCGCGGAGAAGTCCAGCGAGGCGATGGCGGGGTTGCTCTGCGTGGCGAACCCGTTGGGGTTGTGGCACTGCCCGCAGTTGGCGACGAAGTACCCCTGGAGCTCCAGCGTCTGCCGGTTGGGCGCCGGCTGGCCCTGGGGGACCGCCTGCCGGGCCTGGACCTCCAGCCGGGGCAGCAGCGTCTCCAATTCCTGACGCGAGCCGGACACCGGCAGCCCGGTGATGACGCCCGCGCGCACCAGTCGCTCCACCTGGCTCCGCTCGTCGTCCAGGACCCGCGTGTTCACATCCACGCCCGCTTCACCCGGGGCGCGGCGGTTGAGCTGCAACGGCGTGAAGCCGAGCACGAAGTCCTGGGCCTCCGCGCCGGAATGACAGTTGATGCACCGGTGCGCGCCGGGGATGGCGTAGTTGCGCGTCTTCCCCGTGCTCTCGTTCTCCGTGTAGACGAGGACGCGGTCGGAGAAGGGCTCCCCGTTGCGGTAGCGCAGGTCATGCAGCTGGGCGACGGTGCCCTCCGTGTTCCAGAGGTACGTGCCGAAGAGCGACTGGTTCCACGGCGTGCGCACGACGATGAGCCGCGTTTCGATCTTCTGGTAGCGCACGTACCCGTCCTTGCCCGCGACGGACTTGAAGAACGTCTTGTAGAAGCGCGTGTTGGGAGGGACCTGGAACTTCCCCGTCTGGGCGTCGTACCGGATGGACTGGCCCGCCGGCACGTGCACCTGACGCAGCTTCTTCGCGTGGTCGGAGAAGAGCGGATACGTGGGCGCGAAGGCGAACGTGCCATGCGTGGCCAGCTTCTCCGCGTCGAACGTCAGGATGTCCGTGTCCGTGTCGGACAGCAGGGGCGGCAGCTTCGTCATCGCCGCGAAGGCCGCGTCCTTGTCCGGGTCACTCCCGAGCGCCTCCGGCTTCGTGACGTCCGGGATGCAGTTGCCCAGGTCCGTCATCGCGTCCGCCACCGCGGGCGCCACGGTGACTCCGCCCACGGCCTTGTCCTCGCAGCTCACCGGGAACGCGCCCGTGGGCGAGCCCTGCGCGAGCCAGGAGTTGAGGACGCACGCCAGCTCCACCGCCTTCTTCGTCTGCTCGGGCGAGGCCAGCGGGGGCATCTCCCCCTGGGACGACTTCAACGCCATCCGGGCGCCGTCCTTCTTCAATCCCTCCACGTCCGCGCCGTACTGGAAGCCCCCGACGATGTTGGGCGGCGCATGGCACTGCGCGCACTGCGCATCCACCCGGGCCTTCATCCCGTCGAAGGTCTCCGTGAACGTCGCCACGGGAGCGCCCGCGCGCATCGGGATGCGCTCCGCCGAACGCGCGGGCTTGCAGCTCGAGGGCGTCACGACGACGACCCCGCTGTCGGAAGGCCCCGCGTCGGGTGGCTGCTCCTCCGGACTGGAGGAACAGCCAGACACGATGACAGCGGCCAGCAGCAAGACCCCCCGGGTCAGGCCTGGGACAAACCCCTTGCGCTTCATTCCCATGTGGACGGGACCTCTCTCGGTGACTGAGAGGCACCCTACCGCGCAAGTTTCGTCTGCCTTTGACAAGTCCTTGCAACAAACCCTGTCATTCGGTCACGGCGTCGTGACCAGGCGGAGCTTGCCCAGCTTGTTGCCGGTGCGCTCCGTGAACCAGACATTGCCGTCCAGGCAGAAGAAACCCGCCGGGCCGAAAGTGATGCCCGCGGGGCGGCTGCGCACGGTGGGCACGTCGAACTCGGTGATGACGCCCGAAGCGGTGATGCGGCCCACACGGTTGCCACCTTGCTCCACGAACCAGATGTGGCCGTCCGCGCCGGACGACACGGCGACCGGGGCGCTGGAGGGGTTGGGCAGCGCGTACTCCGTCACCACGCCGTCCACGGTGATGCGGCCCACCTTGTTGCCCAACTGCTCGGTGAACCACATGGCGCCGTCCACGCCCGGCGCGATGGCGCTGGGGAAGCTGGAGGGCGTGGGGAGCGGGAACTCGGTGATGACGCCCGCGGCGGTGATGCGGCCCACCTTGTTACCCGCCTGTTCGGTGAACCAGACGTTGCCGTCCACGCCCAGGGAGATGGCGCGCGGCTGGGATTCAGGGGTGGGGACCGCGAACTCCGTGATGACGCCGGCCGGGGTGATGCGGCCAATCCGGTTGCCCACCTGCTCGGTGAACCAGACGTTGCCGTCCAGGCCCGCGGTGATGCCGGAAGGCGCGGAGCCCGCCTGGGGCAGCGGGAACTCCGTCACCACGCCGGCCGGGGTGATGCGGCCAATGCGGCCCGCGCCCAGCTCCGTGAACCAGACGTTGCCATCCAGGCCCGCGGTGATGCCCTGGGGCGAGGCGAAGGGCGTGGGCAGGTCGAAGCTGCTCACCACGCCCTGCCGCGTGGCGCGGCCGATGCGGTTGGTGCCCGGCTGCGTGAACCAGACGTGGCCATCCGGGCCCACGGTGATGCCCACGGGGGACGCGCCCGGCTCCAGGGCAATCTCCTCCACCGTGCCGGCGGCGCCAGCCGGCTGACGGCAGAGCCAGGGCAGCGGCCGGGAGGAGGACGTGAGGGCCAGGCTCGTGTCCTGGGCGAGGGCGGGAACGGCGAAGAGGAACGCGGAGGCGAGCGACAGCTTCACGGCGGAACGCATGGGGAGGGCTCCAGGAGGAAGGACTGCGGGAAGGGACGCGCCGGAAGGCGGCCGCGGCGCGCAAGACGGCCAGGCCGGGAGGGACACACCCTCCCGACCCGGCCGGTGCCTGGACTTCAGGCGGAGGGAATCAGTTGCAGACGCCGGCGCCGCGGCCGTCGTTGTTCACGCCGCCGCACTTCAGCGCGCCGGACGTGTTGCAGGAGATGAAGCCCTGGGTCACCAGGATGTTCTCGAACTGGGCCTTGCCGGAGCCGTAGACCCAGTCATAGATGATGGCCTCTTCGTCCGAGCGCACGTTGGTGGTGCTCTCGTTGAGGAACAGCGCGCGGGCCAGCGGGTAGGCATTGGCCTTGTCCGTGAGGAACTTGCGGACGTTGTCCACCGACGGGGCGATGCTGTTGACGCTCAGCGCCTTGTTGCCCGTGCGCTTCGCGGAGTCACCCGAGTAGCCGATGGCGTTGGAGTCGGTCGCGGTCAGGTAGCCGATGCACGCCGTGGCGCTGGCGTTGGCGCCGGCGCTGACGCCCGCGGGGCTGGTGCAGGCCGCGGGCAGGGAGCCGTCGGCGACGACGATGACGCCCGGGCAGAAGGAGCCGCCGCCCACCAGCGACTTGAAGGTGTCGGTGGTGCCGGACAGGTCGTCACGGCGGTACTTCGTGAGGGTGCTGGTGCAGGAGCCCGGGATGGCCACGTTCGAGGCGTTCGTGGCGAAGAACGTCTTCTGCAGGTCCGCCATGGTGATGTCGGTCAGCGTGTTGGCGCTGTTCACGAACGCGTTCACCGCGTCCAGGGCGATGATGTTGCTCTTCTCACCCGTGAGGCACGGGGTCTTCATGTCGCGCGACATGGGCGCGAGCGCCTGCTGGCCGGCGCCGCAGAAGCCGGCCGAGCCGCCGCGCAGACAGCCCTCGCCGACGCCGGAGCCCTTGCCCTGGACGTTCAGGCCCGCCCCCGCCGCGCCGTCCGCGGCGATCAGCGCCGCCTTCAGCGTGTCCGAACCGTAGAACTCCAGGTTGGGGCCCAGCCCCTGCGCCACCGACTTCGTGTCCCCCATGGTGGCGCCGGACTCGCCACCGCAACCCACTGCCGACATCGCGATCACCGCGGCGGACATCACCCACGTCATCGTCTTCATGGACAGCTCCTGGTGGTGCTGGAAACAGGTTGAACAGCAAGTCCGGGCTCCCCCGGACACACCCCGGCCCTGCCGCGTCACGCGGTCACGAAGACGTGGCAATGGCAGGCAAGCCGCCGAACCCGGCGCATCCCGGATTCGACGGGACGCAAGATGCAGCAATGGCAGACAGCGAGGTGACTCAAACGCGTCAAGATTCCGCGTTGGTCAGGTCACACCGCGCGAATGGATTCTTCCACGGAAGGACCGTGACGCGTCCGTCAGCGATGTGATGACTTTCATGCAGTCCATTGTCCTCCCGGACGTCTGGGTGCTTTTTTCATCCCGGCCCGGCCCTGGAGCAGGAGTTTTTTCAGACAGGACGACAGCTTCCTCTTCCATCCGGGAGGGGGACGTCTGGACTTCAGAGGGGACACCGCGGCCAGCACACGTTGGCCGCGCCCTTGCAGTAGGGCTTGAGCGCGGTTGAAGGGCGGGGGAGTCGGGGTTGGGTGGGGCGAGTCCGGGACGGGGGGCGGCGGTGGCGTGGATACGGATGGCGGTGTTCATGGGGGGGATGTTCCTCGTGGGGTGCGAGGAAGCCCGAGCCACGGCACCGCGCATCCCGGTGCTCGGTGAGGTGGGTGGACAGGTAGCGCCAGAGGGCGTGGAGGCACACGTGTGGTCGCGGACCCTGATGGTTGGGGACCCACAGGCTCCGCACGCGGTGGTGACCTCCAACGGGGACGTCCTGGTGGCGGCGACCTATCAAGAACCCATCGACCTGGGGGCGGGTCCCCTGCCCTTCAATCGCAACGTTGTGGCGCCACACCTGCTGGTGGCGCGGTATTCGCCGGACGGGACGCTGAAGTGGGCGCGGGGCTGGACGCCCGAGCACGAGGCGCGGGCCCGCGTGGGCGGCCTGGCGGTGGACGCCGCCGACAACATCTTCATGACAGGCATGTCCGCGGGCTTCACCCGCGACGGCGCCACGCTGCCGGAGGGGCCGTTCCTGGCCCGGCTGGACGGCGGTGGCGCGCTGGACTGGGTGCGCTCGCTGCCGGGTGAGGGCCCGGTGGCGGTGAACGGCGTCACGTCCGACCAGCACGGGGGCGCGGTGCTGGTGGGGGACTTCGCCGGCGCGCGCGACCTGGGAGAGGGATTGAAGCGCACGCCCCATGGCAAGCACGCGGGCTTCGCGTTGAGCGTGGGCGCCAAGGGCGAGCAGCGCTGGAGCCGCGTGTGGATGCCCACGAACGAGGGCGAGGTCTCCGCGCGAGCGGTGGCGGTGGATGTCTTTGGCGACGTGCACGTGGTGGGCGGTTACGCGGGGGCGGTGTCGTTGGGAGACGCCACGTTCGTCACCGTGCGCCAGCACACGCCCTTCGTGGTGAAGCTCACCCGCGACGGCGACCACGTCTGGAGCCACGACGTCCGCGGCACGGATGGCACGGCGGTGTCCGTGGCGGTGGGGGCAAACCGCGTCTTCGTGGGCGGAGGTTTCAGCGGCCGGCTGTACTTCCAGAAGACCTTCCACCGCGCGGACTCCCGCGACGGCTTCCTGCTGGCCTACGACGCGAACGGCGGCCAGCAGTGGGCGCGAACCTTCCCCACCGGCGCACCGATGGTGGCCACCGACGACGCGGGCCAGCTGACGGTCGCGGGCGGCCATGACGGCGGTCTCGCGCTGGGCGGAGGCAGCCTGCCTCCGGGCCTGTATGTCGCGAAGCTGCTACCGGAAGAGGGCACGTCGCTCTGGGTGCGCGGATTCGCGAGCCCCGGCACCGTGGCCCAGGCCCGGGCCGTGAGCGTGGACGCGTCCGGTGGCGTGCTGCTCGCCGGTGGCTTCAACCGGTCCATGCCGGAGGACGGACCGTCACGGCCGCTGCAGGACGGCTTCCTGCTCAAGCTGAGCCCTTGAGGAACTGCTCCTGGAGTCGTGGCTCCAGCGTCTTCCGGGGCTCCTTCTCGAACAGCGCGGAGAGGATTTCGAGCGATACCCCCTCGTACTTGAGCGCGAACTCCAGCTGATGGAAGAGCCCTGGCTCCGGCGCGTAGATCGGGGGATAGAGGACGATGCTCCGCCCTCCTTCGACGCGCTCGCGCTTCCCACTCCCAGGCGCGACAAAGGACACCTGGTGATGCGGCAGCACGACGAGCTCGTGCGCCAGGATGATCCGGGCGTAACCGATGGGCTCCGCCTTGGGAGGAAGGTCGACTCCCAGGCGTGCGCGGATGGCTTGACCGAACGGTTCCAGAAATCGTTCTCCCGAAGGAGAACGTAACCAAAATGGTTATCCGGCTCCAAAAATCGTTACGCCTGGGCCATCATCCACAGAAAGACTTACGCCTCAGGCCCCGATACCCTCGGGGTCCGTGGCCAGCTCTCCGCCCAGGTGCATGCCCGTCTGGCAGCGGTAGTCCGTAATGAGCGACGCGGCCAGCACCTTCACGCCCAGCAGCACGTGCAGCGCCGCCGCCACCGGCGAGCGCTTCGCGTACCCCAATACGAAGGGCGCCAGCACCGCGCCCAGGCCATAGGCGTAGTCCGCCAGCTCGTGCGCCTCGATGGGGATGATCTTCGTGAGGCTCAGCCGGTAGTCCGTGAACAGCGACACGCCCACCGCGGCCCCGCCCAGCGCCCAGCCGGCCGCCTTCGCCTTGCTGTCACCGGACGCGCTCCCCACCGCCACCAGCGCCGCCCCGCCTACGTAGTCCAACACCGAGTGCAGGTCCTGCGACACCCAACGGCGCAGCGGCAGCCGGCCGAACAGCGGACGCGACAGGATGCCCGCCGCCGCGCTGTGGTCCCTCATCCGGCGCCACTCGCGCCGCACGGCGCCCTCCGAGCGCGGAGGAACTGGGGGCAGCAGGGGCTCGGGGCCTCGGACCTCGTACATGACGTGACTCCTCTCCCGGCCTTCGTGGCCTTGCCCGGAACGGTAGCCATGCCTCCAAACCCAGGCGCTGGAGCCGCCCCGGCCCCACGCCCGCCTGCCTGTGCCAACAATGGTGGGCAGGCTGACTACCCCACGAACTGTTGACTGCTCAGCAAGGGGGCTTCCACCCACCCCTCCCTGACGGGCAGACTGTTGTGCGCACTCAGGCCCTCACATTTCGAGAGGACCGACCGCTCCCGAGCGGTGGGTGCCGCGCCCCACCAACAAAGAGAAGACGATTCATGGCTACTGGTACGGTGAAGTGGTTCAACGATGCGAAGGGCTTTGGCTTCCTCACTCAGGACGGCGGTGGTGAGGACGTGTTCTGCCACCACAGCGCCATCAACATGGACGGCTTCCGCACTCTCCAGGAAGGTCAGAAGGTGGAGTTCGAGGTGACGCGCGGCCCCAAGGGCCTGCAGGCGCAGAACGTCCGCTCAGTGGGTTGATCTCCACCCGCTCCGGGTCAAACCCAGAGCACGGAAGCCCGGTCCCGCTCACGTGGGCCGGGCTTCTTCATTTTTACAACCCACCCAGAAGGAATAACACGCAATTCCTTTCAAACCTTCCACCGTCCAAGGAATCAAGGGGGGGCTGGTGAAAGTCCGAAAGACGTCTGTTAGGCTTTGATCCTGCGAGGGAGGGCGCACCTATGTTCGAAGTCACCAACGATGTCAGCCGTCGGACCATCACTGCCCGCATGAGCGGTTTCATGCGGCCGAACGAGATGAAGGAGTACGTGGCCGTCTACAAGAAGGCCACGGACAGCTACGGCGGAGGGCGGCACCTGGTTCTGGCCGACATGCGGGGTCTGCGCCCGCTGGAGCCGGAATCCGCGAACCTGTTCTCCGAGGTCATCAACCACGGGCGCAAGAATGGCTGTGCGATGTGCGCGCACGTGTCGGACTCCACCATCGCGCGCCTGCAGACGGCCCGCGTGGCGTCGGAAGCATCCCCCAACGACGACATCACCGTGGATTGTGTGTCGCTGGAGGAAGCGCAGAACCAGCTCGCCAAGGCGCGTGTGCGCCTGCTCAACGGCGAAGGCATGGCGGCTTCGCGCTAGAGCCGTTCCTTCCGGGCAGGACGCCCGCGGAACGCCCCGTCTCCGGCAAGGCCCGGAGCCGGTAGCCTCCCGCGGAAGACGCCCACCCGGAACTTGTTTCATCCCCTTTGTTTCAAATGAAAGGCGCGGGTGACGGAACCGTCACCCGCGCCTTTTGTTTCATGCCGTGAGGCCTCAGGCCGCGCGGTCGTGCGCCGCGGACGCGTCCACGGGGTGCGCGGAGTGCGGTCCCTGCGCGCGGGGCTGCTTCTTGCGGAAGGACAGCTTCTCCATCGCCGCGAACACCACCGGCACCACCAGCAGCGTGAGGAAGGTGGAGGTGATGACGCCGCCGATGACGGAGATGGCCATGGGGGCGCGGAACTCGGAGCCGATGCCCGTGCCCACGGCGGTGGGCACCATGCCAATGGCCATGGCCGCGCTCGTCATGAGGATGGGGCGCAGGCGGCGGGGGCCGGCCTTGAGCAGGGCCTCGTCCACGGAGTCGCCCTCGCGCAGGTGATGGAGCGCGCCGTCGATGAGGAGGATGGCGTTCTTCGTCACCAGGCCCATCAGCAGGATGACGCCAATCATCGCGCCCATGCTGACGTGGTAGTTCGTGACGACGAGTCCCAGCAGCGCGCCCACGAGCGCCAGCGGCAGCGACACCATGATGGTGAAGGGGTGCTTGAAGGACTCGAACTGGCTGGCGAGCACCATGTAGATGAAGACGAAGGCCAGGCCGAACGCGATGCCGAACGCGTCGTTCTGCTCATCCAGGCTCTTCATCTGGCCGTCGTAAACGATGGCGTAGCCGGGCGGCAGCGGCTTCTCCGCGATGGCGGCCTTGAGCTTCGTGGCCACGTCACCCAGCGCGGCGCCCTTGGCCAGCTGGGACACGACGGCCACCTGACGCTCGCGGTTCTCGTGCTCGATGACGCTGGGGCCGTCCTTGAGCGACACCTCCGCCACGTCCGTCACCTGGTGCAGGCCCTTGGGCGTGGCGATCATCAACTGGCGCACGCGCTCCGGCGTGGCGCGGTCCTGCTCGCGCAGGCGCACGCGGATGTCCGTCTCATCCGTGCCCTCGCGCAGCTTGGCCGTCACGTCACCGTCGATGGCGAGCCGCAGCTGAGCGGCGAGCGACCCGGCGGACAGGTCCATGTCCGCGGCGCGCGCGCGGTCGATTTGAATCTGGAGTTCCGGCTTGGCCGGGTTGGAGTCCACGCGCACATCGGAGGTGCCCAGGGTGCGCAGGATGCTGGCGACGCGCTCGGCCTCCTCGTTGACGCGCTTCAGGTCCGGGCCCACCACGCGCACCATGATGGGGAACCAGTCACCCAGGCCTTCGATGGACGGCGGGTCCGACAGGGTGATGGCGGTGGAGACCAGGTTGGGGACCAGCAGGGCGCGGGCCTCCTCCTTGAGGACGGGGATGCTCTTGGTGCGCTGGTCCTTGCCCACCGTGAGCACGCGCATGCGCGCCTTGTAGACATCTCCGTTGGGACCGACCGTCGTGTAGATGTCCGTGACCTCGGGGATCTTCTTGAGGAGGACCTCGGCTTCCGCGGCGCGCTCCGTCGTCTGCGCCAGGTTGACGGAGTCCGGCAGCTGCAACTCGACGATGAGCTGCGAGCGGTCCTCCGCGCTCATGAACTCCACGCCCAGGCGGCTGGCGGCGCCGAAGGACAGGACCAGCGCCAGCATGGTGAGGCCCGCGGTGGTCCACTTGTGGCGCAGCACCCAGCCCAGGATGCGGGCGTAGGTGGACTCCGTGGCCTCCAGGAAGCGGCGCAGCGCGCGGAAGACGGCGGGCTCGTGCCGCTGCTCCCCCGGCTTGTGCGCCTTGGCGAAGCGCGCGGACAGCATGGGGTCCAGCGTGAAGGAGATGAACAGCGAGATGAGCACCGCCACGGAGATGGTGATGCCGAACTGCTTGAAGAACTGACCCACGATGCCGGGCATGAAGGCCACGGGGATGAACACCGCCACCAGGGCCAGCGTCGTCGCGAGCACCGCCAGACCCACGTCCTTGGTGCCGTTGGACGCGGCGCTCATCGGGTCCTCGCCCTGCTCCAGGCGGTGGGTGATGGCCTCACGGACCACCACCGCGTCGTCGATGAGCAGACCGATGGCCAGCGACAGCGACAGCAGCGTCATCTGGTTGAGCGAGTAGCCCAGCACGTACATCACGAAGAACGTGCCGATGACGGACGTGGGCAGCGCGAGCGCGGAGATGAACGTGCCGCGCGGGTCCAACAGGAACATCAGGATGATGAGGACCGCCATCAAGCCGCCGAAGATGAGGGCGATCCACACCTCGTGGGTGTTGGCGCGGATGAGGTCCGACTGGTCGATGAGGAGCGTGGCCTGGAAGCCCTGCCCCACCACCGGCCCCATCTGGGCGAGCGTCTTCTTCACCGCGTCGCTGACGCTCACGGTGTTGGAGCCCGGCTGCTTCACGAGCTCGAGCACCACGGCGTCGCGGGCGTTGAGGCGCGCGGTGGTGCGGCGCTCGGCGACGCCGTCCGTGACGGTGGCGACTTCCTCCAGGCGCACCTGCGCGCCGGTGCTGCTGCGGGCGATGGGCAGCTTGCGCAGGTCCTCCACGCTGACGAACTCGCCCATGGCGCGCACGGTCAGCTCGTTGGGCCCCAATTGCAGACGGCCCGCGGGCAGGTTGAGGTTCTCCATGGCGATGCGCTGGGACACCTGCGACGGCGCGATGCCCACCGCGCGGGCCTTGTCCAAGTCGATGTCGACCTGGATTTCACGCGTGTCACCGCCGGTGATGCGCACCTCCGCCACGCCGGCCAGCTGCGCGAGCGCGGGCTTGATGCGGTCATCCAGCAGCTTGCGCAGCGCCTGGGACTGCATGTCCGCGGAGATGGCGTAGGTGAGGATGGGCGCGGCGGACAGGTCCACGCGGCTGACGATGGGCGCGTCCGCGTCCGTGGGCAGCTTGTTGACGGCCTGGCCCACCTTGTCGCGCACGTCCTGGACGGCGGTGTCCAGGGCGGTGCCCAGCGTGAAGGACACCACCACGGTGCCCACGTTCTCACGGCTGAAGGAGTGGATTTTATCCACGCCGCTGATGCCGGCGACCGCGTCCTCCAGGGGCTTGATGACCTGGGTCTCGATTTCGCCCGGGCCCGCGCCTTTGTAGAGGGTGTTGACCACCACCACGGGGAAGCTGACGTCCGGGTAGAGGTCGGTGCCCAGGCGCTTGAGGCCCATCACGCCCAGCACGATGAGCAGCAGGGACACCATGGCCGTGAACACCGGCCGTCGAATGGAAACGTCACTGAGAATCATGGAAGAGCTCACGCACGCCGCGCGCGAAGAAAGGCCGCGGCGAAAAGGGGCGGCTTGCGGCTACTTCACGGAGACGCGGGTGCCGGGGGTCAGGGAGGGCGTGGGGAAGTCCACCACCTGCTGGAGGGCGGTCGCGGCGCGCACCACCACCTCGCGGTCGCGGCGCTCCAACACCTGCACGTCCACGCGCTGAAGCGAGCCGTCGCTGACGACGAGCACATGGTCCCCGTTGGAGGAGGACAGCGCCGTGGTGGGCAGGGCCTGCGCGTCCTGCGTCTCCCCCAGCTTCAGCATGGCGCGCGCCAGGGTGTGGGCCACGAAGCGGCCGTCCGCGTTGGGCACGGCGATCTCCACCGGGATGCGGCGGGTGGTGGGGTCCGCGGAGGGCAGGATGGTGCGCACCACGGCCTCGTCGGTGGACGCGCCATTGCCCAGCGCCGCCACGCGCACCTTCGTGCCGGGCTTGAGCAGCGCGCGCGCCCCTTCCGCCACGGTGGTGCGGAAGATGAGCGTGTCCAGTTGCTCCAGCGTGAACAGGGCCGAGCCCGGCCCCACGGTGGCGCCCGTCTGGTCCGGGGATTCAATCAGCGTGCCCGCGAAGGGCGCCTTCAGGTCATGCCGGCGGCGCGCCGCGCGGGCCTGCGCGAGCTGAGCCTTCGCGGCCATCACCTGCGCCTGGGCCTGCGCGGCGGCGGCCACGGCGTTCTTGTGCTGCTGGTCGCTGACGCCACCGCCGGTGCTGAGCTTCTCCGTGCGCTCGGCGGCGTCCTTCGCGATGGAGGCGCCGGCCTCCGCGGCGGCGACGGCGGCCTCCGCGCCAGCCACCTGTGCGTCCACGATTTCGGAGTTGAGCTGGGCGAGCGTGTCGCCCTTCTTCACGGCCTGGCCCTTCTGGGCGCGCACCGACTCCAGGCGACCGCCCACCTCGAAGCCGACCTGGAGGCCCTGGGCGGGGTACAGCGTGCCCGTCACCTCTTCCGACTGCGAGGCCTGCACGCCGCGCGCGGAGACGACCTTCACCGCGGGCGCCGGCTTGTCCTGGCCAGCGGCGGCGGGCGGCGCGGACGCGGCATCCGCCTTGTCACAACCGGTGAGCGCGAGCGCGGCGGCCATCCCCAGGGCGGTGAAGGCGCGGGAGGCGGAGGGCTTCGTGGATGGTTTCACGGGCGTTTCCTTGGCGGGCGGTGCGGGTGGTCCGCGCGGGCTTGGCGCCGGCGCGTGGAAGGCGGTGAAGAAGGACGGGCGACGGCGGCGGGCGTCGCGGGCACGGCCTCGCGGGGCAGCGAGCCTTCGTGCATGAGACGTTGGAGGCCCACGGCCCAGGTGGCCAGGTCCGGCTTCTGCGTCAGCCGCCCCATGCGCCGGGCCAGCAGCAGATAGGTGCCCACGATGAAGGAGCCGAAGAGGCTGGGGTCCACGTCCGGGGTGTCCGGATGCTGGCCGCGCAGGTGGTGGAACTCCCCGGCGATGCGCTCCACCTCGCGGTCCACCACGTCCCACATGACGGACTCGAAGGCGGTGCCCTGGCTGCCCACGATGAGCGCGGTGACGAGCTCACGCTGCTCCCACATGAGCTCCAGCATCTCCACGTCGAGCTCGGCCTCCATCCGCAGGAAGTCGCGGTAGCGCTCCGAGCGCGTGGCGACGTCCCCGGGGCCCGGCAGGCCGCTGTGGTCGGCGCGGAAGCGGTCCATGCAGGACATGCGCTTCGTGGCCAGGACCTCCAGCGCCTCCAGGAACTCCTGCACCAGCGCCGCGAAGAGGGCCTCCTTCGAGGGGAAGTGCAGGTAGAAGGCGCCCTTGGACAGGCCGCTGGCGGCGGTGATGTCGCTGATGCGCGCGCCCTTCACGCCCCGCTTCGCGAACTCCGCCCGCGCGGACGCGATGAGCGCGCTGCGGGCTTTGGGGTCAGCGGGGCGGGGCATGGCGGACGCATTCCTAACCCGCCGGTCAGAAATAAAACAGTCGTTGCTGAACGGCGGGTCAGGAATCCGAGGGGCGTGTCGGCGGGGGGCGCATGAGGGCGGAGCAGAGCGGACACGCGGGCGGGGCGTGGGGGGCGTCCCGGCGGTGCAGGTCCAGGATGGCGCGGGACACCTCCGCCAGTTCGCGGCGCACCTCGCGGCGGGCGCCCTTCACGCGCTGGATGCGCATGTCGTCGTAGCCGGTGGTCTGGTGGCGCATCCAGGCGATGACGGCGGCCTCCGCGCGCCTCTCAATGGGGATGCGCTCCGTGCGGGCGACGGTGCCGCTGCCCACGGGGGTGGCGTGGCCGGCGACCATCACGGCCAGGCGCTTGGCGTGGGGGAGCCACGCGGGGCTGAAGGCGAGGAAGCGCAGGACGGCGTTGGCGAAGTCGACCTCGTACTCGGCCTGCTCCTTGGCGCGGCGCTCGCGGCCCTGGGCCAGCTTCTTGGCGTAGGCGGGGGTGGCGCGCTCATCGTCCAGGGCGGCGCGGGCGTGGACGATGTGGGCCTCCGGCGCCCACACGCCCCGGGAGAAGAGCTTGCGGCCCACCTTCTCCACCACGGTCCAGGAGGGGCCGGCGGCCTTCACGCGGCGGGTGAGGCCGGCGTCGCCGGGGGGGAGGAGGGCCCAGCCGTCAGGAACGGTGAGCAGGCGGCCGTCCTGGGCTTTCACTCGGCGGGGGTCGGCCGTGGGGCCGACCGTCAGGGAATCAGGCATGGGGGAGGGTCCGAAAGGGCCGGCTGCATAGCACGCCCCCTCGCACCCTGGTAAATGCCCCCGGGAACGCTCGCGCGCAGGCAGATTCCGCGCGTGCGAGGAGGCCACTCTCGACGTGGGAAGCGCTGGCATGTCCCTACTGAGGCTCACCTTCCTCGGCACCTCCGCCGCACAGCCCACGCTGCATCGCGGCCTCTCCGGTCTGGCGGTGAAGGCGGACGCGGATCTGCTGTTGTTCGACTGCGGCGAGGGCACCCAGCGGCAGATGGTGCGCTTCGGCACGGGCTTCACCGTGGACGCGGCGTTCTTCACGCACTTCCACGCCGACCACTACCTGGGAATCATCGGCTTCCTGCGCACGCTGGGGATGATGGGCCGCACCGAGCCCATGCACCTGTACGGGCCTCCCCCCGCGCGCCGGCTGCTGCACCAGGCCGTGCACCTGGGGCTGGAGTCGCTGGCCTTCCCGGTGGAGATCCACGAACTGAAAGACGGGGACTCGGTGCGCCGCAATGGCTACACCGTGCAGGCGGTGGGCGTGGACCACCGCATCCACGCGCTGGGCTATGTGCTGGCGGAGGACGGCCGTCCGGGGCGCTTCCACCTGGAGAAGGCGCGGGAGCTGGGCGTGCCGGAGGGGCCGTCCTTCGGCAAGCTGCAGAAGGGCGAGTCCATCACGCTGCCAGACGGGCGCGTGGTGAAGCCGGAGGACGTGCTGGGCGAGTCGCGGTCCGGGCGGCGGCTGGTGATTTCCGGAGACACGCGGCCGTGCCCGTCGCTGGTGCAGGCGGCGAAGGACGCGGACCTGCTGGTGCACGAGTCCACCTTCTCCGACGACGAGCAGGCGCGCGCGCTGGAGACGCGGCACTCCACCGCGCGGGAGGCGGCCCAGGTGGCCAAGGACGCGGGGGCGAGGCGGCTCATCCTCACCCACCTGTCCAGCCGCCATGACACCGACCCCGGACGGCTGCTCACGCAGGCGCGTGAGGCGTTCAAGGGGCCGGTGGAGGTGGCCTTCGACGGCCTCACCGTGGAGCTGCCGCTGCGCGACTGACGTCGGTGTCGCGCGGGCGGCAGCCCCTGCTCGGTGACGGTGGGTGGGGCTACTCGACCTTCTTCGCCTCGGCCTTGAGGGCGGAGGCGGCGTCGGGGTCCACCTTCTGGAGCAGCTCCCACTCCAGCTCGGAGTCGCGCCGCATCTGGGAGTTGCCGGCGCCGGTCACCGCCTCCCCCTGGTCCTTGGCGCGGCCGTCGGTGCTGTCTGCGGCGCGGGACTCGGAGCGGTCCTGGCGGCGGAACTCCACCGCGGACTGGCCGGGCCCCCGCTCGAAGCCGCGCACCAGGTAGCGTGCGTAGGAGGTGCCCAGCGAGGAGGGAGCGCTGGTCATCAGCCACTCCGTCGTGGTCTCGAAGCCGGTCTGCGTGTTCGTCACGGAGAAGCCCTTCTCCTTGACCAGGGCCAGGGCCGCCGGCCACACCTCCGCGATGGGCTTGCGGTAGACGTGCCCCATGGCCTTGTCCTCCAGGTACGCCTGCTGACGGCGCGCGGCGCAGCCGCTGAAGGCGAGGGCGAGGGCGGACACCACGAGCAGCGCCGAGGCGCGGGACGATTTCGAGGGATTCATTGCTCCGGACTCCATGAAAGAGAAGGCGGTTGCGGAATTTCGCCCGGTGCGGGCCTGGAAGCCAAGTCCGGACCCTTCCGGGAGAGGGTCACCTCCACCAGGCAACCTTCATTTGGCTAGAGCCCGGCCGCCTTCCGGTGATGCGTCCGGCGTCGCACATCCCTGCGCACGAAGCCGTCCGGGGGGCCGGTGCCGGGGTCATGCTGGCGGGCGGACATGATTCCCATCAGCGACGACAACCCGACCCTGCGCACCCCGGTGATGACGTACCTGCTGCTCGCGGCCCTGGGGCTGACCTGGGTGTTCTTCCAGGGCGCGGGCTTCAACGTGGTGGCGCTGGCCACCAGCATCTGCGAGCTGGGCATGGTGCCCGGGGAGCTCACCGGCCGCGCGCCGCTGGGTCAGGCGGTGCCGCTGGGGGACGGGCTCGCGTGCGTGGTGGACAACGAGGCCATCAATCGCCTCACGCCGCTCACGTCCATGTTCCTGCACGGCGGCTGGGGGCACCTGCTGGGCAACGTGCTGTTCTTCTGGGTCTTCGGAAACAACATCGAGGACAGCATGGGGCGTTTGCGCTTCCTCGTCTTCTACCTGGTGTGCGGGCTGGTGGCGGCGGCGGCGCACGTGGCGGTGGACCCCACGTCGCCGGTGCCCACGGTGGGCGCGTCCGGCGCCATCGCGGGCGTGCTGGGCGCGTACCTGGTGCTCTACCCGCGCGTGCGCGTGAACATGCTGTTCATCATCTTCATCCTCATCCGCGTCTTCCCCATCCCCGCGTGGGCCGTGCTGGTGTGGTGGTTCGTGCTCCAGGTCATCACCGGCCTGCCGCAGTTGATGACGCTGCGGCCCGAGGTATCCGGTGGCGTCGCCGTCTGGGCGCACATCGGTGGGTTCGTGGCGGGCATGGTGCTGATCAAACTCTTCGAGAACCCCCGCTACACCTCACAGCGCACGACGTGGCGGCACCGGATGCACCCGAACCACCCCTAGGGCAAGCGGACGGACAGGCCCCCGCCGGCCCGGGATGCGGATGCGAGCGAGCGCCCCGACATTGGGGGGTGGTGTTCTTCGCGTCGTGAGGAGGCGGGCATGGGGGCGGACGAAAAGAAGGAAGGGCTCTGCGTGGACGCGCCGCCGCCGCGCAAGCGGGTGCTCATCCTGGGGGGCGGCTTCGCGGGGATGTACGCGGCGCTGCACCTGGAGCGGCAGTTGGGGAAGCGGGACGACGTGGAGGTGACGCTCGTCAGCCGCGACAACTACTTCCTCTTCACGCCCATGCTCCATGAGGTGGCGGCGAGCGACCTGACCGCGACCGCCATCGTCATCTCGCTGCGCAAGCTGCTGCCGCGCCTGACGTTCGTGGAGGGCGACGTCAGCGGGCTGGACCTGGAGACGAAGCGGGTCACGGTGGCGCACGGCGGGCTGGACGGCCACAGCCACACGCTGGAGTACGACTCCGTGGTGCTGGCCATGGGCTCGGAGACGAACTTCTTCGGCAAGCCGGGCCCGCGCGACTACACGCTGACCATGAAGACTCTGGGCGACGCGATGCTCCTGCGCAACTGCCTGGTGGACCGGTTGGAGGAGGCGGACGCGGACTGCGTCGCGACGGGCACGCGCAACGCCATCGTCACCTTCGTGGTGGTGGGCGGCGGCTTCGCGGGCGTGGAGACAGCCGGCGCCATCAAC
This sequence comes from Corallococcus sp. AB038B, assembly GCF_003668955.1. Classification (NCBI taxonomy): domain Bacteria; kingdom Pseudomonadati; phylum Myxococcota; class Myxococcia; order Myxococcales; family Myxococcaceae; genus Corallococcus; species Corallococcus sp. AB038B. The sequence continues at coordinate 599,609 of NZ_RAWO01000001.1, read as the reverse complement.
GACTTCATCCACGGCGCCCTGCCCTTCTATCCCAACATCCAGCACGCCAACGTGCGCGTGATGCTGGTGCACGGCGGCAAGGAGGTGCTGCCGGAGCTGGGCGAGGACCTGGGCGCGTACGCGCGCAAGAAGCTCATCGAGCACGGCATCGAGGTGCGCACCGGCGTCCGCGTGAGGGACGTGACGGCGGCGGGCGTGGAGCTCCCGGACGGCACGGTGGTGCCCACCAAGACGGTGGTGTGGACCGCGGGCGTCACGCCGCCGTCCCTGCTGTCGACGCTGCCGTGCGAGAAGGAGCGTGGGCGGCTCAAGGTGAACGAGCGCATGGAGGTGCCGGGCTTCCCGGGCGTGTGGGCGCTGGGTGACTGCGCGTCGGTGCCGGACGTCACCAACGGAGGGAAGCCCTGCCCGCCCACCGCGCAGCACGCGCTTCGCCAGGGCGTGACGGTGGCGCGCAACGTGTGCGCGGCGCTGAAGGGGAAGCCGGGGAAGCCGTTCCGATACAGGATGCTGGGGCAGCTGGCCACGATTGGCCAGCGCTCGGGCGTGGCGCGCATCCTGGGGCTGAAGTTCTCCGGCACCTTCGCGTGGGTGCTCTGGCGCACCGTCTACCTGTTCAAGCTGCCGAAGCTGGAGACGAAGGTGCGCGTGGCCATGGGCTGGACGCTGGACCTGTTCTTCCGCAAGGACGTGGTGCAGCTCATCGGCCCGCGTGAGTTGGATCAGCTCACGCTGCCGGCGCTTCCGCTCAACAGCCGCCAGCAGGTGCGCCAGGTGCAGGCGCTGCACCCGCGCTCGCAGCACTGAGTGCTGTCTGGTTCTCAAGGGCTCGGGACGCGGTTTCGACTGATGGAGTGCGTTCGGGTCAAGGCGCTGCGCGTCCGCCGATCTCCGGAAAGCGCTCGTAGGTCCGCTTGAGCGTGTCCAGGTGGGCGGGCTTGTCCAGGTCGAGCGGCGCATCGGTGAGCTGCACGACCCAGCCGCCCGATGCCGTGCGCCGAGCCCGTGAAAGCAGCTCGGCGTCACGGGTCGGATCCGGGAACCCGATGGCCCGCGCGGCAGCGGCAGACCAATGGTTCAGCCACCCGAGGAACCAGGGAATCTCAGGCGCCGGGAGCTTCTCTGGCAGGTTGATCATGGGCAGCCCACGGGGTGAACACTCTTGTCCATGAGACGATCGGCGAAACTGCGGCGCGACTTCCGAACCGTAACCATACGGCGACGCATGTCCCCAGAACGAGCACGCACCCTCAGCCACGCCCTCAAGCAAAGCCGCCGCTGCCGCGAGCACGGGCTCGTCCAGTGGCAGTTCTGCATGCACTTCAGACAGGGACTGACTGCCTGGGCTGAGGAGTCCAGGTCTTCCCCTCCCGTTAACCGTCACGGGGTAACGCTCATCCCCGTTGCACAGAAGAGGGAATCTCCCGTCCTGCGTCCTTTCCGCGAGCCACGCGTCGCGCTGCGGCAATGCGATGGGGCGCACTCCTTTGCCTACTTCCCACTCCAGGCGCAGGCCGGGAAGCGCCTTCTCCATCCCACGGACGATGGCGAGCGTGCGGCCGTCCTGGCCTACAAGCGGAGGCGCATAAACAGTGAGGGAGAGGGCTTTACGCCTGGTCATCGTTTGCACCCCGTGACGACGACATCCAGTGAGAAGTCCACTTCGATAAGCGCGTCTTTGTGCTCCTGGGTGCTCACGCCAATGGCGAAGTCATATCCACATGCCGCAGCAGCAGTTCGCTCCTTTTGTATTTGCTCCAACTCCCTCTCAATCTCCCGCCGCTGGATGAAGCCAGAGTACGTGTCGAATCGATGGGTCTTGATCTCCCACAGCTTGCGCACGCCCACTTGCAGCGCATCGAAGCGCACTCCGCCAACGAGCACGTCCATCCCGGGGTAACGGTTGGGTGGGAACTTGTCGGCACATTCATTATGTGGGTCGTCCTCGCCCGCGTGGGGCACCGGAACAGGTTCGCAACTGGCGCGTCCCGTCCGGTCCACGGGCACAGGCGGCACTGGGGGCTGCCAGTCCTGCCCCGCTGGCTCGGGCTTCAGCTTGGGCTTGCGTTGCGCTTCGGTTTCCCGGGATGCCACCTTCGTTCCTCGTGAGGTTCCTGCTTCCTCGGGGTAGGCGTGGCGGAGCTCATAGGCATCCATCGCTTCCTTGATGGCGACGCCGACCACCACCACACCCAGCACGATGACGGCGCCCACGGCAATCTCAGGAGCCGCCAGCACGCAGAACCCGATTCCAACGGCAGCGGCGTCAGCGGAGGCGACCGTGCATCTTCCCGTGGTGTCGTGGAACTCGATCCGGTCACGGTCGAGGGTCCGATAGCACTTCTCCACCAACACGGGCCAAGGCTGTGCAGCCTCACGGACGACGCACCGTCCACCGTCAGTCCATGGCAGCTCCGCTGCTCGCTGGAGGTTGGCGAGCCTCGGGTTACGCACCGTCAGCTCATTCCTGCTCGGCGCCGACGTGGCACAGGCCGAGAGAATGAGCAGGAGCGCGGCGCAAGCGCGAAGACGCCTCATGGTCACGACCTTTCAATCAAGCGCGATGCTGGGGGTCCAAGGGTCGCCTGACTCCAGCCACGCGGTCAGACGAGCGGCGGCAAGTGGTGCAGCAGCCGCTCCAGGTCCGGCTGGAGCTCGTCCGGCGTGGCGGTGGCCAGCTCCTCGTGCGCGTGCGTGCCCCAGGTGACGGCGTACGTCTTGAGGCCCGCGGCCTGGCCCGCGCGCAGGTCCAGCGTGGTGTCGCCCACCATCCACAGGCCGCCGGTGCCCAGCGCCTTCAGGGCATGGTGGATGACGTCCGGCGCGGGCTTGTGCGGGAAGCCGTCCGTGCCCTGCACGTGGTGCAGCAGGCCGCCCAGCCCCATCGCGTCCACGAAGCGCCGCGCCATGTCGCCGCGCTTGGTGGTGGCGACGGCGAGCAGGTAGCCCCGCTCGCGCAGCGTGCGCAGGACGCGCTCCACGCCGGGGAAGGACCGGGAGCGGCGGTGGAAGTTCAGCGGGTAGTGCTCGCGGTAGGCCACGCAGAGCGTGGTGGCGTGCTCCGGAGCGAAGCGCGTGTACATGGCCTCCAGCGGCTGGCCGATGAGCGCGCGCACCTCCGCGACGGAGGGCGCGGGCAGGCCGTGGTGCGTGAAGCCGTGGAGGAAGCTGTCGATGATGTCCGGCAGCGAATCCACCAGCGTGCCGTCCAGGTCGAAACAGATGCCGCGAGGGGTATCAGTGCTCACGCGCTGTTCCATACGCCCTTTCGCGCGGGGCGTGCACGGATTGTGCGTCGCGGCGCGGCCCGGTCCGCGCCCGCCGTGCAGGCATCCCAGACTGGCCGTCGCGCGGGGCGTGCGTCAGAGTGCCGCGCGCGATGTCCCGGGACGAACCGCCCGGGCGAACGAACGGTCATGGCGGGTGCGCGGATGATGCGAGGACGTCTCGGTTGGATGCTGGGGGCGCTGGTCCTGTGTGCGGGCGCGGGTTGCTCGCGGCGCGTGCCGGAGGGAACGCCCGCGGAGCACGCGGTCGCGGACGCGCCCACGGTGTACGTGGCCAAACGCATCCGCACACTGGATTCCGCGAAGCCGGAGGCCCAGGCGCTCGCAGTGCGGGACGGCAAGGTGCTGGCCGTGGGCACGCGTGAGGAGGTGCTCGCCGCTGCGGGTGCCACCGCGCGCGTGGTGGAGCTGGGTGACGCGACGGTGGTCCCGGGCCTCACCGATTCGCACGGACACCTGGCGGGGCTGGGACAGGCGCTCGCGGGCGTGCGGCTGGAGGGCACCGCGTCGCTGGCGGAGGTGCGCCAGCGGCTGGAGAAGGCCCCAGCCACCGCGTACCAGGGCGACTGGCTGGTGGGTCAGGGCTGGGACCAGAACGACTGGGACACGCCGCGCTTCCCCACCCTCGCGGACATGGGCGAGCACCTGAAGGACACGCCCGTGGTGCTGTGGCGCATCGACGGGCACGCGCTGTGGCTCAACGGCGCGGCGCTCAAGCGCGCGAACATCACCCGTGACACGAAGGACCCCGAGGGCGGCACCATCCAGCGGTTGCCGGGGGGCGACCCCAGCGGCGTGCTCATCGACAACGCCATGGACCTGGCGCTGAAGGCGCTGCCCCTGCCCACGAAGGAGCAGCATGAGGCACGCATGCGGTCCGCGCTGGAGCACTGCGCGCGCGTGGGCCTTACCGGAGTGCACGACGCGGGCATGGACCTGCGCACGTTCCGCCTGTTCCAGGCCTGGGACAAGGCGGGCACCCTGCCCCTGCGCGTCTACGCCATGGCGGATGGCCAGACGGATGACCGCGTGCAGTACCTGAAGGATGGCCCCTTCCAGGGCAAGCTCCTGACGATGCGCGCGGTGAAGCTCACCCTGGACGGCGCGCTGGGCAGCCGGGGCGCGGCACTGGGCGCGGCCTACAGCGACGAGCCCGGCCACCGCGGCCTGCTGCTGCTGTCCCCGGAGGAGTACGCCTTCCGCGTGCACGCCTTCGTGGGCCGAGGCTTCCAGGTGGCGACGCATGCGATTGGCGACCGCGCAAACACGCTGCTCCTGGACACGCTGTCGCGCGAGCTGACCACCACGGGGACCAAGGCCGCGCGTCCGCGCGTGGAGCACGCGCAGATCATGACGGCCGAGGACATCACCCGGCTGGGCGCGAACGGCTTCGTGGCGAGCGTGCAGCCCACGCACGCCACCAGCGACATGCCCTGGGCGGAGAAGCGCGTGGGCTCGGAGCGCATCCAGAACGCCTACGCGTGGCAGAAGCTGAAGGCCGCGGGCGCCGTGCTGGCGCTGGGCAGCGACTTCCCGGTGGAGCGGCCGGACGTGCTCGCGGGGCTGTACGCGGCGCGCACCCGGCAGGACCCGAGCGGCCAGCCCCCGGGTGGGTGGCACCCGGACCAGCGCCTGAGCGGTGAGGAGGCGCTGGAGGGCTTCACGGTGGGCGCGGCCTACGCTTCGTTCGCGGAGGCACAGCGCGGCCGGCTGAAGCCGGGCATGGACGCGGACTTCGTGGCGCTGTCGGTGGACCCCGTGGACGCGCCAGCGGCGGACCTGCTCACCGGGCAGGTCCGGCTGACGGTGGTCGCGGGCCGCGAGGTGTTCCGCGCGGACGCGAAGTAGCTACAGGTCCGCCTCGTAGGAGAGCGACTCGATGCGCTGGTTCGTCTCCGCCTGCAGGCGGGTGCGCTCCTGCTCGAGTCGCTCCAGTTCCCGACCGATGCTCTCCAGCCGGTCCTCCTGTGCGTTGAGCTTGGTGACGAAGCGCTCCACCAGCTCGCGCTGGGACGCGCCGCTCTTGAGCGAGTCGATGTTGGAGCGGATCCGCTCCTGGTCCTTGAAGAGCTGGCTGCGCTCTTCGTTGAGGCGCTGGAGGTCCTGGGCGACCTTCGACTGCTTCTCGCGCATGGCCACCACGTCGCGCAGGGCCTGGGCGACGCGCGGATCGATGTAGCGCGAGTCGAGGAAGAACGTGACCTCCTCCAGGCCCAGGTTGCCGAGGTAGTACTGGCGGTGGCCGCGGGTGCGCTCGGTGATGACGAGCGTGTCGGAGGTGCCCGGGGCCAGCTCACGCTTGAAGCGCCAGAAGCCATCCGTGGTCTCCGCGGGGGCGACCGTGTCCTTCAACTCCCAGCCGGTGCGCGGGTGCTCCACGAAGAGCACCTGGGGGCGCTTCGCCTTGTTGCGCGCGAGGACCTTGGTGCGGCGCTGGTGGAAGAACTCCACCACCAGGGTGCCCCGGTTGAGCCGCGCGCGGAACACCGGGCCGTCCTCCTGGTCCTCCTCCACGGACATGGTGCAGGACAGCTCCACGGCGTAGGGGACGAAGCGCACGTCGTCGGGCTTGAGCGTGTCGAGCATCGCCTCGCCCACGTAGGTCTCGTCCTCGGTGATGGTGACGGGGCCGCCCTCCAGCGTGAGGCCGGTGGTGTTCTTGAACTCGATGCAGGACATCGGGTTCTTCTCACGCGTGGAGCGGTTGTAGAGCAGCACGCGGCGGCCCTCGAAGGGGCGGTGCACGATGGGGACGAGCGCGCTCTGGTTGCGGTGCACGGTGACGGGGCGGTCCACGCCGTACTCGAAGAGGTCACCCACCTCCTTGGTCAGCGTCGTCACCGAGGTGCTCTGCTCCAGCGCCTCGCGCATGCCGCCGCGTCCGCCGCCGCCAATCATGGGGCCGCCCTTGGCGCGCATCCTGCGGGGGGCCCCGGGGGGCGCGGCCATGGCGGGCATGATGGTGGACGCCATGTCCGCGGAGGAGCCGAAGGACTCGTCGTCCGCGGACTCCATCATGGGCTCGGCGGGGGCGCTCTCGTAGGCCTCCTCGGGGATGACGGGCGCGACGCCGGTCTCCGAGCGCACCTCCACGACGGGGCGGCGCATGTAGCGGGGGTTGTAGAGGTCGTGGACGAAGGACACGGGCAGGCCCGCGATGAGGGACAGCTCCACGTCCACCCAGTCCTCGTCACCGGTGTTGTCCACCATGGCCCAGCCCTGGAGGAGGGGCGATTGTCCCTCGTCCAGGAGGATGCGGTAGCTGGTCTTCCACACAGGGGACTCCAGCACGTAGCTGACGAACAGCTCGCGCGAGCCCTCTCCGGCGGTGAGGATGGACAGCCGCTTGGAGTCCTTCTTGTACGAGGACATGACGGTGGCCAGGTAGAACTCCAGGTCCTTGCGCACGGCCTCGTCGAGGAACTCCAGCTCGCCCAGCTCCAGCACGTCGAAGGTGCGCAGCGACGCGCCGACGAGCAGCGTGAGGAAGGGGCGCACGACGCTGGCCTCCCCCTGGACGACGGGCAGGGACTCCAGGCCGACGATGGCGCCTTCCACCTGAGCGCCGCCGACGCGGGCGCGGACGCGGGCGCCCTTCACCTGGCCGAGCAGCGCGGTGAGGCTGCCGTGTTCCGGGATGCGGATGGTGGCTTCGGAGAGGAGCTGCTCCAGGGGCTTGGTGGAGTCGTAGCTCACGGCGGACACGGAGCCGCCGTTCAGGTCCAGCACGGTCATGGACTTGAGCACGTCGTTCATGTCGCGCGCCTTGAAGTCCAGGTGCGCGGTCTCGCTGCCGGTCACCTTCCCCCGGCGCTCGAAGTAGCCGACGCCGTGCTTGTAGAGGACGACACGGCGGATGGACAGAGGCGAAGGCATGCGTGGGGCTCCGAAAGAGAGAGGGCCCACTGTACTTGATGCCTGTCAGCGGGGCTGAGCAACGTGGCCAACAGATGCGACTGGCCGAGGTGCTCCGTTCAACGCCGAGCCGGCAGGACCGAACCGTCGCTGCGCCGCGTAGGTGATGCCGGTCAGCACAAGCAGTACCCCAGCGGGCACACTGCTGGCGACGGTGTCACGGGAGGCTACGTGAGAGATGATCGCACCGCTGAGGTCGAAGAACAGGCCCGCGAACGCCCATTCCTTCAAGCGCGGCCAACGCGAGCCGAACACCAAGGTGACTGCGGCGAGCAGCTTCCAAACTCCAAGGATCGTGGCCAGGTAGCTGGGGTAGCCCAGACGCGCCAGGATCTCCATCACGTTGGGCTGGCGAGTGACGTTGAAGGTGCCGGACATCAGAAACATCGCCGCCAGCAAGCCGGTAGGCACCCAGTACAGGAGTTTCGTTCTCATGGCACTTGCCTAAGCCTTCGCACCGGCCTGAGGCAACCATGCAAAAACTGGAATGATTGGCTACGATTTGCTCCAAATGGACGACCTACCGGAGACAGCCGAGCTGATCGCCTTCGTGCGTGTGGTCGACACGCGCTCGCTCTCACGTGCCGCGAAAGAGCTGCGCCTGCCACGCTCGACCGTTGGACGGCGCTTGCAACGGCTCGAAGAACGCCTCGGAATACGCCTCCTCAAACGCACGACCCGAAGGCAGGCGCTCACCGACGCGGGCGCCGAGTTCTACCAGCACGCGCGCCACTCGGTCGAAGCACTCGAGCGTGCGCGCGCCATCGTTCAGCGGCCGAGTGGCAAGGTTGAGGGCCGGGTGCGCATCTCCGTTCCTACCGGAGCCCCCGACTCCCTGGGGGAACTCTTCGGTCAGTTCTCGTTGCGCCATCCCGACGTTGTCCTGGAGGTGGACGCCAGTAATACGCACGTCGATTTGATTCACGGCGGATTTGACCTCGCGCTGCGCTCCGGCCCCGTCGCGTCGACGCCGCTCAACCTGGTGTCACGCAAGTTGGGTACGAACACGCTGGTCTGCGTGGCGACGCCTGAGTATCTGGCAAGGGCAGGAACTCCCAAGCGCCCTACGGACCTGCGCAGGCACGCTTGCTTGAGTCCATTCGTGCTCGGAGAAACGCCCTCGCTGAGCTGGCCGCGCCTCAAGGGGGGCAGCGTGCGCATTCATCCGCGCATGACTTCCAACGACATGTTCGTGCTGCTCGGCGCGGCACGGACCAGCCTTGGCATCGCGCTGCTCCCCGATTTCCTGGCGCAGGCAGAGGTCGCTGCCGGCACGCTGGTGCGGGTTCTCGCCAAGCACATCGGCGCGCAGACGCTCCTCTCGGTTGTCTACCACGAGCGCGAGCTGATGCCGCTCGCCGTGCGCACGCTCATCGACTTCATCGTCGAAACGGGGCTCCCCACTCGCCAATGTCGAGCGGTAGGTGTCACGCGCGCGAAAGACCCGCAACGCCCGCGACAATGCTGAACGAGCCGGCATCGGCCTTCGGCAGTACCACGGCCTCTGCCGCACCACGACGCTCGCCGTCACTTGGTGATGTCCCCGATTTCGCGCCGCGGGCCTTTGTCTCTTCCGGAGACGAAACGCCATGCAGGCCACCTCGACACCGATCCCCACTTCACCTGCGACGCTGGGGGCAACGCGACGACGCAGGAGTCGACCTCCACGGCCAAGGCCGAGGCGACGCCCGTGACGTCCTGGAGTTCCTCCAGGGTGGTGAGCCAGTGGAGAAAACCATCTGGGGCAGCCCGGCCGGCAAGAAGCGCCTGGCGAAGCGGCTGGTGGCCATGCTGCCCGCGCACAAGACGTATGTGGAGCCCTCCGCCGACGCGTACCGGCTCCTCCAGAAGCTGACGCCCGCGAGCCTGGCTAAGCTGAAGAAGCTGCCGTGGGTGGGCGACGAGAAGACGTTCAAGAGCCTCTTCGACGCCAAGCCCCAAGGCGACGTGGCGCGCCTGCACCGCTTCCTGTACCTGACGCACTTCAACTACGGGAGGTTGCGTGGCAGGTCCTCCTGCGTGAGGACACGCTCGCAGCAATTCAAGAGGCAGGGCTGAAAGGCATCATCCCGGTCTGGGCGGAGTTGCGGAACCGCCGCACGAAGGAACTGCCTCAATATGAATTAGAAGCACGTCCTCTGGCGAAGCTGCATCCCGCGTGCATCCAGGACCGTGACCGGGTGCCCACCTGCGATGGCTGCGGGAGCCACGGTTTCTATCTTCCACCGGAGCGATGGTTGCTCGGTGAATCCATCCCCAAGGACTTCGACCTCTTCGGCGTGAAAGAGACCACCCGCATCGTCGTCTCCGAGCGCTTCGTCGACACCGTGAACCGGTTGGGCCCCAGCGACATGGTCTACCGGGAGATCTCCGTGGAGTAGCGTCTGGGCTGCGGGCACCTACGCCGCTGCGGGAGAAGTAGCCATGAGCGAAGGCGAAACAGATGTCGTGCTCTACGTTGAAGAAGCGGGACAGGCCGAGGTCGAGGTCGCCCTTCGCGAGTGTCTGGGGCCTGCATTTCTTGACCCCAACACCCCTCATGTCTGTGGCCTGCACCTGATGGTACTGGACCTCACCCAGGCGTTCGCCTACACGCGCGCCTTCATGCAGGAGCACGGGCTCAAGGACGAATGGTTCTTCGAAGAATTCGACATGAGCCGGTTCAACGTCGTCGTCCGCCTCTTTGGAGACAATCGGTCCATCACAAGACTCGACTCGGTCTTGGGTGATGGCATCGCCCGCTTCTTGTCAGAGCGTTTGTCGCAGCGGGTTTTCATACTGCTCGATGGAGGTGAGATCCCTTTTCGTCTGTACGAGCATGGAGAGATCCGGCGGGACTACACGGAGACCTATCGCGAGTATTTCGCCGACAGTCCGTGGGTTCCTCGAACGCTGTGACGCACATCCGCCTGCGTTCAGGTCCAAGGAGCAAGTACTTGAGCAGCGGTTTCCACTCAAGGTGGAGTTCCCTGGCGGAAGAGTCCGGCATGTGCGTCAATGGCAGACAGGGGGCATCCGCCAGATGCAACGACAGTCTTTCCGTCAGGGATTCATCGCAGTGGCCGGTGTGGCCCTGGTCCTGCTCATGGGCTGCGGGACGTCCAGGCCCCGGGGCTTCAGTACCGTGACGGAGGTTCCTCCAGGGAGCACCTCGGTCCAGGTGCCCACATCGTGGCAGGACGCGCGCGTGGGCGACCGCGTGGAATATGCCTTCCACGCGGACCGGATCGGTTCGCGCCGGGGGACCAGCGCTTCGGCGGGCCAGCTCTTCGTGGAGGTCATCGCTGTCCGGTCCCCCTGGGTCTGGCTCTTCATCCGGGTGACCCGGAATGACCGCCAACCCCATCCGCATCCGTTCCTGAGCCACGGCTTCGTGCTGCCCATGCGCATGGGGCAGGCTCCGGCGAATCCCCCCGACCCCATCGAAAGCGGTAGCACCAGCACCACCCGCCTCTGGGCCTTCGCTGCCGGTCAGCACTGGATCGTCCAACGGATTGCCCGCGACGACTCTCCGGGGGACGGCCCCACGCAGCACCGGCTCTACGCCACGACTCCCGGGCCGCTCTATCTCACCAACGGGTTGCTCAAGGTCTCCTTCTTCTCGATGGGTTACAGCATGTCCGCAGGCCATTCGCTTGCGCTCGTGTCATTCCAGCGAGGCACAGGCACGGTCCAGGGAACCCCTCCTGTCATGGGCAACCCTTGGGGCCCAGGCACCTGGTACGAGACGCAGGAGCGCGCCAGTTGGGGTGACGTCCGGAAGCAAGTCTGTCTTGGCGCGGAACAGGGCTATTTGCTGCGCAAGGTTTGGGAAAAACCGCGGGACGAAGTCCGGTGTGATGACTTCCAGGGCGCGGAGGTCGTTGCGTTGGAGGATGCGTTGATCAACCTCGTCAACGACTCCGTCTACATTCCCACCTGGCCGCCTCGTGACTACGGAGCCCCGCTCCCCAGGAAGGTGCGGGTCCAACTGGGACAAGCGTCCGTGGTGGCGTACCTCGAAGAAGCCCCTGCTCATCAAAACGGTGGCGCCTCCTGGATGCGGTCCAGGAGCTATCCCACGGACCTGTGGAGTCCCGTGCTCCAGGGGCTTCCCATGGAGGTTCGCTTCGACCGGCTCTCGGAAGGGGTGTACCGACAGTCCGAGGAAGGAGCGCGCGAATACCGTTCCGACAGTCGGCTCATTCGCTGGGGCACGTGGCTGGAGGAATCCCCCGAGCTGTCGACCAGCGCACGTTGACGCCACTCATGCGGACACCCTCCACGCGGCTCCACGCGGGGCTCCGTGTATCTAGCGACCGCATGCGACGCCCCCTCTCCCGCGCTCCCCTCCTGCTGTGCTCCGCGCTCCTGCTGACCACGGGCTGCGAGAGCATGAAGCCCCGTGCCGTCTCCCCCTCCGACGGCACCACCGCCACCGCCACCGCGCAGCCCGACGCCTCCGCTCCGACCGAAGCCTCCGTACTGGACGCTGGCGCCCCCGACACCCCCGCCACGCCCTCGCCGTGGCAGCGCGCCCGCGTGGGCGACCGCGTGGAGTACGCCTTCTCCGCCCACCGGGGCCGCCCTGGCGCGGACACCGGCGTGGGCGTGGCCGGCCATGTCACGCTGGAGGTCGTCTCCGTCCAGGCGCCTTGGGCGTGGCTCACCGTCACCTTCACGGATGATCAGGGCAGGCCCCTGGCCCACCCGCGCCTCTCCCAGCCTCGCGTGCTGCCCATGCGCATGGAGGAGACGCAGCCGTGGAAGGACGAGCACCGCGGCCAGCGCTCCGCCGAACAGACCACCGCCGCCGGACGCACCTGGGATGCCCGCCGCTTCCTGGACGACCGCCGCCCCAGCGACGGCCCCCTCCAGAACCGCCTCTACGCCAATGAGCCCGGCCCGCTGTACCTCACCCATGGCCTGCTCGACGCCAGCACCACGCTCTCCGGCTTCGGCGCCAGCGGCAGCCAGCAGCTCACGCTCGTGTCCTTCCGCCAGGGCTCCGACGCCGCGGGCAACGTGCCCGTGCTCGACCGGCCCTGGGGCCCGGGCACCTGGTACGACGTGCGCCAGGACCTCTCCGGCACGTCCTCCGTGCGCCGCGTCTGCCTGGGCGCCGAGCGCGGCTTCCTCCTTCGCAAGGAGCTGACCGGCCCCACCGGCGACGCCCCCTGCGCCGACCTCCGCGACGCGGAAGCCCAGCCCCTGGAAGAGGCCCTGCTCGCCGCCGTCAGCGAAGCCATCGGCCAGCCTCAGCAGTGGCCTCCCGTCGCCGCCGGCACCGCGCCGCCGCGCCGAGAGACGTTCACCGTCGCCCAGCACCCCATCCCCGCGTTCATCCTCGAAGCGCCCGCGGGCGAGGGCGCCGAGCGCCGGGTGCAGGTCACCACCTACGCCGCCGACCCTTGGGGCGCCGCGCTCAACGGACTCGCGGACGAGGCCCGCTTCATGCCGCTCGCCGACGCCGTCTACCACTCCCCGCCCAAGGGCAAGCGCGTGCCCGAGGACGGCACCGCGCTCGCCGGCTGGGGCAAGTGGGTCATCGACGGCGGCAGGTAGCGCGCGTCAGTCACACGTGCGGCGCTCCGGCTTGTCCGCGCGGCACTGCGCCACGGACGGGAGCGCCTCGCGCGCCTCGTCCGCCACCTCCACCAACTGACGCGCGCACTCCGTTGCCGCCAGCGAGCCCTGGATGTCGAACAGGGACAGCACTTCCTTGCAGCGCTTCTGCATGGACTCCACGCCCGCCACGAAGAGCGGCTGCATCACCTCCGGCGTGAACGAGTAGCCGCTCGCCGTCGCCAGCCCCGACTCCGGCTTGAACATCCACGTGCTGCGCCAGCTGCTCGCCACCTGGTCGAAGCGCGCCGAGCCCATCCACACCGCCTGCCCCGCCCCCGGCCCCACCATCCGCGGCTGGAAGCCCGTGCCCTTGCGGCGGCAGAAGTCCTCCGTCGCGCCGCGCAGCGTGCAGACGTTGTACTCGCCCAGCCGGCGCGTCACCGCGAGCAACTCCGCCTGCTGCACCTCCGCCACGCGCGGCTGCGCCACGAACAAATCGATGGTGCGCATCAGCACGCTCATCGCGTTCTTCGGATCCATCGCCGGTGACGGGTTCATCCCTCCCGTCGAAATCACCAGCACGCGCTCCGCCCCACGCTCCACCGCCTGGAGCAGCGGAAGCCCGGAGCGCACCCCGCCGTCGTAGTACGTCCCCGTGCGGTCACCCGCCGCCGACGGCAGCTTGCCCGCAGGGTTCGACAGCACCGGCTCCGCGATGGACGCCACGATGGCGTGAATCATCCCGCCCTTGCGCAGATGGTCCGACGCGCCCGGCCTGAAGTCCGCCGGGTCCTGGTCGCTCACGCTGAACACGTCGCCCGTCTGGAAATCCACCGACACCGACACCAGCTCCGTGCCGTTGTGCAACATCTCCGGCTGGATGAATTGATCCAGCTTCGTATAGATGCCGTCGAACTTCACCAGGCCCCGCGTGTCCTCCGCCAGGTTCCACAACCACGTGGAGTTCACGCAGTACAGGTCCGACTCCACCGTGCACGTGTAGTTGCCCAGCAAGAGCCGCCGCGCGTTCGCCTCCTGGCCCGGCGTGTGGAACAGGTCCACCAGCGTGCTGATGAGCGCGCCCGTGCTCGTCCCCGCCGCCAGGTCGATTCGCGCGTCGCCGCACCCCTCCGGCGCGGGCTTGCCCCGGCACTGCTCCAGGATGCCCAACAGCCGCCACATGGCCCCCGCGCTGAACGCCCCGTTGGCCCCGCCACCGCTCAGCACCACCGCGTTGCTGGGCCGCTGCAGGTCGCGCCGCCACGAGCGCGCCCGCACGTACGCCGCCGCGGACGCCGCGCCCCGCTGGATGCCCTGCGCGAGCACCTCGCGCGTCAGCGGCACCTCCAGCGACTGCTGCAACGCCGCGAGCGACGGACCAATGCCCATCGCGTTCGCGAGGAAGCGCTCCGCGTCCACCTCCTCCGCCGCCGCTGCCGCCACGGGGAGGGACTGCGCGGGCATCGGCACGCCCCACGCCGACGCCTTCACGGTCCGGTCGACGTAGCCCGTGTGCGCGTCGTTCTCATAGCAGGACGCCGAGTCGTTGCCCGCGTGCTGGACCAGGCACGCGGACATGTCCAGCACGGCCTCCGGAGACGCGCCCAGCGCTTCCATCCACGCGCCCGCGCGCGCCGGGTCCACATAGGAGTCCGTCAGCTGCGCGCGCGTCAGCCCCGCCACGCGCTCCACCGCCGGCACCCGGACCGGCACGTCCTTCGGATTCGACGAGTCCGGGGTGTTGAGCGTGTCCAGCAGGACGTCCGTGCGCAGGAAGCTGCAACCGCTCGCCGTGGCGGCGAGGAACATCAGCAGGGGCGTGAGGTGACGGCGCATGGAAGACGCCTCCTTGACGAGGGAGTGGACGGACCGTCTTCCTCCTTAGCTGAAGCCCCCGACGCCCGGCCATCACCCGAAACGTCTGGCATCCGCAATCTCGCAAAGCACTGCTCGCGACGCGTCGCGGTGCGGTTAGCATGCGCCTCCCGTTCCGGAGGGTATCCCCTACATGGTTGAGTATGACCCGCATCGCTGGTGGAGCTACTTCCACTACCTGCGCGGTTCGATGGTGAAGGAGATCGTCGGCCGAGTGTTGATGTGCGTTGTCTGGGCCGCGGCCGTGGTGGGCTTCTCGAAGCACGTGCGCGACGTGGGCGTGCCCCCGACAGTGCACACGCTGGCGGGCATCTCGCTGAGCCTCCTGCTCGTGTTCCGAACCAACGCTTCCTATGACCGCTTCTGGGAGGGCCGGAAGCTCTGGGGCGGCATCGTCAACGAGACGCGCAACCTGGTCCGCGCGTCGGAGCCCTTCCTGGGCCGCACGGAGCTGTTCGCCACGCTGGTGCGCTGGACGGCCATGTTCCCCTTCGCCACCGCCGCGTGGCTGCGCGGCCAGCAGCGGCACCTGGGCCCCCACACGGACACCCTGCCCTCCGGGGAGGTGGCGGACGCGCTCAAGGCCCAGCACGTGCCCCTCAACGTGGCCCGCCGGATGACCGCCGTGCTGGACGAGGGCCGCCGCCAGGGGCTCTATCCCGAGTACGTCCAGATGCAGCTGGACCAGAACGTCCACCAGCTCATCGACTACCTGGGGGGTTGTGAGCGCATCCACCGCACGCCCATGCCCTTCGCGTACATGGTGCACGTGCGCCGCGCGCTCATCCTCTACTGCTTCACCCTGCCCTTCGCGCTGGTGGACACCTTTGGCTGGGTGACAGTCCTGGCCACGTTCCTCGTCGCGTATGTCTTCTTTGGTATCGAAGAGATTGGCGTCGAGATCGAGGACCCCTTCGGCACGGACGACAACGACCTGCCGCTCGATACCATCTGCCAGAGCATCCAGAACAACCTGCTGGCGCTCCTGCCCACCTCCACCGCGAGCGCCCATGCCGACTCCGCCACCTGAGCCCGCGAGCTCCGTCCTCTTCCAGCGCAAATGGAAGGCAGAGCTGCGCGCCAGCGGCGCGATGACGCCTCGGGTGCCAGTGCAGTTCGTCGCCGAGCAGGGCCGGGCCATCCGCGTCATCGACATCCGTGAGAAGGAAGACCTCACGGGGGTGATGGGTCACATCCCGGGCTCGCTCTGGGTGCCGCTGGAGCGCATCGCGGAGGTGCATCAGCAGTTGGGTCCGGACGTGCCCGTGGTGCTCGTGTCGCACAGCGGCCGGCGCGCGGGACTGGCGGCGCAGTACCTGCACGCGCTGGGCATGCAGTACGTGGCCGCGCTGGCTGGCGGCATGATTGCCTGGCGCACGGCGGGATACTCCACCAGCCGTCGCGCGGCCATCTTCGAGCGCGGCCTCACCACGCCCACCTTCGCGGCGGAAGAAGGGCCCACCACGGGCCCGCTGGCGAAGGAACACATCGAGCGGCACGTGGGCGACCCCAGCCAGGTGCGCTGGGCGCGGCTGTCCGCGCTGCTGATGACGGGGCGCCGCTCGTGCGTGGACGGCCGTGACGAGCAGGGCGTCATCGGCACGCCGGGTGGCGACGCGGGCGAGTTCCTGCTGGCGCTGGCCGCCGTGGAGAACGTCACCGGCGCCCGGTTCGATGACGCGACGGTGGAGGAGCTCCTCTTCCAGGAGCTGGAGGTGTTCGGCCGCTTCTACATGCACACGGACACGCTCGCGTGGGGGAAGCTGGTGGCGGCGCTCGCGGCGGATCAGCGCCTGTCCAGCCAGCGCCTGCCGACCAAGGACGACGAGGCGGGCTGGCACGCGTTCGTGGACCATCCGCCCGTGGACGCGCGACCCGTGGTGATGGAGCAGTTGCTGGAGCCCGCGCACATGGGCTGCGGCCACCTGAAGCTGATGCTCACGCGGCCCCAGGACTACGGCGTGCGGCCGGACCTGGTGCGCTCGTTCCTGCGCGCATTCCACGACCTGCGCTGGCAGGGCGTGCCGGAGCTGGAGTTCGTCACGCTCTCCGGCGAGCACGACGAAGCGGCGGTGTTGACGGTGTTCGTGGAGGAGGAACTCTGGGACATGGCGCCCATCCCGCTGGTGTCTCCGTCCGTGGGGCCCAAGCAGGTGTTCGTCGCGCACCCGCAGGTGGCGGCGAAGCACCGCGACCACTACGTGGAGTTCTTCCAGCGCCTGCCCAGGTGGGTGAAGGTGGAGCCGCACCAGGTGGAGCCGCTGCGCACGGAGATGAACGCCCTCGCCGCCACGCAGCTGGGCCACACGCTCAAGAGCCTGGCGAACGGGCTGCCCATCTTCGAGGCGCGCTTCGACGGCTCGGAGACGGTGCGTGTGGTGGAGGCAGGCAAGGTCTAGCCCTGCCTCCGCCAGCCGTGAAGGACTACTCCGCGACGGAGACCTTCACCTCGATGTTGCCGCGCGTGGCGTTGGAGTACGGGCACACCTGGTGGGCGGCCTCCATCAGCTTCTGCGCCTCCTCGCGGGGGACGCCCGGGAGGATGCCCGTGAGCTCCACCGCCAGGCCGAAGCCGCCGTCCGGCGTCTTGCCGATGGTGACGGTGGCCTTCACGCCGGCCTTCTCATCCAGCTTCTTGCCGGCCTTGCCCGCGACCAGGCGCAGCGCGCTCTCGAAGCAGGAGGAGAAGCCCGCGGCGAAGAGCTGCTCGGGGTTGGTGGCCGTCTCCTTGCCGGAGCCGCCCAGCTGCTTCGGCATGGCCAGCTCCAGGCCGTCCAGCGGGCTGTTCTCGAGGAGCAGCTTGCCGTTGCGGCCGCCGTGCGTGATGGCGGTGGTGGAGTAGAGCGGCGAGATCTGGACCGGGGCCATGGTGTTGCTCCTTCGTGACTTCGTGGTTGGAAACCGCGTGTGTCTCAAGCGCTGCGTGAGGAAACCTTTTCGAACAGCCGCTGGATGTCCCGGCGCAGCCGCGACAACTCCTCCAGCGTCAAACCGGTGCGGCAGACAATGGCCTCCGGGATGGACGCGGCCTTGCGGCGCAGGGCCTTACCCTGCGCGGTGAGCGACACCGTCACCGACCGCGCGTCCTCCGTGGAACGCTCGCGGCGCACGAAGCCCTGCGTCTCCAGCCGCTTGAGCAGCGGCGTGAGCGTCCCGGAGTCCAGGTACAGCTTCTCCCCCAGCTCCTTCACCGTCACTCCGTCCGTCTCCCAGAGCACCAGCATCACCAGGTACTGCGGATAGGTGAGCCCCAGCTTCGCCAGCAGCGGCGTGTAGGCCTGCACCATCGCGCGCGACGCCGCGTAGAGCGGGAAGCACAGCTGCAGGTCCAGCCGGAGGAAGTCATCCGTCGACATGGGGAATATGTAGTGCGCAATTGAATTGCGCGCAACTGAATTGGAGGCGCGCTGGGAAGGTGGGCAGGGGTGTGGTACAGCCGCCACCCCCGGAGTGCCCGGGAACTGTCGAGGACGAGTGATGCTCAGGACGGTCACCGCCACGCGCTACGTGACGCCCTTGCGCGAAGGGGGCTCGCTGCCCGCCATCGTGGAGGCGAACGACGCGGGGCTCTATGTCGTGAAGTTCCGTGGCGCGGGCCAGGGAGCGAAGGCGCTCATCGCGGAGCTGTTGGCGGGAGAGATTGCTCGCGTGCTGGGCCTGCGCGTTCCGGAGCTGGTGTTCGTGGAGCTGGACGTGTCACTGGGGCGCAACGAGCCGGACAGTGAAATCCGCGAGCTGCTCAAGTCGAGCGCGGGGTTGAACCTGGCGCTGGACTACCTGCCGCGCTCGGTGACGTTCGACCCGCTGGCGGTGCCGGTGCCGGAGGCGCAGGTGGCGTCCGCCATCGTGGCCTTCGACGCGTTCGTGACGAACGTGGACCGCACGCCGAAGAACCCCAACCTCCTGGTGTGGCACCGCAACCTCTGGCTCATCGACCACGGGGCGGCGATGTACTTCCACCACTCGTGGGACGGGTGGGAGGAGCGCAGCCAGACGCGGTTCGCGCCCATCAAGGACCACGTGCTGCTGCCGTGGGCGCACGGGCTGGCGGAGGCCGGGGACCTGCTCCAGGCGCGGGTGACGCGGGAGGTGGTGGAGCGCATCGTGGGGTCCATTCCGGAGGCGTGGCTGGGCCAGGAGCCCGCGTTCGCGTCCACGTCGGAGCACCGCGCGGCGTACGTGACGTGGCTGATGCGCAGGCTGGAAGCGGCGCCGGGGTTCATCGAGGAGGCGACGCGTGCCCACGCCCAGCTCGTTTGATTACGCCATCATCCGGCTGGTGCCTCGCGTGGAGCGCGAGGAGTTCATCAACGTGGGCGTCGTCCTCTTCTGCGTGCAGCACCGCTTCCTGGGAGCGCGCGTGGAATTGGATACCGCGCGGCTGAAGGCATTGTCGCCGGACGCGGACGTGGAGCTGCTCGCGGGCCACCTGGAGAGCTTCCGCCGCGTGTGCGTGGGCGGGAAGGACGCGGGGCCCATTGGACGGCTGCCGCAGAAGGAGCGCTGGCACTGGCTGGTGGCGCCGCGGAGCACGATGCTCCAGACGGGCCCGGTGCACGCGGGCCTGTGTGACGACCCGGACCGCGCGCTGGAGCACCTGCTGGACACGATGGTGCGGGTGAAGCCCGCGGTCTGACGCCAGGAAGGAGCGCGGATGAAGGCCGAGGAGTACAGGGTCTCCAAGTTCGAGCTTCGGCTCATGGAACTGTCCAAGGCCGCGCTGGCAGCGCCAGAGCGGCTGGCGCCGGAATTGGACCCCGGCAGGGCCGTGCTTCGGACCTGGCACTACCCCTCGTTTGATCACTACCGGGTCTGGCTCCTGGAGAAGAAGTCTCGAGGGCACTTCGAGTACCTCCGACTGCGCCGTGTGGTCTGGAACCACCGGCAGGAGCGGGAGGACCTCGTCCAAGCCACCAACCCAGAGGACTTCCTGCGGAGCGTCCCCTCGCGCATCGAGGTGACTGACACGGACGTGGATGCGGAGCGCTGGCAAGCCTTCGAAGAAGCCGCTGCGAGCGTTGTCATCCCACCGCTGTCATTCCCGCTCCGCGGCCTGTCCGTTGATGGAGTGAAGTTCGGCATCGAGCATTCGTTCTTCTCCCACTCTCTCCGGCTGGAGTGGCGGTCGAACATCCCCAAGGAATGGAAGCCCCTGGCACGCTGGACGCAGCAGGTGCAGGACTTCTTCGACGAGAGCATCGCCCCGGCTCCCTGAGCAGGCAGGCGGACAGGCCCTGCGTCCGCTTGTTGGCACATCGCGGATGGCGCCGACGCATCCCATGGTGAAGAGAGCGGGGAGCCCTGGACGTTTGTCCCGGGGCTTCCCATTTTTCGCCGCGAGGCATGGGGAGGTGGCGTCCGTACATGGAGCCGTCAGCGCTACGCATCGTCACGTACAACGTCCGCTACTTCGGCCACATGCTGAGGGGGCTCGCGAGCACCCTGGGCCCCAAGCGCCGGGTGGCGGCCGCCCTGGCCACCCTGGACCCGTTGCCGGACATCGTCTGCCTCCAGGAGGTGGAGACCTCCTCGCTGCGCAGCAACATCGTTCACCGGCCCACCCGTCCGGGTGAGACGCAGCTGGAAGCCTTCATGGAGCGCGTGGAGGAGACGTTCGCCCTCCAGGGGAGGGAGATGCCCTACGAGGCGTTCTACTTCCGCGCCCACCACTACAAGGTAGGTGAGCTGTCGCTGTACACGACGGGGCTGGCGATGCTCGTCAACACGCGCACGCTCCAGGTGGACCGGCACAACGTGGAGGCGCCGGAGCACATCACGCACCACCACGTGCAGGGCCTCAAGGAGCGCAAGCAGAGCCGCATCTGCGCGCACATGCGCGTCTTGCGCCGCGCGGATCAGCGCGCGTTCCACATCTTCAACACGCACCTGAGCCTTCCCACGCCGTTCGCCCGCGAGTTCTGGGCCACGCGCGACAAGATGGGCTGCGGCGTCAACCAACTCCACGAGGCGAAGAAGCTCACGGGCTTCATCGGGCTGCACGCGAAGGAGGAGCCGTTCGTGGTGTGCGGGGACTTCAACTCGCCGCCGTCGTCGCCGGTGTTCCGCTATCTCACGGGGGATGCGCACCTGACGTGCGCGCAGGCGTCGGTGGGGCAGATCAACCCGACCCTGTCCCGCGCCTTCCCCACCGCAGGCTTCATGCACATGCGCATGCACCTGGACCACCTGTTCTCGGGTGGCGGCGTGAGCTGGCTGGACACGTCGGAGACGCGGCCCTTTGGAGACCTGACCAGCCGCTTCCACGGCCTGTCCGACCACGTGCCGCTCATCGCGCGATTCCGGCTGGAGGCTCCAGCGCCCGCGCTGGTGACCTGAGAAGCGGGCCGCCGCGTCCCCGCCGGACGCTCCCCGCGCGCGCGTCGCGTGGGCAGCATGCCTTTCGGGGGATGGCGACGATGATTCGACTCCAGCGCGTTTACGAAGAGCAGGGCCCGGACCCTCGGGCGGGGACCCGGTTCCTGGTGGACCGGCTGTGGCCGCGGGGGCTCAGGAAAGCGGACCTCCGACTGGACGGCTGGCTGCGTGAGGTGGCACCCAGCACGGAGCTGCGGCAGTGGTACGGCCACCACGTGGAGCGCTTTGACGAGTTCCGGTCCCGGTACATCCGCGAACTGGATGCGCACCCCGACGCATGGGAGCCGCTGCTCGATGCCGCGCGCCACGGCCGCATCACGCTGCTTCACGGTGCCCGCGACACCGAGCACAACAACGCCACGGTGTTGAAGGACTACCTGGAGGCCCGGCTGCAACGCCCCGCGCGAACGAAGCCGCACCGCACGATGCACTAACCCGCGTCTCGCTCCAGCGCCTCCCACGCGTCCAGGATTTCGCGCGTCTTGCGCTCGGCGAGCGCGTGGAACTCCGGCGCCAGGTGGGCCACCTTGTCCGGGTGGTATTGCGCGATGAGCGTGCGGAACGCCTTGCGCGCCTCGTCCCTGGGGGTGCCCCGCTCGATGCCCAGCACCGTCCAGGGGTCCTTCGTCTCGGGCTCGGGCGCGACGGCACGGCTGCCGCGCGGGGGCGTGGCTTCGTCGGCCTGCGACGAGCGAGCCCTGCCCGAACCCGGGCGGGCCCCCGCATTGCCTCGCGAGGACGCGTCACCTCGGGCGCTGGAGCGGCGCCAGGGATCGGCGGGTTCCTCCGGCGCTCCGCTGTCACTCGCGGGGCCGTAGCGCGGCGGGGCCCTGGGCGCGGGCTCCGGGCGGCGGTGGCCGGGGCGCTTCTCCGGGTCGGGCGCGGGGATGCCGTGAGACAGGCGGCTCAGGGCCTCCTGGAGGAACCACAGGTCTTCCGCGGGACTGGCGTGCTTGCGCACCACCGCGCGCGGCTTGCCGTCCTCCAGCAGCACGTAGCCCGTGGATGCCGCGTAGGCGCGCTTCTTGTCCTCCGGGTAGAGCCGGTCGCCCAGGTCCCCCAGCGGATCCCTCCACATGCCTTCCGTGGTGCCTTCGTCCGCCACGATGACCTGCGACAGCACATGCCCGAACAGGTCCTCCAGCGCCGCGAAGGGCTCGCGCGCCTGCGGCGGACGCGTCATCACCGCGCCGTGGCGCACCCCCGCCACCAGCAGCAGCCCCTGCGCCGCGTCCACGAACGAGAAGAGCTTCTCGCGGACCTGCTTGTCGGAGAAGTAGAGAACGGCCTGCACGGTCCTCCCATCTTAGGGCCTTCGCGCCCCGGCCCCCACCCGTTCCCCTTCCAACCTGACGGGTCCGGGCCCAGGAATTCCGACAAGACCCGGTTCGAAGCGGCTCGACCCGGGGGCGGGCTTGCGAAAGAGTCACCCTCCCCTATGCGCTGCTGCCACCGCCACGCCCCCGTCGCCGCCGCCGGGTCCTCCGACCCGCATCCGTTCAGCCTGCCCGGCGCCACCGAGCACTATGCCGCGCCCCGGCCCGTGCGCGCCGAGCACGTGCGCATCGAGCTGGACCTGGACTTCGCCCAGCGCGCCCTGGCCGGCACCTGCACCACCCGCGTGTCCGCCGTCCGCACCGTGTCCACCGTCACCTTCGACGCCGTGGACCTGGACGTCACCGAGGCTCGCGTCGACGGCCGCTCCGTCACCTTCTCCAACTCCGGCGCGCACGTGCGCGTGGAGCTGCCTCGCGCGCTCGACGCGGGCCAGGCGTGCGACATCGCGCTCACCTACCGCGCCCGCCCCCGCCGCGGCCTCTACTTCTGGGGCCCCGACGCGGGCTACCCCGACCGTCCGCTCCAGGCGTGGACGCAGGGCCAGGACATCGACGCGCGCTGCTGGTTCCCCTGCCTGGACACGCCCGCGCAGAAGGCCACGTCGGAGGTCATCGCCACCTTCCCGGCGCACATGACGTCGCTGTCCAACGGCGTGCTCGTCAGCGACGTCACCACCGGCGAGCGGCGCACCCAGCACCACCGCATGGCGCAGCCACACGCGCCCTACCTCGTCACGCTGGTGGTGGGCGAGTTCGACGAGGCCACCGACACCGCCGGCACCACGCCGCTGCGCTACCTGTTCCCCAAGGGGCGCCGCGAGGACGCGCTCCGGTGCGTGGCGCGCACGCCGAAGATGATTTCCGCGTACGAGGCCATCACCGGTGAGCCCTTCCCGTGGAGCGGCTACGCGCAGGTGTTCGTCACGGAGTTCATCCTGGGCGGCATGGAGCACACCACCGCCACCACGCTGGTGGACACCGTGCTGCACGACGCGCGGGCACACCTGGACTACAACGCCGAGCCGCTCATCTCCCACGAGCTGGCGCACCAGTGGTTCGGCAACCTGCTCACCTGCCGCGACTGGCCCCACGGCTGGCTCAACGAGGGCTTCGCCACCTATTTCGAGGTGCTCTGGAAGGAGCGCGGCGACAACCGGGACGAGGCCGACCATCACCGGGCGCTCGACCTGGAGGCCTACCTCTCCGAGACGCGCGAGCGCTACGCGCGCCCCATCGTCGCCCGGAAGTTCCAGGCGCCCATGGACCTGTTCGACCGCCACCTCTACGAGAAGGGCGGGCTGGTGCTCCACGAGCTGCGCCGCCGCGTGGGGGATGACCTCTTCATGCGCGCCCTGCGCCACTACGTCGCGTCCCACCGCCACGGCGTGGTGGAGACGGTGGACCTGGCGCGCGCCTTCGAGGCGGCCACCGGCCACAACCTGGACCCTGTCTTCGACCAGTACGTCTTCTCCCCCGGCCACCCGGAGCTGAAGGTGGAGGTCCGCTACGAGGCGGACGACGCGCGCCTGCGCATCAGCGTGCGCCAGACGCAGCGCACGGATTCGGGCACGCCCGTCTTCCGCCTCCCGCTGGAGGTGGCCGTCACGGTGAATGGCGAGGACACGCGCCACCGATTGGAGCTCACGGACGCGGAGCACCGCTTCCACCTGCCCTGCCCCGCCGCTCCCACGCAGGTGCGCGTGGATCCGCGCCGCGACGTGCTGGGCACGCTGGACGTGGACAAGGCCGTGGGGCTGTGGCGCGAGGAGCTGGCCAATGCCCCGGAGGCCCGCGCGCGCACGGAGGCCGCGCACGCGCTGGGGAAGGACGGAGGCCTGCGTTCAGTGGAGGCGCTGGGCCGCGCGCTGAAGGACGCGAAGCGGTTCTGGGCCACTCGCGCCGCATGCGCGAAGGCGCTGGGCCGCATCCGCACACCGGAGGCCCGCGCACTGCTGCTGGACGCGGTCGCCACCGAGCACCCGCGCGTGCGCCGCGCCGTCGTCGCCGCGCTGGGCGAGTTCCGCCACGACGTGGAGGCGGCCGGGAGCCTGCGCTCGGTGCTGGAGGCCGGTGACGCCAGCTACTTCGTGGAGGCGGAGGCCGCTCGGGCACTGGGACGCGTGCGCGCGCCGGATGCGCTGCCCCTGCTGGAGGCCGCCACCGCGAGGCCGTCATTCCAGGACGTCATTGGCGCGAGCGCGATGGACGGGCTCGCGGAGACGCAGGACCCGACCGCGTTCCCGGTGGCCGTGGCACGCACCGCGTACGGCCAGCCCGCGTTCCTGCGCCGCGCGGCCGTGAGCACCGTGGCGAAGCTGGCGGAGGTGGCGAACCGCAAGCGCGAAGCGGTGGACCTGTTCGCGCAGCTCTTGCGCGACCCGCAGTTCCGCGTGCAACTGGCGGTCTGCGACGCGGCCTCCACGCTGGGCGACCGTCGCCTGCTGCCCGCGCTGGAGGGCACGACCTTCAGCGACCCGCGCACCCGCCGCTACGCCCGCGAGGCCGTGCGCACCCTGCGCGAAGGCGCGCCCCAGGCCCGTGAAGTCGCATCGCTGCGCGAGGAACTGGACGCGCTCAAGCAGGAGACGCGCACCCTGCGCGAGAAGCTGGAGACGTTCACGCTGAACTCACAGCCGGCCGCCCCCGTGCGGAAGCCCGTGCGCAAGCAAGCGGCGAAGCGCGGCCGCACGCCACCCAAGCGTCGGCGCTGAGCCGCCGCCCCCGGCCACTACCGGCGAGGAAGCCGTGCGCACGCGCGCGGCCAGGCGATGCCGCACGCCGCCCAAGCGCCGATGCCAGGCCGCTGCATCCGGAGAGCTGGCGCGCGACGAAGCGCGGTCGCACACTGCCGCTCAAGCGTCGGCGCTGAGCCGCCCCGGCTTCAGTCCGTCTGCCCCTGCAACGACTGGCGCAGGAACGCGCGCCAGTCCTCGAGCAACGCGGGCGACACGTCGTGGCCCAGGTCCGGGTAGGTCCGCAGGTCGATGGGGGCGCCCCGGCCCTTCAGCTCCGCGACCCGCTCGCGCGTGTGCTGCACGGGGATGATGGCGTCCTGCTCTCCCTGGAGCACCCGCACCTTCCGCGACACAGGCTGCCGCTGGACCGGGTCACCCAGCAGCCGCGTCCCCATGGGCACCGCCGCGTCCACCAGCTCCGGATGGCGGATGGCCAGCATCCACGCCAGGTCGCCCCCGTAGGAGAACCCCGTTACCACGACGCGACGGAGCTCTGGGTGCGCCGCCCGGACCTCGCGGATCAACTCCGCGAGCCGCTCCGCCATGCGCTCCACATCCTCCGTCTTCCCCTCCCAACTCTTCTCCTCGTGGTCCGCCTGGAACCACGTGAAGCCGTCGCGGCGAGGCCTCGGGCCCTGGGGCAGCAGCGTGCGCACGGGGATGCCCAGTGACTGGATGGGCTCATCCCAGAACGCGGGCGTGGAACCGGAGAAGTGCAGGGCCACGAGCAACGCCTCGGGCTTCGGAGCGCCCACCGCCTCGCTCTTGTAGACGAACGGGCTTTGCGCCGCCGGCGGCGTACCCCGGGTGCCGGCACAGGCCATCCCCAGCAACGACACGGCGAGCAGCACGGCGGCGGTTCGGGATTCGCGCATGCTCCCTCCTGTACCCGCCCGCTCGCCCGGCCTCCAGGGGCGCTGTCAGCGTCCTGCCCTCCGGCTTCACCCGCGCCACTCCGGTCCACAGTGTGTACCTGTAGGCAAAGGGAACGCGCACGGGCGCCAAGACGCGCGCCCGCCAACGCCGGGGAGACCCCACCTCCCGGCAGGGCCGGCCACGCGGCGAAAGAGACGCGTGCCGGGTCCCACCAGGAGCGAGCATGGCAGGAGGAGCCGCACGGGAACTGGAAGCCATCTTGGACGCCGCGGTGGACCCCATCATCGCGTGCGGCCCGGAGGAGCGCATCCTGCACGTCAACGCGGGGACGGAGCGGCTGCTGGGCTGGGACCGCGAGCAGCTCGTGGGCAGGCCCATCACCGACCTCTTCCCGCCTCGCCTGCACCACTTCCATGGCCTCAGCCTGCCGCGCTACCTGCTGTCGCGCCGCAAGGCGCTCGGCGGGCGGCCCACGCGCGTCTTCGCCCGGCGGCGCGACGGTGTGGAGCTGCAGGTGGAGGTCACCGTGGGCGCCACCGGCCTGGACGGAGATGAGCGCATCGTCTTCACGATGCGCCGGATGCATGAGGTCATCGACTCGCTGGAGGAGCCGGTGGAGCACATCCCCGGCGGCCCCGACTCGGCCTCACACCAGGAGACGGTGGACCGGCTCTACCGGCTGCTCGTGGAGAACGCGCCCCTGGGCATCTTCCACTTCGACCGCACGCCCGTCATCACCGCGTGCAACGAGCGCTTCTCCGGCCTCATCGGCACGTCGAAGCGCAACCTGGTAGGCCTGCAGCTGCTCACGCTGCGCGACGAGCGCATCATGGCCTGCGTCCGCGAGTCGCTGGCCGGCCGTCCCTGCGACTACGAAGGCGACTACCGCTCGATCACCACCGGCAAGGTGACGCCCGTGCGCGTGCGCTTCGCCCCCTGCTACTCCGAGGACGGCACCGTGGTGGAGGGCGGCGTCGGCATCGTGGAGGACATCACCGAGCGCCGCCGCGTGGAGGCCGAGCGCGAGGAGAACCTGGCCCAGCTGGACCTGCTCGTGCGCAGCGCGCCGGTGGGCATCGGCTTCCTGGACACCAACCTGCGCTACGTGCGCGTCAACGAGACGCTCGCGCGCATCAACGGCATCCCCGCGGAGGACCACCCGGGCCGCACGCTGCCGGAGCTGCTCGGAGAGCCGGGCACCATCGCGGAGCAGGGGCCCCGGTACGTGCTGCGCACCGGCGAGCCCATGGTGGGCCAGGAGTCCGTCTCCGACGAGGACCTGGGCGTCTCCGGCCCCCGGCGCTGCTTCCGGGGCAGCTTCTATCCCGTGCGCACTCCCGACGGCCGCGTGCTGGGCGTGGGCGTCCTCATCGAGGACATCACCGAGCGCAGACGCGCGGAGGAGGAGCGCGCGCACCTGTACCGCGAGGCCCAGGAGGCCATCCGCGTGCGCGACGACTTCCTCTCCATCGCGAGCCACGAATTGAAGACGCCGCTGACGCCCCTGAGCCTGCGCCTGGCCACGCTGGAGCGCCGCCTGGAGCGCGGCGAGAACCTGGACCCCGGCGTGCTGCGCCACGCGCGTCACCAGCTCACGCGCCTCACCGGCCTCATCAACGACCTGCTGGACGCCTCGCGCATCGAGGCCGGCCGGCTGTCCCTGCATCCGGAGTCCACCCGCTTCGACCTGCTGGTGGAGCAGACGCTCGCCGGCATGGAAGGCCAGAAGGGCAACCACACCTTCGACTTCGAGCCCCCCCGGGAGCCCGTCTCCGTCCACGGCGACACGTTCCGGCTGGAGCAGGTCATCTCCAACCTGCTGGAGAACGCGCTCAAGTACAGCCCGGACGGCGGCACCATCCGCGTGCGGCTGTCATTGACGGACGACGTCGCGGTGCTGTCCGTGACGGACCCGGGCATCGGCATCCCGGAGGACCAGCAGCAGCAGTTGTTCGACCGCTACTTCCGCGCGCGCAACGCCTCCACCCGCTCCTATGGAGGGCTGGGCCTGGGCCTCTACATCAGCCGCGACATCGTGGAGCGCCACGGCGGCCGCATCTGGGTGGAGAGCGAACCGGGCCGGGGGTCGACCTTCTACGTCGCGCTGCCGACACTCGCCTCCGTGCGGCCTGCCCTCCCGCAAGTGTGGCCTGATCGCCACCTTCACTGAAGCCGCGGTCGCCCCCTGCCTGAAAGAACTTCAGCTCCGCCTCTCCGCCCCGGACGAAGGCTGCATGCAAAGGGCTGGAATCCCACGCTCCCCAGCCCTGGCACGCCCCCTGCTCATGTGAGCGCACGGGAGGGAGAAGACCCATGGAAAACATGACGATGAAGAGCGAGTCCCCTGTCAGCCAGGACAACGACGGGTGGCTTGTCCGGGTGAAGGTCGGCGGGCGCGTCCAGGAGGTGCGCTGCACCTCGGAGAACCAGGCGCG
Organism: Corallococcus sp. AB038B; assembly: GCF_003668955.1. NCBI lineage: Bacteria > Pseudomonadati > Myxococcota > Myxococcia > Myxococcales > Myxococcaceae > Corallococcus > Corallococcus sp. AB038B. The sequence continues at coordinate 571,227 of NZ_RAWO01000001.1, read as the reverse complement.
CTACTTCGCGGCCGTGCTGTCCTTCAACAACGCGGTCCCCCCCTCGCGCATGCGCCACTAGCGCGCGAGGAGGAGGCGCCCGGCGTCAGGCATTGCGCCGGGCGATGTCGGTCGACAGCACGTTGGCGAAGGACACCCAGCCCAGGTACGGGGCCATGAACCATGGTGCCTTGCGGTCCACGCGGCTGGCGGCGGCGGTATACGCCGCGATGCTGCCCAGCAAGGCCCAGTTCTCCACCGCCGCGGCCTTGAGCTGGCGCTTGCGGAAGAACAGATGGGACCACGCGGCGTTGAGCCCCAGCTGCACGAACCACAGGCCCAGCGCGCGCGAGCGCTCGGCGCCCGCCGGTGAGCCCCAGATGCGCCAACCGGACACAGCGATGAGTCCGTAGAGCGCCGTCCACACCGGCCCGAAGGCCTGTCGCGGCGGCTGGTACGGCGGCTTCTTCAAGTGCTTGTACCAGCGGCCCTCCACGGCCTCGCGAGTGCTGCGCGCGTTGAGGAAGACCGCGCCCGCGGTGAGCGCGCTGAAGGCACCCAGCGCCACCAGCGATTCACGGTTGAGCGTGGCGTTGTGTTCCAGGCCCTCGGAGCCTCCCAGCTCGCTGAGCTGCATGTCGTTCCTCCCGGACGTGACGAAGCCGTTGTGCGAGCCCACAAGCTGTGTCCTCGGGCCACCGGCCGCCACGCGCGCCTGCCTGCCCGGCCCGCGAGTGGCCGCGATGGCACGCAGGGAGTCCTGCTTCGCGGACCTCTCCGATTCCTCCGGGATGAGAGCGTCTCCCATGAAGGTGCGGGCGTGCTGGTGGGGCGAGTCCCGGAGTAGCGTCGCGCCGTCGACCTCGTGGGGAGGGTCCGTGGCGGGTGAGACGTGGAAGCTGTTCCAGGAGCGCTGGCGCCATCACGGACGCGCGATGCTGGGCATCGCGCTGGCAGCCACACTCGTCGCGTGGGCGTGCGAGTGGGCTGGGCTCCTCGAGAGCACGGAGCACATCGCGTACGACGAGGCCCTGGTCCGATTCACGGGTGGCCGGGAAAAGTCCGGGCAGGTTGTCGTAGTGGCCATCGACCAGGACTCCATCGATGAAATCAGCAAGGACTCGCAGCTCCAGATCAACTTCGGCAACTGGCCGTACACGCGCACGCTGTGGGCGCGCATCGCGCAGGAGCTGAAGTCCGCGGGAGCCCGGGCCGTGCTGTTCGACGCGGTGATGGACGAGCGGACGGCCGACGAGTCCGCCGACCTGGGCTTCGCGCAGGTGCTGCGTGAGACAGGCCTCCCCTTCTACGTGGGCATGTCGAGCAGCGCCTCGGCGAAGCAGTTGGCCCACGCGGACTTCCAGGCCCCCGTGCCGCTGACGGCTCCCGAGAGCGCTCCCACCGCAAGCCCTCCACAGGACGACTCCTTTCCCGAGGAGTTCGAGGACGCGCCGGCCCCGGCCACGCCCGTGCTGACGGACGAAGCCCTGGCGCGGGCGCTCGCATTCCCCGCGCGTTGGACGGATGGGAGAGCGTTGCCCAAGCTCGGGGACACGCCCTCGAAGCCGTCATCGAGTCACCGCAACCCGGTGCCTCCGACGCCCGCGCTGGTGGGCGCGGTGAACGGGGTCGGACTGGTGGACATGGAGGCGGACGGGGACGGCTCCATCCGCCGCACGTCCTTCGCGTACACGGACGGTACCAACACCTATGTGACGCTGCCGGTGCGCATGATGGCGGACCTGCTGGACGCGAAGGAGGTCACGTTCTCTGGCCGCACCCTCCGCCTGGGCGAGCGCACGTGGCGCGTGGACCCGGACGGCAGCGCGGCGCTGGACTACGGCGGTCCATTGGAAGAGCGCTTCAAGATGGTGCACATGGTGGACGTGCTGAACGACTGGATCCGTCGCAGTCAGCGCAAGCCCTTGAAGCTGGGCGCGGGCACCTTCCAGGACAAGGTCGTCGTCATCGGCGGCACGGCGGTGGGCCTCAACGACATCAAGGCCACGCCCTTCTCCGCCGCGGAGCCCGGGCTGGTGAAGCAGGCCACGGTGGTGGACACGCTGCTGTCGGGCACGTTCATCACCCGCGCGCCGCTGGCCGTGGACCTGGGCCTGACGTTCTTCGTGGCGCTGGTGTCCGTGGTGCTGCTGATGACGGCGCGCTGGACACCGCTGGAGGTGGCCTGGCCGGTGGCGCTGATTCTGGGGCTGCACATGCTCACGGGCCTGCTGCTCAAGACGGCGCACACGCACGTGCTGATGGCGATGCCCGCGATGGCGGGCGTGGGCGCGAGCGTGGCGGCGCTGGCGTTCAACCACCTGGTGGCCAACCGCGAGACGCAGTTCATCCGGCAGGCGTTCCACCGCTTCATGGAGCCGAAGCTGGTGGAGCAGATGATCCGCTCGCGACAACTGCCGCGCCTGGATGGGGAGAACAAGGAGATCACCGCGTTCTTCAGCGACATCCGAGGCTTCTCCACCTTCAGCGAGCGCTTCAAGGAGGACCCGCGCCAGTTGGTGCGCATCCTCAACACGTACCTCACGACGGTGAGCGGGGCGCTGCTGCGCGAAGGCGGGTGCCTGGACAAGTACATCGGCGACGCGGTGGTGTGCCTCTTCGGCGCGCCCATGGCCCAGGAGGACCACGCCGTGCGCGCGTGCCGGGGCGCCCTGGCGGCGAAGGCGGCCGTGGAGGCGCTGCGCGTGGACTTCCGCGAGAAGGGGTTCCCGGACGTGTACACACGCATCGGCGTGAACAGCGCGGTGAACTTCGTGGGCAACTTCGGCAGCGACCAGCTCTTCAGCTACACGGCCATTGGCGACGGCATGAACCTGGCCGCGCGCCTGGAGGGCGCGAACAAGGCCTACGGGTCGGTCATCATGATTGGCCCGCGCACGTACGAACTGGCGCACGAGCACATCGAGGTGCGCGAGCTGGACCGGGTGCGGGTAGCGGGCAAGACGGAGGCCGTCACGGTGTACGAGCTGCTCGCGCTCAAGGGCCAGCTGGACGCGTCCACGCGGAATACGGTGGCGCGCTACCACGAGGCCCTGGGGCTGTACCGTGAGGCCCGCTTCGCGGAGGCCGTGAAGGTGCTGGAGGCGGAGGCCGCGCGGTCGCCGGAGGACGGGCCCACGGCGAAGCTGCTGGAGCGCTGCCGCGAGTACCTGGAGACGCCCCCGGAGAAATTCGATGGCGTCGCGAATCTGGAGAAGTGACGGCGTATCAGGTTGGGGAGGATGACGATGAGACGATGGACCTGGGGCGTCGTGCTGCTGGCGCTGGGACTGCCGGCGACGGCCGCGTGGGCGGTGAAGAAGGACGAGAAGCTCTACGTGAAGGCGCGCAACACCCGCGTGCTCAAGAGCGCGGTGCCCACGGCGGACGTGGTGGCGGTGCTCCAGCCCGGGCAGCAGGTGGCGTGGAAGGGCGCGGACCCGAAGAACGCGCAGTGGCACCAGGTGACGGAGCCCGGAGGCAAGGCCGGCTACGTGTTCCAGACGAACCTGTCCACCAAGCCGCCCGACATGGAGCTGGTGTCCAAGGACGGCAAGACGCGCGGCATCGACACGGCCTCCTTCGTGTCCAGCGGCGCGGCGGTGAAGGCGCTGAGCCCCGGCGCGGAGAAGTACGGCAAGGAGAAGGGCGGCGACTACGCGGTCGCGGTGTCGCAAATCAAGGCGCTGGAGGCCCTGGCCCTCAAGGTCACGCCCGTGGAGATCGACGCGCATGTGAAGCAGGCCGGGCTGTTCCCGGTCGTGGCGCCCAACACGAAGCTGGGCCCCCAGGCGAAGAAGGCGGTGAAGTGATGCGCTCGCGCATGGGGATGCTGGCGGTGGCGGGCCTGGGGCTGAGCCTCACGTCCTGTGCCCAGATGGCGAAGGGCCTGAGGGCCGCGAACCTGGGCGAGGACGCGAACCGGCTGGCTGCCGCGGCGGAGAAGGTGGAGTCCTGCGACAAGCTGAAGGTGGAGCCGGCCATCCAGGAGGAGTACGCGCTGGGCAGCGCGCTGGCCATCCACTGGGCGCAGCAGAGCGGCGGGCTGATGCTGTCAGGCGCGGCGGAGGAGAAGCTGAATGCCTACGTCAACACGGTGGGCCGCAACCTGGCGATGCAGTCCCCCCGGCCGGAGCTGAGCTGGACGTTCGGCGTGCTCAAGGACGCGGAGAACTTCAACGCCCTGTCCGCGCCCGGTGGCTACGTGTTCGTCACGCGCCGGTTGCTCCAGGGCGTGGACAACGAGGCGCAGCTCGCGGGCGTGCTGGCGCATGAGGTTGCCCACATCGTGCTCAAGCACGCGCTGCACCAGTACGTCTCCGTGAAGGTGAGCACGTGCAAGGGCGCCGCGGTGACGGGCGCCGTGGTGTCCACGGTGGCCTCGAAGGTGGTGGGCGCGAGCCGGGCGGACGGACGGCTGGACCTGGACTCGGACACGGGCCTGATGGGGAAGATGGTCGAAGGCACCGTGGACGCCTTCGGCAAGGGCAACCGCCGGGACGAGGAGCTGGCGGCGGACGCGCTCGCGGTGGAGCTGCTGCTGTCCGCGGGCTACGACCCGGGGGAGTATTCGCTGTTGCTCGGCAAGACGACCGGGGGCGGCGGACTCCTGGCGAACCACCCCAGCGCGAAGGACCGCAGGGAGCAGATTTCCAGGCTCGTCGAAGCGCGGCGGAACAACGCGGATCCGCTCGCGCGGGTGGACGTCGCGTCGCTCCAGCGGCCGGCCCTGCCCGCGGCCTTCGCCGTCGTGGGGCCCGTGAAGAAGTCCACGGGCGTGGCGAAGGACGCGAAGTAGGCGAAGGCCTTCAGCGCACCGTGGCCTGGCTCAAGGCGCGGTGCACGGACTCCAGGGCCTTGCGCGCCTCCAGCAGCTCGGCGCGCTCGGCGGTGAGGGACGCGACCTGCTGGGCCAGCACGTCGCGCTCGCCCTGCAGCGTCTCCACGGCGCGGCGCAGGGAGGAGGACTCGTCCTTGGCGCCTTCCAGCTCCACGGCGAGGCGCTCCTCTTCCGCCAGGCTGTCGGCCAGGGCCAGCTTGCCCTTGGTGACGACCTGCTCCAGGGACTCGTGCTCCTTCGCGGCGGCCTGGAGGGCCTGACGGGACTCCTGGAGGGACAGGAGCGCTTCGTCGCGCTCGCCTTCCAGGGAGGCCAGTTCGCGCTCCAGGTCGGCGAGCAGCTTCACGCGGCCCTCCATCTCCGCGGACAGGCGGCGGGCCTCGTCCATGCGGAGGCGGGCCTCCTCGGTGGCCTTCTCCGCCTGACGGCGGGCGACCTCGAGGTCCTGGGTGAGCGTGAGGTTGGCCGCCTTGACCTTGGTGAGCTCCGCCTGGAGGTGGGTGATGCGCTCCACGGCGCGCTGCCCGGCTTCCGCGACGGTGGCGGGCAGCGGCTCCGGGCGCGGGTTCTCGCGCACGGCCTTGAGGCGGGCCTTGAGCTTCTCGCGGCGGGATTCGGAGTCGTCCTCGTGGGGAGGCGCGGGCGTCTGCACCTCGACGGGGGCGGGCGCGGCTTCCTGTCGGGCCACCGTCTCGGTGGTGGTGACGGTGGAGGCCTGGACGGCAACGTACGTCGTCATGGGCTCGGCCTCGGAAGGCATGCGGAGGGCCTGAACGCCCATCCGTCCATCAAACTGTACTCCGGGAGGCGGGCCCGCGAACGTGGCCGGCATGCCCCGGGGGGCTTCCGCCTGCGCCATCGCCGGGGGCGGCGAGGCGAAGGTGACTGGCGCGCCCCGAGTGTCGGCGCGAGGGGCTTCAGCCTGGGGAGGCATCGGCGCGGGGACGGCTTCCGCACGCGGAACGGCCGGAGCCGGATGCTCCACGCGGGCCACGTCGGCGCGCAGCGCTTCCGTGTGCGTCACGGAGTGGGCCAGGGGCGCCACGCGCATCGGGTCCACGTGCGTGGCGGCTTCCGGACGCGCCGTCAGCGCATCCCAGCGCGCTGCGGCGGGCGGGGGCGGCTCCACGTGCGTGGGCGTCGGCTCGGCGCCCAGGGGCTCCTGACCGAAGGCCTCGACCACGGACTCCCGCTGCTGCGCGACGGACACGTTCCACGCGGACGCGGCGACGGCTTCCGCCACTTCGCGGTGCGACACCGGAGGCACGGCTTCCGCGTCCCAGACGGACTCCTCGGGCGCGGTCTCCTGCGCCACGTTCCAGCCGGGCGCGGTCTCCTGCGAGTCCGAATCCAGCCACGGCGCGGGCGCAGCCTCTTCCTCCTCGCGGTGAGCCTCCGGGGACACCAGCGCGGACAGCGCGTGGGACACCGGCGAGAACGAGGGCGCCGTCACCGCCGGCAGCCCCTGCGCGGCGGGGGGCGGCGCGGTGTGCCTGGGCGGGGCGTTCAGCGCGGCCTCCATCGCCTCGGCGGCGGTGGGACGCGGGCCGGCGCGGCGTTCGATGCGCGAGCGCACCTCGGAGGACAGGTCCGGCGACTCCGCGACGGGCGCGGGCGCTTCCGGCGTGGTGGGCTCCGCGGCGGCGGCGGTCCCCGTGGGGTCGGCCGGATCGAGGGCACCCGTCAGCGCCCCCAGGCGGAGGCGCGGCTTCGCGCGGGACACGTTCTGTTCGAAGGCTTTCTTCATGGGGAAATCTCAGCCGGCTTTCGTCGCGGTGCCGGCCTTCACCGCCGCGGCGTGCGCGGCCACCAGGCGAGGCAGCACGTTGTCCAGCATGGCCTGGATGTCGTTGGCGCCCTTGGACGTGGGGTCCGCCACGAACACCGGGCGGCCCTCGCTGGAGGCCTGCGCGAACTTGGTGCACTGCCGGATGATGGTGGGCAGCAGGTACTCGGGGTAGTGCGTCTGGAGCGCCTCCAGCGCCTCCTTCGCCAGCTTGAAGGTGGCGTTGAAGGAGTTCACCACGATGAACACGTGGTCCAGCACGTGGTTGAGGTCCTCCTCCAGGCTCTGCACCGTTTCGAACAGCAGCTTGAGGCCGTGGAAGGACAGGAAGTCCGCGAGCACCGGCACGAACAGGTCGTTCGCGGCCATCAGCGCGTTCAGGTTGAGCAGGCCGAAGGACGGAGGCGCGTCGAAGACGATGAAGTCGTACTGCGACTCCACGTCCTTGAGCGCGTTGCGCAGCTTGAACTCACGGCCGGCCATGGGCATCAGCGCCAGGTCCACCGTGGACATGCTCAGGTTGGACGGGATGAAGTCCAGGTTGGGCAGGGTGGACTTCTGCACCACCTGCGCGAGCGGCGTCTTGCGGACGAGCACGTCCAGCAGCGTCTTCTCGAAGTCCTCGCCCTCGTAGCCCAGGCACTTGGTGGCGTGGCCCTGGCTGTCCAGGTCGATGAGGAGGACGGCGTAGCCCAGCTCCGCCAGGCGCCACGCGTAGGACGTGGACAGGGACGTCTTGCCGGTGCCGCCCTTGAAGTTGAGGAAGAGCTGCCTGCGCAGGCCCGCGGTGGGCGGGAACTTGTTGAGCGTCGTGCGCAGCTCCCACACGTCTTCCGGGCCGTAGGCGTCCTTGCGCAGCTCCGCGGGGATGGACTTCGGAGTCACGCCGAGCATCTCGGCTACCTGCTTCGAGCTGTACGTCGGCGCTTCCATGAACGACCCTTCGGATGACGTGTGAGGCCTGGGCGGGTTGCACCTTGCCTCAAGCGGCGAAGTATTTGTGCCCCCTTCGCACGATGGCCCCTCGGGCCACCAGCAGGGCAACAGCCTCCTGGGCCAGCTCCGCCGGAGCGGACAGCCCGGACGTCAGCTCGGCGAGCGAGCGGCCACGAACGGCGACCCGCACCTCCTGCAACATCGCCCCACACAGCGCTTCCACGGGAGACGGACCGCGCTTGGGAGGAACCGGCGGCTGGGCGGCAGGCGCCGGAGCCCGGGCCGGAGGAGGCGCGCCCATGGCGACCAGCGCGGCCTGCACGGGCGTCCGCCGCACGGCGGGCTGCGCGGGCGCGGCGGGAGGAATGGGAGCCACCGGGCGAGACGGCGGCGCGGCGGGGCCCGAAGCGAAGGAGACAGGCCCACCGTTCGCGACCCGGGCGGGCGCCGGAGCCGCGGCGTGCATCGCGACCGGGGCGGAGCGAGCCGCGCCCACGGTCGCGAGCGCGGGGGCGGCCATCGGAGTGGCGGTCCACTGCGAGGTATTCGCGGCGACATCCGCGAGCGACACCGGCACGGCGGCGTGCGCGGGAATCGAAGGGAGGGGCTGCGGCACCGCGGCCGGAGCGCTCACCTGCGGCGCGCCCATCACGGCCACCTGCTGCACCTGCGCCACCGTCACAGGCTGCGCGGCACTCACCGCCACGGGCTGCGCCAACTCCGCGACCACGGGGGCCGGGCGCACGGGCTTCACTTCCAGCGTCGCGCGCACAGGCTTCACGGGCAGCGTCGCCAGCCGGCGGATCTCCCGGCGCCGGTGCGCATCATCCAGCGCGACCACCGCGGACACGTCATGTCCCAGGATGCGCGACAGGCTCTGCGCCGCGGCCTTGCGCACGCGCGCCTCGCCGTCGTCCAGCGCGCCCAGCAGCAACGTCCGAGCGTTCTCGCCCCGGCCCGCGCCCAGTGCCAACGCAGCCAGCGCGCGGACCTCGGGATCCGTATCGTGGATCGCGTCTTCGCCCAGCCGCCGCGCCGTCTCCCCCTCCAACCCCAGGGCCAACAGCGACGCGCGCCGGCGCACGGACCGGTCCGAATCCTTCATCGCCTGCGCCAGGTGCGGCGCCGCGTCCTTCGGGGCCAGCACCAGCAGCGCCTTCAACGCCGCGATACGCACCTCCGGCACCGGCGACGACAGGAGCGGCGACACCACCGACGCGCCCTCCTCCCGGCACAGCCCCGCGAACGCCTGCACCAGCGCCACCTGCGCCGTCGCGTCCGTCTCCGCGTGCAGCGCCGCCGCCAACGCGGGCGCCGCCGCCGGATGCGCCAGCGCCTTCAGCCTCTCCGCCGCCCGCACCCGCGCCGCCGCGTCCGCCGCCGACAGCTCCCGCACGGAGAACCCGAACAGCGTCTCGTCCGTGGTGCTGCCCGTATGCCCGGACAACTCCGCCATCTGCTCCGGGCTCACCCGCAGGCGGCCCTCGCTCTGCAGCCGCTGCGCCTCGCGCGCCACCGGCGACAGCCCCGACTCCGCCGCGGCCGACGACACCGTCGAAGCCCGGGAGGGAATGGCCGGCGCGGGGCGCTCCGCCCACGGCACGCTCGGATCGGAGGACTTCAGCGGCACCGCCGGCCCGTTGAAGGGCGCGCGCATCGCCGGCACGTCCCCGCGGAGGATCACCTCGCTGCGCAGCTGGGAGATGAACGACGCCAGGTCGAACCCCAGCTCGTCGTCATCGTCCGAAGCCATGGCGCGCGACTGCCCGGAAGAGTGGATCCGGCTCGCGTCCAGCAGCTTCGCCATCAACTGGTCGCGCTCCAGCCGCAGCGCATGGTTGAGCCGGGACAGCTCCTCGCGCTCGGCCTGCGCGCGGGCGCTCTTCACCTCCATCGAGGCCACCTCCCGGCGCAGGTCCAGCTCACGCTGGTGCCTCTCCGACAGGTCCTCCTTGAGGTGCGAAACCTCGTCGCGCGTGGACGCCAGCTCGCCATGCAACTGCTGCGCACGGGCCTCGAAGTAGACGATCTTTTCGAGTGCGCTCTTGAGCAGCGCGTCCGGACGCTCGTCACTCACGACTGGCTCTCGCCTCCCCGCGAAGGCGCTCGGCGGCGCTCCCCGGTTCGCTTCACCGAAGGGACTCCCCGGTTTCCCGGCTCGCCGCCGGGGCGGGCACCTTATGTCAGCCCTACGTGCTACGTAAACCACGGAAACACCAGGGGTTTTCCCCTGCTGAGGCACGCTGAGATTGACAACGCCGCCCAGGCCGATTTTTCGGCCTCGCGCTCGCGCGCACGCATGCTCCAATGCGCGCATGGCCCCTTCGCGCATCGATACTGCGGTCACCCGGATGTTGGGCATTCGCTATCCCATCATCGCCGCTCCCATGTTCCTGGTGTCCAACGCGGCGCTGCTGGAGGCCGCCGGACGCGCGGGCGCCATCGGTGCGGTGCCGTCACTCAACTACCGCACCGCGCAGGCGTACCGGGACTTCCTGAACACGTTCCCCAAGGACGTGCCCTTCGGCGTGAACCTCATCCTCAAGTGGGCCGAGCGCCTGGAGGAGGACGTGGCCGCGACGGTGGAGCGCAAGGTGCCGCTGGTCATCACCAGCCTGGGCGACCCCACGCCCATCGTGGAGCGCGTGCACGCGTACGGCGGCAAGGTGTGGAGCGACGTGATTTCGCTGCGCCACGCGGAGAAGGCCGTGAAGGCCGGCGTGGACGCGCTCGTCGCGGTGGGCAGCGGCGCGGGCGGTCACGCGGGCAACCTGAGCCCCATGGTGCTGGGCCCGTGGCTCAAGGCGGAGCTGGGCGTGCCGGTGGTGCTCGCGGGCGCGCTGTCCACGGGGCGCCACCTGGCCGCCACGCTCGCGCTGGGAATGGATGGCGCGTACGTGGGCACGCGCTTCCTGGCCACGGAGGAGGCCGGCGCCGCGCCCGACTACAAACAGGCGCTGGTGGACTCAGGCCCCGAGGACCTGGAGTACACGAAGGAAGTCACCGGCGTGCACGGCAACTTCATCAAGAGCGCGCTGGAGCGCTTCCGCTCGGGCCAGGGCAAGGCGTGGAAGGACACCTGGAGCGCGGGCCAGGGCGTGGCCTTCGTGAAGGACGTGCTGCCCGCCGCCACCGTCGTCGAACGCATGGTGCGCGAGTACTCCGAGGCCCGCGCCGCGCTGCCGTCCGAATCCTGAAGCAGCACTGAAGCAACCCGGGTGTCGAGCCCCGCTTCCGGCCCCTTCCGCCGGAAGCGCGCGGTCTCCCCGGACCCGCGAAGTCGTCGCGAATCGCACGAAGCAACCTGGCACGTCGGGCGACCTCTCAAGGCCTTCCCGTGACGTCTTGGGAGGGGCGGAAGCGTGCCCGCCTACCACCCCGGTTCGGCGCGCGTGACGCGCAAGAAAAAACACCCGGGAAGCCTTGCCAAACGCGCGCGTGGGAACGGCGGAAACGGCGGATTGTCGAGGGTTTGCGGGCCCTGCCCGAACGCCCCGAGATGTCAGACCCCACTCTTAATCTGTGTCTCACGAGGTCACGCAAGGCAGCGACTTCTCCCCGGTACCTCTCCGTCTGAAAAGCGGGGGGAGAAGCTCCTCTTTCGACAGGTTTTCCACGCCATGGAACAACGACTGGCAACCCTTATTGGAAACGCGGTGCGAGTGGCCCGGCAGCGGCTGGAGCTGACGCAGGCCGATGTCGCCGAGCGCGTTGGCATCGCCACCGAGGTGTACGGGCGGCTGGAGCGCGGGCACATGCTGCCCAGCGTGCGGACGTTGCGGAAGCTGTGCCTCGTGCTGAGCTGCTCGTCGGACGTGCTGCTCGGGTTGAGCGCGACGGCCGCGGTGACGGAGGACGGCGCGCCGCAGGTGGCGGAGGATCCGCCGGAGTACCGGGAGCGTCCGGAAGTGCGCCGCCTGCTGCGCACGGTGCGCAAGCTGGACTCCCCGCGCCTGCGCCTGTTGGGTCAGGTGGCGCACGCGCTGGAGCGATGAAGCGCTGAAGGGGGCTACTCGGCCGCGGGCTCCGCGTTCGCGTCCACGGGCGCCGGCGCTTCGCGGTGGACAGGGGGGGATGCAGCTCCGGCGATGGGCAGCCGGAGGATGAAGCGCGCACCGCCTTCGGCGCGGTTCTCCGCGTCCAGGGTGCCGCCCGCGCGCGCCACGTAGTCGCGGCAGAGCGCCAGGCCCAGGCCGGTGCCCTTGCCGGGCGGCTTCGTGGTGAAGAAGGGCTCGAAGAGGCGCGGCAGCGCGGCCTCGGGGATGCCCGGCCCGTTGTCCTCCACCTCCACCCGCACGCGGCCGTCTTCCATGCGCGCGCGCAGCATCACGTGCGCGGGCTTGCTGGAGCGGGCGGCCTCCAGTGCGTCCGCGGAGTTGAGCAGCAGGTTCACCAGCACCTGCACCAGGTGGCGGGCCGTGACGCGCGCGGGGGCGAGCCCCTGTGCCACGTCGCGCTCCACCACGCCCAGGCTGCGCAGGCGCACCGAGGCAAGCCGCTGCGCCTCGGCCAGCGCCTGCGCGACGTCGCAGGACTCCAGCTCGTCGGGGGCCTCGCGCGAGAACAGGCGCAGGTCGGTGACGATCTGCTGGATGCGCAGCACGCCCTGCTGCGTCTCGTCCAGCACGCGCAGCACGTCCTCCAGATCATCGGGCGAGCCGTGCGCCCATTCCTCCTGGAGGTAGTGCAGGTTCGACTTCACGTACGCGAGCGGGTTGTTCACCTCATGGGCCACGCCCGCGGCCAGCTGCCCCACCACCACCAGCCGCTCCACCTCCGCGCGCTGGCGCTCCACGCGCACGCGGCGCGACTCGCTCTCCGCCAGCTGGCGCAGGGCCTCGACGCGCTCCAGGTGCGCGTTGCGCTCGGCCGTGCGCAGCTTGCGGAAGGCCTCCGCTCCGTGCGCGGACACCGCGAACACGAAGAGGAGGCTGATGCATTGGCTGACGAACGCCGTCCAGGGCGCGTGCGCCAGCCACATCATCAGCAGCACCGCCACCAACGTGCCGGCCATGGCGGACCACACCGGCAGGCGTTGGCCCGGGACGAAGACGGCGACGAAGAGGGGCACCGTGTAGAACGACGGGAACAGCGGGCTGGACAGGCCTCCGGTGAGCTGGATGCACACGGAGAGCGAGGTCAGGCTGATGACGCCCGCCGTGATGCCGCTGAACGGAGGGCGCAGCCACCCCGCGCCGACCGCGGTCCCCAGTACGAGGAACGACACGGCCCAACCCAGGTTCACCAGGAGGTAATCCGCGCGGAAGCCCCCCAGGACCAACGGGTGCGCCAGCGAGCCCAGCATGATGATCAGCGCGCACCACCAATACGTGCGCCGCCGGACCCGCCTGCGGGCCCGGACATCCGCGTTCGCGTCGTCATGCGCGCTGGAAGTTGGAGGCGTCACCCCGCGCAGGTCCCCCCGAGCGCGTTGCGCGGCATGCGAGGCGCGAAGTACCGCTTCATGTCGACCCCTCCCGTGGACGTCGCAACCGGCGGGACTTCCCCAAACGCACCGCGTCCCGTCCCCGTTTCTTCGCCTGTCCGCCGCCGGAGGGCAAGATGGGGTCAGGACACACCGCGCGAAGTCGACATCCCCGGCACTCGGCGCCGGTCCACACGGCCTCGAAGAGGGCGGTCGTCCGGTCGATGGTGTCGAAGTCCTCCGTCACGAAGCCCATCTCGAAGTTGCGGACGTCGTCGCCCTTGGCGCCCAGGCCCGCGCCGGTGAGGTTGGCGCTTCCCAGGTAGACCCAGGCGCCGTCCACCACCACCGCCTTGAAGTGGACGCGCGGGCACACCTTCAGCTCCAGGCCCCCCTTCACCAGCCGGGAGCGCGCGTCGAACGCGGCCCGGAACGGCCGGCTGGGCAGCTCCGCGTGTAACAGCCGCAGCGCCACGCCCCGGGCGGCCAGCCCGTCCAACACCTCCAGGAGCGGAACGAAGGCCCCCTTCGAGCGCTCCACATACATGGCCTTCACGTTGGCGGTGGCCATCCACACCGACTCGCGCGCGTGGGCCAGCTTGCGCAGCACCACCTCCTGGTACAGCGCGCTCCCCGACAGCAGCTCCGCGTCGATGGGCCTCATCATGTCACCCAGCGTCGCACACTGGATTACACGACACCATCCCCCTCTCCTCGCGAACGTCCAGCGGTGGAAGGAGACCCAGGCGCCGGCTTGACCAGTGACCGGCGGTCATTTAACTCCGGGTCATGGCGGGAGCACTGGCCGCGAAGCGGGTCGTTCCACTGCGGGCGCGGCGGGACGAGGACAAGGAAGCGCGGCGGCGGGAGCTGCTGGACGCGGCGCGAGCGCTGTTCGAGGCCACGTCGTTCGCCGAGGTGAAGATGGCGGACGTCGCGGCGCGCACGGGCCTGGCGAAGGGGACGGTGTTCCTCTACTTCCCGACGAAGGAGGCGCTGTTCCTGGCGCTCCTGGACGACCTGCTCACCGCGTGGTTCGCGAAGCTGAACGGGCGCATGGCGGAAGACGGCACGTGGACGGGCCACCAGTTGGCGCGCACGGTGGCCGAGTCGCTGGAGGGCGAGGAGACCTTCACGCGGCTGCTGGCGCTGGCGCAGACGGTGCTGGAGCAGAACGTGACCGTGGCGCAGGCGCGAGCGTTCAAGGAGCGCGTGCTGGTGGCCATGGCGACGACGTCGGCGCTGCTCCAGGCGCGGCTGCCCTTCCTCACGCCGGAGACGGCGGGCCAGCTCATCCGCTACGTGCACGCGCTGGTGACAGGCCTGCGGCAGATGGCGGACATCGCGCCCGTGGCGCGCGAGGTGCTGACGCTGCCGCACATGGCGCCCCTGCGCGTGGACTTCACCGCTGAATTGACGGCGGCCATCACCACCCTTCTTCGCGGGCTCGAGGCCCGCTGAATCACCCCTACGCGTTTTCGGAAAAGAACGGAGCTTTGTCATGCTGGAAGCCGTCGCGTCCCTCCTCCCCCAGGCCACGGTTGAAGTGGACCGCATCCGCGCGGTGTTCGAGTCGCAGCGCGCGAACCGGTGGAACCTGTCGCGCAGCACTCCCGCGGAGCGCATCGCGAGGCTGCGCAAGCTGCGCGAGGCCATCATCGCTCGGCGCGAGCAGCTGGCGGAGGCCATCCACCAGGACTTCCGCAAGCCTGCGATGGAGGTGGAGCTGACGGAGATCCACCCGACGCTGGAGGAGCTGAACCACACGGTGAAGCACCTGAAGTCGTGGATGAAGCCCAAGCGGGTGGCGACGCCGCTGACGCTCAAGGGCGCATCCAGCCACGTGCGCTTCGAGGCGAAGGGCGTGGTGGTCATCCTGTCGCCGTGGAACTACCCGTTCCAGCTGCTGGCGGCGCCGCTCATCGCGGCCATCGCCGCGGGCAACGCGGTGATGCTCAAGCCCAGTGAGAAGACGCCGCACACGTCGCGCTTCCTGGCGAAGCTGGTGCGAGACATCTACCCGGAGAACGAGGTGGCGGTGTTCGAGGGCGGCGCGGAGGTGGCGGAGTCGCTGCTCCAGCACCCGTTCGACCACTTCTTCTTCACGGGCAACCCGAACATCGGGCGCAAGGTGATGATGGCGGCGACGAAGTTCCTGTCCAGCGTGACGCTGGAGCTGGGCGGCAAGTCGCCGGTCATCATCGACGATTCAGCGAACCTGAAGGCGGCGGCGGAGGCGCTGGCGTGGGGCAAGTTCGTCAACGCGGGCCAGACGTGCGTGGCGCCGGACTACATCTACGTGCCGGCGTCGAAGCAGCAGGCGTTCCTGGAGGCGTTCAACGCGGTGCTGACGCGCTTCTACGGCGCGACGGAGGCCGAGCGTCAGGCGAGCCCGGACTTCGCGCGGGTGGTGGACCCGGCCGCGTGGAGGCGGCTCAAGGAGGTGCTCGACCGCACGGTCGCCGCGGGGGCGAAGGTGGAGGCGGGCGGCACAGCGGACGGGCCGTCGCGGTACGTGGCACCCACGGTGTTGTCCGGGGTGACGACGAAGATGCCCATCATGGAGGCGGAGATCTTCGGGCCGGTGTTGCCGGTGCTGACGTACGAGCGGCGCGAGGAGGTCTACGCGCACATCAACGAAGGCGGGAAGCCGCTGGCGCTCTACGTGTTCTCGCAGGACTCGAAGATGGTGGAGGAGGTGCTCCAGCACACGACGTCCGGCGGGGTGGTGGTGAACAACGTGCTCATCCACGTAGCGAACCCGAACCTGCCGTTTGGCGGGGTGGGAATGAGCGGGTTGGGGAACTACCACGGGCACTACGGCTTCAAGACGTTCAGCCACGAGCGGGCCGTGATGGTTCAGTGGATGAAGTCGCTGGCCGCGGTGTTCTTCCCGCCGTATCGGGGAAAGACCCAGGAATGGGCTTCCAAGGCGACCCGGATGCTGGAGTAGGTCCTGGGGAGGGAGAGAGGAACCGGCATGCGCGTGGTGTCAGTGGAGGAGGCCCTGGTCCCGGGAGACCTGCAGGCGGTGTTCGACCGCCTCCAGGCGCGCCGCTGGGAGCTGGCGAAGACAGGGCCCAAGGAGCGCCTCGCGCGGCTGGAGAAGCTCAAGGCACTGCTCTTGGAGCGGCGTGAGGAGCTGGCGGACGCGCTGCACGAGGACTTCCGCAAGCCGCCCGCGGAGGTGGAGGCGACGGAAATCCTCCCCGTGCTGCTGGAGCTGGCGCACGTGCAGAAGCACCTGAAGGCGTGGATGAAGCCGCGCAAGGTGGGAGCGCCGCTGCTGCTCGCGGGCACGAAGAGCGAGGTGCACCCGGAACCCAAGGGCGTGGTGCTCATCCTGGCGCCATGGAACTACCCGTTCCACCTGCTGGTGTCGCCGCTGGTGGCGGCGGTGGCGGCGGGCAACGCGGTGCTGTGCAAGCCGAGCGAGAAGACGCCGGGCACGGCGCGCTTCCTGGCGCAGCTGCTGCGGGACGTGTTTCCGCAGGATGAAGTGGCGCTGGTGGAGGGCGGCGCGGAGGTGGGCGAGGCGTTGCTCCGGCTGCCGTTCGACCACTTCTTCTTCACGGGCGGGCCGCGCGTGGGACGGAGGGTGATGGAGGCGGCGGCGCGGCATCTGTCGGGCGTGACGCTCGAGCTGGGCGGCAAGTCGCCGGTCATCGTGGATGCGTCAGCGGACGTGGACGCGGCGGCGGAGCGGATTGTGTGGGGCAAGTTCCTGAACGCGGGGCAGACATGCATCGCGCCGGACCACGTCTGGGTGCACGCATCGAAGGAAGAGGCGCTGCTGTCTGGGATGAAGTCAGCGCTGGAGCGCTTCTACGGGAAGACGGAGGAGGCGCGGCGAGCGACGCCGGATTTCTGCCGGATGGTGGATGACGGTGCGCTCAAGCGCGTGTGCCGGTTGCTGGATGAGTCCGTGGCGGGAGGCGCGCGGGTGGTGGCGGGGGGCGGCGTGCACGCGGAGACGCGCTACATCGCGCCGACAGTCCTGGCGGACGTGACGCCGGAGTCCGCGGTGATGGACGAGGAGATCTTCGGGCCGCTGTTGCCGGTGCTGCGCTTCGAGTCACTGGATGAAGTGGTGACGCAGGTGCGCGCAGGGGGCAAGCCACTGGCGATGTATGTCTTCAGCAATGAAGAGGCCACGGTGGAGCGCCTGCTGAAGGAGACGAGCGCGGGCGGCACGGTGGTGAACAACGTGGTGTTGCACAACGTGAACCCGCACCTGCCCTTCGGAGGCGTGGGGCAGAGCGGGCTGGGCGCGTACCACGGCGAGGCGGGCTTCAAGGCCTTCAGCCACGAGCGCGCGGTCGTGCGGCAGGGCCGCACGGCCTTCACGAACCTCTTCTTCCCGCCGTACCGGGGCAAGGCCCAGCGCCTGGCCCGGCTCGCGAGCAAGCTGTTCGAGTAGCTCCGCTAGCTGCGCTGCCCCGGGGCTTCCTGGCCCGTGCGCGGCGTACTCCGTGTAGCCGCCGCCGTACTTGTGGATGCCGTCCGGCGTCAACTCCAGCACGCGGTTGGACAGCGCGCCCAGGAAGTGCCGGCCGTGGGGCACAACAATGTTGTGCACTCGTAGCATGACAGCGCCTGATGCGACTCGCAGGCAGGCCAAGTAGTCCCGTAAGGACAAACAACCCATCCCAGCCCCTCGTTGACCTGCCTGACTGACGACCGACAGGCTATAGGCCGACTCTGTCTTTCGGGGGAACGGATGCAAGAGCAAACCCGGCCCAGGCTGGTCCTATGGCCGTGGCATGGCTTCCTGCTGTTGTTGGCAGGGGGGCTGTGGGGATGCCCCGGACAGGGTGCTCCCTCTCATCCTGACGAGACCTGCCTTTCCGCCACGTGCGGCGGAGCGGATGGCGGCCTCTCAGGGGACGCCGGCATGGATGGAGGCGGGGTGCAGGCTCCCTCGGCCATCGACCGCACCATTCCCACCGACTTCGGCGCCTCCATCGAGTTTCTCTACAAAGGCCCGAACCCGGTGCAGGTGGGCGTGGCCGAAGGTGCCTTGGATACACGCAGGATTGGCGTCATTCGCGGGAAGGTGATGGGCAGGAATGGACAGCCCATCGTGGATGCTCGCATGGGTGTCCTTGCCCACCCCGAACTGGGTCATACGCTCACGAATGCCCAAGGCGAGTACTCGCTCGCCGTGAATGGCGGTGGGGCACTCACGATCGAAGTGGAGAAGCCAGGGTTCCTCCCCGTCCAACGACAGGTGAATGCTCCGTGGCGCGAATTCGTTCCGCTTCCAGATGTGGTGTTGACCGCCTTGGATTCCAACGTCACGGCCATCACGCCAGGAGCAGCGGAGGTCCAGGTCGCGCGTGGCGGCGTGGTGGAGGACAGCGCCGGCAGCCGCCAGGCCACCCTGCTGTTCGCGCCCGGAACCCAGGCGGAGATGTTCCTGCGCGACGGGACCCGAGTTCCCCTGACGGGACCGTTTCACGTGCGCGCGACCGAGTACACCGTCGGGAGCGAGGGCCCCGCGGCCATGCCCGGCAGGCTGCCAGCCACCAGCGGCTACACCTACGCCGTGGAGCTGAGCGTCGACGAAGCGCTGAAGGCAGGCGCCACCGAGGTGCGCTTCAGCCCGCCGGTCCAGGGATACGTGGACAACTTCCTCGCGTTTCCAGCGGGTCTCGTCGTGCCCTCCGGCTACTACGACCGGCAACAGGGCCACTGGCGCACCTCGGACAATGGGCGGGTCATCGCGCTCGTGGGGGAACGCGACGGGCTCGCTCAAGTGGATGCGGATGGAGATGGCGCGCCTGACGACCGCGAGCAATTGACCGCCTTGGGCTTCACCGATGCGGAGCGTGCACGCCTGGCCGCCTTGTATGCCGTGGGCAAGAGCCTGTGGCGGGTGCCCATCACGCACTTCACGCCGTATGACTACAACTGGCCTTTTGGGCCTCCACCGGATGCGCAAGAGCCCCAGCAACCCGAGCCACGGGCTGAGACACCGGAGGCCCAGCCCGACTGTGAAAGCGGCAGCATCATCGAATGCCAGAACCAGACGTTGGGAGAGGTCCTGTCCATCCCCGGGACGCCCTTCCAACTTCACTACCGCAGTGACCGGGCCGCCGCCCGCACCGCGAACCGGGCCCTCCGGATCCCGCTGAGCGGAGGCCACGTCCCCGCGAGCCTGAAGAACATCGTCCTCATCGTGAACGTCGCGGGACAGGACTTCGCCCGAACCTTTCCTCCGCGTCCGCACCAGAGCTTTCGCTTCGTCTGGGATGGCCTGGATGCTTTCGGCCGGCAGGTCTGGGGAGAACAGACCGTCCACATCCGGATCGGCTACGTCTACGGGTTGAGCTACTACGCGAGCCCGGATGATCAGTACCAGGCCTGGGCCCGGTATGGAGATCGAAGTACTCAGTTCGAGGGCCCTGGCGGCCGGGGCACGACGCTGTGGCAGTTCCACACCGCCACGGTGGTGTCCCTGCCGGACTTCAGCCAACTGGGAGGCTGGAGCCTCGACACGCATCATGTCTACGACCCGTGGCGGGGCACCCTCTATCTGGGCCAGGGAGGCGCCCTTCCCGGGCGGGAATCCCTGGGCAAGACGCCCCGGGTGCTGACCACCGCGACGCCCACTTTCAGTGGAGACCATGGCCCGGCGAAGCAGGCGCGGCTCGCCGCGCCCCAGGGCGTTGCCGTCGCGGCGGATGGAACGGTCTACATCGCGGATACGGGCAACCACCGCATCCGGCAGGTGAAGCCCAATGGGGTCATCTCCACGGCGGCGGGCAACGGGGTGAAGGGCGCGGCGGGAGATGGCGGCAGGGCGCTCCTCGCCAGCCTGGATTCTCCCGAGGCGGTGGCCGTGGGGCCAGAAGGGACGCTGTACATCGCGGACACGGGCAACCACCGCATCCGCCAGGTCACTCCAGACGGACGCATCTCCACGGTGGTGGGCACGGGGCTCGCGGCGGACGGTGGAGACGGAGGTCCCGCGCCCCTGGCGAACCTGAAGGCTCCCGCGGGCGTCGCGGTGGGACCGGACGGCAGCCTCTACCTCGCGGATACCGGCAACCACCGCATCCGTCGCGTCACGCCAGACGGCATCATCTCCACGGTGGCGGGCACGGGTACCCGTGGGGCATCGAGCGAAGGCGGGCTCGCGATCACGGCGGACCTGGACACACCGCGTGCACTGGTCGTGAGCCCTGAAGGCGTCATCTCCTTCGTGGACTCGGGCAACCGCCGTCTGCGACAGGTGGATACGGAGGGCAGACTGTTCACGCTGCTCTCCTCACTGGACGAGGAGGAGCTGCGCATCGGCAGCAGGTCCCGCGGGCAGAAGCTGTTCGAGGAGTCCCCGCGAGGCTCACTCTGGGGCCTTGCCCTCGGCCCTGACGGCAGCCTCTACACGTCGTCTTCTCACCGATGCCTTCTGCACCGCCTC
Source organism: Corallococcus sp. AB038B (assembly GCF_003668955.1). Lineage (NCBI taxonomy): Bacteria > Pseudomonadati > Myxococcota > Myxococcia > Myxococcales > Myxococcaceae > Corallococcus > Corallococcus sp. AB038B. The sequence goes on along the minus strand of NZ_RAWO01000001.1, from coordinate 550,835 downwards.
CTCCCGGATGGCAGCGCGTGGGCCATCAACAACGGCGGATGCGGAGGAGATCCTTCCAAGGAAGGACCCCTCGCCAGTCTGACAGCGCCCAAGGGGCTCGCCGTGGCCCTCGATGGCAGCCTCCTTGTGGGGGACGCGTCCCAGTTCGTCGTCCGCAGGGTCCCCTTGGACGGCAACCTCTTTGTCTTCGCCGGAGGGGGGCCAGCGGCACCGGTCGTCACCGTGCCCGCGCCGCCCCAGTATCCGGCAGGGACTCTGGAGACACCCTGTGGCCAGGTCGATGACCTCGTGCCCTCCCCCGACGGCAGCGAGCTGTATGGCTTTGGCTGGCAGGGGCGGCACCTCTGCACCCTGGAGGCCTGGACGCTCGCGGTCCGCCATCGCTTCTCCTACGACGAGAACGCACGGCTGGTGTCCATCATGGACGGCCATGGTCGCATCACCCGGATTGAACGGGACGCGGCAGGGACACCCACCGCCATCCTGGCGCCCCACGGCCAGCGCACCGTGTTGAAGGTAGGGCCCGATGGATTGCTCACCTCCCTCGCCCGGCCAGGCAGGGAGAGCGTGACCCTGACCTACCAGGAGGGCGGACTGCTCTCATCCCTGCGAGACGAACGCGGCGGGATGCACCTGTTCAAATACAGCCCGGAAGGCTGGCTGACGAAGGACTCCAACCCCTCGGGAGGATTCAAGGCCCTCACACGGGCGCAGGGGGATACCGGCTACACGGTGACGCTCTCCACCGCGATGGGGCGCACCCGGAAGTACCAGTTGGAAGACCTGGAGTCAGGCGCCCAGCGGCGCATCACCACCGCGGCGGATGGGACGGCGTGGACGACGCTGCGTTTACCGAATGGCACCACGGTCTCCACCGCACCGGATGGCACGGTCACCACGGTGGTGGAGACGCCGGAGCCCCGCCTGGGCATGCAGTCGCCGCTCGTGGCGTCGCGCACCGTGAAGCTGCCGAGCGGGTTGAGCTCCACATCCAGTCACCAGCGGGAGGTGACGCTCCTGCCCCAGGGCACGCTGCTGGACGTGGGGACGCAGACGGACACGGTGACAGTGAATGGCCGGGCCACGACCGTCCGCTATGAAGCCTCCGGCCGGAGGCTCCTCTCCACCAGCCCCATGGGCCGGGTGTCGATCCTCACGCTGGACGCGCAGGGACGCCTCCAGCAGGCGGAGGCGCCGGGCCTGCTTCCGGTGGATTTCACCTACGACGAGGAGGGCCGTCCCGGTTCCATCGTCCAGGGGAGCCGGCGGAGGACCTTCGCGTATGGAGCGGAGGGTACCTTGCGCTCCGTGACGGATGGGCTGGACCGCGCCGCCGTCCTCACGCGGGACGAGGCAGGTCGCATCACCTCCAGCACCCTTCCTGGAAACCGGGTCACGAAGTTCACCTATGAGACGGGGGACTCGCCCGCCTCGGTGACGCCGCCCGGACGGCCCTCACACGCGCTCCAGTACACGGCCACAGAGGCACTGGCGTCATATGCGCCTCCTGGAGGGAGCACCTTCTCTTCTGGCTACACCTACGACCTGGATGACGCACTCACGGAGCTCCGGCAACCAGGTGGCACCGTGTCCTTCGCCTACGACGCGGCGGCGAGACTCGCCACCCTGGACATCCCTGGCACGCGCGTCACGACTGCCTATGACGCCGCAGGACGTCTCCGCTCGCTCGCGAGCACCTCCGGGGTGGGGCTTGAGTTCAGCCACGACGGTCCGCTGGTGACCGGAGTCTCCTGGAAGGGGGCCGTCGAGGGTTCGCTCCAATACGGCCACGACGCGGACTTCCGGGTCTCGACGTCCGCCGTCAACGGCGAGTCGCCCGTGGCGTATGCCTATGACCTGGACGGATTGCTCGTCTCGGCGGGAGCGCTGAGGCTGTCCCGGCGCGATGACAACGGCTTGCTGGCGGGAACACGTCTCGGCGCGGTCTCCACCGCCGAAACACCCAACGCCTACGGAGAGCTGGAGTCCTGGTCCGCCGCTTCCGGGGACGTCCCCCTTTTGTCCTACCAACTGGAGCGCGACGTGCTGGGCCGCATCGTCCGGCGCACCGAAACCGAGGGGACCACCGTCCATACGGACGTCTTCACCCATGACGAGGCCGGACGGCTGGCGTCCGTCACGCGCGACGGAGTCCTGCTGGAGGCGAACACCTACGACGCCAATGGCAACCGCACCTCCGTCCTCCGGGGCGAGCTGCAGACGGCCACCCATGACGCCCAGGACCGGCTCCTGTCCTTCGGGAACAGGGCCTACAGCTACGGCCCTGGTGGGGACCTCCAGACGCGCACGGAGGGAGCGCGCACCACCCAGTACGCGTATGACGCGCTGGGCGCACTGGTGCATGTCGAGATCCCGGACGGCACGCAGCTCGAGTACGTGCTCGACGCCGCGTCGAGGCGGGTCGGCAAGAAGGTGGATGGCACGCTCATCCAGGGCTTTCTCTACGAAGGACGGCGGGTCATCGCGGAGCTCGATGGCGCGGGGAACGTCGTCAGCCGCTTCGTTCATGCCACGCGAGGGCATGCCCCCGACTTCATGAGCAAGGGAGGCATCACCTACCGCATCCTCGCGGATCCGCTGGGAAGCCCGCGCCTCGTCGTCGATACCCGGAACGGGACGGTGGTGCAGCGCATGGAGTACGACGCCTGGGGCAACGTCGTCGCGGATTCGAACCCCGGCTTCCAGCCCTTCGGCTTCGCGGGAGGCCTCTATGACCGGGACACGAAGCTGACGCGCTTCGGGGCGAGGGACTACGACGCCGAAACGGGGCGCTGGACGGCCAAGGACCCCATCCGATTCGCGGGCGGAGACTCCAACCTCTACGCCTACGTGGGCAACGATCCGGTCAACCTGATTGATCCAAGCGGTCGTTTCGCGGGCCCCACGCCCGTCGTAACGGCCGCGGCAGGAGTTTCCCTCAACTGGGTCGCGGGAGCAGGACTCGCCTTCTCAGGAGGATGGCTCGCTGGCACCTGGCTGAATGAGAACTTCCTGGAAGCACCCATCCAGGCGTTCCTCTGGCAGCACTTTGGGAACGATGGAGCGAGTTGCAGCATCGGCTCCGACAGCGCTGGCTTCCGTGCCCGGCTGGAGACAGCGGTCATCGCCGCCATGAGTGAAACGGAAGATGGTGCAACCGCAGAGGCATGGGAGCTGCGCTCGCTCAGCCGGCCCCACCAGTTGGCGAGTCCCGATCCAACGCTCGGTCCCGGCGCTGTCCGTTTTCAGGCGCAGTTCTACGATACGTTCGCCAATGAAGCCGTGGACATCTCGGTCAACTACCATCCCGGACTTGATACCTTCGGGATCATCAAGTTCGCGAGCGGCAAGCCATGAGCGTCCTAGACGAGGCAGATCGAAAGCTGACCGACAACGATTGCGCCGGCGCTCGGGACGACTACCGAGCGGCCATGCAGCAGCAGGAGCCGTCGAGCGCGGCTCTTACGAACCTTGGCGTGGCCGAGGAGTGCGAGGCCCTCCAGTTCCGGCTCGAACTGGGCCGACTGTACCCCGGGTCCTTCTCCGTCAAGCTCAACCTCGCCCACACCCTCGTGAAGGCACGAGGGGCACGTCGAGCACTGGGGCTCTGTGATGAGCTGCTCGCGGATGCATCCCGGAGTCCCACGGAGCGGTTCGGTGTGCGCCGAGTCCGCATGAAGGCGGCTCTCGCCTCCGCCGAGTACATGATCGCCGCAGAGGACTTCGCGTATCTGATCGGCGCCGTGCGTGACCAGTCTATCTACCGGCGGTTTGCCGTCAGCTTCGCGGCGGTGATCGCTGGACTCGAGGACTGGCGAGCGAAGGCGTTCGTGGAGTTGCTGCAGACGAACCTGCCGAAGCCGAACGACTTCGACGCCCTTCTTGCGGCCAAGGCGGCAGAACTCGAGGCGCTCCGGCAGTTTGAGGCTGGCTCATAAGTGACACGAGCCGCAATGAAACCATGCGGATCGTAGCCCAGCTCCACAGCCCCGGGGCGGGACTCCCCCTCCGCCCCGTTCGAGCTCAGCAGCCCACGCGCAGCCAAGACGAGTGGGCCACGAGACCGGAGCATGAGCCCTGGTCAGGAAAGGGAATACCATGATGGGTCTCAGCGCCGTCTATGGTGGCCCTGAGCTTGCCGGCACTCCCATTGACAAGGCCATCCGCATGTTCGGTAAGGCACGAGGCCCGACTGAAAAGGGCAACTCCGGCGCACTGGACATCGTCTTCCATGTCCCAGGCTCTCTTCTCAAGCCTGAATTCACAGGAGTCCGCACGGCGAAATTCTCACGCAAAGACCAGAAGCTCATGCTTCAAATCGCCGTTCCAGATGAGCAAATCCATTCACCTGATGTTCGTTGGTTACTCGATGCAATACGCGAGGCCGTTCGACTTGCTCGTCCCAAGTTCGAGCGTGCTGGAATCGACTACCTGGAGAAGGAGCACCTCTCCATTGTGGACAGGATCCAGCGGGAAGTCCTGAAGTAGCCCGAACAAGAACCACAGGCCCTGAAGGCATCCTTCATGGATGAGGTTTCAATGCCAACCCATAAGACATCCTGGCTTCTCCTGGCTGGAGCCACAGGAGTTTTTTTGACCGTGCATTGGCTGAGCTCGGCGAGTTCAGCCGCACCGGACGCATCGTTACCGGATGCGTCGCAAGCCTCTCCCCTCCCCCTGTTTGCTCGACTCCGCCGTGGCATGACACGCGCCGAAGCGGAAGCGCTCGGACAAGGCGCCACACTGGGCGGATACCCGGGGAAGGTGACCTACGGGTTTTCCTCCAATGAACAGCTTGAGAACTTCGGGATCTCGGTCTTCCGCCGGGAAGCGCGCTGCGCAACGGCGTTCAAGGCCCTCCACGACGAGGCCGTTTCCGTTCTTGGCCCTCCCACCTCCTCCAACCGCATGGTGGAAGGCAAGCAGTGCGAAGACTGGACCCTCAGAGACTCAACGCTTCGCATCTGCTGCAGACAGGCCAGCCCAGTGGACGGAGGAACCGGCTGGATGCTCTTGATGGCGATCAAGTCCTTCTCTCCCCATGAGAAGTTCGACATCCGAAACGGGTTCCATTGAAGACGGTTCCGCTCCGGTGGCCTCATGAAGCTCACTGCAGCCCTCCATCGACAAACGACAAAGTCCATGGGCGAAGTCGTGGTGTTGCTCGAAATCACAAGCGGAGACGGCGCATTCTACCTATTCCGCCTGGGCACCCATCAACAGCCACTCGGTGACACGTGGCACCCAAGCCTTGAGGAGGCCATGCGCCAAGCGAAGTATGAGTTTTCAGCAGGCCCTGTCGACTGGATACGCAGCGATGACTGACCCCAGCACAGGCAAGTACGCACAGCTGAAGAATGGCAGGGGCTGAGCAAAACCCGTAGCCAGCGGCCTACGCCTTGCCCGAGTGCAGGTCGTCGTAGTTCGGATCCGCATGCTCCCACTGGACGTCCTGCTCGATGAGGTAGCGCGTGACTTCTTCGATCCGGACTTCCGGGGGCACGTCGATGCACAGCAGCTTGGGCTGGAAGCCTTCGTAGCCGCAGCCCCGCTGCTTCAATGCGGCCAGGAAGGGCTTCGCATCCGGAGACTCGACGTCATCCAGGATGACCCGCACCGTCCGGTGCCCGGACTTCTCCACGACGCGCTGGAACTCCAGCCGGCCACCTGGATCCAGCTGGGCTTCGACCACGTCGTGCCAGGACACGCGGTACGCGAAGAACGGACTGTTCTCCAGGCGGTACCGGTCCTGTCCCAGCGGGGTCGCCCAGAGCGTCTCCACGCTCTGGGTGTCCTCGTCCCAGAACCCCACCTTCACCATGCCGGTGGAGTTCGCCACGTCAGCTGCGCAGGCCCGGGGCTTCCTGACCGGTGCGCGCGACGTACTCCGTGTAGCCGCCGCCGTACTTGTGGATGCCGTCCGGCGTCAGCTCCAGCACGCGGTTGGACAGTGCTCCCAGGAAGTGCCGGTCGTGGGACACGAACAGCATCGTGCCCTCGTAGCGCGACAGCGCTGTGATCAGCATCTCCTTCGTGCCCATGTCCAGGTGGTTCGTGGGCTCGTCCAGCACCAGGAAGTTCGGCGGGTCGTAGAGCATCTGCGCCATCACCAGACGCGCCTTCTCTCCTCCCGACAACACCCGGCACTTCTTCTCCACCTCGTCGCCGCTGAACCCGAAGCAGCCCGCCAACGCCCTCAGCGAACCCTGCCCCGCCCTGGGGAACGAATCCGACAGCTGCTCGAAGACCGTCTTCTCTCCGTCCAGCAGGTCCATCGCGTGCTGCGCGAAGTAACCCATCTTCACGCTGCCGCCCAACGCCACCGTGCCGTCATCCGGCTGCGTCGAGCCCGTCACCAGCTTCAGCAACGTGGACTTGCCCGCGCCGTTCACTCCCATCACGCACCAGCGCTCCGCGCGGCGCACCAGGAAGTCCAGACCGTCGTAGATGGTCCGCTTGCCGTAGCCCTTGCTCACGTGCTTCAGGTTCACCACGTCGTCACCTGAACGCGGCGGCGGCTGGAACTCGAAGAGCACCGTGGAGCGGCGCTTGGGCGGCTCCACCTTTTCAATCTTCTCCAGCTTCTTCACCCGGCTCTGCACCTGCGCCGCGTGCGACGCGCGGGCCTTGAACCGCTCGATGAACTTGATCTCCTTCGCGAGCATCGCCTGCTGACGCTCGTACTGCGCCTGCTGCTGCGCCTCGTTCTGCGCGCGCTGGCCTTCGTAGAAGTCGTAGTTGCCCGAGTACGTCGTCAGCGAACCGCCGTCGATCTCCACCACCTTCGTCACGATGCGGTTCATGAACTCGCGATCGTGCGACGTCATCAGCAGGCCGCCCTCGTACCCCTTGAGGAAGCCCTCCAGCCAGATGAGCGACTCCAGGTCCAGGTGGTTGGAAGGCTCGTCCAGGAACATCGCGTCCGGCCGCATCAGCAGGATGCGAGAGAGCGCCACGCGCATCTTCCAGCCGCCCGACAGCTTGCCCACGTCGCCGTCCATCATCTCTTCGCTGAAGCCCAGGCCCGCGAGGATTTCCCGCGCGCGGCCCTCCAGCGCGTACCCGCCCAGCTCCTCGAACCGGCCCTGCACGACGCCGTAGCGCTCGACGAGCTTCTCCATGTTGTCCGCCTGGTCCGGATCCCCCATGGCGGCTTCCAGATGCTTCATCTCCGCCGCCACGGTGCTCACCGGGCCCGCGCCGTCCATGACCTCGGACACCGCGCTGCGGCCATTCATCTCACCGACGTCCTGGCTGAAGTAGCCAATGGTGACGCCGCGGTCGATGGAGACCTGTCCCTCGTCCGGGTACTCCTGGCCGGTCATCATCCGGAACAGCGTCGTCTTGCCCGCGCCGTTCGGGCCCACCAGGCCCACCTTTTCGCCCTTGTGGAGCGCGGCCGACGCCTCGATGAAGAGGATCTGCTGACCGTGTTGCTTGCCGATGTTGTCGAGACGGATCATGTGCGTACCGAAAGGGCCCGGGGAATCAGGCGGCGCGCCCTTATGCCACGAGCCGCCCGCCGGAGGGATGGTTCCGAACCCCCAACCGCCCCAGGTCCATCCACGCGGCCGGGCAGGCAGGCCCCCGCCCGGGATTCCGCCCGGCTTGGAACCTGGAACCTGGAACCTGGAACGCGGGCCTCAGTTATCCCGGTGCACCGTGCCCGGGGAGAACGCGGGGGTGCAGATGGCCACGTACTCCGCGCCGTCCTCCTCGGGGGTGCTGTAGCGGACCCACTCGCCGGGCTCGCACACCACCGTCTGACCGGCGTGGACGTCCATCACCCCGCCCTTGTGCTCCACCCGCAGCGTACCCGCGAGCACCAGGGTGATTTCACGGAACTCGGGCGTCTGGCCCGGCTCCTCCCACCCACCGGGGCTGCGCATGTGGGCCACGCTGATGTTGGACGTCTTGGAGTTCACCCGGCCCACGTACTCGTCGATGAGCTTCGGCTTGTTGCCCACGGCCGTCACGCGGATGGGCTTCGGGATGAGCGTGGGCATGACGAGGCTCCAGGGGAGGACGAAGGGAACAGCAGCCATCCCTACCCTACCAGCGCGTGGCGTAGAGTGCCGCCGTGCTGACCGTCGACAACCATCCCCTCCTCGACCTCATCGCCTTCACCTCCTCTTTTCCCGCTCCCCTGGGGGACCTGCCCGCGCCCGACTGGCTGCAGGCCCTGCTGAAGCCCGGCGCCACCGCCCCCGTCCAGAGTGACGACGCCGTCCGGGGCGCCGTGCGCGACCTGCTCCGCCATGGCGGCTACAAGCCCACGGGCCGGGGCAAGCCCGCCTCCGAGTACCTGGTGCGAGCCTCCGGCGACGGCACCCTGGGCACCATCAACGCCGCGGTGGACGCCTGCAACGCCGTGTCCCTGCACAGCGGCCTGCCCATCAGCGTGGTGGACCTGGACCGGGCCCAGGCCCCGTTCCGCGTCTCCACCGCCATCCAGGGCGACCGCTACGTCTTCAATGCGTCCGGGCAGACCATCGACCTGGAGGGCCTCCTGTGCCTCTTCGACGCGCAGGGCCCGTGCGCCAACGCGGTGAAGGACGCCCAGCGCACCAAGACGGACGCCACCACGCGCCGCACCCTCACGCTGCTCTGGGGCACGAAGGAGCTGAAGGGCCACACCGAGCGCGCCTTCACCTGGTACCGCGAGCTGCTGGAGCGCCTGGGCGCCACCGTCGAGCCCGTGCGCTGAAAAAGCCCTACGCCCCGGGCGTCAACGCCAGCCCCGCCACGATGTGCTCGACAATCTCCGCGGGCGGCGGCGTCACGTCCACGGTGAACGCGTCGTCGGGGAGCTCCAGGGTCTCCAGCTGACTGTCGAGCAGCGACGCCGGCATGAAGTGGCCCAGGCGCTTCTGGATCCGCTCGCGGATGAGGGACGCGGACGCGTGCAGGTACACCCAGCGCTCTCGCGCGGAGTCCACGGTGAGCCTCGCGCGGTAGAGGGCCTTGAGGCCGGAGAACGCCAGCACCAGGTCCTCGTCCGCCTCCAGCGCCTTCTCCATCCTCGCGCGCAGGAGCTCCAGCCAGGGCTGCCGGTCCACGTCCGTCAGCGGCGTGCCCGCGGCCATCTTCCGGCGGTTCTCCACCGAGTGCAGGTCGTCCGCGTCCACGAATGTCCACCCCAGCCGGTCCGCGAGCGCCCGACCCACCGTGGACTTCCCGGTGCCTGAAACGCCCATGACGATGACCACCATGCCGTTGCCGCCTCCCTTGGGTCTCGCGCGCTCCCTCATGCTGCGGCCTTCCCGCTCCAGGTGCCACGCGAGAAGCACGGCCGGTGACACACCGGACGTGAGCGTCCGCTGCCCAACGCCGCCGGGCCCGCCCCCGCCATGCTTTCCACGTCGCGACGGGGAACCGCTACCCTCCGCGCCATCATGATTTCTGTGGGAGCAACCCCCGGCCGGACACTCGCCCGGCTCCTCCTGTGCAGCGGCCTGCTCGCGCTGGTGTCCCTGACCGCCTGCCGCGACCCCGCCGCCGCGGCCGGCACCGCGCTCTTCGTCACCGCCCAGTTCGAGCCCGCCCTGAACCTCACCCGGCTGCGCATCTCCGCCACCGCGGATGGCGCCTCCGTGCCCACCTCGCTGCTGCCCGAGGACTCCAGCCGCGCGCTCGTGAACGGTGAAACGTTCCGCGTCCTCCTTGACGGCGCGGCCAATGGCACCCAGGCCACCGTCCGCGTGGACGGCCTGCGCGACGACGCCACGGTCGCCACCGGCGAGGCCACCGCTACCGTGCGCGACGGCTACGAGGTGGAGGTCACCGTGCGGCTGACCGGCTCGGCCAGCGGCACCTTCTGCGTGGACTGTCCGGACGGCTGCTGCCGCGAAGGCGTGTGCACGTCCCGCACCTTCCGCACCTGCGGCGTGGGCGGCGTCGCCTGCGAAATCTGCGACTCGGACCGCGCCGACACCTGCACCAACCGCGGCACCTGCGGCTGCGGCACTGGCCCATCATGTGACCTCAACGCCAGCCGCTGCAACGGAGGCAAGTGCGTCTGCGGCCTCGGCAATGCGTGCGGTCCGGGGCTCGCATGCATCAACGGCTTCTGCAAGTGCGACCCGTCCACCTGCGCCGGCTGCTGCGAAGGCAACAGCTGCATCCCCGCGCCCAACAAGAACCAGTGCGGCAAGGGCGGCGAGGCCTGCAAGAAGTGCGACAAGCGCTGCAACCCGGACGGCTCCTGCGACTGACGGCTCACCTTGCCTTCGCGGCCAGCTCCCGGGCTGTCTCGACGAAGAGGCGCAGCGGCCCGGAGCGCCGCGCACGGCTGGGGTAGTAGAGGAAGAAGCCGGGGACGGTGGGCGCGTAGGCCTCCAGCACCCGCACGAGCGTCCCGCTGCGCAGCTGCTCCCGCACCTCCGGCTCGAAGGCGTAGGTGAGCCCGGCGCCTGACTCGGCCAGGTACTTCATCACCGAGCCGTCGTTGGTGACGACGCCTCCGCGCACCGGAACGCGCCAACTCCTGCGGCCCCGCTCCAGCTCCCAGGCGTAGAGCGTCCCGGTCGTGTGCGAGCGGAAGGTGATGCACTCGTGGCGCAGCAGGTCCTCGGGCTTCCGGGGCATCCCGTGGCGTTCGAGGTAGCGGGGCGCGCCCACCACCACGAAGCGGAAGGCGTCGGTGAGCCGCAACTGCACCATGTCACGCTCGATGGCCTCGCTCAGCCGTACACCCGCGTCGTAGCCCTCCGCCACGAGGTCCACGAAGCGCTGCTCGATGACCATCTCCACCTCCACCCGAGGGTGACGCTCGCGGAAGGTGGACAGCAACGGGCCCACGACGAAGGGCACCGCCATCGGCGGGGCTGACAGGCGCAGGCTGCCCACCGCCTCGCCGGGCTGGGCAGCCACATGGGCGAGGGCCTCCACGGCCTGCCCGAGTCCAGGGCCTGCCTCCTCCACGAGGCGCCGCCCGGCTTCGGTCAGCGCCACGCTGCGCGTCGTCCGATTGAGCAGCACCACGCGGAGCTGCTCCTCGAGCACACGCACCGCCTTGCTGACCGCGGGCGTGGAGACTCCCAGTTCGCGCGCCGCCCCGCTGAAGCTGCGCAGGCGCGCCACGGTGAGCAACACATGCAACTGCGGAAGGAGAGCCGTCTTCATGGCGCGAGTCCTCTGCGAAGCCAGGCGGAAGCCCCGCTCCGCCTTCTTAACCACTGGTTAAGAGCCCCTTGGCTTTCTTGCGTCTAGTCCGGAGCGGGACCGGGGCGTATTTCTTTCGCATCGGTTCGAAGCATTCGCCTTCCGCGCGGCACCCCGCCGCCGAGGGCCACCGGAGGATCCTCATGAGCAAGGTCTGGTTTGTCACCGGCGCCAGCAGTGGCATCGGTGCGGGAGTCGTCAGGGCCGCCCTGGACGCGGGGGACCGCGTCATCGCCACGGCGCGCAACGTGGAGAAGCTGCGGTCCGCCATCGGCGAGCAGGCGGGTGACCGGCTCGCGTTCGTGCCGCTGGACGTCACGAAGGAAGAGCAGGCACGACAGGCCGTCGCCGCCGCGGTCGAGAAGTTCGGGCGCATCGACGTGCTGGTCAACAACGCCGGGTACAGCCTCATCGGCAACCTGGAGTCGTTGACCCCGGCGCAGATCGAGCAGCAGTTCGCGACCAACTTCTACGGCGTGCTGCACGTGCTGCGCGCGGTGCTCCCCGTCATGCGGAGGCAGCGCTCCGGGCGCGTCTTCAACGTGTCCTCGATGGCCGGCGTCATCGGCTATGCGACGGTGGGCGCCTATGCGGCGACGAAGTTCGCTGTCGAGGGGCTCTCGCTGTCGGTCGCCCAGGAGGTGGAGCGCTTCGGCATCACGGTGACGGTGGTCGAGCCCGGCTTCTTCCGCACCGACCTGCTCGCCCCCCAGTCCGTCGTGTTCGGCGAGCTCGCCGTCGAGGGCTATGACGCACCGGCGGCCGTCAAGGAGCAGTGGCAGGGCTACCACCACAACCAGTCCGGTGACCCCGCGAAGCTCGGCAAGGCGCTCGTGCGGCTGGCCGGGATGGAGACGCCGCCAAAGCAGTTCTTCGCGGGGAGCGACGCGGTCAGCGGCATCACCGCCGACCTCGAGGCGCGGCTCGCCGAGGCGCGGGCGCACAAGGACCTGTCGGTTTCGACGGACGGCGACTTCGAGCGCCCGGCCAACGACGAGCAGAGGGAATCCCCATGAAGAAGAACGAGCAGACACTTGAAGCGGGCACGAAGGACCGGCGGGGTCTCAGCCGCCGTGACCTCCTGGCCAGCACGGCCCTCCTCGGAGCAGGGGCGGCGGTTGGGACCTGGGCATGCGCCACGCCGTCCGGGCAGTCCAGGGCTCCAGTCATCGGAGGCGCCACGATGAAGGCGCGGAAGCTGGGAAGCCTGGTGGTCTCGGAGCTGGGGCACGGATGCATGAGCATCAGCGCCAACTACGGTCCCCCGGCGGACCGGAACCAGGGCATCCAGGTCCTCCGGACAGCCCATGAGAAAGGAGTCACCTTCTTCGACACGGCCGAGGTCTACGGTCCCTATACGAACGAGGAGCTCGTCGGAGAAGCGCTCGCGCCCCTTCGCGACCAGGTCGTCATCGCGACCAAGTTCGGCTTCAACCTGGAAGGCCCTCCGGGGCTGAACAGCCGGCCCGAGCACATCCAGAAGGTGGTCGAGGGTTCGCTGAAGCGCCTCAGGACGGACCGCATCGACCTCTACTACCAGCACCGTGTCGACCCCAACGTGCCCATCGAGGACGTGGCGGGCGCGGTGAAGGACCTGATTGCCCAGGGCAAGGTCCTGCACTTCGGTCTCTCCGAGGCGAGTGCGCGGACCATCCGTCGAGCGCATGCCGTTCAACCGGTCACGGCCGTCCAGACCGAGTACTCGTTCATGGAGCGGGACGCGGAGAAGAACGGCGTCCTCGCGGTGTGCGAGGAGCTGGGAATCGGCTTCGTTCCATGGGGACCGGTGGGGATGGGGTTCCTGACCGGGACGTTCGACGCCAGCACGAGGCTCGACCCGAAGACCGATCTCCGCTCCGGCTTCACGCGCTTCACTCCGGAGAACCTGGCCGCGAACACGCCCATCGTCGAGGCGCTGCGGAGCGTTGCCGCGAAGAAGGGCGCGACGCCCGCGCAGCTTGCGCTCGCGTGGCTGCTGTCACGGAAGCCGTGGATCGTTCCAATCCCGGGGACGCGCAACCCGGTGCACCTCGAGGAGAACCTGGGGGCCCGCCACATCCAACTGACGGCCGCGGAGCTTCGCGAGCTCGAGACGGCCTTCTCCAGGCTCACGGTGCACGGCGGCCGGATGAACGCGATGCAGATGGACGCGGTCGATTCGACGAAGTGACCGGTCGTCCGGAGGCTCAGCGCACGGTGAACGGGCGCGAGCTTCCCGCGTACGGGTGGATGCGCCCGTCCCAGCCGGACTTCCAGTTCCCCTCGTGCACCAGCCGGTACGTGCCCGGCTGCGTGTCCTTGGAAATAGGCCACGTGATTCGCACCTTCGAGCACGCGAGCGTGGGCACGCAGAACTCGCGCTGCCAGTGGTACAGCGCGACGCCGTCCCCGTCGTTCGCCACGTCCCGCCACGTGCCGTCCGGCTCCCGCCGCTGCACGCGCAGGAAGGTGCCGCCCAGCTTCAGGTCATTGCGCGGATGGCCGCCCCAGAAGGTGACGCTCGCCGTGTCGCCACGCGCGTAGGAAGCCTTCGCCTCCTCCGAGACGGCGCCGAAGTCCACCCAGAGCAGCTTGTCGTCGAACACCACGCCGGGCTGCAGCCCCACCACCACCTTGCGCAGGTCGCGCGGCGTGGGACCGGGCGGCACGGACGCCCCTTCGCGCAACGCGCTCGCGAGCCCCGTGAAGGACTGTTGCAGCGCCCCCAGCGTCCACGGGCCGAAGTGCGTGGACGCGCCCTCGTAGTCCTGGCGCGCGTACTCCTCGCGCGTGGCCACGTAGCCCGAATAGTCGTTGGCCGGTCCCGCGATGACCACGTCCGTCACGCCCGTGCCCTGCAACTGCGCGCGCACCGTGTCGCGCAGCCGGCGGCCCGCCATGGTGGTCACCTCGAAGGGCACGGCCACCAGCGCCAGAGGGCCCACCGTCACCACCTGCAGGGGCAGCACCTCCGGGGTCCACGGGTAGGGCTTCATGGTGCCCATCTCCAGGACGATGGGCTTCTCTCCCTGGCAGGACGTGGTGACGGCGGCGCAGGAGAACTGGCTCCACACGTCATGCACGTTCTCGCACGTGGCCCCTTCCGAACCGAAGCCAGGCCCGTCCTCCGCGCCCGCCAGCATGGACAGGCCGATGGCCGCGGGACAGGTGCGGTGCGTTCTGCCGTCCGTGAACGCGGGCGCGACGTCCACCGCGTCCATCTTCACGTAGGCGTGCCGGTAGTCCACGCCGCCCATCACCGGCATCCCGGCGGTGGACCACAGGTGCTCGGCGAAGTCGTATTGCTTCTTCGCGGACAGGGCCGCGTCCTCGAAGTCGTTCGCGCCGCCGCCGTTCGTGCCGCCCAGGATATTGGGCGTGACGTCGCCTTCATTCGAGTTCGCGAACGCCGCGACGAAGGTGTCCGGGCCTCCGGGCGTCCGTCCTCCCTTCTCCACCTCGAACGTGTGCGCCGCGAGCCCCTTGTTGTCGCCCGTGATGTACGTGTTCGTGTTGCCGAAGGACGTGGCGTGCACGGCGAACCAGTTGACGAGCCCCAGCTCGCGCCCATCCGCTGCCGTCATCCGGAGCAGCGTCATGCGGTTGTCCACGTTGTCGGGATAGCGGGCGCGCTCGGACTCCGGGTTGCGCAGGTAGGCGTCCGGTGAGCGGTTGATGCTGGCGCCGTGCAGGTCGCCCGAGGACAGCCGCAGCGAGCCCTCGGCCAGGCGCGCGTTGGCGCGGAGGATGGAGTCCGTGATGCCGGAGACGATGGCCTCGAAGTTCTGGGGCACGAAGCCGAAGGTCGTCAGATTGTAGAACGTGTAGTGGCTGAAGCCGCCCGGTCCGGAGTGCGTGTGCGTGGCGCTGAGCAGCACGTTGTCGTCGGAGAACGTGTCGCCCAGCTTCGAGCGCAGCCGCTCCACCACCTGCTGCTTCACCGCCTGGAACACCATGCCCAGGTCCGCGCTGACGAAGGCCACGCGGCGGCCGTTGCATGGCGAGGCGATGACGAACGCCCGCGAGTACAGCCGCAGGTGGATGCCCTCCGTCTTCTGGGCCACCTGCCCGTAGCCCATCATCCCCACCTCCGCCGCGGGGCCGGTGATGTCCGAGCGCGCCGCGCCGATGAGGAAGTTCGCCGAGCCCGCGCACGCGTTGGCCGGAGCTTGCACCGGAGCTGGAGCTTGCGGCGTTGCCTCCTGCGCGCTCGCCGTGGACAGCCGGAACCCAGCGCCCGGCCCCAGCGCCAGCACGCAGCCCAGCAGCAACCCGAGCACGGGAGCGAGGCGGGCGTTCAGCGTGCGCATGACATCCTCCACGGCCTCCGGAAGGGAAGGCCCCCGGCGGCGGCGGGTCCGAAGCGTGGCGCCATCGCCCCCTGGAGGGCAGCGCACGCGAGGGCAGGCCGTCCGACGCTCCACACTCGAACACGGGAGCGCGGCGGATTCAGTCCATTTCGCGGCAGCGGACGGGCGGCCCGCTCCGCCGCATGGACGCGGGATGCAGGCCGGTCAGGCCACGCGCGCGGGCCGCGCGGCGACGTGCAGGGTGACGCGGAAGGTGGCGCCGTGGCCCGGCGTGGACTCCGCGGCGATGGTGCCGCCCAGCGCGCGCACGATGGTGTCGCAGATGGACAGGCCCAGGCCGGTGCCCTGGCCCGGCGCCTTGGTGGTGAAAAAGGGGTCGAAGATGCGGCGCAGCAGCTCCGGCGCGATGCCCCGGCCCGTATCGCGCACCTCCACCACCACCCGGCCATCGTCATCCACGCGGCTGATGAGCCGGATCTCGTGCTCGTCCGTGAAGCCTTCCGGAATCGCGTGCGCGGCGTTGATGACCAGGTTGAGGAACACCTGGAACAGCTTGCCCTCGTTGGCGCGCACCGTCGGCACGACGCCGTACTGCTTCACCAGCCGGGCGCGCGGCCGGATTTCGCTGGCCGCCATCTGCGCGACGGAGTCCAGCACGCGGTGCAGGTCCACCGACTCCTCGTGCGCGTCGTCCACGCGGGAGAAGACCTTGAGCTGGCGGACGATCTGGCGCATCCGCTCGGAGCCCTCGCGCGCGTCGTCCAGCACCTGCTGGTACTCCAGCAGCTCCTCGGCGCCCAGGGGCCGGGGCATGGGGCCCAGCGCGCGGTGCAGGAACTCCAGGTTGGAGAGCACGTAGGACAGCGGGTTGTTCAGCTCGTGCGCGATGCCCGCGGCCAGCATGCCCATGGAGGCCAGCCGGTCCCCCAGCATGAGCTGCGCCTGCATGTGCTTGCGCTCGGTGAAGTCGCGCGCCACCGTCACTCGCGCGGGCACGCCGTCGAAGAGCACGCCCAGCGTCACCAGGTCCGCGCTCACCACCTGCCCGTCGCGGCGCACCAGCGGAACCTCGTGCGAGCGGGCGGCCAGCGCCCCGTCCTGTGCCTCCTCCAGGTGGCGGCGCGCGACCTCCTGGTCCTCGCGCCGCACCAGGCCCAGCAGGTGCCGGCCCAACAGCTGCGCGGGGTCCTGGTAGCCCAGGTAGTTGGCCATGGCCGGGTTCACCGACAGGAGCATGCCGTCCGTCGTGTGCACCACCACGGGGTCCGGGAACCCTTCGATGAGCAGGTGGAAGCCGGCCTCCGTGCGGCGCAGCGCCGTCTCCGTGCGCACGCGCAGCGCGTCCGTGGTGTGCTGCTCCAGCGCCAGCGACAGCGCGCCGGCCGCGCCGGACAGCAGCTTCACCTCCACGTGCGACCAGGGCCGCGCGTCGTCGCAGTTGTCGAAGCCGATGAAGCCGAACGACTCTCCGTGCACCACCAGGGGCAGCACCAGCAGCGAACGGATGCCCTGCGCCAGGAGCACCGGCGCGTTGTCCGCGCCGAAGTCCTCCGGCGAGCCCTGCACGGCCTCGCCCCGGTGGAGCTGCTCCAGTTGGGGCAGCGTGAAGGCCTGGTCGATGGGCCACGCTTGCGTGTCCGGGTTGTCCAGCTCACGCGAGATGCCGGGAGCGCACCACTCCGCGCGCTGGGACTGGAGCATCCGTCCGGAGGCGTCGCGGTGGAACTCGAAGACGTAGGCGCGGCTGGCGCCCGCGACGCGGCCCAGCGGCTCCAGGACGGAGTTGTAGAAATCCCCGGAGCCCTCTGGCGCGAGCAGCTGCCGCTGCACCTCCACCATCGCGCCCAGGTAGCGCTCGCGCGTGGCGGCGGCCTCCTCCGCCAGACGGCGCGGGGTGACGTCCACCAGCGTGCCCAGCACGCCGCCCAGGTGCTCCGGGTCGCCCGTCACGGACAACTCCACCCAGCGCGGCTGCGTGCCGCCAGACAGCCGCAGCTCCAGCCGCGAGGGCACGTCCGTGCGCGACAGCGCCGTGCGCAGCAGCAACCGCGCCTGGTCCCGGTCCTCCGGGTGGAACAGCTCCACGAGTACGCGGCCCAGCCACGCGTGCACGGGAGCTCCGACCAGGCGCTCCCAGGCGGGGGTCGCCAGGACGAGGCGGCCCGCCGCGTCCAATTCGAAGAGCGCCTCGCGCAGGAGCGACCCGGCGCGCTGGAAACGACGCGTGTCCACGAGGTCGCTCGCCACGGATGACTGCCCCAGAGCAGCGGCGCTCCCCGTTTCGCGTTGCTCCTGCGCCACCGCGGCCTCCTTCAGCACGGATGAAACGGAATGAAACCTGGATTGGAGGGAAACCCACCCGGTGTGTCCGGGCCCGACCCCTCTCTCCGTCTCACCGCGGCCCGAAGCATAGGGCGCTCGAATGTTTCAAAGTCAATGGACCCACCCTGGACTCAGGGGTTTCCCTCGGAGTCAGGAGGCTCCCAGCCCCCGGGAATTCCGGAACGGGGGCGTTGACGGCGATCCCCAAGCAGGCGTGCAGGCACGCCACCAACGATGGCCCACGGAGGCACGTCGCGGGTGACGACGGCGCCCATTCCAATCACCGCGTGGTCGCCCACGGTGACACCGTCGGTGATACCCGCGTTGGCGCCCACCCAGACGTCCTGGCCAATCACGATGCCCTTCGAGGTGACGGGCTGCTCGCGCACGGGGCGATCCGGTGCGAGGCCATGGTCGAAGGCATAGAGCGTGGCGCCGGTGGCGATGCGACTGCCCTCGCCGATGCGGACGCCGCAAGTGCCGCCGTCCAGGCTGACGCGCGCGTTGAGGCTGACGCGCGCTTCCAGCACCACGGGCCCGTGCATGAAGACGTCCGCGCCAATGCTGCACCCCGGCCCGATGCGCACGGTGCGGCCGGGCTCCGCGAAGATGCGTGCCTCCGGGGCAATGAAACATCCTTCGGCGATATCAACTGTCTCCAGCTCGCGCAGGCGGTCCTGCACCTCGCGCTGCCAGGCCTCCGCCCACTCGCGGTGGCGCGGCTTGAGACTGAAGTAGAGCCACGGCATCCACGA
Source organism: Corallococcus sp. AB038B (assembly GCF_003668955.1). NCBI lineage: Bacteria > Pseudomonadati > Myxococcota > Myxococcia > Myxococcales > Myxococcaceae > Corallococcus > Corallococcus sp. AB038B. The sequence goes on along the minus strand of NZ_RAWO01000001.1, from coordinate 532,306 downwards.
CAGCCGCAGCTTGTGTTGTTCACGGCGTTGCGCGTTCAGGTCCACGTGTCCAGACCTACCACGGGCCCCACTTCAACCGGACGCGGGCACCACGGTGAAGTGGCTGCGCTCGCGCTCCTTGGCCACGGCCTCCGCGTCCAGGGAGACGGGGGTCAGGTGGCAGAGCATGTCGTCCGGCTCCCACGGATACGGCTGGCCGTCCAGGCGCACGCGCCCTTCGGCCACGGCACGCGTGGCCTCCACGAGCGACAGCGAGGACAGGTCGCGCATCAGCGCTTCGAAGCGGCCCTGGCGCTCCGGGGTGGAGAAGTGGAAGCGGCCGCGCGCGACGACGGCCAGGTGGTACCACATGGGCCGGAAGGCCACGCCGGCCAGGCTCAGGCGCTGGGCCATGGCGAGCAGTACTTCCGTCGTCTCGCGCGACAGGCCCAGGCCGGGCACCTCCTGGCCGGGCAACTGCGGGCGCTTGTCGCTGAAGCGCGCGCGGGGGTGACGCAGGGACAGCCAGTTGGCGAAGAGGAAGGTCTCGCCCTGGAGTTCCTTCTTCTCCACCACCGAGTCCGACAGCAGGTGCTCGCGGCCGCCCGCGTGGCCCAGCACCATGATGCGGTCGCCGGTGCCGCCAGTGGAGGTCACCTGCACGCGCAGACGGCTGTAGCCCAGGCGCTCCACGTACGACAGCAGGCCGTAGCGGAAGAGCGCGTACTCGATGCCCTGCGCGGTGTAGTGGCCCAGGACGCGCGGCTGCACTTCCGGCCCCAGCCGCAGCGGGCCCTCCAGGTCCTCCAGCGAGAAGGGCTCCCAGTGCGGCGCCTTCCCGGCGGTGTTGGCCTTCTCCGGATCCAACATGTGCGCGATGCGCTGGAAGCGCGCGCTCAGCGGGTCATAGCGCGCGGTGATGCGCTGGTGGCCCAGGCCCGCGAGCACCAGCACCGTGCCCGCGAACAGCTTCCAGGACTCCGCGTGGTAGCCGCCCCCGGGCAGCCACACGCTGGCCTGTCCTCGCAGCGCGGCGGCGATGGCCACGTCGCGTTTGCGCGCGCCCTGGAGCGTGATGCCCACGCGCCCGAAGCGGTCCCCGGACAGCACGTCCCCACCTGCGATGACGAAGGTGATGTCCGAACGGGGCATGCGCGCGAGCAGGTCCTTCACCTTCTGCACATAGGTGACGTCGTCGCAGCCATCCGGCACGCGTGTTTCATCCACGCCGGGGGGCAGCACGCCCCAGTCGCTGCCGGACACGGAGCCGATCCACACCTTCGGTTGTCCGGCGAGACACGCGGCGGTGCCGTCCGGCGGGTGCGCATCCAGGTCCAGCACGGCCACGGAGCCGTCGAAGCCGGAGGCGCGCAGGTCCGCCACGGACACGGCGATGTCGTTGACGGTGCAGAAGCCGCCACCCTTGTCCGGGCGCGCGTGGTGGAAGCCACCGGCCATGTTGACCACGGGCCCCTGCCGCGCGAGCGCCAACCGGGCCGCGCCCAACGTCCCGCCGCACACGAGCCGCACACTGTCCAGGAGCGCGTCCACGGGCACTTCCGACGGGTCGGTGGCGTAGATGCGCGCGAGGGTCGCGGGGTCGGAGAGGGACTCCAGGTAGCGGGCGTCGTGCACTCGAGCGAGCTGCGCGTAGGACACGGGCACGGGGTGGCGCACGTCCGCGGCGCGCACCACGCCGGCCTCCAGCAGGTACCAGGTGGTGAAGTCGGTGCCGCGCGGCTCGATGCCCACGGAGGACTCGATGCCGGTGAGGGGGAGGCGGTAGGCCTCGTCGTAGAAGACGTGCACCCGGCCGCGTCCCAGGCCCAGCTTCCACAGCCACGCTTGAATCATCCGCGCCTCGCGGGCGGCAGGGGATGGTGGGTGTTCACGGGGATGAGGGACACAGGGAGCAGGTCGGAAAAGGTGGTGGCCCCTTCATCACGCGCGGGGGCCGTGGGCGCAAGGCTCATTCCACGGGGCGCTGGGCCTCTTCCCGCAGGGCGGGGCTGCGGCGGCGCACGGTGCGGGCGGCGACGGTGACGAACAGGGCCCACGCGAGCCCGGCCACCCAGCCACCGAGCACGTCCGTGGGGTAGTGCACGCCCAGGTACACGCGGGTGCAGCCCACCAGGACGGAGAGCACCAGGGCCACGGAGAGGAGGTAGACCTTCACGCGGCGGTGCTCGGCGAACTGGGCCAGCAGCGCTCCCAGCGTGAGGTAGGTGATGGCGGACAGCATGGCGTGGCCGCTGGGGAAGCTGGTGGATATCGTCTCGGTGAGGTGGGGCACCACCGAGGGGCGTGGGCGGTGGAACAGGTTCTTGAGCAGCGCGTTGAGGATCCACCCGCCGACGATGGCGGACAGGACGAAGAGGCTCGTGCGGTAGCGGCGGGCAACCACGAGGAAGCCGCACACGGCCGCGGTGAGGAGCGCCAGGACGGGGAAGCCGCCCAGGGACGTCACGTCGCGAGCTGTCTCCGCGAGCCACCACGGGCCTCGGGGGAGCGCGGGGTCTTCGTCACGGCGCAGGGAGCGCACGATGCGCTCGTCGATGTCCTGCGTGTCGCCTTCATGCACCTCGTCCGACAGGACGACGAAGCCCAGGACGCACGCGACCACGAGCAGCAGCAGCCCCAGGGGCCGCGTGACCATCACGTCCCAACCCGACACCCACCGCCATGGCCCTCGTGACATGGACGTGACTTAAGACAGCGGGTGCGGGCTGGCCACGGGCTTTTCGCGGCGAGTGTCGGGCAGGCTCCAGGTGCTCAGGGGTTCTGGACGGACAGGCCCAGCGCTTCAGCACCGGCGGCCTTCGCGCCGTCGAGGGCAACGATGAGCCGTGTGTAGGGGGCTCGCGCGTCTGGCTGGAAGAACAGGCCGCGCTGGCCCTTGGGGCGGGCCTCCAGGAAGGCACGCAGGCGTGACACGAATTCGGCTTCGCTCACGGGCTCGCCTTCCAGGAGCAGCGAGCCGTCCGCGGTGAGGCGCACGAGGCCGGGGGCCAGCTCCTTCGACGTCGGGGGCTCTTCGGTCGGGGTGGCCTGCGCGGCCGGGAGCTGGAGTTGAAACTCCCCGCGCATGAGCGGGGTCACGACCATGAAGATGATCAACAGCACGAGGACCACGTCCACGAGCGGCGTGACGTTGATGTCCGACTGGATACCGGACTGGGGCTTCACCACGACGGGGCGTCTTGGGTTCATGGTGGTTCTCCTCAGTTCTTCCGCATGGAGACACCCAGGGACACTTTCAGCGCACCGGCGTCCCGCGACTGTTGCAGCACACCGAGCACGTCGCCGCAGGTCAGCGTCTCATCGGCCTTGAGGAGCAGCTTGCGGTCAGGCCGGGCGCGCAGTTCCTCCTGGACGCGTTCCTGGAAGCGCGCGGCGTCCGTGAAGACAGCATGGTCGGCGTACAGAACCTTGTCGGCGGTGAGGAAGAAGACGAACGGTTCAGGCTTCTCACGCTGCTCACCCTGCGAGGCTGTGGGCAGGGCGACGTTCTTGTCCTCCTGGGCCAGCGGCGTCATGACCATGAAGATGATCAGCAGCACGAGCACCACGTCGACCAACGGGGTGACGTTGATGTCCGCCTTCACTCCGCCCCTGCCTCCCACGGCCATTCCCATGCAAAGCCTCCTGTAAGTCGGAAGCCATGGAACCACGGGGCAGCAAGGCGTTGGCCGTGGGCTCCCGGTGGTTCGGTCATGGTTCGGTCATCGGCGCCGGACAGGCTGGATGCGTCGCACCTCAGTCCTGATAGGCATAGCTCACGTCGGGGAGCTCGGGGCGTGCCTGGCCCGCGAGCCATACGTCGGTACCGACCATGCGTACCTCATCGACGGTGTTGAGCACGAAGCCAGGGATTGAGGGGACGCCGTCGTCAAACCAGCGCAGCAGCAGCTCGTGAGCATTGAAGTCGAGGACCAGCGGGGCCACCACCGGATCAGCGAGCGCTTGTGCCGGTCCAGGCCAACCCAGAGCCCGCAGCGCCTGTTCCAATGGGTCATTCGGCTCGGGAAAGCGCTGATAGTCCTCGATCCAATCAGCCCAGTCCTGTTCGAGCAGCGCCACGGCGTAGGCGCCAGGCAGGACGACCTCGTAACGAACTTCGACAACGCCCGGGGTGCGCCAATGCTGGCCGAAGTTCATGGTGCGCACGCGCAAGGCCTCCACCAACACCGGGCGGCCCTCCACGAGGTATCTGGCCGTATGTGGCGGAACGGGGAATCGTGGCCGCCACTCGTTCTGATAGGTCATGGTTCCTCTTCGGCAGGATACTTGGAGCAGAAGAGAGAGCGCTTGAGCGGGGCCGGGCACGGCCAGCGTCCACTTCCTGGCGGAGGACCTGGGCGCCTTCATCTCGGCGCTCCGGTCGGACGCGCTGTCGCCCACCGTGCTGGAGGCCTGAGTCGCGGGCTCGCGGCGTATGCCCCTGGACGCTCCGCTTCCGGAGGCATTGTCATGGGGGTGGGGCCTGTTATCACCCGGTGACGTTCTCACCGGGAGGCACCCGCACATGGCCATCGCCACCATCAGCCCCACCACCGGCAAGACGCTGCGCACGTTCGACGTGCTCTCGTCCGAGGAACTGGAGCGCAAGCTGCAACGGGCCGCGGATACGTTCCGCTCCTACCGCGAGACGTCCTTCGCTGACCGCGCCCGCTGGATGCGCCGCGCCGCTGAAATCCTCGAGGTCGAGTCCGGCCGCTTTGGCCGCATGATGACGGAGGAGATGGGCAAACCCCTGGAGGCCGCCAAGGCGGAGTCCATCAAGAGCGCCACCGCGTGCCGCTATTACGTCACCCGCGCGGAGAAGCTCCTGCGCGACTCGCCCATCGACGTGGATGGCGACACCGCCTTCGTGCGCTACCAGCCCCTGGGCCCCGTCCTCGCCATCATGCCGTGGAACTTCCCTTTCTGGCAGGTCGTGCGCTTCGCCGCCCCCGCCCTCATGGCCGGCAACGTGGGCCTCCTCAAACACGCCAGCAACGTGCCCCAGTGCGCCATCGCGCTCGAGGAGATCTTCCGCACCGCCGGCTTCCCTGAAGGCGCCTTCCAATCGCTGTTCATCGAGACGTCGGAGGTGAATCGCGTCATCGAAGACCCTCGCGTGAAGGCCGTCACCCTCACCGGCAGCGAGGGCGCTGGCCGCGCTGTCGGCGCCGCCGCAGGCCGTGCCATCAAGAAGGTCGTCCTGGAGCTGGGCGGCAGCGACCCGTTCATCGTCATGCCCAGCGCGGACCTGGACAAGGCCGTGCACACCGCCGTGTCCGCGCGCCTCATCAACAACGGCCAGTCCTGCATCGCCGCCAAGCGCTTCATCGTCGCCGAACCCATCGCCCAGGAGTTCGAACGCCGCTTCGTCGAACGCATGAAGACCATGGTGGTCGGCGACCCCATGGATCCGAAGACCGACGTCGGTCCGCTCGCCACGCCCGGCATCCTCGAAGGCCTGCACGCCCAGGTGCAGGAGAGCGTGAAGGCTGGCACCCGGCTGCTGCTCGGCGGCAAACCCCAGGGCGGTCCCGGCAACTTCTACCCGCCCACCGTCCTGGCGGATCCGCCGCCCAAGGCCCCCGCCTTCCATGACGAGCTCTTCGGCCCCGTGGCCACGCTGCTGCGCGCCCGCGACCTGGAGCACGCCATCGAGCTGGCCAACGCGACGCCCTTCGGCCTGGGCGCCAGCGTGTGGACCCAGGACGCGAACGAACAGCGCCGGCTCATCGACGGCATCGAGGCCGGTATGGTGTTCGTCAACGCGCTCGTCGCGTCCGACGCGCGCTTGCCCTTCGGCGGCGTGAAACACTCCGGCCACGGCCGCGAGCTGGCCGACCTGGGCATCCGCGAGTTCGTCAACGCGAAGACCGTCCGCATCACCGGCGCGGCCGGCACCCCGCCGCCGTCAAAGCACGCGGGCGAATAGCCTCGCCCCGTCCGTCAGCGCGTGCGCACCCGGCCATCCACGGGCGCGCCGTGCACCTCTTCCAGCGCGGACGTCACGGCGTCCACCTCCGCGCCCAGCTGCTCCACGCTGTGGCGCAGGCCCGCGCCGGCCACGTCCGCGTCCGCCGCGTCCGCCGAGCGCACCCGCAGCACCTGGGCGTAGAGGTTCTCCAGGGTGTACGCGAGCCGCGTGAACTCGGCCTCCAGCCGGTCCGCCGCCTTCGTCAGCTCCGCGCGCTGGCGCACCTGCTCATCCAGCACCTGCAACGCCGCGCGCAGCCGGTCGCGCACCACCACGTCCTCCTCCGCGGCCCAGCGCGTCTCCAACTTCTTGCGCTCGTCCGCCAGCCGCTGCACGTCCTCGGGCGGTGCCACCGTGCGCAGCTCGCGTTCGCGGCGGACGAGCTCGTGGCAGCTCTTGCGCAGGTCCTGCACGGTGCGCTCCGGCGAGCGCACCATCTCCTGCAACACGCCCTTCCCCGCTCGCAGCTCCGCGAGCAGCTTCTCGCAGACGGCGTCCACACGCGTCAGGCGTGGATCCGCCGGTACCTCCGGCGCCTTCACCTGGGGCAGCACCGGCGCGGGCGGTTCCTCCACGCGCGTCAGCAGGGGGTTGTTGCGCGCGCGCAGGTGCTTCGCGGCCCCCTTGAAGAAGCCGAACGCCACGAACAGCAGCCACCAGTACTGATGCGGAAAACGCACCACCGTGGCCACGCACGCCAGCGCGACGACGAGCTGCCCCACGCCCACCACCGGGTTGCGAGAGGCCTCCTCCCGCGCCGCCTTCTCCGCGCGCTTCGCATCACGATGGGCCTGCTGCTGCGCGATGTACGCGTCGCGTTTGGAATGCCGCTCCGCGCGGCGCAGGGCGTCCTTCGACTCGCGCTCCCACTGCTTCTCCCACCGCTGACGCTCCCGCTCCGCGCCGCGCTCCCACTCCCGTTCCCAGCGGTCGCGCTCCTTCTCGGTGGGCAGGCGGCCCATCCGGCGTACCCACGCCTCCAGGGCCGCGTCCTTGCGCGCGCGCCCCTCCTCGATGGCCGCTTCCAGCCGGCGCAGACGCTCGGCCGCGTCGTGAGGGGGCGAGGAGGCAGGGGGCGCTTCGCGGTCTCGGGGCACGAGGTGACGCTAACAACTTCCCCCGGGGTTGGGGACTGTCGGTGGAGGCCCCATAAGCGCAGGTGTTGAGCCATTGGCGCGCGGCGGCCAGGCGGACACGGTCACGCGGTGGTTCGCTGTAAACGGATGCGGTACTGGGAGGACACGATGACCCTTCCCACCGCCGCGACCCGCCGCTTCCAGTGGTTCAGCATGGGCGTGCTCCTCTACAGCCTGGGCGTCATCCTCTGGGGCGCGTTCGTGCGCGCCACCGGTTCCGGCGCGGGCTGCGGCGACCACTGGCCCGTCTGCAACGGAGAGGTGCTGCCCCGCGCCCCCACCCTCCAGACCCTCATCGAGTACACCCACCGTGTCACCAGCGGCCTGGCGACGGTGCTCGCCGTCGTCCTCTACGTCTGGGGCCGCCGCGAGTTCCCCAAGGGCCACCCGGGCCGCCGCGCGGCGTTCTGGGCGCTGGTGTTCATGCTCACGGAGGGCCTGGTGGGCGCGGGCATCGTGTTGCTCAAGTACGTGGCGCAGGACGCGCGCCTGGGCCGCGCGGTGTGGATGGGCGTGCACCTGACCAACACCTTCCTCCTGGTGGGCGCGCAGACACTGGTGGTGTGGGCCTCCAAGGGCCGCGCGCGCATGGTGTTCCAGGGTCAGGGCGTGGTGGGCGCGCTGCTGGGCGGGAGCATCGTCGGCATGCTGGTGCTGGGCGTCAGCGGCGCGGTGGCCGCGCTGGGCGACACGCTCTTCCCCGCCACCAGCCTCGCGCACGGCTTCGAGCAGGACCTGTCGGAGACGGCGCACGTGCTCTTGCGCCTGCGCATGTTCCACCCGGCCATCGCGGTGGCCATGGGCGCGCTGCTGGTGTTCGGCGGCCGTCAGGTGGCGCGGCTGCGGCCCTCGCCGGACGTGCGGCGCGCGTCCACGTGGCTCACCGCCATGTACGTGGCGCAGCTGTGCGCGGGCATCATCAACCTGGTGCTGCTGGCGCCCGTGACGATGCAGCTGGTGCACCTGCTGCTCGCGGACTGCGTGTGGATGTGCGTGGTGCGGCTGTGCGCGGCGGGGCTCGCGGAGGACGCGCCGCGCCTGGAGCCCGCCACCGAGCCGGCCTCCCGCGTGGAGCCGGTGTAGCGCTCAGCCGCGCAGTCCCCGGGGCACCAGCACCCGGGCCACCGCTTCGAAGAGGCCGCTGACCACGAGCGCGAGCACCGCCGCGGGCACCGCGCCCTCCAGGATGAGCCCCACGTCGTCCAGGCGGATGCCGGTGAGGATGGGCTGGCCGTAGCCGCCCGCGCCCACCAGCGCGCCCAGTGTGGCGGTGCCCACGTTGATGACCGCCGCCGTCTGGATGCCCGCGAGGATGGACGCCGCCGCCATGGGCAGCTCGATGCGCCACAGCCTCGCGCCGGAGGGCAGGCCGAGCGCCTCCGCGGATTCGCGCACCTCCCACGGGATGCCCTGCAGCCCCGCCGCCGTGTTCCGCACGATGGGCAGCAGGCTGTAGAGGAACAGCGCCGCGATGGCCGGCTTCGAACCGATGCCCAGCAGCGGAATCATGAACACCAGCAGCGCCAGCGACGGCACCGTCTGGATGACGCTCGACAGGCCGAGCACGCCCTGCCCCAGGCGCGGACGGCGCGCGGCCACCACGCCCAGCGGGATGGCCAGCGCGATGGCCGCCATCAGCGACAGTCCCACGAGGAACAAGTGCTCGCGCGTGCGCTGCCAGATGCGCGCACCCCGCCCGTCCGTGTGCACCTCCGTCGTCAGGCCGAGTGAAGTCTGGAGGAAGTCCGCCGCTACCTGCGCCTCCGGCACGTGCTCCAGCCGCGCGCGGGCGTTGAGCTGCACCATCTCCGCTTCCGTCAGCGAGCCCTCCAGCCGGCGCAGCGCCTGGACCACCCGAGGTGCTCGCGTCTCCAGGTCCGCGCGGTAGAGGAGTACGGCGTCGTACGCGGGGAAGTGGTGCCGGTCGTCCTCCAGCACGCGCAGCCCGTAGGCGGCGATCTCCGCGTCCGTGGAGTACAGGTCCGTGAGCTGGATGGCGCCGCTCTCCATGCCCCGGTACGCCAGGTCGTGGTCCAGGCCGCGCACGTCGCGCTGGGGCAGGCCGTATGCGTCGCGCAGCGCGGGCCAGCCGTCGCCCCGCTGCATGAACTCGTTGCTGAAGCCCACGCGCAGCTCCGGGTGCGCCTTCAAGTCGGAGATGCGGCGGATGCCCAGTCGCTCCGCCTCCGCTTCCTTCATGCCCAACGCGTACGTGTTGTTGAAGCCCAGCGACGCGCTCATCCGCAGGCCTTCTTCCGCGAGCGCCTTCCTCAGTGCGTCGTCGTCCGGCAGCGCACGCCCCACAAGCAACTCCTGCCGCAGCGTGCCGGTGTACTCGGGATAGACGTCCAGTTCGCCCCGGCGCAGCGCCTCCCACAACACCGTGGTGCCGCCCAGCTCGCGCCGGTGCGAGGCCCGCGCGCCCGCGTGCTCCGCCACCTGCGTCACCATGTCCCCGAGGATGACGGACTCGGTGAACTTCTTGGACCCCACGCGCACCTGGGGCCCGCCACCTTCGGTGCTCGTGCACGCGACGGTGAGCAACAGCAGCCACGCCAGCGACAGCGCGCGCATCATCCCTGCCTCCGCAGGGGCAACGGGCGCTGCGCCTGGATGAACCGCGTGACGAACGGATCCGTAGGACGCGCCTCCATCTCGTCCAGCGTGCCCTGCTGCACCACCTGGCCCTCGCGCATCAGCACGATGCCGTCTCCCAGGAAGGCCGCTTCCGCCAGGTCGTGCGTGACGAGCACCACCGTCTTGCCCAGTCGCTCGAAGATGCCGCGCAGGTCCGTCTGGAGGTCGTGGCGCACCAGCGGATCCAACGCGCCCAGGGGTTCGTCCAGCAGCAGCACGTCCGGGTCCAGCATCAGCGCGCGCATCAACGCCACGCGCTGCCGCTGGCCTCCGGACAGCTCTCCCGGGAAGCGCTCCAGCGCATCCTCCGGGAAGCGTGTCAGGTCCATCAACTGCGCCAGTCGCTCGCGGATCCGCGCCTCCGGCCAGCGCAGGTGCCGCGCCATCAGCGTGACGTTCCGCGCGCCGGTGAGGTGCGGGAACAGGCCTCCGCCCTGGAGCGCGTAGCCCACGCGCTGGCGCACGGCGAGCAATGCGTCCGCGTCCTCCGGCAGGGGTTGTCCATCGAAGAGCACGCGGCCGGTCTCGGGCCGGAGCAGGCCGTTGAGCAGCCGCAGCAGCGTGGATTTCCCACAGCCGCTGGGGCCGATGAGCACCGTGGTGGCGCCCTTGGGCAGACTCAAGTCCAGCGGGTGCAGGGCCTGCGCGGCACCGAAGCGCTTGGACACTCCTTCCAGGAGGAACACGAACGCCACGTCCCTTCAGCGCGGAGCGAACACGCCGTTGCAGGTGGTCGGAAAGGGGAAGAGCGCACCCGCCGGAAGGCTGCACGCCGCGAACAGGCCCCAGCCTTTGTAATTCACGCCGCCGGTCCAGACCTGGACGTCACCGCCACCCTCCTGCGCGGGCGCGGTGAAGCGGACGCAGCGCGTGGCCTGGCCCTCCACGTAGCAGTCGAGCACCTCCACCGGGCCGGCCCCCGGGAGCGCATCGCGCAACTCCTCCGCGCTCCGGTCGCGCCAGCGCTCCACCTGGCCCGCGCCCGGCGCCACCGGCCAGAAGATGCTCCAGGAGAAGGTGGACGCGTCACAGCGGATCCGCCCCGCGCGCGTCGTCGAGTCCGCGACCTCGCAGCCCTCCGGGACGAACAGCACCCGCCACGGAAACCGGGGCGGCATGACGAGCGCTGACGGCGACAGCGTGTCGCCCTCTGGATTGCCCCGCGTGGCCAGGTACGCGAACAATTCCAGACACCGGCCCAGCCCCGCGCGGACGTCATCGCGCGCCACGCAGCCCAGCTGCCGCACGTGGCCCGCGGAGGGCGTCACCGCCGTGACGTAGCCGCCCACCGTGCAGGCGTTCTCACCGGAGCACCGTTCGAAGCGCAGGGACGGGTGCGGCTGTCCACCGAGCGGCAGCTCGCCTCGAGCTTCCGTGAGGTTCGAGCCGAGTCGCGCCTGGACGCGGGCACGGCCGGCGTCCACGGCCTGCGCCTCGCTCCGCCCGGGCTGTTCATGCAGCCACACGGAGAGCGAGCCGCAGCGGTACGTGCGCGACGCGGCGCTGTCCGGGATGGGGACACAGCCTTCGAAGAGGGCGCGCGCGTCTTCGACGAAGGGGCCCGCGGGCGTCACGCCCTCGGAGGGGACCGCGGGGGCCACTGGCGCGGACGCAAGGCACGCGCTCAGCAGTCCCCCGAGTGTCACTCCCATCGCCGCGAGTGCCGTGCGCATCCGCAGGGGATAGGCGCCGGACCCGGCCGAGTCAACCGGCCCGTCGGCCCGACGCCCACCGCGCTACACACGCGGGCACTACTTCTTCATCTGCTTCTCGAGTTCCTTCGCCTTCGTCTCGTTGCGGGCGACGACGCTCTCGGTGTCGCTCAGGAGCGCCAGGAAGCTGGCGTCGTTCTTGTACTCCTTGCGGCCCTCCTTGAGGACGTCCTTGCCCTTCTTCTGGTCCTCCGCGATGCGCGACAGGAAGGCCTTGTCGAACTCGGGGCCCTCCTTCGCCTGGAGCTTGGTGATCTCCTCGTTCGACTCGTCGATGGCCTTGCCCAGCTTCTCGCCGGTGCCCTTCATCTTCTCCTGGTAGCCCTGCTGGACGCCGGAGCCGCCCGTGCCCGTCTGGTCCTCGGAGGTGACGTCGCTGTCGCTGAGGGCACTGATCTGCATCTTCTTCTGCTCGGCCCAGGTGCGCAGCTGGCTCTGGCTGTTCTCGTGGTCCTCGCGCAGCTTGGTGGCGAACTCCTTCACCTGCGGATCCGTCGCCTGCTGCTCCGCGAGCCGCGCCAGTTTGATCTGGCGGTTGTTGAAGACGGCCAGCTTGCCCACGTACTGCACGCGCTTCGCGGCCGCCTCACCCACGGCCTTGCCCTGCTTCATCTCGTGCTTGTCCTGCTTGGTCTCCTCGTCGTTGGCGTGGGCCGAGAAGCCCATCAGCCCCGTCACGACCGCCGCCGTCACCGCCCGCGCCTTCCAGTTCGCATTGCTCATGGTCCCTGCCTCCCCCGCCTTCGCGGATGAACGTTAGACGGGGGCAAGGTGGGGACGCGGAAGCCGGGTGCCAGGGCCGCCTGGCTGAACGCCCTCCCCCCGGGTACGAGGCCCGAGGGAGGAAACCGCATCACTCCACGGGCAACAGGCCGCGCACCACCGCGCCGCGCCCCTGCGCCGTGGCCTGGGCCCAGCCGCGCAGGAGCGCCAGCACCTCCGAGGAGAAGGTGGGCGTGTCGAGCAGCGTGACGGTGGTGGCCATCCCGCCCGTCTGGGCCTGCTCGAAGCGCGCGGTGAGCCAGCAGGCCCCGGCGCCCACGACCTCGGGCACCGTGCGCGACACCTCCAGCTCCAGCAGCGAGGACGGGGACAGCCACCCTTCCGCCCAGCGCAGCCGCCGCTCCAGCAGCGCGCTCAGGGATTCGCTCGCGGCCGTGGCCTGCAATGGAAGGGGCTCGCCGTCGCCGGAGGGCAGGTACACCTCGCGCAGGAAGGGTGGCTCGCGGGTCAGCGCGTGCGCCGTGGCGCGCAGCCACAGTCGGCAGTCGCGCAGCACGTCCGCCGTGGCCGCCTCGAACGAGGGCAGCGGGTGGCGTGTCGGTGAGCGGCGGCTGCCCTTTCGGTCCGCCTCCACCTCCACGAAGGGAGACACACGCGCGCATCCCTCCACCGTGCCGTCCACATCCAGCCCCAGCCGCTCCAGCCGCGAGCCCCGGCCCAGACCGCGCCACAGGTCCACGAAGGCCGCCGCCAGCGGCGCCGCGTTCGCGACCGAGTACGGCCGCCACTCCACGCGCTGACACACCACGCGCGCCGACGGCACCCGCGCCCCGGGAGGCCCCAGTCCCAGCGTCAGGTCCTCGCCGCCCACCGCCACGCGAGAGGCCAGCACGTGCCGCACGGGGCCTTCCAGCAGCCACACCTGCAAGGCGCCTCGCGGCACCGCGCCCTCCACGTAGCGCGCGCCCAGCAGCCACAGCTCGCCCTGGATGAGCACGTCCTCGCCCCGGGGCGCATGCAGGTTCGGCCTTGAGTCCTGACAGCCCAGCACCCAGGCCCCGCGGCCCTCCTGGACCCAGCGCACCCGAAGGCCCTCCGGCAACGCCTCCAACGCGCGCCGCGTGGCCTCCGCCTCGCTCATTCCCTCCGCCATTGGGCCCCTCTAACCAAACAGCGCTACGGTATTCTTACGTAATAGCTGTGATTCACCGCCCGTGTCAGCACGTTTTTCGTGGTTTCCCGAGTGGGTGGCAGGAAACCCGGTGGGTCTGGGTGGGGGTACGGCGGGGGAACTCAGCGGGTGGGAGACCGGGTTCCCCAGGCGCCAAAGGCGCGCTCCAGGAGGGCGTCGCTGGAGAGGCCGGGACTGGCCTTGGCGGCTTCGACGTCCAGGCCTTCGCCGTGGCCCCGGCCCTGACCTTCGAAGAGGACCTGGGGTCCGTCGAAGGAGGCGCGCTGGGGGCAGGAGGGGAGCTTCAGGCCGGCGCGCAGCGTGTCGCATGGGAGGGAGCGCGCGTCCTCGTAGGGCGCGGCGGGGGTGCCTTCGGTGCGCAGGTAGCGCACGCGGCCGGACTCGAAGCGCAGGGAGACGAGGTTCGTGCCCAGCAGGGCCTCCACCTCGGTCCGAGGGCGGGCTTCGCGCCACGGGGTGTCGCCGCCCTGAGAGAAGGTGAGCCAGGCGTCCCACTTCAAGGCTGGGAGCTGGAGGGCGCGGGTCTCTTCCGGGCGGATGCGCACGGTGCCCCGGAAGGCCTGGCAGTGGGTGGTGTCGCAGAGGGCGCGGCCGGGGTGGCGGGTGTCGGCGTGGCGCTCGTTGTGCGCGGCGACGCGGGCCAGGGCGACGCGGGCTTCGCCCTTGAGCGTGACGTCCTCGGCGGCGACGACACCGGCGGTGTACTGCACGCGCGTGGTGCGGAAGACGAAGTCGGAGCCACGCCGGGCCTTGAGGGCGCTGGGCGTGGTGGGCACGCCGGGTGGTGGGCGATATGGCGGAGGCGCGGACCAGGTGAAGACGCCCGCGTAGTCGCGGCCACCATCGGGGCCATCCGGGAAGCGCACGCGCCACGGGCTGCCCAGACAGACGGCGGGGCCCTTCGCGGTGAGCGCGTCCAGGCGCGAGAAGTCCGGTGGCGCGGCGCGTGGGGTGCCGTCATCGAGCGAGAAGCCGGCGCCCGAGCAGCGGGCCTCCACGGTCGCGGAGGGCAGCAGTCCGAGCACCTGCACTCGCGCGGCCTCCAGTCCCGCCTGGCGGCGCACGCGGGTGAGGAGCGCGGGGAGTTCATCCACGAAGTGCCGGGGCATCTTGCCGGGCCGCAAGATGACGGCGACGAGGTCCGCGTCCACGGCGGCGATCCATCCGAACTGGGGGCGGCTCGCGGCGTCGCGCACGGTGCCCGTCTTGGTGGCGACGCCCTTGAGGGCCTTCGATATGGAGAGGCCACTGAGCGTGCCTTCGTCCACGTTGCCGGTGAGGAGCGTGAGCACGTCCGGCCGCGCCTCCGCGAGCAACCGGTAAGCCTGCGCCATGCCCCACGGAGACAGGCCATGCGCGGAGCGGAGCCCGATGGCCTCCGTCATGTCCGAGGGCAGACCGGTGAGCCCCACGGCGGACAGCACGGGGCCCCAGACACCAAAGGCCTTCGGCGCGAGGCCCGTGGACTCCCAGTCCAGGAACCAGCCGTTGCATGAGCGCAGGAGCGCGAGCCGCGCATCCACCTTCGGAGGCAGGCCCGCGCCGCAAGCCCACTCCTGCACGCCCTGGCGCGGCGCGAGCAGTGGCGGCGCATCTGAGTTCGAGACCAGAGCCGTCCCCGCCGCGTACAGGAACGGCTTGAGCGTGGAGCCATAGGGCACCGCGCGGCGCACGTCTCCCTCCGAGAACAACACCTCTCCCGAGTGCCGGCTCACCACCACCGTGGCCGCCTCGGGCGCGAGCACCGCCACGTCCGCCAGCTCCTCCACCGTCAGGGGCGCTGCCCACCGCGCTCCGTCATGACACTGGCGCAGCCTGCGCGTCAGCGCGGCGGGAAATCCCGTGTGCTCACCCAGGATGCGCGCGAGTCCCCTTCTCGCTCGCGACGTGTCCACCGCTGGCGCGCTCGCCACCTCCTTCGCCGCGCGCGACAGCGATTGATAGGGACCGTCACGCCACGCGGGCAGCTCGCCGCTCACCGTCAGCGCGAAGGCTTCGTGGAAGAGCCGGTCCTCACTGGACGCGGGACAGGCCCACCACAGCAACTGATGCGCCAGCTCATGCCGCAGCGCCGTGCGCGTCTTCGCGTCCAGCACGCCGGGCGTGTTCTGCCGCAGCTCCACCACGCCGGGCCGGCCCTGCGCGTTGTGCTCGGGAGTCAGCGACGTGCCCTTCTGAATCGTCACGGTGGCGGGGGCCCTCGTGGGAAGGCCACCCGCCTGCGCCGCGTACTGCGTCTCCAGGGACGTCCATGCGGCCTGGGCCTCACGGCGCAGGTCCGCCTCGGGCGTCACATCCCCCCGAGTGACGAAGGTGGGCGAAGCCGACAACAGCACGGCGACGGCGACGGCCCACCCCATGGGCTACAGGTCACTCACGGACGTCTTCGAGGGCACCACCTTCAACACGTCCGACGCCGTGCGGCCCCGGATGCGCGCCGAGTACATGTCCTCGATGGTCGCGGGCGGCGCCGCGAACGTGCCCGCGAACTGCGCGCGCATCACGTAGCCCACCGTGCGTGGGCTGTCGCTCCACCACGCCGGCTCCTCGAAGAAGAACGTCGCGTGCGAGGGATCCAACTGCCGACGCTTGAGCGCCTCCGGAGCCAGCGGCAACGAGTGCGGCGGACCGCGGAAGGACTTGTCCTCCTGGAGCGGAACGAAGCCCGCCGGCACCGCGTCCTCCACCACGTAGTACGCCGAGCGCGCCCGGTTCTCCCCTCGCGCGTCCAGCGTCAGCTCCACGTAGACCTCTTCGCCCTGCGTCACCTGCACGCCCGCCTCCAACTTCACCTTCCCGCCCTCGCGCAGCACGTAGTACGCGCGCACCACGGACATGCCGTTCACGCGCGGCTGCACGTCCTTGAGCGGCGTCATCGCGGCGGCGCGCAGCGTGGCCACACCGTCGAAGCCACCCACGTCCACCGTGCGAGTCCCCGCCGGCAGCGTGGCCACCAGGCCCATGCCGCGCGTCGTGAACTTCACCGGCGCCGAAGCGCCCTTCACCTCCGGCGGCGCCATGCCCTTGAACGCCTTCGCGTCACGCTCCACCAGCCAGAGCGAGTGCAGCAGCGCCGTGCTCCGGTCGAAGGTGGACAGGCCCGGCTCGCTCAGCATCTCCAGGATGCGCTTGCGCGCGCGCGTGACATCCAGCGAACCGAACGACGCCGCGTGCGCGGTGATGGCGGTGAGACCCACGCGCCGCAGCGGGAAGCGGTAGAACGCCTCGGACATCTCCGCGTCGCTCCGGAGCCCCGCGAGCTTCGCGAAGCCCTCGCCGCTCTCCTTCACCAGCCCCTGGATGCGCCCCTGGAGGCCGGGCTCCTTCATCACGCCCGCCTTCTCCGCGGCCAGCACCGCGAGCGCCAGCGGATACAAATCCCCCGGCTTCGCGGACTCCACCAGCGCGCGCACCCGGGCCGCCTGACGCGGACCCTGCAGGCGCGCGAGCACGTAGGCGCGCGTCGCGTCGTACTCCGTCGACAGGCCCTCCTGCGCCTCCAGCCACTTCGCGCTCTCCTGGATGCGCGCGTCGTCGCGGTCCACCAGCCCCGCCTCGGACGCGTACGCCAGGCCGTCCAGCGCGATGAGCGTGAGCGGCAGGCTGGGCTCGCTGTAGCCACCGAACCAGGTGAAGCCACCGCCCTTCACCGCGAGCCCCAGGATGCGGGCCGTGCCCTGCACGGAGCGGCTGCGCGCCTCCGCCAGCAGCGCCTGCGAATCCGTGTCCAGCTTGTCCAGCGCGCCCGCCTTCTGGAGCACCTGGTACACCGCCACGTTGGGCACCGTCGTGGAGACGAGCTGCTCCAGGCACCCGTACGGATACGTGAGCAGCTCGCGCACGTTGGTGAGCGCCGCGTCCACCGTGGACGGCTGGAGCACCAGCTCCACGCGCGTCAACGCGGACGCCTCCGGTGCCTCCAGCGCCAGCGCGCCGCCGCCCCACGCGCTCACCTGCACCGCGTCCTCCACCGCGGCCGGGGCCACGTCGAAGCGCTTCAGGTCGCGCAGCGGGTCCTTGCCGCCCACCACGTCCACGGAGAGCTCCGCGGGGCCCGTCTTCGACGCGTGCAGCGTCACCGGCACCACCTGCTCGCCGCCCTCGCCCAGCTCCACCTTGCGCTGGAGCGCCTCCGCCTGGAGCGCACCGCCCGGCTGCAACCGCACATCCAGCACCTGGCTGCCCTTGGACTTCGTCCCCGCGGCCAGCCGCACGGACGCGAGCGCCTCGTCGCCCTCACGCAGGAACTGCGGCAGCGCCGCGTAGACGTTCAGCCCGCCGCGCGTGGCGAACTCCGCCTTGCCCTCACCGAAGCGGCCGGACGTGTCCGCCGCCACCGCCGTCACCACCCACAGCGTCTGGTTGGAGGGCAGCGTGAAGCGCACCGTCGCGCGCCCGTCCCGGTCCGTCACCACCGCGGGGTCCCAGTGCGCCGTGTCCTTCTCCAGGTCCTTCGCGCTGCGGGTGGGCGGCTTGATGGACGCGAACGCGTGGTCGGGCAGCCCCGCCATCTTGCGCGCCAGCTGCTCGCCGTAGCCGTAGCCCTGGAACTCCGCCGAGTAGAAGTTCGTCACGTTGTCGCGCGCCGGCGGATAGAAGAAGTCCAGCACGCCGGGGCGGAACTCGGACTGGATGGCGTAGACGGCCTTGTCCACCACGCCCACGGACAGCTGCGCGGACACGCCGTTGCCGTCGCTGTCGGTGACGCGCACGTCGATGGCCTGCTCCGTGAGCGGCAGCGCCTCCGCGCGGCGAGGCTGCAACGCCACCGTGAGCGTGCGCTCCTTGGGCACCACGCGGAACGCCACCGTGCGCTCCTCCCAGCGGCCCGTCGCCGTGGGGTACGCCACGGACGCGTACACCGCGCTGCCGAAGCGCTTCTCCACCGGGAAGGAGTGCACCAGCGTGCGGCCCTTCAACTGCACCACCGCGGTGCCGTACAAGTTCGCGCCCGTCAGCGTCACCCACACGGGCCCCACGTCCTTGCTGTCCTGACCCCAGCCGTCCGGCATGAGCGCCACCAGCTTCGCGCTGTCGCCCGGCTCCAGCGTGCCGGACAGCGACGCGAGCGTGAGGTTGGGCACCTGCGCCACGGGCTCGTCCGCGCCGCCGATGACGAGCAGCGACTCCTCGCCCGTCCACTCCTCGCCCTTCTTGTCCTTCACCGTCACGCGCGCGAGCACCCGGCCCACGTCCGTGGTGGGCACCTTCTGGCGCGACGTGCCGTCCTGCTGCGTGGTGAAGGTCTGCGTGCCCAGCGTCTTCTCACTGCCGTCCGCGCGGACCAGCACGAAGTCCACCTCGCCCGTGGTGACGCCGTAGCCCTTGCCGGACAGCGTGGTGGCGCGCACGGACAACTGCGCGTCCGAGCCCTTCTGCACCACCGCGTCCGAGAACCGCGCCACGCCCATCACCTCCACCTTCGACAGGAAGAAGGCGGCGGTGCTGGTGGCGAACGTCTCCTGATCATCCCGCGCGCGCACGGTGAGGCTGTAGCGGTACGGCAGCCGGTCCTCGCCCGCACCGAGCGGGGGCACCGCGACCTCCACCTGGGCCTCGCCCTCCGCGTCGAACTCGCTCGCGGAGGACCACGGGTCGCCCGCGGCCTGGCGCTCCGCGATGGACGAGTACAGCCGCTCCGGCACGCTCAGCTTGCCCTCGCTGCTGGAGGCGGAGCCGTACGTCACCGCGCTGCCCTGGCCGCCGCGGCCGGAGTCGTCCACCCACGCGGGCGCGTCCAGCAGGCTGCGGTAGAGGAACACCTCGTACTTCGCGCCCTTGGGAACGCCGCCCGCGTAGCGGCGCGCGCGCACCGTCACGCTCACCGTCTGGCCGGGCACCACCGTCTCCGACGCGGGCTGCACCTCCAGGTAGAACGTGGGCTTCACGTAGTCCTGCACGCGCGCCTCGCCCTGGTGGGGGTGCTCGTCCAGGTCCGCCTCGATGCGCAGCACGCCCGTGCCCAGGTCGGCCGGCACCTTCAGCGTGCCGTTGAACGCGCCGAACTCATCCACCGCCGCGCGAGTGACAATCTCGCGGCCCTCCTGCGACATCAGCTTCACGCGCACGTCGCGCTTCTTCGGCGTGAAGAGCCGCGCGAGGAACGTGTCCGGCTGACGGACGAGCCCGCGGAACTTCACCTCGTTGCCCGGCTTGTAGACGGGCCGGTCGCTATAGATGAACACGTCCGGCGCCACCGCCAGCGTTGAGTAGAAGTCCGTGTCCACGATGGCCGTGTCCTTCCCGGACGTCACGGTCGCGATGATGCGCGGCTCCGTCACCGCCAGCGTCACCTCGCCCTTGTCGTCCGTGGTGCCCGCGGGGCCCTTGCCCGTGGGCAGGTACACCTGCACCTGCGCCTTCGCGCGCGGCTGCTGGTCTCTCCCCGCCACGCGCACCAGCACCTGGCCGTCGGTCTGCTTGAGCTGCACGGTGACGTCGCTGACGACGAGCACCACCTGCCCCTCCACCTGGCCCTGCACCAGTTGGAGCACGTAGGTGCCCGCGGGCAGCGGCGCGAGCAGCACGCGGCGCTCCTGGAAGCCGCTGCTGCTATCGCCCGTGTCGAAGCCCGGCACGTTGAAGTCGCGGTTCGCACCGCCCAGGTCCAGGTTGAGCCACTGGCTGCGCACCACGGAGAAGCCCGGCGGCGTGCCCACCAGCTTCTCCGGGCCTTCGGCCACCTTCGCCAGCGGCTCGGCGGACGAGGACTCCCCCGGCGGCGGCGGCAGCGACGTCCCCACCTCCTGGCGGAAGTCAGGCGACAGCGCCTCCATCAGCACGATGCCCGGCGAGCGCACCGCGTTGAGTCCGCGGCTCAGGCCCCGGCCCGGGTTGAGCAGCGTGGGCGGCGTCTCATACGCGCGCCGCAGGTCGCCCTGCGCGCGGATGAACGCGTCCAGGTTCGCGGGCTGGAGCACGCGCAGCTCGACGGGGCCCTTGTCCTCGAAGGCGACGTCCACGGCCACCGGCTCACTGCTGCCGTAGGAGCGTGGGACGGTGATGTAGAGCGGCTTGGCCAGCGCCACGCCGGACAGCAGGAGCGCGGCCAGCGCCGCGAAACGCACGGAGGTCTTCATGTCCCGAACCCTTCCGACACCATGACGTAGCCCTGCACGTTGCCGCGGAAGCCCAGGTACGGCAGGGTCTCCAGGTCGCGGCGGGCCGCTTCGATTTCAGGGGGCAGCGCATTGGGCATGGGCGACGAGCGCCCCACGCGCGCCTCGGACGTGTAGCCGTCCATGGCCAGCCCGCTGAGCAGCCGCCCCGTGTTCACGCCCAGCACCACCGTGGAGGGCGCGCGCAGCCCCGCGACCACCGGGCCCGCGGCGTTGAGCATGTTGGGTTCGCGGCCTTCGCACGCATCCCGGAGCCGCTCCAGCTCCTGCGGGCTCGTGGCCAGCACCACGTGCTTGCACAGCGTGGCGCTCACCAGCGTCCGCGCGCCGCCGGAGAACAGCGCGCCAAGCCCCTCCGCGTCCTTCTCATCGCCCCACAGCAGCGCCAGCTCCGGCTCCAGCGACGTGCTGCCGCGCGGCGTCCACGCCAGGGCCACCTGACGCGTGCGCAGCGAGGGCTTGCCCTCGTTCTTCCAGAAGGCCTTGAGCTGCTCGGGCTCCAGCGAATCCGGCAGCGTGATACGGAACGCGAAGAGCACCGGCGTCTCCTCGGGCACCAGCTTGAGCAGGTCGTCGGACAGGGGCTTGCCGTCGGACGCCACCGCGTCCTCGCGCAGCTTGCCGGCGATGCCCTTCGCCACCAGCCGGTCGCCGTCCACGCGCAGCTGCAGCCGCGTGTTCTCGCCCAGGCCCAGCACGTGGGTGAAGAGCTGCGCCTCGCGGCCGTAGGCGTTCGCGTCGAAGCCCAGCTCCACGTCCACGCCGTCCTGCGCCTCCAGCTCCGGCAGCGCCGTGCACAGCGCCTGGAGCACCACCACCGGGTGGCGCGACAGCACCAGCCGGTCCGCCGAGCGCGCGGCCCACACCGTCTGCTCGGCGACGAGCCAGCGCGACATGTGGAAGCCGCCGTCCGGCGCCTTCTCTCCGCCATACGGGCAGCGGTCCGCGGTCATCTCCCCGCGCTTCGCCACGGAGTCCAGCGCGTCCCACGCCGCCAGCGACGTCTTGTTCGCCTTCGGCACGAGCAGGGCCGGCGTGCCCACGCGCGCGTCGCCGGAGAACCACACCGCGCGGAACGGCGTGTCGAGCAGTTGTCCCACGACGACGTCCAGCACCGCGCCCTTGAAGGACGCCTTGAGGTCGGTGCCGGTGGAGCCCAGGAACGCGGCCCAGCCGCTCGCGAAGCCCTGGCCCAGCGGCTTCTCCCACTGCGTCTTCAGCCACGCGTTGCGCGCCAGCGCGTCGCGCACCTTCGCGGGCGAGTGCACGTCCACCCAGACGGCGGGCAGCGCCGCGGCGCCGGGCACCTCCATCTTCGTGGAGGTCATCTCCGGCATGCCCTCCACGGTGGCGCCCGCGGACGGCGGCCCCTTGGGCCCACCGGAGGAGAAGGCGGGGCCGGAGCCGCCACCGCCGCTGCTCTTGCGGCCGATGACGAAGGCCCCCACGCCCACGCCCACGACAATGGCGCCGATGAGCGCGATGCGCACGGCGGACGAGGGACCCTTGCCTCCGCCTCCAGCGGGGGGCGGCGGGCTCACGGGAGACGTCATGACATCCACTCCTTGAAGCGGAAGAAGCCGAGGAAGGAAGCGTTGGCCGGCACGGGGCGCCACTCCAGCGGCGCCTCGGTGGCGAGTGAGTCCAGGATGCCGGTGCGCACGCGCGCTCCAGCCTCACCGGGGTGGTAGACGACGCGCGCGGGTGCATGGGCCCGGTCCTCCGGGCGCACCACGAGCATCAGGTGGAAGACGGGGCCCGCGTCGTGCTCCTGGCGGAAGGCCACCACGTCCCCGGTGCGAAGCTGCTCGCGCGCGTCCACGCCCCGGCCCAGCGGAACGAAGCTGCGGCTGATCAGCGTCTCCGCGTCCGCGAAGTCGGAAGGTCCGCCGCGCGTGTCCTTCCACAGCGGGGAGGCGAGGCGCTCGGAAGCCACGCGCCGGTACGCCGTGCGGTACGCGTAGCGGATGAGGCCCGCGCAGTCGCGCTGCGCCGGCTGCCATGCGGCGTCCGGAGCCTTCACCTGCGCGAGCGCCACCTGCGCGACCTCCCGGCGGAGCAGCCGCGCGCGCGTCTCCTGAGCCACGGGCTCCGACGCGATGACCGCGCCTTCACGCACGGGGGCCGTCCCGGACAGAGCGGGACCAGCGTTCAACAACAACGTGAGCATCAGGACGCGCATGGCGGGGCCGAGCCGGGAGCGCCGGTCGCGTCAGTAGCCTTCGTCTCCCTCGCCGCCACCGCCGTCACCACTCTTCTGGAGCTCCTTGACCGCCTCCTCCAGGTTCGTGGGCCAACCGTTCCCCTTGGGCTTCGGATCCGCGGACGGCACGTACACCTCCGCCTGTCCGTCTCCCAGGATGTTCACCCACGCGAGCACGCGCGTCGTGCCCGGCGTCGCCAGCGGGATGCGCACGCGGCGGCGGACCTCGCCCGGCGTGCCTTCAAAGAGCGCCAGGTTGAGCGTGGCCACCGTGTGCGCCTTGTCGCCGCTGGGCCAGTAGTTCGTCGCCACCAGGTACACGCCCGTCGGCGGCGCGCGGTGGATGTAGAGGTACGGGCCGTACGCCGGCTGGTCGAAGTCGCCGCCCTGCTCGTTGAGGAAGAACGTGCCGCCGGACGGGCTCTCCGTGTTCGCCCAGTACACGTGCGCCATGGACGTCACGTCCAACGTGTCGCCCGCGCTGCTCGCGTCCGTGGGCTCGTAGATGTGCAGGTCCGTGTAGACGCCGTCCGTGTCGCTCGTGAGGATGGCCTTGAGCGGCACCGAGGGCACCTGCGCGTAGCTCGTCGCCTGCGCGCGCGCCGTGCCACCCTTGTTGGTGGCCATCACCGTCACCACGTTCTTGCCGCTGGCCGCGGGGAACTTGCGGCTGAAGCGCCCCCCTTGCGTGCGCATCAGGTAGCGATCGCCGTTGATGGACACGACCACCGGATCCACCGAGGCGTCGCTCACCGTGCCTTCTATCTTCAGCATCCGGTCCACCGTCCACCCGCCGGACGGCGCGCTCAACACCACCTTGGGAACCGTGTCGCCCCGGCCAATGGGCACGCCCTGCTGGCGGGCGGAGACCGGCGCCGTCTGCGTGAGCAGCCCGGCGAGAAGGACGGAGAGCATGGTGGAGCCTGCCAACCTGAAGGTGAGCTGCGCGAACCGCGTGTCCGCGAAGGGACACAGCGTGCGGCAAGCCCCTACCCCTTTTCAAGCCACCCGGCCCCCACTGGCGCCAAGGCCCGGGAAGCCCCCCCGCCGCGACGCTGCACGTCGCGGCCTTCTCCTCCCCTCCTCGCGAGTCCGTCCGTCCGCCCGGCCTACGAGCCCGGACACCCACGGTCACGCGTCAGAAGGGCCCTGCTGCGCCGCACCCGACTACTGCGGGCGCTCCCAGCCGTGGCGGTTCACGAAGTCCGACACCATGGCGGCCGTCGCGTCGCGGATCTTCTCCACGTCCGCCGCGGACTTGCCCACCGTGCCATCCATGGGCCAGTCCTCGCGCTTCTGGTCCGCCACCGACGGCGCGTCCGGCAGGCCGCCGAGCGTCACCAGGATCTGCGCGCTCTTCGCCAGCTCCGGCGTCAGGCGCTGGGGCTTCGCGTCACCCAGGTCCACGCCCATCTCCTTCATGGTCGCGAGCACCTCGGGATGCAGACGCTCGGCCGGCTGCGTTCCCGCTGAAATCGCGCGCGCCTTCGCCGGGTCCGCCAGCAGGTTGAAGAAGGCCGCCGCGATCTGCGAGCGACCCGCGTTGTGCGTACAAGCGAAGATGACCGTGTTCATCGCACCGCCTTTGGAGTGTTGATAATCATGATGTTCCTGGGCTTCCTGGGAAGTATCACATCCTGAGTGGGGAAGAGGACAACGCTCGCCCTCGCCCATCACGTCCCCCTGACAAGGGGTATCACGACGACGGATATGGGTAGGATTTGACTCCGCGAGAACCCTTCCCTCGGTCGGAAGCCGGGGGGATGCCTAGGTTGGTGGGGTCATGCAAAGCACCCCTTCCTGGGCCTGGGTCGTCTTCTGGGCGCTGCTCCTGGCGCTGCTGGTGGTGGACCTGCTGGCGCACCGGGGAGGGCGGGGGCAGTCGCGGCGCGCGGCGGTGCTGTGGAGCATGGCGTGGGTGGGCCTGGGGCTGGGCTTCTGCGGCTTCGTGTGGGTGACGCTGGGCAGTGAGCGCGGCCACGAGTACCTGGCGGCCTGGCTCATCGAGAAGAGCCTGAGCCTGGACAACGTCTTCGTCTTCCTCGTCATCTTCCGCAGCCTGAACGTGCCCCAGCGCTACCAGCACGAGGTGCTCTTCCTGGGCATCTTCGGCGCGCTGGTGTTCCGGGCCCTGTTCATCTTCGTGGGGGCGGCGGCGCTGCAGCGCTGGGGCTGGGTGTCGTACGTCTTCGGCGCCATCCTGCTCATCACCGCGTGGCGCGTCTTCCGCGAGGACCCGTCGAAGCAGGAGGACAACCGTGTCGTGGGATGGCTGTCCAGGAAGCTGCCGGTGACGGACCAGGTGGAGGGGCCGCACTTCCTGGTGAAGCACCAGGGCCGCAGGCTGGCCACGCCGCTGCTGCTGGCGCTCGTGGGCCTGGAGGTGACGGACATCCTGTTCGCGGTGGACTCGGTGCCGGCGGCGTTCTCCGTCACCACCGACACGTTCATCCTCTACAGCTCCAACGCCTTCGCCATCCTGGGGCTGCGCGCGCTCTACCTCGTCATCGCCGGGGCCGTGGGGCAGCTGAAGTACCTGCACTACGGGCTGGCGGGGGTGCTGGCGTTCGCGGGCGTGAAGATGGTGGTGGAGACGTGGGTGCACATCCCGCCGCTCCTGTCGGTGGCCATCATCGTGACGGTGATTGGCGGGGCGGTGGGAGCGAGCCTGGCGCACCGCCGGTCCGTGCGCCAGGTGGAGGCCTGACGCTCAGGGCGTGGGCAGGCCCGCGGTGCCTCCGACCATCAGGGGCTTCGACAGGAGCTGGTCGAACGTGGGGTTCGCCGCCTTCGTGATGCGCGCCGCGTGCTTCTTCAGGAGGGAGGCGTTGGCGTCCTTCACGTCCTTGCCCGAGGCGGCCTCCAGCTGGGTGATGTACTTGCGCAGCCCGGCGCGGCGCTGCTCCAGTTGCAGCCGCTCCGCCTCGCTGAGCTTCGGGTCCTCCAGCTGCGGCGCAATCGCGGCGAGCTGCTCCTCCAGGAGCGCGATGTTCGCGGGGTCGGACGGCTGGGACACCGTCGATACGCCCGCGTCCGGCGCGGCCACGGGCTCCGGATACACGATGGCGGAGAGGCGGCCGAACTCCTGGGGCGACATGCCCCGCGCCTCCAGGTTCAGCAGGAGGGAGGCCTGGGCCTTGCCCAGCATGCGCATGGAGGCGCCCGCGGCCCGGAGCTTCGCGCTGCGGGTTCCGCCGGTGAGATCCTTGCCGTGCTTCTCGACGTACTCCAGGGACTCCTTCTGGAGCACGTCGTAGGCGGGCAGGGTCGCCTCGCGCACCGCGAGGTAGGCCTCCAGCCGCGCCTCGTCCAGCTTCAGCACCTTGCCCGCGTCAGGCGGATGGAAGGGGAAGCGAGCGTTGAGCTCCGCGGTCTTCAGGGAGCGCTCCTGGGACTTCATCAGCGTGGCCACGCCGGCGCCGTCCATCTGGCGGTCCGCCCAGTACCCGGTCGCGACCAGGCCTCCACCCACGAGGAGCAACCCGCCGACACCCAACCCCAGCCCGAGGATCCACTTCTTGTTCATGGTGCCGCTCCGCTCTCCTTCCGGAAGGCGGGGCCTGCCCGCCGCCGGAGCCCCTTTGCTACCCGGGCCGTCCCTGGAGGGCAAGCGCGCCCGGGAAGAGGGGCCCTTTCAGTCCCGGGCAGGCGGCCGGCGAGGCAGGTGCACGAGGAAGGTGGTGCCGTCCTGGGCGGAGGAGCGCACGCGCAGCCGGCCGCCGTGCGCATCCACGATGTGCTTCACGATGAACAGCCCCAGCCCCAGCCCGTGGGCGTTGTTGCGGTGGCCTTCCCGGAGCTCCGCGCGCTTGAGGGGTTCGAACAGGTGGGGCATCAGGTGCTGGGGAATGGGGCGCCCCTGGTTCTTCACCGCGAGCGTCACCGTCCCCGGCTGGCCGCGCAGCCGCACGCGCACCGGGCAGTGGGCGTCTCCATAGGCGAGCGCGTTGTTCACCAGGTTGGTGATGACCTGCGCCAGCCGGTCCGGGTCGCACCACAGCCGGGTCCCTCCCCGCCCGTCCACCTCCAGGCGCCGGTCCGGGTGGGCCTGCTGGACCTCGTCCACCACCTGGCGCACCAGGTCCAGGAGGTCCACCTCGCGCGGGTCCATGGGGATGCCGCCGCCCAGCCGGGCCTGGGTGAAGTCCAGCACGTCGCGCAGCATGCGGTGCGCGCGCTCGGCGCTGGAGAGGATGCGGGCCACGGCCCTCTGGTCGCGCGGGTCGGAGCCCTCGCGCCGGGCCAGCGACGTGGCGGCCATGGTGATGGCGGAGATGGGGTTGCGCAGGTCGTGGCCGACGATGCCGATGAGCAGCTGTTCGAACTCCGCGCGGCGCTTCGCCTCGGCTTCCGCCTCGTGCCTGTCGGTGACGTCCTGCATGGCGCCCACCATGCGCACGGGGCGGCCCTGGAGGTCCTTCACCACGCGGCCCCGGTCCTCGACGAAGGCCCACGTCCCATCGCCCCGGCGAATCCGGTACTCGGCCACCCAGTGGCCCTCGTGGCTGTCGAGCGCCGCCCGCAGCTCCCGCGTCACCCGCTCGCGCTCGTCGGGGTGCAGGCTGGCCGTCCACCACGCCGTGTCCATGACGGGCGGCCCCCGGGACGTGTCCAGCCGGAGGACGCGGGACGCCGATTCGCTCCAGTGGATTTCATCCGTCACCAGGTCCCAGTCCCAGATGATGTCGCGGGTGGCCAGGGTGGCCAGCCGGTAGCGCGTCTCCGACGCACGCAACTCCTGCTCCGCCCGGCGCCGCTCGGTGATGTCCAGCGACACACCCGACACGCTCACCACGCGCCCGCCCGGGTCGAACACCGGCAGGAGGCGGACCTCGAACCAGACGCCCATCAGGTACAGCTCCGTGGACAGCCGCTCCCCGGCCAGCGCACGCAGGATGACCTCCAGCACGTCCCGCCGGTCCCGGAACACGTCGAAGACGGAGCGCCCGTGCATCACCCGGGAGGGCACGGACGTGGACGTCACGCCCTCGCCCTCGAAGAGGGTGAACACGCCCTGCGCGTCGAAGGCCCACAGCACGACGGGCAGCTGCGTGAGCACGCGGTGGAGCTGCTCACGGGCCTCGTCGCGCTCCTGGCGCAGCGTGCGAGTGGTGGTGATGTCCGTGGACACGCCGCACAGGGCCCACGACTCGCCCTGCACGACGCCGGGCAGGGGGAACTTCATCGTGTGGTAGAGGTGCATCCCGTCGGGCTGGAGCACCTCCTCGTCGAAGACGAGCGGCGTCTTCGCCGCCAGCACCCGGCGGTCGTTGTAGCGGAAGCGCTCCGCCGTCTCCCGGGGGAACAGGTCCAGGTCCGAGCGCCCCAGCACCTCCTCGCGCTCGTGGCCGGAGATGGACTCGAAGGGGCGGTTGATGAAGAGGTACCGTCCGTTGGCGTCCTTCGCGTAGATGGCGGCCGGAGCGTGGTCGAGGATCTCCTGCAGCCGCCGCTCGCGGGAGCGCAGCGCCTGTTCGTGCTCGTGGACGTAGTGGGCCACGGCTTCCGTCAGGCTCCGGTCCAGCGCGCGCCACAGCGTGCGCAGCTCGTCCGTGCCGAGCGGCCGGTGGGACACATCCAGCACCTCCAAAATGGCCTCGCGCAAGAGGCCGTACTCCTCCACCAGCGTCTCCACGCGAGCGCCGGCCTGGAAGCGCCGCAGCCCGAGCTCCCGGGCATGGGCCCAGACCGCCCCCGCGGAGTACGTCTCCACGGCGCCCTGGCGGAGGACGAGCACCAGCGCGTCCACCAGCTTGAGCATCCCCTCCAGCCGGTCCTGGAGCTCCGAGGACTGGCCCGGGGGATGAGGCCCCAGCCGTGCGCCCCAGCGCCGGAGGATGTCCTCGCGCCGCGCCTCCACCAGGTCCGCGAGCGAGTCCGTCGTGGAGGCGACGGGGTTCATGCCGGCACCCCGGAGGCACCGGTCGGACAAGGCAGGCCGCCTGCTGTGGGAAGAGTGAATGTCACCGTACCCCTGCTCCCGGGACGTGGCTGGAGTGGAGGGAAGATGGACATCCTGCGTCACGAAATGGATGGGGCCCGCGGGACGGGGTGGGGTGGGTTGCCCACCTCTGGGATTGAACCCGGGGACATGGCGGGCAGCCATGGGAGGCCTCCGTGAACCGCTGGGCCCCGTCAGTGACCTGGGGGAGACTGACTCCCAAGAACACGGGAGGCAGCAGGTCATGGCATTCGCGGAACGCAGGACCGGCGGGCAGGGCGTGCGCACGCTGGCGACGGGGCGGTTGCCCCCGAGGACGTGGACCCGAGTACACGTCCAGAGGGGCGAGGGCCGGTCATGAGCACGACCCAGGCGGTGGATCCACTGGAGTCGCTGGCCCGGGGCCCCGTGCGCAGCGTCTGGGAGGTGCTGGAGGCGATGAGCATCCTCATGCGCCGCCGCAACGAGGGCCTGCCGCTGAACCTGCCGCAGGTGTCGCTGTTCCTGCGCAGCGGGCGCGAAATCACGGGGCTCGTCCGGGAGTACGGCGAGTTCCGCCAGGGCCGCGGCGTGCTGCTCATCACCTCCGGGGGCTACGGCTCGCGCGGGGAGAACCTGGACGTGACGTTCGTCCCGGACGGCGTCATCGAGGCGCTCACGCTGCACGACGCCACGGTGCTGGACACGCCCGCGAAGTCGATGCCCGAGTCCTCGCCCATGCACCTGCGCCGCCACCTGCCCGCGCTGGCCGACAAGTTGTCCACCGCCTGGGGCACGAAGGTGACGGCGGAGTTCGGCACGGCCGCGGAGCTGGAGCAGGAGGCCCACATCCAGCCCCTGGCGTGGCTCGTCGAGCGCACCGGCGAGGTGCTGGCCAAGCTGGCCACGACACCCGACGTGGGCGACGTGCTCCGGGAGCGGGTGCGCAGGGTGCGGCTGTCCGTGGGGGACGACTTCGGGGCGAGGCTCTCGGAGGGCACGCTGGCCCTCACTACGTCGCGCCGCCCTGCTGCCTGGCCGCTGGAGTCGGAGCTGGCCCGGGCGGTGATGGACACCTTGCCATAGGGTGGACGCTGACGGGCGCCGTCCCCGGGGACACGGCGCCGGGCAGCGACCCCACAGGCCCCGGCGTGCGCGCCGGGCCTCCAGCTCCAACGCTTCGAACTCGCCGCGCCGGGAGGCTCCGGCCGGCGGGATGAACAAAGTGCACGCATAGCCCCGTTGCACGAGCAGCGCGTTCACGTCCTGGCCGTCCACGGACACGTAGGCGAGCCGCCGCCCGTAACGGTCCGTGCACGCCTCCGCGTCCCGCAGCCGCACCGTGCGGCCCTCCACGAGCGAGCGGTTGAACGCCGTGGCCTCCTCGCCGAAGCAGTCGTCGTGTCCCTTCGTCGTCTCCGGGGTGTCGGCCAGCAGGTAGCGGATCCGCTCGCCGTCCTGGAGCACCACCGTGTCCCCGTCGATGACCTTCGTCACCACGCCCGTGCTCGGACCGCACTCCCCTTCCCCGCCACCACAGGCGGACAGGACGGTGAGCAGCATCCCTCCCAGGACAAGAGTCCTCATCGCGTGCACGTGCGGTTCTCCCGGCCCGGGGTGCCCCGGTCGCCCGTGCCGTAGGTCACGCCGGCTGGCGTGGGACAGAAGGCCCCGGCCGCGTCGTTGCCGGTGGCGTCCCGAACGCGAGCATCCAGCTGCGACGACACGCCGGCACTCGCGGCGTTCGTGAAGGCCACCGAGTCCAGGACGGTGCCCTGCGCCGACAGCTTGAGGACATGGGCCCCCGCGCTGTTGCCCAGGCCGAAGGCGAACGTGCCGAGCACCGAGGGCAGCCCGCCATTGAGTGAAGTGTCTTCGCCGCGCGCGAGGACCGCGAAGCTTCCGGCCTTCATCGACAGGCACAGTGGGGACTCCAGGACGGAGCTGCCCGACTCGTTGGCGAGCGTCACCCCGTTGAGGTCCACCTCACGCAGCGCGAGCACCTCCACCCATTCCCCCTGCGCATCCGGGACAGCGGCGGGGTCGGCCATGAATTCAGTGAGCACCAGCGAGCCCACGGTGGGAGTTCGAAACGCACGGGTCTGCCCCGTGGTCCGGTCGATACAGCCCGCCTGCGCCGTGCCCGCGTCCGTTGCTGTGCACACGCGATTGGTCCGTCCCGGCGTGCCCAGGTTGCCCTTGTCACCGTAGGCCTCCGTGGCCGCGCACCAGGACGCAGTGACGTCGTTGTTCTTCGCATCGCTGGCGAGCGGCGCGGACACCTGGGTGGCCACGCCGTCCTGGGCCGGGCCATACAGCGCACTGTCAATGAGCACGCTTCCCGCACGCACGGCGACCACGCCGCCCGCGTTGCGCAGGTCCACGGAGAACGTGGCCAGCGGCTCCGGCAGGCCGCCGTTCACCTCAGGCTCCCGCCTTCGCGCGAGCAGCGCGGACTCTCCGGCGGCGAGGGACAGACAGCGCTCCGACTCCAGGCGAGTACCGGACGTGTCCGTTCCCACCGTCAGTCCGTTGAGGTCCACGGGCACGGTGGCGCGGACCTCCAGCCACTCGCCCACGGTGTCGTCGCCTCGCGGGTTGGCCATCACCTCGGTGATGATCAGCTCTCCGGGTCGTGGGGACTGGATGTCCCGGGGAGCGCTCGCGCCCGGCGGCAGACACACCGTGCTCCGGCCTCCGTCTCCGGAGGGCACGCCGCCATCCGCCAGCGCGGGACACGGCGCGTTCGCGCTTCCCGGACTGCCCCGCGTTCCACCCGGCCCGGTCTCCGGCGCGTCGCACCATCGCGCCAGGTCGTCGTTGCCCTCCGCGTCGGGCACGAACCGGCCGTCATAGATACGGGCCACGCCTGACTTCACCGGCGCGGCCAGCACCACCGTGTCGAGCACGCGCGTCCCGCACCGCAGGCCCAACAAGCCCGCGCTGTTCCCCAGCGCACCGAGCGCATCGCCATAGGTCTGGTCCACATGCTCGGGAAGCGCCCCTTCGCGCACGTCGCCCAGCACGACGAAGGAACCCGCGTCCACCGGCAGGCCCGTGGTGAACGTGTAGACCCGCTCCTGTGCCGTCTCGTCGCGCGCGGTGAAGAGCGTGACGCCCAGCAGGTCCACGGTCTCCCCGGTGGGGTTGTGGAGTTCCACGTACTCCTTCCCCGTGTCCGAGCCCACGGGGTCGTTGAGGTACTCCGTGATGACCAGGTCCCCCGGCACCAGCGCTTCACAGGCCGCTGGCTCTTCCTCCCACGTAGGCAGTCCGCACGCCCCCATCCACCCCAGCACCCATCCCAATCCCAACCTCAAGCCCCATCCCCGCACTGCCCAAGCCGTCACACTCCGCTCCCTTCAGAACCGCGTCTCCACTTCCAGCGCGAACAGGTGCCGGGGCGCATCCGGCGGCGTCCGGGCCCCTCTCGCGTCCTTCAAGTCCACGACCCACGCGTACCGGGCCCGTGTCGTCACTGCGTCCGCCGTCCAGCTCGCATCGAGCGTGGCCCGGAACGCCTGCTCCAGCCGGTTGCGCGTCGACAGGTCCTCGTCCTTCCACACGGCGCGACCGCGCAGCCTCACGGCGTCACAAGGCCGCACCTGCGCCTCCACCACCGCATGCGCATCCTCACGCACGCCCCGGTTCACCGGATCATCCACGCGGGCATGCGCGTACTGCGCGGCCACGGACACGGCGTCGTGAAGCTCCGCCTTCACCCGGGCCGTGATGCGCAGCAGCGAACCTGAACAGGGGTCCCCGCCCGAACCGTCGAAGCAGTCCCCCGCCACGCCGACGTCCTTGTCCCGGTACTCGGCCCACAGCGACGGTTGGAACAGCGCGTGCGCCCGCCAGTCCACCCGGGCCGAAGCCCGCAGGTTCACCGTGCCGGCACTGCCCACCGCCGCACCGTCGGCGGGCAGCGTCCACGCATCCACCTCACCGCGCAGCCGCAGCGCGCCCTCCACGCGGTGCAGGTAGCGCACGCGTGCGCCCACCTCATTTCGCGCCCGTGAGCCCTCCAGTTCGTCCGGGCCGGACATCGCGCCGGTGTAGGGATTGGCGAAGCCGCGTCCGTAGGCACGCAGCGACAGCTCCAACTCCTTCGACGTGTCCGCCACCACCGTGCGTTGAAGCGCGCCGTAGCCACCGCCTCCGCCCGGCGCCGAATCGAACGTGCGCGCCGCTTCCACGAAGAGGTCGACAGGTCCCAGGCCCCACGCGCCATCCACGCCCACCGCGCCGAAAGCGCCGCCCGCCGGGTAGCCCGCCGTGGAGCGGAAATCGAGCGCCGCGCCCTCCACGCTCCACACGGGCCGCGCGCCCCAGGCCGTCACTCCGACCTGTGCCCGCCGGGTCCACGCCATCGCCGCGTGGCCACCTCCCGCCCACTCGTGGAACACACCGGGCAGCGTGCGCGACACCACGCGTCCCATGGGCGCGCCCGTCCCCTCAAGCCACACCGCGGGCGCCTTGCAGGCAGTGCCCGCGCAGGACGTCCGCTCCATCAGGGCATGCGAGAGCAGCGAGCGGGACTGATACGAACCGAAGCCCGTCACGGACACGCCCGAAGAGGTCCGCACCGTGCCCACCACGCCCCGGAAGCCTTCGTCCCACTGGAAGTCCGGCGTCACGCCCGCGGCGCGCTCCTCGGGGGTGCAGGCACCTTCTCCCAGGAAGCACCAGCGCTCTACGTCGCCCGGCACTCGCACGGCATCGTCGGGCAGGAAGCCGTCCGGCGTGGGCAGTCCGGTGGTGTCCAACGTGAGCCGCTGACCGAAGCCCAGCCGGTACGAGCCCACCAGCACGGAAGCCCGCTCGCCCGTCCACTGACCGTGGAACTTGGGCACGACCACCGACACACCGGGAGCCTCCGCCACCAGCGCTCGTCGGTTCGCATCCCGGTGCACCGCGCCCAGCCGGCGCCGCGTAAGTGACGTGAGCAATCCCACGCGCCATCCCTCCGGCCCCGCCACTCGCACCTGGAGCGCCAGTGGAGGAAGCACCGGATCCGACGCGGCGAACGCCGTCAGCAGCCGCGCATCGCCCGTCACCCGCTCCGGCGCCGAGGTCGTCAGGAAGGGCGCCAGCCGTCGCATCTCCTCCGGCGTCAGCCTCCCGGAAGCCTCGAACCCATCCACGCGCGCGTACGTCAGTCCCGGCAACGCATAGAGCGCGGCGCGCGACGCATGCGCCGGATCCACTCCCGAGCGCCTCAGCACCAGCAGCGCGGACAGCGTCTCCGCCGTGATGGCGCCGTCCTCCCTCAGCGCGAACAGCGCCTGCTCTCCCGTGTCCTCGGGGTCTACCTCATAGGTCGCGCCGAGCGCCGTGAAGGGAAGACCCAGCAGGAACAGCCACACGCAGACGAGGACGGAACGCACGCGGCGGGCCTTCTGCACGAGCGGGACCACCCTTCCCTACAGCGAAGGCTCTACGCGCGGTCCATCCCTTCCTCGGACCCGCCGTCCAGGCCAGGGACGGCGGTCCACGCTTGCCGCGTCGCGTGGGGCGGTGCGGCTATGCTGCGGTGACATCCTCGCGAGGCCGGTCCCGTCCGGCCCCAGAAACAGCGCATGGGCTACGTCCACATCCTTCGCCACTTCCCCTCTCCCCAGGAGGGCTTCAACCGCACCGTCCGCATCTACACGCCGGACGCCTACGACTCCTGGCAGGACCACCGCTTCCCGGTGCTCTACATGCACGACGGGCAGAACGTCTTCGCGCATCCGGAGTCCGCCGTCTTCGACACGTGGTGCGCCAACCGCGTCGCGGAGGAGAGCGTCCAGGCGGGGCGGATGGAGCCGTGGATCATCGTCGCGGTGGACTCGGGCCCCGGGCGCTTCCAGGAGTACTCGCCGTGGGACGAACCGCGCAACGGCGTGTCCGCGCGAGGCGAGGCCTACGGGCGCTTCCTCGTGGAGGAGCTCAAGCCCTACATCGACCGGACGTACCGCACGCGCCAGGGCAGCCAGTGGACCGGCGCGATGGGTTCGTCGCTGGGAGGGCTCATCTCGCTGTACCTGGGATGGAAGTTCCCGCAGGTGTTCGGGCGCATCGGCGCGCTGTCGCCCACGGTGATGTGGAGCCAGGGCCGCCTGTTCGACGCGTGGCGCGAGCACAGCCAGCGCTGGACGCGCATCTACCTGGACGCGGGCGCCACGGAGTCCATCCACGCGGGCGGCATCCCCCTGGACTACGGCCGGGGCACGCGCGACTTCTTCCACCACCTCAAGGGCCTGGGCTACGGAGACCACGAGGTGTCGCTGGTGCTGGAGCCCGGCGGCGAGCACCACGAGAAGGACTGGCAGCGCCGGCTGCCGGGCGCCATGCAGTGGCTGCTCGGGTGAGTCCTCTTCCGTGACACGGCGGCCCCGCTCGGTGCCGCCCGAACAGCGGCAGGTCTATGTGCAGGTCGTGGAGGGCCTCCTCCAACACGGCCTGAGAGGCCAGGTGTCCCCTCGCCTGCGGGAACGGCTGCGTCAGGCGGGCGTGGACCTGGACCGGCCGCTGTTGCCGCTCTACCCCGTGCCGCTCTGGGGGCGGTGCCTGGAGATCGTCGTGGAGGAGGTGTACCCGGGCCTGCCGCAAGCGGAGGGCTTCGCCCGGCTCGCCCGGGCACACGTGGAGGGCTACGGGGCCACGTTGCTGGGGCGCGCGGTGATGAGCGTGATGCGCGTGCTGGGCCCCCGGCGCATGGTGCAGCGGATGCCGGAGGTGCTGCGCGGCACGGACAACTACACGGAGGTGACGCTCGTGGAGCGCGGCCCCACGCACTTCGAGCTGCACTTCAATTCGAGCCTCAAGGGGCCCGGCTACGTGGAGGCCCTCTTCGAGGCCCTGCTGACCGCGGGCGGCGCGAAGGAGCCTCGCGCGACGAAGCTGTACGACGACGGTGAGCGCACCGAGTACTCGCTCACCTGGACGCAGGAGCCCTGAAGCTCACGTCGCCTGGATGAAGCGCACCGCGTCCTGCATGGACTCCGTGTCCGTGTGGCGCGTGAGGTACATCTCTTCACCTAGCAGCGAGTGGTAGATGGGCGGCAGCTCGCGGTGCACGAGCAGCGACTTGCCCAACCGTTCGACAATCTGCGCGTGGGAGTGCTTGTAGCGGCGGCCGTGACGGCGGGCGCTGTGGCAGACGTGGTGGCGCGGCGTGTACTGGAAGTCCGCCACCGGGTCGCCCGTCACGACACGGGCATAGAGCCGGTACACGTCGATGTCGCACGTGTAGTTCATCATGTCCGTCATGAAGCCGCCGGGCGGGCGCAGGTTGGCCTCCAGCACGACGAAGCGGCCATCCGGCAGACGGAAGAACTCCAGGTGGAACCAGCGCTCGCGAAGGCCGAACGCGGCGACGACCTGGCGGCCCAGCACATCGAGCGCGGCGGGGATGTTCTGGAGGCTCCAGAAGGAGATGTCGCGCCGTTCGGTGACGGTCTCCATGCCGCCGTCGCTGTATTCGTGGCTGAGGTTGAAGACGATGACGCCGTGGCGGTCCACGATGCCGTCGTAGGTGACGATGGTGCCGCGCACGAAGGGCTGCGCGACGTAGGACGTGGGCAGCGGGTGGGCGAGCGCGGCGTCCACCTCCGCGTCGCTGGCGACCTTGAACGTGTGAGCGGCACCCACGCCCACGTCGGGCTTGAGCACGAGGGGGTAGCCCACGCGGGCGGCGAACTCCTTCACCTGGTCCGCGTCGCGCACGCGCAGCAGGTCCGGGTGGGGGACGCCGGAGGCATGGAAGACCTCGGCCATGCCGGACTTGGAGCGCAGCTTGAGGATGTCCGAGGGCTGGAGGCCGGGGACATGGAAGTCCTCGCGCAGGCGGGCTTCGACTTCGAGCCAGGACTCGTTGAGGGACTCGATGCGGTCCATGCGGCCATGGCGCCAGGTGAGGTAGCCGGTGGCGCGCAGGAGGGCGTCGTAGTCGGTGAGGCTGGGGACGAAGAAGTATTCGCGAAGGGACTCGCGAAGTTCCTGGCGCAGGGACTCGTAGGGAGTGTCGCCGATGCCCAGCACCGTCACACCGCGCTCGCGCAGCGCGGTGGCGAAGTGGAAGTACTGGGAGGGGAAGTGGGGGGAGATGAAGACGAAGTTCATGGCTCCTGGCGGGCGAGTCCTCCGCTGGGGTGGACCATAGCGGCCCCGCCCGCGCCCTAGAAGCCCGCTGGGGAACAGTGTCCACCAGCGGCACTCGCACGGAGGGCTTGCGCCAGGAACACTCGCGGCATGGCGGAGGATTCCAAGGCGTTCACACAGGCGAGGGAAGCGATGGGAAGGCACACCATCCCGGAACTCATCGACCTGCTGGAGAGCGAGGACGTCCGCACACGCTTCCTGGCGGAGATGTGCCTGAGGGACGCGACCTCCACCTGACTCCACTTCCAGCCCGCGGGTCCGCGGGCCGAAAGGGAGGCAGCGGTGAAGGAGTGGCGCGACTGGTGGGCCGCGCGGAGGGACACGTTCAAGAAGCGCTGGGGCTACTGCGCCAGGTCCGGACGGTAGGTGGCCAGGGTGCAGCGCATGCGCTGGACCTGCTCCGCGCTGAAGCCCGTCATGCAGGCGTCGTCCGTCAGCTCCATGTAGTTCTGGATGGGGACCGGCACGCCGCCGCAGCTGGTGATTCCCGCGGTGCACCCCTTGTGGGAGGTGGCGTTGGGCGGGGTGTCGCAGATGCGGTCTCCGGTGGTGTAGCAGGCCGGCGAGGTGGCCGTGCCGCACCCCGAGTAGTACGTGTGGAACAGGCCCAGGTAGTGGCCCACCTCGTGCGTGACGGTCCGCCCGTTGTGGTACGGCACGACGGGCCCCACCCGTCCGAAGGCCAGCCAGTTGATGACCACGCGGTCCTGCGGCTGACCGACGGCGCCCGTGGGCTCCGCGGGGAGGAAGGGCACGTACCCTCGCGAGCCGCCAGCGCTGTTGGTGTAGATGTTCACGTAGCGCGTTGGATCCCACGCGGTGCTGAGCCAATAGCTGCCCGTGTCCTGGTACCACGTCGTGTTGCAATAGCGCTGGATGCCCGTGGTCGGGTTGCCCGAGGGGTCCACGGTGGCAAGGAAGAACTCAATCTTGCTATCCACCCCGCTGCCCCCCGGAGTGCCGGGCAGCGCGCGGAAGTCCTCATTGAGGACCGCGATCTGACTGTGGACCAGCGCGTCCGACACGTTGCCATTCGTGCACGCAGTGTCCGCGACAACATGGACCACCACCGGGATGCGCCGCACCACCACGGGCAGCCACTGAGGGCCGGGGACGGTCGAGTCCATGGAACAGTCGGAGGCAGAGGGGGAGGACTTCGCAACCCAGGAAGGCGCGGGCTCCGGTGCTGCACAGCTGTTGGAGTCAACCGGGTGGGACGCTCCAGACAGGAGCGCCAGGGCATGTGCGACCATCATGGAATGAAGTGTCATTTGAACCCAGGATACCTTGGGCTCGCACGCCAGGCGCCACCACTTCAGACCAGATGTCCGCCATTGCCAGCGGCCACTCCCCGTCCCACCCAAGGCATCAAGTGTTCATTGAATTCCTGGTCGCTCATGCCGCCCTTGCCGACCCTCCACCACAACCCCGACTCCAGCAAGACCCTCAGCGGAATGGATGGGAATGCCCGCTTGAAATAGAAAACAATCACAGAATGTGAAATCCCATTTTCAAGCATGCCGCCAAGCAACTCCGCGAGTTCCACTGGGGTCAGCAGCTTCTCTTTCGCACGAAGCACGTTCAAGACATCCTCATCGCGCATCAAGCCCATACAATCTCCAAGACGCGAGCAGAACCGATGACTCGAGCCCCGGCATGCATCGGAATCTCCATCCCCTGAGCCACGTGCAGCCAAGGCTCGGACAGAAGCGGCTCGATGACGGCCTCCTTCTCCTGTCCCGGCACAAGCGGTCCGGCGTCATCCAATGTGACGAAGCCGCCGTCCAATGCCATCTGGCCATCGTCGGCGCGGCTTCCAATGTTCCAATTGGGCCTGAACTCTTTCCCCATGGGGCCTTGGGAGCCGCCCTCTTCAGGCGTCAAGAGTCTGACCACCGCACGGATGAGTAAACGCTCTCGCATGGTCCCTGCCCCCTTGCCCTCAGCGTAGCAGGACGGTTTCGAGGAACGCGCGCAACTCATCGTCCCTCATGTCCCCGCGCAACATCAGCCCGACACACGCACGTGCCAGGCGTCCCATGATGTTCGGGTTGGATCCTACCGGGCAGTGGGCTGCCGCACGGACCGAGAGGACGCCTCCTGCCAGTCGGTCCCTTGACGCAGCATCGATTCCTTCGAGGACGGCGTGAGCGAACTCCTGCGGCAATCCGACGCGTGGCGATGCGAGCGCGTATCCAGGAGCGGGACTCCAAGGCGCGCCATCCGCCTGTGTCCACGGAACTTCAAGCCGAAGCACGGATTGAGCGCTCTCATACGTCCCCGACAGCCCAAGGAGCCCGTACTCCGAGTAAGCGCCCCGAGGAATCATCGCCTCGATGCCGATGGTGGTGACCATCGGCATCTCCAGTCCCGAGGCCACCACCCGGTCGACCCGGCCGGCCGGGGCATAGGTCGCGCCCGAACAATCACCGAGCCACGCGCGTACGCATCCGAAACGCCCCACTTGCAGTGTTCTCACTGAATCCCCCAGAACAGTGGAAGGCCCTGACTCATTCTTCCTGGGTCCACTCCTCAAGACCCGCGGCGACAAGCCGGGCGTGAACCGCAACCACGGCGTCCGGGCTCGCAGGCTTGGATCCGCCGCCTACGCCATAGATGTCATTCAGGATGAGCGGATAGTCCTGACCCACAAAGTGGCCGACCACCATCGCAAGAGCCCTGTCCGACATATGAAGGTACAGCACAGTCAGCAGGGGCAGGTAGTCCGCCTCCGTCACACCGTCAGGGAAGGCTCTCCTGATCAGGGCTGCAGTGCTCTCAAGACTGGGATGAAGGTCCATATTGCGTTCCACTCAAAGGAACAGCGGTGGAGGAGACCTTGAAGTCTACTTCTCGCCGCGCTGGGAACCGTCCATCACGGGAACCAGTCGTTCGCTGATTTCGGACAGGAACTGCGTCAGACCAACGCGCTCACCACGCTGCCTCAACGTCTCCAAGGGAGTGTCGCGCAGGCATTCGCGCTCACGCTCCAAGTTCCCAGACGTGAGCTCATCCAGCGCCTTCTTGGCGTCGTTCTTCGCTCCGTGCTCACTCGCTGTCAGCCGGTGTGCCTCGCGAACAGGATGGAACGAGAGCCGCTGTTCCACCTTCCGCAGTGAGTCCTCTTCTTCTTTCTTGGCGTCGAAGCCGGCAAGGACCCAGCACTCCCGCTTGGGCTCTGCGACTCCGATGACGACTGCGAAAGGCCAGGGTTTGTCTCCGCGAGCCTGCTCCAGCCCAAGGCGTCGGCACTCATCCGCGTCGCTGTCACGAATCAGCAGGACTGCTTGCGGCTTCGTGTCCGAGTCCACGAACAGCAGGAGGGCGCGCCGAGCCACAAGGGCATCCGGCTCAGCAGGCTTGTTGCCGAAGTGTCCAAAGAGGCCTTTGAGCCCAGCCTTCTTGGCTTCTTCTCGTACGGAGGCCCACCGGAGGAAGGAATCTGAAGGTGTCAGCCCTCGCCAGCGGCGCTGGGTGTCCAGCAATTCCTCGTCGAGCCAATCGATGTCATCCACCAGCACACGGTCGGCAAGCGCACAGGCCGTGTCCCGGTCCGCACGAGCCTCGCAGACCACGCCGAAGTCGTACGCGGGCTCACTCATGAGGCGCGGAGGCGGGCACCTTGCCAATCCAGCTCTCGCCCACGGTGCTCCAGAATTCCCCGGGGCTCATCAGGTCCTTCCATTTCTCGAACTCAGGATGCGCCGTGAGCTTCTCGCAGCGAGCGAACCCGTTCTCCGCCAGGAAGGTCATCCGGATCTCTTCTGGCTTCAGGTAGTTCAGGATGAAGGGCGAGTGGCTGGTCGCCACGATCTGCAACTCAGGATCGTTCTTCTGGATGGCACGCAGGACTTCGATGAGCTTCCCCTGCGCCACGGGATGGAGGGCCAACTCGATGTCATCAAGGAGAAGGAGCTTGGGCCGCTGAGGTCCGAGCAGCACCGTCAGCAAGCCCAGCGCCATCAACGTGCCTTCTCCAACGGAATCCGCTGGCACGCCCTTGGCCCCCTGCATGTCCAGCACGAGCCGGTTTCCCCAGAGCGTCCGTTTTTCGGACACATGGGTCGTCTGATCATCGAGGGCAATCGTTCGCACGTTGCTCTGCTCGACCGAGGCACGCTCGACGCGAATCTTCCGCACGGACGGCACGACCTGCTTCAGCGCGGATTCAATCTCTCCGAACAGGTCCTCATGACTCAACTTGAGGAACGCAATCGTGGAAGCCAGCCCTGCGCCATCACTTGCAACCGTGGGCACCTGCTCCTCGCTATACGATGCGTCCGCCAGCTTCCTCGCTTCGAAGCGCAGGAGCGTCGCAGTCCGCAAGAACTGGCGCAGCTTGTCGTTGGCACGACTCAGCTCTCGTTCGGATTCCTCATCCAGTCTGGCCAATGGTGGCCATCTCGTGATGGGCCCTCCAGCTCCCGTAACAACAACTTCACCGAGGGAACGCCCAAAGCGGGCATAGAAGGCCATTTCGATCGGCTGGCTTACTCCAAATGATCGGAAGCGCTCCGGGATAAGCTCCTCTACCGGAAACCCGTCTGGATGCGGTGCAAGCAAGGCCAGCATCCGCAAGCCATCCAGCAGCGTCGTCTTGCCCGAAGCATTCGGCCCCACCAGCACGGTGAAGGGCTCCAGGTCCAGGTCGAGTGAGCGGTACGCCTTGAAGTTGCGGAACTGCACCGACTCGATCACGCGTGCACCCTCCTCCCGACGACACCTCCGCCCCGGAATCACTCACAGGGCGGAGCACAGCACCATCAAATCTCAGCTCTTCGTCAGCGGGCGATACCGGATCCGGTGCGGCTCCAGCGCGTCCGGGCCCAGGCGCTTCTTCTTGTCCGCTTCGTAGTCCTCGAAGTTGCCCTCGAAGAAGAAGGCCTTGCTGTCGCCTTCGAATGCCAGGATGTGCGTGACGATGCGGTCCAGGAACCAGCGGTCGTGGCTGATGACCACCGCGCAGCCCGCGAAGCTCAAGAGCGCGTCCTCCAGGCTTCGCAGCGTCTCCACGTCCAGGTCGTTCGTGGGCTCGTCCAACAGCAGCAGATTGCCGCCGGCTTTGAGCATCTTCGCCAGGTGCAGCCGGTTGCGCTCGCCGCCGGACAGGTCCTTCACCCGCTTCTGCTGATCCGTGCCCTTGAAGGCGAAGCCCGACAGGTACGCGCGGCTGGGCACCGTGCCCGCCTTGCCCAGGTCGATGAGGTCCAACCCCCCGCTCACCTCCTGGAACACCGACTGCTCTCCGTTCAGCGAGTCTCGGCTCTGGTCCACGTAGGCCATCACCACCGACTCGCCAATCCGCAGCTCGCCCGCGTCCGGCTTCTCCGTGCCCGTCATCATCCGGAACAGCGTCGTCTTGCCCGCGCCGTTCGGACCAATCACGCCCACGATGCCGCCCGGCGGCAGCTTGAAGTTCAGCTCGTCGATGAGCAGCCGGTCGC
Source organism: Corallococcus sp. AB038B (assembly GCF_003668955.1). Taxonomy (NCBI): domain Bacteria; kingdom Pseudomonadati; phylum Myxococcota; class Myxococcia; order Myxococcales; family Myxococcaceae; genus Corallococcus; species Corallococcus sp. AB038B. The sequence goes on along the minus strand of NZ_RAWO01000001.1, from coordinate 490,123 downwards.
CGTACGCCTTGCGCAGCCCCTTCGCCTCCACCACCAACCCACCCAGCGGCGGACCGGGCGGAATCATCACCTCGCCCGTCACGTCCCGCTTCTGCTGCGACTGGTTGAACAGCTCCTCGTACGCGGCGATGCGCGCCTTGCTCTTCGCCTGACGCGCCTTCGGAGACGCGCGCACCCACTCCAGCTCGCGCTTGAGCGTCTTCTGACGGTGGCTCTCCGACTTCTCCTCCAACTCCAACCGCTTCTGCTTCTGGTCCAGCCAGCTGGAGTAGTTCCCCTTCCAGGGCACTCCCTCGCCGCGGTCCAGCTCCAAAATCCACTCCGCCACGTTGTCCAGGAAGTACCGGTCGTGCGTGATGCACACGATGGTCCCCGTGTATGCCTTCAGCGCCTGCTCCAGCCACGCCACGCTCTCCGCGTCCAGGTGGTTGGTGGGCTCGTCCAACAGCAGCAGGTCCGGCTTCTCCAGCAGGATGCGGCAGAGCGCCACGCGGCGCTTCTCACCGCCGGACAGCTTCGTCACGTCCGCGTCACCCGGAGGCAACCGCAGGGCGTCCATCGCCATCTCCAACGTGCGGTCCAGCTCCCAGCCGTTCGTCGCGTCGATGAGGTCCTGCAGCTTCGCCTGCTCGGCGAGCAGCTTCTCCATCGCCGCGTCATCCATGGGCTCCGCGAACTTCGCGCTCACCTCATTGAAGCGGTCCAACGCCTGGCGGATCTCCTTCAGACCCAGCTCCACGTTCCCCTTCACGTCCAGCTTCGGGTCGAGCTGCGGCTCCTGCGCCAGGTAGCCCACCTTCACCGTGGGGTCCGGCTTCGCGATGCCGAAGAACTCCGTGTCCACCCCCGCCATGATGCGCAGGAGCGTGGACTTGCCGGAGCCGTTGGGGCCAATCACGCCAATCTTCGCGCCCGGGAAGAAGGACAGGTAGATGCCCTTGAGGATGTCCTTGCCGTTCTTGACCTTGCGCAGGTCTTGCATCGTGAAGATGAAATTCTGGGCCATGGCGGAAGGCCTCCTGGGATTCGCCGAAACGGTGAGCGGGGCCAGCGGATAGCAGGGAGCCCCATCCGGCTCAAGGCGCCTGCGTCAGCGCAGTGTCCGGTTGGACGGGGCGCGTCACGCGTCCAGGAGCGAAAACGCCTGCTCGCTGACCAGCGAACCCAATTCGAAGGTGTTAGAGGAAGCGCCCCATGTCAGAGCCGACGCCCCCCGCCCTGGAGCTCAAGGGCCTCTCCAAGGCCTACGGAAAGTTCACTGCCCTTCACGCCGTGGACCTCACCATCCGCCCCGGTGAAATCTTCGCCCTCCTGGGCCCCAACGGCGCCGGAAAGACGACCCTTATCGGCAGCGTGTGCGGCCTGGTGAGGAAGTCCGCGGGCACCATGAAGGTCTTCGGCAAGGACCTGGACGTGGACCCCAACGGGCCCCGCTACCAGGTCGGCCTGGTGCCGCAGGAGATCAACTTCGACCCGTTCTTCTCCGTCGCGGAGTCCCTGCGCATCCAGCAGGGCTACTACGGCCAGCCCCGCGACGACGCCCGCATCGACGAGGTCCTCACCGCCTTGAACCTCCAGGCCAAGAAGGACTCCCTCACGCGCGCGCTGTCCGGCGGCATGAAGCGCCGGCTGCTCATCGCCAAGGCCCTGGTCCACAAGCCCAAGCTCGTGTTCCTGGACGAGCCCACCGCGGGCGTGGACGTGGAGCTGCGCCGCGACCTGTGGACGTACGTGAAGAAGATCGCCAGCGAAGGCACCACCATCGTCCTCACCACGCACTACCTGGAAGAGGCCGAGGAGCTGGCGGACCGCGTGGGCATCATCAACGAGGGCCGCCTCCTCATGACCGAGGACAAGTCCTCGCTCCTGCGCCGCTTCGGAGAGAAGCGCCTGGTCGTCACCTTCGCCGAACCGCAGGCCGCCATGCCCGCCGCGGGCGCGCGCTTCGCCGCGAGCCTGTCCACTGACGGCCGCACGCTCACCTACGTGGAGCGCGACAACTGCGCGCCCTCCGGTGAGCTGCTCCGCTCGCTCTACGCGGACGGGCTGCCCATCTCGGAAGTGGAGACGCGGCGGTCGCGCCTGGAAGACGTGCTCATCGAAATCCTCCGTGGCCGCCCCTCGCAGGCCGCCTGAACCCCCGCTCCTTCGAAAAACACCCCATGAACGTCCTCGGGATGCAGACGCTGTTCGCGAAGGAGGTCCGGCGCTTCATGCGCGTGCCGGGCCAGACCATCCTGTCGCCCCTCATCAGCACCACGCTGTACTTCATCGTCTTCGGCTACTCGATTTCCGGCCGCATCCACGAGGTGGAGGGCCAGCCGTACCTGCACTTCATCGTGCCGGGCCTCGTGTTCCTGGGCATCGCGAACAACGCGTTCCTCAACAGCTCCTCGTCGCTGTTCATCACCAAGATTCAAGGCACGGTGGTGGACCTGCTGGTGGCACCGCTGGGGCCTGGTGAGCTGATGGTGGGCTTCATCGGCGGCGCCATGGTGCGCGGTCTGGTGGTGGGCCTGCTGACGTGGATTGTCGCGGCGGTGTTCTCCGGCTTCAGCCTGGAGCACCCACTGGCGACGCTCTACTTCCTCATGCTGTCCAGCTACGTGTTCAGCGTGCTGGGCATGCTGGCCGCCGTGTGGGCGGAGAAGTTCGAGCAGATCAACTTCTTCCCGACCTTCGTGATGCTGCCGCTCACGTTCCTGGGCGGCGTCTTCTACTCGGTGCGCGAGCTGCCCTCGCCGTGGAACCACATCAGCCTCTTCAACCCCATGGTCTACATGGTGGAGGGGCTGCGCTACGGCATGCTCGGCAGCAGCCTGTTCTCGCCGCTCGTGGGTGGGGCCATCCTCGCCCTCACCGCGGCGGTCGCGACGGTCGTCACGTACGCGGTGCTGCGCTCCGGCTACAAGATGAAGGCCTAGGCGTCAGTAGCCCGCCTGCCTCCTCAACGGGTAGGAAGGCGGGCCCCTCCCTGCCGGACAGAGCCTCGGTCATTTTGGAGAACGGCTGTTTCCCGCCCGGTGAGAAAGCGCGGTATCCTCCCGGACACCCATGGCTGTCGGTTTCGGGAAATACGAGCTGCTTCGAAAAATCGCGTCGGGCGGCATGGGACAGGTGTTCCTCGCCCGGGAGCACGGGACAGGGTTCGAGCGACTGGTCGTCCTCAAGCTCATCCTTCCCCACCTCGCCGAGGACGAAGAGTTCCTGGAGATGTTCCTGGACGAGGCGCGGCTCGTGGCGCGCCTGTCACACCCGAACCTCATCACCATCCTCGACCTCTCGGAGATTGAGGGCCGGCACTGCCTGGCCATGGAGTACGTGCAGGGCGAGGACGTGCGCCGGTTGGATCGCTTCGCGCGCAAGCAGGAGCGCCCGCTGCCGGTGGGCTTGGTGGTGCGCATCATCGCGGACGCGGCGGCGGGGCTGTCCTACGCGCACGGTGCGCTGGACGGGCACGGCCAGCCGCTGATGCTGGTGCACCGCGACGTGTCTCCGCAGAACGTGCTCGTCGGGTTCGACGGCGGCGTGAAGGTCATCGACTTCGGCGTGGCGAAGGCGGCCACCAGCGGTCAGCAGACGGCGACGGGCGTGCTCAAGGGCAAGTACCCGTACATGTCGCCGGAGCAGGCCAACGGGATGGCGGTGGACGGCCGGAGCGACCTGTTCGCGCTCGGTGTCGTGATGTGGGAGCTGCTCACTGGCAAGCGCCTCTTCAAGGGCGACACGGACCTGATGACGTTGCGGCTGGTGCGTGACTGCCAGGTGCCACCGCCGTCGCAGCTCAACCCGAAGCTGCCGCCGGGCCTGGACGAGATCGTCCTCAAGGCCCTGGCGCCCACGCCGGAGGGCCGCTACGCGGACTGCGCCGCGTTCCGCCTGGCGTTGGAGGACTGGACGCTCAACCTGCGGCTGCCGTCCAGCAGCGCGCACCTGGCCGCGTACCTGCGGGAGCTGTACGCGGACCGCATCACCACGGAAGCGGATCCGACGAAGTTGGATCAGCTGGCCGAGGACGTGGACCTGGACGCGCAGTCCAACTCGTCGCGGGACGGGATGCCCACGTCGGGTGCGCGAGGACAGGCCGCGTCGCGCGCATCGAAGCTGGTGGGGCCGCCGTCCCGTCCGCCCACGCGCGTGGAGCCGGAGAAGACGCGGAACACCGCGGCCCTGATGCCGCCGGAGGCTCCGAAGCGGCGCGCCTGGCTGCCCTTCGTGGTGGGCGGTGTGGCGCTGGTGGTGGGTGGCGCGGCGGTGGTGCTGGTGCGCGGCAACTCGGAGACAGTGACGCCGCCCCCGGTCGTGGCCACGCGCCCGCCGGATGAAGCGCCGGGCCGCACGCCGGAGACGCCCACGCGCCCCACGCCGCCAGAGAACACCGCGCCCCAGCCGGTGCGCCTGATGGTGACGAGCGAGCCGCCCGGCGCCACGGTGCAGATCGCGGGCGAGGAGCGCGGCATCACGCCGGTGGCGCTGCCGCTGGTGCCCGGGGAGCCGTCGGTGGCGGTGACGCTCGCGCTCAACGGCTACGAGCCCGTGACGCGGCACATGTCCGCGGCGGACGCGCCCGGGGTGGCGGTGGCGCTCCAGAAGCGGGCGGCACGACCGTCGACCCCGCCGAAGAAGCCGCCGTCCACGTCGTCGCTGGGCATCAAGACGGGGCGCTGAGGCGCCTCTTCGTGCCGCCGGTCCGGCGGCCAAGCACTGCCCGGGTGAGGCGCGTCAGGAGCGCTTCGCTCGCGACTCCGCTGCCACGACGACGACGTAGCCGTCCGGGTCCTTCGCCCAGAACTCCCAGCGGCGCGAGTTCGGGTTCACGTGCGGCTCTTCCACCCACTCCACCTTCAGCGCCCGGGCCGCGTCCACGCACGCGTCGAAGTCCGTGGTCTCGAACCACAGCAGCACGCCGTGGCCCTTCGGCGCCGAGTCCGGCCCCATCAGGTTCGCGTGCTCATCCAGGTCCCACGCGTGGAGTTGGAGCACGAGCTCGCCGTTGTTCAGCAGCATCTCGTACTCGGGCCCGCCGTGCCCGCTCTCACAGCCGAGCACCTCCTGGTACCACCGGCTGCTCGCCTCCACGTCGCGCACCGCGATGAGGGGCTGCGAACGGATGTGGCCGGTGCGGCGGGGCTTGCTCGGCATGGGGCGCTCCGGAAGGCCAGGCTTGAAGAAGGACGGGGCGCATGCGGCCCCGTCCTTCCGGTGAGGCACTACCGCTTGAAGTGGTCGGCGACGACGCTCGCCACCGCGGCGGTCAGCTTCTTGCCCGTGGGGATGTGCAGGAACTCATTGGGCCCGTGCGCGTTGCTGCCCGGCCCCAGCAGGCCCGTGATGAGGAACTGCGCCTCCGGGAAGCGCTCGCCCAGCATGCCCATGAACGGGATGGTGCCACCCTCGCCCATCGCCATCGCGGGCTTGCCGAAGCACGTCTTGGACGCGTTCTCCACCGCGTTCGACAGCCAGCTGGCCAGCGGCGGCGCGTCCCAGCCCACCGACGCCTTGTCCCCGTCGAACGACACCTTCGCGCCGTACGGCGGATCCTTCTCCAGCGTCTCCTTCAGCGCCTTCGCGGCCGCCTTGGGGTCCACTCGCGGCGGGATGCGCATGGACAGCTTCCACGTCGTGAAGGGGCGCAGCACGTTGCCCGCGCTCGCCAGGCCCGGCACGCCCTCCACGCCCGTCAGCGCCAGCGCCGGACGCCAGGTGCGGTTGAGCACCAGCTCCTCGCCGTCCGTCGTCACCGGGTTCGCGCCCTCCACCCAGGGGAACTTCGAGAACAGCTCGTCGCCCATCGTCTGGGCCGCGGCCTTCGCCTGCTGGCGCCGGCCCTCCGGAATCTCCGTGTGCAGGGCCTGCACCTTGATGTGGCCCGTCGCCTCGTCCTCCACGCGCGACAGCAGCATCCGCATGATGCGCATCGAAGACGCCACCACGCCCGTCGCGTCACCGGAGTGCACGCCCTCCGTGAGGATGTCCACGCGCAGGTTGCCGGCGATCATTCCGCGCAGGCTGGTGGTCATCCACAGCTGCTCATAGTTCGCGCAGCCCGAGTCCAGGCACACCACCAGCGACGGCTTGCCGATGCGCGGCGCCAGCGCTTCGATGTACGCGGGCAGGTCGTAGCTGCCGCTCTCCTCGCACGCCTCGATGACGATGGCGCAGCGCGCGTGCGGCACGCCCTGCTCCTTCAGCAGCCGCAGCGCGGACAGCGACGCGAACGCGGAGTAGCCGTCATCCGCGCCGCCGCGCCCGAAGAGCTTGTCGCCCTCGCGCACGGGGGTCCACGGCGTCAGGCCTTCACGCCAGCCGGTCATCTCCGGCTGCTTGTCCAGGTGGCCGTACAGCAGCACGGTGTCGTCACCGCGCGTGCCCGGCACCTCCATGTAGATGACCGGCGTGCGGTCCTTGCCGTCCGCCGTCTTCAACCGCACCACCTCCACCGTCAGGCCCGGCAGGTGCGTGGCCTGCGCGCGGCACCAGTCCGCGATGAGCTGGACGGCCTGCTCCATGTGGCCGGACTTCACCCAGTCCGGGTCGAAGGCAGGCGACTTGTTGGGGATGCGGATGTAGCGCTCCAGCGCCGGGACGATTTCCTGCTCCCAGATGCGCTCGGACGAGGCGAGGGCTTTGTCGACGTTCATGGCGGCGCCATGCTGCCCACCCCAGCGCCCCCTGTCGATGGAAAGCCCCGCCTCCCGAGGGAGGGGACACCCCATCCCGGGCCTCCCCGCCCGCCCGGCGCGCGGCCTGCCGTCCTGCGTCAGGCCGCGTGCGGGTCCAACTTCACGCGGGGTTCAGGGCTGGATTTCGCGGACGCTCAGCCACTTGAAGTCCACGTCCGTCGCGTTGTCCCAGCGGAACACCGCGATGGGGCCACCCCACGTAATGGGCGCGGCGGGCACGGCGCCGCCGCAGTGCTGGGCATCGCCGCCCCACTTGCCGGCGTCAGTGGTGTCTTGGACCTTCTTCCACGTCACCTTGTCCGCGTTCTCGTTGACGTACAGCTCCAGCTTCACCGCCGTCTGGCTGCTGACGGTGACGTTGCGCATGACGGCCTTGAAGCCCACCCAGCGGCCCTTGAGCGCGGAGGTCGCGGTGACGTAGGGCGTCTGGTCGTAGGAGACATGCCAGGTCTCCTTCTCCCAGCGGGCGCGGCCGTCATAGTGCAGGCCCGCCTTGTAGCTGCTGCCCTCGCAGCCGGAGTGGTCGTCGTTGTGCTTCCCGCCGCGCGCGTACCACGCGAAGTTGTCCTTCACGTCTGCCACCGCGTTGACCTTCACGAAGCCGGTCATCTCGATGTTCTTCCAGTCGTTCGGCGCCTGCATGTAGCCGCGGCTCGCGAGCACGTCCCGGTCGTAGGTGGGAATCTTCCGGTCGTCGTAGCCCGTGGACGTGAAGACGCTCATCCGCACCTGCTTGTCCTTCATCTTCCAGGAGCCGTCGCTGTTGCGCGTAATCGTGTCCTGCGGGTCGAAGCGCGCGTCCGCCAGCGCGTTGTCCGCCAGCGTCCACGCCTCGCCCCCGGACTTCGAGGGATAGAGCATGGTGACGCCGAAGCGGTCCTGGCCGGACGTGGGCGTGGCGGCGCTGGTGATGGCGGCCCACTCCGCGATGCTGGCCCAGGTGTTGACGGAGTTGCCGTTGACGGTGACGCGCACGTAGCGGGCGTTGCGCGCGGTGAAGCTGTAGCGCTCGAAGTTCGCGGTGGTGCCGGACGACGTCGTGGACACGGCCGTGGACCAGGTGGTGCCGTCCGTGGACGTGGCGAGGACGAACGTGTTGGTCCGCTCGTTGCCCCGGTGCCAGGCGATGTCCACCGCGGACAGCGACTTCACGCTGCCCAGGTCGCCCCGGAGCCACTGCCCCGCGCCGTCGCTGGACCAGCGCGTGGTGAGGTTGCCGTCGACGGTGGCGGACGGCGGGTTGCCGTCATTCCCACTGGCGGTGACGGCGGTGAAGCCCGACGCGGCGAGCGCCGGTGCGGCGGAGCCGAGCAGCAGGAGCGCGCTCGTGGTGGTGAGGTGCCGCTTCCACGGTGATGGATGAGATTGAGACAAGGTGCTTCCTCCTGGCGGCCGAGTACCGGCCTGGCTCCGAGGGCATTCCTTGTCGTTGCCTGTTTCACGGAGGGAAGAAGCGGCGGCCCGCCCCCCTGCTTCCGGGAGACGGGCCGCGCGTGAAACCGTGTCTGTCTTTGCGTGCGGGCTACTCGCGCAGCCTCACCACCGCCGCGGAGGGGCCTTCCAGGCGCACGACGTTGCCGGTGAGCGGAGACGCCTCCACGGTGCCGCCGTAGCGCGGGTTCTCACTCCACGCGACGATGCCCGCGCTCGCGTGCGTGGGCAGCGTGTGCACCAGCGAGCCCCGCAGGTTCACGAAGATGAGGAACGTGTCCCCTTCCGCGCGGCGCTCCAGCACGAACGCGTCCGACCCCAGCGCGCGGGCGTCGTGCGTGCCCTGACGGCTGGTGAGCACGGGCTCCGTGGCGCGCAGGCGCAAGAGCTCCTTGTAGAGCGTGTGCACGCCCGCGGCCTCCGCGCCGTCCTTCTCACCCCAGTCCAGCGTGGAGCGGGTGAAGGTGTCGCGGTCCTGAGGGTCGGGCACCTGCTCGCCCTTGAAGCGCGAGAAGCCGGCGAACTCCTTGCGGCGCCCTTCCGTCACGAGCTTGCCCAGCTCCGCGTTGTGGTCCGTGAAGTAGAGGAACGGCGTGCGCGCGTTCCACTCCTGGCCCATGAAGAGCAGCGGCGTGAAGGGCGACATCAGGAGCAGCGTGCTCATGGCGCGGTAGGCGGCCGGAGACACGTCCTCCGACAGGCGGTTGCCGAAGGGCCGGTTGCCCACCTGATCATGGTTCTGGATGCAGTGGACGAAGTGCCACGGCCCCAGTCCCTTCGGGTCCGTGCCGCGCGCGTGGCCCAGGTTCTTCGACTTCTGGCCCGTGTAGAACCAACCCTGCCGCAGCGTCGCGGCCAGGTCCTCCGCGCTGCCCGTGTAGTCCTGGTAGTAGCCCTCGTGGTCGCCCGCGAAGGCGCGCCGCAGTTGGTGGTGCAGGTCATCCGCCCAGACGCCATCCAGGCCGTAGCCGCCCTCCGGCGCGGGCGTGACGAGCTTTCGCTCGTTGCGTTCGTCCTCGGCGATGACGACCACGCGGCGGCCGGAGGCGGTGGCGTGGGCGCGCTCGGTGATTTCGGTGAGCAGGTGCGGCTGGCCTTCATCCACCAGGGCGTGCGCCGCGTCCAGGCGCAGGCCGTCCGCGTGGTAGTCGCGGATCCACATCTCCACGTTGGAGAGCACCAGCGAGCGCACGAAGCGGCTGCCCTCGCTGTCGTAGTTCACCGCGTCGCCCCAGGGCGTGTGGTGCTTGCCGGTGAAGTAGTGCGGCGAGTACGCGCGCAGGTAGTTCCCGTCCGGTCCGAAGTGGTTGTAGACGGCGTCGATGAGCACCGCGAGCCCGTGCGCGTGCGCCGCGTCGATGAGCTTGCGCAGCCCCTTCGGCCCGCCGTACGTGGCCTGCGGCGCGAAGAGGTCCACACCGTCGTAGCCCCAGTTGCGCGCACCCGGGAAGCTGGCCACCGGCAACAGCTCCAGCGTGTTGACGCCCAGCTCGCGCAGGTGGGCGAGCTTCGGGATGAATGCCTCGAAGGTGCCCTCCGGCGTGGCGGTGCCCACGTGCACTTCGTAGATGACCAGCGCCTGCGGATCCGGCCCCTTCCAGTGCGAGTCCGTCCAGCCGTGGTCGGAGCCCACCACCTCCGACGGGCCGTGCACGCCCTTCGGCTGCGAGCGGGACCACGGGTCGGGGAAGGGGTCTCCGCCATCCACGCTGAGCTTGTAGCGCGCGCCCTCGGCCAGGTCCGGCAGCGCGCCGCCGAAGCAGCCGTCCGCCTCGGCGGAGAGCGGCACCTTGCGCAGGACGCGGTCCTCCGCGTCGTAGAGGACCACGTCCACGCCCTGGTGGCCGGGCGCCCAGACGCGCCAGCGCACCGAGGTACCCTCCGCCCACGCACCCAGCCGGGGCGCTTGAGACCGTGCTTCAGTCGATTGAGCCATGTGCGCCCTGTTAATGCGCACGCGCGGCTCCGGGGAGCACCCCGCGCACGTGGGGAACGGCGCTGTTCACGGGCCGACCTCTGGGAGCCCACGAGTGCGGACCGGCGGACGGACCACTGGATGCCGCTTCCGCGTGCTCCGCGTCGCACCGAACCCCACACATCCTGTTGCCAGCCTATAACCCTGTAGGTAGTGTCCCGAAGCCCCGTGGGGTCACTTCCCACCCGATTCCGACTATGTCAGACTCGGACAGTTAATCTTCTTTTTCTTGAATTAACCTGATAATGAGTAATCCCCAGAAAAGCGCTCTCGAACCAGGACACCGCGCATGGGGATTCAGCGAAGCCATTGGGCCGTCCCCTGGGCATGGGCCGCGCTGATGGTGGCGTGCTCCACACCGAACCCGGACGTCCGCGTCCGTGAGCTTCCGGATGGACAGCTCCAGGTCACCGGCCCGCTCGCGGGCCCCTTTTCCACTGTGGAGGAGCTCGCCGGGAACGCTTGCGAGATCATGACCCGGCAGCCTGGGGCATCGTCGGGTGATTACGGGATGGAGTACTGCGCCCTGGTCTATTACTCGGGTGCGGAGGACGCGTACTACCTCAGCCATCTGTCCGACGTTCAAGGCACGAGCGTTGGCCGCACGAAGTCCTGTCTGGTCCCCACGAAGCTGGATGATCCGCGGCACCTGGACGCCGTCATCCTGGGGAGGGGCCACAACCATCCCCACAACCGGCGCTTCTCCCAGAAGGACATGGGGCGCGACCGCGAGTGGGTTCCCTCGCGGATCGCCGACTCGCGGACCGGCAAGGTCCTCCGGCGGCATCTCCTGCTGTTCTACCGGGAAAAAGCGGGCGAGTGCCGTGCCTACAAATTCGACTACGCCGACCGCGAGGTGACCGCGCTTCGGGGTGGCGTCTGGGTTCCCATCGGCTCGGTCAGCGACGACCAGGGCAATATCGAGCTCTACGAAGGGAAGGACTGGACGCCATGAACGTGCGCACGCGGACTCAGCGTCTGGCGCCCCTTCTCCTCGGCGTCATGGTCTGTGTCTTGAGCCAGGGCTGTAGCCACTTCGGCTATCACAAATACGAGCGGCCCGAACGCATCCCACCCGAAGAGGGTGCACGCATCCGGGATCCGCAGGCATTCCAGACGACCACCGAGTTGGAGGGTCCGGCCTTCGCCGCGCTCCAGGTCGCGATGAAGGACTTCTTCCCCCCTGATGCGAAGGCCAGCGGCAATCACGAACGGCTGGTCCGCTGCCTCGGGCGAAGGGACCTCTTTGACGTCCGCATCCAGAAGGTGAACGACGACCTGTACGTCATCGCATTCTCCGCCAACCTCGGCCGCTGCGAGGAGATGCCACCCGACGCCGTGGTCCTGGACGCAGGCGCCACCTATTTCATCGACGGCAAGGGCCGCATCCTCGACATCCGGTGACTGCCGGCGAGCTACGTCCCGGACAGGACTGGGTGCCATGACACGCTCTCCTCTCATCATCGTCGCGCTGTGCGGCGTGCTGTCCGGGTGCTCTCTGTTCGGCTACCACCGGTACACCCGGCCGCCCCGCGCCCCCGCCGAGGAGGCGGCCCGCGTGCGGTTCCCCTCGCCAGGAGAGGGGGCCATGACCCTGGACGGGCCGGCGCTGGCGGCGCTCCAGGTCGCGCTGAGTGACTTCCTGCCACCCGGCGCCAAGGCCTCCGGCCCCAATGAAGCCCTGGCGCGCTGCCTGTCCCGCCAGGACACCTATGACGTCACCGTGGTGAAGCAGGACGCCCTCCACTTCGTCTTCTTCACCGCCAGGCTCGACCGCTGCGGCATTCCCCCGGAGCCCGTCGTGCTCGACATCGACGCGGCCTATGCCATCGACGCACAGGGCCGCATCGTCGACGTGAACTGAGCCCCAGGCCCGGGGCGGCTTGTCGCGCCCCGGTGCCTCCCGGATGATGGGACGTCCCCACCCTCCTGGAGCCCCCCGCGATGTCCCCCCGTTCCGGCGTCGAACCCTCCGCCTTCCCCGAAGGCCCGCCCATCCAGGAGCGCGTGGCCGCGCTGGAGGTGCTGTCGCCCCAGGAGATCGACGCGCGCCTGGGCGACCTGGGCTACCGGGGCCAGCCCGAGGCCCGCCGCGCCGCCTCCGTGCTCGCCTACCGCCACCTGCGCCGCATCCGCCGGCTGTACCTGGAGGGCCTGGAGCCCGAGCCCGGCACCCGCGAGAACGCCCTCTTCCTGGGCCCCACCGGCTCCGGCAAGACGTTCCTCGTGGAGCTGATGTTCCGGGAGATTCTCGGCGTGCCCACCGTGCTCGCGGACGCCACCCAGTTCTCCGAAACGGGCTACGTGGGTGACGACGTCAGCACCCTGCTGTCCCGCCTCTATGAAGCCGCGGAGCGCGACGCGGCGTGGGCCGCCTGCGGCGTCATCTGCATGGACGAGTTCGACAAGCTCGCCACCAGCCGCTCCGACAGCCGCTTCTCCGGCCAGCAGACCACCAAGGACGTGAGCGGCTTCGGCGTGCAGCGCAGCCTGCTGCACCTGCTCTCCGCGGCGCAGGCCACCTTCCCGCCGGACTTCGGCTTCACCAGCCGGATCCGCTCCGAATCCCTGGACATGGGCTGCATCACCTTCATCGCCTGCGGCGCCTTCAGCGGCTTCCGGGGCACAGCGGCGACCATGAACCATGTGGAGCGCGTGGGCTTCGGGCGCGAGCCCGGCAAGGGCGGCCAGAAGGACCTGGAGTCCATCGCCACGCGCATCACGGAAGAGCACCTGGAGAACACCACCGCGTTCTCCCGCTACGGCTTCATCCCGGAGCTGATTGGCCGCTTCAACCGGCTGGTGTCCTTCAACCCGCTGGACGCGGCCACGCTGGGGGACATCCTCCAGAACAATGTGCTGCGCACCTGGGAGCGCGAATTCGCCCACGAGGGCCTGGAGCTCACCGTGGACCCCGCCGTGCGCGAGTGGATTGTCGCCCGCGCCCTCAAGCGTGAGACAGGCGCTCGCGGTCTGCGCACCACCCTGGCCCCCGTGCTGGAGCAGGCCGCCTACGAGCACTTCGGCCATGGCAAGGCCGCTACCGTGCGCCTGGTGTTGAAGGACGACGCCGTGCACGCCGTGCGCGGCTGAAGGCGGGAGCAGCCGACGTGCCGGGGCCCGGTCCGCGGGGTCCCCGGAGCGTCGTTCAGCCGGGCCCGTCCTTCACCCGCGAGTCAGACGCCTTACGGTTGAGGCACACGACAGCCGCGGAGGCGGACCCATGGCACACATCAACCAGGAAATTCCCCGGGAGCAGTGGGAGAGCTACCTCGCCGGCATCAGCAAGCAGGACGCCACCCAGTGGGTGCGCGTGGAGTCCATCGACGCGGAGACCGGCGACCAGCCCCTCGCCGACCGCCTGCCCCTGGTGGACATCTCCCTGGAGCGTAAGGGAAGCGACGCGGGCGCGGTGCAGATCATCGTAGGCCGCGAGGACGGGCGCATCACCCACCGCATCCTCGAACCGGACCACCTCTACGCGGAGCTGGACGGACAGACGGGCGCGCTGGAGTGCCTGGAGATTGGCGAGCGCGGAGGCAAGACGCTCGTCTTCTTCGAGCGCGCCACCGAGGCCGATGAGGTCTCCGCCCGCTTCTAGCGCTAGAAACGGCACGAGGCCGACGGGCGCGTCGTGAAGACGCTCCCACCGGCCCCTGCCCCCTCACAAGCGTGATGCTTGAATCACGGGTACAGCGCGCGGGCGCCCTGCTTGTCCAGGGTCGTCAGCACGAGGTCGCCCGTCTGGGTGCCGTTGCACTGCGGGTAGTGCATGACGGAGGAACGGTCGTAGGTGGTGGTCAGCGCGCGCCACTGGCTGTCCTCGTAGCAGCCGCTCGCCGTGGAGCGGGTGTGCTCGTGGCGGAAGCCCAGCGTGTGGCCCAGCTCGTGGCGCAGGATGCCCGTCAGCGTCCAGGGCGACAGGTTGCCGAAGGCGCTGCTGTCCACCAGCACGTTGCGGCCGGAGCGGCCGGAGTTCGGGAAGAACGCGCGCGCCACGTAGGACTGGCCCGACACCGGACGGATGTCGAACAGCACGCCCGCCTGGGACGCGGTGCAGGACGCGTCGTACTGAGACAGGTAGACGAACTTCACGTTCGCCGTGGCCTGCCAGGCCGCCGTCGCGTTCGCCATCGCCGTCACCATCTTCGACTTGTTCGTGCCGAAGCTGTTGCTGATGCAGTAGGTGAGGTTCAGCTTCTGGGTGGCGCTCCACTTGATGTCGCCGCCGATGTAATAGACGGCGAGACCGTCCTGCGACTTGCCCAGCTGCTGCTCGACGACGTTGTGGAAGTAGGCCTGCAGCTCCTCCTCGGACTCCAGCGCCTCGTCACCGTTGACGATGTACTTTCCGCCCTCCCACGGCTCACGGTACGCCTGGGCCTTGAACTCCTCCCACGTGGGCTTGACCTCGGACTCCTGCGCGGACTCGGGACCACCGCACGCACCGAGCATCAGCGAGACGCCGGCCAGCATCGCAACAGAGCGGAACTTGAGCATGGGAACTCTTCCTGTGTGCTTCGAGGGATGCGCGGCCACCACCTGGCCTTCCCGCCAGGCGTGGTCCGCCGCGCGCCGGGCCATTGAGCAACTGTCGGGCCAACGGCGCTTCCCAGGAGAAAAACAGGAAACGCGGGGATAGCTGGAGCGCCCCCGCTCCAGCCCTCCCCACGTCAACCGTCACTTCACGTGACGTTTACAAAGCCAAGCTCCCTGAAAGACTAAGCTTTTTGGGGGAAGCTCTTGCTGTCTGAGAAAGAGACAGCAGGGTGTCCTGATTCCGGTCAGGCCTGCCAGGGGCTTTCCAGGGAATCCCTAGAGGATGGCGCGGCGCATCTTCCAGTAGGTCTCCTTGGCCATGCGGAAGGTGTTGGAGCCCGGGGGCAGCAGCGCGCGCAGGAGCTCCGCGGACTGAATCTGGAGGGGCCGCACGCAGTGGGCATCCAGCTGGTGGCGCAGGTAGCCCACCATGTCGCGGCTCCGGTACTCGTTGAAGTAGTTGCGCAGCTGGGACTCCGTGCGGGCCTTGCCGTTGTCCGCGTACTTGGCCACGAAGGGGCTGAAGTCCGGGTAGAGGCTGCCCTTGCCGAAGCCGCCGTGCACGGTGGTCTTCATGAAGTTGCCGATGAGCAGGTCGTCGAACACCTGGTACTTCACGGCGGTCATCAGCGAGTTGCGAGGTGCCTCGAAGGTGATGCCCTTGTGGAAGCGGCGCTTGTTGAACTCGATGACGTGCTCCTGGCCGCCCACGCGGAAGCGCAGGAAGTCCATCACCGTGCCCAGGTGCTCGACGGCGCGGAAGTACTGCTCCAGTTCTTTCACCTCGTCCGCGTCCAGGCGCTCGCTCCAGTCGTCCCCGAACTCCTTGGAGTCCACCGGCTTGATGGCGCGCTCCTTCGGGTTGATGGAGACGGAGGAGTCGTTGGTGAAGTCGTGGCGCAGGAAGGCCGGGAGCATCTCGCAGGAGTTGGAGGCGAAGCCCCGCGCGTAGTCCGGCAGCGTGGTGGTGTACTCGGAGCACCAGACGCTGTCGGAGCGCTGGTACTTGTGCATGGAGCTGAAGGGGACGAAGTAGCGGGCGCCGTACGTCTCCGCCATGCGCGCGATGGTTTGTCCCACGGGCGTCTTCGCCGCCGCGTACGGGAGGATGCGCCGCCCGTCCTCGGTGAAGAAGTTCATCATGTCCGCGTCGCCGTAGCCGGACAGGGCCAGCAGGTACGTCTCGCTGTACTCCTTGATGACCCGGCGCACGAAGCGGCCCTGGCCGCGGTCACCGGAGTCGTTGAGGTTGACGATGAGCCGGCCGCCCACCTCCACCAGCAGCACCGCGTCCTGGTTCACGTCCGGGATGCACAGCACGCGGATGCGCGGGGACAGGCGGGTCCATTCACGGTCCTGGAGCACCTGGACCTTGAAGCCCGCCTCGCGCAGGTCGTCGCGGATGCGGCCGCCCACGTGGTTGGGGAGGAGCAGCGTGCGCTCGCGCAGCTTCTCCAGCGAGGCCATGCTCAGGTGGTCCGGGTGGCCGTGAGACAGCCACACGTAGGGGCAGTCCAGGATGGACTGGCGCTGCTCATCCGGAATCTCGTGGGACAGCGTCCAGCTGCCGAAGTACGCGTCTCCGTCCGTCCACGGGTCCGTCACCAGCACCGGCCCGTTGTCGTGACAGATGAGTGTGGCGTTGCCAATCGTCTCGAAACCCAGCTCCATTGCGCGCCCCCTTGAACCCCTCACGCCGCTCCCAATGCGCGTGTGGACGAGAAGGTGGCACCCGGACTTTTGCCTACAAGCTTGGGAAACAAGCTTCACGCCTGGCTGGTAGCCCTCCGCGCCTGCGGCCCAGGAAAGGGCTTTCCCTTGTCAGGCGGTTCGCGGCGGACGGCACGCCCCGCGGCGGATCCACACTGGCCTCCGGCCTCCCATCCCGGGGCACGGCGCTGCCCTGGAGGGGCGGATCCACGCGCCCCTGTCCACCGGCGGACACGCGGATCCGCGCCTGCCGTCAGCGTCGGCGGGACACGAGCGAGAGGATCTGCGGACCGTAGCGCTCCGCGAGGGTGGGGCCCACGCCGTGGATGGACATCAGCTCCGCGCCGCTGGAGGGCCGGGCGCTGGCGATGGCGTCCAGCACGCGGTCGGTGAGGATGCGGAAGGCGGGCACCTTGCGCTTGCGGGCCTCGGTGAGGCGCCACTCCTTGAGGGTCGCCACCAGGGCGGGGGACGCCGGGGGCACTTCGAAGTCCGGAGGCGCGTTGCGGGACGCGTTCCAGGAGGCCCGGGGTCCGGGAGACGCCTCCGGCGTGGCGCGCGCCTTCCAGCCGCGGGCTGGAGGGGCATCCGCGGGGAAGGACTCCTGGCTGAAGTCCGCGTCATGGGAGGCGCCACGCGGGGCCCAGGCCTCCGAGGCGCCCCGGCGGCCCTTGCCGCGTGCCCGGGGCGAGGCTGCCGCAGTGGAGGCGGCGCGCTTGCGGGGCGTGCGCTTCGTGGTGCCGGCGGCCGTGCGGCCCTTGCGCTTCTTGGAGGGCACCTCGCGCGCCTGGGGCAGCACCACCTGTCCAGGGGCGATGACGCGGGCGCGGCGGCCGGTGTCCGTGAGGGACAGCCGCTGGAAGAGGATGACCTGGCCGTCCTTGTCGAACGAATCCGAGTCCAGGCGCACCAGCCCCGAGCGCACCAGTCCGCCCACGAGCCGTTCGAAGTCACGGCGGTGGAGCTGTTCCCCGAAGAGCTCCCGATGGAGCCGTCCGGTGGCCTGGCCGTCGCGCGCGTGGAGGGCCTCCAGGATGCGGCCCAGCGCGTGGGCCTCCAGGGCGGAGGGCTCCTCGAAGCGGACCACCTCGCAGGACTCGGGGGCGCAGACGTCGCACAGGCCGCAGGCGGCGCCGGAGTCCTGCACGTCGCCGAAGTGCGCGACCAGGTGGCGCATGCGGCAGTCATGCGCCTCCGCGTACCGGCCCATCTGTTCCAGGTGGAGCTGCTTGCGCTCGCGCTGCGCGATGTACGCCACGGCCCAGCCCGCGCGGCCGCGCCGCACGTCCTCATCAGGGGTCATCTCCACGCCGCCGTGGATCCAGAGTTGTTCCAGGGCCTTGTCGAAGATTTCCGGGTCGCCGCGCACGCGGGCCTGGATGGAGGCCTTGGGCTCGAACTCGTTGGAGGTGGCCTGGTAGATGCGTTCCAGGAGAGAGGGGTCCGGGTAGTCGCGGCGGTGGAAGAACTCGTGGGTGCGCCGGTCCACGAAGGCGTGGAGCAGCACCGCGCGCGAGTCCTTGCCGTCGCGGCCCGCGCGGCCCAGCTCCTGGTAGTAGCCCTCCAGGCTGGCCGGCAGCGCCGCGTGGATGACGGTGCGCACGTCCGCCTTGTCGATGCCCATGCCGAACGCCGTCGTGGCGACGATGACCTCCAGGTGTCCCTTGAGGAACGCGGCCTGGATGCGGTCTCGCTCCGAAGGCTGGAGGCCCGCGTGGTACGGCGCGGAGTGGAAGTCATGCGCGAGCAGGTCCGCGTACTGCTCCGCGTGCTTGCGCGTGGACGCGTAGACGATGGCGGGCCGGTGCTCCGGGTTCTTGAGCAGCGACAGGATGGCGTCGCCGCGGGCGCCCGGGTTGAGCTCGCGCACCTCGATGGCGATGTTGGTGCGGCGGAAGCCGTGGATGAAGGTGTGCGCGGCGCCGCCGCGTGAGCCGCGCAGGCCCAGTTGCTGGACGATGTCCTTCTGCACGTCCGGCGTGGCGGTGGCGGTGAGGGCCACCACGGGAGCGGGACGCAGGAGCGGCAGGCGCGAGCCCAGCAGCCGGTAGTCCGGACGGAAGTCGTGGCCCCATTGCGAGATGCAGTGCGCCTCATCGATGGCGATGAGCGAGGGCGTGCGGCGGGCCAGCAGCTCCACGAAGCCGGGGACGCCCAGGCGCTCCGGGGCGATGAAGAGGAAGTCGAGGCGACCTTCGAGGTACTCGGCGCAGACCTGCCGGGAGGTGGCCCGGTCTCGGCCGGAGTGGATGCGGTCCGCGGCGAAGCCCAGCGACTGGAGCCGCAGCACCTGGTCCTCCATCAGCGCGATGAGCGGGCTGACGACCAAGGTGGTGCCCGCGCGAGCCAGGCCCGGCAGCTGATAGCAGAGCGACTTGCCCGCGCCCGTGGGCATCACCAGCAACAGGTCCTCGCCGGACGTGGCCGCGCGGCAGACCTCTTCCTGGTACGGGCGGAAGTCGTTGAAGCCGAAGGCCTCCTTGAGGAGCCCACGCAGCTTGTCCGGAGGCGTGGGTGCGCGATGCACGCGCTCCGGCCGGGTGCTGCCCATGTTCACGCCCTGGGGCTGGCGTTTGGCCCGGCCG
Organism: Corallococcus sp. AB038B; assembly: GCF_003668955.1. Lineage (NCBI taxonomy): Bacteria > Pseudomonadati > Myxococcota > Myxococcia > Myxococcales > Myxococcaceae > Corallococcus > Corallococcus sp. AB038B. Next base: position 471,200 of record NZ_RAWO01000001.1, on the reverse strand, counting down.
AAGCCCTCGGAGGAGGCCTGCACGAAGGCGGTGCGCACCTCCGCGGAGGGAATCGTGGGAGGGCGCTCCTGCACGCGCGGAAACGCGGCCGGAGGGGTGCTCCCGGTGGCTCCCGCGTGGACGTCGGATCCGCCGTGGAAACCGTGAGCCGGAGCGCCCGCCGCGAACTGCGAGGCACCGTGGGTGGATGCCCCCGCGTGACGTGCGTCACCGAGGTGGGTCGCGCCGCCGTAGCCACCACTGGCGGAGGTGCCCGCTGCATGACGTGCATCCGCAGCACCGACCTCGTTGCGCGCGGAGTTGGCGCGGGCCGCGGTCCGGACGGTGGCGGTCGCGGCCTCACGGGTGCGGAAGAGTTCCTCGGCAGGCACCTGCGCGGGATGCGGCCTTGAGGCTTCGAAGCGCCCGCTCGCGGCCGAGGCTTCGTTCCGAGGCCCCGGGCCGGCCACCGGCGTGGGCGCCTGGCCCACGACCTCCCGCACATACGCCTCGATGCCGCTCATGAACGCATCCAGCGCGCCCTGCCCGCGCTCGATGCGCTGGAGCCACGCCTCCCACTGCCCCGTCATCACGGGGGACTTCACGTCTGGGTGCACCACGCCGATGAGCTGGATGCCCTTCTCCGTGGCCACCAGGCGCTTGCCCTCGCGGGTCAGGTACTCGCGCTCGAGCAGCAGCTCGATGGTCGCGGCGCGCGTGGCGGGCGTCCCCAGCCCCGTGTCGCGCATCGCGTCCACCAGCTCCTTCTCATCCAGCGTGCGCCCCGCGGACTCCATCGCCGTCAGGAGCGTCGCCTCCGTGAAGCGCGGCGGCGGACGCGTGCGCTTCTTCATCGCCTGCACGTCCTCCACCGTCTGCGACTGTCCGCGCGCGAGCCCCGAAGGCAGGTCCTGCGGCTCGTCGTCCGGCTCCTCCTCCTTGTCCTTGTCCGCGCCCTTCTTGCCCTCCGACTTGAGGCGCGGCGCCTTCTGCCCGCCCCCCACGTCCAGGACCTTCCAGCCCACCTTCTCCACCTGCGTGCCCGCGCTGTGGAAGCGGTCCACCGCTGGCCCCGCGGCCCCCTTCGACGTCACCGCGGTGATGACCGTGGTCACCTTCCAGACGTGGTCCTCGTGCCACGCCTGGAGCAGCCGGCGGCACACCAGGTCATAGAGGCGCTGCTCGTCCGGAGACAGCCGCACGCCGGATGCCGGCATGGGCGTGGGGATGATGGCGTGGTGGTCCGTCACCTTCGAGTCATCCACGTAGCGCTTGCCCAGCGGACGCTCGCCCGTGCCCGGCGCCAGGTCCTCCTGGTAGGGCGCGGCGATGGCGCGCACCACCTCCGGCAGCGTGTCCGCCACCGTCTCCGACAGGTGCCGGCTCCCGGTGCGCGGGTAGCTCAGGAGCTTGTGCTTCTCATAGAGCGCCTGCGCGACCTCCAACGTGCGCTGCGCACTGAAGCCGTAGAGCCGGTTCGCGTGGCGCTGGAGCTCCGTGAGGTCGTAGAGCAGCGGCGGAGGCATCCGCTTCGTCTCCGCGTCCAGCGACTCCACCACCGCGTTGCCGCTGCGCACGCGGTCGATGACCCGGCCCGCCTCCACACCGTCCGCGTCCAGCCGGCGCGCCTCGCGCACGGAGTCGTAGCCCGGCGGAATCACCGGCTTGCCGTCCGGCCCCGAGCGGAACCACGTGCCCTGGTAGCGAGCCCCCACGGGCGCGCCCTTGCCGCGAGGCGAGAAGGTGGCCACGACCTCCAGGTAGTCACGCGGGACAAAGTCGCGGATGGCCAGCTCGCGCTCCACCACCATGGCCAGCGTGGGCGTCTGCACGCGTCCCACGGACAGCATGTTGCCGTAGGTGCCGCTCGCCAGCGTGTAGAGGCGCGACAGGTTCATGCCCACGAGCCAGTCCGCGCGGCTGCGCCCCATGGCGGCGGCGGCCAGCGGCGCGTAGGCCTTGCCGTCCTTGAGGTGCTGGAAGCCGTCGAGGATGGCGCGCTCGGTGAGCGACGACACCCACAGCCGCCGCACCGGCTTGCGGCACGCGGCGGCGTCGTAGATGTACCGGAAGATGAGCTCGCCCTCGCGCCCGGCGTCCGTGGCGCACACCACGGCGGACACTTCTGGCGCGTTCATCACCCGGCGGACGACCTCGAACTGGTCCTTCGTGGAGGACGACACCACCAGCGGCCAGTCCCCCGGCAGCATGGGCAGCTGCGAGCGGTGCCACTTCTTCCACTCGGGGCGAATCTCATGGGGCTGGGCCAGGCCCACCAGGTGGCCAATGGCCCACGTCACGACGTAGCCGTTGCCGCGCAGGAAGCCCTCGCCGCGCTCGTTGGCGCCGAGCACCCGGGCGATGTCGCGCGCCACGGAGGGCTTCTCCGCCACCACCGCGAGGACGGAGCCCCGCCCACCGCGAGCCGTCCCACCGTCCACGCTCGCGTCCCGCGCCACCGACCTGTCCCATCCGGGCGACTCGCCCATCTCATCCCACCTCATGACCTGTCCCCTCCCCGCCCCTGAACGCCCACCCGCGGGGTCGGGCCCCCCACCGTGCGCGTCCCTACCCATCCCTATCGCGGCAGGCTGACATGGCCAGGGCCCCCCTGTCCCGCTCCGTCACGCCCGCTTCCCCACCAGGGGGCCAACGAGCGCGCCAGAAGAAACGATGGGTCCGATCAAAACGGAAATCGCCCCGGCGCCAGCAGGCACCGGGGCGACTCTCTCACCACGTCCCAGGTCTCGTCAGTGCACCGGCGCAGGCCGCGACGCCGGGAGTTCCGGGCGAGCAGGAGGCGCAGGAGACACGGCGGGTGCCTGGAGGGACACCGCCAGGGCGGGCATGCGCTTCAGCACGTTGCCCGTGATGAGCCGCATGTCCCGGCCGCCCTTGGTGAAGAAGGTGTAGGCCCAGTTGAGCATCACGGAGGCGCGGTTGCGGAAGCCGATGAGGTAGGCGATGTGCACGCCCGCCCAGACGCACCACGCGGGGAACCCCGACATGCGCCACTTGTCGAAGAGCAACCCCACCGCGTAGCCGCGGCCAATCACCGCGAAGCTGCCCTTGTCGTGGTAGCGGAACGCGCGCAGCGGTTTGTTCGCCAGGCGGCAGCGGATGGTCTTCGCCACGTGCCGTCCCATCTGCATCGCCGCCGGCGCGATGCCCGGCACCGGCTTGCCGTGCTGCTCCACCGCCGCCACATCGCCAATCACATACACATCACTCAAGCCCGGCGCCGTGAGCAGCGGCGTCACCTGCACCCGCCCCGCGCGGTCCAGCGGCACCTCCAGCGAGCGCACCAGCGGCGACGCCGCCACCCCCGCCCCCCACAGCACCGTGCGCGTGGCGATGCGCTCGTCCCCGAACGTGACGCCCTCCGCGTCGATGTCCGTCACCATGGCCCCGGTGCGCACGTCGACGTGCAGCTCCTCCAGGTCGCGCTTCGCCCGCTCCGACAGCTCCTCCGGATAGGTGTTCAACACGCGCGGCAGGCCCTCCAGCAGAATCACCCGCGCCTCGCGCGTGTCGATGCGCCGGAAGTCCTTCGGCATCGCATGCCGCGTCATGTACGAGAGCGCTCCCGCCAGCTCCACGCCCGTGGGCCCCGCGCCGATGATGACGAAGGTCATCCACTGACGCTGGCGCACCGGGTCGGACTCGCGCTCCGCGGCCTCGAAGGCCGCCAGCACGCGCTCGCGGATGCGCACCGCGTCCTCCAACGTCTTCAGGCCGGGCGCCACCTCCGCCCACTCCGGATGCTTGAAGTACGAGTGGGACGCGCCCGTGGCCAGCACCAGCGAGTCGTAGGGAATCTCCCCGCCCTCCACGACGAGCACCTTGCGGCGCGGGTCCACCGACTTCGCGTCCGCGAGCAGCACCTCCGTGTTGCGCGATTGCAGCACGGTGCGGATGGGCGCGGAGATGTCCGACGGGTTCAGCACCGCCGTCGCCACCTGGTACAGCAGCGGCTGGAAGAGGTGGTGGTTGTAGCGGTCCACCACCGTCACCCGCACGTCGCGAGCCTTGCCCAGAGCCTTCGCGGCCTGAAGCCCGCCGAAGCCCGCCCCCACGATGACCACGTGATGCCTGCTGTCCCGAACGCGTTCCATGGCGGACAAGGTGCGGACGCATGACGCGCCCGGCCAGCATCGCCTGCCCGGCGGCTCGTGGCTGGATGCCCGGCCGCTCCACGGCCGGGCACCCGGAATCCAACCGCTGCGGATCAGCCCGCCTTGGCGGTGCCCTTCGCCTGGTGCCAGGCGGCGAGCACTTCCTTCTCGCGCTCGGCGGACAGGCCTGCGCGCAACTTCTCCTGGCGGTCCGCCGGCAGCGCGTGGAACCAGGTCAGCGTGTCGCGCACGGTGTCCGCGAGCGACCGGGTGACGAGCCCCGCCTGCGTGGCCTTGGTGATGCTCACCGCGCCGATGCCGCCCTCCGGACCGGTGCGCGGCACCCACGCGGGCATGTCCCCGAAGGCCGTCACCTTCTGCTGATCCAGGAACGCGCTGTCCACCCAGGTGAAGCGCGCATCGCTGCCGGTCGCCTCGCGCAGGGTCTCCAGCATGCCCTTCATCTTCATGGGCTGGACCGGGCCGGTGACGTTGAAGATGCCCGTGCTGCGGCGCTCCACGTTCCGGATGATGAACGCGGCCAGGTCGCGTGCGTCGATGACCTGCACCGGGTCCTCGCCGTCGCCGGGAGCCAGCACCTCGCCGCCCTTCGCCACGCGCAGCGGCCAATAGGTGAAGCGGTCGGAGCCGTCATCCGGGCCCACGATGAGGCCGGGGCGGATGTTGAGCGTGCGGCCGGGCAGCGCGGTCTCCGCGGCCTTCTCGCAGAGCGCCTTGAGCGGGCCGTAGCTCGTCTCGCCCACCTCCTCCGTCGTCTCGTCGGGGATGGTGCCCACGGCGTCGGACTCGTTGAGGTTGCTCTTCGTCATCTCCTTGTAGACGGAGATGCTGGAGATGAAGACGTACTGCTCCACGTTGGGCGCGAGCAGCTCCGCGGACGCCTTCACGATGCGCGGCACGTAGCCGGACGTGTCGATGACCGCGTCCCACTTGCGGCCCGCCAGCGCCTTCAGGCCCTCGCCCTTGTCGGGGTCTCGGTCGCCCTGGAGCTTCTCCACGTCCGGGAACAGGCCCGGGTTGGACTTGCCACGGTTGAAGAGCGTGAGCGTGTGGCCGCGCGCCTGCGCCACCTGCACCAGCGCGGGGCCCAGGAACCGGGTGCCGCCCAGGATGAGGATGTTCAGGGGCTTGCCCGGAGCGTTGTCCTTGTCATCACCTGGGCCCGCCTTGGGGGACGACGCACAGCCCAACACCTGGACCGCGCCCAGCGCGGCCGCTGCTTGAATCACGCCTCTTCGGGTCAGCTTCATGCCGTGGTTCCTCCAGAAAGGGTCGTCTGCGGAAGGGTTTCAGCGGCGCGCGTGCGTTGCTGACGCGCCAGGTACAGGGCCACCACGAGCCACAGCGCGGCCACGGGCACGGCCGCCAGCGACAGGCCCGTCATGCCCAGGCCCAACGCGGTGAGCCCGCCCTGCAGCCACGCGCTCAGCGTGTCACTGCCGCGGTACACCACCGTGTCGATGAAGCTCTTGGACTTGTAGCGGGCCTCGCGGTCCACCGTGGTGAACAGGATTTCGCGCGACGGGCGCTCCAGCGCGTAATGACTCGCACCCCGCAGCGACTTCACGGCGATGAGCACCGTCAGCACCGGCGCGAACGCGAGCACCCCAAAGCCCACCAGCGTGAGCACCGGCGCCACCGCCATGGCCACGCCCAATCCCAGACGCGAGATGACCCGCCCGGTGACGAGCGTCTGGATGGCCAGCGTCAGCACCTGCACCCAGAAGTCGATGTCCGCGAACGCCGCCGTGCGCGACGCCGCGTCCTTCGCCAGGGACGCAACGAGTTGCACCTCCTGGTAGTACAGGAACGTGGAGGTCGCCGCGTACAGCAGCACCTGCATCCCCAGCGCGAGCAGGAACGGCGACGTCACCAGGAGCCTCAAGCCCGCGAGCATCCCGCCGCCCACCGGGCCCTCGCGCGTGGCGGGCTGGTGCTGCACGTCCCTCGCCCAGTGGCCCAGGCGGCGCACGCACTGCGCGCTCACCTCCAGCATCACCGCGGACACGAGGATGAGGTTCACCGGCCCCACCGGCTCCGCCAGCCGCCCCACCAGGAACGGGCCGACAATCATCCCCGTGGTGCCGCCCGCGGCGATGAAGCCGAAGAGCCGCTTGCCCTGGTCGCTGGCGAACACGTCCGCCATGAAGCTCCAGAAGATGGAGACGACGAACAGGTTGTAGACGCTCAGCCAGACATAGAAGGCGCGCGCCACGGACTCCTTCGCCACGCCCCATTTGAGCAGCGCGAAGAAGACCAGCAGGTTGAGGAGGAAGAAGCGGTAGACGCGCGGCACCACCACCCGCCGGGGGTAGCGCGCCACCAGCGCGGAGAAGGCCGGCACCGCCAGCAGCATCACCCCGAAGGTGACGGTGAAGAGCCAGGGCAGGTGCTTCACGTCCCCGGCGGTGCCCATCTCGTTGCGGATGGGCCGCAGGATGGCGTAGCCGCACATCAGCGTGAAGAAGTAGACGAACGCCCCGAGGACCGCGCCTACCTCCTCGTCACGGACATCCACGAAGCGCTTGAGCATGATGGCGGCGCCCTCAACGCCACGGCTGGCAGGGTATTCCCTGCCTGCCAGCCTGTGGAGGAAAGTGGCTACCGGGCCGTGAGGATTTCACGCACGGTGGCCTCCACGCGAGGCATCGCCTCCTCGATTTCGGCGACGGAGGTGGCGCCCACGGAGAGGCGGAACCAGCCGGTGTCCTCCGCCAGGCCGAACGCCTGGAAGGGCACCACGGCGAAGCGGGCCTTCTCCAACAGGCGCTTGCGGATGGCGTCGTTGGTGGCGAGGCCATCCTTGCCCACCACGTCGAAGCGCACGGTGAGGTAGATGGCGCCCTGCGGCGCGATGGCGTCCACCGGCAGGCCCGCGTCCTTCATGCGCTGGAAGCCCTTGTAGAGGGCCTCCAGGCGCTGGTCGACGCGCTGGCGCATCGTCGTCAGGAAGGACTCGGTGGCGGGGACGTCGTCCAGGTAGCGCGCGGTGGCGACCTGTTCGGCCTTGGGGGCCCAGGCGCCCACGTGGCCCAGCACGTCGCGCATGCGGGAGATGATGGTGGGCGCGCCCACGCCCCAGCCCACGCGCACGCCGGTGGCGGCGAAGGCCTTGCTGATGCCGTCCACGAACACGGTGTACGGCGCCATCTCCGGCACCAGCTCCACGGGCGTGACGTGCTTCTTGCCGAAGGTCAGCACCCAGTAGATGTGGTCGTACATCAGGATGAGAGGCTTCTGGCCGCGGCCCTCGCGCGCGCGGTTCTCCTCGACGATGCGCTGGCAGATGGCGCGCAGGGCCTCCGGGTCCAGCATGGTGCCGGTGGGGTTGAGCGGGCTGCACAGGCAGAGCAGGCGCGCGGACGACAGGTGCGGCTCCAGCTGCGCCAGCGTGGGCATGAAGCCCGCCGATGCCTCGGTGGTCACCACCACGCTCTTCGCGCCCAGCATGTGGGCGTAGTGGTTGTTGTTCCACGACGGCACCGGGTAGACGACGACGTCCCCCGGGTCGAGCACCGCGCGGAAGATGGCGTAGATGACGGGCCGCGCGCCGCCCGCGATGGTGATGCCCTCCAGCGGGTACTTCAGCCCCAGGGAGCGCTCGTAGAAGCGCTGCACGGCCTGGCGCAGGTCCAGCACGCCGTCGGACGGCGGGTAGTTCGTCTCACCGCCCTGGAGCGCGGCGCCAATCTGGTCGCGCAGGCCGTCCGGGATGGGGAACTCCTTCGGGTTGAAGTCCCCCACGGTGAGGTTGCACACCTTGTTGCCCTTGGCCACGAGCTCGCGAATCTCCGCGGCGATGCGGAGGATTTCACTGCCCACGAGTCCACGCACCATGCTGCTCACGGTGGTGTCATCGCGAGAGGGACGCGGGAGGGAGGTCAGGTCAATGGCCATGGTGCGGATCTCTCCAGTGCACGAAGGGGGGCCGGGGGGACGCGGCCCGGCGGAACCTATACGCAACGGCGCCGGGAAGGCGCATCTTCCATGGTCCTGGGGCACGCGGTGTGCGAGGACTCGGGAAGTCCCCGGCTGACGGGGTTTGACGGGAGGAACCGGATGCGTCTGCGACAGGGGCTGTACGTGCTGGGAGTGGCGGTGGGACTGCTGGGCCAGGGCTGCCAGAAGCAGGAGCCCCAGAGCGTCCCCATGGACGTACCGGCCGCGAATCCGCCCGCCAACACCCTGCCGCGCGAGGGCCCGGCCGCCACCGCCCCCGTGGTGCACCAGGTGCTGGACGTGAAGGAAGACGCGGGCAAGCCGGCGTCCGCGGCGGAAGCAGCGCCAGACTCCGGGAGCGCGGCGGACGCGGCGTGGACGACGGCGACGGTGGAGAGGCCGCGCGGCGAGCCCCCGTCCATCACGCTGCGCTCGGTGCGCACGGGGACGCACGCGGACTACGACCGCACGGTGTTCGAGTTCGACGGGCCACGCCTGCCGGGCTACCAACTGGGGTACGTGAAGACGCCGGTGCAGCAGTGCGGCTCCGGCAATGACGTGAAGACGCCGGGAGAGGCCGCGTTGGAGGTGCGCTTCACGCTGGCGCGGGCGCACGACGACCAGGGGCAGGCCACGGTGGCGCAGCGCTCGCTCAAGCCCGCGCTGCCGACCTTGCTGGGGCTGGAGCGCGTGTGCGACTTCGAGGGCGAGGTGACGTGGGTGCTGGGCACCGCGCGCCGCGCCCCGTTCCGCGTGCTGGAGCTGAAGGACCCCACGCGCCTCGTGCTGGACGTCCAGCACTGAGGCGCAAGGGAGGCGGCTACTTCCTGGGCGGCTGGGCGCGCTTCTTCGCGATGAGGTCGCGCGCGTCCTTCTCCGAGTCGGCGAAGTCCACGTCCACCGTCCACTTGCCGGTGAAGTACAGGGCGAGCATCAGCGCCTTGGCGCCCGCACGCTGGAGCGGGCCCGTGCCCAGGTAGACGTGGCCGCGGAACCACTCGGCCTTCGCCTGCGCGACCAGCAGCTCGCGCGAGTCCTTCTCGATGCTGGAGTTGGACACGTCGGAGATGACGAACACCGGTCCGTTCTTCGAAACCTCCTGACAGATTTCCAGCACCTTCTTCGAGTCCTCCAGCTTCGAGGGCCCGTTGAACTTCATCACCAACAGGTCCGGCACCTCGAAGTACGCGCGATGCGCCCCGAACTCCCACTCACGATGATTCGCCACGCGGTCCCTGCCTTACACAGATGAAAAATTGCGCAGCCCCGATAGCATCGAGAACAGGGATTTCCAAGGAGACTGGTTAGACCCGCTCTGTCCGGGCAGACCCGGGTCGAGCACGGGCACGATAGGCGGAAGGCGTGACGCCGAAGCGGGTTCGGAAGCGGCGGATAAATTCAGACAGGTCGCCAAAGCCACACGCGAAGGCGATGTCCGCGATGCGCTCACGGTCCGTCCGCAAGCGTTCAGCGGCGAGTGTCAGGCGACGGCCGAGGATGTAGCTGTAAGGACTCTCTCCCACCACCTTGCGGAAGGTGCGCAGGAAGGGGTGGCGCCCCATGCCCAGCTCTTGCGCGAGCACGCCCAGCGAGAGGGGCTCCACGAGCCGGGCCTCCATCAGCCGGAGCGCTTCCGCCATGCGGCGCTCCTCGGTGGCGGTGATGGGCCGGGCTGTCCCTTCGTGGATGCCGCTCAGCGCCGCGCCCGCCATCCGCAGCGCCAGCTCCTCAGCGCCGCGCGAGCCCGGCTGCTCGGCCAGCGCCTGGACGTCCGCGATGAGCGGTGCGAGCCGTTGGAGGGGCGGCAGCCGGTGCTTGGGAAAGTCCGTGCGCGTCACGCCCGACAGGTCCCTGGCCACCTCTTCCATGAGCTCGGGTTTGAAGTGGAAGGCGATGCAACGGTCACCCACGCCGTGCTCGTGGCCGCAGCAGAAGGACGTGTGCTGCTCTCCGAGCAGCAGCGAGCCGGGCGTCAGCAGCACGCGTCCGTTCCGGGAGCGGTAGGTGAAGCTCCCCGACAGGACGGCGGAGACGGACACCCAGGTGTGCTGTTCCTCGAAGACAGGGTCCTTGGGGCCGGAGCGGCAGACGATCTCGCTCACGCGCCATCCGTCCCCGGAGGCCAGCCGGCGCACCGTGGTCAGGTCCACTTTCCCCAAGTCCGCCAAGGTCCGTCCTTCCATCCTGCCCCGCATATCCAACGGGGTGACCGAATCATGGCGACGGAGGCAACGGCAGTCACGCGAGAGCTCATCTGGCGGCGCGTGATGGATGAACTGGGGTTCGAGCATGCACGCGTGAGGCGCGGGCAGGAGGGCACGGAGCTCTCCGGCTTGATCCTCGTCGCGGAACAGGGTGCTCCGCTGAGGGCGGAGTATTCGGTCGTCTGTGACAGTGCGTGGCGCACGCGCCGGGTGAGCGTGACGCAATCGTGGCGCGGCGAGCACCGGACGCTCACGTTGGAGCATGACGGAGAGGGCCACTGGCGGAAGGACGGCCGGGTCGCGGAGGAGCTGAAGGGCTGCACCGATGTGGACCTGGGCGTGAGCCCCTCCACCAATGCGCTGCCCATCAACCGGCTGCGGCTGGGCGAAGGTGCGAGCGCGGAGATCCGCGCGGCGTGGGTGAAGTTTCCCGCGCTGGAGGTCGTGCCTGCACGGCAGGGCTACACACGCGCGGGCCCCACGCGCTACCGCTACGAAAGCCTGGAGAGCGGCTTCAACGCCATGCTCGACGTGGACACGGACGGGCTGCCCATCGAATACGCCGGCATCTGGCGCAGGCTCGCGGAAGGGCCCGCCGCCCCTGTGTCCTCGACGCAGGCGTTCGTGGAGGCACTGGTGAGTCCAGGCCCTTCGAGCGAGCTGGGCGACGCGGCGGCCACCTTCGGCTGGTTGGTGGGAGGCTGGGCCGGGACCATCCAGGACCATGACCCTGACGGGAGCATCCGCCAGAGCCAGGGCGAGTGGTGGTTCCACTGGGTGCTGGAGGGACGGGCCTTGCAGGACGTGTTCATCGTGCCGTCGCGGCACGCCCCCGCGCAGTCAGGCCCCGGAGCGAACAAGCGCTACGGCACCACGGTGCGCACGTTCGACCAGGCTGGAGGCAAGTGGCAGATCACCTGGATCAGTCCCACGGGTGGAGCCATCAACCGGCTGTCTGGAGGACGGGATGGGGACCGGCTCGTCCTGCTGGGCGAGCACCACGGGAAGCCCATCCGCTGGAGCTTCTCCGACATCGGCCCGGACCGATTCACCTGGCGCGGGGAGATCCAGGAAGCCGACGGTCAGTGGAAGCTCCAGTCACGCTTCGACATGCGGCGCATCACCTGAAGAACCTGTCCGACTGTCGGACAGGTTCGTGCCGGGCGCGACTCACCGCATGCCGCTTTGCAGTCGGGCCGCGGCGGCGTCCAGCCGGGTCAGCAACTCCGCGTGACGGGCTCGGGCCTCGGCTCCGCCCGCGCGCAGTGCCATGGCGAGCACCTGCGGCAGGTTGAGCGCGGCGCCCATGCGCAGCCGCTGCTGGTAGTGCTCGGCCCAATCCGTCGGGATGCGCAGCGACCAGTTGCGTGCGTCCACGGAGCCCGGCGCGTTGTACGTGTCCGGCATGCCCAGCAGGTCCGCGAAGAACACCATCACGCTGCGCGCACGGCTGGCGAACAGATCCGCGAACTTCGCCTGCGCGAGCAGCCCCGGGTCCTCCGCCAACTGGCGCGCGAAGGCCTCACGTCCCTCCGCTTCGGGATGCAGACGCTCCGCCAGGTAGTCCGCCTGGGCGCGCAGCGCGTGCTTCCACTGCCATTCGGAGACCAGCCGCCAGAGCGACTTCGTGTCGTGGTTGCCCACCATCACCCAGTCCTCGGGGGCCACGTTCTCGCTGCGGTACACGTCCGCCGGGTTGTTCAGGTCCGCCTTCTGCGTGACGCGGAAGCGGCCCAGACCATCGCGGGCCATCACCCGTGACAGCTCATACGGCAGCGTGCTCAGCACCTCGCACAGCACGTCCTCGCGGGCCCGGCCATGCGCCCGCGCAGTGCGCACCACGGAGTCGAAGAGGATGGCGTACCGAGCCACCTGCTCCTCCGTGAGTCCCTTCACCCACCCATCCGCGTAACGCGGCACCGAGCGGTCCAGCTGCGCCGAAACCACGATGGAATACCGCGCCAGCGCAGGGTGGTCGGGCAGGTCCGGCGACGAGAACAGCCGCGCCCCACCCTGCACCGCGCGCAGCGGATCCGCCGAGCCCGCGCGGTACACCCAAGGGCACACGAGCCCGTGCGGATGGTCGATGCGCAGCCCGTCGTACTCGGAGAGCATCTTGCCCAGCCGCGCGTCCATGTAGCGCAGCACCGGCCCGGGGCCCGAACCGTCCGGAGCGACGTACTGCTCCGGATCCAGCACCGGGTAGTTCCACGGCTGGCCCTCCGGGTTGGTGCGGCTGGGCGGAGCCCCCATGAGGTACGCACCGAGGAACAGCCCCTGCCGCGCCCACGTGTCCCGAGGCGAGAAACCAATCTGGAGGTCCCCGTACAGCTTGAGCCCCCAAGCCCCCGCGCGCATCCGCAAGAGCCCATGCTGCTCGTACACGAGGAACTGGCGGAAGGCGTACTGCTCCACCGCATCGGCTTCGACGGTGAGCAACTCCCGGATGCGCGCCTCCGCCTGCGCCTCTTCGCCAGCACGCGGCGCGAACAGGCGCCCATCCAACGAATCCGCCCAACCGCGCCAGTCATCCGGCGTGTGATGCCTAGCGGCGAGCACGTCGAAGAGCGCATCCCGTTCCAGCCACTCCCGCTGCTCCAGACGGAAGTCCGCGAAGCGGCGGACCAGCCCTGGCTCCCGGGTGCGCCGGAAGGTGTCCCACGCCTCCTGGAGCGCCAGCGCCTGACCCCGGCAAGCGGAGGAGTACCGGGCCTCCGGACCCACGTCCTCGGGCACTTCGGAGACGAGCCGGGCCAGGGTGTCCGCGGACAACAGTGCGCCCCAGGGGCCATGCGGATCCGTGAGCGGCGCGAGCGCCACGTTCAGCGTGTTGCGCGAGAACAGAGTGCCGTCATACGGCGACGGGTTGTACGCGGTGGTCTGCCCCTGCGGCCCCAGCTGGATGCCGGTGAAGCCCAGGTCCCGAGCGAAGGCGAGGAAGCGCGCGGCGCCCTCGGAGTACGGCGAGCCCCGCCCCAGGTCCTCTCCGGGGAGGCCAGGGAAGCTGGGGTCATGGATGCTCAGGACCCAGCGGGTGACGCCCAGTGCGTCCAGGGCTTCGGTGACGAGCGAGCGGTGCGAATCGGGCAGCGGGGACAGGAGCTCCACACTCCCGACCCTATGGCCCTCCGCGCGATGCGCCAACCGTTCCTTGAGGGTGACACGAGCATCTTCTCCACGTCACTCCTGCCGGGCCTGCGGCTGGGGCCGGGGCTCGCCGCCACCGTGCGCTGGCCCGTGGGCCTGGCCGCGCGCCTTGAACACCCGGCGCAGCTTCCCCGTCATCCACGCGCGACCGTCCGTCAGGATTTCATACACCGTCGGAATCACCAGCAGCGTGAGCAGCGTGGACGTGATGACGCCGCCAATCACCGCGCGGCCCAGCGGCGCCCGGAAGTCGCCACCCTCACCGTGTCCCAGCGCCACCGGCACCATGCCCGCGATGAGCGCGAAGGTGGTCATGATGATGGGCCGCAAGCGGATGCGCCCCGCTTCAATCAGCGCCTCGCGCAATGGCATGCCCTTCTCGTGCTGCCACTTGGCGAAGTCGATGAGCAGGATGGCGTTCTTCGCGACGATGCCCATCAGCAGGATGACGCCGATGAGGCTCATGATGTTCAGCGTGTCCCCCGTCACCACCAGCGCCAACACCACGCCAATCAAAGACAGTGGCAGCGACACCAGGATGGCCAGTGGATCGATGAACGAGCCGAACTGGATGACGAGGATGAGGTACATCAACATCACCGCCACACCCAGCGCCAGGAACACCCGGCCGAACACCTCCTGTTGATCCGCGGACTCGCCGCCCGTGGACACCTCGTAGCCCGGAGGCACCTTCACCGCCTCGAGCCGCGTCTGGATGCCGTTCATCACCTCCGACAGCGACCGTCCCGCCACGTTCGCCTGCACGTTGATGACCTTCTCGCGGTTCAGGTGATCGATCTGCGCCGGGCCCACCGTCTGCTTCACCGACGCCACCTGCCCCAGCGGCACCACCACCGGCGCGCCCGTGGCGCTGGTGCCCACCACCAGCGGCAGCTGCGACAGCTGGGACGGGTTCTCCCGGAACTGGGGCGCCAGGCGCACCATCACGTCGCGCGTCTCGCCAATGGGGTCCACCCAGTCGCCGGAGTCCAGGCCCGCGAAGGCCGGCCGCAGTGACTGCGCCACCTGGCCCACCGTCACGTTGAGCTGGCCCGCGACACCTCGGTTCAGCTCCACCTCCAGCTCCGGCTTCTCGCCGCGAGTGGACAGCCCCACGTCCACCGCGCCCGGCACCTGCTTCACCTCCTTCATCACCTGCTGCGCCAGCTGGTTGAGCCCCTTGGACTCCGGCCCGCGCAGCTCCAGCTGGATGGACTTGATGGCCCCGCCGAAGCCGCTGGTGAACACCGATACATTCGCGCCGCCCACCGAGAGCAATTCCTTGCGCAGCGTCTTGCCCAGCACCTCCTGGCTCGCCTTGCGCTCCGTCTTCGGCTTGAGCCGCACGTACACCAGCGCCTGGTCCACACCCGGCGAGCGCAGCGGCAGCGGCACGCCGATGGTCGTGTACGTGTACGCGACCTCCGGGTGCTGGCGCGTGAGGCGGGACACCTCCTCCACCTTGCGCCGCGTGTAGTCCAGGCTGGAGCCCGCGGGCGTCTCCACCAGCATCTCGATCTCCGCGCGGTCGCTCACCGGCACGAAGCCCGCGCCGCCGAAGACGCCTTGCAGCGCCACCGCGCCCACCAGCGAGCCCACCGCCAGCAGCACCATCGCAAGCCGGTGGTCCAGCGCCCACGCGATGACGCTCTTGTAGCGGTCCGCCTGCCGGTCGAACCAGTGGTTGAAGCGCTCCAGCCCTCGCGAGATGAAGTTGCGCCGCTCGCCCTTCTCCACCTGCGGGTCCGGCCAGTACGCACTGAGCATGGGGTCCAGCGAGAAGCTCACGAACAGCGACACCAGCACCGAGCACGCAATGGTGAGCGCGAACGGTTTGAACCACTGACCGGCTACGCCGTACATGAACGCCACCGGGACGAACACCGCCACGATGGAGAACGTCGTCGCCGCCACCGCGAGGCCAATCTCGTTGGTGCCCTCGCGCGACGCCGTGTAGTGGTCCTTCCCCATCTCCACGTGCCGCACGATGTTCTCGCGCACCACGATGGCGTCGTCGATGAGGATGCCGATGGCCAGCGTCAGCCCCAACAGCGACATCGTGTTGAGCGTGAAGCCAAACGCCCACACGCTCACGAACGACGCCAGCACGGACACGGGCAGCGCCAGGCCCGTAATCACCGTGGAGCGCCACGAGTTGAGGAACAGGAACACCACCAGCACCGTGAGCAGCGCGCCTTCAATCAGCGCCTGCTGCACGTTGATGACGGAGTTCTCCACGCGCGTGCCCGCGTCGCGGACGATTTCGAGCTTCGCGTTGGCGGGCAGCCGCTGCTGGAGCATCTTCACCCGCTCGCGCACGCCGTCCGCGACCTCCGTGGTGCTGTGGCCCTTGGACTTGATGACTTCGATGCCCACCGCCTGCGCGCCGTTGTAGAGCGACAGGGTGCGCGGCTCCTCGGTGCCGGCGAACACGTCCGCCACTTCGCCCAGCCGCAGCGTGCGTCCGTTGCGCTCCGCGATGGGCACCTGCGCGAAGTCCTCCGGCGTCTCCAGGCGGCCCTTGAGCCGGATGGTGCGCTCCTGCAATTCGGTGTTGAGCCGGCCCACCGGCGCCGCCAGGTTCTGAGACTGGAGCGCCGCCACCACCTGCGCCACCGACAGGCCCGCCGCCTGGAGCGCCGCAGGACGTACCTGCACCGTCATCTCCCGGTCCACGCCGCCCACCACCGTGGCCTGCGCCACGCCCGGCACCGAGCGCAAATCACCCACCACCAGCGGATCCGCGATGAGCGACAGCGCGGGCACGTCCAGCGCGTCCGACGTCAGCACCAGCGACACGATGGGTTGGTCCGCCGGATCGAAGCGCGTGAGGATGGGCTCCTCCATCTCCTGCGGCAGGTCCGCGCGCTTGCTGGAGATGGCGTCGCGGATGTCCTGGGACGCCTCCTGGATGTCCTTCTCGAAGTCGAAGAAGACCGTGAAGTTCGCCAGGCTGTCCGTGGAGCTGGACGTCGTCTTCTTCCCGTCCACGCCGGAGATGGCGAAGATGGCGTCCTCGATGGGCTCGACAATCTCGCGCTCCACCGTGTCGGGCGAAGCCCCTGGGTACGCGATGGTGACGTTGATGACCGGCTGCTGAACGTCCGGGAACTCGTCCGTCTCCAGGTTGAAGAGCGCCACGATGCCGAACACGACGAGCGCCACCATCGCCGTGATGGTGATGATGGGGCGCTTGATGGCGAAGTCGGAGATGAACACGGACGACTCCTGCGGTGCTTCTCAAGAAGTGGAGACGTCTGGCGCTACTTCGCGGGTGCCTGGGCCGGAGGCGTCGGAGCCCCAGCCGCGGCCGGAGCCTGCACGGGGCCACTGCCGCCGGACGCATTGCCCGCGCCGCCCACGCCCTGCTGGGCTTCGGGTGGAGAGACCGGCCGCTGCTTCTTCGGCCCTTCCGGCGCGGCGGTGAGCTTCACGGGCGTGCCGTTGGTCAGGTCGCGCGCGGAGCCGAGCAGCACCACGTCCCCGGCCTTCAACCCCGAGCGCACCTCCACGGCCTGCGCCACGTCATCCCGCAGGCCCAGCGTCACCGCCACCTCCTCCACCTTGCCGTTGGAGATGCGCTGCACGGTGGGCGGCTCCTGGCGCGTGTCGAGCGCGTCCACCGGCACGGCCAGCGCCTCCTTCGACTGGGACGCCACGCGCCCCAACGCGAACAGGCCGGACAGCAGCGTCTGCTCGTTGTTGGGGATGCCCACGTAGATGCGCACCTGGCCCGTGGCGGGGTCCACCGCCGGGTTGATGCGCTCCACCTCGCCCTTGAAGGCGCGGTCCTCGTAGCCGTTCACGCGGAAGGCCACGGGCGTTCCGACCTTCACCTGGCCCAGCTGCGCCGCGGGCACGGAGGCCTCCAGCCGCAACGTCGCGGGGTCCACCACGACGAAGAGGGGCGCGCCCGGCTGGACGATGTCGCCCGCGTTCACCTGCCGCTCGCTCACCACGCCCGTGAAGGGCGCGGAGACCTTCGTGCGCGACAGCTGATCCTGCGCCAGCTTCAGCTGCGCCTGCGCCTGAGCCAGCTGTCCCTCCGCCTGCGTCCGCGTGAGCTGTGTGCGTTCGAAGTCGCGGCGGGTGATGACGCCCTGTTTGACCAGGGTTTGATTGCGCTGCTCATCCGTCTTCGCCACCTGCAAGGCATTGCGCGCCACGCGCAGGCTGGAGCTGGCCGCCAGCACCTGCTCGCGCAGCGTGTGTTCCTCCACGCGCGCCAGGGGCTGCCCCTCCTTCACCGTCTGGCCCTGGTCCGCCATCACGTCCAGGATGCTGCCCCCCACCTCCGCGCGGACGCTGGCCAGCCGCCGCGCCTGGAGCGTCCCGGAGATGACGGGACCGTTCTCCAGCTTCTGGGGCTCCACGCGCACCACGTTCTCCGGTCCCAGCGACACCACCGTTGGCGCGGTGGGTGCGGCGGCCTCCTCGGAGCGCTGTCCGCATGCGCCAGCCAACCAGACAACGGCAAGTACGGCTCCCCACCGTGAACCCGTGCGCCGGACACGACGGCCCGCTCTCTCTTCGGTGCGTTCCACGGCCTGCCTCCCCGGCCCCCAGGGGCCATTGGCCCTGGAGTTCCACCCGGGGGCGGTCCCCGGGGCCGGGTAAACGTGGTGCCGCCCCCCCGGCCGGGGAAGTCGTGCCACCGCCACCCGTGAACCTGGGGAACACGCCCGGCCCGTCCCCCTGACAGGCGGGGAGGCATGCGGACGGTGGCTGGAAAGACGACGGCCTCCGCCCCACGCGAGGGGACGGAGGCCGCGCTTTCTTCACATCCGGACGAGGCTTAGTGGACGCTCGGCGCAGCGGTCACGAACGCCGTGGTGAGGCAGCTCTGGTTGGCCATCTGGTCCAGGAACGTCTGGCGCGCCAGCACCTCGTTGAAGGTGCGCACGGGCGTGCCGTCCGCGCGGTCCGGCACGGTGAGCGCGCCGCTGAGGAACGGCGACAGCGCGCCGGTCCAGCTCACGTGGGTGAAGTTCGTGCCCAGTTCGTCACCGTGGCAGCCGTCGCAGGTGTTGAGCGAGAAGACGTGCCGCGCCTGGCGGTTGGGGATGGCGGACGCCGGCAGGCTCCAGAACGGCGGGGTGGCCACGGGGTTCGTCACCAGGGCGCGGCCCGAGCGGAAGGTGCCGCTGGTCAGCAGCGGGACGGAGTACGTGCCCGCGATGATGGGCCCCGTGTTGGCGTTCACGTAGGCCGGGAACAACGAGGTCTGCCGGGTGCGGTCCGGCGTCTGGGCCACGGTGTGGCTGTTCAGCAGCCCCAGCGCCGGCGGCGGCGTGGTGGAGTACGAGTTCGGGTTGATGGAGCCGTTCCAGAGGCGGAACTCACGCAGCTCCCACGGGTGGGCCAACCAGTCGTCGTTGGTGCGCACCTGGTTGATGGAGCTGCGGTTGGGCTTGCGCGGGGACAGGTCGCGCTTGGCGAACTGCTCCGTCAGTGCCTCCAGCGCCGCGTTGTACGACGCGCTGCCCAGCGCCAGCCCGGACAGGGCCTGCCACTGCTGCGCGTAGGTCTTGATGTTCACGCAGCCGGTCTTGTCCACCCCGTACTCCAGGATGACCAGGAAGGGCACCGTGTAGCAGCTCGACCCCGTGCCCGTGGTGGCCGCGAAGATGAAGCGGCCCTCGCCCGCGCTGCCCGCGCCGTAGGCCGGGTTGCTGCCGGCCAGGTCCAGCCGGTTCACGATGGCGATGAGCTTGAACGGCGACCTCGCCAGGTTCAGCTCACCGGAGGACAGCTTCGGCCAGGGCCCGATGAGGTTCGCCGCGATGGACGTGCGCGGCGGGTTCACGAAGCCGTTGATGGTGCGCGGCTGCTCCCACTGCCGCAGCCACTCGCGCACGAAGGTGGTGGGGGCCACACCCGTGAAGGGCTGGTTCGCCATCTCCGTCATCAGGTAGTTGAACGTCCACTTGCCGTTCGGGTTGCCCACGCCGGTGCACGGGTCATACGTGCGCGTCGTGTCGTTCACGACGCCGGGCGCGCGGATGATGAGCGAGCGCGCCGGGTCCACCAGCGACGCCAGGCCAATGGGCTGGATGGGCACGGGCTGGCCCACCGGGAACTGCGTGCTCAGCGCCGTCACCGGCACGGTGGCCACCAGCTGGCGGTTCTCGAACACGGCCGTGGTCAGCTGCGTCTGCGACTGGGACTGCGCCTGGGCAATGCGCTGCTGCTGGGTCTGGAGCGCCACGAAGTCGAACGTGCCGGAGGCCGTGAACAGCAGGTCCCCCGCCACCGCGTCGCCACCCTGGCCGTCGTCGCGGAACGTCAGCTGCTGCGCGCCGTCCGCCATCGAAAGCGTCCCACCGCGGAACGCCTCGTTCTCCAAGCGGTTCGACTTCAGCCGCAGCTGGAACACCGTGGCCGTGGACTTGCTGGCCGCGCCCTGGGGAATCGCGAAGAGGGACTCCACCACCGGGCGCGCCTCGTCCCCCTCCAGGGCCTGCAGGGTCGTACCGAGCGCCACCTCCAGGTTGCCGGACGGGTCCACGGCCTGGGCGGAGGAGTCCGCCTGGGGCGCGGAAGGCGCGGGAGTTTCGGACGTCTCCGGGGCGGGCTGGCCACAGCCCACCGCCAGCGACGAGGCCAGGAGCGCGAACGGCAGACGCTTCCGGGAATGCTTCCACAGCAGGGACAGCTCAGTCTTCATGGGATGTGCTCCACTCACGACGGGGTGACCGCGACGACAGCCTCGCGATGGGGCGCCCTCCCCCTCACCGTGCGCGGAACCCCGGACACACCGGTTCCGTCCCCCTCCGTGAATGCGGAAAACGCCCCATGCCCCTCCGGTCCTTGCGACGCGGAGGCGAATGGAGCGTTCTCATAACATGAAACACTGACTTTCATCGACTTCCAGATTTTGTAACCTAGTCCGTTACAAGTCTGGGATTGCTGTAGCCGGTGAGGCTACAAGCCGCTGACCCCGTAGGGCGACTCGCTGATGAGGCGGGTGCCGGACTGGAAGTGGCTGGTGCTGCCGCAGTCAGGGATGGGGTTGAAGCCCGAGCACGTCACGGGCGCGTGGGCGCGGGTCTCCGAGGTGAAGCAGCGAGCGCCGGCCTCGTTCCACTCGGCCTCCGTGCTCCAGGACTCGGTGTCCGTCTGGACGCCCACGCCGTCGTAGAGGTTGACCCACTGGCCATCGGTGGTGTGCGACGCGCCGTCGCCGCAGAAGTCCGCGCGCACCATGCGGGTGCAGGCCTGGTGGTGACCCGCGAGGCTCTGGCCGTTGACGGTGGCCCAGGGCTTGTAACCAAAGTGCATGCACTTCGCGATGGCGGCGCCCTCGCAGGCGAAGGTGAAGGCAGTGGCGTCCTCAATCTTCTCGCCGCCGCCCGCCACGCCCTGGAGGTAGTTCCAGCGGCCGGCCACGGCGATGGCGGAGAGCGACCCACCGTTCGCGTCCTGGCACACGGAGCGCCAGCTGCCGTCCGAGCCCTGGTAGGAGACCTGGTAGGACCACAGGTCGCTGTCGACGCCGCTGCCCTGGGAGATGCCATCCACGCGCACGGGCAGGGTGGAGCCATCGCCCAGCTTGCCGACGAAGCGGGCGCCGTTGAAGCCCATGCCCGTCACGGGGTTGGGGCCGTCCAGGCCGACGAAGGCCGAGCCCTGCAACCGCACGTTGGTCAGCGCCTTGCCGGAGGTGGAGGTAGCGCCCGAGTACGCCACGGACACCAGCATGCCGCCCAGCTCGTCGTTGTTCAGGTTGCGGCCGTTGAGGTTGCGTCCATTGAGGTTGCGCCCATTGGGAGAGACGACCTCCGCCACCTGCGTGCGCAGGGAGGGAGCCTCGGGCTCCGACGATTCCGTGCCACAGCCCACCGCCACGACGGCGAGACACGCCGCGAACACTCGCTGCAACGTCCTCATCTGGATGCCCCTTCCCTGCCCCGACCCCGACCCGCACCGCGTTACAGGGCACAAGGTCAGTCCGGTGTGCGGGAGCGGCAACCACACGAGGCCCATCCGGGCACTTGCAGCGTCCAGTGGCTTCCAGTTGGAGCAGACCCCAGGGCAATGCCAGCGGTTCCCGGGGGTTTCAGTGTCCGGTGGCGCTCAACCGCCGGACACGGGCGCGTCCGCGCATACGCGCAGGCCCACCGTGACGTCGCGCAGTGAGGCCTCTGGCAGTTCGCGGTTGGAGGACCGCGCGCTCGTCACGTTGAAGGTGAAGCTGCCGCCGCGAGCCACCGGGCGGCCGGGCTCCAGCCACGAGCGGGTCCACTCCCAGACGTTGCCGGCCATGTCGTCCGCGCCGAAGGGGCTGCGCGACGAGGGGTGGCTGCCCACGACGTCCGGGCCGAAGCCGCCCGGGTCCTTGCCGTAGGTGACGTCCACGTTGGCCTCGTCCGAACCCAGCCGGTTGCCGTGGGGATACTCGCGGCCGTCCACGCCGCGCGCGGCGCGCTCCCACTCCAGCTCCGAGCACAACCGCGCCCCCGGCACCTGGCCGGACGTGGACAGCCACGTCACGTAGGCCTCCGCGTCCGCGAAGTTGATGCCGCTGACGGGGAACTGGCGCCAGTCCTGCTCCGTGCGCTGTGAGCGCCGGGCGTACCGCACAGGCTCGCCCGTCCGCGCCGTGTAGCGCACGCCGCCGGGTTGGAAGCGAAGGCGCCAGCCATTGCCGTCCGGCTCCAGCGCCAGGCCTCCGGCGTAGCCGCCCGTGCCCACGCGGGGCAGGCGCGAGGCGCGCTCCTCCGCGGGCAGGGCCGCCAGGTACTGGAGCCAGTCCGCGTACGTCGTCTCGTGGCGGGCGATGAGGAAGCCCTGCACGGGCACGGTGTGCAGCGGGGTGGCGTTGAAGAAGTCGCGCACGCTGGACTCGGCGGCGCTGCCGAAGCGCACGTCGCCCGGGGGCACGTACACGAACCCCGGCGGGAGCGAACCCACGCGGACGAGCGGCAGGACGACGTTCCGAGACTCCCCGCGCGTCAGCAGCAGCGGCTGCACCGACGCCTCGTGGCCCGGTGCGCGCACGGTGAGCTGGTAGTTCCCCGGAGGCACGGGGAGGTTGGCCCAGGGGAGCGCGCCCGGGGGAGGCAGGGGCTCGCCCACGACCTCCGGACCCGCGGCCTCGCGTGAGATGGGGCGCAGCTCCGCGGAGGCGCCGGGCGAGTCCACCTGGAGGGACAGGTGCGCGGGCGTGTTCCAGCGATTCCAGCGCACACCGTCGGGGTCGTAGAGGCGCAGGCGCTGGAGCAGCGCGGGCAGCACGGGCTCGCGCTCGCTTTCGGCCCACAGGGCGCGCTCGTAGAGGAAGTCCGCCAGCGCGTCGCGCACGTCGGTGCGCGTGGGGGCCAGCGCCAGCGCGCGCTCCAGCTGATCCGCCACGGCATCGAAGTGGTGGGACAGCTGTCCGGAGTGTCCCGCCACCTTCGCCCAGCTCCGGTCCCCGTCCGCCTTGTGGCCGGTGTCGTAGAGCTGGAAGGCCTCCGCGCGCTCGGCATGGAGCGCGTCGCGTTCACGGCGCACGGCCTCCAACTCCGACCCGGCCGAGGCCAGCTCGCCACGCACGCGCACGTCGAGGATGCGGCGCTCGCGCCACTGCAGGCCCGCGTACACGAGCCCCAGCGACGCGAGGAAGCCCAGCACCAGGCCCACCTTCAGGCGACGGCTGCGCACGCCCGTGCTGCGCGAGGTGCTGAGGAAGGACTGCTCGCGCTGGGTGAGCTCGGACGGCTCCAGGAGCTCCGTCTCCGCCAGCTGGCGAGGCCCCCAGAGTGACTCGCGCGCATGGCCCAGGCGCTCCCACTGCGCGGCGGCGGCCTCCAGGCGGGCCTGTACCTCGCGGCGCTCGCCCGCCTCCACCAGCCAGCGAGCCAGCGTGGCCCACCCGGTGAGGAGCGCTTCATGGGCCAGTTCGTACGCGGTGCCGCCCTCGCCTTCGCGCGCCACGAGCAGGCGCGCGCGCACCAGGGCCTCTAGAGCGGCGCGGTAGCGAGGGTCATCGCCCACCAGCTCGCGGTCCGTCTTGCGCGCACGGGTGCCATCCGCCGTCACCAGGCGCAGCATCACGCCGCGCGCCGCCGAGCGCTGGTCGGGCAACAGGCGGGCCACCGCGGCATCGGCATGCCGGGCGAGCGCACCAGACACGCCGCCCAGCGAGTCCAGCGCCGCCTGGGTCATCACGCCGCGGGACTCGTCGCGAGCGTCCCACAGCTCCGCCAGCGCGAACTGGAGCAGCGGCAGGCCGCCGTCGGAGGCCGCCGTGGAGGCGACGAGCGCGTCCACCACGTTCTCGGACTCGAAGCGCACGCCCTTCACGCGCGCGGGGCCGACGATGGCCTCGCGAGTCTCCTCCGGAGTGAGCGCGCGCAGGAGGTACAGCGCGTGCGGCACCTCCGGGCCCAGGCCGGGCACGGCGGTGAGGCGGGTGAGGAAGTCGCTGCGGCCGGTGGCGAGCAGCCGCAGTCCCCCGGCCGCCTCCGTGAGCGACCCCAGTGCGGCCCCGGCGAGCGCGGCCTCCTCCGGCGGAGACAGCGTCACCAGCTCCTCCAGCTGGTCCATGTAGACGAGCAGTCCGCCCTGCGTGCCCAGCTTCGCGCGCAGCCTGCGGCCGAGCGACGTGGGGTCCTGGCGCAGCGTCTCCGCGAGCGGCTCCTCTTCAACCTCCAGCACCGGAGCGAGCGCCACGGCGAGCGCGGACACAGGCCTGCGTCCGGGCACGAGCCGGGTGGTGCGCCAGCGACGGCCGTCCTCCAGCGCGCCGTCCGCCACGGCGGGGAGGATGCCCGCGAGGCACAGGGACGACTTGCCCACGCCGGAGTCGCCCGTCATCAGCAGGAAGGCCTCCGCCTTGAGCCGCTCCAGCACGGCGCGCTGCTCGCGGCGGCGGCCGAAGAAGAGGCCGCGGTGCTCGGCCTCGAAGGCGCGGAGGCCACGGTAGGGATTGCCCTCTGGAATGACGGCCGGAAGCTCCTCGCGCGTCAGCGCCTCCAGCGCGTCGAGCAGCTGCGCGGCGGACGCGTGGCGCTGGGCCGGGTCGCGCTTCAGGCACTTGTCGATGGCGGCGGCGAAGCCCGGGTCCACTGACGAGGCCACCTCCTGGAGGGGGCGCACGTCGCGGGTGCGCACGGCCTCGGACAGCTCGCGCCAGGGCACGTCGCGGAAGGGGCCCCGGCCCGCGCACAGCTCGTAGAGCACGACGCCCAGCGAGTACACGTCGCTGCGCGCGGTGAGCTCCTCGCCGGCCCAGGCCTCCGGGGACATGTAGTAGGGCGTGCCCACCAGCGCGCCGCGCGGAAGGGACGGCAGGAAGACACCGTCCAGCGAACGGGCGCCGAGCGCGGGGCTGGCTTCCGGATCCCAATCCGCGGGCAGCTCCGGCGGCGGCAGGGGCGCGCGAGGTGGGGTGGGCTCGCTGGCTTCGGCACGGTCGAGCAGCTTGGCCAGGCCGAAGTCGAGCAGCTTCACTTCGCCGCTCTCCGTGAGGACGGCGTTACCGGGCTTGATGTCGCGGTGGAGCACACCCCGGCGGTGCGCGGCGCCCAGGCCCCGGGCCAGGTCCCGCCCGATGCCCAGCGCACGCTCCCAGGACACGGGCCGGGCCAGCCGGTCCAGGCTGACGCCCCGGATGAACTCCGAGATGAGGTACGGCTGATCCTCCAGCTGTCCCACCCGGTACAGGGTGACGACGTTGGGGTGCTGGATGCGGGCGGCGGCGCGAGCCTCCACCAGGAAGCGCGCCAGCGCGTTGGAGCCCAGCGACGGGATGAACTTCACCGCGACGGGGCGCTCCAGGAGCGTGTCGTGCGCCAGGTACACCCGGCCCGTGCGTCCCCGTCCGAGCGGCCGCACGATGCGGTATTCGTCGAACTCCTCGGGAGGAGTCCACGCGTCAGGTGGAGAAGACGAGGCGGGAGAGCCCACCAGGGTTGCCTACGTTTCCCGCGTCCAGGGGTCAACCGGGGGGCCCGCGGGAGCCCGTCCCGGCGCAGGGTACCGCACCCGAGTGTCCACCCATGGACACCGCGGGGCGGCGCCTGGGGTTACTCCTGACCCGAGCGGGGCTTCGCCTTGCTGGGTTTGAGCATGTTGCGGATCTTGTTCTCCAGGTCCTGCGGCAGGCAGGGCTTGGCGACGAACTCGTCCGCTCCCACGGACAGGGCGTGCTCGGCGTTGCCGGCGAGCACGTGGCCGGTGAGGGCCATCACGGGGATGTCGCGGGTGCGGGTGTCCTGCTTGATGCGCCGCGTCGCCTCCCAGCCATCCATGACGGGGAGGGACAGGTCCATGAGGATGATGTCCGGCTCCCCCTCCTGGGCCTTCTCCACGGCCTCCAGACCGTTCTTCGCGGTGTCCACCTCAAACCCGCAGAACTCCAGGTATTCGGCGTACATCTCGCGGGCGTCGTCGAAGTCGTCGACGACGAGGACGCGCTGCTTGGCGGAGTTCACGGGAGCGGGTCCACCGCTCGCGGTTGGCTCACCCTCTGGAGATGTCAGGACCGCGTTCTTCATGGAGCAGAGGCCTCGCATGCAGGGGAGGGGCGGAGCGAATCTAAACACGTCCGCCGGAAAGCGCCCGTTCTCGCAAGATTTCCCTGGACGGATCCCAGGGTAGGTCCGTTGTCCGCTGAGCGACAGGGGGACAGTGGACGACAGTGTAGGTGGGCGGAGGGACTGGGGGTGGGGGTCAGTGGTTGAGGCGATACACGTGGACCTCCGCTCCCACCGAGTACATCGGAGGAGGCACTTCAATCCACGTGAGGAGCGGCTCGTCGTCCGCGACCATTCCGAGCATCGGAGGGCTCTTGGGGATCATGCCAGGCGACGGAATCAATATCCCGCCAAGCGACTCCCATTGAGTCCCGTTCCACCGTCGCACCTGGCCCTTGCCAGACCTGTTGGCGTCATTCCCCATCAGACCATAGAGCGCCACGACAGGACGCCCTTGGGTGTCCAGCTTCACCGAACTCACGGTCGTGTTGTCCACACCCAGCAGAGCATCCAACGCTCCACCCCACGGCTCCCAGGCGCTCCCTGTCCACTTTTTCAGGAGAGTCCTTGGCTTTCCCGTGACCGTATCCAATGTCGCCACCAGCGGAGCATTGCTGGCGTCGAACGACAGGGCTGTCAGAAGGCCAGACAAGGAAGCGCCTATGTCCTGCCAGGCGCTTCCTGTCCATCGCATGGCGGTGAGCAAGGGACTTCCTCCTCCAGTGAACTGCTCCCTCAGCACCACGAATGGATCCCCCCGGCCATCAACATCCATGAAGAAGGAGTCCACAATCGAGTTCGCTCGCAGCTCAATGGCGGATCCCAACTGCCCCCAGCTTCCGTCGCGCCATTGGCGGACGTAGATGCGCTTCCACCCTTCACCCGTCTCCACGGATGCGAGGGTGAGATACGGATGCGCTCCCCGAGCCAAGCGCCAGTCCATCACAGATGCTCCCTGCACGACGGGGGTCAATGTGGGGCCCAAGGGTTCAAAGGACTGTCCGTTCCAGCGCCTGACGAACCATTCGTAGTCCTTGAAATTCATGTTCTCGAACCACACGACCGTCAGCTTTCCATCCACATCCACCTGGAGTGCGCATTGGTAGGCATTGGTCACCCTGCCTGAGCTCATGGGCGTCCCCAGAGCCTCCCATGAACTCCCACTCCATCGCCGGACATGAACCTTGAGTGTCTCTTCCCCGCCGTCTGTCCACGCAACAATGGGACGCAGGTCCGCACCCATTCCGTAGGAGGCGCTCTCGATATAGCCCCGACCGGGAAAGGACGTGAGGGGAGCCCCCAGGTGGAGATGCGCGGGCACAAGCCAAGACCAGTCCAGGGACGCAGAGTCGAGCTTGTTCCCAGCGAAATCGGCGACCGTGTCCGCCATCACCACCCGCACCCTCTGATTCACCGGAAGCGGTGAGGTCGGGTTCAAGGTCAAGGTCCTTCCATCTCCCGAAAGAAGGACTGCTGCCTCCAAACGCGTGGTCTCCACCATCAATTGGACTGACTGTTCATTCACCGTGGTCGGATCCAACGCCTCCGAGAAGGTGGCTTCCACGGTCGCCAGGATCGAAACGTCCGAGGCATCGTTGAGAGGAACCTGGGCGACCATGCGTGGCTTCGTCCGGTCCGTCATCAACTGGCGCGGGGCGCTCAAGAACGCCTGCGCTCCCTGGCGCGCACGGATGACGAACGCATGTGGCCCCTCTGAGATGGATTGAGTATCCCAATCCAGAACGAAGGGCTCTTCCAAGGTAGCGACCGCAGTGCCATCCACGAGCAGTTCCACACCGTCGGGTGCGGCCCCGGTCAGTTGAACCTGGAACCTCACAGTGCTTCCGACCGTTGCTCCTTCCATGGGTGATACCCATTGGATGCCAATCGGCTCCTCCTGCGGATCCGTTCCGGCGTCACTGCCTGGGGGCGTCTCGGGCGGAGCGGCGAGATCGGGAATCTGGATGCATGCCGCAGGCATGAGCAGCATCGCCATCAGGATGGAGCTGAGATTTTTCATGGTGACGCGGCTGAGCAAGAAGGAGTCCATCCGGAAGCAGCCATGCTCCGTATGCATCCTCGGGACGTTGCGCGTCCAGCGACGCGGGGACACGTCTCCATTCAAGACGGGAGGATCCCACCTCGGGGACAGGTTGAAACGAAGATGCCCCCGCGAAGCATGGGCTTCACGGGGGCATCCAGGAGGAGTCAACCTCCCATGTCAGGCTGACGCAGCCAGGCTCAAGGATTAGTTGGGCAGGGCCGGCGCGGGCTGCTGGATGATGCCCGTCAGTTCCAGGTCCGCGTTGATCGGCTGGCCCCAGATGGACTCGTAGACGTCGTTGGTGCCAAGGACGGGCGCCAGGTTGCTGAACGCCACCCGGAGACGAACCCGGTCCAGGCCGCTGCTGCCGCTGTTGAGGGCGGTGGTGCCGCCGTAGGTGAAGAAATAGCGGGTGCTGTACCCGGACGCCTGGATGCCGAACACCGGCAGTTCGGCCGGCGTGCGCGTCTGGATGGGCTTCGTCGGCTCGGCGATATCCAGGGGGAAGCCCTGGCCACTGTTGTTGTCAATCTCACCGATGGAGTTGCCACCCACGCCGCCGACGCCGTCGATGTCGACACCGAAGAAGACCTGGACGGACTGGCCGACCTGCTTCGCGATGGGCGCGCTGAAGGTCACGTACACGAGCTCACCAGGATTGAGCTGGAACGCGCCATTCGCCGGCGGCCGCTCCTGCTCCTGGTACCGGATCTCCGCGATGGTGATCGCCCTCGGCGCGGACTGGTCGCCGCCGAAGAAGAAGCCCGTGCGGCTGTAGTTGCTGCCACCCTCGGCGGCCACGGCGCGCACGAAGATGTTGTACTCCTTGCCCTCCTGCACGATGCCGTTGCCCGGGGTGATGGTCGCCGAGTAACCGCCGACGTTCACCGAGGCCGTCACCGGCAGCGACTCCTTCGCGTACTCGTCCGTCAGGCGCACGAACACCGAGCCCGGCTGCACCGGCTGGTTGAAGTACACGTAGATGGGCTCGCCAGGACGCACCAAGTTGCGGAGCGGATCCGTCTCCGCGGCGCCCTTCAGGCTGGACACGTTGCCGCCCTCGATGTTCAGCGCGCCCACGCCGGACGGCTTCGAGAAGTTCAGCTGCGCGAGCGTCGTGGCCTGGGAGCCCACGATGGAGCCACCCGAGTAGCTCTTCGTGTAACCGCCCGTGTCCACCACCCCGTCGCCGTTGGTGTCCATCGGCGCGATCCAGAGGTTGTACGTGCCGTTCAGGCGCGCCAGCTCGATGCCGGAGGGGATGCCGTTGAAGGTCAGGATGCCGTTGGCGTCCGCCGTGGCCTCCACGTAGACCTTGCTGACCACGGAGGAGACGGAGTCGTAGTTGCTCAGGATGACCGAGCCCGCCTTGTCAACCTCCAGCACGGCCTTCGCGCCCACCGCCGGACGGCCCTGCGGCGTCACCACGGTGACGGCCAGCGAGCCGTTCAGCTGCGTCAGCGTCACCGGACCGAAGCTCGCGTTGCCGTTGTTGATGGGCACATTGCCCGCGGACGACGGCACCGTGGAGGTCGCGCGCAGCGTCGAGAAGCCGCTCTTGCTGAACGTCAGCAGCACCTGAGCGCCCGCCGGCACGTCCGTCATCACGAAGTTGCCGCTGGCATCCGTCGTCACCGACTTGCCCGTCGGCTGGCTGCCAATCGTCATCGCGACCGCGACGTCCGCGATCGGCTGCAGCGTCGTGCTCAGCACCTGGCCCGACACCGTGCCCTTCGGCGTGGAAGGCACCACCACCGACACGTTGTTCGGATCACGGATACCGTCCGCGACACCATCATTGTCCGCGTCAGTCGGGTCACCGCACCCCCAAACCATCAGCGGCAACACGGCCATCAGCACTTGCTTCTTCATCGTCCCCACCTTGAATTTATGACGGAATTTTCACGCCCCAGCTGCTCCCAAAAGGGCGGAAATCGGACACTCCCCGACCCGGGCCCACGCCGTCAAGGTGGGGTGAATTTTACCCAAGGGCTTCCAAGCGCCCCGAACTAGGATGACTCGCCATGTCAGACGTCAACAACCCCTGCCTGGGCTGCGCCATTGTTCGAGGGGAGGTCCACCCACCGGGTGGCGTGCTCGCGCGGGCGCCCGGGCTCGTCCTCCACGGGGTGGCGTCTCCCAGCCCCGTCCAGGGCTGGGTGGTGCTCACCAGCGATCAGCATGTGCGCGGCTGGTATGACCTGGACGAAACGGCCTCTCGGGAGCTGGGACCGTTCGCCGCCCGGGTGATGCGCGCCCAGCGCGAGGTGCTCGGCGCCGAGCACGTCTACGCCTTCGCCATTGGGGACGTGCTCCGCCACTTCCACCTGCACCTCGTCCCCCGCTTCGCGGACACCCCGTCCCACCTCCGGGGTCGGGGCGCATTCGACGCAGCGCCGGCGGAGCACCTTTCGCCGGAAACGCTGGAAGCCGCGGCCCGGCGGCTGGCGGCGGCGCTCGCCCGCTGACCCACGCCGGGCGTGCGGTGCCCTTCCGGGTTGGCCAGTGTCATGGACCTGACACCGTATCGGGGGAAGAATGCTGGCGCCCTCATGCGTGCGTTCCCCCTCGGCCCCTGGCTGCTGTCCCTTTGGCTCCTCACCGCCGGTCCCGCACTCGCGGACAACAACGCGGATGAGGCGGACATCGCCTTCGAGCTGGGCAACGACGCGTACTCGCACGGCAACTACACCGAGGCGCTGCGCTCGTACTTCACCAGCTACCGGCTGGTCCCCAACCGCAACGTCCTCTTCAACATCGCGCGCTGCTTCGAAGCGCTGGGCAAGTTCAACGAGGCGTACCGCTACTACAACGACCTGCTCGGCGAGGATCTGCCGGCCGAGGACGCCTCGGAAGTCACCCGCTCCCTGGAGCGGCTGCGCCCCAAGGTCGCACTGGTGCGCGTCACCACCAATCCCCGCGGCGCGGAAGTCCTCGTGGACCGCGCGGACCTGGGCAGCCGGGGCCGCTCGCCGCAGACGCTCGCGCTGTCGCCGGGCCGCCACAAGGTCCTGGTCCAGAAGTCCGGCTACCGCCCCACCGAGGCCACCGTCACCCTCGTCCGGGGACGGGAAGTGCCCGTGGACCTGGACCTGGCCCTCATCACCGGCATGGTGGACATCACCGGCTCCCCCGAGGGCGCGGAGGTCCGCGACAACCCCACCGGCCCCGTCCTGGGCCGCATCCCCGCGAAGCTGCGCCTGTCTCCGGGCCAGCGCGTGCTGCACGTGCGCGCGCCTGGCCACGCTCCCGGTCAGTACGTCATCGACGTGCCCGCGGAAGGCACCCTGCCACTCGCCGTCACGCTGACCGCTCAGACGGCACCCAGCGGCCGCGTCGTCGTCACCGCAAACCACGACGGCGCCACCGTGCGCGTGGACGGACGGCCCGCGGGCTTCACCCCCACGGTCGTCACCCTCCCGCAGGGCGAGCACGTGCTGGAGGTGGAGAGCCGCGACGTGCGCCCCGTGCGCCAGAAGGTCACCGTCATCCCCGACCAGGAGGTGAAGGTCCACGCCACCCTGCGCTACGAGCCGCCCCCGGTGCGCGCCGCGTCCAAGCGCCTGCTGTCCGTGGACGAGGCCCCCGCCTCCACCACCGTGCTCACTCCGGAGGAGCTGCGCGCGTTCGGCTGGCGCACCCTGGCGGAGGCGCTGGCGGGCGTGCGCGGCTTCTTCCTCACCGACGACCGGACGTACACGTACCTGGGCGTGCGCGGCTTCTCTCCGCCGGGCGACCTCAACACGCGCATCCTCATCCTCTGGGATGGCCACGCGATGAACGACGTGTGGGCCGGCCAGGGCTACGCGGCGCATGACCTCAGCGTGGACCTGGAAGAGGTGGAGCGCATCGAGGTGGTGCGCGGCCCCGGCAGCGCGCTGTACGGCACGGGCGCGTTCTTCGGCGTCATCAACGTGGTGCCGCGCGAGTCGCTGGGCCTGGACCGGCGGCTGGAGATCACCGGCGCCGTGGGCGCGATGGGCTCCACGCTCGTGCACGCGACCACGTCATGGGAGGACACCCAGCGCTCCGTCCTCTTCAGCCTCGCGGGCATGAAGTCGCACGGCGCGGACACCACCCGCCTGGGCGACTCGGGCCCCATCGTCACCGGCCTGGACGGCGAGAGGGCCGGCACCGGTTCGCTGCGCGCTCGCTTGGGCAACCTGTCCCTGGTGGCCCGGCTGCACGGGCGCAGCAAGGACGTGCCCACTGCTCCCTATGGCACCGTGGTGGGCGCGCAGGGCACGCGCGTGCAGGACGTGCGCGGCTTCGCCGAGGCCAAGTACGAACGCCCCCTGTCCGAGCGCTTCGTCCTGTCCCTGCGCGGAGCCCTGGACCTCAGCCGCTACAAGGGCCACTGGAACTACGACGGCGGCGACAACGCGGTGACGAACACCGACTCCGGCGCGGCGGACTGGCTCACCGGCGAGGCGCGCCTGCTGGCGGTCCTGTCCGAAGCCAACCGCCTCACCGTGGGCGTGGAGGGCCAGGCCCAGCTGCGCGTGGACCAGAAGAGCGTGGGCCCCTCGGTGGCCGCGTCACTGGGCTCGCGGACGCGCTCGCTCGTGTCCGTGTACGCACTGGACGAATGGCGCCTGCACCCGCGCCTGAGCCTGTCCCTGGGCTTCCGCGTGGACATGTACTCCGACCTGGACTCGCTTCCGCTCACGCCCCGGCTCGCGGTCATCGGCCGGCCGTATGAGCAGGGCCTCACCAAGCTCGTCATCGGCCGCGCGTTCCGCGCCCCCAACGTCTACGAGCTGTTCTACGAGGACAACCTCCTCACCCAGCGCCCCGCGGGGCAGCTGCAGCCGGAGACCATCACCACCTTCGAGGTGGAGCACTCGCACGACCTGACGCACGAGCTGCGCGTGACGGTCGCGGGCTATCACAACCGCATCTCGCAGCTCGTCACGCTCACCACCGAGTCGGCGGCCACGCCCGCTTGCGGCACCCAGAGCGCGCCCACCCAGTGCCTCGTCTACGCGAACAACTCCGGCGAGACGCTCGCGTGGGGCGCGGAGGCCGGGCTGCACTGGCAGCCGGGCCGCTGGCTGCTGGTGGACCTGAGCTATTCGTACGTGACGCTGCGCAACGCCTCGCAGGAGGTGGTGGAGGCCGCGCCCGCGCACCTCGCCTCCGGACGCTTCCTGCTGCCCGTGGGCAATGGCGACATGCGCATCGCCACGCAGGCCACCTACCAGAGCGCCCGGGTGCCGAGCGTCGCTGGCGCGGCCAGCGGAGAGGCGCTGCTCGTGGGCTTCGGCGTGTCCGGTGACTACGGCCGGCTGCGCTACTTCGCGGGCGTGAACAACCTGCTCGACTCGCGCTACGCCTTCGTCGTGAGCGACGACGTTTCCGCCGGTCCCGTGCCGCAGTACGGCCGCACCTTCAACCTCCAGCTCACCGGCAGCTTCTGACAGACTCTCGCGCCATGAATGACCTCCGCTTCGACTTCATCGACCCCCGCCATCCGCTCTACGCGGGCGAGCTGGAGCTGCGCTTCCGCGTGCTTCGCGAGCCGCTGGGCCATGCACGCGAGGACGTGAAGTTCCCCTTCGAGGACGCCAGCCTCCACCTGGTGGCCCACGCGAATGGCGACGTGCTGGGCTGCGTGCTCTTCCACCCGGAGGACGCGCACGGCGGCCGGCTCTTCCAGATGGCGGTGTCGCCCTCGCTGCAGAAGAAGGGCCTGGGCGCGCAGCTGGTGCGTGCGCTGGAAGAGGAGCTGCGCACTCGCGGCTTCCGCCACGTCCACCTGCATGCGCGGGCCCCCGTCGTCCCCTTCTACGAGCGCCTGGGCTACGCGCCGTACGGCGAGCTCTACGAAGAGGTGGGCATCCCCCACCGGAACATGCAGCGCGACATCTGAGGCTTCAGGTCGCGGAGGCCTGGGCCGCCGGCAGACGGCGGCCAGTCCAGAGCACCACCACCAGCGCCGTGAGCGACATCGCCCCGCCCACCGCGCATACGCCCGGCCAGCCCGCGCGCGTCCACGCCGTCATGCCCGCCCACGCTCCCGCGGCGCCGCCCACGAAGTAGGTCACCATGTAGAGCGTGTTGAGCCGGCTCCGGGCGTCGGGCCGCAGCGAGTACACCCGCGCCTGGTTGGCGATCTGATTCGCCTGCGCGCCCAGGTCCAGCAGCACCACGCCCAGCGCGATGCCCCACAGCGAGTGCCCCACGAGCCACAGCACGACGAAGGACGCCAGCAGCACGGCGATGGCCAGCGCGTTGATGCGCCGGTCCCCTCGCTGGTCCGCGTAGCGCCCCACCAGCGGCGCGATGGCCGCGCCCGCCACACCCACCACGCCGAAGAGGCCCGCCACCTGCGCGTCGTAGTGCCCGGGCAGTGAGCGCAGGTAGAGCGCCAGCGTGGCCCAGAACGCGCTGAACGCGCCGAAGGTCAGCCCTCCCAGCAGCGCGTGCAGCCGCAGCACCGGCTCCGTGCGGGCCAGGTGGATGAGCGACCGCATCAACTGGGGATAGGGCATGGAGACCGAGGGCGGTTGCGCGGGCAGCGTGAAGCGCAACACGACACCCGTCACCACCATCAGGCCCGCCGCCACGAAGAACATGGTGCGCCAGCCCAGGTGCGTGCCCACGAAGCCCGCCGCCGTGCGCGACAGGAGGATGCCGATGAGCAGTCCGCTCATCACCATGCCCACCACGCGTCCGCGCTCCGAGGGCGCCGCGAGCTGCGCCGCGAACGGGATGAGCATCTGCGGCACCACCGTGGTGACGCCGATGGCGAAGCTCGCCGCCACCAGCACGTGCAGGCTGGGAGCGAGCCCCGCGACCACCAGCGCCACGCCCACGCAGCCGCACAACAGGAGGATGACCTTGCGGCGCTCCAGGCTGTCACCCAGCGGCACCAGGAACAGCATGCCCACCGCGTAGCCCACCTGCGTCAGCGTGGGCACCAGCCCCAGCGCGCTCCCGTCCGCACCCAGCGTCCGGCCGATGTCTCCCAGCAGGGGCTGGTTGTAATAGAGGTTCGCGACGGTGACGGCGCCGGCCACCGCCATCAGCCAGACGAGCGAGGGACGGAGCGAAGCGGAAGGCGCGGGGTCGGAAGGCGTCTGCATGGCGGCGGCGCAACGGATAAGCCCCGCATGGACGCGCTTCAAGCAGGACCTGCGCCCCCATCACCGTCCGGGCGGGCAGGCCGTGCGTGCCCCCCTTCCCCACGGGGCCCGCGCGCGGCAGGCTGCGGGCCATGCTTCGTTCCCTCCTGCTGTGCGCGGTGCTGGCCCTGGCCGGCTGTGGTGACTCTTCATCCTCCTCGGGTGACCCCGCGGACGTGACCTACGCCGATTCCCTGGGCGTGGACTTGTCCGCGATGAACAAGAGCGAGTCCGGCCTCTACACGCAGGACCTGGTCGTGGGCACCGGCAAGGAGGCGGTCAACAAGAGCTACGTCGTGGTCCACTACGCGGGCTGGCTTCCGGACGGCTCCATGTTCGACAACAGCCGCGCGCGCGGTGAGCCCATCGACTTCGTGGTGGGCGTGGGCGACGTCATCAAGGGCTGGGACGAGGGGCTCGTCGGCATGCGCGTGGGCGGCAAGCGCAAGCTCGTCATCCCCTCCGACCTGGGCTACGGCTCGCGCGGCTCCGCGCCCGTCATCCCCAGCGACGCCGTGCTCGTCTTCGACGTGGAGTTGATGAACGTCTACTGACGCTGGCCGCGAAGGGCCCCGGCGTGGACTTCAAACGCCGGGCGTCCCCCCGGACACGGGCGGTGCCGGCGGCGCGCGCTTCTTCGGAATCGTGGAGCGGCCCTTCGGCCCCTTCAGCGCCACGCCCAGCAGCATCGTCGCGGGCAGCATCATGCCCAGCCCCTGCGTGAGGTCCTGCGGGGGATGGTTCACCACGCCCAGCACCATTCCGGCGAAGAGCAGGCCGCAGATGACGCGGAGAACAATGGCGTTCACGGTCGAAGGCTCCCAGGCGGGCAATGCCCGGTGGCGGGCGGCCGGAGCATAGCGCGCGGCGCCCCGCCGCGCTGTCCGTTAAGGTCGCCCCGTGAGCCCCCTCAAACGCTTCCAGCCCGGCTACGAACCGCCCGCTCGCTCGCGCGACATCGCGCTCCTGTTCGCCACGCGCGGCATGGACCTGCTCGTGTCCGAACAGGACGGCCGACTCGATCTGCCCCGGTGCTCGGCCCTACCGGAGGCCGCGGCCAGCGCCCACTTCCTGGGCATGCTCGACGACACGGACTGCTATGCGGCGCCCATGCTCGGGGACTTCACGCCGCCGGAAGGGCTGAAGTTCGTGCCCGCCCGCTCGCTCTACAAGCAGGTGGACGAGGTGACCTTCGCCGTGGCGGGCCGCGCGCTCTCCATCTCCGAGTGGGACCTGAACCACCGCTTCTGCGGCAAGTGCGGCGCGGCCACGCAGCTCGTGCCCGGCGAACGCGCTCGCCGATGCCCGGTGGACCACACGCCGTTCTATCCGCGCATCGCTCCGGCGGTCATCGTGCTCATCACCCGGGGTGACGAGATGCTGCTCGCGCGCAACGCGTCCTTCCCGGAGCCCTTCTTCAGCACCGTCGCCGGCTTCGTGGACGCCGGCGAGTCGCTGGAGGAGACCGTGCTCCGCGAGGTGAAGGAGGAGGTGGGCGTGGACCTGAAGAACGTCACCTACTTCGGCAGCCAGCCGTGGCCCTTCGGCCGCTCGCTGATGGTGGGCTTCATGGCCGAGTACGCGGGCGGCGACGTCGTCGTGGACGGCAAGGAGATCGCCGAGGCGCGCTGGTTCGGCGTGGACGACCTGCCGCGCATCCCGCCCCGCCTGAGCATCGCGCGCCACCTCATCGACACCTTCATCGACCGGGTGAAGGCCCGCCGGGCTTGACCCCCTCCCCCCAAGGGTGCGCTTGATGCGCCCCTTCGCACGCCATGCCTGCCGCACGCCCGCACATCGAGCCCCGCCGCGTCCCCACCGCTGACTCCGTCGTGGTGAAGGAACTCTATCTCTCACTCCAGGGTGAGTCGTCCCACGCCGGCATGCTGTGCGGCTTCATCCGCCTCACCGGCTGCCACCTGCGCTGCACGTACTGCGACAGCGAGTTCGCCTTCCACGGCGGCAGCCGCATGAAGGTCTCCGAGGTCGTCGAGAAGGCGCTGGCCTGGAACTCGCCCACCGTGGAGGTGACAGGCGGCGAGCCCCTGCTCCAGCCCGGCGTGTATCCGCTGATGGAGGCGCTGCTGGACGCGGGCCTCAAGGTGCTGCTGGAGACGAGCGGCGCCATCGACGTGCGGCTCGTGCCCCCGGCCGTCCACAAAATCGTGGACATGAAGACGCCGTCGTCTGGCGAGTGCGACCGCAACGACTACCGCAACCTCACGTCCATGAACGCCAATGACGAGCTCAAAATCGTCATCGGCTCACGCGTGGACTACGAGTGGGCACGCGCGCTCGTGCAGGAGCACCAGCTGGGAAAGAAGCCCTACGGCGTCCTGTTCTCCACCATCTTCGACAAGCTCCACCCGCGCCAGCTGGCGGAGTGGATCATCGAGGACCGGCTGCCGGTGCGCTTCCAGCTCCAGATGCACAAGTACCTCTGGGACCCGAACGAGCGCGGCGTGTGACGCGCGGGCACGGCGCCTTCAGGGCCTGTGCCGCCCCAGAGTCACCAGCACCACGGCGATGAGCGCGCCCCACGCCAGCAGCCCCAGCAGGTTCAGCGCGGACAGCACGCGCAGCACGATGGCGAGGCCCCGGTCGCCCACCTCGTCGCGGCGCCGCAACTTGCGCGTGGAGATGACGGTGCCCGCCACCGCCGCCGCGAACGCCCCCATCAACACCAGCAGCACCGTCGTTCCTTCACCCTGCCTCCCCCCTGAGAACATCCACAGCGGCGCGACGAGCAACAGGAGCCCCAGGACGTTGGCCCCCAGCGCCACCCGCACCGCGCGCGACGGGCGCATGTCCCGGGAGCGTCGTTCGGCGCAGGGTGCGCAGTACGCCGTCTCCTCCAGCACCTCCGTGCACGCACCGCACAGGTAGCCGCCGCAGCGCGCGCAGAGGGCCACCGCGGCCGAGTCCGGATGCTGCCCACAGCGGGCACCCGTGGGGCTCGCGGTCATGCGCGGAGGCCTAGAAGCCGGGGGGCGGCGTGCGGGCCATCGCCGCCACGATGCCGTGCGAGCCCATGCCCAGGAACACCGCCGTCAGCACGGTGCTGGCCACGAAGCCCGCGACGATGAGGTTCTTGCGCGGGTGCTCGAACTGGCTGAACGCGTAGACGAGCATGTAGCAGGGGATGAGCAGCACCATGACGCCCGTGCCCACGCTGCGGCGAAAGGCGTGCGTCAGCAGGAGGGCCGCGCACACGAGCGAGACGACCCCGAACAAGATGGCGAGTGGCAGGAGCGGCACACCCGCCCCCTTAGCACGCCTTCGCCCCTTTCGCGGCGGGCGTGCGCATACTAAGGACGCCCCGCCGCCCACCCGCCGAGGAGGTCCCCGCCATGGCCACGTTCAAGACGTTCCTCATCTTCATCCTGGCCGGCACGCTGCTGGGCACCTTCATCGCGTCGCTGGTCGCCCCCTCCTACATCGAGTGGTACAACAGCACGCCGCTCGCCTCGCAGACCATGTGCAACCTGCCGGAGGTCGTGCGCCGCGTGACGACGTCGCTGATGCATTCCCAGCTGATGGGCGCGGGCATTGGCGCGGGCGCGGGCCTGGTGGCCGCCATCCTCGTCGCCGTGCGCGCCCGGAGCCGCGCGAAGCAGGGTCCGGGCTCTCCGCCTCCCGCGGCCACCGCCGCCTGAAGCCTGCGCGCTACTGCTGCTTCGGCAGGATGAAGAGCGGGGGAGACTGCCCCAGCAACACGCCCCCGTTGTGGTCCTCCACCTCCACGTAGAGGTAGATGGGATCGTTGGGGTTCTCCGGCGGAGCCGGCGCCGTCCAGGTGGGCGTGGCGATGTTGGGGTTGCTGAAGACGCCGCCCGCGTTCGGCGGGTTCTGCGTCCAGCGGAAGTAGATTTCGTCGTTGTCCGCGTCCGTCACCTCCAGCTGGAGTTGGATGACGGTGCCCTCCTCGAACTTGAGTCCGCCCGGCGTGGACGGCGAGCCCAACGGGCGCGGTCCGGCGGTGATGACGGGCTGGTGGTTGGGCGCGCCGCACCCCACGCTCCCCAGACCCAGGGCAAGCAAAGCGAACAAGAACGAGCGAGAACGCGACATGAACTTCCCCCTGCTAGGACAGGCCACACCCTAATTCGGCCCCCGGCGTTCCGTACACCCACCCGAAGGCCCCGGCCGTTTCATCAGCAGGCGATGAAACACCCGCGGGCGCCTCGCCAACTGTCGCTCGGCGCGCATCCCGCGTCGGGAAGAGAACCCATTCCGCCAACAAGCCCGGGGGACGTGCGTCAACGCCGTCCCGGGCGCCGCGTGAAGAGCAGCAACTTGTCCGCGCGCGTCAGCCGCTTGATGGCGGCCTCGCGGCGCAGGGCGGTGCTCCGGTCCTCGGCGGGCTCGCTCCACACCAGCGTCACCGGCAGCCGGGCTCGCGTGTACGCGGCGCCCTTGCCCCGGCCGTGGGTGGCCAGGCGACGCTCCAGGTTGTTGGTGGCACCCGTGTAGAGCGTGCCGTCCCGGCAGCGCAGCATGTACACGGTCCAGGCGGTGGGCGGGGCTTCCGACACGTCGGGCCCCACTCTACCGCCAGGACCGCGCCCCTCAGAAAAGCTTCTGCCCGCCCCCACGCCTGCCGTGCAGCCGCGCCAGCCGCCGCGTCCGGGTAAGGACCGCGTGCGTCTTGCGAACGCGCGCCATGACGTCCGACACCTGCGCCAGCGGATCCGTCCGCCACCCCGCCAGCACCTGCGTTTCGTGCACCACGCCCACCAGACCGCCCCCTGCGCCTACCACCCCCACCACCTGCACGTGGTGCCGCTCCATCACCTTCAAGGCCCCCAGCAGTGTGTCTGTGGGAAAAACTGTGGCGATGAAGGACGACAACACTTCCCTGAAACCCCGGCCCTGCCCCATTTCCACGACCTCCCCGCGATGGACACACATCCCCTGCAACTGTCCTGCCGGTCCTCCAAAGTCCGCGTGCGACACACCGGCAACGGCCGGGCGACGGGCGTAGAATGAAGGCGTGACATCACGACAGGCATCAGCACCCCGGTTGAGCCGGATGGCGGACCTCTTCACCAAGGCGGTGGAGCGGAGCAAGGAGGGGTTGCTGACCCTCACGTTCAAGCCGGACGAGCTGTACCGGGTGCCCACGGACGACGGAGCGGCCATCGCGCTGGGGCGCTACCACCCTCGAGGGGAGCGCCGGTTCGCGGAGCCCGTCCTGCTGTGCCACGGGCTGGGAGCCAACCGCTTCCACATGGACTTCAACGAGCAGTACAGCCTGGCGCGCTACCTGGCGCGGGCGGGGTTCGAGACCTGGGTCATCGAGCTGCGCGGCCGGGGGCTCGCCGGGGCCTGCGCGGACTGGAATTTTGACGACCAGGCCGAACACGACGTGAGAACAGCTTTGCGCACCGTGATGTCCACCGGTGCCCAGCAAGTGCTCTGGGTGGGCCACTCCAAGGGCGGCCTGATGCTCTACGCCCACCTGGCCAAGAACCCCCAGGCGCCGGTGAAGGCGGCGGTGTCCCTGGGTGCACCTTTTACATTCGCGGTGCAGCCGGGCCTGCGGGCGTTCGTCCAGCGGGTGGAGCCCGTCCTCAAGCTCAAGGTCATCCCCACCCGGCGCGTCACCAGCATCGCCTTCTTCGGGGCGCCTCCAGGGCCGCTCACCCGGTACATGATGCTGGCGGACAACATGGATCCGCAGGTGGTGCGCTGGGCGCTGGCCAACGTGCCGGCGGACGTGGCCGGGGGCGTGGGACGGCAGTTCGCCCGGTGGATCACCACCAGCCAGTTCACGTCGTTTGACGGCAGCTTCGACTACCGCGAGCCGCTCGCCGGGGTGAAGATTCCGTTCCTGCTCATCGCCGGCAGCCGGGACCTGCTCGCGCCGCCGCTAGCGGTGGCCCGGGCGAAGGAGCACCTGGGTGGCCCCGTGAAGATGCTGGTCGCCGGCCGCGGCCACGGCTTCGAGGCGGACTACGGCCACGCGGACCTGATTCTGGGGCGCAAGGCGCCGGACGAAATCTTTCCCCAGGTGGAGGCCTTCCTGTCCTCCAACGCCACCCCGCTCTAGGGGGGAGAAGCCCACCAGGAGGGCCGGTTGTCCGGGCCCGCCCGGCGTGCTACCCGGGAGGCCGTCCCATGGGCCCATCCGTTCGCTTCCCATCCCGGCCGTGACGTCCCGCTTGAAAGCCCCGCGGCCTGGCACCACCGTGGAAGGTCCCCTGTCCCCTCCCCCGAGGCCTCAGCGCATGCGTCCCGCTTCCTTCCGCGCCTCCTTGCTGTCGTGGTCCGCTGCTCTCGCCCTTGGAGTCCTGGGGCTGACGGGCTGCCGGCCGCAGGCCCAGGAGGGGCCGGACCCCACGGTGGTGGCCACCGTGAACGGCGAGTCGCTCAGCCGGACGGACTTCGAACAGGAGCTGGCGCGGGAGCTGGCCACCACGGAAGGTCCCGAGCCCACGCCCGAGGAGGTGGAGCCCTTCAAGCGGGCGCTCGTGGACACGCTCGTGAAGCGGATGCTGCTGCTCCAGGCCGCGAAGCAGAACAACATCACCGTGACGCCCGAAGAGGTGGACCGCGGCGTGCTGCGGCTGTCCGGCGATTACCCGGCGGGCAACTTCAACGAAGTGCTCGCCCAGGGGCAGCTGTCCATGGCGGAGCTGAGAGCGCGCGAGGCGAGCCGGCTCACCATCGAGAAGCTCTTCACCAACCACGTCTATTCGCGCGTGGCGGTGACGGAAGAGGAGCTGCGCG
This sequence comes from Corallococcus sp. AB038B, assembly GCF_003668955.1. Taxonomy (NCBI): domain Bacteria; kingdom Pseudomonadati; phylum Myxococcota; class Myxococcia; order Myxococcales; family Myxococcaceae; genus Corallococcus; species Corallococcus sp. AB038B. The sequence continues at coordinate 429,431 of NZ_RAWO01000001.1, read as the reverse complement.
CGTACTACGCGGCGCACGAGGCGGACTTCCAGGAGCCCGAGGAGGTCCACGCCGCGCAGATGGTGGTGAAGGGGCTGGACGAGGCGCGCAAGCTCCAGGTGCAGCTCAAGGCGGGCAAGAAGTTCTCCGACCTCGCCCGGCGCTATTCGCTCAGCGCGGACGCCAAGGTGGGAGGCGACCTGGGCTTCTTCCCCCGGGGACAGATGCCTCCTGCCTTCGACGAGGTGGTATTCAAGCTGGGGGTGGGGCAGGTTTCGGACGTGGTGTCCACGGAGTACGGCTACCACCTGTTCAAGGTGCTGGAGCGCAGGTCGGCGAGGAAGCGGGAGCTGGTGGAGGTGCGCGGGAAGGTGGAGGGGCGCCTCTTGGAGGCCAAGCGGGCGGCGGCGCAGGAGGCCTTCGAGAAGGAGCTGCGCGACAAGGCCCAGGTGGTGGTGAACGAGGCCACGCTGCAGACCATCCGCGGGCGGCCGGCGCCGCAGGCGGCGAAGTGAAGGACTTTTCCGGGAGCGGGCCTGTTGGGCTCCCGGCGTTTGTCTCAAGAGGGTCGTTGCGATGAAGAACCTGGTGGCGTTCCTGGCGGCGGTGATGCTCTTCACGGGGGCGACGTCCGCCCGCGCGGAGCTGGTGGACAAGGTGGCGGCGGTGGTGAACCGCGACGTCATCCCGCTGTCGGAGGTGCAGCAGCGCGCCGCGCCGGAGCTCCAGCGGGTGAACTCCGAAATCGACCCGCACAAGCGCGCCGAGGCCCGCACGCAGCTGATGAAGACCGCGCTGGACACGCTCATCGGCGAGAAGCTGATGGAGTCGGAGGTCCAGCAGCTGGGCATCACCACCACCGAGGCGGAGGTGGATGAGCTGGTGCAGGACGTGCTCAAGCAGAACAACGTCAGCGACATGAGCCAGTTCGAGCAGCTGCTCAAGAACGAGGGCTTCACGCTCGCCGGCTACAAGGACATGCTCCGCAAGCGCGTGGTGCGCGACAAGCTGCTGCGCATGAAGGTGGGCCCCAAGGTGAAGGTCACCGAGGAGGACCTGAAGGCCGCGTACACGCAGTACACGCGCCTGGAGACCGAGGACGTGGAGGTGCACGCCCGCCACATCCTGGTGCAGGTGGACGCCAAGGCCACGCCGGAGCAGGTGGCCGCCGCGAAGCAGAAGGCGGAGGGCATCGCGCAGGAGGCCCGCCGGCCGGGCATGGACTTCTCCGCCCTGGCGCGCGCCCGCAGCGAGGGCCCCAGCGCGTCGGACGGTGGCGACCTGGGCTACTTCAAGCGCGGCGTGATGGTGCCCGCCTTCGAGAAGGCCGCCTTCAACCTCAAGGAGGGTGAAGTCAGCGAGCCCATCCGCACCAACTTCGGCTGGCACATCCTGAAGGTGGAGGAGCGCCGCAACATCGCCGTGGCCTCCTTCGAGGAGATGAAGCCCAAGCTGGAGTCCAAGCTCCTCAACGAGAAGACGGAGAAGTTCCTGGACCAGTACGTCCAGGAGCTGCGCTCGAAGGCCAACGTCGAAGTGAAGATGTGAGCCCGCGCCCGGTGACCACGACGGACGCGCGCCCCCGCGTGGGCATCTCGCTGGGGGACGTGTCGGGCATCGGGCCGGAGGTGACGGCCCTGGCGCTGGCGAAGCCCTCGGTGCGCCGCGCGCTGGTGCCGGTCGTGTTCGGGGACGGGCCCACGCTGGATGGCTTTCCCCTCTTCCGCCGCTTCCCTCGCGTGGCCCTGGAGGAACTGGGCCGCACGGAGGGGCCGGCGGTGGTGGAGGTGACACACCTTCCCGCGAAGCACCGCGTGCCGGGCAAGCCCACACGCGAAGGCGGCAAGGCGCAGTACGCGTACGTGCGAGCCGCCATCGACGCGATGCGCGCCGGGACGGTGGACGCGCTGTGCACCGCGCCCGTGTCGAAAGAGGAGATTTCGCGCGCGGGCATCCCGTTCATGGGCCACACGGAGGTGCTGGCGGACGCGTTCGGCGTGGACGTGTTGATGATGATGGACGGGCCTCGTGTGCGCATCGCGCTGGCGACGAACCACGTCCCCATCTCCGCGCTGCCGAAGCTGCTGACGGTGGAGAAGCTGGTGGCGCAGCTTCAATTGCTCTCGCGCAGCCTGCAGCCGGTGGTGGGCCGCAAGCCGCGCATCGCCGTGCTGGGGCTCAACCCGCATGCGGGCGAGGGCGGGATGCTGGGGCGTGAAGAGGTGGAGGTGATTGGTCCCGCCATCCGCCTCGCTCGGGCGAAGCGGGTGGATGCGCACGGGCCCATCCCCGCGGATGGCCTGTTCGCGCGGCCTGACGAGGTGGGCGCGAAGTACGACGTGGTGCTGGCCATGTACCACGACCAGGGACTCATCCCGGCCAAGGCGCTGGACTTCGAGCGCACGGTGAACGTGACGCTGGGCCTGCCGGTGCCTCGCACGTCGCCGGACCACGGCACCGCCTATGCGATTGCCGGCACGGGGACCGCGAGCTGCGTGCCCATGATGGAAGCCCTGCTCAAGGCGGCCCGGCTTTCTTCGGGAGCCGGGCAGACAGGTGCTTCGCGAGGTCCTCGCCGTCCTCCTTCGGGTCGATGAGCTTCGCGTGCGTGCCCCGCGCCGTTGAGTCGGGGACCACGAGCACCGTGACCTTCCCCGTGGGGCAGTGACCCAGGCAGGACGCCGGGATGAGCTGCGTCTTGGCCGCCAGGCCGTGGGCCTTGAGGGCTTCACGCACCCGGCGCGGAAGGTCCACCCCGCCCGCGTCCACCGGCAGCCGCATCAGGCAACGGTGACACAGGTGCAACTCGATGGGGTCTGGGTCCTCCCGCGCGGCCATGCGCCAGTCTAGCGCTGGAACCGCTTGCTGAGCTTGTTGAGCTGGCTCTCCATGCCCATGGAGGCCCGCTCCGTCCACTCCTTGCTGTGCATGGCGTCGGACGTGACGACCATCCGCACGGTGTCGCCCTTCGCCTCGAGCTCCACCACCGTGGAGACGGTGTAGGGCGTGACGCCGGGGATGAAGTCCACCGCGTGCCGGTACGCGAGCCGCGTCTTCGGCGTCAGCTCCGTGTACGTGAGGCTGCTGGGGCTGGAGAGGGGCATGCCCGCCTGCTTCATGAAGGCGACCTGTTCCGGCGCGGTGGCGATCATGTCGTAGCGCAGCAGGCCTTCGGGATGCGCGTTCAGCTCGTGCACCTTCACGGAGAAGCCCTCGGGGCCCCACCAGGACTCGAAGCCGTCCTTCGTGGTCCACAGCTCCCAGACCTCATCGAGCGTTGCGGTGTAGCTGCGGTCGAAGGTGACGGTGCTGCGCTTCGCGGTTTCGGTCTGGGTCGTCATGGGGGTTCCTCCTCGGATTTGGGGGCGTCCGTGCGTGCCTTGCGTCTTCGCTCGAGCGCCTGGCCGAACCGGTCGAGGCGGGCCTCCCAGAGGCTGCGATACCCGGTGACCCAGGCATCGAGCTCCTGAAAGGGCTCCGGGCGAAGCGAGTACAGCCGCTTCGTGCCCTCGGGGCGGACCTGGACGAAGCCCGCCTCCTGGAGGATCCCCAGGTGACGGGAGACACCCGACTGCTGGATGTCTACCCGCGCCACCAGGTCGTTCACCGAAAGCTCGCCGCCCTTCAGCGCCTCGACGATGCGGCGGCGCGTGGGGTCGGCCAGGGTCTGGAAGACGTCAACATTCATGGACGTGTATATACATATCCGTGAATGCTTCGATTGTCCAGGGCCCTCCGCGTGGGCCTGGTGGGTGAGCGGGCGGGTTAGAAGACGAAGGGGTAGTGCACCGGGGTGTTCATCGCGACGCGGTGCACGGGGAACTTCCAGCCGCGCACCTGGTCCTCGATGCAGCCGGCGAGCGGAGAGCCCTTCAGGGTATCGGTCTCCATGGCCACGCCGGAGACGGTGCCGGCGGTGTCCACGGACCAGCGCATCTGGAAGCGGCCGCCGTTCTCCAGCGCGGTGCCGGTCTTGAAGTTCTGGACGCAGGTGGCGATGGCGGGCTGGTTCGTGACGACCACGTTGGTGATGTCCGAGGGCGCGAGCTGCTCGCGCTCGGAGGTCGGGGCCGGCGGGATGTAGACGGTCTTCTCCTGGGCCTGCTTGGAGGCGGAGGACTCCGGGGACTCCGCTTCGTCGGTGAAGCCCAGCTCGCGGGCGAAGTCCTCGTCGATTTCGGATCCGGGCTGCGCGGCTTCCTCCGCCTCGGCTTCGGCGGCGGCCTGACGGGCCTGGGCCATCTCCTCCTCGGAGACTTCGCCACCGAAGGACATCTCACGGACCTCGCTGGTGTCCTCGGGCACTTCGAGCGTGGCCGCGCGCTGGGCCACGGGGGCCTTCTTCGGCGTCACCGGAGCGGTCTGCGTGGACGGAGTGGGGTCCGGGGCCAGCGTGTGCAGGCCGGTGGTCAGGCCCGCGCTCGCGGGACCCGCGAGGACGGGCGTGTTCGGAGTGAGGGCCTGCGCGGCGCGCTGCGCGTCCGTCAGGGCAGGCGTGTTCACGCCGCCCGCGATGGACTGTGAGAAGTCCGGCGTGGCCAGCTGGGAGCCGGGGACACCGTAGAAGCCCTGCGTGCCCGGCTGGGTCGTCGCGGAGCCCTGGGTGCCCGGAGCGCCGATCCGCGCGGCGACGGTGCTCGACTGAGTCGTCGCGGAGCCCAGCACGGCCACGGGGGTGCTGATCAGGACCTGTGATTGCGGCGCGGGCTGCGTTTCATCCTTCGACGTGAGGCGCAGGCCCGCGACGACGAGGAGGCCCGCGGCGAGCGCGCCCATCGCGATGGCGCTGACGAAGGACATGGGGCTCATGCCGAGGATGCGCGTGGACGCGTCGGCGATGGCGGGCGGCGGCTCCGGCGCCACGGGGGCGTAGGGCATCCACGGCTGCGGCGCGTAGGCCTCGGCCGGAGAGCCGGGCGTGGCCCAGGCGGGCGACGGCGGCGTGGCATCCCACGACGTCAGGGCGCCACAGGAGTTCTCCTGGGAGGTGCTGGACGGGGACTCGTCCGCGCGCAGCCACTCCGGGATGACGAAGTTCGCGGCCTCGGCGGACAGCGTGAGCTGGGGCTCCACGTTGTCGTTGGACGGCGGCGGCAGCGACTGGAGCCAGGTCTCCTCCGTGGAGGCCAGGTCGAGCAGCGTGCGCAGCGGGCCGGTCGCGAAGGACTCCGGCACGATGTCCTCTTCTTCGAAGGTCTCGGAGGAGAGCGCGCGATCCAGGCACGCATCCAGCTCTGCTTCGAAGGTCTCGGGGTCGCGGGAGAAGTCCGAACCGCCCACCTGCGCCCGCGAAGACACATCACCCGTCAGTAGCTCGCTCACGCCACCCTCCCCGCCGCCCATACCGCGCCAGACCACCGACTCACTGCCAGGGGGCCGATGTTAGGAACGACCCCCGTTCGCGCCACCGCGAGCGTCCAGCCGTGAACGCTTCAGCGATCATTTGCCCCCGCGCAGGGCCCGAAACGTACGGCCCCGCACTCCACACTGTGCGCCGGTGTGCCGACAGGGTTCGGCTTTCCACTGCCAACCCGCCATGTCAGGAGGGGGAGGTAGACACTCGGGGCCTACCCGCCCTGCATGAGCACGAAGCCCTCCGCCACCTATACGGTCGAGTTCCTCCAGACCGCCGTGAAGCAGCTCGCCGCGGTGGATCCGGTCCATCAGCGCCGCATCGCGAAGCGGATCGACGCGCTGGCCACGGAGCCCCGGCCCGTGGGCGCGGAGAAGCTCAAGGGCAGCGACTACCTGCGGATCCGCATTGGCGACTACCGCGTCATCTACCAGGTCGAGGACGGCCGGCTCGTGGTGTTGATCGTCGAGCTGGGCCACCGGCGGGAGATCTACCGCTAGCCGTCTTCTTCGCCTTCTTCGCGAGCCCCAGCTCCGCCTTCACCTGCTTCCACGCAACGCGAGGCTGGCCCTCGGACTCCCGGCGCGCGGCATCCGCCTTCTGGATGTCACGCCGGTCCTCCAGCGCTTCCAGTGCCTGGAGGTCCTCGAAGGGAATCACCGCGACCAGCTTCTTGCCGTGCCGGGTCAGGACGAGCCGCTCCTTCCCGTAGGCCGCCCGGTTGAGCAGCTCCGCCAGGTCGTCGCGCGCTTCGGTGATGCTGACTTCCATCATGGCCGTTCCTCAGGAAACGTACGTTCTGTACATATCATACAGAACACCCCGACACGGCGCTTCCCGGCCCGGCGTGCCACCTCAGTACCGAGGGGCATCCGGCTTGGGCGTCAGGTTGCTGGGCGGGGCCTGGACTTCGTTCACGCGCAGGCCCGCGTGCATGAAGGATGGGGCTCCCTGGAGGAAGGCCGCTGGGAAGTTGAGCGTGGGCTGGGATTCGTCATCCAGCGCCTTCACCTGCGCGGGCGTGAGCTTCACGTCCAGCGCGCCCAGGTTGGTGTCCAGCTGCTCCAGCGTGCGCGCGCCCAGGATGGTGGACGCCACGCCCGGCCGGCCCTGCACCCAGGCCAGCGACACTCGCGCCACCGAGGTGTTCTGCTCCTTCGCCACGCGCTGGAGCACGTCGATGAGCCTGTAGGTCTTCTCGTTGAGCGACGCCTCCGCCCACGCGCCCCGGTCCGCCTTCTGCTTGCCCGCGTTCTCCCGCGTGTACTTGCCGCTCAACACCCCGCTGCGCAGCGGCGACCACGGCGTCACGCCCAGCCCCAGCTCGCGCGCCATCGGGATGAGCTCGCCCTCCACCGTGCGCTCCAGCAGCGAGTACTCGATCTGCAACGCCACCAGCGGCGCCCAGCCCCGGAAGAAGGCCGTCACCTGCGCCTGCGCCACCTTCCACGCGGGCGTGTCAGAGAAGCCCACGTAGCGGACCTTGCCGGAGCGCACCAGGTCGTCCAGCGCCCGCATCGTCTCCTCGATGGGCGTGTTCGCGTCCCAGGCGTGCATCCAGTACAGGTCGATGTAGTCCGTCTGCAGACGGCGCAGCGATTCATCACACGCCGCCATCACCGACTTGCGGCCCGCGCCGCCGCCATTCGGATCCCTCTCGAAGAGGTTGCCGAAGAACTTCGTGGCGATGACCACCCGGTCGCGCTTCGCGGGGTGCTTCCCGATGTGGTCCCCGATGATCTTCTCCGCGTGCCCGAACGTGTACACGTTCGCCGTGTCGATGAAGTTCCCGCCCCGCTCGATGAAGCGGTCCAGGATGGCGTTGGACGTCTCCACGCTGCTGCCCCAACCCAGGTCCTCGCCGAACGTCATGGCGCCCAGGCAGAAGGGACTGACGCGCAGGCCGGAGCGGCCCAGGGTGACGTAGTGGTCGAGCGACATGGGCGGTTCCCTCGCGAATGGAAAGTGCGCGGAGCCAATCCCAGACGCCTCACCACGCCAACCGCCCTTCCCTCGTGGCGTCCAACGTCAGACACGCTCCCGTGACCATCCGATCAACGCCGGACATCCGCGCGCTCCAACGCCCCTGCGGCGTCGCGCCCCCCAGGGCCGGGTCAGTGTCCGGTGCCTGAGTTCCCCGGCACGCCCTCCTGCGATAGGAGGGTGTCCCATGCGAATCCTCTTCCCTGCCCTGCTGGGCATGACGCTGGCCGCCGTGGGTTGCTCGTCGTCCCCCGAAGTGAACGACCCCACGGAGAATCCCGTCATCGAGCGGGGCCCCAAGACCATCGCCGTGGACGGTGACCCCAACGGCATCTGGTGGGACGCGGAGAGCGCGACCCTCTACATGGCCGACGACCAGAACAACCGCGTGCTGAGCTACCGCGACGGCGAGGGCATCTCGAAGGTGGCGGACCTCCCCGCGGCGCCCGCGAACGGCCCGGGCCTGGGTGATCTCGTGCGGCTGTCGGACGGCACGCTGGTGGTGGTGCGCTTCGGCGGCGGCACCGCGGGCGACGTCGTCTACGTCAAGCCCGATGGCACGTCCGCCGTCGTCCCCAAGCTGCCCGCGAACCGCCGCCGCATCGGCATCACCGTCACCGAGGACGGGCAGCTCTACGACGGCTACTTCGTGCGCAACAACAACGTGAACGTGGGCAGCGTGGCCCGCCTCACGCTGGACGGCACCGAGACGGAGGTGGTGGGCGCGCTCCAGAAGCCCGTGGGCGTGCTCGCGGTGAAGGACACGCTCTTCATCAGCGATCAGCTCGCGGGCAAGGTGTACCGCGCGCCGCTGTCCGCGCCTTCGCAGCTGGTCGCCTTCGCCACGCTGAACAGCCCGGACCTGCTGACCGTGGGCCCCAACGACACGCTGCTCACCGGCAGCCGCGACGGCACCGTGCTGAGCATCCGCCAGACGGGCGAGGTCAGCGTGCTGGCCGGCGGCTTCCAGGAGCCGCACGGCCTGGCCTACGACGCGAAGAACAAGCGCCTCTTCATCGCCGACCATGACGGCACCCCGGAAGACGGCACGAACCACACCCTGCGCATCATCCCGCTCGAATGAAGTCCGCGTCCCTGTTCACGCTGGCGCTCCTCGCGTCGGGAACCGCCCTGGCGCAGGAGGAGAACTACCCGCGCTTCACCCCCTCCTTCGTGGCGGAGGTGGACTACCGCGTCCACGCGGACGACATCGAAGGGCACAACGGCTTCAACCTCGCGCGCCTGCGCCTGGGCGGGCGAGGCCAGCCCGTGCCCTGGCTCGTCGCCGTGGGCACGGCGGAGTGGGCGCAGGAGAAGCCCGCGCTGCTGGACGCGTACGTGGACCTCCTCGTCATCGACGGGCTGCGCTTCTCGGTGGGCTACGCGAAGACGCCGCTGTTCCCCGCCGGGCGAGACCAGAGCATCGAGACGCTGCCCATCCCGGAGCTGCCGCTGGTGACGGCGGCGTTCTGGGCCCGCCGCGACCTGGGCGCGGAGGTGCAGTGGACGCCCGCGTCGCTGCCCCTGGAAGGATGGCTGCGGCTGGGCAACGGCTCCGGCAGCCCGCTGGGCAACGACAACGCGCAGCCCTCCGTGGACGTGCGCCTGGACGTGCGCCACTCCGGAGTCCGCGTGGGCGCGGGCGCGCACGTGGAGGACGCCTTCGACCGGCCCGGCATTGGCGGGCGCGGGGCGCAGAACTTCCTCTTCTACCGGCCGCCTCCGGTGTCCGGCTACCGCACCGTGACGGAGGCGCATGGGCGGCTGGACGCGGGTCCGGTGCGCGTGGACGTGCAGGCGGCCGCCGCGTGGGAGCACCGCTCGCGCGACACGGACGGCAACCCGGCCACGCCGCGCGAATCCCTGCCCACCATGAGCAGCCAGGGCCTGGGCGTGGAGGCGTCCTGGGTGATCCGGGGCATGCCGCGCAAGGGGGCGCGGTGGCCCGAGCCGCTCGCGGGCGTGGGCTCGGAGGGCATCCCCTCTGGCTCACTGGAGCTGGCCGCTCGCGTGGAGCGGCTGTGGCTGGGACGAGGCGCACCGGACGTAGTGCCCGGAGGCACCACGGGCGGCGCGCTGGCGTTCCACTGGTGGGTCACGCGATTCCTGGGCTTCGGCGTCGCGGGCTACGTGAACCACTACGACACGCCGCCCGTGGAGATGCCCACGCGCGACTGGTCGTACCTGGCGCTCCTGCGCACCACGGTCAGCCTGCAATGACTAGCGGTGGTGCGCGTGCTGGCGGTCCACGTGGTGCTGAAGCTGGCGCCGCGCGGCTTCGAACGCGTCGGTGACGGCCTGGTAGGCATCCGCGTGGGCCGTGAACTCCAGAGGCTCCCGGTCCGCGACGATGTCCTTGCCCGGCACATGCAGCTCCACGCGCACGTGGAAGTGATGCCCCTGGGCGTGGTGGCGGTGCGGTTCCTCCACCACCACGTTGCAGCCGGTGATGCCGTCGTGGAACTGCTCCAGTTTGTCCGCCTGGTCGCGGATGTGCTCGTTGAGGGTGTCGCTCGTCTCCATGCCCCGGTAGGTGATTCGCAGTGCGCGCTTCATCGTCCGCCTCGGGTAGGGCTCCGTGCTCTGGAGCCGGTGTGGATTCAAGGCATTGCATGGGTCCGGCCAACGTCCCGGGCCCACGAAAATGCCTATAACGGCCCCCATTTCACGGGGCATGACGGGACACGCGCCCATGTACATGGGGCACGTTGACTCATGGCAGCTTGCGCAAGCGCGGCAGCAACTCCGCCACGGGACGTCCCACGTCCTCCGCGTCCAGGTACACCTGCACGGCGTGTCCCACGCCTTCCACGGGGGCGTCGAAGTAGTTGCGCTTGGTGGGCACCACCCACGCGAACCCCGTGCGCGGCAGGACGAAGCTGGGGGCGTTGCCGTAGGTGAGGAAACCTCCGGTCCTCTCGCCCACCAGCGGCGCTCCCGTGGCGCGGTGCAGCGCGTAGGCGCCGCTCTCTCCCGACGAAGCGGAGTTCCGGTCCACCAGCACCACGATGCGCCCGGTGAAGGGCGTCTTCGCATGGCCTTCCGCGCGGCCGCTGTCGAACACGGGCCGCGAGGGCTCCGGCTTCACGGGCCACTTCGAATGGATGGCTTCACGTTCGGCCTTCGCTTCCGGCGTGTCCAGCCGTCCATCCATGGCCTGCCGCTGCACGCGCGAGTTCCATTCGAAGCACGGGAAGAAGGCGCCGTGCATCCACACCTCGCCGGAAGAGAACCACGGCCCGCGCACCATCGTGTCCAGCCACGCATACACGTAGCCGTCGTTGCCGCCGCTGTTGCCTCGGAGGTCGAACACCAGCAGCTTGTGTTTGCGGTGCTTCGGCGCGTCCGCGACGAACTGACGCAGCCCGGCCTCCGCTTCTGGCGGGCCTGAGAAGCGGCGGATCGTGATGAGGCCCACGTCGCCCTTCGGCTCGTACGTGTAGATGTCCTTCGGCGCGAACTCACGGACCGGACGCGGCGGCCGGACCTTGAGCGGCAGCGACGTGTCACCGCACCGGAGCATCCGTGCATCACCTCCGCCTCGCGCGGACACGGTGAGCCGCTGCGCGCGGGAGCCATCCATCTTCAGCACCGGCGCCACCCGCAGCGTGTCCGCCTGCGCGCCCTCCACGGTGTTCGCGTCACAGGACGTGAGCTGGAGTCCCGAAGGTGCGTCGGCCTGGTACTCGCGGAAGGCGAGCCGTGGATCCTCGCGCAGCATGCTCAGGAGGCCGGACGGACCGAAGTGATTGTCCGTCAGTGCTTCGCGGACGGCGATGGTCGGCGTGAGCACGCCATCCTGGAAGGACACGGTGGGCCCGGACGCGGCCACCTTCGCGCTCCAGTCCTGGAAGAAGGCATCCGGATCAAAGGTGCGGTGCGCGAGCAGCTCCGGCCAGCCTGAGTACGTGGTGCGCAGGACCTGGTGCAGGAAGCGCACGTCCTCCGCCAGCGCGGCGCTGTCCACGCGCGTGTCGGGCGTGGGCTTCGGTCGGCGGAAGGCCTCGTGCAGCACGGGGCTCTCCGGGTCGTAGCAATACGCGGCGCCGGTGGTCCGCGAGTCCAGGTACGGGGAGGGGGCCGCCGTCAGCAGGCCTCCCACGAGGAGGAAGAGATGCATGCCTGGATTACGACGCGGTCCCTCCAGTCATTGCCAGAAACAAGGCTCAGCGACTCACGGTGAAGAGGTCAGCTCGGAGACGGGATGGGGGCGCGACCGGGCTCGACGACCTGCGGCCCACGACCGGGGAACTGCACGCCCGCGTCGGAGTCCTTCTTCTGCTCCTTCTCCAGGATTCGCGCCTGCGCTCGGGTGCGGTGCAGCCCTTCGCCGACCCATTCGTAAGCCCGGTGCAGGAAGAAGGACGCCGCGCTGAGCGCGAAGACGGAGGCCACGAAGCGCGTCTCACGCGGGCGCACCGTCGAGGCCACCATGAAGCCCGAGGCCACCCACGGCGTCAGACAGAAGGGGCAATCCAGCAGCTCGCCCAGCGCGCGCCTTGGGCCTTCGCCGCGCGCGGTCTCCACCACCTCGCCCGCGGTGCTGTCGGACTCGTAGCGCGTGAACGGTGCTCGGAACACGCTGAAGACCCGGTCCAGGGCCACCAGCCTCGTCACCGCGTGCGTCGCGACGCCGAACAGCGCCAGGTCCTTCCACCCCAGGCGCTCCGGCAACCGACGCCCGGAGGCGTTCATCCAGCCCAGGAAGCCGACCAGCGACGTGCTGAACGTCCCGATGAGCGCCGCGTACGAGCCCAGCGGGTGGTGATCCGAGTCGTAGCCAGCGAACGGTCCCGTCTCCTGAAGCGCTTTCATGGGGTGCACAACCTCCGTGCCGCCAAAGCTGTGCATTCCCCCTGACTCCAAGCATCCGGGCAGCCAGGCGCGCGGGCACTCGCTCCAATGCGGCCCTACTCCGACACCGTCATGTCCAGGACCGCGGCTCCGCGCACGCGGCCTTCGCGCAAGGCCTGGAGCGCCTCGTTCGCGGCGGACAGGGGAAACACCTGGACCTCCGTGCGCACGGGCACTCGCGGCGCCAACGCCAGGAAGTCCATCGCGTCCTGTCGCGTGAGGTTCGCCACCGAGCGCACCACACGCTCCTCCCACAACACCGAATAGGGGAAGGACGGGATGTCACTCATGTGGATGCCGCCGCACACCACCACGCCCCCTTTGTCCACGGCCTTCAACGCGGCGGGCACCAGCGCGCCCACGGGAGCGAAGAGGATGGCCGCGTCCAGCGGCTCCGGCGGCGGCGTGTCCGAGCCTCCCGCCCACACCGCGCCCAACTCCCGCGCGAAGGCCTGGCCCTTGGCGTCACCCTCGCGCGTGAAGGCATGCACGCGGCGCCCCTGGTGCCGCGCCACCTGGATGAGGATGTGCGCGGCGGCGCCAAAGCCATACAGCCCCAGCCGGGGCCCCTCTCCCGCCATGCGCAGGCTGCGGTAGCCGATGAGCCCCGCGCACATCAGCGGCGCGGCCTCCACGTCGCGGTACGACGGCGGCAGCGGGAAGCAGAAGCGCGCATCCGCGACGGTGTACTCCGCGAAGCCTCCGTCGATGTCGTAGCCGGTGAAGCGCGCCGTGTCGCAGAGGTTCTCACGGCCGGAGCGGCAGAAGCGGCACTGCCCGCAGCTCCATCCCAACCACGGCACGCCCACGCGCCGCCCGGGGGCGAAGCCTTCCACCCGCGCGCCCGTCGCCACCACCGTGGCCACGATTTCGTGGCCCGGCACCAGCGGCAGCTTCGGGCGCGTCAGCTCTCCATCCACCACGTGCAGGTCCGTGCGGCACACCGCGCAGACGTGCACCTTCAACAACACCTGCTCCGGCCCGGGCTCCGGGATGGGCCGCTCCTCCTGCCGCAGGCGCTGTCCGGGTGCGTGAAGCACCATCGCCCGCATGGTCCTTGCCATGGCCCGCCTGCCTCCCCACCCGCGCACTCCACGGGTGTCGAGGACAAGCTAGTCAGTGCCAGATGACCCGACCGCTGCCGTTGACCCGGAGCTGGGTCGACAGCGCGTGGCCATACAGGTCCACGTTGCCTGACGAGTCGAGCACGACGACCGCCCCGCCCCCGTCCACGTACGCGGAGACGGTGCCGGAGCCCTGCGACGTGATGTTCACGTCCACGGCCCGGAGGCCCGAGGCTCCGATACCCCCGCTGCCATCCAGCCAGGCGTCGAGCCGGTTGGTGACGCCCTTGAGCGTCGTGAAGCCGGAGCCGTCCACCCGGGCGCGCACATGCTTCGCGGCCCCCTCGAACTTCAAGTCGCCAGAGCCGGACTGCGACAGGTCCACCCACTCGGCCATGCCATCGCCGGCCGCGCACAGCTCCATGTTCCCGGAGCCGCTGAGCTTCGCATCCAGCGTGCGCACCCCGCCGCAGAAGCGTAGGGAGCCGGAGCCCTTCGCCACCAGCTTCACGTCCTCCTTCACCCGCTCGAAGCCTTCCACGCGCAGGATGCCGGAGCCGTCCTGCGTCGCGCCCATCATGCGCGGCACCAGGATCTCCACGCGCGCCGGGCCCCGGGGCGCGAACGAGCCGTCCGTCTCGATGACCAGCGTGTTGCCGGGCGACACGAAGGTGCGCACGCGGTGCTGGAGGTTCTCATCCAGCGTGACCTTCACGTCCGGCACCTCACCCTCGCGAATCACCACCTCCATCGAGCCCCGGTTCTCCACGGTGGAGAAGTCGGTCGCCACGCGCGACTCCGTGACGGTGTTGCCGTCACCCTGCATCTCATCAGTGAAGTAGCAGCCGGACAGCAGTCCCGCCGCGAGCGCGGCCACTCCCAAACGCTTCCACATGTTCCCCTCCCGGACTTCGAATCGTATGCCGCGTCAGATCTGCACGCCCAGCAGGACGCCCGGCCACACACGCACGGTGGTGCGTCCCCCGTCGGAGACGCTGCGCCACTCGGGCCCGATGCCCAGCTCCTCCCAACGGTCCCCATTGTCCCAGGTCACGAGCGTGTTGCCGGTGACGCCCCCGATGAGCGCGAACCGCTTCGCCACCTGCCAACCCGCCACCAGCCGCAACTGTCCCAGCACGTTCAGGCCGTCGCCATCGCGAAAGAGGTTGTCCGTGTGGACGCCGCTGCCAATGACATCCAGGTCGAAGAACAATGGCCCCGCGGGGATGTGCGCGCCAAAGCCCATGCCTCCCACGTAACGGCGGCGGTGCGTGTCCGTGCCCGGATTGAAGCCCAGCGTCAGCAGCGTGTGGAAGTGCCGTCCGCCGAACTTCACCGCGACGTTGGTGTACGCGAGGTCACTGGCCCACAGCTGAAGGTTCGCCTGGCCGTTGCCAATGAAGCTGAGCAGGCCCAGCGCCTCGCCCTGGGACTCACGCGCGACGTTGATCAACCCCAACTGGAGGCCGTCCACCTTGCCCGCGACGTTGACCAACCCCACCTGCGCGCCGGACACGTCCCCGCCCACGTTGAGCAGCGACAACTGCGCGCCGTCCATCCGGCCCGCGTAGTTGAAGCCCGAGGAGGCCTGGAGACCCGACATCGTCGAGGCGATGTTCGCGCCCGCCGCGAACTGCGCGCCCTTGAACTGCGCGGACGCGATGTTCGCGCCCACCGTGAACTGGCCCCCCACGCCGCCCGAGCCCGCGATGTTCGCGCCCACGGAGAACTGGCCGCCGGACAGCTCGCCGCCCACCACGTTGCCGCCCACGGAGAACTGGCCGGCCGCCGCCGCGCCCTTCACCACGTTGAGGCCCACCGCGGCCTGGATGCCGTCCAGCTCGCCCGTGACGATGTTGCCGCCCACTGCGAACTGCGCGCCGGACGCGGTGCCTCGCACCACGTTGGCTCCCAACGTGAGCTGCACGCCGGACAACTCCTCGCCCACCCAGTTCGCGCCCAGCGACATGGCCGCGCCATCCACCCGCTTCGCATGCGTCGCGAGCGCCCCCAGCGCGAACGTGGTCACCAGCCGCTCCGTGGCCGTGCCCGCCGTGCTCACGTGCGGCAGGGCCATCAGCACCACCGGGACGTGGATCTCCTCCGTGTCCGAACGCTGCTGCGCCACCGTGGCCCCCGCGGGCTCACCGCCCGTCGCGGCCTCCACGAGGGGCGCAGGGGACAGCGCCGCGACAGGAATCGCGACAGCCGTGGGAGCCGGTGCCTCCTGCACGGGAGCGGCGTACGACTCCGGAGCAGGGGTCGCTTCCGTGCGCTCCTCGGCTCCGGCCGCTCCCGCCGCCACCGCGACCATCACCCCGACACACACCGCGACCTTGCGCTTCATCGCCTTGGACCTTCCTCAAAAAGGATTCGGCGAAGGGAACACCGCGGCCTTCCAGAACTGTCACCTGCCCGTCTTCACCTCTCACGAAGCCCGGTGTCCGGCGCTCCCGGCCGCTACGCTTCCCCCATGCGCCCGCCCCGTCCTCCCCACCCTTCCCGCCGCGAGGTCCTGGTGGCGGGCATCGGCGCCGCGCTCGCGCCGTCCCTCTCCTCCCTGGCCCAGAGTCCCCGCATGCTCACCCGCCCCATCCCCAGCTCCGGCGAAGCCCTGCCCGTCATCGGCATGGGCACCTGGCAGACCTTCGACGTCGGCGGCGCCGCGAACGAACGCGCGCCCCTGGCCCAGGTCCTCCAGAAGTTCTTCGACTCGAGAGCGCGCCTCATCGACTCGTCCCCCATGTACGGCCGCTCCGAAGCCGTCGTGGGCGACCTGCTGAAGCAGTCCGGCCAGGAGAAGACCCCGTTCCTCGCCACCAAGGTCTGGACGCGCGGCAAGGCGGAAGGAGCGGCGCAGATACAGGCGTCCCTCCAGAAGATGGGCCACGGCCGTATGGACCTGATGCAGGTGCACAACCTGCTGGACGTGGACGTGCACCTGCCCGTGCTGCGGGAGATGAAGGCCGCGAAGAAGCTCCGCTACGTGGGCGTCACCCACTACCTGCGCAGCGCCTTCGACGACCTGGAGAAGCACATCAAGGGCAGCAAGCTGGACTTCGTGCAGCTGCCCTACTCGCTCTCGATGCGCGACGCCGAAGCGCGCCTGCTGCCCGCGGCGAAGGAGCACGGCGTGGCCGTGCTCGTCATGGAGCCCTTCGACAAGGGCAGCCTCTTCCGCAAGATGAAGGGCCGCCCCCTGCCGGACTGGGCCGCGGAGTTCGACTGCTCCAGCTGGGCCCAGTTCTTCCTCAAGTTCATCCTGGGCCACCCGGCCGTGAACTGCCCCATCCCCGCCACGTCCGACCCCGCCCACCTGGAGGACAACGTGAAGGCGGGCTTCGGACGGCTCCCCGACGAGAAGCTGCGCGCGCGGATGGTGAAGCTCTTCGAGTCCTGATCAGCCCGGACTACAGGTCGGGCGACGGCGAGTAGCGCAGCTCTCCGCCCGGCTCCAGCACCAGCCCGGTGCCGGGCTCGCCGGCCTCGTCGTCGCGCCCCACCTCCAGCACGCTGTCCTCCGCGTCCCACTGGCCCAGGTAGTACTCGCCACCCGCCGCCATGCACGCGCGCCCTTCGGACACCACCGTCTCCACCACTTCCTTCTTGTCGCTGGTGAGGCGGTAGAGCGTCCACGTCTTGCCGTCCTCGCGGAAGCCCTTCACCAGGTCCGCCAGCTCCTCGTCGCGAGGCGTGCCGCCCGCCTTCTCCTCGCGCGCCCACTCACGGGGCTCCTTCGCGGGCTGCGTCTTCTGCCACGCCCGCGCCAGCTCCAGCAGCTTCTGCTGGGCGGCGTCCTGGAGCGCGTGCATCGCGTCCGGCAGCTCAATCTCCTCCAGCGCCAGCAGGGCCGTCTCCAGCTGCAGCGCCTTCAGGCTCCACTCGTTCCACGCGGTCTTCAGCATCCGTGTCGCTCCCGGCCGTCGCGCCTCGTTCCGAAAGACGAAACAAGCGAGTGGGCCCGGCACGCCCCCTATCACACGCCCGGCTGCCGGGGTGCCGACCCGGCGGTACGGACGATGTTCGCCGCCCGGCCGCTGCCTACCTTCAACCGCCAAGGGAGGCGAGCACATGACGACGACGACGAAGAGTCCGCAGGACGTGGTGGAGCACCTGGGCAAGCTCATCCACGGCATCAAGGTCGCGATGATGACGACCGTGGACAGCGACGGCAGCCTGCGCAGCCGGCCGATGTGGACCTACGACAAGGACTTCGACGGGGAGCTGTGGTTCTTCACCAACGACCACACCCACAAGGTGGACGAGGTGCAGAAGGACCACCACGTCAGCCTCGCCTACTCAGACCCTACCCGGGACCGGTACGTGTCCGTCAGCGGACGCTGCGCGCTGATCCGCGACAAGGCCAAGGCCAAGGAGCTGTGGAACCCCGCCCTCAAGGCCTGGTTCCCCCAGGGTCTGGATGATCCGAACCTGGCCCTGCTGCGCGTCTCCGTCGAGAAGGCCGAGTACTGGGACACCCCCAACAGCAAGATGGTCCAGCTGGTCGGGTTCGTGAAAGCCGTCCTCACCGGAGATAAGTACCACCCGGGCGACAACCAGAAGCTCGACCGGGGCGCCCCCCGCCACAACTGACGGGAACCCGGACGGGGCCGCCGGAAGGCCGGCGGTTCCCACGCTCTCAAATCCTGACACGTGTGTCAGGGGGTGTGTGAAAGCAGGACAGCCTCAGAACTGACGCACCTGGACCCACCCGGCGAGCGCCCCCAGGGAGCTCGCCGTGGTGGGTGAGACTTTTGTCCCATGGTTGCTGTTTCTCTGACAGCGCCGTTCGTCCTGGCTTGTACGAGGCCCCGGCCCGAGTCATGCAGCCGAGCGCCGCCGTGGTACGAGCCGCAAACCGTCCGCACATCACGTTGAAGTGACAGACGGTTTAGAGTATCAACCATCCGCTTTCGAGATTTTCCACCTTCCGTCCGGCATTTTTGCCGGCGCCGGATGGAACGGACTCGGAGACGCTCATTGGGCGGAGCGATTTCCCGCCATTCGAAGGAATCAGGACGATGGAGAATAAGAAGAAGGTCGCGAAGCCCGAGGGCAAGCTGGCGGTGCTCATCCCGGGCCTGGGCGCGGTTTCCACCACGCTGATGGCGGGTGTGGAGCTGGCGCGGCAGGGCAAGGGCGCCCCCATTGGCTCGCTCACGCAGATGGGCACGGCCCGCCTGGGCAAGCGCACCGACGGCCGCACCGTGAAGCTCAAGGAGCTGGTGCCGCTGACCACGCTGGAAGACGTCGTCTTCGGCGCGTGGGACATCATCAGCGAGGACGCCTACCAGGTGGCCGTGCGCTCGGGCGTGCTGACGGACAAGCACCTGGAGCAGGTGAAGCCCTTCCTCCAGGGCATCAAGCCGAAGCCGGGCGTGCATGATCCGGAGTTCGTGCGCCGTATCGCGGCCAACCACATCAAGGCCACGAAGACGCACCGCGAGAGCATCGAGGCCATCCGCCAGGACATCCGGGACTTCAAGAAGGAGCTCAACGCCAAGCGCGCCGTGATGGTGGTGTGCAGCAGCGTGGAGACCTTCCGCCCGCTGCCCGAGGCCTTCCAGACGCTGGCCAACTTCGAGAAGGCGCTGGACGCCAACAGCCCGGACATCAACCCCACGGCGCTCTACACCTACGCGGCCATCAAGGAAGGCGTGCCGTTCGCCAACGGGACGCCGAACGCCTCCGTGGACACGCCGGCGCTGCAGGAGCTGGCCAAGCAGGACGGCGTGCCCGTCGCGGGCCGCGACCTCAAGAGCGGCCAGACGATGATGAAGACTGTCATCGCGCCCGCGCTCAAGGCGCGCATGCTGGGCCTGGAGGGGTGGTTCTCCACCAACATCCTGGGCAACCGTGACGGCGAGGTGCTGGATGATCCCCAGGCCTTCAAGGCCAAGGAAGTGACCAAGTCGAGCGTGCTCGACACCATCCTGCAGCCGGACCTGTACCCGGAGCTGTACAACAAGTACTCGCACAAGGTGTCGATCCACTACTACCCGCCCCGCGGCGACGCGAAGGAGGGTTGGGACAACATCGACATCACCGGGTGGCTGGGCTACCCGATGCAGATCAAGGTCAACTTCCTCTGCCGCGACTCCATCCTGGCGGCGCCGCTGGTGCTGGACATCGCGCTGTTCCTGGACCTGGCCAAGCGGCTGGAGTGGCGGGGCATCCAGGAGTGGATTTCCTTCTACTTCAAGAGCCCCATGGCCCACCCGGGTCTGCCGGTGGAGCACGACCTGTTCATCCAGCTGACCAAGCTGAAGAACACGCTGCGCGTCGTCGCGGGCGAAGAGCCCATCACCCACCTGGGGCTGGACTACTACGGGGATGACCTCCCGCTCGCCCGCTAAGAACGACTCCGCGTTCAAGTGGCTCGTCACCGTCATGGCGGCGGGCCACTTCACGTTGGTGGTCTCCACCGGCCGCGTCCGGTGGGAGCACGTCGCTGCGGACCTGCTGCTGGTGGTGCTGGCCTGGGCCGGCGCCGGCCCGCGGCGGTTCCTCCGCGGCGCGTTCCCGCTGTGGCTCACCGGAATGATCCTGGACAGCCAGGCGCTGTGGCTGGGGGTGCGCGGCACCATCCACACCGGCGACCTGTGGAACCTGGAGAAGCTGCTGTTCCCCGCTCCGGGAGGCACGCACTGGCCCGAGTGGTGGTCGCGTCATTCCAACACGCCGTTGGACCTGCTGTGCGGCTGGGCCTACGCGGCCTACCTCTACGAGGTCTTCCTCGTGGCGCTGTTGTTCTTCTTCAAGAAGGACGTGCGCTTCGAACAGCTGTGCTGGGCCTTCTTCGTGGTGAACGCCCTGGGCGTCGTCACCTACGTGCTCTACCCAGCGGCTCCCCCCTGGTACGTGCTGAAGTACGGGCCGGGACTCGCGGACCTGTCGGCGCCGCCCAGTCCGGCGGGCACCGCGCGCTTCGATGCCTTCTTCGGCATCCACTACTTCGCGAACTTCTACGCCAAGAACCCCAACGTCTTCGGGGCCATGCCGTCGCTGCACGCGGCCTACCCGCTGATGATGGTGCTCGTCCTCTGGCACAAGGGCCCCGCGTGGCGGGTGGGCACCATCCTGTTCGCGCTGCTCGTCGCTTTTTCCGCCGTGTATCTCACGCACCACTATGTCCTCGACGTGCTCGCGGGAAGCATCGCGGCGGTCGTGGCCTTCGTCGTCGTGAGGGCTGTCTTCGCAAGACGGGCCATGGAAGCGCCAGGAGTGGCGCCCATGACCCTGCCGTCTGGAGGGAACACCCGTGCATGACAACATGCTGGCCTTGCTCAGTGGAGACCTGTCCCCTTCGGCGCGCATCTGGACCGCGCTGGCGCCCGCGCTGTTCGCGGTCGCCTACTTCCTCGTGGGGCTGGTGCTCTTCTGTATCCGCTGTGCCATCAAGGGCATCCCGCGAGACGAGGAGACGCTGACGCGCGGCAAGTCGGTGCTGGTGGGCTTCTTCCTGCGCCACTACTTCTTCTGGGTCATCCAGCCGCTGTGGCGGGTGCTGCTGCGCTCGGGCCTTCCGGCCAACGCGCTGTCCATGCTGTCGGGCCTGCTGGGCGTGTCGTCCGGCGTGGCGGTGGCGGCGGGCCGGTTCGCGCTGGGCGGCTGGCTGTTCCTGCTGGCGGGCGTGCTGGACGTGATGGACGGCCGCGTGGCGCGCACCCGCAAGGAGGCCAACCCCGCGGGCGCGGCGCTGGACTCCGTGCTGGACCGGTACGTGGACTCCGCCATCCTGATGGGCCTGGCCTGGTACTACCGGGACACCTGGGTGCTGCTGCCCGCGCTGGGTGCGCTGATGGGCTCCTCGCTGGTGCCGTACGTGCGCGCCAAGGGTGAAGGCCTGGGCGTGAGTGTGCGCGACGGCGCGATGCAGCGGCTGGAGCGGGTGCTGTTCCTGGGCGTGGGCACGGCGCTGTCCCCCATCCTGGAGGCGCTGTTCTGGCCGACGGAGAAGCACCCCATGCACTGGCTGGCGGTGGCGGGCCTGGTGTTCGTGGCCGTCCTGAGCAACGTCACGGCGCTGGCGCGCTTCCGCACGCTGGTGCGGGCCCTGACGCCCAAGAAGCCGGTGAAGCAGCGCTCGGGCGTGGCGCTGTTCGGCTTCAACGCGGCGGCGGGCGCCATCGCCACGGCGGTGGACTTCGTGGCGGTGCTGGGCATGGTGGAGTGGGGAGGCATCTCCCCGGTGTGGGCCACGGTGGCCGGCTGCGTGCTGGGCGGCGTGGTGAACTACTCCATCAACCGGGTCATCACCTTCCGCAGCCAGGGTGCGGTGGCGCCGCAGCTGGCGCGCTACACGCTGGTGAGCGCGACCAGCGCCCTGCTCAACGCGGGCGGCGTGGCGCTGCTCACGCTGCACCCGCAGCTGGCGTACACGCTGGGTTGGTGGCTGGTGCGCGGCGTCGTGTACTTCGCGTGGAACCTGCCCCTGCAGCGCGACTACGTCTTCAACGACAACTCGGACGAGCTCCTGGAGCAGCGGCCCCATGCGGCGTGACACGCGCGCCCGCGGCTTGAGGGCCCTGCTGGTGGGGGCCCTGCTTTCGCTTCCGGGGGTGGCGGCGGCGGGCGGCGTGCTGGGGTTGTCCTACGACTCCAGCGACCGGTACGGAGAGAGCTTCACCTTCGTGGCGGATGCGGACGACGGCACCTATGTGACGGTGAACCTGTCGGTGACGAACATCGGTCCGGGGTCGCGCACGGGCATCTGCCGCGCCACCGTGCTGCGGCCGGGCAAGCCTGCCTGGTCGCCGCAGACGCGCATGGGGGCGAAGGAGTGGAGCTACACGCCCGACACGGACACGCTCAAGTTGGGCACGTGCACGGCCCAGGCGACGGACGCGGGCCTGACGGTGGACGCGGCGTTGGACAACGGGAGGGTGACGCTGGAGTACGCGAAGAAGCCCGAGCCGTGGTCGCCGGAGGGCTCCGTGGTGGAGAACGGCAAGGACCGCTACCGCCACGAGGTGCTGCTGGGCGCGAGCCCCGTGAAGCTGACGCTCCAGGTGCCCAAGTCCGCGGCGGTGACGCTGGCGGGCGGCGGGTACGTGGACCACTCGCGCAGCACGGTGGCGCCGGCGAAGCTGGCGAAGCGCTGGGTGCGCTTCCGCGCGATGAAGGGTCCGCAGCACATGGTGGTGCTGGCGCGCGAGGGGCAGGAGGGCGACTACGCGCCTGTCTACGTCTGGGAGGGCAAGGGGGCCGCGCGGCTCCTGGAGTCCTTCACGGTCACGCAGACGGGCACGAAGGAGAAGAGCACGTGGCGGGCGGAGCTCACCGACCGCGACGGCAAGCCGGCGCTGACGTTGCGTGGGACCTCCCTGCTTCAGCGCAGCGCGCCCGTGGAGTCGCTGGGCATGCTGGGGGGCCTGGTGCGGCCCGTGGTGGGCTCGCCGGTGACGTATCTGCTGCGGGGCGTGATGGAGCGCCCGGGCAAGGCGCCGGTGGAAGGGTTGATGGAAGTGTCGGTGGAAGGCGAGTAGCCGCAGGGGATTTCAGCGTGAGCGAGTCGTTGCTGCGGTCGGTGCATCACGTCCCCGGGGTCCGGGGGTTCGTGCGCAAGCAGGTGCTGCGAGTGGTGGCGCGCGGGGTGGAGTGGACCACCAAGCTGCCCGGCAAGCGCGCCCTCAACGTGTCCCAGGTGAACCCGTGGCTGCACGTGGGCGGCGGCGTGTCCCGCGCGCGCTACGGCGAGCTGAAGGCCCGGGGCATCACCTGCGTCATCGACCTGCGCGCGGAGCGCTGTGACGACCGCGAGGCGCTGGCCGCGCTGGGCATCGAGCTGCTCAGCCTGCCGGTGACGGACCGCTACCCGCCGTCCGTGGAGCAGTTGTCGCAAGGGGTGCGCTGGGCGCTGCCCCGGCTGGACGCGGGCGGCGTGCTGTACGCGCACTGCGAGCACGGCGTGGGACGCGGGCCGCTGATGGGCCTGGCGGTGATGGTGGCGCGCGGCTGGGACGCGCCGGAGGCGTACCGGGCGGTGCGCCACGCGCGCTGGCAGGCGACGCTCAACGACCGGCAGTTGCGCGGTCTTGCGGACTTCGTGGCGGCTTGGACGGGCGTTCCGGAGAAGGCGGCCTAGGCAGCGGGGCCTGCCGTCCGCCGCTCCCCATCAGCATGTCCATCCACCGGTTGCTGATGCCGAAGTTGCGCTCCGGCGTCGCGAAGTGGTGCGCCATGTGGTGCGCGCGCAGCGCCCTGCCCCAGGCCGTGCGCGGCGTGCGGTGGTGCGTGGCCCAGTGGAGGGTGTCGTAGGTCACGTAGCCCCAGATGATGCCCACGAAGTACGGGAGCATCTGCGCCGGGCGACCCACCAACCACAGCGACACTCCGATGAGGGAGGACAGCGGGATGGTGACGATGAGCGGCATCACCAGGCGCTGGGAGTCGTCCGGGTATTTGTGGTGGTAGCCGTGGGCAATCTCATGCACCCGTTGGGTGAGCCGGCCTTTGCCCTCCCAGTGGAAGAAGAACCGGTGGATGCAGTACTCCATGACGACCCACGTCAGCAGGCCCAACGGGATGAACAGCAGGACCCGCCCCACGGACGTCCGTCCCCCTGACAGGCCCCACCCGAGCAGGCCCAGCGTGAGCGGGATGTAGAGGAGGACCGGCACCGCGGGGTGCAGCTTCGAGGCCGCCTCCATGAAGGCGTTCTCGAACATCCGGCCGGATTGATACCTGAAGTATGAGCGCCCCATACAGGACGAAGGTGGGGCCGGGGACTTCCAGGTGCCCGTGCCCGTTCGTCCCTCCGCAGTGTCGCCTTGCGGAACGGCCCCGGCCCCTTCGGACGCAATGAAAAAGGCCCCGGCGGCAATGCCGGGGCCTTCTTGCCTGCATGGATTGACGTTGCGCGGATCAGCTCTCCGCGGGGCGCTCGGTTCCGTCGTCGCCGGAGGCCGGGGTCGACGTGGCACTGCTGTGCTTGTTGCGCCAGCGGTCCACCAGCAGCAGGAGCGCGGGGAAGCCCACCAGCACGATGACCATGTTCACCGCGAAGCCCAGGTTGGCCAGGTCACCAATGGAGTTGAGGCCCGGGTGCTTGGCGAACACCAGCGCCAGGAAGCCGATGGCGCTCGTCAGCAGGCCGCCCGTGATGGCCCGGCCCGTCTCCGCGTACACCGTGGTGAAGTCCGCGCCCGGCTCGCCCAGGCGCTCAATCAGGTGCACGCCCGCGTCCACCGTCGTTCCGATGAGCACCGGGATGACCACGATGTTCAGGTAGTTGAACTGCAGGCCCATGATGGCCATCAGGCCCACCAGCGCCGCGATGGACAGCAGCGTGGGCAGCATGCAGATGACCGCGTTGCGCAAGGAGCCCAGCGTCAGCCACATGGCCAGGAAGACGCTGACCACCGCGGCCACCAGGATGCGCGGCCCCTCGGAGGCCACCATGTCCAGGATGTCCGCCAGGATGAGCGCCTCGCCTGCCGCGGACACCTGGCTGCCGTCCGGCATCTGGAGGTTGCGCACCTCCTTGGTGAAGCGCCGCGTGCCCACGCCGTCCGACAGGCTCACGTTCGCGTAGACCAACACCACGCCGCCCTTCTGGCCGGCCGCGGGCTCGAACTGGCGGCGCAGGCCCACCGGCAGGTCTTCACGCACGAAGGGCTTCGCGGACGTCATCTTCACCGCGCGCAACAGGTCGTCGCGCTGGGCCTTCTCCACGCGCTCCGGGTCGATGCGCTGGAGCTTCTTGTGGATGGACTGGAGCAGCGCGTGCTTCTCCTCCTGGTGCTGCGGCACCAGGTCCTCCAGCGCGCCCACGAAGTCGATGGTGGAGTCCTTGCCGAACTTCTCCTTGCGAGCCTGGAGCTGCTTCACCACCTCGCGCTCCATGCCCTCCGTGTCCGTCAGCACCACCACCGGCGTCGCGGAGTAACCCAGGATGTGGTCGATGCGCTTGTCCAACCGCACGCTGGGCAGCGACACGTCATCCAGCTTCGTGGAGTCGTAGTTGAAGCTCACCCGGTACGCCTGGCTGATGAGCCCCACCAGCGCCACGCCGATGACGATCACCACCGCGCGGTAGCGGCGCGGCAGGAAGCGCGCCAGCATCGCCATGGGCCCGGACTGCGACTGGTGCTCGCGCGGCACCCAGCCCCAGCGCGACACCAACCCCAGCAGCGCCGGCAGGATGAGCAGGTATGACGCCACGCTCACCATCATGCCCACCGCCGCGATGACGCCGAACTCGTGGAACGCCCTGAACTCCGACCACGACAGGCTCAGGAACGTGAGCGCCGCCACCAGCGCGGAGATGAGCGCGGAGAAGCCCGTGTGCTTGAACGTCTCACGCACCGCCTCTTCCGACGTCATGCCCTCCGAGCGCAGCGTGCCCCACCGCCCCAACAGGTGGATGCCGTGCTCCACGCCCAGGCCGCCCAGCACCGCCGCGAGGAAGCCCGTCAGGAGATTGACCTGCCCGTACGCGATGCCCACGAAGCCGTAGGTCCACGCCAGGCCCGCGATGACCGGCACCATGGTGAGGCCCACGGACAGCCCGCTGCGGAAGTGGAAGATGAGGTAGGCCAGCAGCAGCACCAGCGCCAGCGTGGACGCGCGCGCCAGGTCGCCGGTGATGACCGCCTGCTGGTCGATCTTCTTCTTGAACGTGCCGGTGATTTCCGTGTGGAAGCCGGGGCCGTACTTCGACAGGTCCTGCTTCGCCAGGTAGTCCTCCACCTGGGTGATGACCGTCTTGGAGTAGCCCAGGTTCGCGGAGGAGCCCTTGGCCTTGAGGAGCATCACCACCATGCGCTCCTGCGGATCCAGGTAGTACAGGCCGCCCTGCCCCGCGAGCCGCATGTTCGCGCCGCCGGTGTACTTCTTCTGGATGTCGCTGAAGTCCAGCGACGGGGGCGCCTCTTCCTCCAGGCGCACGAAGAGCGGGTTGGCCTGCTCCTTCTCCCACGCGAAGCGCGCGTCGATGCGCTCCTCGATGGTCTTCAGGTCCGGCAGGTCCACGTAGTAGAGGCCGTGCTCGTCGAAGAACTGGCTGGGCCGCTGCGCGTTGACGAAGCGGATCTCCGACAGCGTCGCCAGCTTCGGCGCCATGTCGTCCACGAACTGCTTGAGCTGTTCAGGCTCCGCGCCAATGCCGGCCACCACCACGTTGCCCATGCCGCCGAAGCGCGTGCGCAACTTCTCCAGGTCCTGCACGGACTGGAACGACTTGGGCAGCAGGTTCGCCAGGTCCGCGTTGAGGCGCAGGTCGCGTGCGAAGAAGGTGCCCAGGCTCGTGAGGACCAGCGTCACGAACAACGCCACCCAGGGCCTCTGGTGGCTGCGGGCCGCCAGGGAGCCCATCGCCGCCTCGAACCGTCCGGACCACCGCGTGTCACTCATGGATGTGATTTCCTGCTGAAAGCCCGCGCCGTGACGGCCCGGGGACAACCTTGAGCCCGAACGAACCGGGCTGCTCTCGCGTATATGCCCCGAGCCACCGTGCGTCCAGGCATCGACCCGGGGCCTCCACTGGCCGCATGCCTGGCCCGGGGAACAAAGACAGCCGGGCCTGGGCCGCGCCATGTATGCCGCCCCGGCGCGCGTCATGCCAGGGGATCGGCTTCTCCTCTGAAAATTGAGGCATTTTGCCCCACCCGTTCCGGTGTCGGCGGACGGGCGGAGCAGCCCCTCGCGCCTTCGTGCTGACGGTCTGTGACATGGCCAGCTTTTGCTTCGATACGGGCCCTGCCAGGAGGCAGGCGCCGCATGGAGGCATGGTCGATGGCCTCGAACCCGTCTTCAGCAGCGGAAAGCACATGGATGCACCGCGTGGAGCGCACGATGGGTGCGCTGGCCGCGCACAACCACCGCCGCCCCTTCACGGCGCTTGTCTGCGCGCTCGTGCTGTCCGTCGTGGGCCTGCTGTCCGCGCGCCACCTGACGCTCAACGCGAACCTGGTGGACCTGCTGCCCCAGTCCTTCGAAAGCGTGGAAGCCATCCACACCCTGGAGCAGCGCTTCGGCGCCCAGGGGTGGGTGGTGGTGGTGGGCGAGGATGGAGACCCGGCGCAGCTCCAGAAGTTCGCGGAGGACGTGGCGCCGAAGCTGGAGGCGCTGCCGGGCATCCGCTACGTGGAGATCACCCGCCCCAGCAGCTTCTTCCGCAGCCACGCGCTCTACTTCCTGTCGCCCGAGGACTTGAAGGAGGTGGAGCACCGCATCGACACACGCCTCACCTGGGAGAAGGAGCAAGCCAATCCGCTCTACGTGCCGCTGGCTGACGACCCGCCCCCATCGCTGGACTTCTCCGACCTGGAGGGGAAGTACGCCGGCGGCGCGGTGACGCGTCTGTCCAGCCATCCCAGCGACTACTACCTGGACCCCGCCGCGCGCCGCGTGGTGGTGCTGGCCAAGCCGGAGGTGTCGTCCGCGGACCTCACCTTCTCCACGAAGATCGTCGAGGAGGTGCAGGGCGTCCTTCGGCAACAGGACCTGTCGAAGTACGGGCCCGGCTTCCACACGCAGATCACCGGCTCGTTCCAGAAGAAGATGGATCAGCAGGGACAGATTACCCGCGACGTGGCGGTGTCCTCGACGGTGGCCACGGTGCTGGTGCTGCTCTACCTGTTCCTGCACTTCCGCAGCGTGCTCGCGGTGGGGATGGTGCTGGCGCCGGTGGGCGCGGGCCTCGCGTGGACCTACGGCCTGGTGGGCATGGCGTATGGCCGAGTCAACCTGCTCACGGCCTTCCTGGGCGCCATCCTGGGCGGCCTGGGCGTGGAGCACGGCATCCACCTGTTGGGCCGCTACCTCGCGTTGCGCGGAGAGGGGCGGTCCTCCGAACAGGCCACGCGCGAGTCGTTCACGCACACGGGCGGCGCGGCGCTGGTGTCCGCGGTGGTGGCGGCGCTCACGTTCTTCGTGCTGGGCACCTCCAAGCTCACGGCGTTCCGCGAGTTCGGCGTCATCGCGGGCGTGGGCATGCTGGTGCTCATCCTCGCGTACGTGCTGGTGCTGCCGGCGGTGCTGGGGCTGGGCGCGCGCTGGAGTTGGAGGCCGCGCGCGAACTCCACGGAGATGACGGAGGCGCCGCTGGGCCGCGTCATCACGCACCGGCGCGGGCTGCTCACCGTCGTGTCCGCGCTCGTGGTGGCGGGCCTGCTCACGCAGATGCCGCGCCTGCGGTTCGACTACGACATCGGCTCCTTGCAGGACCAGCGCCTGGACTCGTTCGTGCTGGACCGCGCCGTCAACCAGCTCATCGGCTATTCGCAGGTCCCGCTGGTGGTGCTGACAAACTCGCGCGAGGAGGAGGCCGCGGTCGTCCGGGAGCTCCAGGCGCGCAAGCGGCAGCAGGGCGCGAACTCCACGGTGGACTTCGTCGCGGCGCTCGCGAGCCTGGTGCCGGAGCGGCAGACGGAGAAGCAGGCCATCCTGAAGGACATCGGGAAGCTGGTGGAGGACGTACCCGAAGGCCGGCTCACCCCGAAGCAACGCGGGCAGTTGGAGGAGCTGCGCAGGCAGGTGCGAGCACAGCCCTTCACCGAGGCGGACCTGCCCTCCAGCGTGCGCCAGCAGTTCGAGGGACGCGGCGGTCACGGCACCGGCTTCGTGCTGGTGTATCCGTCCGCGGATCAATCCAACGGACAGGCCATGCGCCGGATGGCGAAGGAGGTCCGCGGGATGGTGTTGCCGGATGGCCGGCCCGCGGTGGTCGCCGGTGAAGCGATGGTGCAGGCGGACATCGTGAACCTGGTGTCGCACGAGGCGCCGTTCATCCTGCTGGGCTCCACGCTCACGGTGCTGCTGGCCATGTGGCTGACGCTGGGCGGCCTGCGCACCGCGCTCCTGTGCCTGATGCCCACGGTGGTGTCGCTGTTCGCGGTGCTGGGGCTGATGCCGCTCTTGGACATGGAGTTCAACTACCTCAACATCCTGGTCATCCCGGTGCTCATCGGGACGACGGTGGACGCGGGCGTGCACCTCATCACGCGGCTCGCGTCACCGCGCAGCGACTTCGTGCGCGTGTATTCGGAGACGGGCAAGGCCATCTGCGGCGGCCTGCTCACGAGCGCGGTGGGCTTCGGCGCGCTGCTGCTCGCGGACCACCCGGGGCTCAACTCGATTGGCGCCCTGGCGAACGTGGGGTTCGGGATGAACCTGCTCATCATGCTGGTGACCTTCCCGGCGCTGTTGCTGGTGCTCTCCGAACGCAAGCGGCGCCACCGTGCGGTTCCCTCGCGCCCCCGGGGTGAGCACCTCATGAGGGATGGCCAGGGTCCTCGTCGGCCCACGCCCTCCCATTAGGCCGAGGCGTCGACCGTCCGGCCCCACAGCCACAAGGAGCGGAAGCGATGTCTCAGCAATGGATCTGGATGAGCGTGGCGGCGGGCACCCTGGCGCTGGGCTCCGCGAGCGCGCAGGTGGATCCGAACTCCGCGAGCGCCATCACCACGAGCCAGCCGAACCCGGGGGCCCCGCCGGGCACGCCCGCCCCCATGGGAGGCGCATTGGACAACCAGGTGACGCAGCCCCTTGGCGACGCCACCAGCGTGGGCGCGGGCGGCAGCGGCACGAGCACGGGCGCGGTGATTCCGCAGCCGTACGGCACCCAGCCGTCCGTCTCCGGCAACACAACGCAGTACGTGCCGCCTGGCCCCGGCAATGCCACCACCGTGACGGGCGGCGGTACGGTGGTCGCGCCCGGCTCGGCTACCACCGTGACGGGCACCGGCGCGGTGCTGGCTCCCGGCACCAGCACCACCGTGGCGGGTTCCACGGGCTCCACCGCCACCACGGGCGCGCTGATGCCAGCCGCGACGACGACTCCCGGCACCACGCTGCCGGGCGCCTCCATCAGCACCGTTACGCCGGGAACTCCTACGGGCACCATGTCCAGCACGGGCGCGGTGCTGCCTCCAGCCACGGGCATGACGCCACCGGGAATCACCAGCTCACAGCCCACCACGCCGTCGCCAGGAGGCAACCCGCTGACGCCGGACAGCAACACGTCCAGCAACTCCGTGACGCCACTCGGTGGCGGCAGCGTGCTCCAGCCCCCGAGCCCCTGAGTCCCGTGGGCCGGGCTCGCTGGCTCGCACTCCGGGCCATCAGGCGTGGGGCACGGCGGACAACCCCGTCCCGCGCAACCCTCCCCTTGCGGCCGCCCACGCTGTTCCCCGAGCAGGCAGGCGGATGAGCCACCCCTGCACACATCCCGGGGCCTGCTCACCTTCGGTCGTGCAGGCAGCCACGACCTTTCAAGCAGTCAGAACTCCTATCGGGGGAATCCACATGAAGAAGTTCCTGAAGACCCAGCTGACGGTGGCGGCGGTTCTCGCGGGTGCGCTCGCGCTCGGTACGGGATGTAAGTCGGATCAATCCGCGACGCGCGGCACCGAGCCGGCCTCCGACTCCACCATGGGCACGGACTCCACGGGCACGGGGACGGACACGTCCGGCTCCGGCACCACCACCACGCCGCCGCCCAGCAGCGGCGGCTCCGGCTACGACACGGGCAGCACGTCGCCGGACACGACGCTGCCTCCGTCGGACATGGACACCGGCGGCTCCGGCAACACGGATGACTCCACGCTGCCGCCCGCGACCAACGACGGCACCCTGGACCCGGGCACTGGCGGCGCGGGCACCGGTGAGGCCGAGCCCGGCGTGCACGACGGCGAGATGACCGAGCCGGGCACGGGCGGCTCCGGCCTGGATCCGGACGACAGCGCCATCCCGGACGACAGCAGCCTGCCCAATGACTCCAAGCTCGACCCGAACAACTCGGGCGCCAAGGGCAACATGACCACGCCGGTGCCGGACTCCACCGGCACGATGGCGCCCAACAACGGCACCACGCGCTAGTCCCCTCTTGGGTGGACATGGAAGCGCCCGTGACCTTCACCGGTCGCGGGCGCTTCGCCGTTTCCAGCGTCCGGCCTTGCACGCGCGAACAACAAGACCCCGCCGACGCGCGAAAGGCGTCAGCGGGGTCATGGAGACAGCGAGACCTGAGAGGCTCAGGTCACCTTGACGCCTGGCGAGTAGGGCTGGCCCACCGGTTCGATGATGCGCGGGCTCCCGTTGTCACCCGGCCCATTGCCGGGACCGCCACCCGGGTCGAAGGTGGACGGCGTGCGGCGCTCCTGCCGTTCATCCTCTTCCGTCCCGGCTTCGCGTGCCGGCGCGGGAGGCAGCCCCTCCAAGGGAATGTGCAACACGTCTTTCTTGCTCATGACGAACGCCTCCTTTCCCCTCTCAGGTTGGGGCGGACCGGGGGTTTCCGCCACCGGGCGCAGCCCCGCCCGCATGCCCCCCGACCTCCAGAATGCGTTTCTCTTGGATGACAGGGAGCAGCCGGGGGCTTATCCAAAGAGGTCCAGGCAGCGCGCACCCGCACCCGAACCGAAAGCGTCCAACGAATGAAGCTGTTGCTGGCAGGCCGACGAGGAGCAAGCGATCCGCTGTTCGCCCCCCCGGAGGCGCCCCTGTCCTGGCTGCAGCGCGTGGAAGCCTGGTTCCAGCAGGTGGCCGCGGACGTGCTGGAGGGCACCCGCATCGAGGAGGGCCCCCAGGGCGCGCCCGTGCTGCGCCTGCGCCTGCACCCGGCCGCGGCGGAGGTGTCACTGCTCGCGACGACCCAGGAGCGCATCGTCGTGTCCGCGGAGACCAGCGCCGCGGGGCCCGGCTACCACCGCTATCTGGTGGACCTGCTCAAGGCCCTGGGCGACCTGCACGGCATCTCCTGGGCTCCGCCCGACGAGGACGTGGGCGTGGGCGACGCCACGGGCTACTTCCACACCGGCGACGTGGACCTGGTGGAGAAGCACTTCCTGGGCTGGCTCCAGCACTCGGTGGGTCAGGTGCTGCGCATGCGCAGCCTGGGCAACTCCGGCTTCGCGCTGTCCATGCGCTTCGGCCACACCTTCCAGCACCCGGGCGCGCTGCTCACGCCCCTGGGGCCTCGCGACGAGCGCTGGCTGCGCACCGTGCACGAAGACCCGCGACAGGGCATGGACGTGTTCCCCTGGTGGAACCCCGGCGTGGACGCCCGCGAGCGCTTCACGCGCGCCCTGTGCCGGCTGTGGACGGACGTCGTCTGGCGCTCGCCGCTCCTGGAGGAAGAGCGCCAGCGCCTGCGCGACGTGGCCCGGCTGCTGGAACAGGCCTGGCGCGAGGACCCTTCGCTCCCCTACCCGTGGCGCGAGTGGCAGGAGGTGCTCGGCTACCTGGGCATGGGAGGGACGGTGGCGGAGGAGGTCCACCGCCGCGCCCTGGAGTCGCCCGGCGTGGGGCCGTCCATCGGCTACCGGCGGGGCTCCGTGCAGGTGGCGCTCCCGGAGGGCTGGGAGATTCGCATCCCCGGCTCCCTGGCGGAGTCGCGCCTGCAGGACGGCAGCTGGGTGGCCCGCGACCATCGCCGCACCGTGCGCGTGGTGCCCCTGGAGGACTCCGCGGAGGAGCAGCTGGCGCCCACCAGCCCGGAGCGCAAGGCCCTGGAGCTGGAGCACCACGGCGCCCGCGTCAGCGGCCGCGCGTCCCTGCACGTGGGCCCCGGCGAGTGCCGGCTGACGGCCCTGTGCCGCTCCGGCAACCGCCGCGCCCTCTGCGTCGTGAGCTTCGATGATCCGGACGAGCAGGACTGGGCCCTGGGCACCTGGCGTTCATTGGACCACGCTGTCGCCGCCTGACGGTCCGGTCGTTTGAGCACCGACCCCTTGCCAAAGCGCTGTCCGGTGGACAGTCAGCACACCCGGACGTCTTGCCGCATCGCGCAGTCGCACCCACATTCCGGCGGCAGTTTCCCCACGGAATCGAGTGAGACGTATGAGCGGCAAGCGGGAGATCTGGCCGGGCAAGCCCTGGCCTCGTGGCGCGACCTTCGACGGCGCGGGCACCAACTTCGCGGTCTATTCGCAGGTGGCCACCCGCGTGGAGGTGTGCCTCTTCGACCGGGCGGACCCGACGAAGGAGATTGAACGCTTCGACCTGCCGACGAGCACGGAGTTCGTCTGGCACGGCTACGTGCCGGACCTGGAGCCCGGGACGCTGTACGGCCTGCGAGTGCACGGCCCCTACGAGCCGGAGAAGGGGCACCGCTGCAACCCGCACAAGCTGCTCGTGGACCCCTACGCCAAGGCGCTGCACGGCGAGGTGGACTGGAAGCAGCCGGTGTTCGGCTACCCCCTGGAGCATCCGAAGAAGGACCTGATGCGCGACGAGCGCGACAGCGCGGCCGGCATGCCCAAGGGCGTGGTGGTGAGCGACTTCTTCGACTGGGGCAATGACCGGCGCCTGGACATCCCGTGGCGCAAGACGGTCATCTACGAAGCCCACGTGCGCGGCCTCACCATGCGCCACCCGGGCGTGCCGGAGCACCAGCGCGGCACGTACGCGGGCCTGGGCTCGCCGGCCATCATCGAGCACCTGCAGAAGCTGGGCGTCACGTCGGTGGAGCTGTTGCCGGTGCAGGAGTTCGCGGACGACTCGTTCCTCAACGACAAGGGCCTGTCGAACTACTGGGGCTACAGCACGCTGAACTACTTCGCGCCGGAGCAGCGCTACGCCAGCCGCAAGACGCCGGGCGGCGCGGTGGCCGAGTTCAAGTCGATGGTGAAGTCGCTGCACGCGGCGGGCATCGAGGTGATTCTCGACGTCGTGTACAACCACACGTGCGAGGGCAACCACCTGGGGCCCACGCTGTCGTTCAAGGGCATCGACAACGCGTCGTACTACTGGACCATGCCGGAGGCGCGGCACTACCTGGACTTCACCGGGTGCGGCAACAGCTTCAACGCCTCCAACCCGCAGACGGCGCGCTTCATCGTGGACTCGCTGCGCTACTGGGTGGAGGAGATGCACGTGGACGGGTTCCGCTTCGACCTGGCCACGGTGCTGGGCCGGGTGGGCAAGGGCGGCTACGACCCGAACGCGCCCATCTTCCAGATCATCAACCAGGACCCGGTGTTGAGCCGCGTGAAGCTCATCGCGGAGCCGTGGGACGTGGGGCTCGGCGGCTACCAGGTGGGCGGCTTCCCGTCGCCGTGGCACGAGTGGAACGGCAAGTACCGGGACGCGCTGCGCAAGTACTGGAAGGGCGACGAGAACCAGGCCTCGGAGGTGGGCTACCGGCTCACGGGCAGCGCGGACCTGTTCGCGGCGGCGCGCCGGCGTCCGCAGGCGTCCATCAACTTCGTCACCGCGCACGACGGCTTCACGCTGCACGACCTGGTCACGTACAGCAGCAAGCACAACGAGGCCAACGGCGAGCACAACCGCGACGGCGCGGATGACAACCAGGCGTGGAACTGCGGCGTGGAGGGAGAGACGGACAACACCGACATCATCTCCCTGCGCGAGCGGCAGAAGCGCAACCTGATGGCGTCGCTGTTCCTGTCCACGGGCGTGCCGATGATTGTCGCGGGCGACGAGATGGGCCGCACGCAGCAGGGCAACAACAACGCCTACTGCCAGGACAACGAGCTGTCATGGGTGGACTGGAACCTGGACAAGACGCGGTTGGACCTCCTGGAGTTCACGCGCAAGCTCATCCAGTTCCGCCACGGGCAGCCAGTGCTGCAGCGCCGCCGCTTCTTCCAGGGCGAGCACCTGTGGGAGTCCGAGCACAAGGACCTGGCGTGGTTCCGGCCAGACGGCACGGAGATGGGCGCGGAGGACTGGCAGAAGCCCTTCGTGCGTTCGCTGGCGTTCCTGCTGGGTGGCGACGCCATCCCCACGCCGGATGAGCGCGGCCAGCGTGTCAGTGGTGATTCGCTGCTGGTGCTGCTCAACGCGCACCACGACACGGTGACCTTCGTGGTGCCTCCGCCGGGTGAGGGCGGTTCGTGGCGGCTGGAGCTGTACACGGCGGACGACAAGCGCGGCGATGAAGAGATGAAGCCCGGGAAGTTCGCGATGGCCGGGCGGTCGCTCGCGGTGTTCCGCAAGCCTGGACCGGGGTCCAACGGCGTGCCGTGATACAGGGTGCGCATCCTGCTCATCCGAGGAGCGCACGACATGGCGGACGAGGTCGACGGCGGCAGAAGTGAAGAGGCCGCCGTCGCGCGGGTGTACGGGGAGATCGCGTCCGCGTACGAGGTGCTCTATCCCTCGCTGCACCGCTATGGCGACCGCGTGGAGCGCTTCCTCGCGGAGGTGATGAAGCCGGGCATGCGCGTGCTGGACGTGGGCTGCGGCCCGGGCCTGCACACGCGCGGGTTGGACGCGTCCGTGGACGTGGTGGGCCTGGACCTGGCGCCGGAGATGCTGGAACTGGCGAAGCGCTCAAGGCCGTCCGGCACGTGGCGCGTGCACAGCTACCTGGATCCGGTGCCGGAGGACCTGGGCACGTTTGATGTCGCGCTGGCGATTGGGTGCCTGGACTTCTGTGACGACCTGCCGCGCGTGCTGGGGCACATGGGCAGGGTGTTGAAGCCGGGCGCGCGGATGTTGTTCACGGTGCTGGAGCGCAGGTCCGGACTGGAGGCGCATGAGGCGTCCACGCGACGGGTGCGCACGGCGGACACGGACGTGACGCTGCACCTGTGGAGCGCGGAGGAGACGGCTCGCGCGGTGGAGGCTGCGGGCCTGCGGGTGCGCGAGTACGTGCACGGGCCGGGCTGGGAGCTGATGGCCGAGGAGCGCGTGATGTGGTTCGGCTGGTGGGACGTGACGCGCGGCTGCTAGGGGCAATTCGGAAACGCGCAGTGCATCTTGATGTACACGGACGTCGTTCGTCCCTCGTGCACGCCTGTGCCCGGGTCGTCCCCGCTGCACACGTTGTTGCCGTTGCTGTCGTAGGCATGCACCTGCACCCACCAGGCACTCGACTCGTAGACGTAGGGGAGGGTCACGCCCTCGATGACGCCATCCCTCACGTTGAGCGATAGGGGCCCCATTGTCGGGCGCCCATCACCCGACCTCAGGGTCACCGTCGCCGTCACCACGGGGCAGGGATCCTCTCCCATGGAGATCTGCAGCTTCATGGACCCCAAGCGCCAGCCGGAGTCTTCGTCCCCAGCGCTTTCCTCCCCACAGGCCCCGAGCAGCGCACAGCCCATTCCCAGCATCACGACCCAAACGGCTCGATTCATGTGTCCCCGAAATGGCGCATGGAGCACGCAGCGCTTGGACACCTGAGCCCCAGGGTCTGGGACATGGACCGTCAGGATTTCCGCACGGCCGCGTCCAGAGGCCCGTCGGCAAACTTCAGGGGGCGCACGGGGTTGTCCCGAGGCGTCCGGTTCCATGCGGGGGCGCTTTGCGCCGGTGCATGAGACTCGGACGTTCCTCACGGCCATCACATCCGGGTGTTCCTGCCGCTATCGAAGGCCGTACCGGTCGCACGCCACACCGTGAGGCGCGCATTGAGGCCCTTGATTGGGCAACAACGAACTAGCTCAACGGTAGAGCACGAGACTGCAACTCTCGATTTGAAGGTTCGACTCCTTCGTTCATCGGGACCCCGTCGTTTCCGCTGGTGTCAACGCGAGTCCACCGCGTCCTCCTCCCCACGCCGCACACTGGCCGGTCGCCAGGGTGTCCAGAGGCTTCCGTGCTGTTCGCGGAACGCTCCGGTCGCCGTCCGTGACCTGCATCCGGTGCGGAGGTTCGGGAGGCTGAACGTGGATCCGGACGGTCTGTTCGCGCGACGCGCCCGTGGGGCGGCGGGGTCTTTTTCTCCAGCAGCAGGGCTGCACTCTTTCTTGTCGTCGAGGTGACGTGTCATGGGTATCGGTCGGGTGGAAGTGGCGCAGAACGAGCGGCTGTTCGTGGTGGTGAACGGGAAGGCGGAGCAGTACCTGGGGCCGGGCCGGCACTGGGTGGTGCGTCCGTTCCAGAACGTCCGCTACGAGCGCGTGCCGCTGGAGCCGCCCGTCACCCGGCTGGATGAAGCGAAGCTCGCGTTGGTGCCGGAGAAGGACCTCCAGGTGCTGGAGCTGGGCGCGGACGAGCGCGCGGTGGTCTTCCATCACGGCCAGCCGGTGCGGTGGCTGGGTCGGGGTCAGCACCAGGTGTGGACGGCGCAGCGGCTGCCCGGTCGAACCGGTCGGCCCGAAACGCCGACCGTGCGAGTGGAGCGCGTGGACGTGTCCGGGGTGGCGACGGAGCCCCCGCGGGACGAAGTGCGCGCGCTGATCCCGGCCAGTGACTACGTGGAGACGACGGCCACGGAGGGCACGGTGGCGCTGCGCTACGTGAACGGTGTGCTGGACGCGGTGCTGCCGCCGGGCCGGCACGCGGCGTGGACGGTCGCGCACAAGGTGCAGTTCGCGGTCATCGACCTGCGCGAGAAGCTGCTCCACGTCACCGGCCAGGAAGTGATGACCAAGGACCGCGTGACGCTGCGGCTCAACCTGTCCGCGGCGTACCGGGTGGTGGACGCGCGGCGGCTGGCGGTGGTCGCACGGGCGCCGGATGAAATCCTCTACCTGGCGATGCAGCTCGCTGCGCGCGAGGCCGTGTCCACGCGCACGTTGGACGAGCTGCTGGCCGCGCGCGAGGCCGTGTCCACGGAGCTGTACGCGCAGGTGAAGTCGGGGGCGGAGGGCGTGGGTCTGGAGCTGCTGCGCTTCGGCATCAAGGACGTGGTGCTGCCGAAGGAGATGAAGGACCTGCTCAACCGGGTCATCCAGGCGCAGAAGGAAGCGGAGGCCAACGTCATCCTGCGGCGCGAGGAGACGGCTGCGACGCGCTCCATGGCCCAGACGGCGAAGGTGCTCGCGGAGAACCCGCTGCTCGTGCGGCTCAAGGAGCTGGAGGCGTACAAGGACCTGGCCGCGAAGGTGGGTCAGGTGCACCTGGTGCTGGGCGAGGGCGCGGTGCCCACGCTGCAGCTCAAGGGCGGCTGAGGTCCCTGTGAGAATCGAGGCCCTCGGACCGGAAGTACGGTCCGGGGGCCTTCGTGCGTTCACAGGTACCGCACGAAGGGCCGTGGAGGTTGACCCCTCCCCCTCTTTCGGGCGAGCTAGGGCGCATGTACGTGAAAGAGGTCCACCTCTCCAACATCCGGTCCATCGAGTCGCTGGTGTGGGCCCTGCCGGATCATCCGGGCCCCGGGTGGCACGTCATCATCGGTGACAACGGTGCCGGCAAGAGTTCGTTCCTGCGGTCCATCGCGCTCGCGCTGGTAGGACCAGATGAAGCAAAGGCTCTGCGCCAAGACTGGAACGAGTGGCTTCGAGGGAAGAAACAGAGTGGGTCCATCAGGCTCGTACTCGAACCGACTCCTGATTACGACTTCATTGCCGGGACTCCCGAGACACCAGACTCTCCGTACTTCGTGAATCTTGGGCTCTCCCGCAGCCTCGACCAAGTTCGGCTCTACCAACCTCAATCGGGGACCTCAGCACCAATCCACTCAATCTGGGGAACTGGAGAGGGTTGGTTCTGCGCTTCATACGGTCCCTTCAGACGGTTCACGGGTGGAGATCAGGAGCAGGAGAAGCTGTTCCAGTCGAACCCCAAGTTGGCCCGACATCTTTCCGTCTTCGGTGAGTCCGTCGCACTCTCTGAATGCCTTGAATGGCTCAAGCTCCTCCAGTTCAAGAAGCTGGAGAAAGATCCCGAGGGTGATCTTCTTGAGTCCTTGCAGCAGTTCATCAACCAGCCCGATTTCCTGCCCAACGAAGCCCGTCTTGAATCGATCTCCTCCAAGGGCATTCGCTTCGTCGATGGAAATGGCTGCGAAGTTCCAGTCGAGAATCTGAGTGACGGTTACCGCTCCATCCTGAGCATGACCTTCGAGCTGATCCGTCAGCTCGCGCGTGCCTATGGCGCCGACAAGCTCTTCGCCCCTGGAGACCCAACCACCATCGTCGTTCCGGGTGTCGTCCTGATTGACGAGATCGACGCGCACCTGCACCCGATGTGGCAGCGCCGTGTAGGCCGGTGGTTCCGCGAGCACTTCCCCAACATCCAGTTCATCGTCACAACCCACAGTCCCCTCATCTGCCAGGCTGCGACTGTAGGCAGCGTGTTCCGACTCCCCAGGCCGGGCAGTGACGAAGAAGCGGCAATGATTACCGGAGTCGCGCTCGATCGGTTGCTCTACGGCAACGTCCTGGACGCGTACAGCACCGGGGCGTTCGGCGACGTGGTTCTGCGCTCGGACGAAGGAATGGAAAAGCTCGAGCGGCTCGCCACACTCAATCAGAAAGAACTCGCGCAGGGCCTATCCTCCGAGGAGCAGGCCGAACAGCAGCTTCTGCGCGCGCAGCTTCCTACCGCCTCCAGTGCCCTGCCGCTCGATACGGCGGTGCCACAGCCTTGATCCGCCTCCCGAACATTCCGTTGCCGCAGGCCGCCAACACCCAACTCGCGGACTATCAACGCGAAATCGACTCGCTTCCCGACTACGAGACGCGCGTCGTACAAGCGAAGGTTCGATTCAACAGCCTGAACAAGAAGGGCAACGCAACTTTCGACATGGTCAGGGCGACCTTGTCGGCAATGTGCGTTGGCGCCCAACGCTGCGCCTACTGCGAAGACTCCCTGGCTGGCGAGGTAGATCACATCTGGCCCA
Source organism: Corallococcus sp. AB038B (assembly GCF_003668955.1). NCBI lineage: Bacteria > Pseudomonadati > Myxococcota > Myxococcia > Myxococcales > Myxococcaceae > Corallococcus > Corallococcus sp. AB038B. Next base: position 389,716 of record NZ_RAWO01000001.1, on the reverse strand, counting down.
AGACGCTGTATCCGAACCTGGTCTTCGCCTGGATGAACTACCTATACGCCTGCGGTGCCTGCAACAGGAGCAAGAGCAGTAACTTCGCGGTCTTCGCCCATGGAACAGGAACCCATACGGACGTAGGCCGCCGTCGCGGCGTTCCCGTGGTTCAACCTGTCGCAGGAACCATGGTGCTCTTGGATCCTCGAGTGGATGATCCCATGGACTTCATGAAGCTGGATCTCCTGGGAACCTTCCTATTCAAGGCCACTGCGGAACCAGGCACCGTGGCGTATCAGCGCGCGCAGTACACGATTGATGTGCTCCACCTCAATCGGCGCGAAGCCCTCCAGAGCGCACGCCGTAGCGCCTTTGGGGACTTCCACGCCCATCTCAAGGGTTATGTCCAAGAGCGCGTCCATGGACATGCACCTGAGCATCTCCAGCATCTCGCGCAGGCGATCCAGACCCGACAGCACGCCACGGTCTGGCGGGAGATGAAGCGCCAGCACCTGCTCATCCCAGAGCTGAAGCGCCTGTTCGAAGCGGCTCCCGAAGCCCTCGGCTGGTAGAGCTGGACCCTGTGGCCCTGTAGCCACGGGTCCACGGCCGGACTGTCTCCCACAGCCCCCACTCACAGCCTTCTCAGAGGGGAACAGGCGTTGGCCCGGGGGCTGCAATGTCCCCGGGCACACCCTGAAACCAAGGTTCCCGACCATGCGAGTCCTGCTCGCCACGCTCTTCGTCTGCCTTCTGGCCGCCCCGGCCTCCGCTCAGCAGCCCTGCCCTCCCGCCGCTTCGCCCACCGCGGGCGTCGCCCAGGGCACCCTCGTGGCGCGCTTCCGTGCGCAGCCGCAGCAGGCGGACGCCGACACGACGTGCCCAGACGACGAGCCGCGCACCTTCAGCCTCAAGCGCACGGAGGTGGACGCGGAGGTCAGTGGCTTCCTCGCTTCCGTCACCGTGACGCAGGTGTTCGAGAACCCCTACACCTCGCCTCTTGAAGCGCTCTACGTCTTCCCGCTGCCGGAGCTGGCCGCCGTGGATGGCATGGAGATGCACATCGGTGAGCGCGTCATCACGGGCGTCATCCAGACCCGCGAGCAGGCTCGCGACACCTACGAGCGCGCCAAGGCCGAGGGCAAGACGGCCGCGCTGCTCGACCAGGAGCGCCCCAACATCTTCACCCAGTCCGTCGCCAACATCCTGCCGGGTGAGACCATCCGCGTGCGCATCCACTACGTGGAGCGCCTCACCTACGACGCCGGCACCTACCGCTTCAGCTTCCCCATGGTCGTCGCCCCCCGCTTCATCGGCGGCACGCCGCTGCCCACGCGCCAGGGCGAAGGCGTGGAGCCCGACACCACCACCGTCCCCGACGCGAGCCGCATCACGCCTCCGGTGCTCGCCGACTCGCGCAGCGGCCATGACATCCAGCTCACCGTGCGCATGGACGCGGGCCTTCCGGTCCACTCGCTGCGCTCCACCACCCACCGCGTGGACGTGAAGCGCGATGGACAGTCCCGCGCCACCGTGAGCCTGGGCCGCGATGACCGCATCCCCAACAAGGACTTCATCCTCGAGTACGTCGTCGCCGACGCGCTCATCCGCCCCGCTGTCCTCATGCACCGCGAGCCCGGCGCGGACCACGGCTACTTCCTGGTGATGCTCAACCCGCAGCTGTCTCCCACCCAGAGGGAGATCGTTCCTCGCGAGCTCTACATGGTGCTCGACACGTCCTGCTCGCAGTCCGGCCTCGCCATCGAGAAGTCCAAGGCCATCACCCAGGAAGTGCTCAACCACCTGATGCCCGAGGACACCTTCCAGGTCCTCAACTTCGACACGCAGGTGACCAAGTTCGCGCCCACCGCCGTCCCCGCCACGCCGGAGAACATCCAGAACGCCCTGCCCTACGTCGCCAACTTCTGGGGCGGTGGCGGCACCGACGTGCGCATCGCCGCCCAGGAGGCCATGGTCCCCCCGAACGACCCCGCCCGCCTGCGCATGGTGCTCTTCATGACGGACGGCCTCATCGGCGGAGACGAGCAGGTCCTCGGCACGCTCCAGCAGCACCTGCGCGAGGAGACGCGCATCTTCTCCGCGGGCGTGGGCTCCAGCACCAACCGCTACCTCATCACCAAGATGGGTGAACTGGGCCGCGGCGCCTCCACCCTCGTCAACCTCAACCGCCCGGAGGAAGACGTCGCCCGCGAGTTCGAGCAGCGCATGCGCGGCCCCGTCCTCACCTCGGTCGTGGTGGACACCGACGGCCTGCCCGTCAGCGACGTGTACCCGAAGTCCGTGCCGGACCTCTTCGCCGGTCAGCCGCTGTTCCTCGTGGGCAAGTTCACCGGCACCGGTGACGGCGTCCTCCGCATCTCCGGCCGCGTGCGTGGCCAGGTCCACCGCTTCGATGTGCCCGTGCACTTCCCCGAAGTCGCCCCGGAGCACGATTCACTCAAGAGCCTCTGGGCCCGCCAGCGCATCGAAGAGCTCACCGTGGAGGGCTACCGCGGCGAGACGCCCGAAGTCGTCCAGGGCATCACCGACACCGCGCTCCAGTACCACCTGATGAGCCGCTACACGTCCTTCGTCGCGGTGGAGCAGGTGGCCCGCACGGCCCCCAATGGCGAGTCGGTTCGCGAGATGGTCCCCGTGCAGCTTCCCGACGGCATGGTCTCCGGCGCGCTCAGCCGCGAGGAGATTCCCCCCGGTGACCCCATCATCTCCGTGCGCGCCCCGCGCAACGCCCGCCGCGTCACCGCCTATTTCCCCTTCGGCCTGGTGAAGCCGCTCACGTTCGACTCGCTCACCCGTTCGTGGCGCGGCCGGTTCCTCGTGCCGCTGGGTGTCTCGGATGGCTACTACACCGTGTTCATCATCGCGGAGCTGGCGGACGGCCGCGTGGAGCGCAGCGAGGTGCGCTACCGCCTGGACTCCCAGGGCAATGACTTCGACGTCGTCCTCTCCCAGAAGGAGCTCGCCCCCGGTGACACGCTGACGTTCGACGTGGACGCGGTGGAGGCCACGCAGGAGGTCAGCGTGTACGGCGACCTCTTCGGCGAGGACCAGCAGCTGCTCGACTCGCAGGACGGCCTGCGCTTCACGAAGTCGCTGGTCATCCCGGAGGGCACGCCCGCCGGTTCCTATGAGCTGGTGTTCGTCGCTCGCGACGCCGCTGGCAACCGCTTCGAACGCCGCGAGACGCTGCGCGTCATCCACTCTCGGCGCGACTGACCCGCGAATCAATCTCGGATACCCTGGCGGTCCGTTTCTGGCCCCGCGCCTTCACTGGCGCGGGGTTGTTTCATTCGCACCCGGCCGCGAGGAGTCCTTCGATGTCGTCGTCCCTGCACTACACGCCCAACCTCCGCGATATTGAGTTCAACCTCTTCGAGTTCCTGGACATCGGCCACACGTCGCTGGGCAAGGCGCCCTTCGGGGACCTGGACGAGACGGCGGCCCGGCAGACGCTGCAGACGTTCGCGCAGCTGTGCACGCAGGAGCTGGCGAAGAGCTTCGACGAGTCCGAGCACAACCCGCCGAAGCTGGAGAACGGCGAGGTGAAGCTGCCCCCCGGCCTCAAGGCCGCGATGGGCGCCTACTACGACGCGGGCATGCACCTGTTGGAGACGCCCTCGCACCTGGGCGGCCTGGGCGCTCCGCCGTCGCTGGGCTGGGCCGCGTTCGAGCTGATCCTGGGCAGCAACCCCGCGCTGGCGTTCTTCACGCTGGGCAACCTGCTCGCGCGCGTCATCGACAAGCTGGGCACGGACTCGCAGAAGCAGCGCTTCCTTCCGCACATCCTGGACAAGCGCTGGAGCGGCTCCATGGTGCTGACGGAGCCGGACGCGGGCAGCGACGTGGGCGCCGCGCGCACCAAGGCCCGTCAGGTGGACGGCGACGTCTGGGAGATTGAAGGCGTCAAGCGCTTCATCACCAACGGTGAGTCGGACATCGCGGAGAACATCATCCACATGGTGCTCGCGCGTCCGGACGGCGCGGCGCCGGGCACCAAGGGCCTGTCGCTGTTCGTGGTGCCCAAGTACTGGGTGAACGAGGACGGCAGCCTGGGCGAGCACAACAACGTCGTGTGCACCAAGCTGGAGAAGAAGATGGGCCTGAAGGGGTCCGTCACGTGCGAGCTGACGTTCGGCGACGGTAAGCCCACGCGCGGCCTGCTGCTGGGTGACGTGCACGACGGCATCCGGCAGATGTTCCACATCATCGAGAACGCGCGCATGGCGGTGGGCCTCAAGTCCATGGCCGCGCTGTCCGCGGGCTACTACCGCGCGCTGTCGTTCGCGAAGGACCGCGTGCAGGGCAGCGACCTGGGGAAGGCGCGCGACAAGACGGCGCCGCGCGTGAACATCTTCCAGCACCCGGACGTGCGCCGCATGCTGATGGCGCAGAAGGCGCACGCGGAAGGTCTGCGCGCGCTGGCCCTCTTCACCGCGTCCGTGCAGGACCAGGTGGAGATCCAGGGCGGCCACCGCTCCACCGCGGCGGGCGAGGCGGACGTGCTCAACGACATGCTGCTGCCGCTGGTGAAGGGATACGGCTCGGAGAAGGCGTATGAGCTGCTGTCCCTGTCGCTCCAGGTGCACGGCGGTTCGGGCTTCCTCACGGACTACCCGGTGGAGCAGTACATCCGGGACCAGAAGATCGACTCGCTCTACGAGGGCACCACGCACATCCAGGCGCTGGACCTGCTGATGCGCAAGGTGGCGCGCGACGGCGGCGCGACGCTGATGGGGCTCTTGGAGCGCGTCCGCGCGACGGCGGACGGCGACGAGGGCGGCCCGGAGCTGAAGACCGAGCGCGCCGCGCTGGGCGAGGCGGTGGGCCACCTGCAGACGATGCTCGGCACGCTGATGGGCAAGCTGGGCGAGTCCGTCTACCACGTGGGCTTCCAGGGCAACCGCGTGCTGTTCGCCGTGGCGGAGGTCATCATCGGCTGGCTGCTGGTGCGCCACGCGGCCGTGGCGGTGGAGCGGACGAAGACCAACCCCGGCGACAAGGCGTTCTACGCCGGCAAGGTGGCCAGCGCCCGCTGGTACTGCCATGAGGTGCTGCCCGGCATCGCGCACGCCGCGCGCATGGTGGAGAACGGCAACCTGGACCTGATGGACGTGCCGGAAGAGTCGTTCTAGCCAGCGACAGGCGGTGGCGGCGCGCTTCTCGCAGCGCGTCGCCAACCGCTGGTGCGAACAAGCGCCTCGACAGCGGCGGGCGCGGCATCAACAATGCCGCGATGATCACCCTGTATGGCTTTGGCCGCGTCCATTCGAAGGTCGTCGGACTCACGCGCGATTTGCGCGTCCTGTGGGCCCTTGAAGAACTGGAGCTGCCCTACCGGGTGCACGGCGTGGACCATCCCGCGGGGGAAACCCGAGGCGAGGAGTACCGGCAGCTGAACCCCTTCTGCCAGGTGCCGGTGCTCGATGACGACGGCTTCGTGCTCACCGAGACGGGCGCGATCCTCCTGTACCTGGCGGAGAAGACGGGCCAGTTGATGCCCACGGACTTCCAGGGCCGCGCCCAGGTGATGCGCTGGTGCTTCGCCGCGCTCACCACCGTGGAGCTCCCGATGTCCCAGCTCATCATGGTCGACCTGCTCGGCGACGCCGACCCCACCGGCGCGCAGCGGCGTCCCGGGTTGGTGAAGTACGCCGAGCACCACCTGACCACGCTCGAGGCCTTGCTCCAGGAGCGTCCCTACGTCGCCGGCGAGGCGTTCACCGTGGCGGACATCCTGATGACCACGGTGCTGCGCGAGGTGCGCAACGCGGGCGTGCTCGAAGGCTTCCCCCGGGTCTCCGCCTATCGCGAGCGCTGTGAGGCACGGCCCGCCTGGCGGAGGACGCTGGAGGCCTATGAGCAGCGCCTCGGGGTCGCGGCGGGCAGTGCTCGCTAGTCCACGATGAAAAGCCGGGCCCCCGCCTCTGTCGATGAGCGGTGGGCCCCGTCGTCATCGGAGACCTGGTAGCTCATCATCGGTCCGAGTTCGAAACGCCGGCCGTCCTTCAGCTCCGTGAGCAGCGTTCCTTCGAGCACGAGCAGGATATGCCCGCGACTGCACCAGTGGTCCGCCACGTACCCGGCTGTGTACTCAACGAGGCGGATCCGGATGTCTCCCGCCTGGAGCGTCCGCCAGAGCGCCTTCCCAACAGCCCCCGGGTGCTCGGTGGGTTGGATCGTGCTCCAGTCCGTTGTGCAGAAGGGAATGTTCGAGATTTTCAGAAGTGACTCCTTCCAACAGCAGGGTTCGCGCGGAGTTGCGCGCGCTCAGGGTTCCAGGTCGACGGCGGAGAAGGTGTACTCACCGATGCCGTCGAAGAAGGGGCGCCCGGGGAGGACGAACAGCTCGACCGTATGACGACCTCCCTGCATCACCTGGAGGTCGAACGCGTCGCTCGTCCCATAGGGGTTGTACGGCTTCGTCTCGTACAACATCTCGCCCCCGGGGCCGCGCACTCGCATGCCGCAGTTGTTGCTGGGCCAGCGACTAACGCACTTCAACCGGTAGGCGCGGCCCGCGACGACGTCCAGCGCGACGACGTCGACATCTCCAGTGAGCTCGATGTCCCCCGAGACGGTGGTGCCGATGGGCACCGGGGTGGCTTCCGTGAGGGTGTTCGCGAAGTCATCCGGCCCCAGGTCCACCAGCGAGTATTTGTAGGCAGGTTTGAAAGAGGAGATGGAGTTGTGGTTGCGCTTCACGCGGGCGTACACCGTGCCCTCCTGCGTGGCGAGTACGGCCGACAGGTAGATCGAGGTCCCTATCGAGATCGCCGAGCCCGGCAACTTGAGCCCGTCCGCGCCGAGGAGCTCGACACTGCAGCTCGGGTCGTAGCCAGAAGAGAGAGGTCCATAGCAGCTGAATCGGTAGATGCGGCCGGCCGTGACGTGGAACGAGAACAGGTCCACGTCCTCAGGGTGGTCCAGGTTCGATTCCACCCATTGGGAGGAGGGGTCCATGAGTTCCACGGGGGTCGCGGCCTCGAAGTAGTCCCCATGGTCATCCCCCTCGCGCACGTCCCGCCTGCAGGACAGGTCCGCCGGGACGTAGCCCGAGGGGCATTCACACGCGGCCTGTTCCGAGGACGTCACGCACTGGCCTGGACCGCAGTCGACCGCCTCGCACGGGTCGGACTCGGACTCTGAACAAGCGCAGAGGATGGCGAGCGCGAGCGCCATCGCCAGGGAAGAAACAGAACGCAGCATGTCTTGGACTCCAACGGAGGCCCGGCCCCAATCCCCCCGCGCGACCATCGTTCGTGAAGGGCAACAGGGTCAACAGGGCCACGAGTGCGGCTCCGGGGACACACATCGGGCTGGCCCGGGGTTCGCAATAGGGGTGCAGCATGATGCTCTCCACCCTCACCGCGCTGACCCTGGCCGCCACCGTCACCAACACCGAGACCGTGCACGACCTCAAGCCGTTCAGCGGCCATGTCGTCGCGTGCACCGAAGGCGGCCTGGAGCTGTTCACGACCGCGGGCCGTCCGGTGCGCGTGCTCACGGTCGAGGACGGGCTTCCCAGCCACTATTGCCGCGCGCTGGAGTCCACGGGCGACCGGCTCTTCGTCGCCACGGATGAAGGGCTGGTGTCCCTGGACGCCCGCTTCCAGGTGACGCCCGTGCTGGACGTGCACTGGCAGGCCCTGCCTCCCGCCGAGGATGCGAGCACCCCGGACTACGTGAACCGGCTGGAGTCGCTCGCCTCGGTGCTGACTCCGGGTGCCACGTACACGGCGTTCTCGCCGCGCTTCGCGGGCACGGCGGAGGGGCGGCTGTTCGAGCTGGGCACCCAGCGCGCGTGGTCCCTGCCGGGGCCGGTGCGCTTCATCTCCGACATGCGCGACGGCGTGGATGTGGGCACCACCGAGGGCGCGTTCTCCATCAGTGCCAGTGGCCGGCTCTCCGCGCTGCGCGACGTGCCCACCGGGCCGCTGTCGTTCACCGTGACGGAGCAGGGCGTGCGCATCGTGGGCAGTCACGGCGAGGTGCACGCTTGGGAGACGGAGTCCGTGCCGCTCCAGGCCGTGAGCGTTCCCAAGGGTGCCACCGTGTTGCGCGATGGCTGGGCGGGCACGCGGACCTCTGGCGTGTTCCTCCAGGGGAAGAAGGGGTGGAGCCGCGTGACGCCCACCGGGCAGCTCTGCGGCAATCACATCACCGCGCTCGCCCGGCATCAGGGGCGGCTGGTGGTGGGCACGTTCGACCGGGGCGCCTGCTGGCAGCGCGAGGACGGCCGGTGGCAGACCGTCCGCACGCCCTCGCTTCCCAGCGACCAGGTGCTGGGCATCAGCAGCGACGGACCGAACCTCTACGTCGCCACCACGTATGGCCTGGGCTTCCATGACGGGAAGACGTGGACGCAGATTGCCTACGGGTCTCGCAACCCCGTGGCCCTGGGGAAGCTGTCCGTGCTCAACGTGTCCCAGATGGATGAAGGCGTCGCGCTGGTCGACGGCCGGGGCGTGTCCCTGGTCACTCCTGGCAGCGCGCCCCTGTCGCTCGTGAAGCGGCTGCCGCTGCCGACGGAGTGGAGCAAGCACCCTTCCGTCGGTGAAGCCTCGGGCCGCTTCCTGTGGATGGGCAGCGAGGACCGGGGACTGCTGCGCTGGGACGGCGCGAAGTGGCAGCGCTTCCACGACGGCCGCGACCTCACCGACAACTGGATCACCGCGCTGTCCACCGACGCGCAAGGACGCGCCGTCGCGGGCACCTGCCAGGATGGCTTCAGCTACTTCGACGGCGCGAAGTGGACTCGCGTGCGCGCTGCTCCCGGCCTGCCCTCCTCCGCCATCGTTTCCGCCGCGCTCGTGCCCGGCGGCGCACTGGTGGGCACGCTGCTCGGCGCGTCGTACTTCGACGCGGCCACGGGAGAGACGCGGGCCCTGCCGAAGCTGGCGGATCCGCGCGTGTACGCGGTGCTCCCCGACGGCGACTCCGCCCTCTTCGGCACCGAGGGCGGACTGTCGAGCGCGGCATGGAAGGCCGTCTCGGCTCCGGCCCTCACCCAGCGCTGAGGCTTCAGGCCGGCTTCGGCGCCGTGCCTCGCGCGGTCAGCTCGCGCTCCACGTACAGCCGCAGGATGTGCATGAAGTCCTGCGCGTTCGTCACCACGCCGAAGGCCTGGTGCGTGCCCCGGTCCTTCAGCTTGCTCACCACGAACTCGGACGAATCCACGCAGATGGTGGGCAGCTCCCGCAGGCTGCCGTCCTTCTCCGTCACGAACGCGGGCAGCATGTTCCCCGTCGCGATGGCGTGCAGCGCCGTGGCCACGAGCACCGCCATCGTCGCCTTCACCGCGTGCCTGCGCATCGCGTCCTGCGCCGCCAGGTTGTCCGTCACCACGTCCGGCAACGGCCCGTCATCCCGGATGGACCCCGTCAGCACGAACGGCACCCCGTGCTTCACGCACGCGTGCATGATGCCGTTGGTGATGACGCCCGCCTCCACCGCCTTCGCGATGGAGCCCGCCTGCCGCACCCGGTTGATGGCGCGCATGTGCAGCCCGTGCCCACCCGACGTCGCCTCGCCCGCGCCGCTCATCCCCAGCGTCGTGCCGTAGATGGACGCCTCGATGTCGTGCACCGCCACCGCGTTGCCCGCGAGCAGCGCCCCCACGAAGCCGTTCTCCACGAACCACGTCATGTCCGCGCGCGCCCGCGAGTGCACCAGCGCCGGCCCCGTCACCCAGATGGGATAGCCCCCGCGCTCGCGCTCCTCCACCAGCAGCCGCGCCATGTGCCCGTAGTCGATGGGCTTCTCGCGCGACACCTCGCTCGTCATGAACTTGAACTCGCCCTCCCCGCCCTCCGCCAGGTAGGCCATGTTCACGTAGACGCCCTCGCTGCCGTCCTCCGCCTTCCCCACCACCACCTGCTCGCCCGCGCGCACCCGGCGGCCCTCGCGCACCCAGAGCTCGCCGGCCGCGTCCCGCACCAGCGCGCCGTCCATGCGCGGCTCGCGCGGCATCCGCCACCGCCCGTCCACCCTCACGTACGTGGGCAGGTTCGTCGTGGTGAAGAAGCCCTCCGGCAGCACGCCGTCCGCCGGAGCCGGGGTGAAGCGCGCGTCCGGGTAGCTGGTGAACCGCGCCGCCGTGAAGTCGGGATGAGCAATGGTCGTCACCCCGCCACCATGCGCGGGCCCTCCCACCCGTTCAAGGGTGCAGCACGTCCCCATCCCCTTGGATTGTTTCCCCTTTCATAAGGGCCACCCACCTGGACGCACCCGGTCAAGAGCGCCGCCCGCAACCACCGCGCGAATCCAGGGTTCAACCCTCCAAGGACGAAGCGCTGGCACCGACGCCCGCGCCCATCGAGGAGGAATCACCATGAAGCGCAACGGACTGGGGATGCTCGCGGCGGTGCTGGGCCTGACGGTGGCGCTGCCCGCCGTGGCCGCGGAGGCCGACCGGCGACAGGTGAACCAGCAGCAGCGCATCAACGAAGGCGTGAAGAGCGGCGAGCTCACGGGCCGCGAGGCCGTGCGCCTGGAGCGCCAGCACCGCTCCCTCCAGCGTGAAATCCGCCGCGACCGCCGGGACGACGGCCACCTGGACGCCGCCGAGCGCGCCCGCATCGACGCGAAGCAGGACGCCCTCAGCCGCCGCATCGCTCGCCAGAAGCACGACGCCCAGAGCCGCTAAATCCCCGGAAATTGCGCACCGCGACACGGCCTCCCCGGGCGGCCCACCAGGGGGCCGTGTCGCGGATGCGCGCCCTTTCCAGGGTCGGATTCCGCTCCAGGTACGCCAATTCGCCCACATGTGCGCGCCTGGAGTGAAAAGCAGGTGGGGGACGCAACACCGGTTCTTGAATGGCGAGAATGGAAACAATCGCAGCCGGTGACCACCTCCGGGTCACTGCTCCCATAGGAGCCCCCCATGAGCTACCGCATCCAATCTGGCGACACGCTGTCTGGTCTGGCGAAGCGCTACGGCACGTCCGTGGACTCGCTGATGAAGGCCAACCCGGACATCCAGAACAAGGACCTCATCTACGCCGGCAAGACGCTGAACATCCCCGGCTCGCGCGACAGCTTCGAGCCCGGCACCCAGGGTCAGGGCGTGCGCGGTGGCGGTTCGGGTGGCTCCAGCGGCGCGGGCAACGTGACGGCGCCTCCGGGCGGCGCGGGCCCGGGTACGCGTGGCCCCGGTGGCAGCCCCTTCGACATCGCGATGTCTCACATGGGCAAGAACGCCGGCTCGCTGAAGCTCGAGCAGAGCGGCGTGGGCGCGGACATGGAGGACTGGGTCCCCAACAACGTCAACTGCGCCAACTTCGTCTCCGCGTGCCTGGAGCAGGCCGGGCAGATCAAGGACAGCCAGCACAGCGCGTCCGTGATGACGCTCCAGGGGAACCTGGACCGCGACCCGAACTTCAAGCGCGTGGACCTGAAGGACGCGAAGCCCGGCGACGTCGTCTCCATGAAGGTGGGCGACGGCCAGCACGTGGTGATGTTCGCGGGCTGGAAGGACGGCAAGCCCCAGTTCATCGGCTCCAACAACGTGAACTCGGACGGCTCGCAGCGCATCAGCCTCACGTCCATGAACTACCCCATCATGTCCGTGCACCAGTACCAGGGCTGAACAGACCTGTAGCCTGAGGTCCCCGGTGGGGCCTTCGCCTTCCGCGCTCCTGGCGCCTGGAAGGGGGAGGCCCCATCCGCTTTTCGCGGGGATGGCCTCGGCCGCCTGCCCTCCAAGGCACCCCGAGTGGCGCGGGCCTCACAGTGCCAATGGCCTATCGTCCAGGGCTGGACGTTCCCTGGACACGGGGTCTATCGGACGGGGCCGGACGGGGGGAGGCTCCCGGAAGCCATGCGAAGCCTCATCCTCCTCGTGGAAGACCATGTCGACAGCCGTGAGATGCTGGAGGAGTTCCTCACGCTGGAAGGGTTCGCCGTGGAGGTCGCCGGCAACGGCCTGCACGCCTGGGAGCGCCTGAGGCGCGGCCCCACCCCGGACGTGATGCTGCTGGATTTGATGATGCCGGTGATGAGCGGCTGGGAGCTGATGGAGCGCGTGCAGAAGGAGCCGCGCCTCGCGAACCTGCCCGTCATCGTCGTGTCGGGCGCGGGCGCCACCCGCCCCGTGCCCCAGGGCATCCGGGCGTCCATCCCCAAGCCGCTGGATTTGGACGACCTGATGCGCGCGCTGGAGCCGTTCCGCTCCTCCGCGCAGTCGCAGTTAGCCGCCGCCTACTGAGCCGGCGGCGTCGCGGGCTGCGCCGGCTCGCGAGGCAGGAGCACGCGGAAGACGGTGCCTTCCGACGCGCGCGAGCGCACCTCGATGCGGCCTCCGTGGCCCTTCACCACCTGTTCGACGATGTAGAGCCCCAGCCCCAGGCCGCCGTGCGTGTTGCTGCCCGCGCCGCGCCGGAAGGGGTCGAACAGACGCGGCAGCATGTCCGGCGGAATGGGGTCTCCGCCGTTCTGCACCTCCAGCACCACGTGCGCGTCCGCGTCCGACAGCGTGAAGCGCACGGATGAGTCCGGCGGGCTGTACTGGAGCGCGTTGCCGCCCAGGTTGCTCACCACCTGCAGCAGCCGGCCCGCGTCCCAGGCGCCGTCGTAGCGGCCCGGGCCCACGTTCAGCGTCAGCGAGCGCTCCGGCCACGCCGCCTCCAGTTCCTCCACCGCCTGGCGCACCGCCGCGCGCACGTCGCCGGGCACGCGCTCAATCGGGATGCCGCCGCCCAGCCGGCTGCGGGTGAAGTCGAGCAGCTCCGAAATCATCCGCGCCATGCGCTCACCGGAGCGCGCGATGCGGGACACCGCCTTGCGGTCCCGCTCCTGGAGCGCGTCGCCGTGCATCAGCTTGGTGACGGACAGCTGGATGGCGTTGAGGGGGTTTCGCAGGTCGTGGCTGACGATGGCGATGAGCCGCTCGCCGAACTGCGCCGCCTCCCGCGCCGCCTCTTCCGCGCGGCGGCGTTCGGTGACGTCCACCAGCGTGACGACGCCCGCGACGATGTGGTCGTCCCGGTCGCGCACGGGCGCGCTGGAGCCCAGCAGGTGCGCGGTGGTGCCGTCCGGCCGGCGCACCTGGAGCGGCTCCGCCTGGCGCGTCTCACCGGTGCGCAGCGCGCGGGCCATGGGCCACGCGTCGTCCGCCAGCGGCTGGTTGTCCGCGGTGAACATCTGATGCGACGACTCGTAGTCCGCCAGGCTGGCCGAGGGCCGGAACGGATGCCCCAGCAGCGACTCCAGCGCGCGGTTGCCCAACAGCAGCCGGCCGCTGGGCGCCTCCGCGATGAGCACGCCCGCGGGGAGCTGATCCAACACCGCCGCCAGCCGCGCGCGCTCCGCCTCGATGGTGGCCAGCAGGCGCTGCCGCTCCGTCTCCGCATGACGGCGCTGGGTGATGTCCAGCACCGTGGCGGCGCGGCCCACGCGGCGTCCCGTGGCGTCCCTCAAGGACGTCACGTGCACGAACGCGGGGAAGCGGCTGCCGTCGCGGCGCATGTGCAGTGCTTCGTATTCGTGGAACGGCTTGGAGCTGGCGGCGGCCATGTGCCGGGGCAGCGCGCCCCGCGACTCGGGCGCGACCAGGTCCTCCAGCCGCAAGCCCTTGAGCGCTTCCGCGGGCTGTCCATGCATGCGCGCGAGCGCGGGGTTCGCCGCGACGAACGTGCTGTCCTCCGCGGCCATCACCGCCACGCCCACGCCCAGGTGCGTGAAGATGTCCTCCCAGCGCTGGGGGCCGGACGCGTCCGGGGCGCCCTGCTCGCGCGCCGCTTCCGCCGCCTCGCGCGACGCGAGCATCCGCGCCTGGACATGGGCCTCCAGCGCCGCGGCCTCCACCGCGTCCACGGCGTCGTGGAAGCGCTCCACCTGTTCCTCGTCGCCCGAGCCCCCGCCGCCCCGCTCGCGCCACAGCCGCAGCACCGTGTCGCGCAGGCGCCGGAAGTTCGTCGTCGTGGGGTGCCCGTCGGAGCCCTGCACCAGCAGCGACAGCTCGCGCGCCAGTGCGTCGGAGACGCGCGCGTCCGGGTTCGACATCCGGGCCGCCACCGCGGACAGCCCGTGCGTGAAGGTGTCACCAGAGCCCGGGGCTTCGTGGAGCCACGCGTCCTGCAGGACGTCACGGGACTGGAAGAGGAAGTCGGCCAGGGTCAGGGACACGGTGCGAGGCTCGCGGGCGAAGGGGCCTGGGGTGCATCCGGGAAGAAGAGGAGGTCACCTCCGACTTAGGCCCCCGCTTCTCATGCGACAAGGACCGTCTGACGACGTGTCAGGAGGAAGGCGAACGGACCAGACCCAGCGGCAACAAGGCGGTCAGCCGCAGGAGCCCCGCGCCCGGCTCCACGCGGTAGCGGACCTGGAAACCGCAGGCGAGCACCGTCGCCCCCTCCCGCCCCGACGGCGGCACCGGCAGCCCCGGCATCCGGCTGGCGAGCGCCCCCAGCTCCGCCTGAAGCCGCTCACGCACCGCGGGCGTACACGCCGTGAGCGTGCGCACCACCGGGGATTCCAGCTGGCAGCGGTAGGCCATGAGCGCCGCGAAGGGTGCGCATCTACAGCTCAACTGCAAGATGACAGTGGCACGGTGATGCGAGCGGTCAGACGGTGGGCGTCTGGAGGGAACAGTCGTCGGGGCACACTGTCAGACAGGCGACGCTGGGGAGCCCACTAGACCCTGGGTTCACTTCAAGAAACCAAGGAAAAGCGAGTCAAATGGAGGGATGGCCCTCGGCGTCCACCATCTGTTGCTCGTCGAGGACGATCGGACATGGCGCGAGGGTGTGGGCCGCGCTGCGCGTGAAGCGGGCTTCGTGGTGTCGTCCGTGGCGGACGGCGCGGAGGCGCTGGACTGGCTGCGTCATCGCCCGCGCGCGCAGCACCCGGACCTCATCCTCCTGGACCTGGTGTTGCCCCGGTTGGATGGATGGGAGCTGTACGGCCACTTGCGCACGGACGCGCGGCTGCAGCACCTGACGGTGATGCTGATGTCCTCGGCGAGAGGTGCTCCGGACGTGCCGCTGCACGGGGTGGTGGGCTTCCTGCACAAGCCGCAGCAGCCGGAGGCGCTGGTGCAGGCCCTGGCGGAGCGTTTGCGCGAGCTGCCCGGGCGTCCGAAGGAACCCCCGCGCGTGCCGTACGCGCTGCGGCTGACGGACGAGTCGCTCTACGCGCTGCACGCCCTGCCGGCCCCGGTCCGTCACTCGGTGCGCGTGCACCTCTTGCGCGCCTCGGAGCTGGCGGCCTCGGAGCTGCCCCTGGCGTCGTCGTGGTTGATGGCGCTGCACAGCGAGCAGCCCTCGCTGCTGGTGACGGTGGAGGGCGTGCGCGTGGTGCTGGTGGTGGACGACGCGGCCTGCGCCCTGACGGCGACCATCGTCATCGTGCCCAGCCACATGCGCTGGACCTGACGTCGAGGTTCACACCACCGGCACGCGGTGGACCTCGCCGGAGTACAGGTCCAGCCACACCACGCGGCCGAGCAGGTCGTGCACGACGCACCAGTCCTCCGTGAGGCGCACGACCTGGGGCGGAGTGCCGGAGAACTCCACCGTCACGCGGGCGTGGTCGGCGACGGTGCGCAGGACGGCCGTGTGCAGCTCGCCCTTCTGGAAGCGCGTCACGCGCCACGAGAGCGAGAGCACCTCGCCCGCGCGCTCCTCGGCCCGCTGGGCCGGGCGGTGGAAGCGCCGCGCGACGATGGGGGCCACGTAGGTCCACGCTCCGGGCTCCTCGCCCGCGGGCACCGCGATGCGCCCGGCCATCGCCTCGCCGTCGGGCGTGAGCACCAAGACGTCCGGCGTCCCCCACGGAGCCGGCAGGTTCGAGCGCCCGCGCAAGGTGGGGCCGCCCGGCAATTCGTAGCACCAGCGATCCAGGTATTCGAAGTCCTGCTCCGGGGTGAGGTGCATGACGAGGAAGGACAGGTGCTTCGCGTCCACGGCCAGCTTCGGCACGACGCCGCCCTTCTCCGATACGCGCCACAGGGAGCGCGGCTCCGCGGCGAGCGTGTCCACCATGCTCACGGTGTCGCGCACGGCCGTGAACCACCGCTCCCCATCGTAGGTGGGGGCCCACGCATCCAGCTCCAGGTCGCACCAGCGTGTGGCCCGGCGCTCCACCAGGTCCAGCCGCGACACGCGCCACAGGTCACCCCGGCGAGCCAGCGCGAGGGCGCGGTTTCCCTGCGCGGACAGGACCAGGGAGAACGCCGGCACGTCGAAGCTCGCGAGCGTGCGTCCGTCCGGGCCCACCAGCCGCGCGCCCGCCTCCCCCAGCGCGAGCAGCACGCGCCGGCCCGGCAGCACCACGGCGTCATGCACGGCGTGGGCGCCCGCGTGGCTCCGGTCCATCCACACGCGTACGTGCGGCAGGTCGTGCGTTTCGGACCAGGGGCTCCGTTGCGAGGCACGCGGCGTTGGCAGGTCCGTGCGCAGGGCGGCCAGTGCCGGATCCTTCAGGGCGTGCAGTTGCTGGAGGAGACTGGCGTTGGAGGGGAGCTCATCCACTACCTCGTCGCGCATCAGCGAGCGCACGGTGGGGACGAGGAGCGCGCTCCGGGCATCGGAGGCGTCCGCGCGAAGCAGCTCCGTGGCGAAGGCCAGGCGTTCCGGAGCGCGTGTCGGGGTTTCATCCGAGAGCAGTATCTGGATGTCGTCGCGCGCGGCGCCGAAGCCATCCGGGAACTCGAGCGCCAGGCGCGCCAGGAGCTTCGCGCTGCCCGTGCCGCCGGCCTGGATGCCCCGCTCCACCCAGCCACGTGCGAGGTGGCGCGCGGACGACACAGGCCACACGGCGTCCACCGCGCGCGACCAGTCTCCGGCCTCCGCGAGCGACTCCGCCCACAACATGCGCAGGGCCTGCGCTTCGGCGGGATGCGTCTTCTCCAGGCGCAGCACGGCGTCCGCGAACACGCCCGAGCGCCGTGCGATGGCCACCGCGCGCTCCACGTCCTTCGCGAGGAACCACTGGCGCACCACGAGGCCCGGCGGAAGGTTGCGGCCCTCGGCGAGCTCCGCCGCGAGTTGGAAGCGACCGTGGCGCTCCAGGAAGGACACGGCCTCCTCGGCCGCTTCCAGCAGCTCGGCGAGGACGAAGGCTGCCTCGTCGATGCGGCCTTCGCGCTCCAGGCGGCGGAATGTCTCGCGGTAGCGCTCGCGCAGCGCCTCGAACACGGCGGGGCCTCCGCCGAACGACTGCGCGGCACCACTCCGGCCGCGGGGTTGGATGCGCAGCTCTTCGCGCGGGCCGGGAACTCCGAGCGCGAGCTTCGCGCGTGCGTCCGGGTCCTTGCCCAGGGGAATGGCGTGGCGCAGGGCTTCGTCGAGGTTGCCCTGTTCGAAGAGTTCGAAGAGGTGGCGCAGGTAGTCTCCCTTGCGCCGTCCCACGAGCTGCCCCAGGGGCGTGTTCCGGAGCATCCACTCCTTGAGCTGCTCGAGCGCGCCCGGGCCTTCGGGTTCGGCGGGACGGGTACCGGTGGGCAGTGAGCGCTGCGAAGCCGTGGCGCCGTTGCGTGCGCGCATTCCGGCGAGCAGGCGTGAGAACCAACCGGCCTCTGCGCCCGTGCCCGTGGCGGAGGTGTGAGCCGCGTTCGAGGAGAACGCGCTCCGCAACCGATCGAGCCATCCCGTGCGACGCATGCTCAACGTGCTGCCCGGCGCGCCTTGAGGCTCCGTGCGGAAGGCACGGCGCAACCGTGAGAAGAATCCTTCACGGTGCACGGCCACCGCGCCATCGCGCGAGCCTTCCGGCCGTGGACGGAATGCCTGACGCAGCCGCTCGAGCAAGCCTTCGCGACGGACGGTAAGCGTTGCCTCACCGGGCTTCTGGGAGAAGGCCCGCCGCAGCCGCGCGAAGAAGCCCTCTCGCACCACCGGGACCTCCCGCCCCGCCATGCGCGCCAGCATGCGCTCCGCTTCGGGCGCGAGTGCGGGCACTTTCGGTCCGAACGTCGCGCGCGTAGGCGGAGGCAGCGGATCCAGCGCGACCTTCAGGGGCGGAGGCGGCGCACCCAGACCCTTCACCTGGACACGCCGCCATTCCGAGACGTCCAGCCACGCCCCCGGATCCACCTGGCGCAGCGCCCCGGGCCCGTACATCCGTGCGATGCCCTCGTGAACCAGCACGACGGCTCCCGGCGGAGGCGCCAATCGCTCGCGCTCCTTCGGGCTCAGCGGCGCGCTGGTGAGCACTCCGGACTCCAGCACCAGCGGCAATCCGGGTGCGGCCCCCACCGCGCTCTTGCACGGTGTCGCCAGCTTGAGCAGATGGCCTCCCGCCAGCGCCCAGACCGTGGCGCCTGGACTCCAGGCGGCCAGCACGCGGCGGCGTGCCTCGGCCTCTCCCAGCAGTCCGGAGTGGAACCACCAGGCCGCCACCACCACGGTGCCCCGGTGCACCTGCGCGCGGGGACGCACGACTCCGGCCACGGTGCTCACGACGTGGCCTCCGGGACGGAGCGGTACAACACCGCCTGCTCCATCAGGTCCCACAACACGAACTCGCCTGCCTGCGTCAGCCATCCCAACACCGGCTGCCCGTGGCTCGCCGCGGCCTGCACCACGGGACCACTGGCCACCGCGAGCGTCCGGGACGCCTGGCTCGAAAAGAAAGTGAAGGCGCGTTGTTCCGGATGCAATGCGATCAGTCCGGGCGGGGACGGAACGGGAGGCTGCACCACGCCCACCACGCGGTGCCTCTCTGGCACGGTGATGACCGACACGCCGGTGTCCAGGAACAGCTTCCAGTCTGAATCATTGTCACGCGCCGCGAGTAGCCCTGCCTCGGGATGCGCCCCCGACGGCGAGTAGCCGAAGTACGCATCCCCGTGCCGCGCGTTGATGGGGACGAATCGTGCCGGTTCTTCGCCCAGCACCTTGAGCCGCGAGATGATCGCGCGCCCCGCTCCCAGGTTCTGGGGCCGCAGCACGCAAAGCGGGAGTGAGTGCACCTCCGCCATGGAAGAGACCGCCTCCTCCTCCAGGCTCAGCGCCGAGGTCCCCATCGGCGACGGAGGCGCCAGCGAGAACAGCCGGCCCTTGCCGTCCTTCAACCACAGGTATTCCTGCCCACGCGGATTCACCCAGCTCACGAGGCTCACCGGGAGCGCCCCCGGCGCGAGGGCTGGCTGTTTGCTGTCATCCGCTGCGTGGTAGCGCGCCTTCCGGAGTCCCTGCGGCGTGTGTACCTGCCCGTGCATCACGTAGCCGTCCAGGTGACTGGCGAGTACGAGCAACCCACCCGAGGAGCGCCACCCCGCCGCGATTACCTGCTGCCCTCGAGGGACCTGGACGCGCCGGGGCTTGGGCACGGTGGCGCGCGGAGAATGCGGCACCGCCATGGCCTCGACGGCGCCGTTCGCGGAGAACAGCAGCACGCGCCGGCCATCGCCGGAGAAAGAGAACTTCACGATCCGCCGGTCGGCCTTGCGCGGCATCCCCCCGGAAGCCTGCTGATTGGAAGCGAAGGGATTGCGCAGCAGGCGCAGGCAATCCGCCGGAGGCGGGAGCTCCAGCACCACCGAGCGGGGAACACGGCCCGCGGGCCGCACGTCCACGTCGAGCCGGTGCGCGCCGGGCTCCATCGGTTCGGAGACCTCCACGCTGGACATCCCCTCCGCGCCCTCCAGACGCCCCAGGCGCGAGGAGCCCACGAGCCACACGTCCTCGGGCGCGATTGAAAGCTCCAGCGCCTCGCGCCACGCGGCCAGGTGTCGCGACGATGCGGGCGTGGTGGAGCGGGCGGTCAGCCACGCAAGCAACGACGTGCCGCCCAGGCCCGTATGGGTGGCGTGAGCGGGCTCGGTCTGGAGCGCACCCCAGGTGAACGCCGCGCCCACGGCCTCCGCGCGGCGCGCGAGCACGACCAGCAGCGCGAGGTGCGCGATGCGCGGCAGGCCCAGCTGATCCGGTCCCACGTCCAGCAGCACCACGGTGCGCCGAGCCCCCTGCGGCTGATGGAACGCGGGCTTGAGGAATGACAACTCGCCGAACGCCGCGCGGCGCACCAGTTCTTCCGGTGCCTCCAATGCCCAGAGCCACTCACTGACGAGCAGCCGATCGAAAGGCCCTCGTCGGGAGAGACCGTCATAGCCTTGAGGCTCACCGCCCTCGGCCTCACCGCGAGGCCGCAGCGTTCCGACCGCCGCCGACAGCCGCGCCACATGCGCTCCCAAGTGCCGCGCCAGGTCCTTCGGGAAGAGGGACAGCTGCGTCGCCCAGGGGCGCAGCGCGGGAGGCAGCGCGGTCGTCACGAAGCGGCCTCCATGGCCGGGACGGACAGCCACACGGTCAGCGAAGCGCGTGCGACCGGCTTGGCCGCAGCGACTGAGACGAGCACTCCCGACGCGGGCAGCACCACCAGAGGCGCATCGCCCTGCCCCGCGAGCAGCGCACGCTCCAGCAGCGAAGGCGCCACATCCGGCTCCAGCGCACAGGGCAACAGCAGCGCGGGCGCCAGCGGGTCACGGCCCAGGTACACCGCACCATCCACCCAGGGCAGCGAAGCAGCAACCCCCAGCAGCACGAGCACGTCCGGTCCCGCGACACCGGTCCACGATGCAAGCGTCGCGTCCTCCGCCCGCGAAGCGCGGTGTCCCAGCGAGAGCGCCACGGGACCAACGCCCGCCACGGCCACGGGCTCCAGGGGCAGGGCCCGGGGGCGCCAGCGCACGGGAAGTCCCGCGACGACCGGCTCCAGAGGCGGCCTCATGACGCCCTGCTCCCGCGCATCCCACGCCCGTTGATCACCCTGGCACTCTAACGAACGGGCGTCAGCCCCAACAGAGGGACCGACACGCGACAGCCCCCCGGACTCGAGCTGTACAGCACCGAAGCCCCTGCCCATGCTCCCGAGCATGAGCACGACCCGGATCCACCACCACCTGAAAGCCCCCCGCTCGCGCGTCTACAGCGCCCTGATTGACGCCCGCGCGGTGGCGACATGGATGGTGCCCGACGGCATGACGAGTCAGGTGCACGTCTTCGAACCGCGCGAAGGAGGCGCGTTCCGAATCTCGCTCACCTACGACGCGCCCACGGAGACCGGCAAGACGACCGCGCACACGGACACGCATCACGGCCGCTTCGTGAAGCTCGTGCCGGACGAACAGGTCATCGAAACCACCGAGTTCGAGACCTCCGACCCCGCGATGCAAGGAGAGATGATCATCACGTTCACGCTCACCGACGCGCAAGACGGAGGCACCGACCTACTCTCCGTGCACGAAGGTCTGCCACCCGGCGTGCCACCCGCCGACAACGAGCTCGGCTGGCGGATGTCCCTGGAGAAGCTCGCGAATTACGTCGAGCAGACTCTCTCAGCGTAACGGCACCTTCAGTGCCGTCGGGGCAAGCAGCTCCACAGGAGAGGCCACCAGCGTCACGCCGCGCGAGTGCTCGCTTCTTCCGCCAGCACCGCCGCCACCGCGCCACGCAACGCACGCAGCGTCTCCGGCAGTGCCTCCGGAGCGAAGCCCGCGTCCATCTCGCGAGCCACACCCTCCAGCTTGAGCCGCCACGCGGCCACCGCGTCCACGTCCACGGGCCGCGACTCCAGCAACACATGCCCTGCCTGTGCGATGCGCTGGGCCCGGGCCAACGGCCCCGCGCTCGCCTCCAGCGCCGCGGCCGGCAGCGCCAGGTTCTCCGACGCGGACAGCACGTCGCGCAGCACATCGCGCGCCAGCGCCTGCGCCTCCTTCGTGGGCACCGCGTAGACGAGCGGCCACAGGTCCGCCACGCCCGGCGTCGTCCGCCCCGCCAGCGCCGCGGCGGCGGCCACCAACCGCTGCACCTTCACCGCGCGCCGGTCCGACAGCGCGATGCCCGCCGCCCGCAGCGTCCGCAGCGCCTGCGCCAGGTGCGGCCGCACCGGCCCCAGGTCCGCGCGCCTCGCCGCCTGCGCCACTACGTCCAGGGACGCAAGCGACGCCACTCGCGGCGCCGCGTCCGCCCACAGCGACGCTCCTCCTTCCAGCAACTCCTCCAGCCGCGGATCCGGCACCGGCTCCACGAAGATGCGCGCCAGGAACCGGTCCGCGAACGCGGCCAGCGCGTCGTCCTCCGGCAGCGCGTTGGACGCGCCCACGCACACCCGCAGCGGGCACTGCATGCGCGTGTGGCCGCGCCGGAAGGTGCGCTCGTTCAGCAGGCCCAGCAGCGTGTTGAGGATGGCGGTGGAGCCCAGGAACACCTCGTCCAGGAAGGCCACCTCCGCCTCCGGCAACATGCCCGCCGTCTCCGTCTCCACCAGCCCCTCGCGCAGCTTGCGCAGGTCCACCGGCCCGAAGATTTCAGACGGCTCCGTGAAGCGACCCAGCAGGTATTCGAAGTACGCACCGCCCAGGCCGCGCGCCGTCCTGCGCACCGCCTCGCTCTTCGCGGTGCCCGGCGGTCCCACCACGAGCAGGTGCTCGCCCGCCACCGCCGACAGCGCCACCAACTCCACCATCGCCTCGCGCTCGACCAGCCCCCGGCTCGCGTCGGTGAGCGCGTCGCGGACCTCGGCCGCCGCGACCTCGAAAGATACGGACATGCCCGCAAGCCTAGCCTCGCCCCCGGTCCGGCATACAGTGGCGGCATGGATACGAAGTGGAAGTGGCTGGCCCTGGCGGGCGTGCTGTGCTCGGGGCCAGCGGTCGCGGACGGGTGGCACGGCTATGCCTCCCTGGGCGCGGGCATCACCCTGGATCATTTCAGCGACTGGCGCGCCAAGGGCCCCGCCCTCCAGGCCTGGCTCGCCGTGGAGACGCCGCCCGGCCTGTCCCTGGGCGTCGTCTTCGAGACCACCCAGACCTGGGGCCAGCAGTTCGCCGAGGCCCAGAACCCCTCCGAGATGAGCCGCGTGCAACTGGACTACACGGCCGTGGGCCTGGAAGCCCGCCTGCGCTTCCTCGGCGACAAGCCAGTGACACCGTGGGTGGGCGCGCGCCTGGCCAAGAGCTGGTCGCAGCCCTTCACCCCGGACAGCCTGGGCCAGCTGCGCCGCGAGGACTTCGACGTCACCAGCATGGCCTTCCGCGTGGGCCTGGACGGCTGGATCTCCGACCGGTGGGGCATCTCCATCGCCACCGCCATCCAGTTCTGCGACGTGAAGTTCACCAAGGCCGCGGAAGACACCAGCGCCAGCGCGGGCGTCAGCGTGGACATGTGCTCCAAACCGCTCCAGAGCATCGTCGCCGGACCCGTGCTGCGCTTCTAGCGCGGGTACAGTGCGCGCCCATGAACGCGCCGCCCCCCACCCCTGCTCCCCGCTGGCTCTACCTGCATGGCTTCGCCTCCGGCCCCCTCTCCGCCAAGGGCGTCTGGCTGGACGCGCACTGGGCGAAGCAGGGCATCGCACTGGAGCGCCTCAACCTGCGCGTGCCGTCGCTGGAGCACCTGAGCCTGCACACCATGCTGGACACCGTGCGGGACGCGCTGGGCGCTCCCCATGACCGCGCTGTCCTCATCGGCTCCAGCATGGGCGGGCTCGTCGCAGCGCGCACCGCGGAGCAGGACGCGCGCGTGGGCGCACTGGTGCTGCTGGCCCCGGCCTTCCACTTCGTGGAGCAGCTCCAGCGCCGCCTGGGCCCCAACGCCTGGGCGGAGTGGAAGCGCACGGGCTACCTGGAGACGGCTGACCACGCGGAGAAGCGCCGCACGCGCGTGCACCACGGCGTCATGGAGGAGGCCCAGCTCATGGAAACGAAGCGCGGCCCCTGGCCCGACGTGCGCGTGCCCACCCTCATCATCCACGGCCGCCAGGACGACACCTGCGACGTTCGCTATTCGCGCGAGTGGGCCCAGGGCAAGCGCCACGTCCGGCTGGTGGAGGTGGATGACGGCCACGAGCTGACCGCCTCGTTGGAGCTCATCGCGAAGGAGGCGGATGCCTTCCTCACCCCTTGGAGAGGTGTGGAGCAACCCCGGCAGGTGTTCACTGGCGGCTGACCGGTGCGCGTCCGCCCGGCGGTCGTATTCGCGCCGCGAACGCGCCGGGTAAGGTGGCGGCCATGAACCGCGAATACCACCGCTGGCACAGCCCGCGGCTGAACCGGGACATGGAAGTGCTGCTGTACGGGCACTCGGGGGAACCCGTCATCCTGGTGCCCACGAGCAAGGGCCGCTTCTTCCAGGCCGAGGACTTCGGCCTCATCAGCGCCATCGCGGACGGCATCGCTGCGGGCCGCTACGTCGTGGTGTGCGTGGACTCGGTGGATGAGGAGTCCTGGTACAACAAGGACGTCGCCCCCGCCGTGCGCGTGGCCCGCCATGCCCAGTGGGAGGACTACCTGCTGCATGAGGTGGTGCCGCTCGCGAAGGGCCGCGCCGCCGGAGGCCGCCTCACGCTCGCCGGGTGCAGCCTGGGCGGCTTCCACACGTACAACGTGGGCCTGCGCCACCCGGACGTCTTCCAGCGCCTCATCTCCATGGGCGGCAAGTTCGAGACGGAGGACTTCTTGGACGGCCACCACGACGAACAGGTGTACTTCCACACCGCGCCGCAGTGGCTGCCCAACCTGCACGACCTGGGGCGCCTGTCCGCCCTGCGCCGAGTGGAGATGACCCTGGCCGTGGGCGAGCACGACTTCTGCCGCCCCTCCAACGAGAACCTCTCCAAGGTCCTCTGGCAGAAGGACGTCGGCAACGACCTGTCCATCTGGGACGGCGGCACCCACGACTGGCCCGTGTGGCGGCGGATGATCCGCCAGTACCTGCCGGCCTGAAGTCGCGGCGGTCGTCGGACTCGGGACACGACAAAGCCTCCGGTCGGAAGGACCCGGAGGCTTTCGTGATGCGCCATCGTGAGGAGCCGGAGGGCTACTCGATGGGCATGAACACCTTGAAGCCCGAGCGGCCGTTGTTCGTCGTGTTGCGCTCGATGAAGTCGCTGGCGGACGAGTGGCCGTCGCCCAGCGTCACCGCCGTGTGGCCGTAGATGCTGCCCAGGCGCGTGGAGGTGCTCTCCCACGTGAGCACGAGGCCCGGAATCTTCAGCGCGTCTTCCAGGGACATGTTCACCTGGCGGAACTTGTCGCGCGGCAGGTTGTTGTCGATCTGGTTGCCGTTGCCCGACACGCCGATGCCCATGGAGTTGCGGATGGCCCGGCTCACGCCCGTGGCGCAGAGGCCCTGGCTGTTGTAGCCGCCCATGCCCATGGCCGCCGCGCGCGCCGCCTCCGCCAACCGGCGACCCTTGTCGGTCCCGCCGGTGGGGGCCACGCCCATCGGGCCGCCCACGTCCTGCCCACCGCCCACGCCACGCCCACCCCGGACGCCCTGACGGCCACCGCCCGCGTCGAAGCTGTCACGGCCGGAGTGGCCGACGCGCAACGTCCGACCCGAGAAGATGAGGTCCGGGTTCGAGATGTTGTTGTCGCGCGCCAGCTTCTGCACGGAGGTGCCGAAACGAGCGGCCAGGCCAGAGAGGGTGTCGCCAGGACGGATGCGGTAGTTGGACATGTAGGCTCCTGGGACAATTGTCGGGGCTTCCAGATCCAGGTTGCGGCCGTTTCCTAGATTCTTGGAACTTTTCCCCACACTGGAATTTTACACCCCAACAACCTCCATCAGCCCTCCAGGGGCCGGAGGGTGCCCGCGCTGACGCGCCAGAAGCGCCACAGCACGGCGGCGGCCACGGTGATGAGCCCCGCGCACAGGCCCCACCAGATGCCCAGCACGCCCATGCCCAGGTGGAAGCCCAGGAGCAGGGTCAGGGGCAGACCCACGGCGTAGTGGCCCACGATGTTGGCCACGAAGGTGAAGCGCGTCTGTCCCGCGCCGCGCAGCACGCCCGCGCCCACGCCCTGCACGCCGTCGAAGACCTGGAAGATGGCGCCCACCATCAGGAGGGGCAGCAGCAGCGGCAGCACCTCCGGAGGCGCTCCGGCCAGCGTCGCCAGGCTCCGGGGGAAGAGCGCGAACACGAGCCCGCTCAGCGACATGGCCACCGCGCCCGTGGCGAAGGCCATCAGCCCGCTCCTGCGGGCCTGCGGCGTGTCATGCGCGCCCACGGCCCAGCCCACCCGCACGCTGCCCGCGTTGCCGATGCCCAGCGCCATGGTGAAGGTGAGGCTGGCGAAGGAGATGGCGATTTGATGCGCGCCCACGCTCTCCGGCCCCAGCTTCGCGGACAGCACGCCCGCCAGCGCGAAGACGCCCACCTCCGCCGCGATGTGCAGGCCAATGGGCAACCCCACCCAGAACGCCCGCAGCTGATCCGCCTTCGCCGGCCGGCGTGACGGCGTGCCCGGCACGGGGATGGCCTGCACCGCCCGCGCGACGATGAGCACCTCCAGCGCCGTGCACAGGAGCGTGGACAGCGCCGCGCCCGCCGCGCCCATGGCCGGCACGCGGGTGAGCGGTCCCGCCCACTCGGGCAATGACTCGCCGCCGAAGACGAACAGCGGCACCAGCATCACGTTGATGATGTTGGCCAGCACGGCGGACACCACCAGCGGCCGGGGCGTCCCGATGGCCTGCAGGTACGCGCGCACCGTGAGGAAGATGAGCATCAGGGGCAGGCTGGGCGCTCGGAAGTGCAGGAAGGCGCGCACCTGGACGATCTGCTCCTCCGCCACGCCCACCCATGGCAGGCCGGCTGGCACGGTGATGAGCACCGCCCAGAGCACCACGCCCACGAAGGCGGACAGCCACACGCCCTGCCAGAGCACGTCCCGAGCGCGGAGCGGGTGGCCGGCGCCAATCGCCTGGGACACCAGCGGGTCCACGCCCATCATCAGCCCCATGCCGAAGCTGCTGACGGCGAAGAAGAGGGCGTGGCTCAGGCCCACCGCCGCCAGGGCGGACGTACCGGCCCGGCCGACGATGAAGGTGTCCGTCACGCCCATCAAGGACTGGCCCGCCTGCGCGATGCACAGGGGAATCGCCAGCCGTAGCAGGGCGCGCAGCTCCCCCTTCGCGCCGCGGGCCGGGGGGGAGGACGACACGGAGGGCTCGACGGCTTCGGGCGGCATGACGGGGCCTATAGGGAAGGGATTGCGCTGGTGCAAGCGACGCAATCCCCTTCCCCGTCTGACCGCCCGCCCTCCCCGTCAGGGAGTGCTGACCGGGAACGGAACCGTGACGAGCGGCGTCTGGAGGCTGTCCACCTTCGACACGCGCACCCCCGCGTCGCTGATGGCGTAGACGTAGTCATCCGCCATCACGCTGCGGCGCACATCCGGCACGTAGTAGTAGCTCCACTGCGGCATGCCCGTGGTCTTGAACAGGTCCGACATGGGCACCGCGCCCACCGGGGAGATGCCCGCCGCCAGGTCCACCCGGAACACGCGCAGCTCCGTGCGGAAGCCCTGCCAGTAGTTCTCATAGGACGAGTAGGACCTGGAGTAGTCCGTGAACGGGATGGCCACCAGCCCCTTGGCCGCGAAGTAGTTGAAGGCCTTGTGCTCGTAGAGGGCCTCGCTCCAGCCGTAGGCCTCGCCCACCAGCTGCGTGGCGGCCTCCTTGGGGTTCGCCAGGTCGCTCACGTCGAAGAGGGACAGCTTCAGGGTGCTCGTGCCGCAGCAGCCGCCGTTGGGCTCCGTGTGGATGCCCATCGTCAGCAGGTGGTGGTCGCCCACCGGGTGCATGTACGTGGAGAAGCCGGGCACCTTCAGCTCGCCCACCTTGCGCGGGTGGGCCGGGTCGCTCAGGTCGAAGGTGAAGAGCGGATCCACCTGGAGGAAGGTGACGACGTAGCCGCGCGGGCCCGCGAAGCGCGCGCTGAAGATGCGCTCGCCCTCGGCCAGGTCCTCGCTGCGGCCCAGCTCCGCCAGGTGACCGTTCTTCGCGCCCAGCGTCGTCACGCGGCTGGCCGTCGTGGTGCGGCCCCACCACCAGTCCGGGTGCTCCGTCTCCGGGAGGCGCGTGGTCACCGTGGTGGCCATGCGCAGCACGCCCTCGTACTCGTCCAGGGCGAACTGGTTGACGGGCGTGCCCTCCACCGTGCCGGAGCCCGCGTACACCGCGCGGCCCGGCTGGCTCAGGTCGAACTTGTGCAGGTAGGTGAAGTCCTTCTGCCCCGGCTGCGGCCACCACCAGTAATGCGAGTGCGCCAGGTACAGGGACTCCTTGGACGCGTACACCGTGCCCGGCTCCGCCACCAGGCTGGTGCGCCCCGGCGCCGCCGTGCGCGCGTCCAGGTCCAGCGAGGCCACCGTCACGAAGCCCAGCGCGGACGGCGCGTTGCTCCGGTAGAAGTCACCGCAGGACGTGGGCAGCGCCGTCGTCACCCCGTCCGCGTCCACGTGCTTGCCCGAGGGCAGCCACTTGTCCAGCGTGTTCGCGCGGATGAGCTTCTCGTTCTGCTCGATGAGCGCGTCGAGGGTCTTGGTGAGCTTCCCCTCGTCCTTGTAGAGGTCCTCCGAGTACTCCACCCAGAACTTCACGTCCTCCGGCCAGCGGAACGCGTCCGAGAGCACCAGCCGCACGTTGCTGTCCACGCGGCGCGCCTGGTCGAAGACGCCGGGCAGGTAGACCTGATCCACCACCGTGGGGTGCGCCACGTCCGACACGTCCACCGTGGTCACCTTGGTGCTGTCCGCGTTGTAGTAGCCGCAGCCGAAGCCGTAGCAGGCCATGTCCGCGACGGGCACCATGCCTCCGCCCACGCCCCCTCCCACCTTCGTCGGGGTGCCCGGCAGCGACAGCGCCACCTGCGAGACGATGACCAGCCGGTTCTTCTCGTCGAGCAGCATCTCCCGGGGCCAGCCCTCCACTTCCAGCGTCGCCGCCAGCGTGAGCTGCTCCGCGGGCCACGAGCGGTGCGCGTACAGCCGGTTGCCCGACAGCACGAAGATGCGCGTGCCGTCGTTCTGCACGAAGTCCGACTCGTGCACGCCCTCCACCTGGTTGTTGGTGCCGGTGGAGTCATTCGGCGCCTGGCTGCCGCCGCCGGCATTCACCCCGCCCCCCGCCGAGTCCTCCGTGGGCATGGGGCCAAAGACGACGCCGCCGCGCGTCCCCCGGCCGAAGCGCTCCCAGTAACCGGGCTTCTGCTGCTCCAGGTTCGCGCGCATCTGCTTCGTCGCGGTGTCCTCGATGTACCGCTCCAGCGCCGAGCAGTCGTTGAAGGTCTCCAGCTTCAGCGACTGCTGCACGGGTTCGTTGTCCAGGCCCTCCGGGGCCTTGCCCCCGTCGCCGCACCCCACCGCCAGCAGCGTGAGCCCCACCGTTCCGAAAAGACGTAGACGCATGCGTGAATCCTCCCTCGAAAGTCGACTGCCTCGCGGGGCTCGGCGCTTTGCCACGCCCATGCCAGGGGAGAATCCCGCCGCTTCTGTCTGTGATTGCGGGGGGTTGGGAGGCGCGCGGGGTGACCCTCCGCTCTCAGAAACCTGAGGCGCGCACGGGACTGGCGGTGGGAAAACCGAGGGACTGGGGCACGAAGCGCACGAAGCGCTGCTGCAACTGCGCGTCCATGCCTTCCAGCCGCAGGCCCATGCCCGTCTGCGAGCGGAACGCGCTCCCCATCCCGGGCGGGTTGCACCACGCCACCACCGCCTGCGCCTCACAGGGCGTGCGCTGGCCGGCCATCACCAGGCGCAGGGACAGCCGCGAGCCCTCGCGCGCGGGCGTGAGCGTGCGCACGAAGAGCCCCTGGGGGCTGGCGTCATGGCTGAAGCCACTGAGGGTGGGGCCTCCCGGCGTGTTGAACTCCACCACGGTGAAGAAGGGCACCCGCTCCGCGGCCCTCAAGGGGAGCGTGCCCTGCGACAGGCGCGCCAGCACCTTCGCCAGCAGCTCGTCCGCGCCCAGCTGACGCTTGAGCAGCAGCGGCGCGCCGCTCAGCTCCTGCGCGCGCTCCAGCACGTCCGGCGCCTCCTCCACCCGCGACATCAGGACCAGCGGCTTGCGTGGGAACTGCTCGCGCAGGCGCGTGGCCAGCGACAGGGCCTCGCGAGGCAGCCGCGACACGTCCACCACGAAGCCGTCCAGCCGCTCGCCCTGGGCCACGGCCTGCGCCGCCGCGTCGTCCAGGTCCTTGGCGTAGAGCACGTGCATCCCCTCGTGCTCCAGCGCTCCGCCCAGGAAGGTGTGCAGGAACCGGCCGCCCTCCACCAGCAGCACGCCCCGGCCGCGCGGAGGGCCCGTCCAGGCGCGCTCGCGCGACAGCCGCACCGCGGCCACCTTCGCCGCCAGCGCCTCCTGGCTCACCGGCTTGGGCAGGAAGTCGTCCGCGCCCGCGCGCCCACAGTGCATCACCTCATGGGGTTCATCCGCCGCGGTGAACATCACCACCGGGACGTTGCGCCCCGCCGGGTGAGCCTTGACCAGGCGGCAGGCCTCGTCCCCCTGGAGCTTCTCCAGGTGCAGGTCCATCAGGATGAGCGCCGGCGTCCGCTGCGCCAGCTCCGCCAGGCACGCATCCGCCCCCTCCAGACCCACCGCGTCACAGCCCATGCGCGACAGGTGCAGCCGCATCACGTCCCGCGCGGTCCGCGAGTCGTCCACCACGAAGACCAGATCTCTCGGGCGAGGAGAAAAGCCGGGGGTCGTCATGACTCCCGGAGATACGCGGACTCCAGGGAAGGCACCACGGACCCGGCGCCACAACGTGTGCTGGTGGACGCCTTTTCCGTGCGCCGGGGGACGTCAGCCGCGGGGCTCCGCGCGGCCGGACAACAACTTCGTGAGCTGACGGGCAATGAGGGCGCACTGCGCGGCGTCACCGGCGGCCAGCGCGTCCTTGCCGCCCACCAGCAGCTGCTGCACGGTGCCCACGGCCGACTCGGCCTCCGGGCTGGGGTTCTCCCGGGCGCTCTGCTGGAGCAGGCGGGCCAGCTTCTCCCCGCGCTCCAGCAGCTTGCGGAAGGTCTCCTCCGCCTTGCGCGCGTCCACCACGCCCTGCGCCTGCGCGTAGTTGGACTGCTCCTGGCCCAGCTTCTCCGCCTCGCCCTGCGGCAGGCCGGCCCGGGCCTCCAGGCGCACCAGCTCCATGTGGCCCGAGGTCAGGTCGGTGGCTTGCACGGAGAGGATGCCTTCGCCGGACAACTCGAAGACGACCTCCAGCGGCGTCTCCCCGCGGTTGGCGACGTGCAGGTTCTTGAGGACCACCTCGCCCAGCTTGTGGTTCTCGTCCTGGAACTCGCTCTCCCCCTGGTACACGGGGATGCGCGCCTCGGACTGGCCGGAGGTTCCCGGGAAGAAGATGTCCCTCGCCACCACCGGTACGCCCGTGTTCTTGGGGATGAGCCGCTTCACCCGGCCGCCCATCACGCCCACGCCCAGGCTCTGGCTGGCCACGTCCAAGAGCAGCGCCTGCCCCGCCTGGCGCACCAACTCGTCCGCCTGCACCGCAGCGCCCAGCGCCACGGCCTCGTCCGGGTGCACGTCCGTGGAGGGCGCGCGGCCGAAGAAGTCCGCCACCAGCCGGCGCACCAGCGGCACGCGGGTCATCCCGCCCACCAGCAGCACCACGTCCACCGAGCGCGGATCCATCCGCGCCTCCGCCATCACGCTCTTGCAGACGTCCAGGCAGCGGCGCGACAGCGGCTCCGACAGCGTCTCGAAGAAGCTGCGCGTAAGCGCGGTGTTGATTTCGGTGAAGCGCTTCACGCCCGCCGTGTGGTCGCCCAGGCCGGACACGGAGATGAGGGCCTCCTCGGACTCGGTCAGCTCGCGCTTGGCCGCCTCCGCCGCCACCTTCAGGCGCCGCAGCGACTGCGCGTCCTTGGAGACCGCCTCCTGGAAGGCATCCTCCACCTGCGCCAGCAGCCATTGGACGATGCGCTGGTCGAAGTCCTCGCCGCCCAGCGCGTGGTCGCCGCCCGTCGCCTTCACCTCGAAGACGCCCGCCTTCACGTCCAGGATGGACACGTCGAAGGTGCCGCCGCCCAGGTCGAACACCAGCGCGCTGCCCTCGAAGCCGCGGGACAGGCCGTACGCCAGCGCCGCCGCGGTGGGCTCGTTGACCAGCCGCACCACCTCCAACCCCGCGATGGCCGCCGCTTCCCGCGTGGCCTGGCGCTGGTTGTCGTCGAAGTTCGCGGGGACGGTGATGACGCACTTGCGCACGTCGCGTCCGAAGTGCGCCTGCGCGTCCAGCCGCAGCTCACCCAGGATGAAGGCGGACACCTGCGTTGCCGGCAGCACGCGGCCGGACAGCTTCACGCGCACGTCGCCCGTGGGGCCGGCCACCAGGGGATACGGCACCACCGCCTTCGCCTGTTGCACCAGCTCCGGCGTGTAGCGGCGTCCCAGGAAGCGCTTGGTGGCCCACACCACCGCGTCCGGGTGCTCCTCCGCCAGGGCCTGGGCCGGCTGCCCCACCAGGCGGTCGCCCGCCCGGGTGAGGCCTACCACCGAGGGCGTGAGGCGGCCTCCCGCACGTGAGGGGATGAGGCGCGGGCGTCCTTCTTCCACGGTCGCGACGACGCTGTTGGTGGTGCCCAGGTCGATGCCGATGACAGGTTCTTGCATGGCGAGGGTGGGGCCCACGCTACGGGTAAGCGCCCACTTCCGCCAAGTCCTGTCGCACCCCGGCCGTCCGTTGCCGGGCGCCGGCCTGCCTTCAAGGGCCCGGGGGCGGTCACCAGCACACACCCGGGGGCGCTTCCCCGCCTACTCTCTCCATAGACCTCGAGAGGCCCCGAGCGGCCACGGAGATCCAACGCATGGCGCCGGCATCATTGCCGCCAGGGACGCCCCATGCTAAGGGCGCCAGCGTCATGGTGAACGTCTCCATCGCCCGCCGCTACGCCCGCGCCATCCTCGACGTCGCAGCGGAAGGCAACCGCACCGACGCTGTCGCGGAGCAGCTCAACGCCTTCGCCGCCGTCGTGGGCAAGAGCCCCGACCTGTCGGACGTGCTGCTCAACCCCGCCTACAGCCGCGCCCAGCGCAGCCACGTGGTGGAGGCCCTGCTCCAGGCCATGCCCTCCCCCGCGGAGCCCGCGCTCGCCAACGCGGTGCGACTGCTGGTGGACCGCAACCGCCTGGGCTACCTGCCTGACATCGCCCGGCTCTACCGCGACATGGCGGACGCTCGCGCGGGCCGCGTCCGGGGCCAGGTCACCAGCGCCGCCCCGCTCTCCGCGGAGGCCCTCACCCAGCTGCAGCAGTCGCTCCAGCAGCTGACCCAGCGCAACGTCGTGCTGGAGACCAAGGTGGATCCGTCCCTGCTCGGCGGCGTGGCCGCCCAGGTCGGTGGCACCCTCTACGACGGCACCCTGCGCACCCAGCTGGAGCAGATGCGCCGCGAGCTGAAGTAACCCCTTCCTCACTCCCGGTGCGGCAGACGTGCCGGGTTGTCAGGGTTGCCCCGCAGTCCTAGTCAAACCTGTATTTCCCGTCGGCTCTGGGAATGGGTATACTTCTGGGCAACGCGGACAAGCCCGCGTTTTCCGAGACGACCCGCCCATGCCGCAGCCTGTGTTCCAACGGCTTCCCGGAGCCCTTCCGTCCCTGGGGGTTCCCGAGGAAACCCTGCCCTTTCTGGGTGCGTTGCTCAACGCGCCGGGTTGGGGGGTGGCGCTGGTGGACGGGGACTCCCGCCTCGTCTGGATGAACGACCTGCTGGCTTCGCTGTGTGGCCGCCCGGCGCAGCTGTGCGTGGGTCGCTTCCTCTCGGAGGCGTGGCCCGGCCTGGCGCCTCCGCTGTCTCCGCTGCTGGCGCGGGCGCAGTCCGGTGAGCGCGTGGCGGAGGAGCTGGTGTCGGGCCGCTTCGGCGAGGTGGGCACGCTGCGCCACCTGACCGTGAGCGCCATGCCTGCGGCCCCTTCGTCCGGCGTGCTCCTGCTCCTGCGGGACAGCTCCGCGCGCCTGCGCGAAGAGGCGGCGCTGCGCGCGAGCGAGGAGCACATGCGCTCCATCGTGGAGATCTCCTGCGACGGGTACTTCTTCCACGACCGCGGGCAGTTCCTGGACATCAGCCCCGGCCTGGGCCGCCTGATGGGCTACTACGAGACGGCGGAGCTGATCGGCCGGAACATCCTGGACTGCGTGGCGCCGGAGTTCCGCGTCCCCGCGCGCGACGTGATGGACCGCGGCGTGGAGGCCCCGTACGAGCTGGCCGTGCTCCACCGCGACGGCCGCCGCATCCCCGTGGAGGTCATGGGCCGGCCGGCGACGTTCCAGGGCCGCTCGGTGCGCATGGGCGCGGTGTGGGACGTGAGCATCCGCAAGGCCGCCGAGGAGCGCCTGATGCGGATGGAGCACTTCCGCGACCAGTTCCTGGACGCGGCGGGGGACGGCTTCAAGGCCCCGCTCCAGTCGCTCCAGTGCGACGTGCTCGCCCTCCAGCACGCTCCGTCGATGCCCGAAGCCCTGACCGAACAGGTAGGACGGGTGGGCCAGGGCGTGCGCCGGGTGGACCGGCTGATCCGCCAGCTCTTGGATTTCACCCGCGCCCGGCTGTCCAACGGCCTGCCCGTGCACCCCTCCTCCGTCCACCTGGGACAGCTGGCGGAGCGCGTGCTGGCGGACCGGCAGCGGGCCCACCCGGACCGCGACCTGCGGCTCGTCGCCAGCGGCGACCTGAAGGGCACCTGGGACAGCGAGCGGCTCTTCCAGTTGATGGATTCCCTGGTGGGCAACGCCCTGCACCACGGCCCGGTGTCCTCGTCCGTGGTGCTCCAACTGACGGGGCGCTTCGACGGCGTGACGGTGCAGGTGCACGACCCGGACTGCCGGGTGCCGCCGGAGTACCAGGGCACCCTCTTCGAGCCGTTCAAGCACCGCGCCCTGTGCTCCGCGGATGACGGGCTGGGGCTGTCGCTCTTCATCGTGCGGCAGATCGCCCTGGCCCATGGCGGGCGCATCTCCGTGGAGTCGGGGGCGGCGGACGGCACCCGCTTCATCGTGTGGCTGCCCCGCGAGGACGGCCTCCCCGCGTCCGGCTCCTGAAGCCGGGCCTGGCGCCGGGCTCCCTGGGCTTGCGGGCGGGCGGCGCCCCTCTCGTCCGGGGTGCCTGCTTACGTGCGCGATAAAGGGGCGCGGGGGTGGGGGAAGGCCCTGGCGCGTGGCGCGTTGCGAGAGTCCCGGTGCCCGTGATAGGGGGCCACCCGGTACATCAAGATTCGCGGCGGCCATCCCCGTTTCCTCAGGCCGCCCCCTCCGCAAGGACGCTAGACGCCCATGGAAATCCGCGCCGACGAGATCAGCAGAATCATCCGGGAGCAGATCAAGGACTACGGCAAGAAGGTCACCGTCGCCGAGACCGGCACCGTGCTGTCCGTGGGCGACGGTATCGCCCGCGTGTACGGCCTGGAGGGTGCGCTCGCCGGTGAGCTGGTGGAATTCGCCAACGGCGTGCAGGGCCTGGTCCTCAACCTGGAAGAGGACAACGTCGGCGTCGCCATCATGGGTGAGTTCAAGGACATCCGCGAGGGTGAC
Source organism: Corallococcus sp. AB038B (assembly GCF_003668955.1). Lineage (NCBI taxonomy): Bacteria > Pseudomonadati > Myxococcota > Myxococcia > Myxococcales > Myxococcaceae > Corallococcus > Corallococcus sp. AB038B. Next base: position 354,437 of record NZ_RAWO01000001.1, on the reverse strand, counting down.
ACCGTGAAGCGCACCCAGCAGATCGCCTCCGTGCCCGTGGGCAAGGGCCTGCTGGGCCGCGTGGTGAACGCGCTGGGCCAGCCGGTGGACGGCAAGGGCCCCATCGAGGCGACCGAGCACCGCCGCCTGGAAGTGAAGGCGCCCGGCATCGTGAAGCGCAAGTCCGTGCACGAGCCCCTGCAGACGGGCATCAAGGCGCTGGACGCGCTGGTGCCGGTGGGCCGCGGTCAGCGCGAGCTCATCATCGGTGACCGCCAGACGGGCAAGACGGCCGTCGCCATCGACGCCATCATCAACCAGAAGGGCCTGGGCGTTTACTGCGTCTACGTGGCCATCGGGCAGAAGCAGTCCACCGTCGCGCAGGTGGTGGAGAAGCTGAACAAGTACGGCGCCATGGAGTACACGGTGGTCGTCGCCGCGAACGCGTCCGACCCGGCGCCCATGCAGTACTTCGCGCCGTACGCGGGCGTCGCCATCGGCGAGTACTTCCGCGACAACAAGATGCACGGCCTCATCGTGTACGACGACCTCTCCAAGCAGGCCGTGGCGTACCGCCAGCTGTCCCTGCTCCTGCGCCGCCCGCCGGGCCGCGAGGCGTACCCGGGCGACGTGTTCTACATCCACAGCCGCCTGCTGGAGCGCGCCGCCAAGCTGTCCGACGAGGAGGGCGCGGGCTCCCTCACGGCGCTCCCCATCATCGAGACGCAGGCGGGTGACGTGTCCGCCTACATCCCGACGAACGTCATCTCCATCACCGACGGGCAGATCTTCCTGGAGACGGACCTGTTCTTCGCCGGCGTCCGTCCGGCCATCAACGTCGGTCTCTCCGTGTCGCGCGTGGGTTCCGCGGCGCAGATCAAGGCCATGAAGCAGGTCGCAGGCTCCATGAAGCTGGAGCTGGCGCAGTACCGCGAGCTGGCCGCCTTCGCCCAGTTCGGCTCCGACCTGGACAAGGCCACGCAGGAGACGCTGGCGCGCGGCGCCCGCATGGTGGAGCTGCTCAAGCAGGGCCAGTACGAGCCGCTCTCCGTCGAGCGTCAGGTCATCCAGATCTACGCGGCGACCAACAAGGACGACGCGGGCAAGCGCGGGTGGATCCGCCAGGTGCCGGTGGGTGACGTGGTCCGCTGGATGAAGGAGATGCTGGAGTTCGTGGACAGCAAGTACCCGAACATCGTCCAGGACCTGGTCGCCAAGCGCGAGCTGACCGCCGACATCAAGGCGAACATCAACAAGGCGTTCACCGAGTTCAACGACGTGTTCCAGGCGACCCCGGGCGCCAAGGTCTAGTCTTCGCGCCCCACGCGCGGTGACGTAACGGACAGCCCCGCCCTCCCTTCACCGGGAGGCGGGGCTTTTCGTTTGCCCGCGGTGGGCCACTACCACCGCGCCTCTTCAGCGCAGCCGGGGCAGGATGGCGCGCAGGCTCTTGTCCGCGCTGCCCCGCGTGCCCAGGCGCTGCACGGCGGCGCGCTCGTAGGGCATCACGTTGGCGCGCTCCACCAGCTGCACGTGCGCGCCCAGCGCGGCGGGCATGGCCAGGTCCAGCTCGAAGATGTCACCCGCGACGAGCGTGGACTCCGGGCCCGTGTGCGTGGCGTCCCAGATGCGCTTGAGCGCGGAGAAGTAGCGCCCGCGCTTGAGGTACACCGGCCGGCCCAGCACGCCGTCCAGGTGGAGCGCTTCCGGCAGCGCGTCGAAGCGCGCGTCCTTCGGCTCCGTGTCCTCCAGCTGGAACTTGCGCGCGTCGCCGAAGACCTTCAGCCGCTCGCGGCCCTTGGGGGCCAGCTTGTCCAGCTTCGCCTCCACCAGCTCCGTGTGCGCGTTCGTCACCACCGACACGGGCAGGCCCGTGGCGAGCAGCGCCTCCAGCACCTCCTTCGCCTCCGCCTTGAAGGCCGTGGCCGAGTGCCGGTAGGCCTCCCGGTACAGCGTCTGCACCGTGTCCGTGCGCAGCACTTCGTCGTCGCCCTTGCCGTAGCGCTTGAGCAGCCGGTGCGCGGTGCAGGTGGCCGTCAGGTAGGGGTCCGCGGTGGCCGGCGCCACGATGCGCCCCGCGACCTCCCAACCGTACTGGTCCACGCCCTCATGCAGCGCGGCGACCTCCTCCGCCCACGCCTGGGACGCGTCCTGCCCCAGCACGCCGTACAGCGCGTCCTGGAAGTGCTTGAGGAAGGGCTCGCCCTCCGCCAGCACGTCCGTGAAGGTCCCATCGAAGTCCAGCACCACGCACGCGATTCCCATCCACCGGTCCTTGCAGCCCGGCCGCTTGGAAGCGCGGCCGTGAACGAAAGCCCCGAATGACGCCCCGTCGGCCGCTCCGAATCAAGCCCCCTGCCCTGCCTCCGGGTGGAGGCCGGTGCCAACTCCCGGAAAGCCGGATGGAACCCGGGTCGGGTGGTCCCGGCCCCCCGCCACCCCCACCGTAGAGCCTCCCGCGGGGGAGGGGGGCTCCGCGCCCATGTCCGAGCCGACTGGCACCTTTCAGGCGGAGTCCACACCCGTGCCGCAGGAGTGGCTGCGCACGGTGTTGCACCTGCTGCCGGTGGGGGTGGTCATCGTGGACACGGCGGGCCGCCTGCTCGCGGCCAACGCCGCCGCGAGCGCGCTGTGGGGCCAGGCCGCGCTGGCGCGAATGAAGCTGGAGCACTTCGGCACCTTCGAGGCGTACTGGCCCGGCACGGGCAAGCGCCTGCGCGGCGAGGAGTGGGCCGTGGCGCGCACGCTGCGCACCCGGCAGACCGTCTCCAACGAGGAGGTGGACATCGTCGGGAAGGACGGCGCGCGCCGCACCATCCTCAACTCGTCGGCGCCGCTGTACTCGGCGGAGAGCGGCCTGGTGGGCGCGGTGAACATCAACGTGGACATCACCGAGCGCAAGGCCACCGAGCGCGCGGAGTTCTTCGTCAGCGAGGCGAGCCGGCTGCTCGCCGAGTCCCTGGACTGGGAGACGACGCTCAAGGCCGTGGCGCGGCTGGCCACGCTGGAGTGGGCGGACTACTGCATGGTGGACGTGCTGGGGTCGGACGGCGCGCTGCACCGGCTCGCGGTCAGCGCGAGGGACCCGAGGAAGCAGTCGCTGCTGGACCAGACCCTGTCCTTCCCACCACAGGCAGGTTCAGACTCGCCGCTCGCCCGGGTGTTCGCGCGGGGCAAGCCCGTGCTCATCGCGGACATCACGCCCCCGTGGCTGGACGCGGTGTCCCTCTCGCCCGAGCACCGCCAGCTGCTGGAGGCGCTGGCGCCGCGCTCGTCCATGCTCCTGCCCCTGGCGGTGGGACGGCGCCGCTTCGGCATCATCAACCTGGTCTCCGCGTCGCCCGCGCGCCGCTACACGAAGCGCGACCTGGGCTACGCCACGGAGTTCGCGCGCCGCGCCGCCCTGGCGGTGGAGAGCGCCCGGCTGTACCGCGAGGCCCGCGAGGCCCTGCGCGAGCGCGACGCGTCCGCGGCCATGCTGGAGGCCTTCTTCGCCGCGTCCCCGGTGGGCATGGGCTTCGTGAACCAGGACCTGCGCTACGTGCGGCTCAACAAGGTCGTCGCGGAGAACAACGGCATCCCCCTGGAGAAGCACCTGGGCCTCACGCCCCGCGAGCTGATGGGTCCGGCGGGTGCCCCCATCGAGGACCTGCTGCGCCAGGTGCTGGAGTCGGAGATGGCCGTGGTGGACGACCCGGTGGAGTACGTCGTGGGCCCGGAGCCGCGCACCTTCCTGGCCACGTACTTCCCCGTGCGCTCCGGCACGGAGCTGCTGGGCGTGGGCGGAGTGGTGCGCGAAATCACCGACCAGCGCCGCATGGAGACCCACCTGCGCTTCCTCACGGACGCCACCACGCGGCTGGCCACGTCCCTGGATTGGCGCACCACCGTGCGCAACGTGGCGGAGCTGGTGGTGGCGCAGCTGGCGGACTACTGCCTGGTGGACATGCTGGGCGAGGACGGCCAGCACCTGGAGCGCGTGGAGCGCCGCGCCCTCGACGAAAGGCTCCAGGCCCAGCTGGAGAAGTCCATGCCCTACGCGCCCCAACCCGGCGCCCAGACCGTCCTGCGCAGGGTGCTGGAGACGGGGCGCTCGGAGCTGGTGGCGGAGGTGGACGAAACCGCCATGCGCGCCTTCGCCGTCAACGACACGCACCGGGAGGTGTTGGACGGACTGAGCCCGCGCTCGGTGATGGTCGTCCCGCTGATGGCGCGCGGGCGCACGCTGGGCATCGTGAGCGCGGCGACGTGCTCGCCCACGCGGCGCTTCGGCCCGCGGGATTTGTCGCAGCTGGAGGACCTGGCCTGGCGCGCGGCGCTGGCCGTGGACAACGCGCGGCTGTACCGGCAGGCGGAGCAGGCCGTGGCCGCGCGCGACGAGTTCGTGGCGGTGGCGACGCACGAACTGCGCACGCCCCTGTCCGCGCTGCACCTGCAGCTGTCGTCGCTGCAGCGCACGGTGGACAAGCTCGCGTCGGACGAATCCGAGCGGCTGGGCCAGGGGCTGTCGGGAGCGCTCCGGCAGGCGGACCGGCTGACGCGGCTGGTGACACACCTGTTCGACGTGGCGCGGCTGGGCACGGGGCAGATGGCGCTGGAGCTGAGCGCGGTGGAGCTGTCCTCGCTGGTGCACGGGCTGGTGGCGCGGATGGAGGAGGCGCTGGCCACCGCGGGCTGCGTGGCGGTGGTGCACGCGGACGCGCCGGTGGTGGCGCTGGCGGACCGGCCGCGCGTGGAGCAGGTGCTGATGAACCTGCTCACCAACGCGATGAAGTACGCGCCGGGCCTGCCGGTGGAGCTGTACGTGGAGCGCGACGGGGAGCAGGCCATCATCGCCGTGCGCGACTGGGGCCCCGGCATCCCTCCGGACGCGCGCGAGCGCATCTTCGAGCGCTTCACGCGCAACAGCGGCGAGCACGCACGCGCGAGCCTGGGGCTGGGCCTCTACATCTCCCGGCAGCTCGCCCGCGCGCACGGCGGAGACCTGTTCGTGGAGACGCCGCCAGAGGGCGGACCCGGCTCGCGCTTCGTGCTGCACCTGCCCCGGTGGAAGAAACCGCCCGGGGCGGCCCCCAGCTGAAGCAGGCGGGCGCATGTCGCACGGCGCCACCTTGCCGCCCACACCCGGGGGGACATTACCCTTCAGGGCCATGGACGACGCGCGGAAGACAGCAGCGCTCGGACGCTGGCGGTGGCTGCCCTGGGGGCTGCTGGCCGTCGCGGTGGTGGTGGCCTCCACGGGCGCGTGGCTGGGCTCGCGCTCGCTCCACGCGCTGGAGGCCCGGAGCGCGCAGCTGGAGCACGAAGCCACCGAGTCCGAAACCCACGTCGCGCAGCTGCAGACGCTCCGTCAGGCCATGGAGCAGCGGCTGCGAGCGCTGGAGCGTCAGCAGCAGGCGCAGGAGTGGGGCGGCGCCGCGGCGGAGCTCCAGGCGAAGAGCGCGGAGGCGCAGCGCACGAAGCGAGAGGCGGCGCTCGAATCGCTGGGCAGGACGCTGAAGGACCCGCTCCAGGCGGGCGACGTGGCCGTGGCGCTGGAGGACGACGCGCTGCGCGTGGAGGTGTCCGAGCGGCTCCTCTTCGCTCCCGCCACGACGTCGCTCACGCCAGAGGGCGCCGCCGTGTTGAAGCAGACCGCGGCGGTGCTCCGGGGCCCGCTCGCCGACCACCGCGTCGCCGTGGAGGCCCACACCGATGAGGTGCTCCCCGCCGCGGCCGGTGCTCCCGCCACCACCGCGTGGGAGCTGTCCACCGCGCGGGCCGTGGTGGTGGTGCGGCAGTTGGGTGAGCGCGAGGGACTGGCTCCGGAGCGCCTGAGCGCCACGGGCCATGCGGCATACCGGCCGCTGGTGCCCAACGACAGCCCACCCCACCGCGCCAGCAACCGGCGCGTCACGCTGCGGGTGTTCCCCACGCCGGTGACGCCGGAGAGCGCGGCCGTGGCGCGCACGGAGCCACCGCCGCGGCCCATGAAGCGCCTGGCGAAGGCCAAGCCGAAGAAGACGGCGCAGCGCTGACGCACGGGACGCGGAGTGAATAGAACGTCTGGCTGCCCGTCCAGGGGTGCAGAGGGTTTCACCTCGCCCCTGCCTCGGAGCCTCCCGTGTCCGCCTTCCGCCCCGCCCTGTGCGCCACCTTCGCCGCCGGCCTCCTCCTGGCCGCGGCTCCCGCGGAGGCCCGCTTCGGCAAGAAGTCCTCGGACAGCTCCGAGAACAAGAAGGAGGACAAGAAGCGCGACGACAAGCGCGACGACAGGGGCTCCCGGGTCCACGCCGCCACGCCCATCCGCTCCAGCTCGCGGAACGAAAACCACTCCTACCGCTCGGCCCCGCGCGACCGGCCCTCGTACTCCGCTCACATCTACGGCAACGCCATCGTGGCGGCCGCGGAGGTGCTGAGCGTCGTCGCGGAGAGCTCCGAGCCGCGGCCCGTGGTCGTCCAGCAGCAGCGCAACGCCCAGCCGCTCAGCCTGCGCGCGGGACTCAACGGGGGCATCATGGGCGGCGGCGTCGCCGGGGACGCGTTCCTGGGCATCGAGGGCGAGGCGCTGGGCATCGCCGTGCAGGGCACGCAGCTGGTACTGCCCACCGACGACGGCACGCGCGGCACGGACGACATCCGCCTGGCGACCCTGCACATCACCTATGCGCCCGTGTCCACCGACCGCGTGCGCTGGCGCCTCGAGGGCGGCCTCTCCACCGCCCACGCGCCGGACGTCTTCTTCGTGGGCCCCAGCCTCGCCACCTCCCTGGAGGTCTGCGTGGCGGGCCCGCTGGACCTGGAGGCGCGCGTGCAGGGCACGGCTGGCACCTACCGGCAGCTGGACGCGAGCGCGGGCATCGCGCTGCACCTGGGCGCCCTCAACGTGCGCGGCGGCGTGCGCGGCCTCATCCTGGACGACGCGGGCCGGGTGGACGGCATCCAGCACATCGACAGCTTCGTGGGCCCCTACGCCGGCGCCGGTCTGGCCTTCTGAAGCACCCGCATGTCCGGGGGTGCACATGCCCCCTTCCGGACACCGCCCCCCATCCCCGGGGCCCTGGTTTCACCGGGGGTGATGAGGGTTGAATATTCCGGGCGAGCAGGCGTCCACATGCCGCGGCCCATCCCGTGGGCCCATGAAGAGGAGAGGTTGCCGTGGGCTTCTGGAAGACGCTGTGTGCCGCGCTCGCTGTCGCTGTCCTGCTGGGGTCCGCGCCCGCCGAGGCCCGCTTTGGCAAGCGCTCCAAGCCGAACACCTCCGACTCGAAGGACTCCGACGACAAGGACGACAAGAAGGAGCACCGCGCCACGCCCGTGCGCCGCGCCTCGGACGCGCCGGTGCGCTCCAGCGTGCGCTCCTCCGGCGTCGGCATCGGCTGGTTCGACGTCCTCTTCCTCTCCGGCCCGGCCAGCTACCACCGCCGCGCGCGCGCGGAGGTCCCCCGCGGCGCCCGCGCACCCCGGCCCGCGCCGCTCGTGCACCTGAACGTGCAGGGCAACAGCTTTGGCGACGTGGGCGGCGCGCTGGACCTCTTCATGGCCCTGGACGGCCAGCGCTGGGGCATGGACGCGCGTGTGAGCGGCATCGCGCTGGAGTCGGATGACGGCTCGGCGGACACGGACCGGCTGACGCTGCTGGACGCGCACCTGACCCTCTCTCCCTGGTCCACCGAGCGCGGCCGCTTCCGCATGGAGGCCGGCATCGCCAGCGCGCACGCTCCGGACGCCATCTTCGTGGGCCCCAGCCTCGCCGCGTCGCTGGAGGCGTGCATCGGCCCGTCGCCCTTCGACGTGGAGGCGCGCATCCAGGTGGTGCCCTTCCCGCACCGCCAGGTGGACATGCAGGCCGGACTGGCGCTGCACCTGGGCGCCCTCAACCTGCGCGGCGGCTGGCGCACCCTGTACCTCAGCGACGGCGGCCACCTGGACGGCGTGGTGCACGCGGACCACTTCACCGGCCCCTACCTGGGCCTGGGCCTGTCGTTCTGAAGGCCGGAAGTCTGAAGTAAAAACTCCCGGGGTTGCCGCGCACCGTGCGGACCCCGGGAGTCTTCGCGTCGGGGCTACTCCTCCGACGACGCCGCGTAGGACGCAGGGGTGGTGTCCGCCCCGGAGCCGTTGGACACGCCCGGGCGCTTCATGCGCCGCTTGGGCGGCGGGGCCAGCTTGACCTCCGTGCTGAAGACGCGCCCGTAGATTTCAGGCGTGTTGATGTTCACGATGACGCCGGGGTCCTTCACATTCAGGCGGCGCGGATTGAGCGTCTTGAGCGCCGCCTCCAGGTCCTCGCCCTCCGCTTCAATGAGCTTGCGCGCCGCGCTCTTCGACAGCACCACCGGCCAGCCCGTGGCGTTGTCGTACTCCGGCCGGAGCACCATGACGGCGTCGGTGCCGCCGCGCTCCATGTCCTTGAGCATGGACTTCACGGTGGTGACGCGCAGGGCCGGCATGTCCACCGGATGCACCAGCACCACGTCCGCGTCCTCGGCCACGGCCGCCTCCAACCCGGCCTTCACCGACGCCAGCAGGCTCTTCTCCCAGTCCCTGCTCGTCACCAGCTCCAGGCTCGGGTGCTGCTCGCGCACCGCTTCCTCGTCGCTGCCCACCACGCCCAGCACCCCGCACCCCGCCTTTCCGAAGGTGGACGCCAGCGACTGGAGGAAGCTCTTGCCCCCTTCATGCTCGATGAGCGCCTTGGGGTGGGACATCCGCCGGGCCTTGCCCGCCGCCAGGATGATCGCCACTGCCTTCATGACCCGCCTCCTCGCCCTCGACGGAAAGCCGGGGGCACCGCCAACAGGCTGTTGACCTCCTTCCGGGATTGCAGCCCGCCCGCCAGTACGAGTCGTCAGACAGCCGCCAGTCACACGAGGAGGTGTTGGCTGCCAGCCCTTTGGGCAAGGGCAGGTGTCCACCAGCGGTCAGGCGGGTTGGCCAGAGGGCTTCCCCTCCCCCGCGCCGGATGGGCGTCACCCGGCCCTTCAGTGCAGCCAGCCGCTGGAGGCCGCCAGCCGCAGCGGGGCGGCCGTCTCCACGGTCGTTTCTTCCGGCGCCGCCAGCGCCTTCACGGTCAGAATTTCAGCCAGCCGGGCCAGCGGACGGCGACGGGCCACGCGGTGCAGCTCGTCCTCCGTCACCTCGCCCAGCAGATCGCCCCCACGCCCCTCCACCACGGGCAGCAGGTGCACGCCGTGGCGGTACATCTGCTGGAGCGCTCCCAGGACGGTGTCCTCCGGGAACAGGGTGATGGCGTGGGAGACGAGGTTCTGGAACTCAGGGCTGCGGCACATCGACACGTGAGGCCTCCGGTGCTCGGCGTTCGGGCGCCGTGTGCCGGAAGGCCTTAGCAATCCGCTTGCCGACGTCCGCGCAGGGGGTTCCAAAGCTTCTCCAGAGCCCCTGGGTGGATCCGCCTGCCCGCCCTACTTCTTCGGCGCGGGCTTCACCGACTCCACCATCTTGCGGAAGCCCTTCTCCGCGCCGTTCACCGTCTTCTCCGGCCCGGTGAGCTTGTAGAAGATGGCGCCCTCCGGCCCCTCCACGATGGCGCCGCGCAGCTTGAAGTTCGGCTTGGGCGCGGAAGGCCCCATCATGGGACCGCCGCCCGCGTACGTGCCCTTCACCTCCACCGTGGTGACGGGCAGCCCGTTCACCTTCTCCTGCTTCGTCTTCGCGTCCTTGTCCTCCAGGGGCTTGCCGTCGGGCTTCTGGAACTGCGCCACCCAGCGCTTCACGTTCGCGTCCACCGCGCCGCCCTGCCCCTGCCCGAAGTAGAAGACAGCCAGTTCCGCGTCTTCCGCGTCTCCCTTCACGGCGGGCACCTTGTACGTCGCAGCGCGCATCGGCCGAGGAGGCTGGGCGGCCCACTCCGTCGGCGCGGTCCACGTCAGGCCTCCGGCCTCCTCCGCGCTCGCGCCCATCGCCACGGTCATCGCCAACACAGTCAGCAGTCGTTTCATGGACGGCAGCGTATCCGCGTTCCTCCGCGCGTCACGCCCTCGTGCCGCGCACGCCGCGTGAGACGTCCACCCGCGTGCACGCGTGGGAACCCCATAGCTGACTCGGCGCGTCAATCCCTCTCACTTTGTGACCGGGGGAGGGCGTGCTACTCACTGACTTGTTTCCAGCAGTTCACCTTGGGCTGGAGGGGATTCCCACCATGAAGAAACAGTTGTTCCTCGGGGCCATGGCCCTAGGAGCTGTCGCCTGCACGCCGGAGATTGCGCAGGAGGCTCCGAATCTGAACGTCGGCCTGGCGGAGTTCGACCCCTCGGCGTCTCCCGCCGTGGTTCCCTCCCCCAACGACCTGGCCATCAACCAGCAGACGAAGAAGGTTCAGGCGCCGATCAACCCGGCGGCGTCCGCGGCGGAGCAGGAGTTCACGCGCGACTACCTGAACTCGCTCAACGGCTTCCCCACGTCCGCCATCGCGAACACCAAGATCAAGGACCTGGATCCGCGCTCGGTGAGCCCGAAGACGGTCATCTTCATCGACATGTACGCGGGCACGCCGCTGGCGACGAAGCCGGTGACGCCGACGCTCGCGTACAACGAGGACACGGACCTCCTCAACATCATCCCCCCGGTGGACATCAACACGGGCCTGCCGGCGTGGCCGAAGGGCTCGCGCTACGCGGTGGCGCTGGTCGGCGGTGAGAACGGCCTGAAGACGAACTCGGGCAACCCCATCATCGGGTCGGCCACGTGGGCCTTCATCAACTCCGACAAGTCGCTGGTCACCTGCGAGGACCTGACCTCGCCGGACTGCGGCCCGGCCACGGAGCTCATCCCCTCCGCGGAGACGGACCCGGCCAAGCGCCTGGCGGACCAGACCGCCAAGTCGCTGCAGCTGGAGCAGCTGCGCCTGGGCTACAAGCAGGTCTTCGACAAGGCCCTGGCGCCGCAGGGGTTCAAGCGTGAGGACATCGTCCTCATCTGGACCTTCAGCATCGTCAACCAGCCGGATGCCACCATCAACCTGGCGGCCACCCCGCGCGTCCCCACCATCATCCCCTTCCCCAACGACCTGCTGCGAGTGCCGGCCACGGCCACCGCGCCGGCGCACCTGAACTTCCCCGTCCCGACGACGCCGGGCCTGCAGCAGGACCTGTTCACGGGCCTGAACACGCTGGACGGCTTCTCCACCACGGGCGCCATCGTCACGGAGAACGGCGACGCGCAGGGCGTGCTGGACGGCACCATGTTCCGCGAGGCCTCGGACGGCCCGGCTCCCCGCGTGGACGCGGCGTCGCTGGCCGCGGGCGTGCAGTTCTTCAAGCTGTCCAACCTGGACAAGGGCACCAAGCCGGACGTGGCGCCCTGCCTGGTGGAGAAGAGCGGTGACTGCGGCACCAGCGTGGGCGCGGCGGGCATCGTCGATGTCCCGCAGCAGCTGCAGATCGTCCCGAAGGCGCCGCTGGATGGCGCCACCCAGTACGGCGCGGTGCTGACCACGGACCTGAAGGACACCAAGGGCCGCAACGTGGCCCCGGGCACGGCGTTCGCGCTGATGCGCCTGGCGAACCCGGTGTTCGCCAACGGCAAGAGCACCATCTCCTCCGTGCCGGACGCGCTCGCGCAGGCGCTGGAGCCGGTGCGCGCGGCCCACAAGCCGTTCTTCGACGCGCTGGCGGCCGCTGGCCTGCCGCGCTCCAAGGTCGCGCTGGGCTGGTCGTTCACCACCCAGAGCACCACGTCCGTCCTGCAGCAGCTGTACACGCTGCCCGGCGGCGTCTACGGGACGCCCGCGGCGCCCAGCTCCGTGTTCAACATCACGTCGCAGGTGAAGGCTGCGATGGCCGGTGCCGGCTTCGCGTCCGCCAACGTCGGCGCGGTCCACGAGGTTCGGGCCAACACGCCGTGGCTGCTCACGGGCCCCTTCGGCACGCTGAACCCCGCCGAGCCGCGCCCCACGCGCTACCCGTTCATGCTGTTCACGCCGGCCACCGCGGCGCCCGCCACGGGCTGGCCGGTGCTGGTGTTCGGCCACGGCCTGACCAGCAACCGCACCGCGGTGCTCGGCGTGGCCAACAAGCTGACCGGCGCGGGCTACGCGGTGGTCGCGATGGACGCCGTCTACCACGGTGAGCGCACCAGCTGCGTGGGCTCCGCCACGGTGCTGGGCACCACGGGCTCGGTGGGCGACGACGGCGCGTGCGCCAACCCCGCCAACCAGCGCTGCGAGACCAGCCCGGCCAGCCCGTCCTACGGCCGCTGCGTGGCGCGCACGGAAGCCGCTCGCGCGGACTGCTCCGCCGCGGTGCTGCCCGCGGGCGTGCCGGCCGACGTGTTCTGCTCCAACGTCGTCTCCCCGTCGCAGGGCCAGTGCATGGCGGACAACAAGTGCGAGGGTGGTGACTTCACCCGCAACGCGCAGGGCATCCCGGCCATCTCCGGCTGGAACTTCCTGAACCTGGGCAACCTGTTCACCACGCGCGACAACTTCCGCCACCACGTGGTGGACTTCAGCCAGTTCCTGCGCGTGCTGGCCAGCGCGGAGCTGTCCACGGCCGTGGGCTCGAAGCTGGACGCGGCGCAGGTGGACTACGTGGGCCAGAGCCTCGGCGGCATCCTGGGCACCATGTCCACCGCGGTGTCTCCGCGCGTGCACCGCTCGGTGCTCAACGTGGCCGGTGGCAACCTGGCCGGCGTGCTGCTGACCGCGCCCGCCTTCGAGGCGCAGCGCAACGCGTTCCTGGGCTCGCTCGCCTCCGCGGGCGTGACCCCGGGCTCCCCGGCGTTCGACACGTTCATCGGACTGGCGAACACCATCCTGGACCCGGCGGATGCGCGCAACTACGCGTACCTGCTGGAGAACAACGCGGCGGCCCCCACGAGCGCCACCGAGCACCGCGCGTTCATCCAGTACATCGAGGGCGACCAGGTCATCCCGAACGCGAACACGCTGGCGCTGATCAACGCGGCCAACCGCACGGACGCGCCGCGCACGGTGGCTTCGTACATGTTCAAGATCGACGCCATCCCCGCGGCCGGCCGTCACGCCTTCCTCAACAATCCTCAAATCCCGCAGAACGTGCGCGACCTGGCGCAGGACCAGATCATCGGCTTCCTGTCGTCCGGCACCGTGGCGCAGTAACGCGAACCACTGAGAGAGGAATCAAACACTCATGAAAAAGACACTCTCCCTCGTGGCAATCCTGGCGGCTGGTACGAGCCAGGCCGCGGGATTCCAGGTCGACACCCACAGCGCTCGCGCCACCGGCGTGGGCGGCGCCGCCACGGCGTGGCTGGAGGACTCGTCCTCCATCTATTACAACGTGGCGAACATGGTCGGCGTGAAGACGCTGGACATCACGCTGGGCGACACGGGCATCCTCCCCAGCATCACGTTCCAGCGGCCGAACATGGAGGCGGAAGGGCAGCGCACCACGCTGTCGCCGCCCCCGCACCTGTTCGTCGTCTACAAGCCGTTCGAGAAGGCGGCGTTCGGCGTGGGCGTGTTCACGCCGTACGGCGCGCGCAGCCGCTGGGAGGAGGGCTTCAGCGGCCGCTTCCGCGGCTACGAGTCCTCGCTGGCGACGTACTACATCAACCCGTCGTTCGCGTATGAGCTGCACCCGCGCTTCCGCTTCGGCGCGGGTCTGGACATCGCCCGGGCCACCATCGAGCTGACGCGCGGCCTGGACTTCGTGAACAGCGAGGGCTCCGTCCACCTGGGTGGCGCGGACTGGGGCTCCGGCTTCAACATCGGCGTGCAGGCCAAGCTGCTGGACAACCTGGACATGGGCCTGCACTACCGCAGCGCCATCGACATCGCGTTCCAGGGCCAGGCGGACTTCCAGAACATCCCGGTGGAGTTCCAGAGCCGGCTGACGGACCAGAAGGCGCACGCGGACGTCGTCCTGCCGTCCACCGTGACGGCGGGCCTGGCGTACCGGCCGCTGAACAACCTGCTGCTGGCGTTCGACGCGAGCTGGGTGGACTGGTCCTCGTTCTCGGAGCTGGCCATCCGCTTCGAGAACCCGTCCATCGACAACCCCATCCCCAAGCGCTGGCGTGCGAAGTGGAAGTACTCGCTGGGCGGTGAGTACGGCGTGAGCGATGCGCTGCAGGTGCGCCTCGGTCTCACGTACGACCCGTCCCCCAGCCCCGACAGCACGCTGACGCCGGACCTCCCGGACGCCAACCGCTTCAAGGTGTCCGCGGGCGTGGGCTACCAGTTCAAGCCGTTCCGCGCGGACCTGGGCTACCAGTTCGTCGCTCTGGCGGACAAGGAGAGCACGGCGCCGGGCATGCCCGGAACGTACTCCGGCAACGCGCACGTGCTGGGCCTGACGCTGGGCTTCAACCTGCAGTAACCGGCTGAACCGTTTCTGAAGTAGCGGGCGCCCGGCTCCTTCCGTTCATGGAAGGGCCGGGCGCTTTCGCTTACGGTGCCGGGCCGTGAGCCCTTCCAAGCCCGGCCGCAACGACCCGTGCCCCTGTGGCAGCGGGAAGAAGTACAAGGCCTGTCACGCCGCCGAGGACCGCGCGAAAGCCGCGCCGCCTCCCACCACCGCCCCCGCCCACCCGCTGAAGCAGGACCTGGAGGGCGCCATGGCGCTCCTGGGCGACGCGGACGTGTCCCGCCTGTCCCAGGCGCTGGAGCACCTGGGCGTGCTGCTCCAGGCCGCGGGGCCCCAGCCGGGGCTTCGCTACGACGACAAGGCCTTCAGCGACCACGTGGGTCAGGCGCTCGCGAAGCTGGCCGCGCAGGAAGGCCTGGACGCGATGGAGGCGCGCAACAGCCTGCGCGTGGGCGTGGTGCGGGAGCTGGGCACGCGCGGCTTCCAGGAGAAGCTGGGCGCGGGGCTGCTCGCCCAGGTGGCGAAGAGTGGACGCACGCCGGAGGAGCGGCGCGCGCTGTGCGTGGGCGCGCTGCTGGCCACGGCGGCGAAGAAGACGGGCAAGGTGCGGCCGGAGGACAACCCCGTGCTGGACGTCGTCTTCGACGTGCAGTTCCGCGAGTGGAGCCAGAAGCACGCGGAGGTGGTGCGCAAGTACGAGTCCCTGATCGCGGGCATGGAGCAGGAGGACCTCACGCCCGAGGCCTCGGAGGCGCTGCGCAAGGCGGAGGCGGGCGAGCTGGACGCGCTGGTGAAGCACGTGCAGGCGGACCCCGCGCTGGTGGAGCGCATCTCGCGCG
The DNA here is from genome assembly GCF_003668955.1 of Corallococcus sp. AB038B. NCBI lineage: Bacteria > Pseudomonadati > Myxococcota > Myxococcia > Myxococcales > Myxococcaceae > Corallococcus > Corallococcus sp. AB038B. The sequence goes on along the minus strand of NZ_RAWO01000001.1, from coordinate 339,331 downwards.
AGGCGAAGGAGCGCGCGCAGCGGGTGGAGACCAAGCTGCGCGACCCCGCCACGCCGTCCGTCTTCTCCCCGGAGGAGGAGCTGTGGCTCACCGTCGCGCTGTGGGAACCCCTGCGCGCGATGAAGTCCCAGCCCAAGGACCCGGAAGGCCGGCGGCAGGTCATCGCCGCGCTCTTGCGCGCGGTGAAGGTCGCGGTGGACGCGGACTTCCTGGAAGGGATGCTGGAGCGGATGCGCGACGGAGCGAAGGACCCGGCGGCGGACGAGCCCACGCGCGAGTGGCTCACCGACGCGGCCATCGCCTTCGAGGCGGAGCCCGCGCGGCTGGTGCTGGCGGCGCTGCTCACCGCGCGGCAGGAGGCGAAGGGACGGAGCGCGGAGGAGATGGTGGCGCTCGCGGACCTGAAGGCCCTGCCCGCGTGGACGCCGGAGCAGCTGGAGCCCTACCGGCAACTCATGGAGAAGGAAGGCCGCGCGGCCGGCGCCGGGCGGATCCGCCGCGCGCAGGACTGGCTTCGCGAGCACCCCGTGCAGCTGGACGCGGAAGCCTGACGCGCGTTCAGACGAAGAGCGCCTTCGCGGTCTGCTGGAGGCGCTCCGTGCCCATGCGCATGAGCTGGCCCTTGAGGCCGGGCTGGCTCACGACGTGCCGCTCGAAAGCGGCGCGCTCCAGGCGCAGCACCACGCACGGCGTCTTCGTGCGGACCGTCGCGGACACGGGCTTGTCCAAGAGCAGGGAGATTTCACCGAACACGTCGCCTTCGCGCAGCTCCGGCAGCAACACGATGCGGCCCGGCTGCTCCAGCGACAGCTGACACTGGCCGCGCAGCAGCAGGTAGAAGGCATCGCCCGGCTGCCCTTGAGTCAGGAGCACCTGGCCCGCGGGCACGGCACGCAGGTCGAACTCGCGCGACATCGCCTGCTTCAGCGCGGGCGACAGGTTGGTGAACAGGGGGCTCGTCCGCAGCAGGTTGTCCACCAGCCGGCGCTGGTAATAGGCCTGCACCGCCGCCTCCACCTCCGGGTGCGCCGCGCTGACGCGGGCCAGGGAGGAGCGCTTGAACTCCAGCAGCACGGAGCGCTCAGGCACCTCCACGCTGGCCAGCCTGGGCCCTTCGGACACCAGCGCCACCTCGCCGAAGAAGTCCCCCGGCCCCAGCGTGGCCACGACCTGTCGCGCGTTGCCCTCCACCCGGCGCGTCACCTCCGCGCGGCCCTCCACCAGCGCGAACATGGAATCGCCCGGCTGCCCCTCCTCCACCACGCGCTGGCCCGGCCAGAAGGCGCGCACCTCCAGCGCCTCCACCAGCGCCACGAAGGCGTCGCGCCCCACGCCGGACAGGACGGGCACGCCCGGGTCCTTGCCGTCGGGTACCCAGGCGAAGGTCGGGGCCAGCGCGCCGGGTGGCAGGGCGAAGCGATCCGCCAGGGCGCGCACCGTCTTGGGACGCGCGCCCCGCAGGCCTCGCGACAGCACCGTGGCGGCCACCGCGCGCAGGAGCCCTCCCGCGCGAGTCCACGCGAGCGCCGCGTCGTCGTAGGCGTGGGCGGCCTCCGGCGTGCGCTCCAGCCACTCGAGGAGCTCCGCGACGCGCTGGTGGACCTCCGCGTCCTCCGGCTCCGCGCGCAGGGCGTCCTGGTAGCCGGCAAGGGCCGCTTCCAGCTTCCCCTCGGCGGCGAGGGTCGCCGCCTGGGCCTTCAGGGACCGCGCGTGTGGGGAGTCCGCCATGCGGGCCTCTGTAACCCAGCCGCGCGGCGCACGCATCCGTTCGGCGGTCCCGACGGGGTGTCCCTTGTCACACCCCTGACCTTCAGCTGCTCAAATCCCGCACCCGCTCCGCCAGGCTCTGGGTGAAGAGGCGGTAGATGCGCAGGGCCGCGGCCTCGTGCGTCTCCAGGAAGTATTGGAAGTCCATCCGAGTGACGCGCAGGGCGCGCACCACCGTGTGCGCGCGCACGTGCGCGGACACCGGCCCGTCGAGGATGAGGGAGATTTCTCCCAGGAACGCGCCCGGCCCCAGCATGTTGAGCTGGCGCGCGTCCCGACCCGGGCCGGTGGACACGCTCACCATGCCCTCCAGCAGCACCACCAGCCCCATCCCCTTCGCGCCCTTCTCCAGCACCGTCGTCCCCGCTGGCACCAGCACGGGCCGGGCCAGGCGGTAGAGGTCGCGCATGTCTTCCAAAGACAGACCATCGAAGATGGGAATGGCTTTCAGATAGCCATAGCCATCCACCACCGGCTGAGCCTTCTCCGCCGCGACCGAGCCCTCCGGCGCCGACGCGAGCCCCAGCTGCTGGAGCAGCCGCGCCTGCTCCGCCTGGAGCAGCAGCAGCCCCGCCCCCGACGCGTGCTTGATGCCGTCCGCCAGGAGCACCAGCGCGCGCCACGTCGCGCCCTCCGCGTCCAGCAGCTCACACATGCGCAGCACCGCTTCCGGCCGTTGCCCGTCGTCCACGGGCACCGCGCGCAGCATCTCCAGCTCCGCGTGCGAGTTGCCCAACACCCGGAACACCTGCGCCGCCTCCATGGGCCGGTGCATGCGGCCCAGCAGGTGCGCCAGCGACTCGCGTGCGCCCAGCGCCTGGTACAGCGACAGCGCCTGCTCCAGCGAACCGGCCCGTTCGAAGGCCGCCGCCGCGCGGGCCTGCTCCCCCACCCTCAGCCACGCCTCCGCGGCCAGCAGCGGCGCTCCCGCCTGTTCGTACAGCGGCGCCGCGCCCCGGTCGTCTCCATCCGCTTCCAACAGCCGCGCCGCGCCCGCGAAGTCGCGCGCCTGCCGCAGCACCTCCACCAGCCGGGTGCGCGTGTCGGCGGGAACCACCAGCGCCTCTTCCAGGACCCGCTCGCGCTGCCCCGCCCCCATCGCCTCGTACGCGCGCACCGCGTCCTCCACCGCGCCCTTCATCACCCGCGCCCACACCCCTCGCGTGACGCTGGAGCCAGGGCCCACGGCCACGTCGTCCCCGTTCGTATCGTTTGGAGTCACGGCCTTGTCGTTCCTCCCGGACACCCTGGCGGACAAAGGGGGTCCACGCCTGGGTCCGGGACCCTGATTCCGTAGCATTCTGAAACAGGGAAAGCCAGCCAGCGCGGTGAAGAGGGGCAGGCTTTGGACACACTGTCCACCGCGTGAATCGGATGCGCAAAACCTGAGAGGTTGGGGTGGGCGCAAACCCTGCGCTTCGGGGTGGCTGTCGTGCGTGAGAGGGATTCCCCACCTTCAGGCGTCCCTGACCCAGGGACTCCTACCCAAGGTGTCTTCCCCCATGACGTCGCGCCCCGCTTCCTTCCGTTCTCTCAAGGTCCTGGAGTCGTCCCACCCGCGCCGCGCGCTGAACCTCCTCGCGCGAGGTGGCTGCCTGCTGATGCTCTCGTCCGGAGCCGCCCGCGCCAACGAGCCCGAGGCCCCGGCTCGGGCTGCGGCTCCGGTGCAGGCCGAAGCCCCGGTGCGGGCTGAGGCTCCGGTGCAGGCCGCGGCTCCGGTGCAGGCCGCGGCTCCGGTGCAGGCCGAAGCTCCCGTGCGGGCGGAGGCGCCTGTGCAAGGGGACGCGGACCCGGCGGATGACGCGGTGTGGGGCGAGGAGGCGCTGGCGCAGGCGGAGCTGCCGGCGTCGATGACGGAGGCGGCGCGGACGCTGGAGGATTCGCCGGTGGTGGTGTGCTCGGGGGCGCTCCAGCAGGCCTACCGTCCCGGACTGCTGCTCACCACGCCCCGGAGCTCCGTGCAGCGAGAGTCACTCCAGTTCAGCGGCTGCCCCGTCAACGACGGCGTGGTGATGACGGCCGTGGGGATGGAGACCCTGCATTTGAAGCGCGCGACGTGCATCGGCAACGCGGGAGGGGCCTCTATCGCTACGGTGACATGGTCCAACGGGGAGAAGTCCTCCGTGCGGTTGGACCGAGTGGAGGTTCGTGCGGATGGCGCCATGCAGGTCTTCACGTCCGAGGGGACCATCAGCACCGGGCGTCACGCGGGCCACGGCGTGCGCCTGGTCACCGCCGTGCCCACGCTCACCACGCTGGCGGCCTGCGTCCAGCCGTCGGGCCTCACGGCGAACCTGGGCGTCGCCACGCTCACCGTGCAGGACCTGCCCACCGTCCTGGACGTGCCCGCCGGGAAGCAGTGACCGCGCGGTCGCTCCCCTGCCGGGCGCTTCGGGGAGGAGCGGACTCCGCGCCGCATGCACCGCTATGCAGGCGCGGGCCGGGCGTTATCGTGGGGGGCCATGAGGCCTGCCCCGGAGCGCCGGATGCGAACGCGACGAATCACGGGGGGTTGGAGGGGGGCGGCGGTGGCCGGCCTCCTGGGCTCGGTGAGCTCGGGCGCCGCGTGGGCGCACGCGGGCCTGCCGGAGACGGCCAACGTCACGCTGCGGCGCGGCCACTCCGAGGACTTCTTCGTGGGGGCCACGTTCGGCGCGGTCATCTCGCGCGACAGTGGGCGGACGTGGCGCTGGGTGTGTCCGGATGCGATGGGGTACGGCGGCTGGCGCCCGGAGTCCTTCGTCTGGCGCGAGACGGGGCAAATCCTGGCGGCCACCGGCAACGCGCTGCTGTCCTCGAAGGACGGCGCGTGTTCGTGGTCGTCGCACCCGTCGTTCAAGGACACCTGGGTGACGGGGCTCGCGGCGCACCCCTCGGATGACGCGGTGCTGTACGTGGCCACGGGCCGCTCCACGTCGGCGACGAACGGGGTGTTCCGCTCGGAGGACGGCGGGGAGACATGGCGGCCGTTGGGGCTCCAGCGCGCGGGGGTCCTCTTCTCCGCCGTGCGCGTGTCCACCGCGGATCCGCGCACGCTCTACGTGTCCGCGTCGGACACGGCGCACATGTATCTGTTCCGCAGCGACGACGCGGGCGAGACGTGGGCGGAATTGCCGCAGGCCTTCCCGGACCTGGTGCGCCCGTTCGACTTCGTGGTGACGGCGACGGATCCGGTGGAGCCGCACCGCGTCTGGGCGCGCGTGTCCGCGCAGGGCTACACGCACATCCTGCACAGCACGGACGGCGGGCGCACCTTCACCGCGCGCACGGGCGCCGGCATCGACGACGTGTTCATCAACATGGACGTCTCCGCCGACGGCGGCACCGCGTGGGTGTCCACGTACAACTCCTTCTTCCGCAGCCAGGCGGGCGGGGCCTTCTCCAAGCTGGTGCTGCCCACCGGCAACGCGTGCGTGACGCGCGTGGGAGACATCATCTACGGTTGCGGCTCGCCGTGGCTCCATGACTGGTCGCTGGCGCGCAGCAGCGACGACGGCACCACCTGGGAGCCCCTCTTCAGCCTGGAGCAGATTCAAGGCAGCCATCAGTGCCCGGCGGGCACACCCGTGCGCGAGCTGTGTCCGTCGCGCTGGCCCCAGCTCGCGGAGACGATTGGCGCGCCGCTCTACCCGGATGGCGTTCCGGACGCGGGCGTGCTGGATGCGGGCGTGCAGCCGGTGGAGGACGCGGGCACGCCCGCCGACCCGAAGCCGAAGCCGTCCTCCGGTTGTGCCGCCGCGCCCGCGGGCATGTTGCTTCCGCTGTTCCTGCTTCCCTTGCTTCCCTTGCTTCCCTTGACGCGCCGCGGCCGTCGGCGCGAGGCCCCATGACCATGAAGCTGAAGACGTCCCTGCCCTGGAGTACCGCCGCTGTCGCGCTGCTCGCCCTGAGCGCGTGCAATGGCGACGACACCGAGCCCCAGGCCACCGAGTGCGAAGAACCGCTCTACGCGGGCGGCGCCACGGACGAGGCATGGCGCACGCTGGTGGATGCGAAGAACCAGCCCCAGGACAGCTCGCGCGCGGTGACGCTCACGTCGCCCGAGTCCCAGCAGGAGTACTGGACGGACCAGTCCGCGCCGCTGTGGCAGTGGACGTCTCCGCTGCGCGCGTCGCTGGAACGCCCGGGCCGCACGTCCCCCCTGCTGGAGGGCCGGCCTCGCGAGTCGAAGCGCTCGGTGCTCGCGTGGCTGGGGAACCTGGTGCTGCCCACCGCCGAGGCCCACCTGCCGCCGTACACAGGCGACCTCTACTGGGTGAAGGTCTACGCTGCCGGGCGCGAGTGCCCCATCGCCCAGGTGTTGACATCGGAGTTGCAGTGGCAACTGGATGACGGCTCCTGGAAGACGGTGAAGGACTCGGCGGGCAAGGCGCTGTCGGTGCAGGTGGTGAGCGCGTACCTGGTGCAGAACCGCATCACGGAGGGGCCGTACACGCTGGGGACTCCGGTGCCCTTCACCATGGGAATGGCCAGGTGAGGCGCGCCGCCTGGCTTTGCGTTCTGGCACTGGGCGCTTGCACGGAGGCCGAACCGCCGGAGCCGGGCAAGGACGTGCCCGAGCTGACGTACGCGGATCCAAACCCGTGGACGCGGGGCGGTTTGACGGTGCCGCCTCCGGGAGCTTCCGGGCGGTTGCTGGTGACGAACAGCCTGGATGACTCCGTGAGCCTGCTGGACATGGACGGACTGGGGACGCCGGGCTGGGGCGAGCTGGCGCGCGTGCCGGTGGGGCTCAACCCGGTGGAGTTGGAGGGACCGCACCACACGGCGGTGTCGCCTGCGGGCGACTACTACTACGTGGGCATCTCCAACTACGTGCCCGGAGGCGGCTCGGGTCCGCATGGCGCGCATGGGACGGGGACGGCGGACGGCTACTGCCTGAAGCTGAGCGCGAAGGACAACCGGTTGGTGGCGTCCACGCGCGTGGACCGCAACCCGGGGGACGTCATCGTCAGCGCGGACGGGCGCACGCTGTACCAGACGCACTTCGACCTGTTGCGCATCGCGGACGTGGCGCGGAAGGGCGGGCTGGAGGAGGACATGGTCTCGCGCCTGGTCATCCTCGACGCGGAGACGATGACGGTGAAGGAGCGGGTGAAGGTGTGCCCCGCGCCGCACGCGGTGCGCCTGTCCGCGAATGAGCGCACGGCGTACGTGGCGTGCTGGTCGGACGAGGTCGCGGTGGTGGACCTGGCGGCGGCGGGCATGCCGGTGACGCGCGTGAAGGTGGCGGCGGGCTCGGGCACCGCGGTGAATCCGCGCCATCAGCCGTACGCGCTCACGGTGTCGCCCACGACGGGGGACGTGTGGGTCAGCTCGCTCGCGAGCAAGCAGGTGCAGGTGCTGGAGCCCGGGACGCGCACGATGAACCCGGAGCGCACGGTGTACCTGCGCGGCTCTCCCATGTTCGGCGCGTTCACTCAGGACGGGCGCACGCTGTACATGCCCTATCAGCAAGAGGACGCGGTGGCGGTCATCGACGCGGCGACGTCCACGGTGCAGCGCACGGTGCAGTTGTCACAGGCGGGATGTCTCAACGTGCACCAGTTCATGCTGACGCCGGACGAGCGTCACGGATTGGCGGTCTGCGAAGGGGATCACATCGGCCCGGGCACGTTGCACGTCGTGGACCTGGCGGAGGGCACGGTGCTGTCCACGGTGAAGATGGGCATCTTCCCGGACTCGGTGAGCCTGTTGCGGGGGCAGCCGTGAGGGGCCTGCGCGCGGGTGTGGCTGCGATGCTCGTGGGAGTGCTGGCCGGGTGCGGTGGTGAGGAGGGGCCCCAGACCGCGGCGGACTACGGAGAGGCGTTGTTCCAGGACGCGCGGTTGTCGTCGAGCGAGTACAACAAGTTCTCGTGCGCGACGTGCCACGTGACGGCGGCGGAGGTGCCGGCGGGGCGCATCGATTCAGGGCACACGCTGTACAACGTGGCGGCGCGGCCGAGCTGGTGGGGCGGCAACGAGACGCAACTGCTGGACGCGGTGAACTTCTGCTACGTGAACTTCATGCGTGGGGTGACGAAGCTGGAGGCGGAGGAACCGCGCTCCCGCGCGCTGTATGAGTACCTGGCGCGGATCAGCCCGGACGCGCAGGCGCCCGCGCTGCCGTTCACGGTGGTGAAGGACATCCAGGACGTGCCCCGGGGCGACGCCACGCGAGGCGAAGCGGTGTACCGGGCAGCGTGCCAGAACTGTCACGGCGCGACGCACACGGGCGAGGGCCGGCTGACGGACCTGGCGTCGGTGCTGCCGGAGGTGACTCGCGATTACGACCGGCTCTTCCCGGGCATCCCGCACGCGCAGGTCGTCATCGAAAAGGTGCGGCACGGTCCGTTCTTCGGAGTGGGGGGCAACATGCCGCTCTACAGCACGGAGGCCCTGTCCGACGCGGACCTGGGCGCACTGCTCATGTATCTGGGGCTGTAGCCGTGAGCTGAAGCCGTCTGACCGGTGCTCAGGCCCAAAGAGGGAGTTCCGGTCAGGCGTCCTCGTCAGGGAGGAGCGTCCGGAGAAGCTCGTCGTCGGGACTGAGCGGACGCCAGCCAGCGGGGGGCGGATTGGCGAAGAGCGCATCACCGACTTGGTCGACGCGCTCCTTATGCGTTTCGGGGGTGTCTGCGTACCAGCAGCCGAGGGCCGTTGCGACCGCGAATCTGGAATCACGGTCCATCTCGACCGGCCAACCGTCAGGAATGCTTTCAGACAACTGACGCACGAGCACATCGCGAACAAAGCGAGTGACCTGCTTGCGCCGCTCTGCCTCGGCGAGCAGCCCGCTCATCACTTGAACCCCCGCGACGTCGTCCTTGCCAAGCTCCCTGGCTAACTGATCCAGCGGAACTGCAGGACGCGACGCAGCGAAGGCTGTCAGCGAATCGTAACCTCGCTCCCGGACCCGCGCATAAAGGCGAGCCTTCCAGTTTCCCTGCCAGGAAAGACCGTCAGTCATCGGCCGCCTCCTGCAGTGAAGTTCATCGGGATATCGTAGCGCTTCATACGCCCTGCAACGATCTTGAGGATCTCGTTTCGCGTCAACATCTCACCAGTCCTGCGTTCGGCTTGTTGTAGGGCTTCCATGATCATCCGGTTCCACTCACCGGGCCACATGCGTCCCAGCTTCCAGTTGCCGCCTCCGTGGATGGCCTCGTGGTGGGCCTGCTCCAACCGGACGCAGAACTGATCGATGTCCATGTCGCCCTTGAAGCCGCGCTGCTCGAACCACTCGCGGTGCTCTTGCGGAAGCACATGGTGCTTCGGGGCGTCAGACATGCCCGCCCCCGCCCTGCCCGTCACCTGCATGCCGCGCACTTCCGGGCTGTCACCCAGCGCGTCGCGCACGCCCTTGGGCAGGTCCTGGTGCGCCTGGGCCATCATGACCTGTCCGCCATGAATGCGAACGGCCGCGCTGACGGCGGGAACGGAGATGACGCCCGCCCGCACGAGCCTTCGCATCATCTCCACCCACTCCGCGGAGACAGCAATTCGCGAGCCCACCATGACTCCCCCCGAACTCATCACGAGACCCACGCCGAGCGTGGCGGGGGCCGAGGGCGGCACGCGTGGCATGGCCATCTTCATCGTGGAGATCATCGTGACCAACTCCAACGCCTGCATCGCCGCGATGACCTGCCCACCGAGCTTCATGGTCGCGCGGGTCTCTCGCTGGAGCGCGTCGAACTCACCGGTCAGCCTCCCCATCAACTCGGGCATCGCGGCCGTCGCAGCCTCCACACGCTCCGGATCCAGTGAAGCAAGGTCCGTCAGCGTGGGCTCCATCAACCCCTGCACGCGATGCAGGTCCGTGAAGAGCTTCTCGGCGCTGCACATCGGGCAGTTGCGAAGCACGGCATCCGCGAGGTGCAGGAAGTCCACCCAGGTGGCCAGCAGGAGGGTCCCGAATTGGGCGGCCTGGAGCTTCGGCCCCGTCGTGCGCAGGAGGCCCAACTCCATGTCCGTGTCGCCAACTTCCGAGGCCGCATCCGTCAACGTGGTGGCGCTCCCGAGCGCGCCATGAAGCCACGTCAACTGACTGGAGCCATGATCGAGGTAGCGGGTGAAGACACCGTTGAGACTCCATCCCATGAGGGGCTTGGGACCGTCCGCCAGCCTGGCAAGCGCGGCTTCAACGCCGCCCAGGGAGCCCTTCACCTCGGCCATGGCTTCGAGGACTGCTTGACGCGTCAAGGCCGCGCTCGGGGCCCTCTCCGGGCTGCCGCCCCCCGTTCCTGCCACGGCGTCACGTGGCCCCTGGCGGCGCAGCAACCGTTGATACCTCTCAGGCCCTGAGATGGCAGGCGGCGAGGAGAGCAACGCGCGTGAGGGCTCATCGCTCGGAGCCTCTTCCCAAGTGGGCGCAGGAGCCACACGCGGCGCGTAGCTCAAGCTCCGGCCATGCCCGGGAGCACTCGACACGGAGGCGCATCCCGTGGCCAGCAACACCACGGCCAGCAACAGGACATCAGCGCGCATTGTCCACCCCCAGCCCCACCGAGGCGAACGCCCCTGGTCGCAGCGTCCCTTCCGACGTGGGGAACAGCAGCGTGCCGCCCGTCCCCATCGCGTAGAGCTTTCCACCCAGGAATCGCCAGCGGGCCTCGGCGGCCCCCAGGTAGCGCGCCCCCGACTGCCCCATCCCCATTCCAAGTCCCTTCAACGCCACTTCCAGGCTGCGCGCGAAGAGTTGCACCGCCACACGCCCATCGACGTCGAAGCGGCCCCACGAGAAAGCTTCCGCTCCCAGCGACAGCTTCAGATGCTTGTAGAGGCCGCCGTAGCCCACTGCGTCCCAGCCCACCTCCGCCTCCCCAAATGCGGAGTAGCCGTCCGGGAAGAGTGCCTCCGCCAATGGCACACCGTCCGGCCCCACGGCCCTGAAGCGCGCCAGTTCGTAGTCCGGGCCGAAGAAGCCCTGCCGGAAGCCGCCATGCTGCCTGCGAACCTCCAACCTCAGCCGCATGTCCAGCGTGGGCGTCAACGCATCCGCGCCCGCTCCCACGACCACTCCCCACGCGCCGCCTTCACCTGGCCGTCCGCCCCAACCGGCAATCAGGTGCGCCTCGAAGTCCGGCCGCGCCACCACCACGGCGGTGCCGTCCAGATGCGCCAGTGTCACCGAAGGCGCGCGCCCTCCTGCCCGCCCCCAGTCGTGCACGGCGGAGAGCGCCAGCGTGTAGCGGCCCGGCTCATCGGGATGGCCGAAGAGGAGGTGCTGCACGTCCAGCGCGACCTCCGCCCCCATGAGGCGCGCGCCCAGCACATCCGAAACGAACGCCTGCGTGTAGAGGGGCCCCAGGGTGCCAGTGAGGAAGCCTCCCGCCGGGTGGTAGTCGGGATTGCTTCGGTTGGAGTAGCGCCGCACGAGGTGCGCGGACAGCAGGCTGTAGGATTCCAACGCGCCAAACCAGACGCCCACGGGTGCGTCGTCCGAGCCCAGCTTGAGGCCTCGCACCACCTGCCCGAAGTCCGAGAGGCTGTCCCAATCCTCTCTCCGCACGAGGCCCCTGCCCGCGCCTCCACGCCACAGCCGCAACCGCAACGGGGCGCCCAGGTTGAGTCCAAAGTCCTGGCCACGCTCGAAGGCGACGGTGGGCTCCACCTGGAGGAAGCCCTCATCCGGACCGAAGCCCGCGCGCGGCAGCAGGGCCAACGTCGTCGCGTCCAGCCGCATCAGCGAGCGCCACGCATTGTCCCGTGCGCGCCGTTCCTCTTCTACGGGCTGTGTCTCGGGAACATCCTCGGCCCACGCGACAACCGGCAACAGCAGCCACAGCCCTACCACCCCACCACGCGTCATTCGCATACAGGTCTCCCAGCAATGCGCCCAACGAGAGGAGCAAAGGACACACGTCTGACGTCCAGCCCGGTGAGCGGCTCCCTGCGTGGATGCTTAGGGCCGCATCGTCACCGTGCGCTGAACCCGTCTGACCGCTGCGCAGGCAAGGAGGGCAGCGCAGGGCATCCCGCCCCTGCCCATGCGAGCCCGGCCGCCGCACCTCAAGAACATTCATGTCTTCGTCGGGTCCACAGGAGCACGGCCCTTCATCCGAAGAGCCTCTGCCCACGAGGGGCCGGTCCCCTGCGTCCCTGGCCGAGCTGCTGAACACCGAACGCGAGGCGCTCCTGGAGGACTGGTGCGCCCGGGTGGCTCCCCTCTTCACCACCCTGCGCCTGTCACGAGAGCAGCTCGTCGACGCCCTGCCCGCCCTGCTCGAGGAGCTCCACACCGCGCTCGTGGACGCGGTGGAGGACGCGGACGGCCTCCCCCCGCTCCACCACAGCGAGGCCGCTGGAGCACACGGCCGGCAGCGCCTGCGCCTGGGCGCGGACGTGTCCCTCGTCACGCGCGAATACGCCCTCCTGCGCGACTGCATCCTGTCGCGTGCTGAGCGCGCCGACGTGGACGTGCCGCTGCATCAACTGCGCGTGCTTGGCGCCAGCATCGACAACGCGCTGGCCCAGGCCGTCATCCCGTTCGCGTTCGACAGCGCCGAGCGCCGCCACATCGAGGTCGAGGAGCGCGAGCGCTTCTTCCAGCTGTCCCCGGACATGTTCTGCGTCGCGGGCCTGGACGGATACTTCAAGCGCGTGAACACGTACTTCTGCAGCGTGCTCGGGTGGAGCGAAGCGGAGCTCTACCAGCGCCCCTTCATGGACCTCATCCACCCCGACGACCAGGCATCCACCCACGAAGAGATGCGCAAGCTGGCCCACGGCGTCCCCACCCTGCGCTTCCAGAATCGCTTCCGCACCCAGGACGGCCGCTACCGGTGGCTCTCGTGGGCCGCCCGCCCCGTGCCTGAACTAGGCCTCATCTACGCCGCCGCTCGCGACATCACCGAACAGAAGACCGTGGCCCAGGAACGCGAACAACTGCTGGAGGCCGTGCGCGACAGCGAGGCCCGCTTCCGCAACATGGCGGACCACGCCCCCGTCATGCTCTGGGTGACGGACGTGCAAGGCGCCACGACGTACATGAACCGGGGCTGGTACGCCTTCACCGGCCAGACCGAGGCCACGGGCCTGGGCTTCGGCTGGTTCGACGCCATCCATCCCGACGACCTGGAGCGCACGCAGCGGACCTTCACGGAGTCCAACGCCGCCCGCCAGCCCTTCCGCCTCGACTACCGCCTGCGCGGCACGGACGGACACTACCGCTGGGCCGTGGACACCGGCTCGCCCCGCTTCGACGCGGACGGACACTTCCTCGGCTACATCGGCAGCGTCATCGACATCTCCGACCGCAAGCAGGCGGAGGTGGAACGCGAGGCCCTGCTCGCACGCGAGAGCGCCGCGCGCCGCGAGGCCGAAGAGGCCAACCAGCTCAAGGACGAGTTCCTCGCCACCATCAGCCATGAGCTGCGCACGCCCCTCACGGCCATCCTCGGCTGGGTGCAGCTGCTGCGCACCGGCACCCTGCCCGCCCCCCGCCAGGAGCGCGCGCTGGAGACCATCGAGCGCAACGCGCGCGCGCAGGGACAGCTCATCGAGGACCTGCTCGACGTCAGCCGCATCGTGTCCGGCAAGCTCAAGCTGGACGTGGCGCCCGTGGACCTGTCCGCGGTGGTGCAGCAGGCGCTCGATTCAGTGCGGCCAGCGGCGGACGCGCGCCGCATCGAGGTAAGGGCCACGGTGGACACCACCAGCAGCGTCATGGGCGATCCGCACCGGCTCCAGCAGGTGGTGTGGAACCTGCTGTCCAACGCGGTGAAGTTCACACCCAAGGGCGGCTACGTGCGGCTGGTGGTGGCGCGGCGCGACTCCATCGTGGAGCTCACCGTGGAGGACACCGGCCAGGGCATCTCCGAGGCCTTCCTCCCCCACGTCTTCGAGCGCTTCCGCCAGGCCGACGGCGGCAGCACGCGCAAGACGGGTGGGCTGGGACTGGGGCTGGCCATCGTTCGGCACATCGTGGAGATGCACGGCGGCACCGTCTCCGCCGCCAGCGACGGCGAGGGACGGGGCGCCACCTTCACCGTGCGGCTGCCCCTGTCCGTCACGCAGTGGCGCGACCCCGCCATGCCGCCGTCGCCGAAACCTCCCGTGGCGGAGCGGATGCCCTCGCCCCCGCCGGAGCTGGGCGGCGTGCGCGTGCTCGTGGTGGATGACGAGGAGGACGCACGCGAGCTGTTGCGCACGCTCCTGGAGGACAGCGGCGCCCAGGTGGTGACCGCGGGCTCCGCGCTGGAGGGACTCCAGGTGCTCCAGGCGGAGCATCCGGACGTGCTCGTCTCCGACATCGGCATGCCGGTCACGGACGGCTACGGCTTCATCGAGCGCGTGCGCGCGCTGTCCACCGAGAAGGGAGGCCACACCCCGGCGGTGGCCATCACCGCCTATGCCCGCTCGGAGGACCGCACCCGCGTGCTGCGCGCCGGCTTCCAGAGCCACGTGCCCAAGCCGGTGGAGCCCGGGGAGCTGCTCGCCGTCATCGCCTCGCTCGCGGACCGGTACCCCGCGCTTCCGAAGGCGTGACGGCCCGCGTAGGACGCCGGACACGGCGCCACGCATCCTCCTGGCCATCGGGCCGGGGCAGGGCTTACCTTTCCCACAATGCGTCCGCCGCCCGGACAACTGGCGATGTTCGACGCCCCGGTGCCCGGGCGTGAGCCGGAGCGCGCGCGGCTGCCCTCGCGCGAGGACGCGCTGCCCCGAGCCGCGGACCTGGCCCGGCGCGTGTCCGCCCTGCTGGGCCAGCCCGTGCACCTGCGCCTCACGGACAACCGCGCCACCCTGGTGAGCTACCGCCGCCTCCCCGAAGGCGTGCGCCTGCGCCTGCACCATCTCTTCCTGGACGCACCCGACACCGTGGCGCGCGCCCTGGCCCTCTACGTGTCCGGCGACACCGCCGCTGGCGAGGTGCTGGAGGCCTTCAGCCACGCCCACCACGACCAGGTGCGCCGGGAACGCAGGCCCGGCGCCCCGCTGCGCACGCGCGGTCGCTGCTTTGACCTCAAGGCCGTCCATGCCCGGCTGGACGCGGCTTACTTCGACGGGCGCGTGCACGCCGTGGAGGTGGGCTGGGCCCGCCGCCCCGCCCGCCGCACCCGCCGCACCATCCACCTGGGCGGCTACGACGCTCGCCTGCGCGAGGTGCGCGTCCACCCCGCGCTGGACCGCCCCTCCGTGCCCGCCTTCGTCGTGGACTTCATCGTCTTCCACGCCCTGCTGCACGCGGACCTCGCCGCCACCGACGCCGGCCCCGACGCCCACGACGACGCCGGCCGCTGCGCCGCGGAACACACCCCCGCCTTCCTCGCGCGCGAGGCCGCCTTCCCCCTGCGCGAAGCCGCCTGGCGCTGGCTCCTGGAAAACCTGTCATCGCTCCGGCGCGGGTGACCGCCCGTCTCACCCGCTGCCATGTTTCAGACATGTCACGGCCGCCGTGACATGCCCCTCCACCCCCACCCCGAAGGGAGTGGCCTGCGGAGGGCTCACACTGCATGCTGTCCCCTCGATGCGCTTTTTCAGCGTGGAAGAGGCCAGCCGGCTGGTGCCGTTGCTGACGAAGACCTTCGGGCGCGTGCGCCCCTGGGTGGAGCGCGTGCAGAAGCTGGCGGAGGTGCTGGACGGCCCGGAGGCTCCGCCCGACACCCTCGAGGTGCGCTCCTTCCGAGAGGAGCGCGACGAGCTGCTGGAGCGCATCCGCGGTGAGCTGGGCCCGCTCCAGGAGATGGGCCTGGAGATAAAGGGCGCGGACGGCCTGGTGGACTTCCACGCGCGGCGCGGCGAGGAGCCCGTCTACCTCTGCTGGCGCTACGGCGAGAACGCCGTGGCGCACTGGCATGACTTGAAGGCCGGCTTCTCCGGACGCCGCCCCATCGACAGCCCGGACGACTTCGAGCCCACCTACCTCAGCTGAAACATCCTCACTTCGACAGGCTCTGGTGCAACAGGCCCAGCTTGTTGCGCGCGGAGAGCAGCTGCTGTCGCAGCGAATCCGCCTGCCGGCCGATGTCGGTGAACTTCGCCTCCTCCGCCGCGATGGTCAGCGTGGCCGCGTCGTCCGCCACCTCCGCCATGCGCGCCTGGAGCGCGGTGAAGACCTCCGTGAGCCGCGCGTCCTCCTCCGCCGTGCGCGTGGCCTGCTGGCGCAGCGACGCGAACTCCTGCATGCGCCCGTTGAGGTCCGCCGCGCTCTGCCCCAGCGCCCCGTAACGCGTGAGCAGCTCCTTGAACACCTCCGTGCGCAGCTGCAGCTCCTGCGCGCACACGTTGACCGCGTCCGCCTGCGCCTGCTGCCGGTTGCGCACGCCGGTGATGGCCTGCACCAGCGCGCCCACGCGCATTCGCAGCGCGTCGTCCAGGTCCGCCAGGTCCTTGAGCGTCTTCGACGCGCGCTCCAGGTGCTTCTCCGATGTCAGGGGCGCCTCCTTCAGCTGCTCCGACAGCGCCTCGAAGCGCAGCAGCTCTGCGTCGAGCGACTGTGCGGCGGAGACCAGCTCGGAGGACGGGGGCGTGTCACGCTTGCTCATGGGGCCGGGAGGATGCCATGCCGCCTGTCCCTCCCTTCGGGTCGCCTGCCTGCCTCGGGAGCCTGTGCTCGGGGGAGGACACTGCGGCTTCCAGGCCTCGCCAATGGAAGGGAGCGTCTCCAGCTTTCCGTGACACGTCGCGTCCGGAGGTCTGAAGCCATGCCCGTGGATTTCTCCATCACCGTGCTCGTCACTGGCGCCACCGGCCAGCAGGGCGGTGCCGTCCTCCGCAAGCTCGCCGACCGGGGGCACCACGTGGTGGCGCTGGTGCGGGATGCGGACGCCCCGGCCGCCCGCGCCCTGCGCAGGCCCGGCGTCACCCTGGCCCAGGGCGACTTCGACGACCCCGTCTCGCTGGAGAGCGCCATGCGCGGCGTGGACGCCGTCTACGCCATGGCCACGCCCTTCGGCTCGGGCGGCGTGGACGCAGAGGTCCAGCACGGCAAGAACCTGGCGGACGCGGCGAAGCGCGCCAGCGTGCGGCACTTCGTGTACTCGTCCGTGGCGGGCGCGTCGGAGCTCACCGGCATCCCGCACTTCGACAGCAAGCACGCCGTGGAGCTGTACCTGCGGCGGCGCGACATGCCCTTCACCATCCTGGGCCCCACCTTCTTCATGGAGAACCTCCTCCAGCGGCCCACGCGCGACATGCTGGCCGCGGGGAAGCTGGCCCTGGGGCTGCCCGCGACGCGCGGCCTCCAGATGGTCGCGGTGGAGGACCTGGCCGGCTTCGCGATGCACGTGCTGGGAGACCCGGAGCGCTTCATCGGCGAGCGCATCGAAGTTGCCTCCGACGAGGTGACGGGCCAACAGGCCGCCGCGCTGCTCTCCATGGTGAGCGGCCACCGCATCCACTTCGAACAGATTCCCCTGGATCAACTCCAGCAGCAGAGCGAGGACCTGGCGGCCATGTTCGAGTGGCTGGACCGGGTGGGCTACCACGCGGACATCCTCACGCTGCGCAACAGCCACCTGCGCGTGAGCTGGCAGACCTTCGAGACCTGGGCGCGCCATCAGGACTGGGAGTTCGTCAACGCGCCCTCCTGGCCCGCCACCGCCGCCGAGCCGGTGACGCCCCAGCCGTAGAGTCCCCGGCCGCCGGCCCCCCCTCCGGGTGGGAGCACGAGGCATGTCATCCCCTGAACGCCGCACGCCCTACCTTGAAGTACGAGGAGGCATGCGATGCGAGGAGCATTGGGAGTGGGGGCCCTGGGGTTGATGCTGATGGCGGGCTGCGCGGCGGAGACGAAGCTGCGGCCCGTGCCGGAAGCGGGAGTCCTCCAGGGCGGCAAGAGCAGCGCCATCAAGGAACAGGAGGGCGTGCGGCTCACAGCGGACGGTTCGGCCTGGAAGGGCTCACCGTCCGACCTGGAGCGCCGGGTCACCCCTGTCTACGTCCGGCTGGAGAACAATGGGGACCGCCCGATCCGCCTCCAGTACAAGGACTTCGCGCTGGTGGGCCAGGAGACGCGCTTCCGCTACAGCGCGCTGCCGCCCCTGTCGCTGCGGCAGGCCACGTCCTCGAATGAGACGGAGGCGCCCGCGCGCATCAGCCCGGTGATGTACCCCGGGGGCAGGGCGTGGGCGGGGGGCGGCTACGGCTACGGGCCCTGGCGCGGCGGCTGGGGACCGGGCTGGTACGGCGGGCCCTGGGGCTGGGGAGGCAACTTCTACGGGGGGCCGTACTACTACGATCCGCCACTGCCCACCGCGGACATGCTCAACAACGCACTGCCGGAGGGCACACTGGAGCCCGGCGGCACGCAGGAGGGCTTCCTCTACTTCCAGGGCGTGGCCCACCGGGAGGACGCGGTGACGCTCCAGTTGAACCTGGTGGACGCGGAATCAGGGGCGCCGTTCGGTTCGCTCGGCATCCCCTTCCAGGTGAGCACGAAGTAGCTAGTGCAGCAGCGTGCTGGGGGGCGCGTAGGGAGAGCGCCCCCCGTCGTGCGCCAGGTCGAGCAGCGGTGCGTCCTCCGGCTGCCCCAGCGCACGCCGCACGTCCGCACCCTTCACGGGCAGGCCCATCAGCGGCCCCACCAGGAACAAATCCAGCGCGCCGGTCAGCAGCGGCAGCAGGCCCGTCAGCGCCACCAGCGCGCCCCGGGGCGTGCCCGTGCCCAGCCCGCCCAGGACCATGCCCGTGCCCGCCAGAATCCGAATCCACCGTCCGTTGCGCGAATTGATGAAGACGACCATGAACACCTCCCCACGCCGA
This sequence comes from Corallococcus sp. AB038B, assembly GCF_003668955.1. Taxonomy (NCBI): domain Bacteria; kingdom Pseudomonadati; phylum Myxococcota; class Myxococcia; order Myxococcales; family Myxococcaceae; genus Corallococcus; species Corallococcus sp. AB038B. The sequence goes on along the minus strand of NZ_RAWO01000001.1, from coordinate 320,873 downwards.
AGATGAACACGCGGCAGGGAGCGACCACGGCCGGTGTCCACCCGGCGACCCTCCCCGCCCGGGGCCCGCCCGCCCGCTCGCCGTCCGGGGAGCCAGCGGGGGGACGTCCGCGCGGGCATACTGCGGCCCCGTGAGCGAGACCGAAGCGAAGGCCCCCACCCACCCCGGTGACCTGCGAGCGGCCCTGGCCGCGTGGCGGGAGGCCGTGGGCGAAGCGCACGTCATCCTGGACACCGAAGCGCTGGAGGCCGCGGAAACGGCCACCTTCGCCACCACCCAGCGCATCCCCGCCATCGTGCGGCCGGCGGACACGACGCAGGTGCAGGCGTGCCTGCGCATCGCCAGCGAGCACCGCGTGCCGGTGTACCCGGTGAGCGCCGGCCGCAACTGGGGCTACGGCTCGCGCGTGCCTCCCGGCGACGGCAGCGTGCTGCTGGACCTGGGGCGCATGAACCGCATCCTCGCGCACGACGAACAGCTCGCGTACCTCACCGTGGAGCCCGGCGTGACGTTCCGCCAGGCCTACGAGTACCTGCGCGACAAGGGCTCCTCCACGTTCATCACCACCATCGGCGGCTCGCCGGACGCGAGCATGGTGGGCAACGCGCTGGAGCGCGGTGACGGGGCCGGTCCCAACGCGGACATCTTCCAACACGTGTGCGCGCTGGAGGCCGTGCTCCCCACGGGCGAGCGCGTGGAGACGGGCCACGCGCGCTTCCCCGGCGCCCGCTCCGCCCCCGTGTTCCGCTGGGGCCTGGGCCCGGTGCTGGACGGCCTCTTCAGCCAGTCCTCGCTGGGCGTGGTGACGCGGATGACGTTCTGGCTGGCGCGCAAGCAGCCCTGGCTGCGCGACTTCTTCTGCGCCGTGAACGACGACGCCCAGCTCTGGGACATGGTGGACCGGCTCCAGGCCCTGGCCCTGGACGGCACGCTCAAGGGCAGCTTCTTCTTCTGGAACGACATCAAGGCCTACAGCATCACCCAGCAGTTCCCCTACCCCTCCGTGGGCCGGGCACCGCTGCCGGACTGGGCACGCGAGAAGCTCCGCGAGGGCTTTGGCCGCTGGGCCATCAGCGGCACCCTCATCGCCCCGGACGCGGAGATGGGCGCCCTCTTGGAGAAGCGGCTCGCACGCGCCGTGGAAGGCGCCTTCCGCCCCCTGTCCTTCGGCCCGGTGGCCCCCTTCGGCGAGGGCACGCTCCAGGGCGTCCCCACCGAAACCAACCTCGCCATGGCCTACTGGCGAAAGCGCACGCCCAAGCCGGAGGATCCGCACCCGGACCGCGACCGCTGCGGCTTCATCTGGTGCTCCGTCGCCGTCCCCTTCACCGGCCCGGAGGCGAAGCGCGCCACGGACATCGCCGACCGCGTCCCCCGCCTCTTCGGGTTCGAACCCAACCTGGCGCTCCTCGCCCACTCCCCGCGCTGCGTCTACCTCGTCACCGCGCTCGCCTATGACCGGGACGTCCGCGGCGAGGACGCTCGCGCCCAGGCCTGCTACCGCGCCCTCTCCCGAGAACTGGCGGACGCGGGGTACCACCTGACCCGAGCCGGACTCCAGGCGCAGGACGCCGCACCGCCCGTGCGGGACGACTCCGCGGAGGTGCGAAAGCGACTGAAAGAGGCCTTCGATCCCGAGGGAATCCTGGCTCCCGGGAGATCCGAGCCCTAAGGGCGCGGCGGATCAGAAAGAAAAAAGAGGAGCGGAAACTTTCTCGGGTGCGCCCCCGATACTCTCTCAAGTCACAAGATTTCCCACCGCGCATCGCGCCCGCCGGAGCCCCCTTCCATGGCCATCGAGACCAACCGCTACCGCCCCGTGTTCCGGAACCCCACCACGCCCGCTCCGGCCAATGGGACGCAGGTGCGCCGCGAGGTGCAGGCCCAGACGCAGAACCGGGCCCAGGGCGAGGCGACGATCGACCTGAACCGCGGCGTGCAGGGCAACCGCGTCACCACCAGCAACCAGGCCAACCCCAGCACCACGACGGACATCCAGAAGCAGCTGGAGACCAGCCGCTTCGACCAGACCGTCGCCTCTGGCGAGTGGAACAAGAGCTGGACCGCGGCCTCCGGCTCCCACACCTCCGGTGACGTGAACGGCAACTTCCACAACACGGTGGAAGGCCAGGCGCTGACGGCGGACGTGTCGGCGCAGGGCAACGTCTCCATCGACCCGCTGCACGGCAAGATTGGCGCGGAAGGCTCCGTGGACGTGCGCGCCGACCTGGTGCGCGGCTCCGTGGAAGGCCACGCGGACACGGCGCTGGGCCGCTCCGAGTGGGGCGCCGAGGGCAACGTGGGCGCCGAGGCGACCGCCACGGGCCAGGTGGTGCTGGACCCGCTGCACGGCCAGGCCGCTGCCTCCGTGCACGGTGAGGCCTTCGCCGGCGCCCGCGCCAGCGCGGAAGTCACGCAGGAGATTGGCCCCGCGACCGTCACTGCCGGTGCGGAAGCCTTCGCCGGTATCGGCGTGGAGTTCGAGGCCAACGTCGGCCTGAAGGACGGCAAGCTGTCCGCCAACTTCGACGTGGGCGCGGCGCTGGGCATCGGCGCCAGCGTGGAGTTCGGCTTCTCCGTCGACGTGGGCAAGGTCGGCGACGCCGCCAAGGCCGCCGTCGAGGGCGTGGGCAACGCGGTGCAGAACGTCGGCGAGGGCATCAAGAACGTCGGCGAGGGCATCAAGAACGTCGGTGAAGGCATCAAGGACGCGCTGAGCAAGTGGTAGTGGCGGGCCACGTCCGGCCGCCTCCCGCCTGATGAACTTCCCAGGGCCTCGTCCATCCGGGCGAGGCCCTTTCCTTTTCCCCGTTGCTCGACAGCCCCCGCCCCCTGGGGGACACTTTCCATCATGAACTCTCTGGAAACCCTTCTCGCGCAGGGGCAGGTGGCCCAGGCCAAGGCCGAGGCCGAGAAGCTCCTCGCGAAGAACCCCAACCACCGTGACGCGCTGGTCGTGATGGCCAAGCTGGCGCTGGTGGAGAACAAGGTGCCCCAGGCGGAGGCTCTGCTCGCCAAGGCGGAGGCCCAGGGCGCCACGGCGGAGACCGGCCTGGTGCGCGCGAACATCGCCGCCCAGAAGGGCCAGCTCGACGCCGCCCTCAAGGCCTACCAGGGCGTGCTCGCGGTGGAGCCCAACCGCGCCGAGGCCTGGTTCGGCAAGGGCATGATGCTGATCAAGCAGGACAAGGCGCCCCAGGCGCTGGAGGCCCTGTCCCAGGCCGCGAAGGCGGCGCCCCAGAACCCCGTGTTCCGCTACCGGCTGGGTCAGGTGCAGCTGGAGGCGGGCCAGACGGACGCCGGCCTCGCCACGCTGCGCGAGGTCCTCACGCTGGCGCCGCGCTTCGTGCCCGCGTACCTGAGCCTGTCGCACGCGCTGTCCGCCCAGGAGAAGCTGGTGGACGCGCGCAAGGTGCTGGAGCAGGGCCTCAAGGCGGTGCCCAACCAGCCGCGCATGCTCGCGTCCGTGACGGTGCTGTCCATGGCGCTGCGAGATTTGCGCACGTCCTACCAGGCGGCCTCCGCGCTCGCGGCCCAGCGCCCGAAGGACGCGGACGCCCAGGCGAACCTGGCGCAGCTGATGCTGGCTCGCGGTCAAATCGAACAGGCCCGGCACCTGTGCCAGACCATGGCGTCGCTGGGCGTCGCCAGCGAGTCGCTGAAGATGGCGGAGGCCACCTGCTTCGAGTCGCAGGAGCCGCCCGCGTACGACAAGGCCATCGCCGCGTACGAGCAGGGCATGGGCCTGGCGCCGGATGGCTGGCGCGCGGCGAACAACCTGGGCCAGCTGCTGCTGCGCGTCCCCTCGGAGCCGGCGAACGCGCACCTGCCGCGCGCGGTGACGGTGCTGGAGGAGGCCGTGCGCCGCGCCCCGGACCGCCCGGAGCCGCTGCTCAACCTGGCGCTCGCGCAGGCGCGCCTGGGCCAGGAGCAGAAGGCGAAGGAGCTGGTGCAGAAGGTGCTCGCCATGCCGCTGGCGGAGGACACCGACCTGCACGAGGAGGCCGTGCGCCTCTCGCAGACGCTGTCCAAGGCCTGAAGCAGGCCGGACTGACGGACGGCCCGCGCTACTCGTTGAAGTCGAGCGTGGGCACGTCCTCGTCGCCGGTCGCCGACTGGTACACGTGCCAGGCGGTGGCCAGGTCCTGGAAGGGCAGGCCCACCCCAGCGAACACCGTCACCTGTTCCTGGGACGTGCGCCCGGGCTTGAGGCCCGCGAGGACCTCGCCCAGCTCCGCGTGGATGGCGGCCTCCGTGAGCCCCACCGCGCCCGCCGCGCCGGTGGAGACGCTCAAGCCGCGGTGGTCGCAGACGAACAGCGATTGCTCGAGCAGGTCCTGGGACAGCTCCGCCTTGCCCGGCTCGTCCGCGCCCAGCGCGGTGATGTGCGTGCCCGGCTGCACCATGCCCGCGTGCAGGAAGGGCTGGTGGCTCCACGTCGCCGTCACCACGATGTCCGCGTCCGCGACGGCATCCGCCACGGACGTCTCCACGCGCACGGGCAGGTTCAGCTCCTGGTACATGCGCTGCGCGTAGGCGTTCGCGTGCGCGATGTTCGTGTCGTAGACGCGCACCTGGCTGAGCGTGCGCACCAGCCGCAGCTGCTTGAGCTGGAGCACGCCCTGGCGGCCGGCGCCAATCACCGCCACGCGCGTGGCGTCCGGCCGGGCCAGCACGTCCGCGGCCAGCGCGCCCACCACGCCGGTGCGCACGGCGGTGAGGTGGCCGGAGTCCATCACCGCGAGCAGCCCTCCCGTCACCAGGTCGTGCAGGTGCACCACGCCCTGGATGGCGGGCTTCTGCGCGGGGAACTTCGCGTGCACCTTCACCGTGTACGCGGGGATGCCGGGCACGCAGCCGGGGAAGAGCACCAGCGCGGTGCCCAATGAGTGCAGCGGCGCGCGCACGCGCTGCGGGGCCACCGTGCGGGCCAGGACGTCGGTGCGGAAGGCCTCGCGCAGGTCGTCCAGGAGCAGGAGCGCCTGGATGTTGCGGGCCACGGCGGAGCGGTTGAGCAGGAGGGTGGGCATGCTTTGACGGCCACCCTACCCGAGCATGCGCATGCCCTGGGGCGCGAACGTCCCCAGGGCTGGCCGAGCGCCCGAAGGTGAACGGCGCGCCGGGCGGTGCGTCCGAGGCCCGGCCCGGAACCAGCGGCCGAGGGCTCGTGGCGCGCGACCATCCGACGCAGGGGTGAGGCGCGCCGGGAGTACCATGCGCAGACTTTTCGCGAGGGGCGGCGCGACCGGGCGAGGGGCCCGGGGAGATGGGCGATGCAGGAGCCGGATTCACACTCCGTGGACGAGCATGCGCGCAGCGGGCCTCGCCCCTCCGCGGCGGAGTTCCTGCGCGCGAACCACGACACGCTGCTGATGGAATGGCAGCAGGCGGTGATGCGGGACCTGGGCGGCAAGGACGCCGCCCGCCCTCCCTGGCTCATCGACCACATGCCGGAGCTGCTCAGCGCGCTGACGGAAGCGATGGAGGTGGGGCCGGAGGCGCTGGACGAACGCCTGGAGGCGGCGCACGCCGCGGCCCGCCTGGACGCGGGCTTCAACCTGGGCGAGGTGGCCCAGGAGTACGCGCTCCTGCGCCGCTGCATCCTCCACCGGCTGGAGGCGCTGGAGCAGCGGCTGAGGCCCGGAGACCTCACGCGGCTGGAGGAGACGCTCGACCGGGTGGTCACCCGGACGATGACGTTCTTCTGGGACATGAAGCAGCGCATCCTCCAGACGCTGGACCGCATGTCCGAGGCGACGCTGGACGACCCGGACATGGAGACGCTCCTGGAGCGCCTGCTCACCCGGCTGATGGAGTCCGCGCTCACCGTGGACACGGCGGCGGTGATGCTGCTGGAGGACGACGCGCTGGTGGTGCGCGCCGCGGTGGGATTGAGCACGGACGAGGTGAAGGGCCTGCGCGTGCCGGTGGGCCAGGGCGTGAGCGGGCTGGCGGCGCTGGAGCGGCGGCCCTTCTTCGTCCGCTCGGCCGCCACCGACCCGCGCGTCCTTGTCGGGCCGCTGCGCCGCGCGGGGCTGCGCGCGCTGTACGGCCTGCCGCTCATGGACGGCGAGCGGCTCCTGGGCATGGCGTACATGGGATCGCGCACGGCCTTCGCCTTCTCCGACTCGGACGTGCTGCTCTTCCACGCCGTCGCGGAGCGGGCGTCCGCGCACATCGCCCAGACGGAGCTGCACGCGCGCGAGCACGAGGCACGCAAGGAAGCCGAGCGGTCGCTGGCCCTGCTGGACTCGCTGCTGGACTCGGCGCCCGTGGGCATCGCGTTCATGGATCCGGACCTGCACTACCTGCGCATCAACGACACGATGGCGCACCTCAACGGCCACCCCGTGGAGGCGCACCGGGGTCGCACGGTGCGCGAGATGGTCCGTGAAGACGTCGTGGAGTCCGTCGAGCGTCCGATGCGGCAGGTGCTGGAGACCGGGCAGCCCGTGCAGGACGTGCTCATCCAGGGGCCGGATCCGGTGCGGGGCCGCGCGGCGTCCTGGCGCGTGGACTACTTCCCGGTGCGCACCCCGGACGGCGTGCTGCTGGGGGTGGGCAACACCGTGGTGGACGTCAGCGACTACAAGCGCGCGGAGGCCGCGCTCCAGCAGGCCATCGACTTTCGCGAGGAGCTCATCGCCGTCCTGGGCCACGACCTGCGCAACCCCCTGCACGCGGTGAACGCGTCGGCCTTCATGCTGGGGAAGATCCCGGCGCTGGACACGCCGGCGCGCCGCTCCGTGGACCGCATCCGCAAGGCCACTGCGCGGATGACGCGGATGATCAACGACATCCTCGACTTCGCGCGCAGTCGCCTGGGCGGTGGCATCCCGGTGACGCGCCAGCACGTGAACATGGAGGAGCTGTGCCAGGGCATGCTGGAGGAGCTCCAGGTGGTCTACCCGGAGCGGCCCCTCGTGCTGGAGGTGCACGGGGGTGACCTGTGGGGGGACTGGGACCCGGACCGGGTGACGCAGGTGCTGGGCAACCTGGTGGTGAACGCGTTGCAACACGCGAGGAACGACTCGCCCGTCGTCACCACGCTCACGGGCGAGTCCGTGGACGTGGTGATGCAGGTGCGCAATGAGGGCGACCCCATCCCGCCGGAGCTGCTGCCGCACCTGTTCGACCCGTTCAAGCAGTCGAGCGTCCCGAACGCGGGCAGCAAGCACCGCAGCCTGGGGCTGGGGCTCTACATCGTGAGTGAGATCGTCCAGGTGCACCGGGGCAGCGTTCGCGTGGAGACCGCCGCCGGAGATGGAACGACCTTCACCGTGCGCTGGCCCCGGCTCGCCCCGCCCCTGGGCTACCTGGAGCCGTGAGCCGCCGTCACGGCGCGGCCTTCACCTCGGACGCGGGCGCGATGGCGAGCGTGTGCACGGCCTCCGCGAGCATGCGCGTGCTCAGGTCCAGCGTCTCCAGCGCGATGGATTCATCCGGGGCGTGGCCGGTGTAGGGCTCGTTGGGGAACGCGGGCCCGAAGTCCACGGCGCGTGGGAAGAGCCGCGCGTAGGTACCGCCGCGGATGGAGCCGGGCACCGCGTCCGGCGCCTTGCGCTGGCGCTGGTAGATGTCCATCAGCGTCTTCACCAGCGGGCCGGACGTGTCCGCCACGTGCGGGTCGCCCAGGTAGCGGCCGGAGCCCTCCTTCACCTGGCCACCGGAGTCCTCGCCCACGCGCTTCGCGGCGGCGTCCAGCGACGCGTTGAAGGCCGCCGCGTCCTGGCCCTGAGGCCGGCGCATGTTGACTCCCAGGGACACGGTGCCGTCCTTCACGCGCAGCACGGTGGGCGCCACGAGCAGCGGGCCCATCAGCGCGTCCTGGTACTTCAGGCCCAGCTTCTCGCCGTGGTGGTCGCCGTCGAAGCGCTTCGACACCACGCGCAGCAGCGCCGCGATGCCGTTGTCCTCCAGTGACAGCCGCGAGGCCACGGCGGACAGGTCCCAGAGCGCGTTGTGGCCCTCGTCCGCGGTGGACGAATGCACCGCCACGCCGTGGGCGGTGAGCACCACGGTGTTGCCCTCGCGCTTCGCGTCGGCCTTCAGGTCCTTGCGGGCGGGGGACTCCTGGGCGATGGCGGCCTTCACGGCGGCGAGCACCGTCTCCGGCGTCTGGCCCTTCACGGGCGTGAGCTTCAGCGTGGCGGTGCCGGGCACCTGGGTGAGGAACTCGCCCGCGCTCACGTCCACGGCGCGCGCGACGGTGCCCTCCTTCGGCGTGGCGAGGGCAGCGCCCACGGGCGCCTCCAGCGTCCACGCGACGAAGCCGGACTGCGCGGCCATCACCGGGTAGCCGGAGTCCACGGAGATGACGTGCGTGGGCTTGGGCTGCGTGTCCGCGTAGTTCTTCATGCCGTTCCAGTCGCTCTCCTCGCCGTTGCCGATGATGATCAGCACCTTGCCCTGGGGCTTGAGGCCCAGGTCCTTCGCCATGGCCAGCGCGACGAGCCCGGAGGCGATGGGACCCTTGTCGTCCTCCACGCCGCGGCCGTACAGGCGGCCCTTCTCCACCACCGCCTTGAAGGGCGCGCGCTTCCACTCATGGGCGGGCGCGGGGACGACGTCGCCATGGAACACGAGCCCCAGCAGCGGCTCGCCTTCACCCCAGGACAGCTCGAAGACGTCGTTGTTGCCCACGGTGCGGAAGCCGAAGCCGTGCTGCTTCGCCCACGCCTCCAGGGCGCGGCCCATGGCGGCCACCTCCGGGTTCTTCGCGGCGGGGGCCTCGCTGCTCACCGTCTTGAAGCGGACGAGCGTCTGGGTGAGGGCCACCACGTCATCCAGTGCACAGGCCTGGACGTAGGCGGCGTAACGCTCCGCGGCGGAGGCGCCCTTCAGGGCGGCGTCGGAGAAGCGGGCGGCGCGGGCGGCGGGCTTGCCGGCGCAGCGCGGGTCCTTGGCTGCGAGGGCGGCGGTGGGGGCCAGGAGGCAGAGGGCGGCGAGGAGGCGGGTGCGCATGGGAGTCCTGGGGAACCGTCGGGGGGACGGGGCATTCCTGGTGGGACGGGGTGCGAGTGGGCGGGCGTGCGCCGGGCGTGAAAACGGGGAGGCCCGGGGCTAAAGCTAGAGCATGTTCTTCACGTCCCCGAAGAAGTTGAGGCTCCCCACTCCGCAGGAGGCGCTGCCGGGCCGTCCTCAGGAGATGCCGGTTCCGCAGAAGCACACCGTGCTGGGCACCCCGCTGAAGGGTCCAGTGCCGGAGGGCTTTGAAACGGCCGTCTTCGGCATGGGCTGCTTCTGGGGCGTCGAGCGCAAGTTCTGGCAGGTGCCGGGCGTGTACTCCACCTCGGTGGGATACGCGGGCGGGCTGACGCCGAACCCCACGTACGAAGAGGTCTGCTCGGGGCTCACCGGCCACAACGAAGTGGTGCGCGTGGTGTTCGACCCGGCGAAGGTCACGTACGCGCAGCTCTTGAAGGTGTTCTGGGAGAACCACGACCCGACACAGGGCATGCGCCAGGGCAACGACGCGGGCACGCAGTACCGCTCCGGCATCTACTTCGCGAACGACGCGCAGAAGCGCGCCGCGGAGGAGACGCGGCAGGCGTATCAGGCCGCGCTCAACGCGAAGGGCCTGGGCGACATCACCACGGAGGTCCTGCCCGCTCCGGCGTTCTATTACGCCGAGGATTACCACCAGCAGTACCTGCAGAAAAACCCGGGGGGTTATTGCGGCGTTGGCGGCACCGGCGTGAGCTGCCCGATTGGCATTGGCGTGAGCGCGTAACGCTCGCGCGCACGACGTGAAACACGCGCGCGGAGCGGATCCACCGTCACGGGTTCCGCTCCGCGGGCACCCTTCACGTCAGAGGGGAATCCTTTAAACTCGCGTTCGTCATGAACACGACGGATGCACCTTCCCGACGCGAGTTTTTGGAGCAGTGCCTGCGTGATTCCCAGGTCGCTGCGACGCTGATCAACCCCGGCGCGGACATGCCCACGGTGCCGCTGGCGGCGGCGGCGCTGGGCGTGATGCCCGCGCAGATCGTCAAGACCATCGTCTTCGAGGGGAAGAAGGATGCGTCTCGCGCGTGTCTGGCCATCGCGCCCGGCGACATCCGCATCGCCACCGCGAAGGTGGCCGCCGCGCTCCAGCTCACGCAGCTCAAGCTGGCCAGTGCGCAGACGGTTTTGCGGCTGACGGGCTACGCCGTCGGCGGCGTTCCTCCGGTGGGGCACGCGACGCCGCTGCCCGTGGTCATCGACTCGCGCGTGCTCCAGTACGACGTCGTCTTCGGCGGCGGCGGGGATGATCAGCACATGCTGCGCATCTCGCCGCGGGACATCCAGCGGCTCACCGGCGCGGTGGTGGCTGACATCGCCGCGGAGGATGCGGCGGCTTCCCCGGTGGACGCACGATGAGCGCGCAGACCCTGGGCCGCGTTTCGCTGCCACCCCACCCCGTCCTCTTCCGGCTGTTCTACGAACCGGGCTTCGCGGACGACCAGCGCACGGTGCTGCCGCACCTGTTGCGCATCGACGCGGCCCACCTGGTGATGCTCGCGCACCGGGGCATCCTCCCCGCGGAGACCGTGGCGCGCCTGTTGTCCGTCAACCGCGACCTGCGGCTGCGCTCGGACGCGGGTGAGACCGTGTTCGAAACGCCCGCGTCGCACCGCGGCCTCTACCTCACGTACGAGAACGAATACATCCACCGGCTGGGAGGCGAGGTCGGCGGATCCGCGCACGTGGCCCGCAGCCGCAACGACATCAACGCCACCGTGACGCGGATGCGGCTGCGCACGGAGCTCTTGGGCGTGCTCGCCGGCTGCGAGTCCCTGTCGCGCACGCTGAGCACGCAGGCGCACGCGCACGCGCGCACGGTGATGAGCTCCTTCACCCACCAGCAGCCCGCGCAGCCCTCCACCTTCGGCCACTACCTGACGGCGGTGCTGTCGGAGTTCGTCCGCGGCACCGCGTGGCTCGCTGCCAGCTATGGCACCGTCAACCGCAGCCCCATGGGCGCCGCGGCCGGAGGTGGCACGTCGTTCCCCATCGACCCGCACGAGGTCGCGCGGCTGCTGGGCTTCTCCGCGCCGGTGCTCAACTCCGCGGACGCCGTCGGTTCACGGGACTTCGTCATCCAGGTGCTCGGGCCCCTGGCGCTCATGGGCACCACGCTCACGCGGCTGGCCAACGACCTGCAGTCCTGGGCCAGCATGGCCTACGGCTTCCTCGACTGGCCGGATGACCTGGTGAGCACCAGCTCCATCATGCCGCAGAAGCGCAACGCCTTCGTCCTGGAGCACATCCGCGGGCAGGCGGTGCACCCCACCGGCGCGCTGATGAACGCCTTGATGGGCCTGAAGAACACGCCCTTCACCAACAGCGTGGAGGTCAGCGGTGAAGTCTCCGCGCACCTGTGGCCCGCGCTCCGGGGCATCAGCAAGGCGGTTCAGCTGATGGACCTGCTGCTCCAGCACGTGCGCGTCCGCCCGGACGCGATGCGCGCCTTCCTGGTCCACGCGGACACGACGATGACCGCCGTCGCGGATCACCTGGTCGCGCGGCACGGACTCGCGTTCCGCACGGCCCACGACGTGGTGGCCCGGCTCGTGGCGCGCAAGACGGGCGACACGCCCCTCACCGCCGCTGAGGCTCGGCATGGGCTGGAGGCGCTGCTCCTGGAAGTCACCTCGCGCGCCTTCACGCTCGACGAGGCGGAGCTGGCGCGCGCGCTGGAGCCCGCCACCTGCGTGGAGGCGTCAGCCCATGGCGGAGGCCCCGCGCCCGCCTCCGTCCTGGCCCAGCTCGCCGCGCTGGAGGACCCGGGCCTCACCGCCTCACTCCAGGCCTGGCGCGTCGAACAGGAAGACGCGCGCGGACAGCTGGAGCAGGCCGTCACCGCGCTTCTCACCGCCTCCGGATTCCCGACCCCCTAACCCCGCCCGTCCTCCGCCATGCTCAAGGTCTCGTCCGTCCTGGAGTTGATGAAGAACACCCCCCTCGTCTCGCTGCGGGGCCGCGCCGTGAACCGGCCGCGCGCGCAGCTGTGGGGCAAGCTGGAGCTGTCCATGCCCGGGCAGATGAAGGACCGGGTCGCGCTCAAGATGGTGACCGACGCGGAGGCCCGGGGCGACCTTCAGCCCGGCGGCACCATCGTCGAAAGCTCCTCCGGCACCATGGCGGAGGGACTGGCCCGCGTGGGCACCCTCAAGGGCTACCGGGTCATCATCATCACCGACCCGCGCATCGACGTGAGCACCGCCGCCAAGCTGCGGGCGCTGGGCGCCGAAGTCTTCGTGGTGGACGCCTATCACCCCACCGGAGGCTGGCAGCAGTCGCGGCTGGAGCGCCTGCGGGACGTGCTGCGCGACGTGCCCGGCGCCTACTGGCCGCGCCAGTACGACAGCCCCAGCAACCCGGGCGCGTACAACAGCGCCATGGCCCAGGAGTTGACCGAGGCGCTGGGCGGCAACATCGCCGCGCTGGTGGCCAGCGTGGGCAGCGGCGGGTCCCTCAGTGGAACGGCCGCCGCGCTCAAGCAGCGCCTGCCGCACGTGCGCGTGGTGGCCGTGGACGCGGTGGGCTCCGTGCAGTTCCACCAGCCCAACCGCCCCCGTCTCCAGAGCGGCCACGGCAACAGCATCATCGCGGGCAACATCAACTACCGCGTCATCGACGAGGCCCACTGGCTGTCCGACGGCGAGGTGTTCCAGGGCTGCCGTGAGCTGGCCCGGCGCGAGGGCATCTTCGCGGGCGGCTCGTCCGGCGCGGTCTACATCGTGGGCTCGTGGCTCGCGGAGCAGTTCGGCCCGGACGCCCACGTCGTGGGCATCTTCCCGGACAAGGGCGACCGGTACGGGGAGACCATCTACTCGGACGACTATCTGGCGAAGCACCACATCGCCGGCCCGGAGTGCGCCGCCGCCGCGGCCCCGCACGCCATCCGCTACGGCGTGGACGTGGCCGAGCGCTGGAGCCACGCGCCGCTGCCCCACGACGGCGGCGTCCCGTACCACGCGCCCGACATCACCCTCAGCGGCGACCTCACCCGGGAGCTGGGGCTGTGATGCGCGCCCACTTCGCCTTCATCGAGAGCAACACCACGGGCACCGGCAAGCTCGCCGTGGAGCGGCTGGTGGACCAGGGACAGCAGGTCACCTTCATCACCCGTCAGCCCGGCAAGTACCCCTTCCTGGCGAAGCTCGCGGGCAGCCCGGAGCTCCAGGTGCTGGAGGCGGACACGAACGACCGGGAGGCGATGGACGCCTGCGTGCGGGCCCTGACGGCGCGCACGCGCGTGGACGCGCTCCTGACCTTCTCCACGTTCTACGTGCCCCTGGTGGCCTGGCTGGCCGCCCGGTACGGCTTCCGCTACCTCCACCCGGACGCGGCCCGCATCTGCCATGAGAAGCACGAGGCCCGGAAGGTGCTGCGCGCCGCGGGCCAGCCCACCCCGGAGTTCTGGCTCGTCACCTCCGAGGCCCAGGCGCTCCAGGTGAGCCGCGAGGCCACCTACCCTTGCGTGGTGAAGCCCACCGCGGAGAGCGGCAGCACCGGCGTACGGCGCGTGGATTCGCCCGAGGCGCTGCTCGCGCACTACCGGTCGCTCGCGTCGCGCCGGGTGAACGAGCGCGGCCAGGCGCTGGCCGGAGAGGTGCTGGTGGAGGGCTTCCTCACCGGGCCCGAGTTCAGCGTGGAGACCGTGACGCTCGCCCGGGGCGACACGCGCGTCATCGGCGTCACGCGCAAGCACCTGTCCGCGCCGCCCCACTTCGTGGAGCTGGGCCACGACTTCCCGGCGCCCCTCGACGACGGTGAGCGCCAGGCGCTCGAGCGCGCCGTGGTGGCCGCGCTGGACGCGGTGGGCTTCGACCTGGGCCCCGCGCACACGGAGATCCGCCTCTGCGCCCAGGGCCCGGTGGTCATCGAAATCAACCCGCGGCTGGCGGGCGGGATGATTCCGGAGCTGGTGCGCCACGCGACCGGCATCGACCTGCTGACGGTGCTGCTGGAGCAGTTGCTGGGGCGGCCCGTGGACCTGACGCCCCGCCAGAAGGCCACGGCCTCCATCCGCTTCCTCACCGCGTCCGGCACCGGTCGGCTCGCGGCGGTGCACGGCGTGGAGGACGCACGCCAGGAGGACGGCGTGCGCGAGGTGTCCGTGGACAAGGCCCCGGGCGTCACCGTGCGTCCGCCGGAGAGCTCTGGCGACCGACTGGGCCACGTCATCGCGAGCGGCGAAGACCGCGCCCACGTGGAGCGCGCGGTGACGGAGGCGCTGGGGCGGATCCGCTTCGACGTGGTGGCCCCGGAAGCGGCGGCGTGAAGGTCCGCGCGTGAGCCCCCGCCTCGCCAGCCTCGCGGCCGTGGTGCTCACCGCGCTCACCGCCGCCCTCGCCCTGCACTTCGCCTCCGCGCCCACGGCGCTGCCCGCGACAGCGCCTCCGGAGGTGTTCTCCGCGGGGCGTGCGCGCGAACACCTGGCGCGCATCGCGGCCCGGCCACACCCCGTGGGCTCGCCGGCCCACCGCGAGGTGCGCGAGTACCTGGTGGACACCGTGCGCGGCCTGGGCGTCACGCCGGAGGTGCAGGCCATGGCCGCCATCCACCCGGACATGGAGGAGAACTCCATCCCGGGCGCCACCGTCCACAACGTGCTTGCCCACGTGAAGGGCCAGGACAGCCGCGGCGTCATCGCCATCGTCGCGCACTACGACTCCGTGCCCACGTCACCCGGGGCCTCGGATGACGGGGCCGGCGTGGCGGCGATGCTGGAGACGCTGCGGGCGCTGCGCACGGGCCCGCCGCTGCGCAACGACGTCCTCTTCCTTTTCACGGACGCGGAGGAGACGGGGCTCGTGGGGGCGCGGGCGTTCGCGTTCCATCACCCGCTGGCGGACCAGGTCTCCGTGGTCCTCAACTTCGAGGCCCGGGGCTCGCACGGACCCTCGCTGATGTTCCAGCCGGGCCCCGGCAACCGCTGGCTCATCCAGCACCTGGCGCGCTCGGGGGCACCCGCCCAGGCCAGCTCGCTGTTCGACGAGGTGTACCGGCGGCTGCAGAACGACACGGACTTCACCGTCTTCCTCCAGCAGGGGAAGACGGGCCTCAACTTCGGCTTCCTCGACGGGTTCATGCGCTACCACGCGCGCACGGATGACCTCGCCCACTTCGGCCTGGACAGCCTCCAGCACCACGGAGAGGTGATGCTCGCGCTCGCGCGGCACCTGGGCGACGACGCGCTGGAGCCGGCGCCTCCGGAGGACGCCGTCTATTTCAACGCCGGGCCCTTCCTCGTGCACCACCCTGCCACCTGGGCCGCGCCCATCGCGCTGCTGGCGCTGTTCGCGGTGGCGGCCGCGCTCGTCATGGGACTGCGCCGGGGCCGGCTGCGCGCGTCCGGACTGACGTGGGGCGCGGGCGCGGTGCTCGCTTCGGCGGTGGCGGGCGCGGCGGCGGTCCAGGCCGCGTGGTGGGGGGTGCTGCGCATTGACGGGGGACTGAGCGTGCTGCCGCAGGGCGACGCCTACCACGGCGACCTCTTCATCGCGGGGCTGCTGGCGCTCACGCTGTCGGCGGTGGTCGGCGTCCAAGCACTCTTCATGCGCAGGGCACGCGCGGAGGAGCGAGTAGCGGGGTCCGTCCAGTCGCTCTCCTCGCACGGGGCACCCGCGGAGGAGCGAGTAGCGGGGGCCGCCCAGTCGCTCTCCTCGCACGGGGCACTCGCGGAGGAGCTGGTGGCGGGGGCGCTCGCGGTGTGGGCCGTGCTGGGAGTGGCCAGCGCATTCGCGGCGCCGGGCCTCAGCTACCTGTTCGCGGTGCCTGCCTTCGTGGGCGCGTTGGCGCTCGGAGGACGGCTTCGCGGGTCGCCGGAGCACCCCTCCGCGCGAGGCCGCCTGCTGCTGGCCGTGAGCGCCATTCCGGCCCTGATGCTGTGGGTGCCGCAGGTGCTCAACCTCTACGTCGCGCTGACGCTCGCCCTGGCACCGGTGGCGACGCTGGCGGTGGCGCCCTGGCTCGCGATGCTGTGGCCGCAGATCTTCGCGCCCACGGTGCGGCCTGGCCGGAGGGTGGCGCTGCCCATGCTCGCGCTGGCGTGCGTACTCCTGGGCGTGGGCGTGGTGCGGGAGCGCTTCGACGCGAGCGACCCGCGCCCCAGCAGCGTCGCCTACGCCGTGGATGCAAACCGGGGCGAGGCGTACTGGCTCTCCAGCGACTTCGAGGTGGACGCGTGGGCCTCGCGCTTCGTGAGCGCGGATGCTCCGGCGCGCCGCCTGGACAGCTACCTGCCCCGCTTCTGGCGCGACGTGCGCGTGGCCCCCGCGCCCCACCGGCCCCTGCCGGCCCCCAGCGTGCGCGTGTCGCGAGACGAGACGCGGGACGGATTGCGGCGGCTGGTGCTCCACGTGGAGTCCGTGGAGCGCGCGCCCCTGCTCCAGGTCCGGTTCGGCGCGGGCACGCCGCTGCGAGCGCTGACCATCGCCGGCCAGCCGGTGGACGCGAGCGCCGTGGCCCGGCTGCGCGACGTGCCGGGCGGCGGTCTGCTGGAGTACTGGGACGTGCCCCCCGGAGGCCTGCCGCTGGAGCTCACCGTGCCCGAGGGCACGAAGGTCCAACTCCGCGCGACCACCGTGCGCTTCGACCTGGACCAGGCCCCCGGCACTCCCGCGGCCCAACGTCCGGAGGACACCATGCCGGTGCCCTTCGGCTTCGCGGTGACGGACGAGACACTGGTGAGCGTGACGGGCGAGTACTGACGCGATTCAGAGTCCCGGCACGGCCCCGCGCAGCTTCCGCCACAGCACCTGGATGACGGCGGGGTAGCCAGCGCGGATGAAGAGGTGCCCCCCAGGCAGCATGTGCTGGGAGAACGCGCCGCGCGTCCGCTCGCGCCACGCGGCCAGCTCCTCCCGGGAGACGGCCGCGTCATCCAGCCCTCCGAAGGCGGAGAGAGGAACGTCCACCGGCTCACCGGGCCCGGGGGCCGCGCTCTCCGCCAGTTGGAGGTCCGCGCGCAGCAGGGGGCCCCACGCCTCCAGGAGCCCCGCGTCCGGGAGCCCGTCGAAGGCCCCCGCGCCCAGCTGGCGCACCACCTGGAGGAACTCCGGCTCCGGCAGCGCGTGCAGCAGGGGGCCCGTGCGCGGCAGGCCGGGCGCGGGCGCGCCGGACACGAAGAGGTGCAGCGGCGCGGGCCCGCCCCTCTGGCGCAGGCGCCGCGTCCACTCGAAGGCCACCAGCGCCCCCAGGCTGTGCCCGAAGAAGGCGAACGGCCGGTCCTCCAGCCAGGGCGACAGCGCCGCGTCCATTTCGTCCAGCAGCGCGGGCAGCGACGTGAGGGGCGGCTCCGCCAGGCGCTCCTCACGGCCCGGCGGCTGCACCGCGGCCAGCTCCATGCCCTCCGGCAGCACGCCGGCCCAGGGCCGGAACACGGACGCGCCACCGCCCGCGAACGGGAAGCAGAACAGGCGCACGCGGGTGCCAGCGCGGACCCGGTGCAGGGGCAACCAGGAGGAAGTCACCCCTCTCTTCTACCCTTCCCCCCTGCACCCCTGGAATCATGGCCCCATGGCTCCCTCCAAAGAACTGCATGAAGCCAACCGGCGCTCGTGGAACGAGGCCACCCCGGCCCACAACAGCCACAAGGGCGACCAGGCCCGCGCCCTGCGCGAAGGCCACTTCACCCTCTTCCCCGAGGAACAGGAGCTGGTGGGAGACGTGCGGGGCCAGTCGCTGGTGCACCTGCTGTGCAACAGCGGGCAGGACACGCTGAGCTTCGCCGCGAAGGGCGCGCGCGTGACGGGCGTGGACATCAGCGACGAGGCCGTCGCGTTCGCGCGCTCGCTCTCCGAGGCGTCCGGCCTCCCGGGCACCTTCGTGCGGCAGGACGTCTACGACTGGCTCGCCGCCGCCTCCGCGGAGGGCACGCGCTACGACGTCGCCTTCTCCTCCTATGGCGCGATGTGCTGGCTGTCCGACCTGGGCGCCTGGGCCCGGGGACTCGCGGGTGTGCTCGCGCCAGGAGGCCGCTTCGTCGTCGTCGACTTCCATCCGCTGGCGCTCACGCTCGACGAACAGTGGAGGCTCCACTACCCCTATGGTGGAGGCGTGCACGTGGAGACCTCTGGCGTGACGGACTACGTCGCGCAGGCACAAGAGGCGCTCGTGCCCTGGGGCTTCAAGGAGGGCGTGAAGGACTTCCGCAATCCGCATCCGGACCACACGTTCCAGTGGGGGCTGGGGGAGATCATCACCGCCCTGCTGTCCGCGGGCCTGCGCCTGGAGGCCCTCCGCGAGTACCCCTACGCGAACGGCGCGCGCCTCTTCCCCCGCATGCGCGAGACAGAGGGCCGCCGCATGTGGCCACCGGAGGAGTTGCCCACCCTCCCGCTGATGTTCGGACTCGTGGTGAGCAAGCCGGCTTGAGCCTCGCGCCTACTCCCCACCTCCTTGTTCGCATCCTGGAATTTGTCTATTTCCAGACATGTGGGGATTTCCATCCGGGTGCGGGGACTGCACAAAGAGTTCGGTGATGTGGCTGCCGTTCGGGGCCTCGACCTGGAGGTCCGCACCGGCGAGTGCTTCGGACTCCTGGGCCCCAACGGCGCGGGCAAGACGACGACGCTGGAGATCCTCGAGGGACTCCAGACGGCCACCCGGGGCGAGGTGGAGGTGCTGGGCCGCACCTGGGAGAAGGCCGGGAACGCGCTGCGCGAGCGCATTGGCGTGGTGCTCCAGGAGAACCTCCTCTCCGACAAGCTGACGGTGCGCGAGACGCTGGAGCTCTTCCGGTCCTTCTATTCGCAGGGACCGGACACGGAGGAGCTGCTGGCGCTGCTCCAGCTCACGGACAAGTCCGACAGCTGGGTGGTGCGGCTGTCCGGCGGCCAGCGGCAGCGGCTGTCCATCGCGTGCAGCCTGGCGGGCGACCCGGAGCTCATCTTCATGGACGAGCCCACCACGGGCCTGGATCCACAGTCGCGCCGGGCGCTCTGGCAGCTCATCTCCGCCTTCCGCTCGCGCGGGCGCACCGTGGTCTTCACCACGCACTACATGGACGAGGCGGAGCAGCTCTGCGACCGCGTGGCGGTGGTGGACAAGGGCCAGGTCATCGCGGTGGGCACGCCCGCGGAGCTGGTCGCGTCCCTGGGCGGAGAGCACGTGGTGGAGCTCACCACGCAGCCCGCGCTGGGCCCGCCGGACTTCGAGTCCGTGTCCGGGGTGACGGCCGCGCGCACCACGCTCACGGGCCGCCTGGCGCTGTCGGTGTCGCGGCCCCACCTGGCGCTGCCCTCCATCCTGGCGCGCATCGCGGAGCGCGGCGCGGAGCTGTCCGGGCTGACCACGCGCAACGCCACGCTGGAGGACGTCTTCGTGTCCCTGACGGGGAGGAACCTGCGTGACTGAGCCCACCATGGACGCGGTCGCTGGCGCGCGGCCCGCGCGGGGACGGCGCATGCCGCCGCTGGCGCGCCTGACGCTCACCCGGTTGCGGGAGTTCATCCGCGAGCCGGGCACGATCTTCTGGACGTTCGTCTTCCCCATCCTCCTCACGGTGGCGCTGGGCAGCGCGTTCAACCACGGCGTGACGCCGCGCACGCGCGTGGCGGTGGTGGACGGGCCCGGCGCCGAGCGCGTCGCCGCGGCCCTGGCCGCCCACCCGGGCCTCACGCCCGAGCGCGTCCCGGCCTCCGAGGCGGGCGCGGGCCTGCGGACCGGCCGGTTCGCGCTGCAGGTGACGCCTCCGGAGCAGACCGGGGGCGCGCTGGCCTACCGCTTCGACCCCACCCGCCCGGAGTCTCCCGCCACGCGCACCTTCGTGGACGACGTGCTCCAGCGCGACGCGGGCCGCGCCGACGCGCGCCCCGTGAAGGACGACGCGGTGAGCGCGCCCGGCACGCGCTACGTGGACTGGCTGGTGCCCGGCCTCGTCGGCATGAACGTGATGGCCGGCAGCATGTGGGGCATCACGTTCGTCATCGTCCTGGCCCGGCAGCGCCGGCTGCTCAAGCGCTTCGCGGCCACGCCCATGCGCCGCCCGGAGTACCTGCTGTCCTTCGCGCTGGCGCGGGTGGTGTTCGTGCTGTGCGTGGACCTGCCGCTCGTGCTGGGCTTCGCGCGCGTGACGTTCGGCATGCCCATCCACGGCTCGCTCGCGGCGGTGGCGGCGGTGGCGCTGGCGGGGACGTTCGCCTTCAGCGGGCTGGCGTTCCTGTGCGCCTCGCGCGCCCGCACCAGCGAGACGGCCGTGGGCCTCATCAACATGGTGATGGTGCCCATGATGGGGCTGGCGGGCATCTTCTTCGCCTCCAGCCACTTCCCGGACGCGGTCCAGCCGCTCATCCGGGCGCTGCCCCTGAGCGCGATGAACGCCTGCATGCGCGCCGTCATCAACGAAGGCGCGCCGCTGTCCGCGCTGCTGCCGGACCTGGCCATCCTGGGCACGTGGGGCTCCGCGTGCTTCGCCCTGGCCGTGCGCCTGTTCCGCTGGACCTGAGCACTCCTCACCATGCCTCTCGTTTCCCGTCCGCGTTCCACGGCGCCCGTCGTCATGGGGCTCCTCACCCTGCTCTGGGCCGCCTCGCCGCGCGCGGAAGGGCCGCCCGCGTCCGGGGCCATCCAGGCCCGGCGCACGCTCAAGCCCATCCAACTGGACGGCCGGCTGGACGAGGCGGAGTGGGCGCAGGCGCCGCTGTTCGACCGCTTCGTGCAGACCTTCCCGAAGAACGGCGCGGCGCCCAGCGAGCGCACCGACCTGCGCGTCCTCTACGACGACGACAACCTCTACGTCGGCATCGTGGCGCGCGACTCGCAGCCCCTGCTCATCAACCGCCAGTTGGGGCGCCGGGACCGGCCCCCGGAGTCGGACTCCGTCACGGTGATGGTGGACAGCGCGCACGACCACCGCACCGCGTACGCGTTCACGGTGAACGCGGGCGGCATCCTCCGGGACGTCCTCTACTTCGAGGACATCAAGTACACGGAGGACTGGGACGCGGTGTGGGACGGCGCCGCCGCGGACCTGCCGGACGGGTGGTCCGCGGAGCTGGTCATCCCCCTGCACCTGCTGCGCTTCCCGGAGGCGCCCACGCACACCTTCGGGCTCGCGGTGCGCCGGCAGCTGGCCCGCACGCGGGAGGTCATCGACTCCACCCTCCTGCCGCGCAACGACAACGCCTTCGTGTCCCGCTTCGGGCACCTGGAGGGCCTGGAGCGCATCCCGTCCCGCAGCGGCGTGCAGCTGACGCCCTACGTCGCCGCGCGCTTCGGCATGAGCCCCCGCTACGCGGACCCGGCGCGGCCCACGCCCCGGCTGGGCTCCCCGTCCGCGGACGTGGGCGTGGACCTGCGCGCGGCGCTCACCAGCGACCTGACGCTCACCGCCACGGTGAACCCGGACTTCGGACAGGTGGAGGCGGATCAACTCATCCTCAACCTCAGCACCTTCGAGCAGTTCTTCCCGGAGAAGCGCCCCTTCTTCCTCCAGGGCATGGACGTCTTCCAGCCGGTGGGGGACTCCTCGCAGACGCTCTTCTACACGCGGCGCATCGGCCTGGAGACGCCCATCCTGGCGGCGGTGAAGCTGACCGGAAACCTCACCGACACGCTCCAGGTGGGCGTGCTGGACGCGGTGGTGATGGGCCCCTCCGCGCCCCGGACGGGCGAGGACGGCGAAGCGCCGCCGGACCGGCGCATCCGCTTCCACCCGTCCCGGCCGCTGCACCTGGGCCCCAACAACGCGCTGCCCGCGCAGGCCGGCGCCGCGCAGAACTTCCTCACCGTCGTGCTGCGGCAGCAGCCCGTCACCGGCGTGTCCGTGGGCGGCACGTTCGCTGCGGCGACGCCCCTGTCGGACCTGTGCGCGGGCGGCCTGCCCCAGGACCCCGCCGAGCGCGACGCGTGCCGGGTGGCCGGAGGGAACGCGGCGGCGCTGGACTGGGACGTGCGCAGCACGGACGGAGCCTGGGGCGTGCGCGGCCAGCTCACCGGCTCGCGCGTGGCGGGAGGCCCGGAGGCGGGGCGTGCCTTGCGCGACGGCACGCTCCTGCTCCCGGGGGACCTGGGCCTGGGCACCTACGTGAGCGGCGGCAAGCAGGGCGGTGAGCCCTTCCGCTTCGACGTGGGCTACGAGTACCTGTCGCCGCGCCTGGAGCTGAGCACCACGGGCTACCAGCCCACCCAGAACCTCCAGGAGGCGTCAGGCCGGGTGTCCTTCGTGCGGCCCACCGGCTTCGGGCCGCTGCTGGACTTCTCCTCCTCCGTGCAGGGCATCACCCGTTGGACTACGGACGGGCGCGGCATCCGCCTCAGCCACAAGCTCACGGTGGGCGCGCTGGCCACGCTGCCCGGCTTCCACGCCGTGGAGTGCGAGCTGGGCCAGCTGACCGGGCGCAGCGACATCCGCGAGATTCCCCTCACCGGCATCCCCTACGAGCGCCCGCCGTACCGGTACGCGGCGTGCGCGGGCTCCACGGACAAGAACCGCGCCCTCTCCTTCCAGTTGGACGGCTACGTGGGCCGCATCTCCGCCCCGGCGCCCCTGCCCTCCAAGACGGGCGGCGGCGGCGCGGTGACGATGACGTGGCGCCCCACGCCGCGCCTGGAGACGCAGCTGACCAGCGAGCTGCTGACCAACCTGGACGGGCCCCGCTACGTGGGGGACGAGGACGGCCGGCTCGTGTTCGGCCAGCTGCACCCGCGCGCCGTGTCCTTCACGCTGCGCCAGTTGCTGGTGCTCACCCCGCGGCTCACGCTCCAGGCGTACGCGCAGTTCTTCTCCGCGTACGGCCGCTATGGCCCCTTCTTCGAAGGAACCCCGGACGCGAACGGCCGGCTGCCGCTCGCGCGGCTGACGCCCACCACGACCGCGCTGGACCCGGACTTCCACGAGTCCGCGCTCAACCTCAACGCCGTGCTGCGTTGGGAGTACCGGCTGGGTTCCACGCTGTACTTCGTCTACTCACGCGCCCAGACGGAGCTGCCCACCACGCCGGGCACCACCCAGGTGACCCGCCTGGCGCCCAACCAATTGCTGGACGGCGCCACCACGGACACCTGGTTGTTGAAGTGGTCCCACCAGTGGGGGCTTTGAGACGTATCAGGTCCGGCGCCCACCCCATCCCCCGCGGATGCAAGGGATTGGGCGGGCGCCAGCCCTCAAAGCCAACTCAAGCCGTGGGGCGCTCGTCTGAATACAGGGAACCCGCCAGGACATCCATGCTCCGGATGGCCCCGCGAATCTCTTCCAGGAAGGGACGGCTCAGGTCTCCCTTCAGGCCGTCCGTGCAGAAGCTGGCGTAGATGTCATTGACCACCTGCTGGAGGTGGTTGGCCTTCTCCACGGGGTTGTCCATGGGCTTGAGGAACTCCGCCTCCAGCCGCGCGAAGGCCTGGCGGCCCTGCTCGCCCACGCCCCGCTCGTTCGCCAGCTTCCAGGCGATGTGCTGGAGGCGGTAGTCGGTGTGGAAGTTGTCCGCCAGGAAGCGCAGGTACCGGTTGCGGCGGAAGCGCATGGTCAGCGCCATGCTGGTGTCCATGTACTCGAAGTAGTGCCACATCAGGGCGGGCATGAAGAGCGTCTCGCCGGTGCGCACCACCGCCTGATAACCCCCGACGTAACGCACGAAGTTGTCGTTCTCCTCCTGGCTGAGTCCTTCCGGGCTGAGCGCGCTGTTGTTACGCATGGGCAGGATCTTCCGCGACGACGTGGGCGGCACCAGCACCACGCGTTTCTCCCCCCAGAGCTGGTACTGGAAGATGTTCTTGTAGTCCGCGTCGAAGTGCATGTGGGTGAAGTTGCCCGTGTTACCCAACCACAGCATCGACATGTACTCGTCGGGTTCCCCCGGGTCCGGCTGACAGTACTCGGGGATGGTGTATCCAGCCTCCACCTTCTGGATCATCGACCGGGGGACCTCCGCGCAGACCAGACGGCTGTCAGGGTCCTTTGCCACCATCTCCAGGTAGCCGTTCACCGTGCTCTGGTTCTTCCCGATGTCGGAGAAGGTGAAGTCCTTCGAGATGAGCATCGACAGCATGCGGGTGAAGTATTCCTCGTGGCCCTCCTGCACCACGACGGGCATGTCCCCCAGTTCCTTGCGGGCGATGTCCAGGCTGGACAGCCGGCTGATGGGCTGCCCCTCGAACAGGTTCGTGATGATGACGGGCTTCTGCTTCCGCACGTACTCGTCGAGGAAGACTTCGCGAGTAGGGGCCTTGATGCGCTCGATGTTCTCGTACATCCGCTCTCCAGAGAGGCCCGGTATTGGTTTTGAAACCTGCATGGTTGTCTTTGGGCTGAAAACAACCAGTTCTCAAGGAATTTACAGGCTTCGAATATATCAATGCAAGATTTGACAGACACACTTTAGCCGTGACACATGAATGTCGTTTCCCAAGCCATACATCGCGTGGAGCTCGACGACATGTCACCAGCCAGCCTGGTTGAACTCCTGCGCCTTCGTGCCAACGAAGCGCCAGGACATCAGGGCTACACCTTCCTGGTGGATGGCGAATCCGAAGAAGCGGCGCTCACCTATGGCGAGTTCGACCGGCAGGCGCGTGCCCTTGGCGCCTGGCTCCAGGCGAACGGGGCGCGGGGGGAGCGGGCGCTGTTGCTGTTCCCGCCGGGCAACGAGTACCTGACGGCCTTCTTCGGGTGCCTGTACGCGGGCGTGGTGGCGGTGCCGGCGTATCCGCCGGACGTGACGCGCCTCAACCGCAGCCTGCCGCGCCTGGAGGCGATGGTGCGCGACGCGCGGGCGCGCTTCGTGCTCACCACGGAGATGATCCACGGCATGGCCGGGATGCTCTTCGAGCAGGCGCCGGAATTGGCGGGGCTCACCTGGGTGGCCACGGATGCGCTGGCGCCGGGGTTGGAGGACGGCTGGAAGGACCCGGGCGTCACGGGGGACGCGCTGGCGTTCCTCCAGTACACGTCCGGCTCCACGGGCAGCCCCAAGGGCGTGATGCTGACGCATCGCAACCTGCTGGCGAACCTGGCGCTCATCCACCGCGCGTTCGGCCACTCGCGCGACAGCCGGGGCGTCATCTGGCTGCCGCCGTACCACGACATGGGGCTCATCGGCGGGCTGCTCCAGCCGCTCTACGGCGGCTTCCCCGTCGTGCTGATGTCGCCCATCGCGTTCCTGCAGCGCCCCTTCCGCTGGCTGCAGGCGGTGTCGCGCTACGGGGCCACGACGAGCGGCGGTCCCAACTTCGCCTACGACCTGTGCGTCCGGAAGGTGAGCGCCGAGGAGCGCGCGACGCTGGACCTGAGCCGCTGGAAGGTGGCCTTCAACGGCGCGGAGCCCATCCGGCCGGAGACGCTGGAGCGCTTCCACGAAGCCTTCGCGCCGCAGGGCTTCCGCAGGGAGGCCTTCTACCCCTGCTACGGGCTGGCCGAGTCGACGCTCATCGTCACCGGGCACGCGCTGGGCACCGCGCCGGTGACGGACGGCGTGAACCTGGTGGGCTCCGGCCGGGTGCTGGAGGGGAACACGGTCCGGCTGGTGGACGCGCGTACCGCCCGCGAGTGCGCGCCCGGTGAGGAGGGCGAAATCTGGGTGGCGGGCGCCAGCGTGGGCCAGGGCTATTGGGAGCGGCCGGAGGAGAGCGCGCGCGTCTTCCACGCGCGCGTGGAGGGCGGGGGCTCGGACGACGCTCGCTACCTGCGCACCGGCGACCTGGGTGTGCTGCGCGGCGGCGAGCTGTTCGTCACCGGGCGCATCAAGGACCTCATCATCCTGCGCGGGCGCAACCTGTACCCGCAGGACGTGGAGTCCACCACGGTGCGCGTGCACCCCGCGCTGCGGCCGGGCTGCACCGCGGCGTTCTCCGTGGAGCTGGAGGGCGAGGAGCGGCTGGTCATCGTGCAGGAGGTGGACGCGCGCCACGCCGGCACGGACCTGGAGGCGCTGGCCCGGAGCATCCGCGAGGCCGTGGCGCTGGCGCACGACGCCCAGGCCCATGACGTGGTGCTCATCCAGGGCGGCTCCCTGCCGAAGACGTCCAGCGGCAAGGTGCAGCGGTACGCGTGCCGGCAGGCGTGGCTCGCCGGGGAGCTGGAGGTGCTGGGCCAGAGCACGCTCCAGGCCTCCGTTCCGCCCGTGCCCACGCTGCGTCCGGAGCAACTGCTCGCGCTCCCGGAGCCGGAGCGCGCTGCGCTCTTGGAGGCGTCGCTGGTGGACGCGGTGGCGGCGAGGCTGCGCCTTCCGCGCACGCACGTCGACGCGGAGAGGACGCTCATCAGCCTGGGGCTGGACTCGCTGGCGACGGTGGAGCTCAAGAGCGACCTGGACGCGTGGCTGGGCACGGACACGTCCCTGGCGCGGCTGATGGACTCGGTGAGCCTGCGGGCCCTGGCGCGGGAGCTGGTGGGCTCGCTGGGACAGCGGCCACTCGCGCCCACGGCGTCGGGGGACGCGCTGGGACGCCACCCGGTGTCCGAGGGACAGAAGGCGCTCTGGCTGGCGCAGCGCCTGGCGCCGGACAGCACCGCGAACCACCTCGCCTTCGCGGTGCGCTTCCACACGCCCGCGGACGTGGCCACGCTGCGCGAGGCGCTGGCGCGGCTGGTGGCGCGGCACCCGGCCCTGCGCACCACCTTCCACCTGGAGCACTCGGGTGAGCTCGTGCAGCAGGTGCACCCGGCCTCGGGCACCACGCTCCATCTGGAGCGCGGTGAGCTGGTGCAGCGGGCGGACGCGTCCCCGAACACCACGCTCCACCTGGAGCACGGTGCGCTCGTGCAGCGGGAGGATGCGGCCCCGCGCACCACGCTCCACCTGGAGCACGGTGCGCTCGTGCAGCGGGAGGATGCGGCCCCGCGCACCACGCTCCACCTGGAGCACGGTGAGTTCGTGCAGCGGGCGGACGCGGCCAGGGGCGGAGGGCTCCTGGAGGACGCGACCTCGCTTCCGCTGGAGGACGCTCCGCTGCGGCGCGCGCTGGCGGCGGACGCGTCACGCCCGTTCTCGCTGGAGCAGGGGCCGCTCTTGCGCGCCTCGCTGTACGCCCACGCTGGCGGCGGCCAGGTGCTGCTGCTCGCGGCGCACCACCTCATCCTGGACCTGTGGTCGCTGGCGCTGCTGGCGGAGGAGCTGCACGGGCTCTATCCCGCGTTGAAGGAGGGACGGGACTCCGCGTCCCTAGCTCCGGTCCTGCGGCAGTCGGACTTCGCCCGCTGGCAGCGCCCGTTCATGGAGGGTCTCGAGGGCGAGCGGCTGTTCGCGTACTGGCGCCAGCGGCTGGATGGCGTGCCGGACGTCCTGGAGCTGCCCACCGACCGCGCCCGTCCCCCGGTGCGCGCGTTCCGGGGCGCCGCGTGCACCTTCCGGCTGGACGCGGACCTGACGCGGCGGCTTCGCGCGCTGGCGCGTGAAGAGGGCACGACGCTGTTCTCGCTGCTGCTCGCCGCGTGGCAGGTCCTCCTCGCCCGGCATGCGGGACAGGAGCGCTTCGCGGTCGGCTCGCCCGCGGCGGGGCGCACGCGCGCGGGACTGGAGGACGTCGTCGGCTACCACGTCAATCCCGTGGCGCTGGTGGCGGACCTGTCCGGGGACCCGTCCTTCCGCGCGCACCTGGGCCGGGTCCGGCGCACGGTGCTGGAGGCGCTGGAGCACCAGGAGTTCCCCTTCCCCCTGCTCGTGGAACGCCTGCGGCGTCCGCGCGACGCGAGCCGGTCTCCGTTGTTCCAGGCGGTGTTCGCCTGGGAGCAGCCGCACCGGCGCGAGGAGCTCACCCCGCTGGTGCTGGGCCTTCCTGGCGTGCGCGTGCGCTTCGCGGGTCTGGAGGCGGAGAGCGTGCCGGTGGAGCTGGGCACCGCGCAGTTCGACCTCGCGCTCCAGATGGCGGATGCGCCGAGCGGGTTGGACGGCGCGCTCCGCTACGACACGGACCTCTTCGACGCGGACACCGCCGGGCGCATGGTGGCGCGCTTCACGTGCCTGCTCGCGGGCATCGCGGCGGACGTGGACCAGCGCGTGTCGGCCCTGCCTCTGCTGCCGGACGCGGAGCAGGAGCGCGTGCGTACGTTCAGCGCGGGGGCTCTGGCGCCCGCGTCCTTCACCCCCGTTCACCACGCCATCGCGTCACACGCCGCGCTCGCGCCCGACTCGCTGGCCATCGCTTCGGACGGGCGACAGTGGACGTACGGAATGCTGGAGCGCCAGGCCCGCGTGCTCGCGCGAAGGCTGCGCCAGCTGGGCGTGGGTCCGGACGTGCGCGTCGGCGTGCTGATGCACCGCTCGCCCGAACAGGTGCTCGCGCTGCTGGGCGTCCTCAAGGCGGGCGGCGCGTACGTGCCGATGGATCCGGATGCACCGCGGGCGCGGTTGGAAGCACTGCTGGAGGACGTGGGCGCGGCGGTGGTGCTCACGACGCCAGAGCTGCGCTCACGGCTGCCCGCGTCCGCGCGGGTGCTGGACGACGTGACGGCCGCGGCCCACGACGTGCCGGACACCTCGCTGGACGTCACGCCCGACGCGGATCACCTCGCCTACGTCATCTATACGTCCGGCTCCACCGGGCGGCCCAAGGGTGTGCAGCTCACGCACGGCGGACTGGCCCACTTCGCGGGCTGGTACCAGCGGACCTTCGGGCTGTCGCCCTCGGCGCGGGCCACGCACCTGTCCACGCCGGTCTTCGACGCGTCCGTGCTGGAGGTGTGGCCCGCGCTCATCGCGGGCGCCAGCCTGCACCTGCCCGGCGATGACGTGCGTGCCATGCCGGAGCGGCTCGTCGCGTGGCTCGCCGCCGAGCGCATCACCCACACCTTCCTCACCACGGCCCTGGCGGAGGGCGTGCTCGGACAGGCGTGGCCCCAGTCGCTCGCCCTGCGCGAGCTGACCACCGGCGGTGACCAACTGCACCGGCGCCCCTCCGCGCACACTCCCTTCCGCGTCACCAACCTCTACGGTCCCACCGAAGGCACCGTGGCCGCCACCTTCGCCCCGGTCGAGTCCGGGGACGTGGCGTCCGGCCTGCCCACCATCGGCCGGCCGCTGGACGGCGTGCGCGTGCACATGCTCGACGCGGAGCTGCGGTCCCAGCCGCTGGGGGTCGCGGGCGAGCTGTGCATCGGCGGGCCGGGCGTGGCTCGTGGTTACCTGGACCGCCCCGACCTCACCGCCCGCGCCTTCGTGCCGGATCCCTTCAGCGCGGTCCCCGGCGCGCGCCTGTACCGGACCGGAGACCTCGCGCGCCTGTTGCCGGAAGGCGAGCTCCAGTTCCTGGGCCGGCTCGACCATCAGGTGAAGCTGCGCGGCTTCCGCATCGAACTGGGGGAGATTGAATCCGTCCTCCAGCGTCACCCGGACGTGCGGCAGTGCGTGGTCGCGGTGCGTGACGAACCTCCCGCGGGCAAGCGCCTCGTCGCCTACGTCGTCGCCGCGCCGGACGCGGTGCTCACCGGAGCCGCGCTGCGCGAGCACGTGCGCCGCGAGCTGCCGGAGGTGATGTGCCCCGCGGCCTTCGTGCTCCTGCCCGCGCTGCCGCTGACCCCCACGGGCAAGGTGGACCGTCAGGCCCTGCCCGCGCCCGAGCTGGAGCGCTCCACGTCCCCGGAGGACGCGGCGCCGCGCACCGCCACGGAGCAGTCGCTCGCGGGACTCTGGGCGGAGCTGCTCGGCGGGGCCGTGGGCCTGCACGAGGACTGGTTCGCGATGGGCGGCCACTCGCTGCTGGCCGCGAGGCTGCTCGCTCGCGTGCGCGAGGTGTTCGGGGTGGAGCTGCCCCTGCGCACGCTGTTCGAGGCGCCCACGGTGGCCTCGCTCGCCGCGCGCATCGACGGGGGCGTGCGCGCTCCGGTGCGAGGACCCACGCTGACGCACCGGAAGGACCGCGCACCGGAAGCGCCGCTGTCCTACGCGCAGGAGCGGCTGTGGTTCCTGGACCAGTTGGAGCCCGGCGACGCGCGCTACCACCTGCCCGCGGCGGTACGCCTCCAGGGTCCGCTGGATGTCGCGGCGCTGCGCCGAGGCCTGGATGAAGTGGTCCGCCGCCACGAGGCGCTGCGCACCACCTTCTCCCAGCACCAGGGCCGCGCCGTTCAGCGCGTCCATGCGCACGTCCCCTTCGAACTGCCCGAAGTGGACCTGGGCGGCCTGTCCCCGGAGGCGCGCGACGCGGAGGTGCACCGGCTCGCGAAGCATGAGGCCCGCGCTCCGTTCCCGCTCGCCCAAGGCCCCCTGCTGCGTGGGCGGCTGCTGAGGCTGGGCCCTGACGAGCACGTGCTGCTGCTGACGCTCCACCACATCGTCGCGGATGGCGAGTCCGTCGCCGTGCTGCTGCGAGAGTTGGGCGCGCTGTACGCGGCGTTCTCCACGGGCGTCCCTCCGGCGCTCGCACCGCTGCCGCTCCAGTACATCGACTTCGCGCTGTGGCAGCGGGAGTGGCTGGCGGACGGCGTGCTGGAGCGGCAGCTCGCGCACTGGAAGCAGCGGCTGGCGGGCGCCCCCGGCGTCCTGGAGCTGCCCACGGACCGGCCCCGGCCCGCGGTGCGGACGCTCGCGGGCGGCCGTCACGCGGTCCATCTCCCGGCGGCGCTCGCCGGGGGACTCGCGGAGCTGGGCCGGCGCGAAGGCGCCACGCCGTTCATGACGCTGCTGGCGGCGTTCCAGACGCTGCTGCTGCGCTACACGGGCCAGGACGACCTCGTCGTGGGCTGCCCGCTGTCCAACCGCACGCGCGTGGAGACCGAAGGGCTCATCGGCTTCTTCGTCAACACGCTGCCCCTGCGCACGGACGCCTCTGGCAACCCCTCCTTCCGCCAGCTGCTGGGCCGGGTGCGCGAGTCCGTGCTCGCGGCGCACGAGCACCAGGACGTGCCCTTCGAGAAGCTGGTCGAAGCGCTCGCGGTGGAGCGCGACCTGGGTCGCACGCCGCTCTTCCAG
Organism: Corallococcus sp. AB038B; assembly: GCF_003668955.1. NCBI lineage: Bacteria > Pseudomonadati > Myxococcota > Myxococcia > Myxococcales > Myxococcaceae > Corallococcus > Corallococcus sp. AB038B. The sequence continues at coordinate 290,031 of NZ_RAWO01000001.1, read as the reverse complement.
GTCGCGTTCTCCTACCAGGACGCGCCCCTGCCCTCCCGCGCCCTCCAGGGGCTGCGCCTGACGCTCCTGGAGTCTGAATCCGCTCCGGCGAAGTTCGACCTGAACCTCGCGCTGGAGCGCGGCGAGGACGGCCGGCTGACCGCGCGCTTCGAATACGACGCGGACCTCTTCGACGCGGCCTCCATCGCGCGCCTCGCGGGGCACTTCCAGGAGCTGCTGACCAGCATCGCCGCGGATCCCGACGGCCGCGTGGGCGACCTGTCCCTGATGACGGCGGAGGAGCGGCACACGCTGCTCCACGGGTGGAACCCGCGCCCGGTGGCGCCGCCGTCCCACGTCCCCGTGCACTCGCGCTTCGGGGCCTGGGCGGAGCGCACGCCGGACGCGCTCGCGGTGGCCTTCGCGGGTGAGTCGCTCACCTACGGCCAGCTCGAAGCCCGCGCGAACCGGCTGGCCTGGCACCTGCGCGGCCTGGGCGTGGGGCCCGACGTGCCCGTGTCGCTCTGTCTGGAGCGCTCGACCGCGTTCGTCGAAGCGGCGCTGGGCGTGCTCAAGGCGGGCGGCGCCTACGTTCCGTTGGACCCTTCCGCGCCCCCGGAGCGGCTCCAGTCCATCCTGGAGGACGTCCGCGCGCCGGTGCTCCTGGCCTCGCGGAACACCGCCGCGCTGGCGCTTCCGCCGGACTGCCGGTGCCTGCTCGCGGAGGACGGCTTCGGCGCCGCCGGTGCGCCCGCGCACGCCCCGCCGGAGCTCACGGGTCCACGCCACCTGGCGTACGTCATCTACACGTCGGGCTCCACCGGCCGCCCCAAGGGCGTGGAGCTGGAGCACGCGGGACTGGCCCACCTGGTGGACTGGCATCAGCGGACCTACGCGCTGACGCCGGAGGACCGCACGACCCAGGCTGCCGGGCCCGCGTTCGACGCCGCCGTGTGGGAGCTATGGCCCACCCTCACGGCGGGCGCCAGCCTCCACATCGTGGAGGACGAGGTGCGCGGCGTGCCGGAGCGCCTCGTCGCGTGGCTCACCGATGAGCGCATCACCCGCTGCTTCCTGCCCACGCCGCTCGCGGAGGCGGTGCTCACGCAGCCGTGGCCCGCGCACGCGGCGCTGCGGACGCTGCTCACCGGCGGAGACCGGCTGCACCGGGGCGCGCCCGAAGGCACACCGTTCCAGTTGATCAACCACTACGGCCCCACGGAGTGCACGGTCGTCGCCACCAGCGGACAGGTCTCCGCGGGCGCCGTGAACCCGCCCATCGGGCGCCCCATCGCGAACACCCAGGCCTACGTCCTGGACGCGCGCCAGCAGCCCGTCCCCGTGGGCGTCCCTGGCGAGCTGTGGTTGGGCGGCCTGGGGCTCGCGCGCGGCTACCTGAACCGTCCGGAGCTCACCGCGCGCGCCTTCGTTCCGCACCCCTTCGACGCGCGCGACGGCGCCCGCATCTATCGCACCGGCGACCGGGTCCGCTTCCTGCCGGACGGGGCGCTCGAGTTCCTGGGCCGCGCCGACACGCAGGTGAAGCTGCGCGGCCTGCGCCTCGAACTGGGAGAGGTGGAGTCGCTCGCGATGGAGCACCCCGCCGTGCGGCAGGCCATCGCGACGGTCAGCGAAGAGGGGCCCGGCGGCAAGCGGCTGGTGCTCCACGCGGTGGTGGCGCCGGGACAAGCGTGCACGGAAGGCGACCTCAAGGCCCACCTGCGCCGCCGGCTGCCGGAGTCCCTGGTCCCGTCCGCCATCCTGTTCCTGGACGCGCTCCCGCTCACCCTCAACGGGAAGGTGGACCGTCGCGCGCTGCCCGCGCCGGACGCCACGCCTCGCGCGGACGGTGTGGCCCCCCGAGACGCCACGGAGCAGCGGCTGGCGGACATCTGGACGGAGCTGCTCGGGGCTCCCCGGGTGGGCGTCCACGACGACTTCTTCGAGCTGGGCGGCAACTCGCTGCTCGCCACCCAGGTCATCTCGCGCGTGCGCGAATCCTTCGGCGTGGACGTGCCCCTGCGCAGCGCCTTCGAGGCGCGCACCGTGGCCGCGCTCGCGCAGGTCGTCTCACGGCAGGCGGAAGTCCGGAAGCAGCCCGTCCTCACGGCGCGCGCGCCAGCTGAGGCGCTGCCCCGGGTGGAGGGGCTGTCCGAGGCGGAGCTGGACGCACTCATCGCTGAGCTCGAAAGCGGAGAAATCGAATCATGAGTGACGAGAAGCAGTCCTCCGCGTTGGAGGAGAAGCGCGCCCGCGCCCGGGCCCTCATCCAGCAGCGCGCGGCGAAGCCTCGGGCCTTGCCGCCCTCCTTCGCCCAGCAGCGGCTGTGGTTCCTGGATCGGCTGGAGCCGGGCAGCCACCACTACGGCATCCCCTTCGCCGTGCGCCTCAGCGGAACGCTGGAGAGAAGCGCCCTGGAGAAGAGCTTCCAGGAGATCGTCCAGCGCCACGAATCCCTGCGCACGACCTTCCAGGCCCGCGAGGGCGAGGCCGTGCAGGTCGTGGGGCCCACGCCGGAACTGCCGCTGCACGTGGTGGACCTGGGCGGGCTGGACGCGCAAGAGACCGCGCGCCGCGTGCGGGAGCTGACCGCCGAGGACGTGGCCGCGCCCTTCGACCTGGAGCGCGGTCCGTTGATCCGCTGGAAGCTGCTGCGCCTGTCGGACGCCGAGCACATCCTGCTGCTGTCGATGCACCACATCGTCTCCGACGGCTGGTCCATTGGCGTGTTCGTGCGCGAGCTGGCAGCGCTGTACGCGGCCTTCCTCCAGGGCGCGCCCTCGCCGCTCCCGCCGCTCACGGTGCAGTACTCCGACTTCGCCCGCTGGCAGCGCGACTGGCTCCAGGGCGACGTGCTGGAGGAGCAGCTCGCGTACTGGCGCGCGCACCTGGCGGACGCGCCCACCGCGCTGGGCCTTCCCACGGACCGGCCGCGTCCTCCGGCCCAGACCTTCCGCGGCACGCAGCTGCCCCTGGGTGTGTCCCCGGCTGTCACCGCCGCGCTCAATGCCCTGTCCCGCCAGGAGGGCGCCACGCTGTTCATGACCCTGCTGGCCGCGTGGCTGGTGCTGCTCCAGCGCTACACGCGCCAGGACGACCTCGTCGTCGGCACGCCCATCGCCAACCGCAACCGCGCGGAGACCGAGGGGCTCATCGGCTTCTTCGTCAACACGCTGCCCCTGCGCACGAACCTCTCCGGCGACCCGCGCTTCACGGACCTGATGGGCCGCGTGCGCGAGACGGCCCTGGGCGGCTTCGCCCACCAGGACGTCCCCTTCGAGAAGCTGGTGATGGACCTGCGCGTGAAGCGGGACCTGAGCCGCTCGCCGCTCTTCCAGACGATGTTCGTCCTCCAGAACGCGCCGCTCCAGCCGCTGGCGCTCCCGGGGCTCACGCTGACGAACCTGGACCTGGAGACGGACACCGCCAAGTTCGAGCTCACCCTGACGCTGGTCGAGACGTCGGGCGCGTTGACGGGCTGGCTCGAATACAACACGGACCTCTTCGACGCCTCCACCGCCCACCGGCTGGCGCGGGCCTACGAGCGCCTGCTGGAAGGCATCGCGGCGGATCCGGAGCGCCGAGTCTCCGCGCTGCCGCTGATGGACGCGGCCGGCCGCCAACAAACGCTGGAGTCCTTCCACCCGCCCGCGGTGCCGCTGTCCCCGCGCCCCCTGCACGTCCTCTTCGAGGAGCAGGCACGGCGCACGCCGGACGCCATCGCGGTGGAGTGCGAGGACGACCTCCTCACGTACGCGGAGCTGGAGCGCCGGGCCAACCGGCTCGCGCACCTGCTGCTCGCATCCGGCCTGGAGCCCGAGGAGCGCGTGGCGTTGTGCCTGCCCCGCTCGACGGAGGTACTGGTCGCGATGCTCGCGGTCATGAAGGCCGGCGGCGCCTTCGTGCCAATGGACGCCGGCGCTCCCACGCAGCGGCTGGCCCTGATGGTCGCGGAGTGCCGCGCCCGCTACGTGCTCGCGCCCGCCTCGCTCGCGGTCAAGCTGCCGGTGCCGCCGGAGGCGCGCCTGGAGCCCGGCGCGTGGCGGCAGGAAGGCCTACGGGAGACGCCTCCCGCGCGGACCGCCCACCTGGAGCAACTGGCCTACGTGGTGCACACCTCCGGCTCCACCGGCGTGCCCAAGGGCGTGATGATCTCCCACGCGGGCATCGCCAACCGGATGCTCTGGGAACAGCATGCGCTGCCCATCGGACCGGAGGACCGCGTCCTCCAGGTGGCCTCGTTCGGCTTCGACGCCTCCATCTGGGAGTTCTTCCGCGCGCTGCTCGCGGGGGCCCGCGCGGTGATGGTGCGAGACGGCGCGCACCAGGACAGCCGCTACATCGCGGACCTCATGGCCCGGCGCGGCGTCACGCAGATGAACGTGGTGCCGTCGCTGCTGCGCGTGGTGCTGGAGGAGCCGCGCATGGGGGACTGCCGCGCGCTGCGCACGGTGGTCTGCGGAGGCGAGGCGCTGACGACGGACCTGGTGGACCGGCTGGCGGAGCACTCCTCCGCGACGCTCTTCAACTTCTATGGCCAGACGGAGGTGTCCATCGACGCCACGTGGTTCACCTGCGCGCCCGGCATGGCGCGCAAGGCGGTGCCGCTGGGCCAGCCGCTGGGCAACATGAAGATGCACGTGCTGGACGTGCGCGGACAGCCCGTTCCCCCGGGCGCGCCCGGCGAGGTGTACCTGGGCGGACCGGGCCTGGCGCGGGGCTACTTCCTGCGGCCGGACCTGAGCGCGGAGCGCTTCGTGCCGGACCCCTTCGGCCCTCCGGGTTCACGCCTGTTCCGCACCGGCGACCTGGCCCGCCAGCTGCCGGACGGCGAGCTGGAGTTCCTGGGGCGCGGCGACCACCAGGTGAAGATCCGCGGCGTCCGCGTGGAGCTGGGCGAGATTGAAGCAGCGCTCCGCCAGCACCCCGCCATCCAGGACGTGGTGGTGCTCGCGCGCGAGCAGGCCGTGGAACCCGAGCCCCCCGCGATGGATCCGCGCCTGCTCCCGCTGGAGCCGCCCCCGCGCGGCCCGTCCCCGCATCCCCTGCCCTGACCCTCACCCCCCCCGCGGAGAAGACACGCCATGCAACGCACCAACCTCCAATTGGCCTCGCAGCACCCGTCGCTGGTCCCGCAGTCCCAGTCACTTCCGGTGGTCTCCTCGCACACCGAATGGGATCCGCTCGAGGAGGTCATCGTCGGCGTCGCGGACGGCGCCACGGTGCCCTCGTGGCACGTGACCCTCAAGTCGACCATGCCCCGCAAGCACTGGGGCTTCTTCCAGGAGCACGGCGGCAAGCCCTTCCCCCAGGACATGGTGGACGCGGCCAACCGCGACCTGGACGAGTTCGCCCACATCCTGGAGGCCGAGGGCATCCGCGTCCGCCGCCCCGAGCGCGTCTCCCACGCAAAGCCCTTCGCCACGCCGGACTGGCACTCGCCGGGCGGCCTCTACACGGCCATGCCCCGGGACCTGCTGCTCGTCGTGGGCGACCAGCTCATCGAGACGCCCATGCCGTGGCGCTCCCGCTATTTCGAAGTACATCCGTACCGGAAGCTATTGAAAGAGTACTTCCAGGCGGGCGCGCGGTGGACCTCCGCGCCCAAGCCGCAGCTGACGGACGAGTCGTTCGACGACACCTGGGAGGTGCCGGGTGACGACGAGCCCATGCGCTACGCCCTCACGGAGTTCGAGCCGCTCTTCGACGCGGCGGACTTCGTGCGCTGTGGCCGGGACCTCTTCTACATCCGCAGCCACGTGACGAACGCGTTCGGCGTGGAGTGGCTGCGGCGGCACCTGGGCAGCGAGTACCGCATCCACGAGCTGAAGTGCCGGGACACCAAGCCCATGCACATCGACACGACGTTCATGCCGCTGGCGCCCGGCAAGCTGCTGGTGAACCCGGAGCGCGTGGACGAGCTGCCGCGGATGTTCAAGTCGTGGGACATCCTCCGCGCGCCGCCGCCCTGCGCCTCGGACGACCTCATCCTCTACTTCAGCGGCAAGTGGCTGAGCATGAACATCCTCATGCTCGATGAGCAGCGCCTCGTCGTGGACAAGAACGAGCACACGCTGATCCGCGCCTTCAAGGACTGGGGCTTCAAGCCCATCACCTGCAACTTCACGAACTTCTACCGGCTGGGAGGCTCGTTCCACTGCGCCACGCTCGACGTGCGCCGCCGTGGCGTCCTCCAGTCCTACTTCTGAGCCAAGGCTGCGCGCCCGCGCGCCGCATCCCCCCTTTCCGCCGACAACCCTCCCGAGGACCGCTCCAACATGTCGTCCACGCACCGCCGGCTCTCCGAATCCCCTTCCGAACAGCGTGAACCGCCGGCCCGAAACCTGGCGCGGGAGGACGCCCCCGCCGCGTCCTCCCGGGAGCTGGTGGCCTACGTCGTCCCGCGCCAGGGCCAGACGGCGCCCACCGTCGAGGAGCTGCGCGGCTTCCTCAAGGAGCGGCTGCCGGAGTCGCTCATCCCCCAGGCGTGGATGCTGCTGGAGTCGCTGCCCCTCACCCTCAACGGAAAGGTGGACCTGCGCGCGCTGCCCGCGCCCCTGCGCCCCCAGGCGGCGCAGGCCTTCCTGCCACCCCAGGGCGCGACGGAGGAGCTCATCGCCGGCACCTGGGCGAGCCTGCTGCGCGTGCCCCGCGTGGGACGGCACGACAACTTCTTCGAGCTGGGCGGCCACTCGCTCCTGGCCACCCAGGTGATGTCCCGCCTCAACTCCGCGCTGGGCACCGAGCTGCCGCTGCGCATCCTCTTCGAGTCAGCCACGGTGGCGGGGCTCGCGGCCCGCGTGGACAGCGCGCGCGCCGAGGCTTCGGGAGAAACCCTGCCACCGCTGGTCCCCGCGCCGCGGGATGCGCCCCTGCCGCTGTCCTTCGCCCAGCAGCGGCTGTGGTTCCTCGACCAACTGGAGCCCGGCCTCACCGCCTACAACGTCGCGGGCGCGGTGCGGCTGTTGGGTCCGCTGGACGTCCAGGCCATGGCGAAGAGCCTGGAGGCGCTCGTGCAGCGCCACGAAACGCTGCGCACCACCTTCGCGCTGGTGGACGGACAGCCCGTGCAGCGGGTGCACCCCACGGTGGAGGTGCCGGTGCACGTGGAGGCCCTGTCCGGCGCCAGCGAGGACGCCGTGCGCCAACGCGTGGAGGAGGAGGCGCGCAGGCCCTTCGACTTGGCCACGGGTCCGCTCCTGCGCGCGCGCCTGCTGGACCTGGGCGGCATGGAGCACGTGCTGCTCGTCACGATGCACCACATCATCTCCGACGGCTGGTCCATCAGCGTCTTCGTGCGCGAGCTGGCCGCCTTCTACGGCGCCTTCACCTCCGGGCAGTCCGCGGCGCTCGCGCCCCTGGCCGTGCAGTACGGGGACTTCTCCGTGTGGCAGCGCCAGTGGATGCGCGGCGAGCGGCTGGACGCGCAGCTGGCGTACTGGAAGCAGCAGCTGACCGGAGCGCCGCCCTCGCTGGAGCTGCCCACGGACCGGCCCCGCCCGGCCGCGCAGCGCTACCGGGGCGCGCGCCACGCCTGGAAGCTGGGCAGGGCGCTGACGGACGCGCTCCAACAGCTGTCGCGCCGCCAGGACGTGACCCTCTTCATGACGCTGCTGGCGGGCTTCAACGTGCTCCTGGGCCGCTACGCGCGCACGGAGGACGTCGTCATCGGCAGCGCCATCGCCAACCGCGGCCACGTGGAGACCGAAGGGCTCATCGGCTTCTTCGTCAACACGCTGGCCCTGCGCACGGACCTCTCCGGCGACCCGCGCTTCGTGGAGCTGCTGGGCCGCGTGCGCCAGACGACGCTGGGCGCCTACGCCCACCAGGATGTCCCCTTCGAAAAACTGGTGGAGGCGCTGCAACTGCCGCGCGACCTGAGCCGCCCGCCCCTCTTCCAGGTCATGTTCGCGCTGCAGAACATGCCCCCGCCCCGCCTGGAGCTGGACGGCCTGACGCTGACGCCGGTGGACGTGGAGACCGGCTCCGCGCAGTTCGACCTGACCCTGAGCCTCACCGAGGACAAGGACGGCCTGGTCGCCTGGTTCGAATACAACACCGACCTCTTCGACGCGGCCACCGTCCAGCGGCTCGCGGGCCACTACCAGACGCTGCTGGAGGGCGCCGCGCGAGACCCGCGCCAGCGCCTCTCCCGGCTGCCGCTGCTCACCCCCGCCGAAAACCAGCGCCAGCTGCTGGACTGGAACCGCACGGACGTGCCCTGGCGGCGCGACGAGTGCTTCCACGAGGTCTTCGAGGCCCAGGTGGACCGCACGCCGGACGCGCTCGCCGCCGTGTGCGAGGGCCGCTCCCTCACGTACCGGGAGCTGGACGCGCGGGCCAACCGGCTGGCGCACCACCTGCTGGCCGCGGGCGTGTCCACGGACCGCATCGTCGCGCTCTTCCTGGACCGGGAGCTGGAGTTCCTCGTCGCCATGCTCGCCGTCTGGAAGGCGGGCGGGGCGTATGTGCCCATCGACCCGGCGCTGCCCCGGCACCGGCTGCGCTCCGTCGTGGAGCAGAGCCAGTGCGTGATGCTGCTCACGGAGGAGCGCCACCTCGCGGACGCCCGGGACATCGCCTCCGGCCGCCCCGTGGCGCGGGTGACGGAGCTGCTGGAACAGGACGCGCCCTGGACGCGCCCGGACGTGCACGTGCCGCCGGAGGCGCTCGCCTACGTCATCTTCACGTCGGGCTCCACCGGCATGCCCAAGGGCGTGATGATTGAACACGTCGGGATGCTCAACCACCTGCGTGCGAAGCAGCACACGCTGGGCATCACCGCCCGGGACGTAGTGGCGGAAATCGCCACGCCCAGCTTCGACGTGTCGGTGTGGCAGTTCGTCTGCGCGCTGCTCGTGGGCGCGCGCACGGCCATCTTCAAGGACGAGTCCGCGTGGGAGCCCGTCCAGTTGCTGGCGAAGATGCGGGACGAACGCGTCACCGTCCTGGAGACGGTGCCCACGCACATGCGCATCATGCTGGAGGAGATGGAGGCCAACCCCGGCCGCTACGACCTCTCCGCCATGCGCTGGTTCATCGTGAACGGCGAGCCGCTCCTGCCGGAGCTGTGCGCGCGCTGGTTCAAGCGCTGGCCGGGCGTGCCCATGGTGAACGCCTACGGCGCCACGGAGGTCTCCGACGACAGCGCGCACTACCCCATGCGGTCCGCGCCCTCCATGCACTGGGCCAGCCTGCCCATCAACGGCACGCTGCCCAACCTCCAGGCGTACATCCTGGACACCTTCCTGCAGCCGGTGCCCATCGGCGTCGCGGGGGAGATGTACATCGGCGGCGTCGGCGTGGGGCGCGGCTACCTGGGGGACCCCCTCAAGACGGCCCGCTCGTTCGTGCCGGATCCGTTCGCCACGGAGCCCGGCCAGCGGCTGTACCGCACCGGAGACCTGGTGCGCTTCCTGGAGGACGGCAGCATCGAGGTGCTGGGCCGCATCGACCACCAGGTGAAGGTCCGCGGCTTCCGCATCGAGATTGGCGAAGTGGAATCCGCGCTCGCCCAGCACCCGGACCTGAGGGACTCGGTCGTCATCGCGCGAGGGGACAAGGGCCACGCGAAGCGGCTGGTGGCCTACGCCGTCCTCAAGGAGGCGGAGGCCGTCACCCCGGCCGCGCTCGCGGAGTACCTGTCCAGCAGGCTGGCGGACTACATGGTGCCGTCCGCCTTCGTGCTGATGGACGCGCTGCCGCTCCTGCCCAACGGCAAGGTGGACCGCAACGCGCTCCCCGCGCCGGGAGAGGGTGACCTCGGGTCGCTCACCGCCTACGTGGCGCCCCGCACACCGCTGGAGCAGCGGGTCGCGGACGTCTGGGCGGACCTGCTGGGCCTGCCCCGCGTCGGCGCGGAGGACAACTTCTTCGCGCTCGGCGGGCACTCGCTGGTGGCCATCCAGTCCAACGCGAAGCTGCGCGCCCTCACCGGTGTGGAGCTGTCCGTGCGCGACCTCTTCGAGGGCCAGACGGTGGCGCGCATCGCGCAGCGCATCGAGGCATTGCAGAGCGTCCCCGCGGACGGTGCCGCGCCGGCGGTGGCGCTGCCGCCCCTGCGCAGGCTGGAGCCCCGGGCGCACTATCCGCTGGCCACGTACCAGTTCCCCGAGTGGTACATGCACGAGCTGGAGCCAGACAGCCCGTTCTACAACGTGTGCATCGGCGACCTGGTGCTCACCGGCGACCTGGACCTGGACGCCTTCACCCGCGCCTGGCAGACGCTGGTGGACCGCCACGACATCTTCCGGCTGCACTTCGGCTACGTGGACGGCCAGCCCGTGCAGCGCGTCCGCCCGCACGTGGCCGTCACCCGCGAGTCGCTGTACCTGGACCGGCGCGACGTCCCGGACGCGGACTTCCACGCGGAGGTGCAGCGGCTGGCGCGGCGGCACAGCGGCATGTCGCTCGACTTCGAGAACGGCCCGATGTTCCACGTGAAGCTCGCGCACTTCTCCGGCGGCCGCTTCCTCGTCCTCTTCCTCGTCCACCACATCATCTGGGACGAGACCTCCACCATGAACCTGGCGCGGGAGCTGAGCGAGCTCTACAACGCCTTCCGCGCGGCGCGCGCCCCGCGCCTGCCGGAGCTGCGGCTGGGCTACGTGGACTACGCCGCGTGGATCCACGACGCCGTGGCCTCTGGCGGCCTGGAGCCCCAGCGCCGCTACTGGCTCCAGAAGTTCGCCACGCTCCCGCCGCCCCTGGAGCTGCCGCTCGACTTCCCGCGCCCCGCCTTCCAGACGTTCAACGGCGCGGAGGTCCACCGCGTCATCCCGAAGGAGCGGAGCGCCTCCATTGACGCCTTCGCCCGCCGGCACCACACCACGCTCAACATCGTCTTCCTCTCCGCGCTGCACGCGCAGCTGCACCGGCTGAGCGGACAGCGGGACTTCGTGGTGGGCACGCCCATCGCCAACCGCGACGACGAGCGCGTGGCGCCGCTGCTGGGGCTCTTCGCCACCGCGCTGCCCATGCGCTGCACCGTGCGGCCGGGCATGACCTTCCAGCAGCTGTTGGAGGACACGCGCCAGACGGCGGCGGAGGCGTATGACCACCACGTCTACCCCAGCGTGCTGGCCATCCAGGAGCTGAACCCGGACACGGACCTGTCCCGCAACCGCCTCTTCTCCGTGATGTACGGGTTGCAGAACAACAAGCTGCGGCTCGCCGACGAGGTCCGCTTCGAAGGGCTCCAGCTGGAGTTCCTGCGCGGCATCGAGGTCGCCGAGAGCGAGACGTCCAAGTTCGACCTCACGTACATCGTGGACCACGTCGCCAGCGGCGTCATCGTCCGGCTCAACTACAACACCGACCTGTTCAAGGCCGCGACCGCGGAGCGGATGCTGGAGCAGTACCTCTCGCTCGTCGAACAGCTGGTGGCGGACCCCACCCGCGCGCTCGCGGACTACCGGATGCTGTCCACGACGTCGGAGCAGCGGCTGCTGCACGCGTTCAACGACACGGCGCTGCCCTTCGACGCGGACACCGGCGTGCACCGCCTGGTGGAAGCGCAGGTGGAGCGCACGCCGGACGCGGTGGCGCTCTCGTGGGAGGGCGGACACCTCACGTACCGGCAGCTGGACCGCGAGGCCAACCGCTGGGCCCACCACCTGCTGGCGCACGGCGTGGGCCCGGAGCACCGGGTCGGCGTGCGCCTGGAGCCGTCACCGGAGCTGGTGCTCGCGCTGCTGGCCGTGCTCAAGGCGGGCGCCGCGTACGTGCCCGTCAGCCCGGAGCACCCCGAGGAGCGCCAGGCACAGGTGCTGGACGCCGCCGGAGCCCGGCTGCTCATCACCGCGGGGCCGCTGGCCCAAAGCCTCCAGCGCCCGGGGCTGACGGTGCTCTCCATGGACGCGGAGCGCGCTGGCGTGGCGTCCCGGCCCTCCACCTCCCCGGAGGGCGCATGGGGTGGCCGGGCCCTGGCCTACGTGCTGTTCACGTCGGGCACCACGGGCGTGCCGAAGGGCATCGAAATCGAGCACCGGGGCATCGCCAACGTCGTCGCCTCCACCCAGCGGGACTACGCGCTGGACGCGAGCGACGCGGTGCTGCTGCTCACCTCGTTCACGTTCGACCCGTTCGTGCTGGACCTCTACTGGCCGCTGACCGTGGGCGCGCGCGTGGTGATTCCGCCGCACGCCGCGGCCCGCTCGCCCCAGCACCTGGCGGAGGTCGTGCGCCGCGAAGCCATCACCCTGTTCCAGTGCGTGCCCCTGATGCTGGGGGAGCTGGTGGACGCGCGGCGTGCAGGGCGCATCCCGGAGCTGCCGTCGCTGCGGCGGGTCCTCTCCGGAGGCGCGTACCTGCCGCGCGAGCTGCGCGACGCGTTCCTCGCGACGTTCCCCACCCGCCTGGCGAACCACTACGGCCCCACGGAGGTCACCGTGGATGCCAGCCGCTTCGACTGCGCGCGGCCGGTGGAGGGCGACATCGTCCCGCTGGGCCGGCCCATCGCCAACACGCGCCTCTACCTGTTGGATGAAGCGCTGCGCCCCGTGCCCTTCGGCGTCACCGGCGAGCTGTACGTGAGCACGCCAGGGCTCGCGCGAGGCTACCTGGGCGACCCGGCGCGCACCGCTCGCGCCTTCCTGCCAGACCCCTTCCACCAGGAGGCGGGCACGCGGATGTACCGCACCGGGGACCTGGGCCGGTACACCGAGGCGGGCGACGTCGAGTTCATCGGCCGCGTGGACAAGCAGGTGAAGGTCCGCGGCAACCGCGTGGAGCTGGAGGAGATTGAATCCCGGCTCGCCGCGCACCCGGCGGTGGCGGGCTGCATCGTGCGGCACGCGAAGAAGCCCGGCGGCGGCGATGGCCTGGTGGCCACCGTGGAGCTGCACGAGGCCGCGAGCACGCTCCAGGGGGAGGGCCTGCGCTACCGGATGTTCACGCTCGCCCAGCGCCCGGAGCTGAAGCGGGCCATGGACGACCTGCACGTGGGCGCGTGGCCGGACTTCTTCGCGGGGGACACCGTCCTGCGCGAGTTCTGGCCGCGGCTCGCGGAGGAGTTCGCCGCGCACCAGTTCGCGCTCGTCGACGAGGACGACGCGGTGGTGGCCGCCGGCAACGCGCTGCCCATCCGGTGGGACGGCACGCGCGAGGGCCTGCCCGCGGGCTGGGACGCGGGGCTGCGGCAGGGCTTCGAGGACGCGGCGCGCGGCGTGCCCGCCGACACGCTGATGATCCTCACTGGAGTGGTGGCCGAGGACGCCCTGGGCCGGGGGCTCGCCACGCTCATCCTGAGGGGCTTCAAGGCCCTGGCGCGCGCGCACGGGCTGGGCCGGGTGGTCGTCCCGGTGCGGCCCACCGGAAAGGCGTCGCGTCCCGACCTGTCCTTCGAACAGTGGTGCCACGCGCGCCGCGAGGACGGACAGCTCCAGGACCCGTGGCTGCGCATCCACGAGCGCGTGGGCGGCCGGATGCTCCACGTGGAGTCGCGCTCGCAGTACATCCGCGCGGACCTGGCTTCGTGGGAACAGTGGAGCGGCCAGCGGCTCGCCGCGTCCGGCGAGTACGCGCTCCCCGGCACCATGCAGCCGGTGACGGTGGACGTGGAGCGGGGCTTCGCCGAGTACCACGACCCGAGCGTGTGGATGGAGCACCCGCACGCGGAAGGCGAGCCCTCCGCGTGGCGACTCCTGGACGGCGCCCGGCTCCAGGACTTCCTGGCGAAGACGCTGCCGGACTACATGCTGCCGGAGCGCTACCAGTTCGTCTCGCGCCTGCGCCGCAATCTCAGCGGCAAGGTGGATGAGCGCGCCCTGCCCCCGGCCTTTGGTGACGAAGGGCCCGCCGCGCCGCAGGTCGCGCCCCAGACGCCGCTCCAGGAGCGGCTGGCGGAGCTCTGGAAGGACGTGCTGGGTCTGCCCAACGTGGGCATCCACGCGGACTTCTTCGAACTGGGAGGGCACTCCATGCGAGCCCTCCAGCTGCTGGCGCGCATGACCGACCAGTTCGGCGTGACGCTGGGCCTGCGGCAACTGCTCAAGCACCGCACCATCCACCGCCTGGAGAAGCTCGTCGGCGAAGCCCTGGCCACGCGGGCCACGACCCCGGACGCGGCCGTGTCCCACGAAGCCTCCATCACGGCCGTGCCCGTGGTGGAAGCGGCCCCTGCGCTCTCCCCCGAGGGCCGGGGCGACGCCGTGGGCCACCACGGGGAGCTGCTCCAGGGCGTGTTCCGCGACGCGGACGGGCGCCTGCACCGGGGCCTGCTGTCGCTGCCCTGCGGCATGCTTCGCTCGGACGCGCGCTTCCAGCTCACGTCCGGTGCGGGGCTCACCGTGGAGCCGGCATGGAAGACCAAGGCGGCCCGGGCCGCGGCGCTCACCCTGGAGTGGGCGGGCGTGGAGCCGCGCGGCGCGCACCTGGTGGTGCACAGCAACATCCCCGTGGGCTGGGGGCTGGGCTCCTCCACGAGCGACGTGGTGGCCACCATCCGCGCCGTGTCCGCGGCGCTGGACCGGCCGCTGACGCCGGAGGACACCGCGCGGTTGGCGGTGAAGGCGGAGACGGCGTCGGACTCCACCATCTTCGGCAACAGCGCGCTGATCTTCGGCCATCGCGAAGGCGTGGTGCTCCACCGCTTCAGCGGCGAGGTGCTCGACCTGCGGGTGGTGAGCATCAACCTGGACCCCGGCGGCAAGGGCGTGGACACCCTGGCCCACGCACCCGCTCGCTACGACAGCGAGGAGATCGAGCAGTTCCAACGCCTGCGTGCATCGCTGGAGCGGGCGCTCGCGACAGGGGACTACCGGCTGTTGGGCGAGGTGGCTACGGCCAGCGCGCGCATCAACCAGCGCTTCCTGCCCAAGCCCCACTTCGAGCTGCTGCTGGAGGTAATGGAGTCCTCCGGCGCGGTGGGCCTCCAGGTGGCGCACAGCGGAACGGTGGCGGGGCTGCTCTTCGACCCGCGCACGTCCGACGTGGAGGCGCGACTGTCGAAGTGCCAGGCGCTCCTCGCGGAGCGGGGCTTCCCCGGCACGTGGCGCTTCTCCAGCCACGACCGGAGCCGGCCCGCCTCCGCCTGACGCGTGCTACGCGGGAGGCCGGTGCGCGGCGGCATGGCCGCGCATCACCTCCTGGAAGAAGCGCCGTCCGACAAAGAAGCCGCCCAGCGGAGCACCTGACCAGAGGGCTCCAGTGGGCGGATCGAGGATCCACGGCGTGATGTCGACACCCTCCGCGCCCGAGGCCCTGCGCAGCGGTCCCAGCCGCGCCCGGTCCTCGGGCGTGGGCGGACTTCCCAGCTCGAACACCTCGATGGACGCGCGCCGCACTGGGGAGCGCGCCGCGCCGGCCTCGATGCAGCGCAGGGCCAGCGCCGTCACCTCTTCGCGAGTCAGGGCGAAACGCCGCGCCGGGTCCCGCGCGCGGTCCACAATGCACGCCAGCTTCAGCCCGCGTGCGTCCCACCGGTACACCACCACGTCCGCGGCGTCCGCCAGGGCCTGGGCTCCGTCGGGGGCGCCCCACACGAAGCCGCGCTCGGCGACGGCACGGTGGGCGAAATAGGAAGCGAAGGACGCGGCATCACCGCGCTGTTCAGGAGAGGTCGTCATGGGAGGAAGCACACGCCGCCTCGATTCTGTTTCCAACAGCCCCCCACGTCGGCCGAGCAAAGCCCACCCCGCTCGTCCCATCCAACGCTTGGATTCCGGCCGCATCACGCACCGACACCAGGCCCCAGGAGGCCCGCGCATGATGGACGACGCACCCCGGCTGTGGACCCGCAGGCGCATGCTGGGGACCACGGGGGGACTCCTCACCGCGAGCGCGTGGATGCCTCCGGTGCTCGCCGCCGCGCCGCAGGTGAAGCTGCCGGACACCTTCGCCAAGACGGAGCGCGAGCGTCCCGGTCCACCCAACCCACAGCCCGAATCCGAGCGCGTTGGCTGGGCCGTGGTGGGCCTGGGCCACCTGTCGCTCGAGGAAATCCTCCCCGCCTTCGGACAGATGAAGCGCGGCAGGCTGGTGGCGCTGGTAAGCGGCAACCGCGAGAAGTCGCAGGCCATCGCGAAGCAGTACGGCGTGCCGGACAAGGGCCTCTACGACTACAAGTCGTTTGATCAGCTCAAGGACAACCCGGAGGTGCAGGCCGTCTACATCGTCCTGCCCAACAGCATGCACGCGGAGTTCACCGTGCGCGCGGCGCAGGCGGGCAAGCACGTCTTCTGCGAGAAGCCCATGGCCAACACCTCGGCCGAGTGCCAGCAGATGATCGACGCGTGCAAGAAGGCGGACCGCAAGCTGGGCATCGCGTACCGGCTCCAGTACGAACCGCACCACCGCGCGGTCATCCAGATGGCGCGCAACAAGGAACTGGGCACGCTCAAGCTCTTCACCGCGAACAACGGCCAGAACCAGGGCGAGCCCAACCAGTGGCGTCACAAGAAGGCACTGGCGGGCGGCGGCGCGCTGCCGGACGTGGGCATCTATTGCCTCTCCGCCGCGCGCTACTTCAGCGGCGAGGAGCCCACGGAAGTGCAGGGCTTCAGCCAAAGCACGCCCGGGGATCCACGCTTCAAGGAAGTGGAGGAGTCCTTCGCCTTCCACCTGCGCTTCCCCTCCGGCTTCCAGGCGCACTGCACCAGCCACTACGGCACGCACGAGACCAAGGACCTGCGGCTGATGGGCACGGACGGCTGGGCGTCCATGGACCCGGGCTTCGCCTACAGCGGGCTGCGTCTGCGCGTGGGAATGAAGTCCAAGACGTTCCCCAAAGCAGATGACACGGTGGAGCGAAGCTTCAGCCAGCCGAGCCAGTTCGCTCGGGAGATGGACCACTTCTCGCGCTGCGTGCAGGAGAACGTCATTCCTCACACGCCAGGCGAGGAGGGCCTCGCGGATGTGCGCATTATCGAAGCGCTCTACCGCTCCGCACAGGAGGGCAAGGTGGTGAAGCTGGAGGCCGCGAAGAAGCTGGATGCCTTCCGCGGCCCGCCGCCCAAAGAAGAAGGCTGAGCCCCATGCAGGCCACCAGCGGTCCGTGACCAAGTCCTGCGACCCGAAGTTCTCCGGCGAGGACGCACGCCTCACGGAGCGCTGCGATGGGGTGCGTGCACGGACGGCAAGGCGAGGAAACGGGCAGAGGCATCCGCCCGGGCACGGTTGCATCCAAACCTGTCCGACAGTCGGACCGACTTCCGCCGCATGGGGGCCTGTGGCCGCGCTGGTTCGTTCGGCAGGGGCGCGACGTCGTGCGTGCGCAAACGCCAAGGCAAGGCACGGACAGAGGCGCCCGCCCGGGCCCGGTTGCCTGAAAAGCTGTCCGACAGTCGGACAGGTTTTTCTCCGACCGGGCCCGGAGGGTGACCCCCTGGCTGGCAATGAGAAGGGTGGGCCCGCGCGTCCATGTCAGACCCCTGTGGTTGGATGGCGATGCTGGGACGAGGAGGGGGATGGGGATGGGGATGGAGCGGCGAGGACTCGTGGCCTATGTGGAGGCGCAAATCGAGCGCGATATCGCGCTGGGGCGGCTGCACCCGAGCGGACAATTTGGCTCCGAAGCGAAGCTGGCGCGCCGCTATGAGGTGTGCCGGGGCACCATCCGCGAGGCGCTGCGGCGGCTGGCGGCGAGAGGCTTGGTGGTGCAGCGCCCCGGACGCAAGACGCGCGCGGTGGCGTTGGATGAGTCGCTGACGCTGGAGAACCTGGGGCTGGCGCTGCATGACGCGAGCAACCCGGATGCCCGGTGGCTGCTGGAGGGCTACTTCAGCCTCAAGCGGCAGGTGCTGGTGGAACTTCTGGCCGACTGCTGCGCGAGGGCCTCGGACCTCGACTTGGACCGGCTGGGGAGCACGTGCTTCCAGCTCCAGGACGCGGCGCGCTGGGAGTCGGGGGAAGTCTGCGCGTGGGCGGAATTCGAGTTGCTGCGGCATGCGGCACGGGTGGCGGCGCGTCCGGGGCACATGCTCCTCGTTCAGTCCTTGCAGCGGGCCTTCCTGGGAGGAGCCGCCCAACTGCTGCCGCTCATGGGCGGAGAGGCGCTGCGCGAGTGGGCCTTCCGCGTGATGGCAATCGTGCACGAGCGCGACGTGCAGGCCCTTCAGCATGAGCTGCCAGCGCTGCTGAAGGCTCGCGATGAGCGCGTACTGAATGCCTTTGCCCCTGCTTCCCAGGAGCAGGCTTCACCCGAGGCCCACGTTCCCCCCGTGACATCAGCCACGCAGGACTCTGCGCCAAAGACACACCCCTGCACGGAAGCACGTGACCCCGGCGCTCCTACGTCAGCCCCTGGGCAGGACGAGTCGTTGGAGACACGCCACTGCGTGGAGGAGCATCGATTCGACGACCTCGTGTCGACCGCGGAGCAGGACACGGCACCCGAGGACCTCCTCGTGAAGCCGAACAGCGGGCAACCACCGCCTCCAGCCGCTCCGGGATGCTCCACCTGCGAGTTCCGAGGGGAATGCACTGAGAAGAGCGTGGCCGATGCGGCCTTGGAAGACCTGTTCGACTGTCGGTCAGGTTGAGGCATCGCGCCTCCAACGGACCTCTCACTCCCTACTCACGCCCGGCGATGGCTGCGCCGATACGCGCCGGGAGCGGTCCCGTCCCAACGCTTGAAGGCCCGGTTGAAGGACGCCTCGCTCTGGTAGCCGATGGCCGGAGCGACCTCGCTCAGGGGCAGCTCGCTTTCGCGCAGGAGCTGGGCGGCCTTGATCATCCGCCATCCCACCAGGTACTCCAGCGGCGGTTCCCCCACGAGTTCGCTGAAGCGCGCGGCGAACCCGGACCGCGACAGGGCCACGGCGGACGCGAGGCTCTCCACCGTCCAGGGTTCCTCGGGGCGCTCGTGGATGAGCGCGAGCGCCTTGCCAATCTGCGGATCCGCCAACGCCCGCAGCCCGCTCTCCCGGCACGACTCCTCCGACTTCATGATGTGCGCCCGCAGGGCCTGCACCAGCAGGATGTCCGCGAGCCGGCTCATGATGACGGTGGCGCCCGGGTGGGACGACGCGCTCTCCGTCAGCAGCAACTGCACCGTGGACGCCAGTGACGGCGCCGTCGCCGCGTCGTCCGCGGCCAGGTGGATGACGCGGGGCAGTTCCTTGAAGAGGAGCGTGCGCGGCGCAACGCCCAGCTGGAACGACGCCGCGACCAGCGTGGTCCGCTCGCCGTCGCCGCCCAGCCGGATGGAACCCTTTCCTCGGGCGCTCGCGCAGGCCCCGTGCGCCAGGACATGAACGGGGCTGTCCTCCTTGTCGCGCAGCGTGTGCCCTCCGCCATGCGGCAGCACCGCCAGGTCTCCCGCGCACAGCACCAGGGCTCCCGGAACGCCCTCCACCTCCAAACGGGCCCCACCGCGCGCGACGAGGATGATGTGCGCGCCGGGGGACGTCCCGAACTGGAGCCCCCACGGGGCGAACAGCTCGAAGCGGCCGTGCATCCGGGTGGACAGGCGCAGGGTGTCCAGGACGTCCGCCAGGACATCCGCCCCATGGGCCTCCAGCGAATCTGGACGATCGGTCAATTTATTTGGACTGGATGCCATGGCACGTCCATAGCGCCTGGAGCATTCAACGGCCATGGCAAATACACTCAAGCTCCTCTCCCCCCTCCGCCTGGGCCGGCTCGAACTGAAGAACCGGCTGGTGATGGCCCCCATGACCCGCAGCCGGGCGCTGGTGGACGGCAACGTCCCCAACCCGCTGGCGGTGACCTATTACGAGCAGCGGGCGTCCGCGGGCCTCATCGTCACCGAGGGCACCCAGGTCAGCCCCCAGGGCGTCGGGTACATCCGCACGCCGGGCATCCACTCGCCGGAGCAGGTGGCGGGCTGGAAGAAGGTGACGGACGCGGTCCACGCGGCGGGCGGGCTCATCTTCGCGCAGCTGTGGCACGTGGGGCGCGTCTCGCACCCGGACTTCCATGGTGGCGAGTTGCCGGTGGCGCCGTCCGCGATTGCCGTCCAGCAGGAGGTCTTCACGTTCCAGGGCAAGAAGCCCGCGGTGACTCCCCGGGCCCTGGAGACGCATGAGATTCCCGGCGTCGTCGAGCAGTTCCGCCAGGCCGCTCGCAACGCGAAGGAGGCTGGCTTCGACGGCGCGGAGCTGCATGGCAGCAACGGCTACCTGTTGGACCAGTTCCTGCGGGACGGCTCCAACCAGCGCACGGACGCGTACGGCGGCAGCATCGAGAACCGGGCGCGTCTCCCGTTGGAGGCGGCGCGGGCGGTGGCGGAGGTGTTCGGCGCGGACCGCGTGGGCTACCGGCTCTTCCCGCAGAACTTCCCGTACACGGGCATGCACGACTCCACGCCCACGGAGACCTTCACGTACCTGGCCCGCGAGCTGGGCAAGCTGGGCCTGGGCTACCTGCACGTGACGGAGCTCGTCACGGGCCCCGCCGCTCCGGCGCCCGAGCAGCGCATCACTCCGGCGATCCGCAAGGCCTTCCCGGGCGTCATCATCGCCAACGGGGGCTACGACGCGCAGGCCGGTGAAGCGGTCATCAAGCGCGGCGAAGCGGACCTCGTGGCGTACGGCGTGCCGTTCCTCGCGAACCCGGACCTGCCGGAGCGCTTCCGCCGGTCCGCCCCGCTCAACACGCCGGACGCGTCGACCTTCTTCCAGGGCGAGGAAAACGGCTTCACGAGCTACCCGGCGCTGAGCTGAACCGAAAGGAGGGAACCGTCATGAGCACGCAGCGAATGGATGTCCTGGAGCGAAGGCTGGCGCGGATCATCGACCTGCCCGAGCCCACGCAGGGGCAGTTCGGGCCCGCGCACACGGTGGTGCCGGTCATCTCACCGGAGGACTACGCGCGGTCGGATCCGTTCATCCTGCTGATGGATGACCGCATCGACGGCAAGCCCATTGGCGGGCCGCATCCGCACGCGGGCTTCGAGACGGTGACCCTCGTGGTGAAGGGCGGGATGACCCACGACAGCGGCAGCCTGGGCGAAGGCGACGTGCAGTGGATGACGGCTGGCAGTGGCGTCATCCACGGCGAGGGCCTGGAGGGAGACCTGGGCCAGGCTCGCATCCTCCAGCTCTGGCTCACCCTGCCCAAGGCGCAGCGCTGGGTGCCCGCGGGCTACCAGGACCTGCCTTACGCGGAGCTGCCGGTGCGGCGCGAGCCGGGCGTGGAGGTGCGGCTGTACAGCGGCACGTCGGGAACGGTGCGGTCGGCGACGAAGAACTACGTGCCCGTCACGCTGGCGGAGCTCCAGTTGGAGCCGGGCGCGTCCATCGCGCAGGACCTGCCCGCTTCGTACAACGGCTTCTTCTACGTGCTGGAGGGAGAGGTCGCGGTGGGGCCGGACCGCCAGGCGCTGAAGCCCGGGCAGGTGGGCTGGCTGGACCGGCCGGTGTCGGGCGGAGACAGCACGGTCCGCGTCACCGGGACGACGCGGGCGCGCGTGCTGCTGTACGCCGGTCAACCGCAGCGCGAGCCGCTGGTGAGCCACGGGCCGTTCATCGGGGACACCCAGGATGACATCCTGAGGTCCTTCGCGGGATACCGCGCGGGCCGCTTCGGTCCGCCACCGCCGAGGTAGCGGACCGCGGAGCCGCGAGCGTCAGCGGCTTTCGACGGGGGCCGGCGCCAGGGTGGCGGCGGCCGTCACGCCAGAGTTCGCGCGCTCCAGGTGCGGACCCAGCTGGCCCATCAGCATCAGCCCGGCCATGCGGAAGTCGGAGATGAACGACCAGAGCGGGTACTTGAAGGTCGCGGGGCGGTTGTGCTCGATCTTGAAGTGGCTGGCCCACGCGAAGCCGTAGGCGCACACCAGGGCGGCGGGAATCAGCGCGCCGCGTCCGGTGACGGCTGCGGTGATACCCAGGCCCACGCCCAGGCTGGTGCCGGCGAGGTGCAGCCAGCGTGTCGACGCATGCGAATGCTCGCGCAGGTAGAACGGCCAGAACTCGGCATAGGTCTGGATGCGGTCGGACATGAAGTGAAGTTGTGTCCAGCTGCCCGCCTCTCGTCAACCCATGCGGGCCACCTTCGTGCCTGCACCAACGCAACCCGGACGGGACCGAGGGCAGGAGAGCAGCCAGGCGGTCCCCGACGCGGCCCGTCGTTTTCGGACGGACCGGGAACAATCCGGTGAGGACGGCCCGGACGGAGGGAGGCGCGAACCGAGCGTGTCGTGAAAGACTCGGGGACGCACATGAGTGACTGGACGCCCAAGCTGAACCCGACGGTGGACCTGCGGCGGCTCCCGCTGAACGCGGAGGAGGGCTTCGTACTGTCGCGGCTGGACGGCCACACGCGAGAGAAGGACCTGCCCGCGCTGACAGGGTTCCCGCCAGACAAGCTGCGGGACATCCTCACGAGGCTGGTGTCCCAGGGAGCGCTGCTTCCGGGCACGGAGGTCGCGAGTCCCGTGAACACGGTGCGGCAGCCAGGCGCCCCGGCGGGTACGACCGCGAGTCCGGTGGCGAGCGCTCCAGCGCATGTGGCCTTCGCGGGCGCGGCGCACGCCCCTCGGCAACATACGCAGCCGACGGCCTCGGCAAACGCGGAGTCTGCATTCGGCGTCGGCAACGGCCTGACGGATGCAGCGTCCGCGGCTCACGCGTACGCGAGTGATCATCCTGCGCCGTCACTCGACGCGAGCGATACGGAACCGCTTCCCGAGGCAGAAGCCGTGGACGGCGCTGACGACGAAGCTGGCCCCGTGGACGACGTGCCCGAAGCGGTGCAGGGCGACTACCGCAAGCTCTTCGAGACGCGGCTGCACGCGCTGCCGGAGGACCAGCGGGTGGCGCTCGCGCATGGAGCGGAGGATCCGGAGCTGTCCGCGCTGTGCTTCGACCCGGTGCCCGCCGTCATCAAGGCCGTGCTGGAGAACTCGCGAGTGGGCCTCGCGCACGCGCGGCTCATCGCACGGCACCACCGCAACCCCGTGGGCCTGGAGGCACTGGTGGCCCGAGCTGCCTTCGCCGCGGACACAGGCGTGCGCCGCTTCCTCGTGCGCAACCCACAGCTGCCGGCCGCCCTCTTCCGCCGCCTGTGGGCGATGCGCCGCCTGATGGAGCACCACAAGCTCACGGTGGACCGGGACGTCCCGGAGCAGACCCGCCGCACCGCGCGCGAGCTCCTGCGCCAGCGCTTCTCCACCGGTCCGTCCGAGGAGAAGGTGGAGCTCATCCTCAACACAGAAGGCCGGGCCCTGGGCGCGCTCGTGGGCATGCCGGTGGACGGAAAGACGACGTCGCTGTTGTGCGGGCGCACGTACCGCTCGCCCATGCTGGTGCAGAACATCGCGCGCTGGAGCGCCGCGCCGCCCGCGCTCATCGCGCACCTGCTCAAGCAGGAGTTGGTCCGCCGTCAGCCCCAGCTGCGCATGATGCTCGCGCGCCACCCCAACGCGCCCGCGGACGCGAAGCGCGCCTGAGCCTCATGCCCCACGCCGAAGCCAGGGTCGTCCGCGAGTTGAAGCACCACCTGCTCAAGCACGGGCTGCGCAGGTCGCGCGTCCTGCACCTGCTGGTGGATGCGCATCCCTCGTATGTCCGCAGCCCGTTCGCCCGGGACCTGGAGCCCATGACGCGGCTCACGCTGGAGGGCACCCGGCCGGACATCCTGTGCAGCGTGGCGCGGCCCGAGGGCGTCCTCGTCACGGGCATCGAGGTGAAGGCCTCTGAAAGGGATTGGGTCCAGGGCCTGGGCCAGGCGCACAGCTACCGCGCGGGCGTCCATCACGCGTACCTCGCGCTGCCAGCCTCCGCCGCCAACCTCCGCGCCCCCACCCTGGCGCAAGCGCGGAGCATCGGGGTCGGCATCCTCGCCCGGGACGCGAAGCACTGGGTGGAGGTCATTCCGCCCGCGGACCCCACCCCGCTGCCCCGCGCCGTCAGCCAGGCCTCCTCGCTGCTCGAAGGCGTCCCCGCCGCGCGCAGCCTCCAGCTCAACCATCCCCTCAACTACCTCGCGGCCGCGTTCCTCGCGGACCGGGAGGCGCCCTCCGGATTGCTGATCAAGTCGCTCGCCGCGCACTGGCAAGACCTGAAGAGCGACAGCTCCCGGCGCCACGCGGCCACGGGCGCCAACACGCTCGGGCTGCTGGACCTGGACTGGAAGCCCACGCTCGAAGGCCGCACCGTCGCGGACCTCCTGGCCGCGCTCCAGTTCGACCCCGACACCCGCTACGACAAGCGCAAGCGCCTGCTGGACGTGCACGCGGCCTTCGCCGCCGTGGCGCGCTTCGTCCTCATCCGGCAGCCCGCGGTGCGCCTCATCCACCGGACCCTCACGGACCACGGCGGAAGCCTCACGCTGCCGGAGCTGGCCGTGGCGGCGGGCCATGACGACCCGGCGCTGGCGACAGCCCTCTTCCTCGCGGACCCCTCCGGAACGCTGAAGCCCGGGCTGCGGGGGCCGGACATCAACCCGTCCACCGTCTTCAAACTCAAACAGAACCTCTGGCACGCGGGCCTGCTCGACACCAAGGCCCACGGCACCGCCGGAAAGGACGCCCGCGCCTACCGGCCCGCTGAAGACATCTGGGCCCTGCCTCGCGACAAGGCCTCTTGACTACAACTGTAGCCATGGCATATCGCCCATGACTACAACTGTCGTCACGAGGGGTGCCATGGACAGGTCGTCAGCTCCGTCCCAGGAGTCGAAGCCGCTCCCGTCGTTCGTCCGGGAAGGGCTGGGCTGGCTGTTGGCCCTGCACCTCCTGCTCGCGCTGATGCCGTCCCTGCACCTGATGGAGACGCTGCAAGCCGGGGCACACAAGGCCCGCGTCTTGTTGAAGGCCGCGGACACCGTGCGCCGTCACGCGGCGCCGCTCCTCCCGGTCATTATCAGGGCTTCCGCGCGGTGATGAGCGGCTGGTTGAAGCCCGTCTCCTCCGGTGTGTACCAGCGCGGATCCACCAGCCCCGCGCGGGTGAGCGCCTGCTCCAGCTCCACGGGCTGCAGCAGGCGGTAGACGCCAGTGTGCTCGGTGGTGTGCCAGATGCCGGACTCCTGGCGCAGGATGAACTGGCGCACCGTGTACTGCCTTTCATCCACCGCCCAATCCCAGACCTGGAACAGCACGCGGCGGCCCAGCGGCGTGTCCAGCACGCGCTCCGCCGTGAAGCGCGGCCGCTTCTCCAGCAGCGCCGAGTGGTCGCGCAGACTCGCCACGAGAAGGCCCCCAGGCACCAGACGCGACGCCATCGCGGTCGCGGCGTCGTCCAGGTCCGAGTCCTCCAACAGGTGCGCCATCGCGTTGTCGCACGACATCACCACGTGGAAGGTGCCCGGCACCTGCCAGTCCAGCATCCGCATGTCCGCCACGCCGGTGGTGATGCTCACGTGCATGGCGCGGGCTTCCCGCTCCGCGCGCGCCACCGCGGAGGGGCTCAGGTCCGTGGCGTGCACGGAATAACCCCGCGCCGCCAGCCCCAGCGCCTGCGTGCCAATGCCGCACGCGCAGTCCAGCACCCGGCGCGGCGGCGGTGCCCCCGAGCGGCGCAGGAGCGCGTCCAGCACCGCGCCCTGCCGGTCCACCGACTGCTCCCAGTCCGCGAAGAGCAGGTGGTACTCCTCGGCCAGCCCTTCGTAGAAGTCCAGGACGCTGTCAGACATGACGGCTTCCTCCTTTAACACCCCCATGCGGGCCGTCACGCGCATGGACGCCGGACGTCGCCTGTCCGTCATGTCGGAGCCAGGATGGGGCCGGGAGGTCTTCTCCTCTGGGGGTTGTTACCCGGAAGACGGGGCTCGGGAGGCCCGCGCGGGCAGGGGCGGACACCGGGCAGGATGCACCGTCATTCCCCGCGTGAAGCTCGCGCGCACCCAAGGCAAGGAGCACCGATGCTGTCGTTGACGCCGTCACAGGTCCGCCTGGGATGGTCCGCCACGAACAAGGCGGAGGCCATCCGCCTGGTCGGACAGGTGATGGTGGAGTCCGGCTTCATCTCGCCCGGCTACGTCGACAGCATGCTCAAGCGCGAGCAGGTGTCCGCCACGTTCCTCGGCCACGGCATCGCCATTCCGCACGGCCTGCCGGAGGCGCGCCACCTCGTGCTCCAGACGGGCGTCGTCGTGGTGCAGTTCCCCTCCGGCGTCGTCTGGAGCGAGGACGCCCATGCGCACCTCGTGGTGGGCATCGCGGCGAGGTCCGACGAACACCTCCAGGTGCTCGCCAACCTCACCGGCGTGCTGGACGACGAGGCCCGGGCCGTGGCCCTGGCCTCCACCCTGGACGCGGCCGCCATCATCCAGGCGCTCCAAGGCCCCGTCGCTCCGCTGGAGCAGCCAGAGGCTCCCGTGTTCGAGGGCCTCTCGCTCCAGGTCCTGTCCCCGTCACCGCACGGCCTGCACGCGCGTCCCGCCACCATGGTGGTGGAGGTGGTGCGCCGCTTCCATGCGGACGTCACCGTCCACCACGAGGGGCGGCAGGCGAACGCCCGCAGCCTCCTGTCGTTGCTGCGCCTGGGCGCCCGGGGCGGCTCGACGCTGACGCTCACCTCGGCGGGGGACGACGCGGCGGCGGTGCTCCTCGCCTTGCAGGAGGCCTTCGACGTCGGCCTGGGCGAGGGCCCGCTCGCCGCTCGCGCGCTGGCACCGGAGCCCGTGCCCTCCGCCGTGCTCGACTACGAGGGGACGCTGGTCGCGGGCCTGTCCGCGTCGCCGGGCATCACGTCCGGGCCCGTGTGGGCCTTCCAACGCGAACGGCTGGAGGTGGAGGAGCGGGCCGCCGACGCCGCGCGGGAACACCAGTTGCTGGAGGCGGCCCTGGCCGGAGCGGCGGCGGAGCTGCGCCAGCTGCACGAAGGCTTCCTCCAGAAGGCCGGAGCGCAGCGGGCCGCCATCTTCAAGGCGCACCTGGAGCTGCTCGACGACCCGGAGATGCTGAGCGAGTCGCACGGCCTCATCGACACCGGCCTGAGCGCGGGCGAGTCCTGGCGCCGCGTCTTCGAGAACCGCGCGGAGGCGCTGGCCGCTCTGGAGGAACCGGTGCTGGCCGCGCGGGCCGCCGACCTGCGGGACGTGGGCCGGCGCGTGCTGCGGCCCCTGGCCCGGGTGCTGGAGGGCGAGCCCACCTTCCCGGAGCATCCGGTGGTGCTGCTGGCGGAGGACCTGGCGCCGTCTGACACCGCGAAGCTGGACCCCGCCATGGTGCTGGGCCTGTGCACGGCGGGCGGCGGCACCACGTCGCACACGGCCATCATCGCGCGCTCGTTGGACCTGCCGGCGGTGGTGGCGGTGGGGCCGTCGGTGCTGGACCTGCGCAACGGGCAACACTGCATCCTGGACGGCGACGCGGGCGTGCTCGTCGTGGGCCCTTCGGCGCGGGACCGGGCCAGGGCCGCGCACCAGCGCGAGCGGATCCGCACACGGCGCGAAGCGGAGAAGCTGGAGCGCTACCGGCCCGCCATCACGCTCGACGGAAGGCGCGTGGAGGTGGCCGCGAACATCAGCGAGGCCGCGGACGCGGGCAAGGCCGTGAACGCGGGCGGCGAGGGCGTGGGCCTGATGCGCACGGAGTTCCTCTTCCTCGACCGTGACGAACCGCCCGGAGAGGAGGAGCAGCTCCACGCGTATCTCACGATGGTGCGCGCGCTGAACGGCCTGCCGCTCATCCTGCGCACGCTGGACATCGGCGGGGACAAGCACGTGCCATACCTGTCGCTGCCGGCGGAGGCGAACCCGTTCCTGGGCGTGCGCGGCATCCGGCTGTGCTTCGAACGGGAGGACCTGTTCCGCACACAGCTGCGCGCCATCCTGCGCGCGTCGATGGAGGGCCCGGTCCGCATCATGTATCCGATGGTGGCGATGCCCGAGGAGCTGGCGAAGGCGCGCGCCATCACCGAGTCCATGCGCCAGGAAGTGGGCGCGGATCCGGTGGAGACGGGCATCATGATTGAAGTCCCTTCGGCGGTGATGATGGCGGAGCAGTTGGCGCGGGACGTGTCGTTCTTCTCCATCGGGACCAACGACCTGACGCAATACCTGCTGGCCATGGACCGGCAGCACCCGGTGCTCGCGTCCCAGGCGGACGGCCTGCACCCAGCGGTGTTGCGCATGGTGGACCTCACGGTGAAGGCGGCGAGGAAGGCGGGCATCTGGGTGGGCGCGTGCGGCGGCATCGCGGGAGACCCGTCCGGCGCGGTGGTGCTGTCCGGCCTGGGCGTCACGGAGTTGAGCGTGGCCATCCCCAGCATTCCGGCGGTGAAGGCGCTGCTGAGGGGCATCTCCATGGCGGACGCGGAAGACGTGGCCCGGGCCGCGCTGGAGTGCGGCAACGCCGCCGAGGTGCGGGGGCTGGTGCGCGGCCTGCTGGCCCGGAAGGGAGCGAAGGCGTGAGGCCGACGAAGCCGGGCGTGGTGACGGTCACGTTGAACGCGGCCATCGACCAGACGCTGGAGTGTCCGGGGTTCACGGCGGGCGCGGTGAACCGCGTGGTGGCGGAGACGCGCACGCCGGGAGGCAAGGGCATCAACGTGGCGGCGTTCCTCGCGCAAGGCACGCGTCCGGTGACGGCCACGGGCTTCCTGGGCGAGGACACGGTGACGTTGTTCGAGACGCTGTTCCGCGAGCGAGGCATCCAGGACCGCTGCCTCCGGCTGCCGGGCTCCAGCCGCGTGAACATCAAGGTCGTGGACCGCACGAGCGGCGCGGTGACGGACCTCAACCTGCCGGGCCTGCGCGTGCCGGAGGAGGCATTGGCCGCGCTGATGGAGACGCTGGATGCGCTCGCGGAGGACAACGGCTGCTTCGTGCTGTCCGGCAGCGTGCCCGCGGGAGTGCCCGCGTCCATCTACGCCACGCTGACGGAGCGCCTGCGAGCAAAGGGCGCGGTGGTGGCGGTGGACACGAGCGGAGCACCGCTGCGCCACGCGGTGGCCGCGAAGCCGGACTTCGTGAAGCCGAACGCGCGCGAGTTGGAAGAACTGGTCGAACGCCCCCTGAGGAACGCGGGCGAAATCGCTCGAGCCGCACGCGAGCTGCACGCGACAGGCATCGGGCTGGTGGTGGTGTCGCTGGGAGCGGACGGCGCCCTGTTCGTGTCAGACGACGGCGCGTGGCGGGCCCTGCCGCCCCCCGTGGAGGTGGCGAGCACGGTGGGCGCGGGCGACGCGCTGCTCGCGGGAGTCCTGGCGGCGAGGCTGGACGGCCACGACCTGGAGACCTGCGCCCGGAGAAGCACGGCCTTCGCGGCCGGAAAGCTCGCGAAGGTGGGCCCGGTGCCCCCTACACCCGAGCGCGTGGCGGAGCTGCTCTGCGCGGTGCGGATGCACCCGCTGGGCACGGGCTGATCAACAGCCGCGCGGCAGGTGCACCCGGAAGGTGGTGCCCGCTTCTTCGGTGGACACCACGTCCACCGCGCCGCCGTGCGCGCGGACGATCTGATTCACGATGAAGAGCCCCAGCCCCACGCTGCGGTGCTCGCTGCCCTCGGTGGTGCCCCGGGTCATCGGCTCGAAGAGCACGGGCAGCAGCGCCGGCGGAATGGGCGTCCCCGGGTTCGTCACCGCCAGCACCACCTCCCGCTCGTCCCCGCGCGCCTCCACGCGAATCAAGGCATCCGCCCCGCTGTACTGCACGGCGTTGGTGAGCAGGTTCGTCATCACCTGCGCGATGCGGTCCGGGTCCCAGTTCCCCCGTCCGCAGCCCTCGCACACCAGGTCCAGCGAGCGCCCCGGCGCGGTGAGCCGCACCTCGTCCACCACCTGCTCGGCCAGCTCATGCAGGTTCATGGGCTGGGGCTTCACCGGCAGGGCCATGCCCGTGCGCACGTGGGTGAAGTCCAGCAGGTCGCGGATGAGCCGGTTCGCCCGGTCCGACGAGTCGAGGATGCGCCGCAGCCCCCGGCGCGCCCGGTCATCCAGGTCCGTCCTGCGCATCAGCGTCGCCGCCGACAGGGAGATGGCGTTGAGCGGGTTGCGCAGGTCGTGGCTGACGATGCCCATCAACTGCTCGCGCAGGACCGTCGCCTCGTGGGCGCCCATCAACTGCGAGTCGCGCTCGGTGAGCGCCTCCTCCTGCTCCAACTGGTAGCCCACCAGGTCGCCCAGGTGACGGAAGGTCTCCAGCGCGTCGTCGGTGAGGTCCGCCGGGTTCGAGTCCAGCGCGCACATCACGCCGAAGAACTCCCCGCCGCGCCGGTACAGCGGCACCGCGATGTAGCTCTCCACGTTGTACATCTTCGGCGCGGGGTGGTTCATGAAACGCGGATCCCTGCTCGCGTGGTTCACCCGCAGCGGCCCGTCCAGGGTCCGCACCGTGTTGCAGAACGTGGTGCTGACGGCCAGGGTGTCCCCCACCTTCAGCCCGAAGCCCATCTCGTCCAGCACCGCGCAGCACGTCCACGACTCCGGCGTCACGCGCGCCACCACCGCCAGGCGCAGCCCCGTGGTGCGCGTCAGCACGCGCAGCACCGTCTTCACCGCGTCGATGCGGCTCACGACCTCCACGTCCGAGGTGGGGGGGGTGGCGGTGCGGAGATGGGGGTTCGCGGAGAGGAATGGGGACATGGATGGCTCCTTTCCAGTTTACGTGTCGCGCGGGTCCTGGCGCTGTTGGACCCCGGGACAGGCCCTACGGCCCCCCATCCGCATGCCCGGTCTGGGTGCGTCCCTCCAGCCTCTCGATGGCCGCACGCACCGCCGGTGGCACCGGCACCTTCTCATGCGTGGCGTAGCGCAGCGTCACGACGATGGAACCGCCGCGCGTGTAGAGCACCCCGTCGTCCGCGCCCGCCACCACGTGCTCGAAGGTGATGGAGGAATTGCCCACGCGCGTGACGCGCGCGCCCGCCACCAGGTTCACCGGGAACACCACCGGCTTGAGGTAGTCCGCGTGCGTGTTCGCCAGGATGGGCCCCACCCCGTCCGCCATCGTCGTGTCCGCACCCGAAGCGGACGGCCCCACCAACCCGATGCGCGCCATGTACGCGATGCGCGCGGACTCGAACCAGGTGAACGTGCGGGCGTTGTTGACGTGCCCGTACGCGTCCATCTCGCTCCAGTGCACGGGGAAGGGCACGACAACGGGGAAGTCCTTCAGGGAGGCGTTCGACATGGCCCCCAGGGTCGCAGGGACCATCCCGCCAGGGAACGGAAACCACGCCTGCCTGCCCTCCAGGAGTCCCGTACAGGCATGCTAAGCCAGGGGTCCATGGCTCTCCGGTCCACGCTGGCGCCGCCCGCCGCCCCGTCCCCTTCCTCCGCCGTCCCGGGTCCTCGCGATGGCCGGTGAGCCCACGCGGCCCGAGGAGGACAGCCGCTACGACCCGCCCGCGCCCTGGGAAGAGCCAGGCCCCACGCCCTCGCCGCACCTGGTGCGCGAGCGGGGCACCGCCACCGCCACCAGGCCCCAGAAGCACGCGGACATGGTGCGCTGGCTGCATCCCACGCAGGTGCTGCGCACGGGCCTGGACGCGGTGGTGGCCACGGTGTTCGGGGCGCGAGCGGACCACCGGCTCATCGAAGCGGTGGTGCGGCCGCAGCAGCCCTACTTCGACTATTCGGAGGAGTCCGGCGCGGACGGCGACTTCTGGCTCGACTACGTCTCCGACATCGGCGACGGCTGGGACTCCACCTACGCGGTGGCGCGCCTGCTGGCGCTGCCAGAGCTACGGCTCCCAGAAGAGGACGGCAAGACAGCGCACATCACGCCGCGAGGCCGCGTGCTGGTGTTCGGCGGGGACGAGGTCTACCCCGGCGCCAGCCGCGAGACGTACGAGGAGCGCACGGTGCAGCCCTACGAGGCCGCCATGCGCCGCTCGCAGGCGCCCCACCCGGACCTGTTTGTCATCCCGGGCAACCACGACTGGTACGACGGCCTGTCCGCCTTCATGCGGCTGTTCTGCGCGCAGCGCTGGCTGGCCGGGCGCCGCACGCGGCAGAGCCGCAGCTACTTCGCGCTGAAGCTGCCGAAGAACTGGTGGCTCATCGGCACGGACGTGCAGCTCAACAGCGACATCGACGTGCCCCAGGTGGAGTACTTCCGCCACGTCGCGGAGCAGATGGGCCCCGACGACCGCGTCATCCTCTGCAACGCGGAGCCCGCGTGGGTGCTGGCGGCTGCGGCCAGGCGCCACAAGGGCAGCTACCTGGAGAACAACCTGGAGTACCTGGAGGAGAAGGTGCTCGGGCGGCGCATCGCTGTATTCCTCGCGGGCGACCTGCACCACTACCGCCGGCACGAGGACGAAACCGGCCAGCACCGCATCACCGCGGGCGGAGGCGGTGCCTTCATGCACCCCACGCACGCGCCGGCAGCGCCCGTGCTGCGAGACGGCTCCACGCTGCGCAAGAGCTTCCCGACCGAGGACACGTCCCGGAAGCTCGCGCGCAAGAACCTGTTCCTCATCCGCTACAGCCCGCTGTTCGGGCTCATCACCGGCCTGTGGTACCTGCTGCTCGCGCTGGCGGCCTACGCGGAGGTGGGCTCGCTGGGCCTCTCCCGCCTGCCGGAGGTGGTGACGGCGGTGGCCAACAGCATGGTCAACCGGCCGTGGACGCTCATCCTCGGGATGGTGACGATGGGAGGACTCGCGGGGCTGGCGGACGCGGCGCTGGGGAAATGGCGCGCGCTGCTGGGAGTCCTGCACGGCGTGGCGCACATCGTGGCGGCGTTCTTCATCGCGTGGGGAGCCACGTACTTCACGGTGAGCCAGCTGGGCGTGTGTCCGGTGTTGTCACCGGATGGCGCGCACTGCGCGGATGGCTGGCTGCACCTGGCGGGCAAGTTCTTCTTCTCCTGCGCGTTCACCTTCGTGGGCGGCTTCCTCGTGGGCCCGTTCATCACGGGCCTGTACCTCTGGCTGAGCGTGAACTTCTTCGGCGCGCACTCCAACGAGGCCTTCGGGTCGCTCGCGCTGCCGGACTTCAAGAACTTCCTGCGCATGCGCATTGGCAAGGACGGGGCGCTGACCATCTACCCCGTGGGCCTGGAGCGCGTGCCGCGCAAGTGGAAGCCCACCGGAGCGGGGCCCATGTCGCCCGCGTTCGACCCGGACGACCCGAAGGCCACCGAGCCGTTCCTCATCGAGCCGCCCATCCGCGTCTGCCGCTGATGCTACTCGGCCGAGCGCGAGGAGGACGGGGCGTCCGAGTCCTCTTCTGGCTCCGCGCTGGAGCTCGCGACCCGCGAGGTGTCCTCGATCAATGGCGCGATGCCGGGCTGCTTGAGGGTGAGCGTCACATAGTCCTGCACGGCCGCGTCCAGGCCCACGTCGCGCTTCGCGCGTTCGGACAAGAACCACTTGTGCTCCAGCACCTGGCAGTAGAGCTCCGCGGTGTCGGCCGCGCGGCCCAGGTCTTTCTGGAGGCGTGACAGCGTGGGGTGGTAGCGCTCGTCCAGCCAGCGGAACGCGGCCACGCTCAGGGGCACGCTGCGATCCATCTTGCGCGTGAGCGTGGCCTTCATCTCCTGCATCTCATTGAGCAGCAGGCTCGCCTGGCGCTCCTCCGCGACGATGCCGGTGAGCGAGTGCAGCTGGTGCCGGTGGTACTCGCGGTCCGTGACAATGGTGCGCATGCGCAGCTGGCTGCCCTGCCCGCTCGCCAGCAGCTCCACCTCGCCCACGGAGAAGCCCAGGTCGTTGAGTGTGCGGATCCGCTCGTGGATGCGGTAGCTCTCATGCGGCTGGAGGATGAGCTCGCGGTTGATTTCAGCCCACAGCCGCTCGTAGCGCTGACGGATGCTCGCGGCCGTCTCCTGCCACGCCTCCAGTTCCTGGGGCAGCTCCTCCGCCAACTCCACGCGAGCAGCCAGGTCCGCCAGGCCGCCAGCGATGTTCTCCTCCATGATTTGCAGGTCCATCTCCCGCTGACCTGCGGAGAGCTGCTCGTGCAACTCGGACGTCTCCGCGTCCACCGCGTATGCCTGCAACTCGCCCGCGTCGCGGCGGAAGAGCACGTTGGACAGCGAGCAGTCGCCCCAGAAGAAGCCGCCCAGGTGCAGCCGCACCAGCAGGCCCGCCATCGCGTCCAGGAGCCGCGACCGGTAGCGTTCCAATCCCTGCTGCATGAACAGCGCGCGGTACGGCAGCGACGACGCGAGGTACTGGGTGATCAGCAATCCAGGCCTGTCCCCGGGCGAGACCTCCAGCCCCTCCTCCGTCTGGACCGCCAGCCCCACGGGACACACCGACGGCAGTCGGCGTTCCTCCAGGCCGCGCAAGAGGTCGTACTCGCGCTGCGCCACGCGCGCGGGCGTCTCCTTGAAGGCGTAGATGGTGGCGCCGTAGCTGACGAACACCACCACGTGCCGGGACAGACCGCGCGGCACCTCCACCACGCGCGGTGAACGCTCCGTCCACGCCTCCAGCGGCAGCTCCCACGGAAGGTCGAGGAAGTCCGGGTGCCCCTGCCGGATATGCAGGGAATGAAGGCGGCGAGCAGGGTGAGACATGTTGGCCACAAGCCTACCGTCCGGGTGAGCGCGCTTCATCCGGGCGGTGCGCTGGCCCGCGTGGAACGTTCGCTGTTAGAGGAAGAAGCCATGCGACCCCTCCGCGGACTTTCCCTCTGCAGCGCGGCCCTGCTGTCGGCCTGCGCCGGTTCCTCGCCTACGCCCGGGCCGACGCCGTCCGCGCCTGGAAGCATCACGCTCGCCGCGCCCGCGGGAGACGCGTGGTACCGGGGCGCGGTGTTCTACGAAGTGTTCGTCCGCAGCTTCCAGGACTCCAACGGAGACGGAGTCGGAGACCTGCCGGGGCTCATCTCGCGTCTGGACTACCTGAACGACGGCAACCCGGCGACAACAGACGACCTGGGAGTGGACGCGCTGTGGTTGATGCCGGTGTTCGCGTCACCCAGCTACCACGGCTACGACGTGACGGATTACGAGCGCATCCAGACGGCATACGGCTCGCTGGAGGACCTGCAACGGCTGTGTGACGAGGCGCACCGCCGGGGCATGCGCGTCATCCTCGACTTCGTCATCAACCACACCAGCTCATCGCATCCGTGGTTCGTGGACTCGGCGTCCTCGGCGCAGTCGGCGAAGCGCGATTGGTATCAGTGGCGCGGGAACAACCCGGCGTGGGCGCAGCCGTGGGACATCTACTCGCAGACCAACACGTGGCATCAGCAGAACAGCGGCTGGTACTACGGCGTCTTCTGGGGCGGCATGCCGGACCTGAACATGCAGACGCCCGCGGTGCGCGAGGAGTTCAAGCGACTGGCGACGCTGTGGCTCCAGCGAGGCGTGGACGGCTTCCGGCTGGATGCCGCGCGCTACCTCATCGAGACGGGCGGCGGCGCGGGGCAGGCGGACACGCCGGAGACGCACGCGTTCTGGAAGGAGTTCTCCGCGCACGTGCGTTCGGTGAAGCCAGACGCGGTGCTGGTGGGAGAGGCCTGGAGCGAGACGCCGTCGGTGGGGAAGTACTACGGCTCCACGGCGACGGTGCCGGGCGGGGACGAACTGCCGCTCAACTTCAACTTCCCCATGTCCGCGCGGGTGCTTGAAGGCATCAACGCGGGCAACGGCGGAGGCGTGGCGGCGAAGCTGTTGGAGATGAAGAACAACTATCCGGCCGGCGTGGCGGACGCGCCCTTCCTCACCAACCACGACCAGGTGCGACTGGCGACGCAGTTCGCCAACGACGGGGCGAAGCTGGGGCTGGCGGCGGCGGTGCTGCTGACGCTGCCGGGAGCGCCGTTCCTCTACTACGGCGAAGAGGTGGGCCTGGGGAACGGTAACGCCAACAACGACGAGTCCAAGCGCACGCCGATGCCATGGAGCGGCGCGGCGGGCGCGGGCTTCACGACGGGCTCGCCCTGGTACGCGTTCTCCAGCGGAAGGGAGACGGCGAACGTGGAGGCGCAGCGAAGCAACCCGGGGTCGCTGTTGTCGCGCTATCGCTCGCTCATCCACGCGCGTCAGGGTTCGGAGGCGCTGCGAAACGGAGGCCTGCGGCTGTTCACGGCGACGACGGGAATGTCGCGCACGCTCGCGTTCGTGAGGACGCTGGACGACGAGCAGGTGCTGGTGGTCCACAACTTCTCCACCTCGCAGGAGTCGGTGGGACCGTTCGACGTGGAGGCCACCACGGCGGAGCCGCTGTTCGTGGACCCCGGAGTGACGCAGCTCTCGGGTGGCACGGGAGCATGGAAGGCCAGCATCCCGGCGCGTTCCACGGGCATCTGGCGGCTGCGCTAGCTGACGACAGGCTGACGCCACGAGCGGGAGAGGTGCGTCTCTCCCGCGGCCTTGAAGCGGCGGATGAGCTCCGCCGCCGCGCCCTTGCCCTGATGGAGCAGCCACTTCAGCTCCACGGGCATCAGCACCTTCACGGTGAGGAGCCGGACCTCGCCACCTGGAAGCGAGAAGCGAGAGGGCAGCGAATCCGTCTCCATGCCGATGAGCACGGCCACACGGCCCTCGGGAGTGACAAGGGTTTCGGGCATGCCCACGCCGTCCACTTCCATGGACAGCGTGCCGTTGGCCAGGGAGACACGGAGCTTCTCGAACTCAGCGACCTCATAGGCGACACGTTCGAGCAGGTGCACCGGCCAGCTCTTCCACACCTCCCCGAGCGGCTCCGGGGTCTCGATGGCGAGCTCCAGTCCGAAGCCTGCGGTGGGGCGATCCAGGATGTCGTTGAACGGGTCGGACAGGCCGTCGGTCACGATGAGCATGCCGCCGTCAGCGCGGCGCATGGCCGTCCACCACTGTCGTTCACCCGGCCACGGGCCACCCACGACGGGAGGGATGTAGAAGTCGTCCGACATGGTGCCGAGCCCACGCCACACGGCTCTACGGGCATGGCGAGCCTGGTCCCACAATTCGCCTCGCCGCTTCGTCTCCGCGCGGCGAACGGGGTCGAAGGTCGGCGGCCCGGTGACCGCTTCGAACTTCGCGCCCGTAATGCCCGCGCGCTCCATCGCGTCCTTGATCTCCTCGGAGACGATTAGGGAGACCTCCCACTCCGAGGGGCGGAATACTTTCGCATCGCCCACCTTCGACGGGTCGATGCGCATGCCGTAGATGGAACGGAGTGTGCCCACCTTCTCCGGAATCTCATCCTCTTCGGTCCAAGAGTGAACCTCTTCCGAAGCCTCGGTATCTACGCACGGGATGGTGCGAAGGGCATTGAGGATGAAGTACGGCCCTGCACGAGAGTCGACTTCGACGGGGATCAACTCCACTTCAGTCGGAGCCAATTCCTGAAAGAGAGCTGCCAGCTTCGCATTGACGACCGGGGTACCGAACGCCGCATGTGAGTAGTCACGAGATTCTCCCTCCAGGTCCAATGGAAGCCGAATCGGGTCCTTGAAATGCGCGGGTTCTCCACCCGTGAACTGCCAGGGGTCATCAAGTTCGCGCCCTTGCAGGTCGAGCGGATGCCCCAGGCACCAGAACCCTTCAGCGACATCCTCGGAGAGCGTGAAATAGTTCGTTGCCATCGTGTCCGCTCGTCACTCCAGGCCCGTGACCATCCGATTCAGCCTCGACCCTTTCTGGACGATCTCTCCAGCGAGTTCCCTCAACGCCTTTATCAACTGCGCCCGACAGCTCGCCAGAGAGCTGCATGTACGAGTCGACCGGGCCAGCGTCTCCAAGACATGCTCGTGGTATTGCCTCGGATGAGGTCCTCGGTGTCCCGGCACACGGACCCTGTTCGCGGGATCATCAAGCGACATCCCGGCCTTGTCGAAGATCTTCTGGAACTGCGGTGACCACGGGCCACCACGGTTCGTGGCACTCCACCACTTATTGGAAGCAATGTGGTGCTCATGCCCTTCCGCATCCGCGCCACTCGCGACGGGACTCTTCTCATCCCGAGCGGACATGGCCACAGCGTTCGGAGCCAGCACCAGGGTGACGACGCCCTCGGAGGACACAGCCGCGGACTCCACCTGCGCCGCCGCACCCAGCCGGAAGCCCCCCATCTCCGCGGCCACCAGCGAGGCCTGCCCTGAACCCGGAAGCGTGGCGACCTTCGCCGCGAACGTCTCCGCCGTGCTGCCCACCGCCGCCAGCGCCAGCATCACGAACGCCCGCGCCGCGTTCTTCCCCATCACCTCGCCGTACTCCTCCCCCGCATCGCGAAGCTCATCGAACGTCCGAGCAACCCGAGCGTGTTCCGACAACTCGATCCATCCCTGGATGAGATTCCACACCGTGTCGATGCCCAGGTAGGCGATGAGCACCACCGTCATCGTCGCCGCGATGCCCTTCGACACGGGCTCGGGCAGCAACCACAGCGCCAGGTACACGGTGCTCGTCGCGACAATGGTGGTGAGCACCGCGCGCGGGTCCGTCATCCCCACGAGTGCTTCCGACGTCTCCTCCCACACCGAATCCAGCGCGATGGCGAACGCCAGCGAACGCCGTCCGTCCTCATCCAGCGTGGAACCCGCCTCCAGCAACTGAAGACAGTCCCCCGGTGTCTGCTTGCGCTGGCACCACCGCCCATAAGCGCTCGCCAGCTCCCGGCCGTCATCCTCCACCAGCAGCCGGGCACGAGGAGTCTCCTCCACGGAGACCAGTCCCAGTCGCCCGCGCACATGCGCATAGGCCTTCGAGGAGAACGAGCCCGCGAACAGCCGATACGCGTCCTCACGAGGAAGCGGGGACACCGGCGCATCCTCCGCCAGCGTCCGCACCGCCTCCGTGAACACATCCCCGTCCAACTCCACGGGCTCGACCTCCGCCCGAGGCACATGGATGACCGGAGCACCCTGCCCCGTCTTCAGCCGGACGCCACGCGTCGCTGAACACCCCGTGCCCAGCAACAACAGCAGCACCACGACCGCCCAGCTCCGGCACGAAGACATGGATGCCTCCAAGGCATCCATCCTCGGCCGCGCGGACTCACCGCAACCAGGACCTCCCGCGCACAGCGCGGGAACCGACCGTCACGGGGCGGGCGACGAAGGACCCACGACACCGGCGTCCTCGGCCACGGCCCCCGCATCCGGTGCGTCCACCGTCACACCGGCGTCCTCCACCGTGCCCGCGGTCGCCGGAGCAGCCACGGCCTTCCCCGACGGCACCACCGCGCTCCACGCCGGCCTCGAAGCCCCCAGCACCTCCTCCTGCGTCGTCCCCTGCGCCACCAGCAGGTCCACCACCGGCGACTGCGAGGGGTCTCCCTTCCGCCCACCACCGAAGCGGTCACCCGACGGCGGCTCCCCGGGCACGATGCCCATCGCCATCAGCCGCGGGTTCGCGTTCGTGTCCCCACCGAACATCCCGCCCAGCGCCACGCGCCGCTCGATGGTCGCGCCCGTCACCGCCACGCCGTAGCCCCAGTCCGCGCTCGCGTGTCCGCCCAGGAAGCGGTCCGGCACCCGGAACACCACCGTGCGCCCGCTCACCTGGATGAGGGTGGGAAAGAACACCCGCGCCTCCAGCTCCTGCTCCGTGGCCGCGTTCAGGTCCGACTCCACCTTGCCGCCAATCCCTCCGGACTTCTTCTCGTACGCATCCAGCGCCGCCTGCCGCCAGGTCTTGCGCAGGGCCTCACGCGCCTCATAGGGACGCGGCGTCAGCACCACCGCCTTCTCCCACCCGGAGTCCGCCGCCAGCGTGAGCCCGCGCCCCGGCAGCGTGTCCATGCGCCCGGAGCCGGGCACCCGGTCCTGGTCCACGTACAGGTCCACGTTGAACGTGTAGAAGCCGTGCCGGGCCCGCTCCGCGACCGTCGCGCCCTCCAGGTCCACCGACTGCGCGCGCGAGGGCTTCGCGATGGGGTGCGCGAACGTCACCTCGAACCGCGTCGCCTCGTCGTCCGCGAACGCCGCCACCGACACCACGTCCAAATCCCCACGCCCCAGGTCCGTGCGGCGCGGATACAGCAACTCGCCGTCGCCGTGGTCATCCCCCACTGGATCCGTCAGCCGGAACAGCAGCGCGTCCTCGCGCGTCTTGCCGCCAGAACACGCGGCCAGGGTGGAGGCGAGCAGGAGCGCGGACACGCGGGAACGCACGAACATGGAAGGGCACCTCATGCACGAAGGGACGGCCCGTCAGGTGTATCGCGCGGTGCCCCAAACGCAAGGAGCCCGGAGTGCCTTCACAGGCGCCCCGGGCTCCCACTCGCGTCAACCCCGTGCCCCGCTCGAAGCGGAGCGCGCGGTGACTAGAACTGCGCCTTCATGAACGCCTTGACGCGCATCTGCTCGAAGTTGCGCTCTTCCAGGGTGTTCCAACCGCCGTTGCGGTTGGTGAAGCCGCGCGAACCCACCGCCACGCCGTGGTCCGCCGCGATGGTGTCGTCCGCGAACTGCACCACGTAGCCGTCGCCGAAGTCAGGACGGAAGGTGCCGAACGCGTACTGGCCCTCCAGACCGAACTCCACGCCGGACAGGATGTAGCGCGCCTTCACCAGCACCTGGTTCTTGTTGTGCTTGCCGGACGCCATCTCGTGGTTGTTGTACGCCTGGAACGCCGTGTTGCCGTCCAGCAGGTCCGCGAAGAACTTGGAGTAGCTGGCGGACACGTACAGGTCGTCCGTGAACTGGTAGCCCGCGCCAGCCGTGAACGTCGTGTAGTCCAGCAGGCGGTCGTCGTCCGCGAGGTTATCGAACGGCTTGAACTGGTAGCCCGTGTCGCCCTGGCTGTTCGTGACGACGTTCGGGTTGCTGTAGATGCCGGAGGTGCTGTTGCCAGCGCTGTACTCGTTGACCAGCGTGTTGTCGCACGCCACGCCGCCGCCCGCGCACGCGCCCGACGCGTAGGGCAGGAAGCGCGGATCATTCATGCGCTTGTCCGTCTCGTGGATGTACTTGAACTTGCCGAAGACATCGATGCCCTTCAGCACGTCCACCACGTACTTGGCGCGCAGCGCGATCAGGTGCGTCTTCTTGTCCTGGAAGGGCTGGTAGGCCGTGCGGTAGTTGTGGCCCACGCCGGAGTCCAGCTCCGTGCCCGGGTACTGGCTCTCGTTCAGCGACTTGGACGCGTCGCCGTACGCCTGCCAGTTGGTGTTGTACGTGATGAACGAGTACTCGCCGCCCACTTCCAGCGCGCCGTTCGCGTAGACCGGGTTCGCCGTCACGCCCTTCCAACCAATGGCCGTCTCCGCCATGGGCTCGTCGAAGTCCGTGAAGTCGTTGTCCACGTTGATGGTCGCGACCTGCTGGGCCTCGCTCGTCCAACCGCCGTAACCGATGCGGGTGGGGTTGCCCTTGTAGATGCCGTAGGACGCGTTGGACGGGCCGGGGAACGCGAAGCTGCCGTCATGGCCTTCCGTGAGGAGCACGTCCGCCTCGCGGCGGCTCGCCATCACGGCCACGTAGTCCGCGCCGATGCTGAACAGCTGGAAGTTCAGCGACAGGCCCACGTCCAGCGGGTCGTTGAGGGACGCGTTCAGCATGTACGTCTGGTCGGTGTGACGGCCAGCCAGCACCGCGCTGTAGCCACCGATGCCGCCGAAGTTCGCCGGCGACAGGATGGGGTCCGCGTTGGAGTACGACGTGTACGCCGCGCCGCGCACGTCCAGCCACGAGCCCATGTGCAGGCCCGCCTTCAGACCGCCCACGCCGTTGCGGTAGCGCGGGGTCAGGTCACGGCCGTCGTCGACGTTCGTGTCCTCCACGTTCACTTCCTGGTCGTTGGCGTACTGGAAGATGCCGCCGACGTCGAAGAGCTCGTTCGGGGTGTACTTCGCCTGGAAGCCGTACGCCGCGTCACGCGCGTGGAAGGCGCCCGTGCTGAAGTTCGGGCCCGCCCACAAGCGGGGCAGCGAGATACGCGCCGCGTCCCACGTGAGCCGCCGCTCGAAGTTGGAGCCCTGCAGCATGATGGCCGCCGCGTTGTCGCGGTCGATGTAACGGACGCGGCCGATGACGAACGGGTCGAACTGGCCCAGGTCCGTCGCGCCGATGAGCGCCGAGTCGATGAGGTAGCCCGGACGCAGCGTCACGGACATGCCACGCAGCTTGATGTACTGGTTGGAGCGGGGGTCGAACTCGCCGCAGTCGCCCGCGGTGCAGTCCGGCGTCGGCGGGTTCCGGCCACCGAAGCCGCCGAAGTTCGTCCAGAAGTTCTGGTTGAAGCGGCTGTGGATGCGGCCGTTGACCTCCACCTGCGGGGAGATCTTCGCGTTCAGCAGGAGCTCCAGCTCCGTGCCGATGCCGTTGTCGCCGTAGCCTTCACCGGGCACCGTGGTGAAGTTGTACATCGCGCCCTGGTCGCGCTGCGTGCCCCAGAGGTACTTCGTATAGGTCGTGCCACCAATGGTGAGCTTGGGGCCGCTGTCCTGTGCCATGGCCGCCCCAGGAATGAGGCCGACCGCCACGGTGAGCGCACACGCTCCCCGCACCACGTTCTTGCGATTCTTCATGATGTCCGGAAAACCCTTCTCGAAAGCTTTTGAACCAGAGGGGGGTCATCCCCTCTCCCGGGCCGCCGCGGGACCTCCGCGGCAGCCCTCCCCGTGTTGCATCAAACCTTGAAACGGACTGTTTTGAACAGTCCGCCACCGACTACTTCGTCGGCGTGGCCGTCGTCGGCGCCGGAGCGACCGTCGTTCCAGCCGGAGCGGCCGGCGTGGGCGCCGGAGCCGGGGCCGGAGCCGCGGGAGCCGCCTCGGGAGCCGGGGCCGGAGCCGCGGGAGCCGCCGCCGCGCCACCCTGCGCCGCCGGGCGCTTCTCGCCAGAGACCATCTTCAGCGTGGCCTTCTTCGTTGCAGAACCGTCACCCGCGCACTCGTACGAGAGCATTTCGTACTGAGCCTTGATTTCAGAGCTGTCGCCCTTGCCCTGGCCCGCGAGCACGTCAATCACGTGCGGATCGCAGTTGAAGTCGGAGCCGCCGCCGAAGCGGTGCTGGCCCTCGTACTCGTTGACGCGGCGGGTGAGCAGGTCGTTGTCCGCGGGGAAGCCCTCGTTGGACTGCATCACGACCTGGTAGCCCCACGTGGAGGGGTCACCGGCGCCCAGGTCGGAGTTCATGACCGTGGCGGTGATCTTGTTGCCGGAGGCGCGCACCTTGGTGGGCACCACGACGGCGCCCTTCATCGCGCCGGCCTTGTTGTTGGCCTCCGCGCGCACGCGCGACGAGCCCTGCGGCGAGATGATGATGACCTTGTCCCACGCGTCTTCCGGCGCGAAGGAGACGTTCAGGCCCGGAGGGCTGTCCGTGAAGCCGCTGCCGACCTTGTGGTCCGTGTCGATGAAGATGAAGACCTCCTGCACGGAGAAGCCGTCCGCCATCTTCCAGGGGTTCTCCAGCGACGCCTTCAGCTGGATCTCCACGTCCGTCTTGTTGCCGCCCTGGTCCAGCTTGAAGCCGGTCAGGTCGAACGAGCCCGCCTTGTACACGGGGTCCGTCGGGTAGGTGTACTTGCCCGGGCCCTTGTCGTCGCCGGTGGGATCCTTGAACTGCACCTTGTCGGCCAGGGCCGGCGCCGCGGACAGGGAAGCGGCCAGGGTGAGGACTGCGATGCGGGGGTTGATCATGGGGGTGCTTGCTCCTTGCAACGACAGACGAAAGGACTGCGAAGAAAGACCGAGGGACTAACCCTTCACGCCACCGGCGGTGAGCCCGGAGACGAGGTACTTCTGCAGGAAGAGGAAGAGGAACACGACGGGCACGGACACGATGATGGAGCCGGCCGCGAAGTAGCCCCACTGCTGGCTGAAGCCGCCCACGAAGAAGCGCAGGCCCACCGGCGCCGTGTACATGGCTTCCTGGTCCATGAACGTCGCCGCGAGGATGAACTCGTTCCACGCCGTCATGAAGCTGAACAGCGCCGTCACCGCCACCGCGGGCTTGGCCAGCGGCAGGATGATGCTCCAGAAGATGCGCCCCGGAGACGCACCGTCCATCAGCGCCGCCTCCTCCAGGTCCTTGGGGATGGTGTCGAAGTAGCCCTTGAGCATCCACACGCTGAACGGGATGGACGTGGTGGCGTACACGATGATGAGGCCCAGCCGGCTGCTGCCCAGGCCCAGCCACTGCACCAGGATGATGTAGAGCGGAATCAGCATCAGCGTGCCCGGGAACATCTGGGACACGAGGAACGCCATCATGCCCGCACG
The DNA here is from genome assembly GCF_003668955.1 of Corallococcus sp. AB038B. Taxonomy (NCBI): domain Bacteria; kingdom Pseudomonadati; phylum Myxococcota; class Myxococcia; order Myxococcales; family Myxococcaceae; genus Corallococcus; species Corallococcus sp. AB038B. Next base: position 246,146 of record NZ_RAWO01000001.1, on the reverse strand, counting down.
CTGGCCGGGGAACTTGAAGCGGCTGAAGGCATACGCCGCCGTGCACGCCATGAAGACGCCCAGCACCGTGGTGCCAATGGCCACGATGGCGCTGTTGAGCATCCATTTGGCGAACGGCTGATCCGCCATCACCGACGCGAAGTTGGAGACGCTGAAGGTCTCCGGCCACGGCGTCACCGCGCGCAGCCGATCCCAGAAGGTGGGGTTCTCCGGCAGCGTGGCGATGGCCAGGCTCTGCTTGCCGGAGAAGGCCAGGCTCACCACCCAGAGGATGGGGTAGATGGTGAAGAGGGTGAAGGTCACCAGCACCACGTGCAGCGGCAGGTGGGAGATGCCTTCGCGACGTTCAGAGAAGAGCGCCATGGGTTACGCGGCCTCCGTGGCGCGGCTCATGCGGTTCTGCACCATGCTGTAGAGCAGCAGGATGCCGAAGATGACGGTGGAGTACGCCGCCGCGTAGCCGTGGCGGTAGCGCTCGAAGGCGAACTTGTACGCCTGGGTGACCAGGATTTCGGTGGAGCCGCCCGGGTCGCCGCCCGTCACCAGGAAGATGATGTTGAACATGTTGAAGGTCCACACCACCGACAGGATGACCGCGGGCACCAGCGCGGGCTTCAGCGCGGGCAGCGTGATGGCGGTGAACTGCTGCCACCGGTTGGCGCCGTCCACGCGTGCCGCTTCGTAGAGCTCACCCGGGATGGACTGCAGCGCGCCCAGCGACACCACCATCATGAACGGGAAGGACAGCCATCCGTTGGTGGCCAGCGCCGTGAAGAACGACGTGAGCGGCGAGTCGAACCACGCCAGGCCGTCCCCACCGAACATCCGGATGACGTGGTTCACCACGCCGAACTGCTGGTGGAACATGCCCTTCCAGATGAGCGCGGTGATGTAGTTGGGCATGGCCCACGGCAGGATGAGCAGCACGCGGTACACCGGCCGCATCCTCAGATTCGGCACGTTGAGCGCCAGCGCGAGCAACAGGCCCACCGTCACGCCGATGGTCACGTTCGTCACCGTCCACACGATGGTGAACAGGAGCGTGTAGTAGAAGTTCAGGTAGTTGAAGACCAGCGAGCCGTCCGCCGCCGTCTTCGCGAAGCTGAAGTCGCCCAGGATGTCCACGTAGTTGCGGAAGCCCACCCACAACTCCGACAGCGGCTGGCTGCTGTTGTAGAGGTTGGCGTCCGTGAACGACAGCGTGATGCCGTAGGCGAAGGGGAAGAACACCAGCACCACCATGCCCACCATGGCGGGCAGGATGTATGCGTAGGCCTGCCGGTGCTCCACCGCCGTGGCCACCGCGCGGTGCAGCGCGCCCAGGCCGATGAACAGCAGCACCGCCAGCCCCACCACGCCCAGCGCGCCCAGCGCCTTGCTCGCGTTGCCGCGCACCTGCGCGCCCGCCGCCGAGAGCTTGGCCTCATCCGGCGCGCCGGACTCCGTCAGCTTGCCCAGCGGACGGCGCATGGCGTCCGCGTCCCACGCGCCGGGCTTCAGCGCGGGCTCCGCGTTGAGATTGTTCGCGGTGATGAGCGCCTGGGCCTTCTCGCCGCGCGTGCGCAGCTCCGCGCTGACCGCGTCCTCCGTCTGCCGCAGCTCCGCATCCAGCGCGCGCAGCGAATAGACGGTGTAGCCACCCAGGCCCGCCAGGAACAACGCCGCAGCCACGGCCACGCGCACACCCTGACGCGATAGCGCGAACGCCGCCCCCGCGCACGCAGCCAGCGGCAGCAGGAACGCCAGCAGCACCGGCGTCCACGAAGGCGTTTCCCCCTTCACCACCGCCGGGGTGAGGGACTCCACGGAGCCCACCACCTGTCCGTCCACCTCCACGGGCGCGGAGAGCAGCCGGCTCGCGCCGTTGTCGAGCAGCTCCGACTCCACCTCCGCCTTGCGCGCGCTGCCCTCCTCGCGGTTCGTCTCCACCGCGGCGCGCAGGCGCTGACCGCGGTCGTACAGCGGCTTCTCTTCGCGAGACAGCCGGCGCGGCGCCGCCTTGTCCCCGGTGTCATCCGGGAAGGTGGACGCCTCCAGCTTGATGCCGCTGAAGGCGATGACGCGCACGGAGCTTCCCGGCACGCCCGGCCAGCCCGCCACCACGGCCTTCACGCCGTCGCCCGTGCCGCCCGCGCGCTGCACCAGGTCCGCCAATCCCAGCAGGGACACGGTGGCCGTGCGCTGCTCGCGCTCCGCCGCGCGCTCCTGGTTGGCGCGCGCGAGCAGGCCGTGCGCCAGGAACAGGGACACGCCCAGCGCCAGGGCGAGCCCCACCAGCACTCGCCCCCGGTAGCCGCCCGCACGGCCGGAAGGCCCCGGAGTCGAAGGGTCCTTCACGGAACTGCTCGGGGCGGTGGAGGCCGGCGTGGGGGCACCGGCCGCGGAAGGGGGCTGCTGGGGGGCGTTCTGGCTCACTTCAGCTCCTCACTTACTTCTTGCGCAGGCCGGCGACGTCCTTCGCCACGCTCTTCTGGGCCGAGTCCAACGCCGCCTTGGGGGTGGCGGTGTTCTTGAACACGGTGTTCATCGCGCTGGTGGCCGGGGTCCAGACCATCGACATCTCCGGCAGGTTGGGCATGGGCACCGCCACGTCCACCTGGTCCTTCATTGCCTTGAGCAGCGGATCCGCCGCCACCTTCGCGTCCTGGTACACCGCCTGGTTCGCGGGGCTCTGACGGCCCTCCAGGGCCAGCGTCTTGCCGGGGCCCGCGTCGGTGAGGAACCTGGCGAAGTCGTAGGCCGCTTCCTTGTTCTTCGACGGGGCGGCCACGTACACGCCCTCCACCGTCATCCAGGGCTTCAGCGGCGTGCCCTTGTTCTCATCCAGCGTGGGCAGCCGGGCCAGGCCGTACTCCACGTCCTTGGAGACCTCGCCCAGGAACCACGGGCCGGAGAACACCATCGCGGCCTTGCCCTCGTTGAAGAGCGAGGTGATCAGCGCGCTGGAGGGCTCCGCGGGGAGGATACCGTCCTTGTTCTTCCACTTCAGGACCTGCTCCACCGACTTCACGTTGGCGGGCGAGTTCATCGTGGGGGCGTTCTTCGCGTCGAACACGCCGCCGCCGAAGCCGTTCATCACCGCCGCGTGGTAGTAGAAGTCGTTGTACGCGTACGCCAGACCGAAGCGGCCCGCCTTCGCGTCGGTGAGCTTCTTGGCCATCGTCACCATCTCGCCGGACGTCTTGGGCGGCGTGGGGACCAGCTTCTTGTTGTAGATGAGCGTGATGACCTTGTAGTTCAGCGGCAGGCCGTATGCCGTCCCGCGGTAGGTCATCGCCTCCATCGTCGTGGGGATGAAGCGCTTCTTCGTCGCGTCATCCAGGAAGAAGTCGATGGGCTCCACCGTGTTGCCCGCTTCAATCCAGCCGCCCAGGCGGTCCTGCGCGAAGATGAAGAGGTCCGGGCCCTTGCCGCGCGGCACGGTGGCGGAAATCTTGTCCGCGTAGGCGTCGTACGGCACCGCCAGCGTGGTGACCTTGACCTTGCCTTCGTTGGCCTTGTTGTACTCGGCGACCACCTTCTCCAGCGCGGCCTTCTCCTCCGCGCGGTAGGCGTGCCAGAGCACCAGCTCCGTGGCGGCGAAGGACGGGACGGGCAACAGGCCGACTGCGCACAGACAGAGGGCCGCGAGCAACGTTCGCAGGTGCGTCATTGAGAAAATCCTCCGGGATATCAAACGGAAAGCCGCAGCTCGGATTCAGCGTCGAAGAGATGCAGGGACTCCAGCTCCACCGTCAGGGGAAGGGCGGCGCCGGGCTCCGGGGTGGCCTGGGGCGGCAGGCGGAAGACCAGCGGGTTGTCTCCCAGGCGGGCGTGCACGATGAGCTCGTTGCCCAGCGGCTCCACCAGCTCCACGCGTGCCTCCGCGGGCGCGGACTCGCCGCGCGCGACGTTGCCCGCGGGCAGGACGTTGTCCGGGCGCAGGCCCACCTTCACCTTGCGTCCACCCTTGCCCGCCGTCGCCGCGCGCAGCTTCTGCGGCACCGGCAGCTTGAAGCCGTCACCGGAGAACGACGCACCGTCCGCGTCCAGCGTGGCGGAGAGCATGTTGATGGGCGGCGTGCCGATGAACTGCGCCACGAACACGTTGACCGGCTTCTCGTAGACCTCCAGCGGGGTGCCCAGCTGCTGGAGCTTGCCGTCCTTCATCACCGCGATGCGGTGGCCCATGGTCATGGCTTCGATCTGATCGTGCGTGACGTAGACGGACGTGACCTGGAGCCGGTGCTGGAGCTTCTTGATCTCCGAACGCATCTGCACGCGCAGCTTCGCGTCCAGGTTGGAGAGCGGCTCGTCGAAGAGGAACACCGCCGGCTTGCGCACGATGGCGCGGCCCAGGGCCACGCGCTGACGCTGGCCGCCGGACAGCGCCTTGGGCTTGCGGTCCAAGAGGTGCGTGATGCCGAGGATTTCCGCCGCCTCGTCCACCAGCTTGTCCATCTCCGGCTTGGGCGTCTTGCGAATCTTGAGGCCGAACTCCAGGTTCTGCCGCACGGACATGTGCGGATAGAGCGCGTAGTTCTGGAACACCATGGAGACGTCCCGGTCCTTCGGCGGCAGCGTGTTCACCGCGCGCTCACCGATGGAGATGGTGCCTCCCGAAATCTCCTCCAGGCCAGCGATCATCCGGAGCGCCGTGGACTTGCCGCAACCGGACGGCCCCACGAGGACCATGAACTCATGGTCGCGGATATCGAGGTTGAGCCCCTCGATGACCGACACGTCTCCGTAACGCTTCGCCACGTCCTTGAACGACACGCCGGCCATCAGGCCCTCCAGCAAGAGCCCCGCTCGCGCCGGTGACAACAGCACGTCCGGGTCAGGTTCTGCGCATGCACCGCCGGGTGCCTCACGGCACGCGTCCGAGGATGCGCGCGGACAGCGGCGGAAGCGCCAGATCCAGCGTGGCGCCAGCCTTCGTCCGCCCTCCGTTCAGCAGATCCTCCACCTCGCCGACGCCCTTCCAACCTTCCGGCCACGGCACCGACACCGCGCCCTTCGTCTTGGCGCGGTTCACCGCCACCACCACCGTGTCGCCGGACGCTTCGTCGCGCCGCTGGAAGACATACACGTCGCCTTCCGTGGAGAGCGGCGAGTGCGTGCCCCGTGACAGGGCCGGGTGCGCGCGGCGGATGGCGATGAGGCGCTTGTAATAGTCGAGCAATGCCTCGTCGCGCTTCTTTCCCGCGCCAGGCTTCACCGCCTGCTTGCCCCACGGCATGTCGCTGCGGTTCTGCGGCCAGTCACCGCCCGCGCGGCCCACTTCCTCGCCGTAGTAGATGACGGGGATACCGCTCGTGGTGAGCTGCAGCGTGGCGGCCAGGCGGAAGAGGGGCACGTTGCCCTGCAGCTGGTGCAGCGCCCCGTCCACGTCGTGCGACGACAGGAAGTGCGACAGGTGGTGGCCCGGCGTCACCTTCGCGCGCGACTGGAGGTAGCGGTCGAACGCCACCGCGCGGCCACGGCCCTGCACGAAGCCGAGCGCGTTGCCCTGGAAGGCGAAGTCGAAGCCGGCGTCCATCTCGTCCGGGGTGAAGTACGGCGCCAGCCCCTCCACGTCGCCGCCCCACAGCTCGCCCAGCAGGAAGAAGTCGGGAGAGATCTCCGCGCGCGTGCGGCGGCGGTGTTCCTTCCAGAAGTCGTGGGACACGTGCTTCACGGTGTCCAACCGGAAGCCGTCCACGCCAGAGCGCTTCGCCCAGTCGATCTGCACGTCCAGCAGGTACTTCGCCACCTCCGGACGCTCGGTCTTGAAGTCCGGCAGGCCCGCCACGCACGACGTCAGGTCATCCGAGCCGCAGGTGCCCTTGTCTTCCGAGCGCAGCCAGTCCGGGTGGTCCTTCAGGTAGCGCGAGTTGTAGCCCGGGTGGTTGTAGACGACGTCCAGCAGCACGCGGATGCCGCGAGCGTGCGCCGCGTCCACCAGCGCCTTGAAGTCCTCTTCCGTGCCGAAGCGCGGATCCAACGCCTGGAAGTCGTCCGCCCAGTAGCCGTGGTAGCCCCAGTCCGGGAAGCCAGAGCCGGTCACGAAGCCCGGGATCTGCTTCAAGAGCGGCGTCACCCACAGCGCCGTCACGCCCAGCGACGACAGCTCATCCAGCTTCGCGGTGAGCCCCTTCAGGTCGCCGCCGTGGAAGGTGCCCGCCGCCTTCACGTCGCCCTTCTCGTTGTTGGAGGGGTCGCCGTCCGCGAAGCGATCCACCACCACGAAGTACAGCACCTCGTCCGCCCAGGGCCGCGCGGGCTCCTTTTTCTCAGAAGCCGGAGCAGCCTCCTTCACGGGTTCGGGGGCGGGGGTCGTCCGAGCCTCGGGAGCCTCCGGAGCGGGCGCGGCGGGCTGCGTCGCGGCGGCCTCCGGCGCGGGCTGCGTCGGAGTAGGGGCGGCTGTGGCGCACCCCGCCAGACACAGGGCGACAAGGCCCTGGAACATCGGGCGCCACCCACCGCGGTGGGAGGCAGCGTCAGGTTGTGGGCAGGGGAGGCTGGGGGCCATCTGGGCGCGGCACTGTATCCAACAGTCTTGAAGTGGGTGAAGGGGCGTCGGAACAATCGGCTGATGCCGCAACGCGGCATGCCCCGGATGTCTTCCTCTGTACACCCGTGTGACGCATGGCGCGGGCGGACTCAACGGAGCGCGCGATTCGTGCCGCACCGCGTCTCGATTCTGCGTCCTTTGGCATCCGACGTCGTGGGGTGGCGGCGCCGGTCCCAACCCAGATCATCCAGAGAGTCCTGTAACTCCTGAAAACGGGCAGGGATCACCTGCGACAAGGGTGGCTGCTACCCTGCCCGGAAATTTCCACCCCCTTGGAGGTTTCCCCTGAGAGTTCCTTTCGCAGTACCCCGCATGACGCGAGCGCTCGCGTTCGGCGGGCTCTTCGCCGCGCTGCTTCCCATGGCGGCGCTGGCGGCGCCCACGTCGGTGACTGTCATTGGCGACCTGCAGACGGGCGCGGGCTGTGCCGCCAACAACGACCCTACCTGCGCGCAGACGGCGCTGGCGTACGACGCGGACGACGCCAAGTGGCAGGGCTCGTTCAACGTGCCGGCGGGAACCTGGCACTTCAAGGTCGCGCTGGACGGTTCGCTGGCGCAGACGCACGGCGGCCCGGGCGGCGCGGACGTGGTGCTGAACCAGACGACAGCGGGCGCGGTGAAGTTCTACTTCGACGCGAACACGCTGTACGTGACGAGCAGCCGCTCCGGCACCATCGCCACGGTGGCGGGCTCGTTCCAGAAGCAGTTGGGCTGTCCGGATGACTGGAAGCCGGACTGCCTGCGCTCGATGATGCATGACCTGGACGGCGACGGCATCTACACCTTCACCACGAAGGCCCTGACGGCGGGCAACTACGAGTGCAAGGTCGCGCTCGATGAGCAGTGGACCACCGCCTACCCCGGCGGCAACGCGTCGTTCGCGGTGGAGACGGACAACCAGGAGATGATCTTCACCTTCGACTCCGGTGCCTCCAAGAAGGTGACCATCCGCGCCGCGGGCGCCCCCGCGGGCGACCTGCTGCTGGCGCGGGCGCACTGGATTGCGCGCGACACCGTGGTGTGGAGCCCGGAGGTCCCGGCCCCCGCGGGCACGGTGTTCAGGCTGCACACGGCGCCCACGGGCGGCATGACGCTGAGCGGCGCTGGCGTGCAGGGCGGCACCCTGGCGACGCTGACGGTGGACGCCGCGGGCCTCACCGCCGCGCAGGCCGCGCGCTTCCCCAACCTGGTGGGCCGCAAGGTGCTGAAGCTCGCCCAGGCGGACGTGGCCAACGCGGCCGCGTGGCTCAAGGGACAGGTGGCCGTGTCCGCGACGAACGCGGAGGGCGTGATGCTGGACGCCACCAGCACGCAGTTCGCGGGCGCGCTGGACGACCTGGACACGTATGACGGCGCGCTGGGCGCGACGTTCGAGAACGGCATCCCCACGCTGCGCCTGTGGGCCCCCACGGCGAAGAGCGTGAACGTCCTCCTGTTCGCGGACGGCAGCCCCACGTCCACCTTCACCCGCGTGCCCATGACGGCCGGCGACAAGGGCGTCTGGAGCGCCACGGGCGACGCGTCGTGGAAGAACCGCTTCTTCCTCTACGAGGTGGAGGTCTACGCCCGCAAGGAGGGCAAGGTCGTCACCAACCGCGTCACCGACCCGTATTCGGTGTCCCTCTCCACCAACAGCGAGCTGAGCCAGATTGTGGACCTGGCGGACCCGGCGCTCGCGCCGCAGGGCTGGAGCACGCTGGCGAAGCCCGCGCTGGAGGCCCCGGAGGACATCGTCCTCTACGAGCTGCACGCGCGCGACTTCAGCATCAACGACCTGACGGTGCCGGAGAACGAGCGCGGCACGTTCAAGGCCTTCACCCGGGACTCGGACGGCATGAAGCACCTGACCCGGCTGGCGAAGGCGGGCCTGACGCACGTGCACCTCCTGCCGGTGTTCGACATCGCGACCATCAACGAGGACCGCGCGGCGCAGCAGCACCCCGCGGGCGACCTGGTGTCGCTGCCCGCGGACTCCGACCAGCAGCAGGCGGCGGTGAAGGCCGTGGCGGACCTGGACGGCTTCAACTGGGGCTATGACCCGTTCCACTACACGGTGCCGGAGGGCAGCTACTCCACCAACGCGCAGGGCACGACGCGCACGGTGGAGTTCCGGGAGATGGTGCAGTCGCTCAACCAGCACGGCCTGCGCGTGGTGATGGACGTGGTCTACAACCACACCAACTCCGCCGGGCAGGACGCCAAGAGCGTGCTGGATCGCATCGTCCCGGGCTACTACCACCGCCTCAGCGACGACGGGAACGTGGAGATGAGCACCTGCTGCCAGAACACCGCGTCCGAGAACGCGATGATGGAGAAGCTGCTCATCGACTCCGTGGTGACGTGGGCCAGGGCGTACAAGGTGGACGGCTTCCGCTTCGACCTGATGGGCCACCACCTGAAGTCCAACATGGTGAAGCTGCGCGCCACGCTGGACGGGCTCACCGTGGAGAAGGACGGCGTGGACGGCAAGGCCATCTACGTCTACGGCGAGGGCTGGGACTTCGGCGAGGTGGCCGGCAACGCGCGCGGCATCAACGCCACGCAGGCCAACATGGCGGGCACGGGCATCGGCTCGTTCAACGACCGCCTGCGCGACGGCGCCCGCGGCGGTGGCCCCTTCAGCGGCTTGCAGGAGCAGGGCTTCATCACGGGCCTGCTGTCCGACCCGAACGGCACGAGCCAGGGCACTGAGGCGGAGCAGAAGGACAAGCTGCTGCGCTACAGCGATTGGATCCGCGTGGGCCTCACCGGCAACCTGAAGGACTACTCGCTGGTGGACCGCACCGGCGCGACCGTGCTGGGCGAAGGCGTGGACTACAACGGCGCCAAGGCCGGCTACACGCTGGACCCGCAGGAGGTCATCACCTACGTCTCCGCGCACGACAACGAGACGCTGTTCGACGCGGTGCAGTTGAAGGCGCGGCGCGACCTGCCCATGGCGGAGCGCGTGCGCATGCAGAACCTGGGCATCTCGCTGGTGGCGCTGGGCCAGGGCATCCCGTTCTTCCACGCGGGTGACGAACTGCTGCGCTCCAAGTCGCTGGACCGCAACAGCTACAACTCCGGTGACTGGTTCAACAAGGTGGACTGGACCTACCAGTCCAACAACTGGGGCGTGGGTCTGCCCCCGGCCGCGGACAACCAGGGCAACTGGTCGCTCTTCGGGCCGCTGCTGGCGGACGCGGCGCTGAAGCCGTCGTCGGCGGACATCCTCCGGGCGCGCAACCACTTCGAGGAGATGCTGACCATCCGCAAGAGCTCGCGGCTGTTCCGCCTGCGCACCGGTGACGAGGTGAAGCAGTTGGTGCGCTTCGAGAACACCGGTCCGGACCAGATTCCGGGCCTCATCGTGATGGCCATGCAGGACCACGGCACGAACGCGGAGGGCAAGCGCGCCATCGTGCTGTTCAACGGCACGGACGAAGCCCAGACGTTCAAGTCGGACGGGTACAAGTCCCTGAAGCTGGTGCTGCACCCGGTGCTGCGGGCGTCCTCGGACACGGTGGTGCGCACGTCCGCGTACGACGCGGCCACGGGCGGCTTCACGGTGCCGGCGCGCAGCACCGCCGTGTTCGTCACCGACGACGCCGTGGTGGATCCGGATCCGCAGGACCCGGACGAGTCCGACGGCTGCAACTGCCAGAGCACGGTGCCCGGTCCGCTGGGCGCCACCAGCCTGCTGATGCTCTGCGGCCTGGCGCTGAAGCTGCGCCGCCGCCGCGCGTAGCCTGAAGTCACTGGACTGGAAATGAAGCGGGCCCCGGATGCGAAGCGCGTCCGGGGCCCGTGGTGTTTCAGGGGTCGGCGAAGCTCAGGGGACGGTGAGGATCTCCGCGCCCGTGTCGGTGACGAGCAGGGTGTGCTCGAACTGGGCGCTGCGCAGGCCGTCCGCGGTGACGACGGTCCAGTCGTCGTTCCACGTGCGGTGGTCCCAGTGGCCCTGGTTGATCATCGGCTCCACGGTGAAGATCATCCCGGGCTGCATGACGGTGTCGGCTTCGGGCTCGTAGTAGTGCGGCACCTGGAGCGCGGTGTGGAACGTCTCGCCGATGCCGTGGCCGCAGTAGGCGCGCACCACGCTGGTGCCGTTCTTCACGGCGTGGGCCTCCACCGCGCGGCCAATGTCGCTGATGGGCCGGCCCGGCTTCACCGCGGCGATGCCGATGTCCAGGCACTCCTTCGCGATCTGGACCAGGCGCTGGTGCTGGGGCTCCACGTTGCCCACCAGGTACGTGGCCGAGCAGTCGCCGTGGACGCCATCCAGGTAGATGGTGATGTCCAGGTTGACGATGTCGCCGTCCTCCAGCGCGCGGCTGTCGGGGATGCCGTGGCAGATGACCTCGTTGACGGAGGTGCAGAGCGACTTGGGGAACTTGTGGTAGTTCAGCGTGCTGGGGTAGCCGCCGCGCTTGAGGTAGGCCTCGTGCGCGATGGCATCCAGTTCGTCCGTGGTGATGCCCACGCGCACGTGCTGCGCGGTCTCCGCCAGCACCTGGGCGGCGGCCTGGCAGGCGCGGCGCATGCGGGCGATGACGTCCGCCGACTTCACGTCCGGCTCGTTGCGCGAGCGCGAGGGACGGCCGGCCACGGAGTCCGCGTAGTCCGGCCGGCCGATGGTGAGCGGCACCACGCGGCGGGGGCCGACGATGCCGGGGCGGATGCCCTTGCGGTTGGTGTCGGCGCCCTTGCGGCGGGCCTCCACGGTGTCCGCGCCGCGGTGGCACTTCTTGTACTTGGAGCCACTGCCGCACCAGCAGGCGTCATTGGGCCCGGGGAGGACGGCGGGGGCGTTTCGGGGGGTGGCGGTGGTCATCGGGAGCCTCGGGAGCTTGTGTCGGTGGTGGCGGCGGCCTGGCGGGCGCGGGCCCAGCGGAGCATCTGGGGTTTGAGCCAGAGGCGCGGGCGCCCGGCGCCCAGGTCGAGCACCGGACGGGGCATGTCCGGGTACCGGCGCAGGTACGTGCTGACGCTGTTGGGGTGGGCCAGGCGCAACAGGCCCGCCACCTCCTGGGCGTCAATCAGGTCCTTCGTGTTCACCAGGGGGCACATGGGGCGTGTCTATACCCGTAGACACACGGGGATGCACGGATTCCTTCCCGGGCCGGGAGGCTGCCCTCCAGGGGCCTGCCTGCTTCCGGACACGACAAAGCCCCGGGCTCCATGAGGGAACCCGGGGCTTCGGGACGGCAGGGACGTCAGGTGGGGAGGACTACTCCGCCCACCAGGTCTCGGTCATCACGCTGAAGCCGTTCACGGTGTCCACGTAGATGTGGACGGTGTTGCGGCTCCAGGGGTCGTTCTCGTAGGTGATGATGCAGCCCTTGAAGGAGCGGCCCTGCGTCAGCGCGTTCAGGTTGTTGAAGCCCGCGTCACGGACCGAGTTGGAGATGTGGGAGTTGCCGTTGACGTAGTTGAAGGCGCGCTGGACCTCGGCGCGCACCTCGGCGGCATCGGCCAGGTTCGGGCGGATGGAGGCGCCGTAGGGGACGCTGGTGGGCTCCAGGCCGAAACACGTCTTGTCGTCGCGGTAGTAGTGGTTGGCGGACGCGATGTTCCACCAGTCGAAGTGGCGCAGGGTGGTGGCGCCGTAGGAGCCGTTGGAGGGAATGGCGTTGATGGCGGTGAAGAGCGCCTCCAGGGGGCGGCTCAGGGTGGCGGAGTTGCGGATGTTGCGGAAGCTCACGTCACCAATGCCCGCCGTGTCGGCGATCTGCTGCGCGTTGGCGAAGGGGCGCGCGTTGAGCAGGTTCACGGCGCCGTTCCACGCGTCCGGCAGGACGTCGTGCAGCTCCGAGTCGTCGATGCTGTTCACCAGCGCGACGATGGCGGTCTGGTCGTCACGGGAGATGGCGATGCCATCCAGGATGCCGACACAGTCCGCGTCGATGAAGTCCATCGTCCGGGCGCCGCCCTCCAGCTGCTTGAGCCGGGCCGGGCCGACGAGCGGCACGGTGGACAGGTCCGCCAGCGACGTGAACGGCGTGGTGGCGCGGCGGTTCACGATGTTGGTGACCACGTTGCTGGGCAGGTAGCGGTCGAGGAGCGAGTACGACGCCGTGTTCGCGAACTCGAGGATGCCGGAGCACTCGGTGGCCACGTCGACGTTCGTCGTGGTGAGGATGGGGGCCTGCTGCTGCTGCTCGGCGGCCGGGGCGGACTCGGGGGGAGTCTCCGCCTGGGTACCAGGACCGCAACCAACGAGCATGCTCACGGCGAGAAGGGCTGAGCCAATACGACGCATCAGGAACTCCTGAATGGGGGGAGAGCTGCGATGAGACGCGGCTTAATACATCAAATCCGTCTGACACCACCGGCCCGATGCACGCCCTTTTCGTGTCACATTTCGGTCACCGCCCCTCTGTTCCGCTGACAGCGTTCCGCCCGGTTCCACGAGGCGAGACTTCCTGACGTGAGAACACACGGACCCAGGGTTGTCTCCGGCACCCCGTTCCGAGGGACCTTCCAGGTTGAGTGGAGTTCATGCGACCCTGGGAGTCCATGGGTCAGGAAGGGTCACAGGTGTTCCCGGGGGCGCTCCAGCCCGGCGCGGTGGTGGGGCGCTGGCGCGTGCAGGGGACGCTGGGAGTGGGCGGGTACGGCGCGGTCTACCGGGTGGAGCCGCTGGACGCGCCGGGGCGGAGCTTCGCGCTCAAGCTGTCGCTGCATCCGGACCCGGCCCGGGCGCTGCGGGAGATGGCGCTGTTGCTGGACCGGGCGTGGCATCCGAACGTGGTGCGGGTGCATGCCACGGGGCGGTGGCCGGATCCGGTGGAGGGACTGCCGTACTTCGTCATGGACTGCGTGGAGGGGATGGCGCTCCACCTCTGGACGGAGGCGGTCAACCCCACGTTCCGGCAGGTGGCCATGGTGGGCGGCTCGGTGGCGATGACACTGGGCGTGCTGCATGCGCGAGGCGTGCTGCACCGCGACCTGAAGCCGGAGCACATCCTGATCCGCGCGAGGGAGCAGGTGCCGGTGCTCATCGACTTCGGGGCGGGTGACCAGACGGGGGCCGCGACGCTCACGACCACCACCCTGCCCCCGGGGACGCTGCACCTGCGCAGTCCGGAGGCCATCCGCTTCCAGCAGCGCCACTGGAGGCAGCCGGAGCTGCGCTATCCATACCGGGAGGCGGATGACCTGTATGCCCTGGGCGTGTGCCTGTACCGGGCTGTCACGGGGCACTACCCGTTCCCGCCGGGGCAGGAGCCGGAGTTGCTGGCGGTGGCCATCACGGAGCGGCTGCCGCCGTCTCCGCGGGACATCAACCCCCAGGTGCCGGAGCCCCTGTCGCGGGCCATCCTGCGGCTGTTGGAGAAGGAGCCGGAACAGAGGCCTCGCACGGGGGAGGTGGCGCACTCGGAGCTGATGCGGGGGCTGCTCTCCGGTGGAGCGACGGCGTTCGAGGCGCACCTCTTCGATGAGATTCCGGGCACGCCGAATCAGATCCGCCGTCCGGCGTGGCCCGCGCAGCCGTACCTGAAGCCCGCGCCAAGGCCCCGGCCTGTTCCCGAGCCGGTGGCCCCGCGTCGGTTCCCGGCCTGGGGGTGGGCGGGAGTGGTGGTGTGCCTGGGATTGCTGTTGGCGGGACCCGGGACCTGGGAGGTCCTGCTTCGGGGCTGGACTCGACATACAACCCCCCAGGTCCCAGAGAGTGTTTCCGCCCCTGTTGGTCATAAAGTGGCGATCACGCCGGACCGCCCGCACAGTGTTCCCGTCGCCGCCCTGGTGACCGCTGCCCCCGTGGCGGCGTTGAAGGAGGAACACGCTCCCGTGACGACCAAGCCCCCTGTTCCGCCGTCTCCGAAGCCCGTTCGTGCGCTCAAGGCCGCGACGATTGCGTCTTGCATGGCGGGCATGGCCTGCGCCAGCGCCCCCCTGGTGGACCGGCCCACGCCCCCCGCCGAGGACTGTCCGGAGGATGCGAAGGCGGCAATGCAAAAGCTGAAGGTCGACGAGGTGCAGTGGGCCGCCCTGTTCGATCCAAAGACGAATTCTGATTTCGTCACCGTCCGCGAGGGACGCGCCGCTGTGTACACGCACGGCAGCGAGGGACGTGTGCAGTGGGGCTCCATGTTGACCGGTACGCTCTACGTCGGTTCCAAGCGGGTCTACGGTCGTTTCACCCAACTGCGTCAGAAGAAAACAGGTGAAACATATCCCGTCTGTATCGAACTCTGGTTCCTGGATGACCGTACGCGGGGCGTTCCTCGGAGCGAGGGGGGAGACGAGAACACCGCGGTCGTTCCCAACTTGATGTCCGTGCGGACCGTGTGGCGATACGACGAATAGGAGGACGCGTGCTCCTGCTTCTGCTTCCGTTTCTGGCAGCCGCAGATGGCGGTGTGTCCAACGACGCAGCCACTCCGCTTCCCGAGCAGGTCTGTCCCGACATGGGACTGGCGACGATGCTCTCCAAGAAGATTCTGGATCAAAGGGGAGTCCAGACGTTGGAACTGAAGGGTCTCTTGGGCACGGAATTCCAGGTCAGAAGTTTTCGCTCCGTGCGCCGGATCGCAGTGCAGTTGGAGTTCTCGGGGCGGACGTCCCTGCCTGGCAAGGCTGCCAAGGCAAGCCTCAGCGGTCCAAGTCATCAGACCTTGAGGGTCATGGAAGTCGTCGAGGTGGCTCCCGACTCCGAAAACGGAATCGCCTGGATCATCGTGGAAGCCGAAGCCCAGTCCCGTGAGGCTCGCGGCGTCTACACGCTGGAGCTTCAGGACGCGGAAGGAACACGACTGCTCGTGCTACCGGGAGTGCGATTTCCTTCCATCTGATCAATCCACGTCGGTCAGGGCATGACGGGCGGCATGAGGCCCGCCCTGGCCAGCAACTCGCGCACGCGACGCGCCAATGCGCTGTGCTCGGGATTGGCGACCGTGAATCGCTCAGGCGTCAGGATGATCAGCGTGCCTTTGTCCTCCACGGGCTCGATGCGCACGGGAGCAGGAAGTGGAGGGACCGTTCCCCGCTGACAACCAAGATAGGTCACCCAACCCAGCCACAGGTCGGCCTTGCCCGCTGGGTCGTCCCAATCCCGATGCGTTCGGGACATGGCCGTCACCCAGTCGGGTTCCCAGGCAACGGCCAGGCTGCGCACGATGTCCGTCAACACAGGAGCCGTGAAGATCCGCTCGGCATTCGCGCCCTGGCTGGGAAGAGACAAGAAACACGAGTTGGGCGCGGCATCCGAATATCCCCCGCAGTAGATCCGCAGGTCCGCAGAATCACGACGGGTCCCGCCGTTGTCGAACGACAGGCCAAAGCCGAGTGACTCGATGGCAGGCCCACCCCGCTCCCGGTTGGCGCCCTTCCTCAACATCTCAGCGAGGACGGATACATCAGGTGGCATGAGAGGGTGCTTGGTTGCATCCCGACGCGACCGGGTTGGTTTGTACCAGTGGGACAAGAAGGGGTCACACTCGGCCAACAGTTCAAGGAACCTGGCCACACGCCGCGCGCATTCCTCGGGCGATTCCTTGCGCGGCCCCCAATAGGCACCGGCGAAGTAGGTGTCGGGGTAGGTCTCGGGCTCGGGCTTGACGGTCATTCGCTCATCCACTCAAAGCACCTGAGTGTGGACAATTTCGATCCCCTCGACACGGGCATTCCTGAAAAGTTCACGAAGGGCCTTCGCGGCCGACTCCTCCGCGACGTGCCACCGAACAGGAAAACCCATTCCACGGGCCTTCTCTGCTTGTCGCCGGGCTTGATCAATGAGGCCCTGTGCTCCTGAGTTCTTGAACCACGCCTTGGGCTCCAGACCGTCAAAGAACTTCGCGTAACCGGGACCCTTGGCCTCCAGTAGCACGCCGTCCTTGAAGCCGTCGAACTTCACTCCTCCCGCTTGCGTGCTGGTGCCTCCCACCCAGTACGCCTCATCCGCGGAGTGCCCTGTGATCTGCTCCTGATAGCGCCGGGCGCGCGGCTTCATGGACTCCTTCGCCGGTGCCCACTGGCCGGGCCCCTTGGAGGGTGCGCCTCCCTGTGTCGCCGTGGATGCCCGCTGGAGGATGATGGCCGCCCCCGGACCTCCTCCCAGGACGGAGGCCGCGCGGCCTACGGGTACCGCGACCCGCTCGATGGCGAGCGCTCCTTGCGCCGACAGCGACAACACCGGCACCGTTGCTTCGGCACCCGTCATTGCCCCTGTCACTGTTCGCGTCGCGGATGTCGCGGAGCCTGTGGTCAGGAGGAGGTTCGTGGCCAACTCGGCCACGGTCCGCATCTGGTCGCCTCGGGACATGAACCGGAAGCGTTCGAAGTATTCGGGCGATGACGCCAGGAGCGCGGCCACTCCCGCGGGCAGGTCCTTTAACGCCGTGACGCTGTCCAGCGGGTACGTGAAGAACTTCCCCAGCGCGAGCGCCAGCTTCACGACCGCGGCTTCCGCTCCGTCCAGCGTCCTGCCAATGACGTCGGCGTCGTCATACACCTCGACGAACACCGGGCCGTTCACCGGCGCCATCTGTTCGTCCGCGAGCTGGAAGACGAAGCCGTTGCTCACGTAGAAGCGGCCCAGCTCGAAGGGGCCTGCCCGGAACGCGCCGTCCTTCCACTCCACGGCTCCGGCCTTCTGCTGCGTGCGGCCGTTCCACACCCAGGCGAGGTAGCCGTCTGGCCGCAACACCGCGACCCGGCTGTAGCGCTCCACCCTGCGCGACAGGGCGTCGCGTGACATCGCGCCTTCCGCCATCACCTCTCTCAACACCTGGCCTACGGCCATACGGGAGGGAAAGGTTCCCAGCGTCACGGGCTTGCGCAACAGCAGGGTCAGGAGCCGCGCCGCCTGCATGGGGGTGAGCGGCCCTCCTGGCAGCGGTCGTTCGTCGCCCTCTTCCAGCCCCGCGTCCGTCAGCAACTTCTCCCAGACATCCGCCTGGAGTGCCGGACTCGCGGCCACGGCCACACGGCCTGGACTCGCGCCCGTTCCCTCTTGGCGGATGGCCTTGCGCCGGTGCAGCCGAGGCAGATCCTCCGCGGGCTCGACGATGGCTGCGTGCGAGGATGCTTCAGGGGATGCCTCAACCGCGACCGTGCGTGGCGTGTAGCTCAGGTTCCTGCCGGACACGGGCCGCAGTGGCGTGCAGCCAGTGACGAGCACGGCCAGGCACACCCACAGCGCTTCAGCGCGCATTGTCCACCCCCAGGCCCACTGAAGCGAAGGCTCCAGGCCGGAGCGCTCCGTCCCCGTCCGGGAACAACAGCGTGCCTCCCGTGCCCATCACGTAGAGCTTCCCCGCGAGGATCCGCCAACGTGCCTCCGCGGCTCCCAGGTAGCGGGCTCCGGGCTGCCCCAGGCCCATCCCCAAGCCCTTCAGCGCCACTTCCAGGTCGCGCCCCAGGAGCTGCACCGCCACCCGGCCGTCCACGTCCACGCGGCCCCAGGAGAAGGCCTCCGCGCTCAGCGACAGCTTCAGGTGCTTGTAGAGGCCGCCGTAGCTCACGGCATCCCAACCCGCCCGCACCTCGCCCTGGAGGGAGTAGCCATCCGGGAAGGAAGCCGTCGCCAGCGGGGCGCCGTCCGGGCCCGCCGTTCGAAAGCGGGCCAGTTCGTAGTCCGGCCCGAAGAAGCCCTGCCGGAAACCTCCGTGCTGCCTGCGCACCTCCAGCCGCAACGAGAGGTCCATCGTGGGTGTCTCCGCGTCCGCGCCAGCCCCCACCACCGCGCCCCACGCGCCCCCTTCACCTGGCCGTCCTCCCCATCCCATCAGCAGGTGCGCTTCAAGGCCCGGACGCGTCAGCACCACCGCCGTTCCGTCCAGATGCGCCAGCGTCACCCCGGGCGCACGTCCTCCGGCACGTCCCCAGTCGTGCACGGCGGAGATGGCGAGCGTGTAGCGCCCTGCCTCACGGCCTCGCCCGAAGAGGAGGTGCTGAACGTCCAGCGAGAGCTCCGCGCCCATCAACCGCGCGCCCAGCACGTCCGAGACGAAGGCCTCCGTGTAGAGCGGACCCAGCGTGCCTGTGAGAAAGCCTCCCGCCGGGTGGTAGTCGGGGTTCGTCCGGTTGGAGTAGCGGCGCACCAGATGCGCCGACAGCAGGCTGTAGTCCTCCAGGGCTCCAAACCAGACGCCCACGGGAGATGCGTCCGAGCCCAGCTTGAGGGCCCGCAAGAGCTGGCCCCAGTCGGAGAGACTGTCCCAGTCTTCGCGCCGGAGACGGCCTGCGCCTCTTTCGCCACCCCACAATCGCAACCGGACGGGAGCCCCCAGGCTGATGCCGAGCTCCGGGCCACCGTCCAGGATGAGCGTGGGCTCGACCTGGGCGAAGCCTTCATCCGCGCCTGTCCCTGTACGCGGCATCAGCGCGAGGGTCGTCATCTCCAGCCGCGTCAGCGAGTACACCGAGCGTTCCGCGACCGGTGAGTCCTCGGAGTCAGGAGGTGATGCAACTGCATTCAGTGCAGGAAGGAGTCCCAACCACAGCACGATCCACCGGCGACCACCCATCGCTCGTGACTCCTGGCTGCGTCCCTGCATGGGGAGTGGAACCAGGTCATACTCGGTCGGTCCGACAGCCTTGCCGGAGCCCTCGGCTCAGAATCCCGTCACCCATGAGCCGCAGCTTCTTCGAACTGAATGACGACGTTCAGCATCCTGGGCGCTGGCACCTCACCCATCCGACCCATCCGGACGGTTCGGAACTGGAGGACCCCTGGCAGTTCACGGAGGGACGCCCCATCGCCGTCCCACCCAGGTTCCGAGTTCCCATTGATGTTCCAGGTCACCCGCTCGATTTCTCGCTCGCGGGACTCAGCGTTCCTGTCGTTCACGTCCGGGTCGCGAACGTCTTCCTCGAAAGGGCACCCCGGGACGTGCAGATCCTGCCCGTGGATGTTCCCGGCCAGCCCGACCAGTACTGCATCCTCGTCGTGACCCGGCTCCTGGAGTGCATCGACGAGCGCGCATCTCGCGTGCAGTTCTGGAGCGAGGAGGATGGCATCCCGGAGGGGCAGTACTCCTCCGTGCGGGATCTGCACGTCGATCCCGCTCGCATCGCGAATGCACACGCATTTCGAGCCAGGGGCTGGCCGGGCCCTCTCCTCATCTCCGAGGAGATCAAACAGGGCCTGGAGTCGTTGAAGGCCACAGGCGTGCTGTTCACGCCTGTTTAGAACCCCATCGCGAGCGCGACCTGCTCCGTGCGGTTCACGTCGTCCAGCACCTGCGCGAGCTTCTCGCGCACGGCCGCGGGGGCATCCGGCCCCAGGAACAGCCGCAGCGTCGGGGAGCCCGCGTCCACGGCGTCCACGATGGCCTTCGCGGCCTTCGCGGGGTCACCCGGCTGCGTGCCGGCGGACTGCGCCACCCAGGCTCGCATCGGGCCCATCGTCTCCGCGTAGGCCGCCAGCTCCGGCATCGGCCGGAACGATGGGCCCAGCAGCTTCGTGCGGAACATGCCCGGATCCACGATGAGCACCTTCACTCCGAACGGCGCGACCTCCTTCGCCAGCGACTCGGACAGGCCCTCCAGGGCGTGCTTCGCCGCGCCGTACGCACCCGCGCCCGGGTATGAGACCAGCCCGGACACGCTCGATAGCTGCACGAGGGTGCCCGTCCGCCGCTCCCGCATGTGCGGCAGCACCGCTCGCGTCATCGCCACTGCTCCGAAGAACAGCGGCTCGAAGGCCGCTCGCAGCTCCGCGTCGCTCGTCTCCTCCACCGCCCCCAACAGCGTGTAGCCCGCGTTGTTCACCAGCACGTCGATGGCACCGAAGCGCTTCAGCGCCGCCGTGATGGACTCCTGCACCTGCTCTGGCTTCGTCACGTCCAGCCGGACCGCGAGCACCCGGTCCGGGGCCCTCGCCACCAGGTCCTCCAGCGTGCGCGGGTCTCGCGCCGTCGCGACCACGCGCTCCCCTCTCGCGATGACCTCCTCCACGATGTTGCGGCCAAACCCAGACGACGACCCCGTGACGAACCAGACCTTGTTGCCCTGTGCGCTCATGACTGCCTCCGTGGCTCATGAAGTACGCCCCGGGCTTCCGCTCCGAAACGCGTCGTCACTGCATGCACTTTGTAGCTACGCTAAGGAATGCGCGACGACCTCTCCGGCCTGATGGCGTTCCTCGCGGTGGCTCGCAGACGCAGCTTCACCGCCGCCGCGTCGGAGCTAGGGGTCACTCCCTCCGCGGTGAGCCAGAGCCTCCGGGCCCTGGAAGTACGCGTGGGCGTGCGGCTCCTCCAGCGCACCACCCGCAGCGTGGGGCTCACCGAGGCCGGCTCGCGCTTCCTCTCGCGGCTCGAACCCGCGATGCACGGCGTGCAAGACGCCTTCGAGTCCCTGGGCGAGCTTCGCGACCGGCCCACGGGGCTGCTGCGCCTGACCCTGCCCCGCTACGGCTACCAGGAGGTGCTCGGCCCACGCCTGGCGGAGTTCCTCACCGCCCATCCCGACATCCGCGTGGAAATCCATCTGGACGACGCGCTCGTCGACATCGTCCAGCAGGGCTTCGACGCGGGCTTCCGCATCGGAGAGCTCGTGGACCGCGAGATGATCGCCATCCCCGTGAGCGGCGACATCGTCATGCACGTGGTGGGCTCGCCGTCGTACTTCGCGAACCGCGGCAAGCCGAAGCACCCTCGCGAGCTGCGCGACCACGACTGCATCAACTACCGCAGCCGGACCACCGGCGGGCTCCTCCGCTGGGGGCTGAGCGACGGCGGAAAGCGCATCGAGGTCGCTGTCGAGGGCCGCGTGGTGTTCGATGACGCGGAGCTGGTGCTGGACGCCACCGTCGCCGGGCTGGGGCTCGCCTATGTCCCGGAGAGCCGCGTCCGGAAACTTCTCGCGGAGAAGCGGCTCGTGCGCGTGCTCGAACCGTACTCCACCACCCTCCCCGGCTTCTTCCTCTACTACCCGAGCCGCGCCCAGGTGGCTCCCAAGCTCAAGGCGCTCATCGACTTCTTCAAGCTGAAGCGGCGGCGCTGAGCTACTTCGCGGGAGGAGGCTCCACGGGCAGCGACTTCGCTCGCTTCTCCACCGCGCGCAGCGTGTCCACCACCGCGTCGTTCTGCCCCACGCTGGCCAGGAACCCGGGGACGGAACCCCCGGGGTCCACCGTGAACTTGTAGACGACCCAGGACGTGCCCTCGCCCTTCGGCTCCACCTTCCAGCTGCCCTCGTTCAGCCGCAGGCGCACCACGTCCCGCCTGGCGGGGAACGCGTCCGGCTCCGCCTTCCAGCGCTGCTGGTACACGCCCGTCCCGTCCGGCGCGACCTTCGACTCCGTCACCACGTGGCAGATGTAGTCGCGCGAGGACACCACCGGCAGATCCAGCCGCGTGTACGTCAGCCGCCCGCCGTCATCCGTGGGCCGCACCACCCGCGACTCCTTCACGTACGGCATGAAGAGCCGGTACGACGCCTGGTCCTCCAGCGCCGCCTGGATCTGCGCCGCGCTCGCCTTGAGCTCGCCTTCCGCCCAGATGTCCTTCGCCTTCGTCCCCGGACGGGGCCGGACCTTGATCACGAAGGGCTTCGTTGCCACCGTCTCCCATTCCTGCGCCCCCGCCACGCCCGCCGCCAGCACCACCGCCAGGGCCAGGCCCCACCGCCGAGTCATTCCCAACATGTGTCTGCCCTTCGGTTCCGCGCGCCGCCGGCCCTCGCGGCGCGTGCGTCACCTGTATCCCATCTTTCCGACACCCGGACGACCCAGGCCTGCCCACGGAGCGACTCGGGCACACGGGCCGCTCGACTTTGCGTGCAAGCCTTGGCAAGCCTTGCTCCCATGGCTCCTCAATTCTCCGGTCCCCCGCCCGAACGCGGTCTGTTCTGCAACCGCACCCTCAACATGCGCGCCATCAAGGCCGTGGGCTACGACATGGACTACACGCTCATCCACTACCGCGTGGAAGCGTGGGAACGCCGCGCCTACGAATACATTCGCGACCGTCTGGTGGAGCAGGGATGGCCCGTGGCCGACCTGACGTTCGACCCGATGCTCGCCATCCGCGGCCTCATCATCGACACCGCCAAGGGCAACCTCCTCAAGGCCAACCGCTTCGGCTTCGTGAAGAAGGCCCTGCACGGCAGCCGCCCCATGGACTTTGAGTCCCAGCGCGAGGCCTATACCCGCACCGTCATCGACCTGGCGGACCGGCGCTGGGTGTTCCTCAACACCCTGTTCTCCCTCTCCGAGGCCTGCATCTACGCGCAGCTCGTGGACCGCCTGGACGCCGGCCAGCTCCCCGGTCCCATGGGCTACGCGGACCTCTACGAGCACGTGCGCAAGAACCTGGACGCCACGCACATGCAGGGGCGCCTCAAGGCCGAAATCATCGCGGACCCCGAGCGCTACGTCATCGACGACCCGGAGACGCCGCTCGCGCTGCTGGACCAGAAGAACGCTGGCAAGAAGGTGCTGCTCATCACCAACAGCGAGTGGGCCTACACCGAGCCCATGATGCACTTCGCCTTCGACCGGCACCTGCCCGAGGGCATGACCTGGCGCCAGCTCTTCGACGTGGTCATCGTCAGCGCGCGCAAGCCCGAGTTCTTCACCACGCGCTCCACCCTCTTCGAGGTGGTGGAGGCCAACGGCGAGGCGCTGCTGCGGCCGCACTCCGGACCGCTCGACAAGAACAAGCCCTACTTCGGCGGCAGCGCGCTGGAGCTGGAGCGGCACCTGGGCCTGTCCGGCGACGAAATCCTCTACGTGGGCGACCACATGTTCGGCGACGTGCACGTCAGCAAGAACGTGCTGCGCTGGCGCACCGCGCTCATCCTGCGCGAGCTGGAGGACGAGGTGCGCGCCATCGCCGCCTTCCGCGCCACCGAGGTGCGCATTGGCGAGCGCATGCTCAAGAAGGAGCGCCTGGAGGCGGAGAGCTGCCAGGTGCGCCTGGAGCTCCAGCGCCGTCGCCACCATTACGGCCCCCGCTCGGACGTCGCGGAGGGAGAGCTGGTGACGCGGCTCACGGAGCTGCGCGCGGAGCTGGAGGCGCTGGACGCGGAGCTGGGCCCCATGGCCCGCGCGGCCGGTGAGCTGTCCAACCCGCACTGGGGCCTGCTCACCCGCGCCGGCAACGACAAGAGCCACCTGGCGCGGCAGGTGGAGCGCTACGCGGACATCTACACGTCGCGCGTGAGCAACTTCCTCTTCGCCACGCCGTTCGTCTACCTGCGCAGCCCTCGCGGCAGCCTCCCGCACGACCCCAGCATCCCCGGCGGCACCCCGGTGTTCACCACCGGGGACGGCGCGGGCAGCGGCCCCGCGGAGTAGCGAAGAGCCCTCGCGGCGCCTCGCGACTACTGCGTGAGGCGCCAGAGGGCCTGCAGGTCCGCGGGCAGGTTGCTGGCCACCTTGTCCGCCTCGCCTTCGGATATCTGGTCCTGGAAGGCGCGCAGCACCGCGCGGACCACCAGCTCCGCCTGGTCCACCGGCATCTGGAGGTCCTCCGCGACGGACGCGATCATCTCCTCGCGACCGAAGCGGTGGGGGTGCCGGGGGCGCTCCTCCGGCGGCGGCAGGAACTCCACCAGCATCCGCGGCAGCTGGGACTCCAGGTTCCGCGCCCCGTTGGGCATGAGCCGGCGCTCCAGCGCGCTCAGCACCGACACGGCGGCGGACTCCGCGAGCGCGGGAGGCAGAGCGCTCAAGTCACAGACGTGGTGGATGAACGCCGCGTAGGTGGCGCGCAGGTGGGCTTCGTGCCGCCGCGCGTGGCGTTCCTGCTTCTCGGTTTCGGTTTCATGGGCCTGGGCCATGTGGGCACACCTTGGGCAAGGGGGGACGGGACCTCCTGGAAGGTGGTCACCAGAACGCCCGTCAGCGCCCGGCAGGCAGGCGGGCCCCACCCTCTTGTGCCCCACTCCCGCCCGGCCGCCGGGGGAATCCCCTGGAAATGCCAGGGGTTACTGAACATGTG
This sequence comes from Corallococcus sp. AB038B, assembly GCF_003668955.1. Lineage (NCBI taxonomy): Bacteria > Pseudomonadati > Myxococcota > Myxococcia > Myxococcales > Myxococcaceae > Corallococcus > Corallococcus sp. AB038B. The sequence goes on along the minus strand of NZ_RAWO01000001.1, from coordinate 221,733 downwards.
TCCAGACCTCCGAATGGAGCGGGACCTGGCGACCCGGCGCGTGGACCGGCCATGTCAGACCCCTCCCGTAGAAATGATCGCGTGAGCCACTCGACCCCGCCATCGTCTCCGTCGCGAGTCCTGGAGCAGCGAAACCTCCTGGGAGGCCTGGACCTCCTGCCCGTGATGGGCCGGGGCAACCGCAAGCGCGCGCGTCAGTTCCACGTCCCCACGGAGCGCAAGCTCGGGTTCGCCGCCGCGCTGGCGCTGGTGGTGGAGCACGGACGAGAGAAGGCCCGGGAGACGGGCACCACGTCCATGACGCGCTGCCCGCGCTGCAACCACGTGGGCCCCACGGAGCAGGACTTCGGCTTCCGCATCATGAGCCAGGGCCAGCGCCGTCCGCAGTCCTGGTGCCGGGGCTGCCGCGGCCAGCACCTGGAGCCGGTGAACGCCTCCCAGCCCCGCCCCGAGGACGGCTGGCTGTTCCCGCCGGAGACGACCGCGAAGCCCAAGGCGAAGGCGGGCAAGTCCAGCAAGCCCAAGGCGAAGAAGCGCGCCCGCCGCGACAACGAAGACCTGACCTGAGCACCGCCGCACCGGCCGCGCCTGGCGGGATTCCCGCTTGGTGTTGAGCGCCGCTCGCGAGCCCCCTGTCATCCCGCGCCACCGGGCGCCCGCGTCCCGACATGCTCCCGAGGCGGCCCCTGTCCCGCCCGTCGCCAGGGATGGCAACGCCCCGCATGGGTCCCTACCTCAGGTCCAAGGAGGACTTTCATGTCCGTGCGGACCCGAGTGGCAGGCATCAAGAACAAGCGACGCGTGGATCCCCATGCGGCCCAGCCGAGCGTACAGGCCAGCAAGGGGCGTAAGACGCTGGCCCATGACGACGCGGCGGCGCAGCTGCGGGAGAAGGAACTGAAGCGCGTGACGCTGGGCCCCGCCGCTGGCGACCACGGCCCCAAGCGCAACAACCGGGGCACGGGGCTCCGGGGGCGCAAGAAGGCTCCCAGCCAGATCCACATCAAGCGCGCGGGTGGTCCTCGCGAGCGCTCCCGGCTGCACGGGGGCTGAGGGCACACGCCCTCCGCTGAAATGACGACGCCCCGCGTGGGAGACGGAAAGGACCGTCTTCCACCGCGGGGCGCGGTGCGTCTGGGTGCTATCAGCGCCGGTCAGTAACCGACGTAGCCGCTGCCGTTGCTCAGGCCCTTGATGCCGGGGACGTCGGACACGGAGCCGTAGCGCTCGATGGAGTAGCGGACGCCCGCGATGATGTTGTCCACCGGGTTGCGGATGTTGTCGTGGCCCGGGAGCTTGTACGCGTCGAACGTCGGCTGGATGGTCTGCATCAGGCCGATGGACGGGGTGCCCTTCTGGGCGTTGGAGTCCCAGTTGTTGATGGCGTTCGGGTTCCCGCTGGACTCGTGCTGGATGATCTTCGCGATGTCCTGGGGGTTCATCTTGTCCGTGGGGACGCCGTTGGCCTTGAGGATGTCCATGGCCTGCTTGATCCAGTCACCCACCTGGCCCGGGGGCACGTCACCCACCGGCTGCGCACCCTGCGTCTGCTGCGCGCCGCCCGTCAGGTCCGGCCCCTTGGACACGCCCTGCGCCTGGAACTCATCCTTGCTGCCCGGGATGTTGAGCTTCGCATCCGCGTAGATGAGGTCCTTGTTCGTGATGTTCGGGTTCGCCTTCACCAGCGAATCCACATCCGTGTTGAAGCGCTTGGCCAGCGCGCCCAGCGTGTCGCCAGACTTGATCTTGTAGTCCATGGGGGGAAGGACCTTCGCGATTGCCGAAAACGTGTATGCCTGATTCTCGGAGATTGATTCGCGGAGTTTCGCCTACATTTGCGGTTTTGTAGGCGCTTTCACGCAGAGTCACGCCCGGAACCGACCTCTTGGAATCCTGCGGTGGGACTGTCGCCAGAACAGCCCCAGCAGGACGGCGAGTGTAGCCTCCAGGCCACCGGGGCCGCTGCCGCACCCGCATTTGACGTCGGGCCGGTCCATGTCCGGTGTCGACGGGTCGACGGTGGCCTCGCAGGGGGTGAAGCAGCGGCAGGCGTCGTCGCCGTTCACCTCCAGCCGGGCGCACACGCCCTGCTCACCGCAGGCGGCGTCCTCCGTACAGGCCGCGCCGTAGGTCCCGGCCTGGAGCACGGGCAGCAGGCACCGGGCAGGGGCGTCCCCGGCGGTGACGCATTGCAGGCCCGAGGGACAGTCCGCGTCGCTCGCGCAGGCCTCCTCACAGAGGGCGTCCAGGGGGAGCGTCTCCGTGGGCGCGGGGGGTGGGGCCTCCTCCAGGAAGGGGCGGACGAAGTCCTCCAGTGCGTCCACCCGCACCTGGACCGCCTCCGTCCGGCAGGCCACGTCACCGCTGACAGTGAGACCCAGGAGCACCTCGTTCCCCTCCGGGCCCCCCAACACCGGGCCTCCGCTGTCCCCCACGCAGGTCATGGCCGGAGCGGGGCCGGCCTGGAAGGCGCTGCCGGTGACGCCCGTCACCTGGAGCAGGCCCTGTCGCCGCTGGCCCGCAGGCTGGGCCGCGTCCTTCGTGTCCCCGTAGCCCACCGCCCGCACCGGGTCTCCCGGCGCCACCGGGGCGTCCCCCGCCTGGGGGAGCCGGAAGGGCGGGACGTCCGTCACGGGCACCGCCAGCCGCAGGAGGGCGGCGTCCCAGGTGTGCGTGGCCGGGACGAACTCCGGGTGGGCCACCGCCCGGGTGACCCGCACAAACCGCCCGCCGGGCCCGGGCTCCGGGAGCAGCGTGGGGCCCAGGAAGACCTCGTAGGGGCCCGCCTCCCCGAAGACGGCCAGGCAGTGCGCCGCCGTCAGCACCACGTCCGGGGCAATGAGGGCGCCCGAGCAGAGGAGCACCGGCGCCTCCCCTCCGCAGCGGGTGCGCCGGGCCACCAGCGCCACCGCCGCCGGGTCCCCAGGGGCATCCGTCCCCTGGACCAGCCCCAGGCCCAGGCTCCGGGTGGGTCCGGAGGGCTCGGGGTCCACCGGACCACAGGAGGGCAGGCAGGCGAGCACCAGCCAGGTCCCGAGCGCAACCCCCCTGGGGGGTGGGCATCCTGTCCTATCCCGGGCGGACGCGGTGGACCGTTTCACCATGGGGCGCATCATAGGCAACAGGGGGTCATGGGAATGGGGGGTGCCCCGCGTTACCTTGCCCCTGGGGGACCTGAACCGGATAGAGTCCGTTGCACGTCTCCCTGCCCCGAGGGGCTGAAGGCTTGTCTGCCTGCCTTCTCCGCCGGAGGGGACTGCCACATTGAGTGGCCTGCCACATCTTCACGGGTGGTGGGTCTGCAACCCTTTTTGGAGGATGTTCACATCATTCGCGAACAGAGAAACAGCAGCCGGGGTCCCAACAGGGACCAGAGAACCAACCGCCGCATCCGCGCGCGGGAAGTCCGTGTCGTGGGCTCCGACGGTTCGCAGCTCGGAGTCATGACCATCGAGGCGGCGCTTGAAAAGGCCCGCTCCGAGTCGCTCGACCTGGTCGAAGTCAGCCCGATGGCGAAGCCGCCGGTCTGCAAGATCATGGACTACGGCAAGTTCAAGTACGAGGAGAAGAAGAAGGCCTCGGACGCGAAGCGCACGCAGGTGGTCATCCAGCTCAAGGAAGTGAAGCTCCGTCCCAAGACGGAGGAGCACGACTACGAGTTCAAGGTGCGCAACACCCGCCGGTTCATCGAAGAGGGCAACAAGGCCAAGGTCGTCATCCAGTTCCGCGGGCGTGAAATCACGCACAAGGAGTTGGGCAGCGCCATCCTCGATGACGTCATCAAGGACCTGAAGGACGTGGCCGTGGCGGAGCAGCTGCCGCGCATGGAAGGCCGGCAGATGTACATGATCCTGGCCCCCACGCCGAAGGTCGCGCAGAAGGCGCGTGAGCAGGCGCGGCAGGCCGCTGCGGCCGCTCGCAAGTCCCCGCCTCCTGGCACCGGCAAGAAGCCCCAGGCGCCTGGTGCTCCGGGTGCGGACGGTGCCTCCACGGCCCCGGTCGAGTCCGACGGCGCCAGCGACGCTGGCGACGACACGACGGACGAAGCGCCGGACGCCGCGCCCGCGACGACGTAGTCGTCCGCAGGCTTCCCGCGTCTCCCCTCACCGGGAGACGCGCACACGGGCGGTGCCCCTTGGGATGCGTCCCGGGGAGACCGCCCGCGTTCGTTTTCGCGGCCGTGACGCCGGACTGCCCCGCTAGCCGGGCAGGACCCGGGTGCGCCGGCGGCGGCCCCACTCCATCAGGATGAACGTCACGCCCACCGCGAGCATCGCGCTGGCACCACCACACCCGGCGGCCATCGCCTGCTGGGAGGGGCTCGTCATGGCGCTCGCCAGCACGCCGGGATCCTGCGGCGGCGGGGACGAAGACGGGCCTCCGGTGGCGGTGAATCGCTCGCCGTCCGCGTCTTCATCCGCCGGGGCCTGCTTCGTCGCCACGGTCTGGGACTTGAGCGACGACGCGCTGGTGGAGAAGAAGGACAGCCGGTAGCTGGAGCCGGAGGACGGCTCGATGCCGAAGAAGCACACCAGCGGCACGCCCGAGGACAGCACGTCCGGTGCCGCCGGGTAGCCCGCGAAGCCTGACACCGACGCGAGCTCCTTGCCCGCGCCCGGCTTGCCGCTGGAGGACAACGCGCGGACCCACAGCCGGTAGCCCGTGCCGTCGCTCCGGGGCTGATTGTAGAAGACGTACAGGCTGCTGCCCGCGCGCACGAGCGCCGGCTGCGTGGCCCAGTCCCCGTCCTCCAGCACCTTCACCGCGGAGCCGAAGGCGTTGCCGTCGAAGCGGCGGTACAGCAGCCGTTCGGAGTTGTCCTTGTAGACCAGGTGCAGGCCGCCATTCCCGTCCGCCACCGCGCTCATCGCGGCGCCGTGGTAGATGCCGTCGGAGAAGGCGGTGCGCGTGGAGGACCAGCTGGACACGGACGCACTGTCATCACGGATGCGGTAGTGCGTGGTGTCGCGCCCGTCGTGCGAGCTCCACAGCATCATCAGCCGGCTGCCCAGGCTGATGAGCCGCCCGCCCCCGCGCTTCGGGACGTCGTGCGCGAGCGCGGGCTGGGTGCGGAAGGTGGAGCCGCCGTCACTGCTCACGGAGACGACCAGAGTGTTGCTCGCGTCCTTCTCCCGGAAGAAGGCCTGCACCCAGAGCCGGCCCTTGGAGTCGCGCGCCAGCTCCGCGCGGTAGTACGCGGTGCTGGAGCTGGTGGAGTCGAAGACGCGCACGGGCGTGTCCGGGAGCCAGCGGTTCTTGGACGCGCTGTAGCGCCACCACTGGAAGTACACGTCGCGTGACGTGGAGCCGCTGATGCCCGCGCTGTCCGGCGTCTCCACCGCGTAGACGAGCGCCACGTCCTTGCCCACCACCACCAGGTCCGCGCGGTCGTAGGTGGAGCCGTCGTGGATGATGCCCTCCTGCTTCCAGGTGCTGCCGCCGTTGTCGCTGCGGAACATCCGCAGGCCGTGCCCGTCCTGTCCGCCCTGCTGCACGGCCGCGAGCAGCACGGAGCCCTCGCTGCGGGACACACGCACGATGTGCCGGTGCGCGGGCAGCGTCAGCGCGTTGCCTCCCCGCACCGGGATGGCCGAGGGCGGTGTCGCCGCCGTCATGCCCGCCAGCAGGAGCCCTGTGACCGCCGCCCAACCCATGCCCACCCCTTCCGTTGGATTCCCCGCCGGGAAACTGGTGGGCGGGGGGAGGCGAAAGAAGGTGGGAAAAAGGGTTTCCGTCTGCCCGCCTGCCCTCCGAGGGGGCAGCGGCCGTGTCGTGGGCTGGACGCTTCAGCCGCGCGCCGCGGCCCTGCCGCCGATGTGCTCGCCCGCGTCCGGACGCAGCCGGCGGAAGAGCGGCCCAGCCAGCGACGACACGAAGCCGATGGCGAGGAACGGCAGGAGGAAGCGGTCCGGCGTGAGGCGCACGTCACCGCCGCCGCGCGCCACGTGCAGCATCAGGCCGCCGAAGCTGATGCCCACGCTCAGCGCCATCTGCTGCGTCACCACCGCGACGGTGGAGGCGTTGCTCACCAACTCCTTGGGGAGGTCCGCGTAGGCCATCGTGTTGGTGGCGGTGAACTGCAGGGAGCGCATGAAGCCGCTGAACACCAGCGTGCCGATGATGAACGGGATGGGCGTGGTGACGCCGAAGAAGGCGGGCACGGCCGTCACCGCGGCGGTGAGCAGGTTGGAGGCGATGAGCGTCTGACGGAAGCCCACGCGGCGGATGAGCGCGGGCGCCACCGGCTTGCACGCGAAGGCGCCCAGCCCCGTCCCGATGGTGACGAGCCCCGCTTCCAGCGGCCCCCAGCCCAGCGCCACCTGGAAGAGCAGCGGAAGGAGGAAGGGCGTCGCTCCCAGGCCGATGCGCACCAGCGCGCCGCCCATCATGCTGGCGCGGAAGGTGTCCACCTTGAACAGGCGCAGGTTGAGCACCGGGCGCGGCGTGCGCAGCGCGTGCCGCACGTAGGCCACCAGCGCCCCCACCGCCACCAGCGTGATGCCCGCCTGCACGGGCCACGGCACCAGGCCGATGCCCACCGTCTCCGCCGCGCCCATCAGCGCGGTGATGGCGACCACGGCGATGGCGAAGCCCTTCGTGTCGAAGGGGCCGGGATCCGGCTGCTTCAACGGGGGTACGAAGCGCGCCACGGCCCACATGCCCAACAGGCCCACCGGCACGTTGATGAAGAAGATCCACGGCCAGTCCGCGATGCCCAGGATGAGGCCCGCGAGCGGCGGGCCCAAGAGCGGCCCCATCAGCGCGGGCATGGTGAACCAGCTCATCGCGGACACCAGCTTCTCGCGCGGCGCCGAGTTCACGACGATGAGCCGGCCCACGGGCGTCATCAACGCGCCGCCCAGGCCCTGGACCGTGCGGAAGATGACGAGCTGCGCGAGCGTCTGGGAGAAGCCGCACAGCACGGAGCCCGCGAGGAACACGACCATGGCGGTCATGAAGACGCGGCGCGGACCGAAGCGGTCGGCGATCCACCCGCTCGCGGGCGCGAGCACCGCCAGGGCCAGGATGTACGACGTCAGCGCGAGCTTGAGGTGGACGGGGTCGGTGCCGAACGCCACGGACAGCGTGGGCAGCGCGGTGGACAGCGCCGTGGAGTCCAGGAACTCCATGAACAGTGCGCTGGCCACCGCGATGGATGCCAGCCGGGAGCCTCGGGTGGACGGGGTGCTGGGAGGCGCGGTGGAGGCAGTCGCGGTGACGGACACGTCCTTTTCTATGCGCATGCCACACCGCGCCTGTCACGCCCGTGTGAAGGCGCGGCCACGCCCGGCAGAAGCGCTCGTACTCCCAGCGCGAAGAGGTGGGGCCCTCGCGTGAAGCGGGCGCGGCGCTCCGGCTGGAGGGCGACCGAGCAGGCACCCCAACCCGGTTCCTCCAAACCTGTCCGACTGTCGGACAGCTTCGTGCGGAGCGTCCCCGACAGGGAGCCCCGCCCGTCCTTCAGGGCTCCGACGGCTCGTTGCGCGCGGCTTCGGCCAGGGTGCGGGCCTCTTCGCGCAGCTCGTCCAACCGGACGCGGTGACGCTGGAGCAGCGCGTCCACCTGTTCGACGCGGGCCTTGTCCCCGCGCGACTTCGCCTCCTGCCGTTCGCCTTCCAGCCGCGACACGTCTCGCCCCAGCAGCGTGGCGATGTGCTCCGTCTTCTCCAGCCTCCAGCGCGCCGTCTGTGGCTTCTCCTCTTCGATGGGGTCGTTCTGCTGCGGCGGCGCGTTGGCCACCTCCGGCTCCGGCGGCACGTCTCCGGGCGAGGGCGAGACCACCGTGGCGTGGGGCGGCGCGGGGTCCGGCGTCCGCACCGGCACCGCGCGCTTCGGAGACACCTGGGCCGCCGTCACCGAGCCGGGGCCCGCGTTCGGCACCGGCGGCGGGGCGGGAGAAGAGGTGTCGCGCGACGGCCACAGCGCCACGGCGATGAGCGCGGCCACCAGCACGCCGACGCTCCCCAGCATCACCCGCTCACGGTTCCGCATCGTCCACTCCCCCTACAACCGAAGGCGCCAGCCGTCACCCTGGCGCTCCACCCGGAAGAGGAACGGCTCCGCGCGCTCCGTTCCTCCCTGCGACACCCGCGCCCGCACGACCACCGCGTTCGGGTCGCGGCCATCCACCTTCGCGTCGAGCACGTCCACCAGGCCCATGCCGTGCTCGCGCAGGTCCTTCACCGTCTCCTCGCACGGAGGCACGCCCTGCCCCGTCACCAGCATGGGGCCCAGCACCGAGCAGTCCCCGGACGGCAGGGCCTGGAAGAAGCGGCGCACCGCCGCCTCCCCGGCCTCCGCCTTGGAGGACGTCGTGGACGTACAACCGAGCACGGCGAGCGCGGCGAGCCACAGCCCCACCGCCCCCACCGCGTGCCTCACCTCGCGTCGTCCCATCCGGCCTTCAGTAGCAGTTGGGCGCGAACAGCTCGTCGTCCGACGCGGACGCGAACTGATCATTGCACCAGGCGCTCGCCAGCACGTGGCCGTTGCGCACGCAGCCGTCGTGGTTGGTGGCGTCCAGCGTGTACTGAGTGTCGCCACCGCAGCCGCCGCCGCAGCGGCCGAAGCAGTTGCCCATCACCTTGGGGCGCGACCAGTGGTCCGGCTCGCCGCACACCCAGGTGCTGCCGTTCATGTAGTACTCGTCGCCGCTGCACGACGTGTGGTCACCCAGTTGGGCAATCTGCTGGTTGCGCGCGTTGTCGAAGCCGCCCTTGTCGCAGTCGTGCTTCGCGTACGAGTACCAGTTGTACGTACCGCCACAACTGCCCGTGTTCTTGCCGCCACACTTCGCGTAGCTGCACAGCATCGTGTAGCCGCGGCCCTGCTCGCCCATCACCGTGCGCTTGAGCGCGACGCTCGTGGGCTGCTGCGCCCACAGGCCCACCGCGCGGCGCAGGTACATGGCCTCCGGCGCCGCCGCGTCACCCTGCGGCAGTCCCTGGTTCAGCGCCCCGTAGAACGCGCTCAGCACCTGGCGGTCCGCGTCCACCACCTGCGTGTCCTGCACGTTCGTGTCCGCGAAGCCATCCAGCGTGGACACGCCCGACGCCGGGTCCATCAGCCCCGTCAGCGTCATGCCGTGCATGCGCACCTCCAGGCGGTACACCCCGGGCTCCACCTCGCGCGAGGCGAAGGACACCGTCTGCCCGTCATGCGCCCAGGTGCCCTCGGTCAGGCCTGTCCCGGAGCGGAGCGACAGCCCTTCCGGAGACGCCGGCGGAGCTTCCGTGCCCGCCCCACCACAGCCCCACAACAGCAACGCCGCGACCGCACCACCCAGTGCCTTGCGCATCCGTGTTCACCCTCCGGCCAGGACAACTTCCAAGAATTCGAGGCGAGTGCCGGATTACCGGGCGGCTGAACGGGGAACAAGGCGAGGTGCGTCAGCTGGGGCCTCCAAGCATCCAGTCAGTACCGGAGGACAGCCTGCCTGTTCACGGCGGACGGGCGCGGAGGGGCGGGGATGTGGCATGACGGGCCCGCGAAGCAGGTCGTTCCCCTAGTGGAGGAAGTCCCCTTGAAAATCCCCGCGCTCACCGTGGTGGCGGCGCTCGCCGCGACGGGTTGCTCCAACGGCAGCATCACGCAGAACCGTGAAGCCATGGCCCGCATCGCCACCAACACGGCGAAGCCCCAGCTGGCGCCCATGAAGGGCTCGGAGTCGCTGGCCGGAACGCCGGACGCCTTCAAGGCCCTGTGCAAGGCGGACCTGGAGCGCGCGCAGGCGCAGGTGGCCGCGCTGAAGAAGCTGGATCCGAAGACGAACGGCCAGGGCGTCCTCAAGGCATACGACGAAGCGCAGACGGCCATCCTCAACGCGGCCAACCGCTCCAGCCTCACGCATGAGGTGCACCCGGACGCCGCCATGCGCGACGCGTCCCGCGAGTGCGAGCAGCAGGTGGACGCGGCCAACGTGGCGCTGTCGCAGGACCGCGGCGTCTACGACGCGCTGTCGCTCGTGGACCTGTCCAAGGAGGACGCGGCCACGCACCACTGGGTGGACCGCACGCTCCTGGACTTCCGCCGCGCGGGCGTGGATCGGGACGAGTCCACGCGCGCCAAGGTGAAGACGCTCAACGAGGAGATCCTCAAGCTGGGCCAGCAGTTCGGGCAGAACATCGCGGAGGACACGCGCAGCGTGGCCTTCACGACCAAGGACCTGGACGGGCTGCCGGAGGACTACAAGAAGGCGCACGCGCCCGGCGCGGACGGCAAGGTGGTCATCACCAGCAACTACCCGGACTACTTCCCGTTCATGACGTACGCGAAGAACGCGAAGGCGCGCGAGAAGCTCTGGCGCACCTACCGCCAGCGCGCGTTCCCCAAGAACCAGGCGGTGCTCGCGCAGCTCATCGAGAAGCGCAACGAGCTGGCCACGCTGCTGGGCTACAACACCTACGCGGCCTTCACGACCGAAACGCGCATGACGCGCACGCAGCAGGCGGCGGCGGACTTCATCGACCAGCTGGCGCAGGCCACGGAGGTTCGCGCGAAGAAGGAGATGGCGGACCTGCTGGCGCGCAAGAAGAAGGACGTGAAGGGCGCCACCGTGGTGGAGCCCTGGGACCAGGACTACTACGAGGACCGGCTGCGCGCGGAGAAGTTCGGGTTCGACTCGCAGGCGGTGCGGCCCTACCTGGAGTACGCGCGGGTGAAGGACGGCGTGATGGGCATCACCTCCAGCCTGTGGGGGGTGGCCTTCCAGCCGGTGAAGGACGCGAAGACGTGGCACACCGACGTGGAGGCGTATGACGTCGTGGACGGCGGCAAGCCGCTGGGCCGCATCTACCTGGACATGCACCCGCGCGACGACAAGTACAAGCACGCGGCGCAGTTCGACCTCGTCACGGGTGAGCTGGACAAGCGGCTGCCGGAGGCCGTGCTGGTGTGCAACTTCCCGCGCCCCGGCGACCTGATGACGCACGACGAGGTGGGCACGTTCTTCCACGAGTTCGGCCACCTGATGCACACCATCTTCTCCGGCCACCAGAAGTGGACGCCCATCTCCGGCATCTCCATGGAGCGTGACTTCGTGGAGACGCCGTCCATGCTGCTGCAGCAGTGGGCGGAGCAGCCGGAGGTGCTCAAGAGCTTCGCCAAGCACCACGAGTCCAACGAGCCCATCCCCGCGGAGCTGGTGGAGAAGCTGCGCGCGTCGAAGGAGTTCGGCCTGGGCCTGTACGCGCGCCGCCAGCTGTTCCTGTCCGCGGTCAGCCTCCAGTACTACTCGCGCGCGCCGGGCTTCGACACGTCCGCGGTGCTCTCCGAGCTGCAGAAGAAGCTGTCGCCCTTCCGCCATGAGTTCCGCGACGGCACCCACTTCGAGCTCGCCTTCGGGCACCTGGATGGGTACTCGGCCGCGTACTACACGTACCTCTGGTCCTCCGTCATCGCGAAGGACCTGGAGTCGAAGTTCCAGGAGAACGGCTACCTGGACCGCGACACGGCCATGCACTACCGCAAGACGGTGCTGGAGCCCGGCGGCTCCAAGCCCGCCGCGGAGCAGGTGAAGGACTTCCTCGGCCGGCCGTACGGCTTCGAGGCCTACCGCGCGTACCTCGACGGCTCCGCGAAGCCGACGGGCACCGCGAAGGAAACGAAGTAGCGCTGTCGCTTCTCCGGAAGCGGGCCGCGTCCTTCAAGCCCGCTTCCGGGAGTGCCGCGCCGCCTGACCCGCCCTCGAGGGCAGGAGTCGGCGCGCGGTGCCCTTCCGGTCCCCGGGCCCTGCCCGGTCGCGGAACTCCCCTTCCCCACTTGAGCCCTCACGCGTGCCCATCTCCACCCCGGGGACGGAGCCTGGCGTCGGCCTGTCGTCACGCCGCGGCTGGTGAGCGTCTTGCTTTGGAGCGCGCTCGCTGGGGCCCATTCGCGGCCCGGGGGAGGCGTGCACGCGGTGACGGCCTGCGGTCGGAGATGGTGGAAGGTGGGCCTCGCGGCGGTGGCGGTGGTGCTGGCCGCGGGCTGCAACGATTCACTTCCCAAGGCGCGGGTACTGCCAGGACCGGACGCACCCGTGGATCCGCAGGACGCGCTGTGCCGCTCGGCGGCGCGAGACCCGGGCCGTGTCACGCTGCACCGCCTCAACCGCGCTGAGTACAACAACACCGTGCGCGACCTCTTGGGCGACACGGGCTCGCCCGCGAGCAGCTTCCCGCCGGACGACCACGGCTTCGGCTTCGACAACAACGCGGACGTGCTCAGCATGTCCCCGCTGTTGATGGAGAAGTACGCCCACGCGGCGGAGGCGCTGGTGGAGGCCGCGTGGACGCGAGGTGCGTTCAATGCGTGCGTGCTCGACCCCGCCCAACCGGAAGCGTGCGCGCGCGAGTTGCTCAAGCCCTTCGCGCGCCGCGCCTGGCGCCGACCCGTCACGCCGGAAGAAGTCGAGCGGCTGGTCGCGTTCGTCTCGTTGGCCCGGCAGCAGGGCGAGACGCCGGAGGTGGGCGTGAAGCTGGCGCTGCGCGCGGTGCTGGTGTCGCCGCACTTCCTCTTCCGCGTGGAGCTGGACCCCGCCCCCACGTCCACGGTGCCGCACGCCGTGAGCGACCTGGAGCTGGCGAGCCGCCTGTCCTACTTCCTCTGGAGCAGCATGCCGGATGAAGCGCTGCTGCAAGCGGCGGAGAGCGGCCACCTGCACGAGCCGGAGGTGCTGGAGGCGCAGGTGCGGCGCATGCTGGCGGACCCCAAGGCCCACGCGCTGGTGGACAACTTCGCGGGCCAGTGGCTCTACACACGCGCGCTCGACTTCTCCCAGCCGGAGTCGCGCTACGGCTTCGACGAACCGCTGCGCGAGGCCATGCGCCAGGAGATGCAGCTCGTCTTCCAGGAGTTCGTCACCGGGGACCACCGCCTCAAGGACCTGCTGGACGCGCCCTTCACCTACGTGAATGACCGGCTCGCTTCGCACTACGGACTGCCCAAGCCCGGCACCCCCGCGATGACGCGCGTGGAGCTGAAGGACCACCCGGAGCGCGCGGGCCTGTTTGGCAAGGGCGCGCTGCTCACCGTCACCGCCAACCCGGACCGCACGTCGCCGGTGAAGCGCGGCGTCTGGGTGCTGGAGCAGCTGTTGTGCAAGGGACCGCCACCGCCACCGCCCGACGCGGGCGGACTGGCCCCGGCGGTGGACCCCACGCTCAACATCAAGGCGCGCATGGCGGAGCACCGCGCGAACCCCGGCTGCGCGGGCTGTCACACGCTGATGGATCCGCTGGGCTTCGGCATGGAGAACTTCGACCCGGTGGGCCGCTGGCGCACGAAGGAGGAAGGCGGCGCGGTGGTGGACCCCAGCGGTGAGCTGCCCGGCGGCAAGGTGTTCAACGGCGTGGCGGAGATGCGCGCGGTGGTGAAGCAGGACCCGGACCTGTCCGCGTGCATGACGCGCCACCTGCTCACCTATGCGCTCGGGCGCGGCGCGGAAGAACAGGACCGCTGCACCGTGCGCGACATCTCCCAGCAGGCCGAAATCCGGGGCGGCCGACTCACCGACTACATCCTCGCCATCGTCCGCAGCGACGCGTTCCTGCAACGGCGTGGCGAGTCGGAGGAACACACGCCATGAGCCGCACCCCTGCCCTCTCCCGCCGGACGCTCCTGCGCGGCATGGGCGCGCTGATGGCGCTGCCGCTGCTGGACGTCATGCGCCCGCGCACGGCCCGCGCCGCCACGCCGGCACCGCGCCGCTTCGTGGCCTTCTACACGCCCTGCGGCATCCACATGCCCAAGTGGACGCCCGGTGGGGAGGGCGCGAACTTCTCCCTCACGCCCACGCTCGCGTCGCTGGCGCCGGTGAAGGGGGACCTGCTGGTGCTGAGCGGCCTGGACAACCTGCCCGGCAGGCCGGACGGCGACGGCCACCACGCCGCCGCGACATCCGCGTTCCTGTCCTGCGTGAAGGCTCGCAAGACAGAGGGCACCAACATCCGCACCGGCATCTCCATGGACCAGGTGATGGCGAACGCGTTGGGCAAGGCCACGCGCTACCCGTCGCTGGAGCTGGGCATCGACCAGGGCAAGGGCATTGGCAACTGCGACTCCGGCTACGCGTGCCCGTACGCGAACAACATCGCGTGGGCGGGACCATCCACGCCCGTGCCCAAGGAGACGAAGCCTCGCGCGGCCTTCGAGCGGCTCTTCGCGGACTTCGACCCGAACGTCACGCAGGCGGAGCTGGCGAAGCGCAAGGTGTACGGCTTGAGCATCATCGACGCCGTGCGCGACGACGCGAAATCGCTCCAGGGGAAGCTGGGCACCACGGACAAGCACAAGCTGGACGAGTACTTCACCGGCGTGCGCGAGCTGGAGCTGCGCGTGAACGCGATGGACGGCACCGGCCCCACGTGCGGCGCCGCGGTGATGCCCGCGGACAGCGACGACGTGCGCGAGAAGACGAAGGCGATGCTGGACCTCATCGTGCTCGCGTTCCAGTGCGACCTGACCCGCACGTGCACCTTCATGCTGGGCAACGCGCGCAGCACCCGCGTGTATTCGTTCCTGGGGCTGTCCGGCGAGCACCACACGTACTCGCACCACCAGCGGGTCCAGGCCAACTACGACGCGCTGGCGAAAATCGACAAGTGGGAGGTGGAGCAGTTCTCGTACCTCCTCCAGCGCATGAAGGGCGTGCTGGAGGAAGGCGGGACGCTGCTGGACCACAGCGCCGTGTACTTCTCCAGCGAGATTGCCGACGGCAACATGCACGAGCACAAGAACCTGCCCATACTGCTCGCGGGCCGCGCGGGCGGCGCCATCTCACCGGGCCGGCACATCCGCTACGAAGGACAGCCGCTGGCGAACCTCTACATCGCCCTGCTCGGCATGTTCGGCGTGTCCGCGACGTCCTTCGGCGACGACGGCACCGGGCCGCTCCCGGGCCTGGGGGCGTAGGGCAGGAAGGGGCTCGGGCCCCTCGGGGGCAGCCTGCCCGGTTCGGTTCTCCTGCACGCGGGGCCCAGGTGCGGAATGATTCCGCGCATGGCTCTTCCTGTGTTCCGTCGCGGGCTCGCAGTGTTGGTGCTGGCCCCGTTGCTTGGCTGCGGTTCCAGCGCGAACGCGCAGCGGCCCGTCTCCGCCTCCACGAAGAAGGCCGCGGCCACCGCCGCCGCGCGCAAGGCAAATACGGCCACGCCCGCGCCTACCGAGGGCACGCGCAAGCCGGTGCCACCCGCCGCGGAGTTGAAGCGCGACATGGTGGCCGCGCACAACGAGGCGCGGGCGAAGGCCTCACGGCCCACGCCGAAGCCAGCGCTGCCCGCGCTCACCTGGTCCGACGAGGCGGCGCGCAAGGCGGAGGCCTACGTGAAGGAGTGCCGCTTCGAGCACAACCCGGACCGGGGCACCTTCGGAGAGAACCTGGCCGCCGCGACGCCGGACACCTGGAACACCGCGCAGGTGGTGAAGGGCTGGGCGGACGAGTCCGCTGACTACGACTACGCCTCCGGCAAGTGCAAGGCCGGGAAGATGTGCGGCCACTACACGCAGGTGGTGTGGCGCACCACGAAGACGGTGGGCTGCGCGACGCGGCTGTGCACGAAGAACTCGCCCTTCGGCGGCAACGTGAAGACGTGGCAACTCTGGGTGTGCAACTACGCGCCGCCGGGCAACTGGGTGGGCGAAAAGCCCTACTGAGCCGCGAGCGTGATGACCTCGATGCCGTTCGCCGTGCCCACGGCGAAGCGGCGGTTCGCGACGTCCAGCGCGAAGTGCGGCGGGGGCGGCAGGTGGTGACGGATGCTGGCCAGCACCTTCCCCGTGTCCAGGTCCTCCCAGCGCTGCACCACGCGGCCGGTGGCGCGGGACACGAGCTTCGGGTGGCCGAAGAAGTCCACCACGTGCTCCGCGTCCACGACCATCAGCGGGCCCGCGGGCTCCTCCAGCTCCACCTCCGACAGCACCTTGCGCTCCGTCAGCGAGTACGTGCCCAGGTAGAAGGTGTCGCCGTCGCGGGACTCATCCACGCGGACGAACACGAGCGTGTCCTTCACTCCAAAGGCGACGGACGTGAGGAAGATGCCGTTCTCCACGCCGTCCATCAGCGCGGCGCTGTCCAGCGACGCGGGCTCCTCCAGCGCGCGGGGCACGTCGAACACCGACGCCGCGTCCACCGGGTGCCAGATCCACCCCGCGCTCGCCAGGTAGCGCCCGTCCGGGCTGAACTGGAGCCGCGAGTGGAAGATGTCCGTCGGGGTGTTGTCGCGCTTCGTGAGGCGCTCGCCCGTGGCGGCGTCCTCCAGCTCCACCACGCAGTACGACTCCGGGCAGTGCGCCAGCAGCGTGCGTCCACTGGGGAGCGTGTGCAGGGCCACGGGATAGTCGTGGGTGTTCGCGTGGTAGAAGTCCCGCGTCAGCTGCCGGACCACCTCCGTGCCGTCGAGCAGCAGCCCCGTCGTCCCCAGCGACTCGTACAGCACGCTGTAGCGGCCGTCCGGGGACATCACCGCCCGGTCGAAGCGGTACGAGTAGCGCACGTGCGGGTCGAAGGTGGTCCCATCCAGGTGGTAGCGCACCACGCCACCCACCGGGTCCACCAGCGCGTCGCCGCTCCAACACAGGGAGCTGACGGCGCCCGGGGTCTTCAAGGTCTGTCTCTGGAAATCCATGGCGCCGGGGACGGGGGTGCCCGGCGCGGCCTGACGGCCCGCCCGGCTTCAGGCGGGGATCATCGTCAGCAGCTGCTGGGCCTTCGCGCGGAGCTCCTTGTCACCACCCTGGAGCACCTGCTGCGCGTGGTGGCGGGCCTTCGCCGGCTCCCCCAGGCGCAGCGCCAGCGCCAGGTTGAAGTGCGTGGTGGGGTCCTGGGGATGCGCCTCCAGCACCGGGGCCAGCACGCTCGCGGCGAGCGCCGGGCCTTCCTGCGGCACGTGCTCCAGGTAGTGCACCGCCAGGTCGTTGGGCGCGCCCGTGTCCGAGGGCGCCCGCGCGACGGCCTCTTCCAGCAGCGTGCGCACCCGGCCGCGCTGGCCCGCGACGTCCAGCGCCCGCGCCAGCTGCCGGCGGGCTTCCACCGACTCGGGGGCGCGCTGGAGGACCTCCTCGAAGAGGGGCACGGCCTCCGTCAGCTTGCCGGCGAGCAGCGCGGCCATGGCGTGCAGGCCGATGAAGTTGGGGTTCTCCGGCGCCAGCTGGCGCAGCCGCAGCGCGGCGGCCAGGGCGTTCTGCGTGAGGCCCCCGAGCAGCGACAGGTTGAAGATTTCTTCCCAGAGGACCGCGTCGTCCGACGCCAACGTCAGCGCGTCCCGCAGCTCCTGAAGCGCGAGCCCCAGGTCCCCCGTCTCCAGATACGCCCGCGAGCGCTCCCACTGCGCGCGGTAGGACTCCTTGACCATCGTGCCCCTCAACCCCGGAACATCTTGTGGAACAGCCGCATGAACATGCCCGACTTGGGCGCGGTCTCCGGGCGGCCGGATTGCTGCTGCTGCGCCTCCGACTGGAGGTCCAGCTTCATCTTCAGCTTCTTGAGGTCCGGGTCGATGGAAAAGGTGCTGAACTCATCGTTCCCTTCAAGGGCTGTCTGGATCTTCCGCGCGCGGGATTCGTCTTGGCTCATGTCGCGTCTCCTGACCGGACCCTGACCCTACCACGGGGTACCCGACCCTCCCCATCCTCGCTGCCCCCCTGTCCGCTTGCCCGCACACCCACCCGCGCGCGGATAATCCCTCCCATGCGACGTCCTCCCCTCTTCCGTCCCCTGTCCGCCGTGCTGCTCACCCCGTTCCTCCTGCTCGCCTGTATCCCTGACGGGGACTCGGACGACACGCCCGAGGACGCGGGCGTCCAGGAGGACGGAGGCACCAGCGCCGATGGCGGCAGCGTGGAGCTGACGCAGTTCGCCCGCGACATGCTGGAGGCCCACAACGCGGCCCGCGCCGCCGCGAAGCCCACGCCGTCGCCCGCGCTGGAGCCGCTCACGTGGGACCCCGCCGTGGCGGAGATCGCCCAGAAGTGGGCGGACAACTGCGATTACGAGCACAACGCGGGCCGGGGCAACGCGGGAGAGAACATCGCCGCCGCCACACCGGACTACCTGACCGCGAAGACCGTGGTGAAGGGCTGGGTGGACGAGGTGGCGGACTACGACTACTCGAAGAACGCCTGCGCGTCGGGCAAGGCCTGCGGCCACTACACGCAGGTGGTGTGGCGCAACACGCGCCGCCTGGGCTGCGCCACGAAGCGCTGCACCGTCAATTCGCCCTTCGGGACGTCCAGTTGGGACTTCTGGGTGTGCAACTACGCGCCCCCGGGCAACTACGTGGGCCAGCGTCCCTACTGAAGGCCGCTGGCCCCGTGCGTCCTCAGCGCTTGAGCGTGCGCGCGAGGAACGCGGACGTCTCCGCCCAGGCGGACGCGGCGGAGCGCTCGTCGTAGCGGCCGCCGGAGGGATTGGCGAAGGCGTGGTCCGCGTCGTACTCCACGATGCGGCTGCGCACGCCGGCCTCCTCCAGCGCCTTCTCGAAGGCCTGCACCGTCTCCGGCGGGATGGACTTGTCCTTCGTGCCGAAGATGCCCAGCACCTGGGCCTTGATGGTGGAGAGCTGCTGCGGGTCGGTCACCGGGTGGCCGTAGTAGATGACCGCCGCGCTCAGCTCCGGGATGGCCATGGCGGTGCGCAGCGACCAGCCGCCACCGAAGCACCAGCCGATGCTGCCGGTGCGCACGGCCTGGATGCGCGGGTCGCCCTTGAGGAACGCGTGCGCGGCCAGCAGCGTCTTCGTGGCCTGGTCCGGGTCCACGGCCTTCACCAGCGCGAGCGCCTCGTCGGGGTTGGCGCCCACCTTGCCGTGGTAGAGGTCCACCGCGAGCGCCGCGTAGCCCTCCGCCGCCAGCCGGTCCGCCCAGGCCTGCACGTGCTCGTTGAGGCCCCACCACTCGTGGATGACGATGACGGCGGGCAGGGGGCCCTTCGCGTTCGGAGGCAGGCTCAGGTAGGCCTTGGAGCCGTCGGACAGCTCCACCGGCTGACCCTTGCGCTCGGGGGCGGCGTCCGTGCGCAGGGTGTGCATGGCCTTGAACTCCTCCTCGGAGACGGCGCCCGTGGCGGACGGCGTGCGCGCCACCTCCGCCGGACTGCTCGTCGCGCAGGCGCCCAGCATCAGCGCCGCCGCCAGCACCCACGTGAGCCTCTTCATGTCCGGCTTCATCGTCCGTGTCCTTTCGGGGCCCGGGCTGTCCGGGCCGCCTTCCGGGCGTAGCGCGGTGGAGGCGGACGCGCCAGCGCGTTGAACCCCGGACGCGAAGAGGGCCGGCGCGAGGGGAAGTCCCTCACGTCGGCCCTCGTTCCCGCCGCTCCCGTCAAGGAGAGGGGGTGACTACTTCGTCGCCGGAGGCGGCTTGGTGGCCGGGGGCGGCTTCGCGCCGGGGGCCGGCGGCTTCGCGCCAGGGGGCGGGGTGCCCATGCCGGGCATCCCCGGCATGCCCTGCATGCCCGGGGTGGGCTCGGGGGGCTTCACGATCTCGAGCAGCTCGACCTCGAACACCAGGGCGGCGCCGCCGGGGATGTTCGGGGGCGCGCCGCGGTCGCCGTAGGCGATGTCGGAGGGGCACACGAGCTGCGCCTTGCCGCCGACCTTCATCTTCTGGAGGCCCTCGGTCCAGCACTTGATGACGCCCTGGAGCGGGAACTGCGTGGGCTCACCGCGCTTGTAGGAGGAGTCGAACTCCTTGCCGTCGGAGAGGGTGCCCTTGTAGTGCACCTTCACGATGTCGGAGGCCTGGGGCTGGGGACCGGTGCCCGCCTGGGTCTCCTTGTAGATGAGGCCGGACTCGGACTTCACGGCGCCGGGCTCCTTGGCCTTCTCCTCCAGGAACTTCGCGGACTTCTCCTTCTCCGCGGTGGCCTTGCGCAGCGAACGCTCGCGCGCGAGGTCCTGGAGCTTGGGGCCGTAGGTCTCCAGGTCCACGTCGGTCTTCTGACCGGTGACCTGGGCCGTGAGGCCGGCCTTCACGAACTCCAGCTCCTGCGGGGTCATGTCGAACACGCTGATGCTGCGGCCGATGGACAGGCCCAGCGCGTACAGCGTCTTCTGCTCCTCGGTCTGAGGAGCACCGGCGGTGGCCGCAGCCGTGGAGGTGCCGGTGGCGGAGGTCTCGCCCGGCTTCGCTCCCTGGCCCTGGCAGGCCGTCAGGCTCAGCATCGCCGCGATCAGGATCGTCTTCTTCATCATGATGTCGTCGCCTTTCCTTTGGCTCAGCGGCGGCCGACCGCCCCCCGCTGCATGCCTGGGGCGCGGTCTACTACAGAAAGTGCCCGGCATCCTCTTGGGAACCGTGCTTTCCCCGGATGGGGGTCCATGCAGGTAGGACAACCGGCCGCCGGCCCCCCAACCGGTGGGACGGCCCCGGATTCCCGGCGTGGGAGGGAAGGAAGGGTCCTACCGGGAGGAACGACCGCCAAAGGCGGCCTGGGAAACCCCGAGCAGGACGATGGCTCCCAGGATGGCGCCCAGGAACCCGGTGGGCTCCGGGTCGCGCCAGTCGGTGCCCCGCCAGACGGACGTGAGGAAGCCGCCCACGAAGGCCCCGGCGACGCCCAGGAGCGTCGTACCGATGCACCCCAGGCGCTGGTTCCCCGGCAGCACGGCCCGGGCGATGAGCCCCGCGAAGAAGCCGAAGATGATCCACCCCAACAGCCCCATGACGTCCTCCCCGTGCGGCGAGCGAAGGCCCGCAATGTGGCGCAGGGCGGGCGGAGGCGGAAGTGCGGGGGCGCTCCTTGACCCTCGAAGGGAGCGTGTGGTGCGGTCGTCCGACCCCGGAGCGCCCTGGGGGCACCGGGAGGGAGCACGATGTCCACGCTGACGCGGCTCACCATCCGCCAGTTCCGGAACGTCATTCCCACGACCCTGGAGTTCCGCTCGGACATCAACGTCCTGCTGGGCGGGAGCCAGACCGGGAAGACGACGCTGCTGCGATTGCTGTCCACCGTCGTGGACCATCCCGACGAAGCCCTGAAGGATGACCCCTTCGACGTGAGCTGGAGCATCGCCAAGGAACAGCTGGAACTGGAATGCGCGATGACCCGACCGCGAACCGAAAGCGCCACGGACGAGTCTGGCGCGTCACGTTTTCCGCGGACGTTCTCCTGCACGCTCACGGACCACGGCACGGAGGTCCTCAAGGGGGACATCGGTCCGGATGGCACCCGTATCGAGCGGGACGGGAGAACGGAGCACCATCGCTACCCCCTCGTGACCTCGCCCTTCACGATCCTCCGCCTCGTCCTCTCCAAGCACGACGCACCCATGGAGCTGCGCTACCGGCTCATCACCTTCTCCCTGTTGACGGCGGGCAGGCTGGACGAAGGCCTCGAGGGCTACCACGCACTGCTCGACCTCGAAGGGTGGAGGATGGGCATCAACGGCGCCTGGAACCTCCGCGCTGTTCCTTCTTCCTTCAGGGACCTGCTGGACACCGACCCGATTGGCACGACGTTGACGTTCACGCCGGGGTTCCTGACACACGCGGTCCGGGCACTTGGCTTCGACTCGGCCAGCGCGCGATTCGATATCGAGAGGCTGCCCGCGATCCCCAGCGGCTACCTCACCCAGCTGCGCAATCTGAGGTTCGTCTTCAAGCACGCCGATGAGGAGATCCCTCACGACCTGCTCGCCCCCGAGGAAAAGCGCCTCCTTGCTTTCTTCGCCCACGCCGACGCATCGCGCACCATCCTCATCGCGGACGAGCCGATGCATGGCTTCCACTTCAAGTGGGTCACCGACTGTCTGAGGCAAGTGGGTAATCGGCAGGTGTTCCTGACCAACCAGAACCCTCTGCTCATGGACGTTCTCCGCTTCGGGAGCGCCGAGGACGTTCGCCGGACCTTCATCCTGTGCAAGCAGGCCCACGATGAGTCGGGAGCACGGCTGGTCTGGCGCAACCCCACCGAGGACGAAGCAGAATCCTTCTTCCAGGCCCATCTGGCCGGGGGGCAGAGCGTTTCGGAGATCCTCCGAGCCCAGGGCCTCTGGTAACACGTCACCTCACCACCCATGAGCCCCCTCCGCCGAGCCACCCGGGACGACAACGCCGCGCTGCTGGACCTGTTCGGCGACGTGCCCATGACCGGGGACCTGGTGCTCAGCACGCAGCGGTCGCCGGACTACTTCGGCCTCTTCGCCATGCAGCGAGGTGACGCGGAGGTCTGGGCCCACGGTGAAACATCCCGCCTGGATGGAATGGGCGCCATCCACGTCCGCGACGGCTGGCTGGAAGGCAGACCGTGCCGCGTGGGCTACCTGGGCGATTTGCGCACCCGCTTCTCCGCGCGCCGCGCCCGGGGCCTGGCCCGGTTCTATGGCCCCGTCCTGGAGGAGACCGCCCGCCGCCACGGCGTGGACGTGTTCCTCACCGCCGTCATGGCCTCCAACGCCGCCGCGCTCCAGGCGCTCGTGCGTCGTGGCGCGTCCCGGGAAGCGCAGCCGCACTACCACCTGATGCGCGCCTTCTCCGCCGTCTCGCTCCAGTTCGTGCTGCGCCGCAAGCCGCGCCCCAGCCGCTACACCGTTCGCCAGGCCACCGCCGCGGACGTGCCCGCCATGGCCGCGCTGCTGGACGCGGACCACCGTCAACGCCCCTTCGGCTACCGCTTCGACACCGGTGAACTGGAGCACCGGCTCGCGCACTGGCCTCGGCTTCGCGTGGAGGATTCGTTCCTCGCGTTCGACCCCGCGGGGAACCTCGTCGGCTGCACCTCCGCCTGGAACCCCGAAGCCGTGAAGCGCTACCGCGTGCTCGCGTACCGGGGCGGCATGAAGTGGGTGCGCCGGGGCGTCAACGCGCTCGCCACCGTCACCGGCGCGCCCCGCCTGCCCGCGCCCGGCGGCGACTTCCGCTACTTCTACCTCTGCAACACCAGCATCCCCTCGGAGGACCCTGGCGTCCTGCGCGCGCTGCTGGATGCCGTCTACGCCGCGTTCCACGGCCGGGGCTTCCACTTCTTCACCGTGCAGCAGGACACCGGTGACCCGTTGGCTTCGGCCTTCGACGGCTTCATCCAGCGGAGGCTGGACTTCCACCTCTACGCCGTCACGCCCGCGTCGCGCCCCCCGAGGACCTTCCCCGGGGGCCGCACCGGCTTTGAAATCTGCCTGCCCTGACGCTCACACCACACGCGTCTTCCAGCGCCCGCGCCGGAACAACACGATGCCCAGCACGGACATCAGCGCGAAGGCCGCCGGCACCGCCCAGTACGCGCCCGCCGAGCCCAGGCCCATCGGATGGGACAGCACCCACGCCAGCGGCAGCTCCAGCACCCAGAGACACCCCAGGTCGATGAGCGTGGGCGTGCGTGTGTCCCCCGCGCCGTTGAACGCGGAGGTGATGACCATGCCGTACGCGCACGACAGGAAGCTCAAGGAGAAGATGCGCAGCGCCTTGGCCCCCTCGTCCACCACCGCCGCATCCGTCGTGAACGCTCCCAGCAGGGGATGCGCGAAGATGAAGAACGCCACGCCGATGGTGCCCAGCACCATCAGGTTGTACCGACCCGCGAGCCACACCGCCTTCGCGCCCCGGTCCGGGTCCCCCGCGCCCATGCTCTGTCCCAGCAGCGTGGCCGCCGCGTTGCCCAGACCCCACGCGGGCATCAGCGCGAACATCACGATGCGGATGGCGATGGTGTAGCCCGCCAGCGCCGTGCTGCCGAATGACGACACGATGCGCACCAGCACCACCCAGCTGGACGTGGTCACCAGCGCCTGCACCATGCCCGCGCCCGACAGCCGCACCATCGCGAGCATCGTCGCGGGCTCCAGCGACACGTGCTCGCGCCGAATCTGGAGCCGGCCGTTGGACCGCACCAGCCGGAAGAGCTGGTACACCACGCCCGCGCTCCGGCCCAGCGTGGTGGCCCACGCCGCGCCCACCACGCCCATCTCCGGGAACGGCCCCCACCCGAAGATGAGACACGGCGCGAGCACGATGTTGAGCCCGTTGGCCAGCATCAGCACGCGCATCGCGATGGCCGCGTCACCCGCACCCCGGAAGATGGCGTTGATGAGGAAGAGCAGCAGGATGCTCACCACGCCGCCCATCATCACGCGCGTGTAGGCCACGCCGTGCTCCAGCACCCACGGCGAGCCGCCGAGCGCCGCCATCATCGGCCGGGCGAAGACGATGCCCGCCACGGCCAGCACCGTGGAGATGATCACCCCCAGGCCAATGGCCTGCACCGCCGTGCGTCCCGCGCGCTCCGCGTCCTTCTCTCCAATACGCCGGGCCACCATCGCCGTGGCGCCGATGCTCAGGCCCATGCCGGCCGCGTAGATGATGGTGAGGATGCCCTCGGTGAGTCCCACCGTGGCCACCGCCTCCGCGCCCAACCGGCCGACGAAGGCGACGTCCACCACGGCGAACACCGACTCCATGCACATCTCCAGCACCATGGGCACGGCCAGCAGGAAGATGGCCCTCCCGAGCGGCAGCTGGGTGAGGTCCTGCTCCGAGCCGTGCAGGGCCTCCTTCACGAGGGACCACAGCCCCTTGTTCACGGCGTCGCGGCTGGCCACGGGCTCGGGGGCCTGGGCGTGGCGGTCCGCCAACGGTGTCTCTTCCACGGGGTGAGGCCTTTCGAGAGCGAGGGGACTTCCTACCGCGAAACGCCCACACGTGGCGCCCAGCGACGCGGCTTCCTACGCCCCCTGCCTCCCACTCCTGACATCTGAAGGTGCCGCACCCACCCTCATCGAGCCAGCAGGTGAGCGTCCGCTGCTGGACGGCTGCGTCGTGCCTTTGGACAACATGCCCTTGTGAGGGCCGGGAGTAGCTTGCTGCATCCCGATGAGTCCCTTACCCGCGACCGCTTCTCTCCTGCCCACCGCGGTAGGTCCTCATTTCACCCTGGCCTCGTCCGCGCGACTGCTGGGCTCCACGCAAGTGGGGCCCGGGGCCATCATCTCCCGAGGCGCCGTCGTGCGCTCGGTGGGAGGCTCCGTGATGTTGGGAGCCTTCTCCACGCTGCGCGAGGACGCGGTGGTGGTGGGCACTCCCGAACGGCCCACGTCCATCGGAGAGAAGACCGTGCTCGGTCCGCGCTCGCTCGTGATGGGTGCGCGTGTGGGGTCGCTGTGCGACATCGGCGACGGCGCCATCCTGATGCCCGGCGTGACGCTGGGCGACCGCTGCCTGGTGGGAGAAGGCACGGTGTTGCCGCCGGGCATGACGGTGCCGGATCAATCCGTGGTGCTGGGCCGGCCGGGACAGGTCCTGCGGATGCTCTCCTCCGAGGACCTGACCCACCTGCAGCAGCGCCGGGGCGGCGACCTGTCGCTGCCCGCCGCACCTTTGACCCCTTTCTCCGCGCGAGACCGCGCCGAGGACGCCCCCATGGGACAGTTGTACGCCTTTCGCGACCGTCACCCCTTCGTCCACCCCACCGCCACCCTCTTCTCCTCCGCGGAGGTGTCCGGTGACGTGGTCATCGGCGCGGGGGCCATCATTGGCGCGGGCGTGAAGATCACCGGCGACCTGAACGGTCCGGTGCGCATTGGCGCGCGGGTGCAGATTTTGGAGAACACGGTGCTGCACCTGCAGCCGGACACCATGCTGGTGCTGGACGAGGGCGTGGTGGTGGGCCCGGGCTGCATCCTGCATGCGTGCAACCTGGGCGCGGGCACGGTGGTGGAGCCCGGCGCCATCCTCTGCGAGGGCAGTCACCTGGGGAAGGGCTGCCACGTGGCCGCCGGCAGCCTGGTGAAGGCGCGCGCGGTGTTCCCGGACTACGCGCTGGTGGAGGGCTTCCCCGCGGCGCAGGTGGGCACGCGCACGTCGCCGCCGGAGCCGCCGCGCTGGGTGCTCAGGCCGGAGGACCTGCCGGGCCTGCGGCGCATGGGGTGAGTGGATTTGCACTGGCCGTGCGCCCTCTGGCAGGGTCGCGGGCCATGGACGCAGTCAATTCAATCATCGAGATCGCGGGCCCGCTGATGTTGGGCCTGGCCTGTGGCGCGCTCTTCCGGAAGTTCGTGTACCCGCGCCTCCTCGAGCAGTTGGGAAGCCTGGCCCGGCCGGTGACCTCCTCCGCCAACACGTGGATGCTGGTGGTGCAGATCTGCGCCACGCTGGGCCTGGCGGTTGCGTGCCATGCGTCCAACGCCATGGCGACGCTGATGTGGATGCATGAGCATCTGCCCCCGCTGCCCTTCCCGTTCACCCAGGGGCTGATCCACTGGCTCTTCCTGGGTGCGACCTTCTTCTCCGGGTACTTCCTGGCGCTGATTCCCTCCTCGGAGGCCGAGGAGGAGCAGGCCTCAGGCACCCAAGCCTGAATGAGCGCTCGCATGGAAGGAGTTGGCGAAAGCGGCCAGCGGTCGGGTCGTTCCATGTGGGCGCGGGCATGCCTCGTCACGGTTGCCTTGGCGGTGTGTGCCTGCGAGACGGAGGAGATTCAGCAACTGAAAACGCTGTCACGGCTCGCGCAGCTCGAGCGTGCTGAGAAGATGGAGCTCATCGCGAACCGAGAGGAGCGGAAGCGTGAGTTGCAAGTCGTGGAGCACGCCCTTCGCCTCCACTGTCCCCCGAACGACGAGACCGAACTGCGCTCACGGCTGACGCAAGCCGTGGGCGGAGCGGACGTGTCGGTGCTCCGCGAGAGCGGCGAGGGGAGGGTGCTTCGGATTCAAGGGACGGGAGCGGAAAGCGACCTCGTCGACACAATGGAGGCGCTGGGGAAGAGCGCACCCTTTCTTTCTCTCGAGCGGCTCTCCATCCGTCGCGAGGCGTGGTCGATGGATCTCGCTCCAGGGCCGGCCTGTCCGACGCTTGAGGCAGACGCGGCCACGGTCACCCGATATCCACTTCCGCCCCAGGGAGCGCTCTGGCCCGGAACCAGCAGGAAGCTGCGGGCGGAGATCCTCGCCATGGAGCACGACATCCAGCGATGGGAGTCCACCGTGTTGGCGGGAGGCGTGGCGAGGCTGAACTCCCGCCTGGCCCTGTTTGAACGTCGCCGCAAGCGACAGTTGGACGGGATTGGGTATCTGACGGGTCAACTGCCGTTGCTCAAGGGACTCCTTGATGCGGCCGTCGAGCCTGCGCTGACGCTTTCCCGGAAGGAGGACGGCGTATGGCTCCTTGAAGGCGTCCGGGATGGGCTGGATGGAGGTTGGGTCGATCGCCTCAGGCAGGCCGGCTACCGGTTGACGGCGGAGAGGTCGGGTTCCCTGGTGCTGAGGCATGTGTCGAAGCTGACGCGGACCCCAGAGGGCGGCTGATACTCCGGGAGCCGGGTTCCTCGGGCCCAAGCGAGCATCGTGAGTGGTCGTTCAGACCCAGAAGACCACGTCGCGCTCCGCGTCCTCGGGACCGGGGCCGTGCGCGCCTTCGCGGAGCCAGCGGCGGTACGCTTCGATGTCCGCGTGGTGCAGGTCCGCCTCCGTGCTCGAGTACACACCGCCGCCGGGGCCATCCGTCAGTCCCTGGCGCTGCGTCTCCATGATGCGGACGTCCTGCTGGATGACCTGCCGCGTGTACCAGCGCACCAGCGGCGTCAGCGTGCGGCCCACCCATGCACCCGGAACGTCCACCGGCAACCGATAGCTGATGGCCGTGTACACGAGCGTGTCCGTGGGCCCGATGGGCGTGCACTGTGAGTTGATGGCGAAGCCGCTGTCTCCCCACTGGTAGTCCACGCGCGTGACGTTGGGGACGATGAACTCGTCCGTGTGCACGAGTGGCAGGCCGCGCGGGTTGAACAGCCGCCCCAGTCCCGTGAGCGCGTCCTCCTCCTGGTGGTAGGTCATCCGCACGCGGCCCGCGTGGCGCTTCACCGTGGAAGGCACGCGCTTGCGAGTGGGATTGCGGAACCAGCCCCGGTGCACGAAGGACGTGTGCGGTACGTCCATGAAGTTCTCCACCAGGTTCGTCACGCCGTTCGCGAAGCGCGTGACCATGAAATAGACGGTCCAGCCGCGCTCGCCCCAGTAGGGCACGCGGAAGGGCTGCGCGCGGGCGTGGGTGACGTCCGCGCCCAGGTAGACGTAGACGAGCCCGTCCTGCTCCCGCGTGGGGAAGCGCGCGAGCCGTCCCAGGTCGCAGGGCGCGGGCTTGAGGCCTTCGTGCGCGCAGGCGCGAGCGTCCAGCTTCTCTCCGCGTTGAGGTGGGCCCAGCGCGGGGATCTCCACCACCGCGCCGGACGCGTCGTAGACCCAGCCGTGGTACGGGCAGCCGAGCCGTCCGTCGAACACGTCGCCCTGTGACAGGCGCGCGTTGCGGTGGAGGCAGCGGTCTCGCAGCGCGGTGGGTGCGCCATCGGGTCCGCGGAAGAGGACCAGTCCCGTGCCGAACACGGTGCGCGCGACGGGCTTGTTCGCGGGCAACTCCGTGGAGAGGCACGCCACGTACCAGAAGTCCTTCAGCGCGCCGCAGCGGCCGAGGTCCGCCTCCGCGTCCAGGTCCACCGTGAGCATCGTCATGATGTCCCTCTTCCGAACCACTCGGCCCAACCGCTCTGGCGGTGCAGATCCACGGGCTTGATGTCACCCGCGCGCTGACCGAGCTGGATGCATCGGGCCTCGTAACGCCGGGCCCCCTGTGTCACGCGCACCGCACGCACTGGACCGAGCTGTCCCAGCTCCCGTGCGTAGCGGTAGTGATGGCCCTCGCACAGGGCGCGCTCCACATTCGCGGCAATGACGTCGACGGCTTCATCCGTCTCAAGGAACAGGCGGTAGGCCGGCGGTGTCCCCCACTCCGGCGCGAGCATGGCGAAGGCGGGACGCGTGGGCCCCAGTGTGGCGTCCAGGACCGTGCCCACTCGCGCGGCGGAGAGCTTCTCACCCACGAGGTCCGAGACGGCATCCGCTCGGCCGAGGAACCGCAGGCAAGGCGTCGCGTGCACGAAGCCCTCCACGCGGACGAGGTCCCCCAGCCGGTAGCGCAGCAGTCCGCCGGACGTGGAGAGGAGTACCGCGTAGGTGCGGCCCGCCGTCAGCTCGTGCGCCAGGAGTGGGCGTGCGTCGGGGCGCTCCGGGTCCAGGAACTCGATGAAGTGGCTTCGGACCGCGAGCACTGGCGCGGGTGCTTCGAAGAGGGGCACCGTGATGACGCCCTCCGTGGCGAGCAGGCCCTTGCCCTGGACCTCGACGCCCGGGAAGCGCCGGCATGCGCCAGCCATGGCGTGCGAGGCCTGGGCGTCCGTCCACATGCTCAGGAGCGCGAGCCCTGGCCAGAGCGTGCGCGCGGAGGGCAGCCCGTCACGCAGCACCTGGGCCCTCGGGATGTCACGCACGCCCTGGAGCCCCTGCACGAGCGCCGTCCAGGAAGGATCGCTGCCCACGGGCGTGCCGTCCGCGTCGTGTTCAGGAGGCCGCAGCGTGCCGCGCTCCAGGTCCTCCGCGAGCCGTTCGCCGTACCGATCCAGTGCGTCCATCAGCAGCGTGAGGAAGCTGGGGTTCCAGACGCTGATCAGCGACAGGTTCGAACACCGCACGAGGAACCACAGCGTCACGTAACGGCATGGTTCGACATGGGGCGCCTGGCCCACCGAGCCTGGAACGGCGAAGACGCGCGAGAGCAGCGGCTGCAACGGGCGCGGGAACCACGCGCTGTCCTCCGCCGATCCCACCGGAATGCCGCCCGACGTCCGGTGCTGTCTCCGGCCCAGAGGAGAGATGGACCAGTAGCTGGGGCCTTCGCGCACCGCGGGGCGGCGCAAGAAGACCTCGTGCAACATAGGCGCTAGCGCGCGCTGGAACTCGCGCAGCAGCCCCTGCGTCACCGGCACCCGCTTGGATGCGCCTGATGAGCCGCCGGACAGCTCGAAGCGCAGCACGGGCTCGCGAGTGAGGACCCGCGCTTCTCCCCGCGCGATGCGCTCGACATCTTCCGCCACCGTGTCCGGCGTGGTGATGGGCACCGCGTCCTGGAACTCTCGAGCGGTGCGGATTCGGCCAAAGTGCTGCACCCGCTCCGCCTGTGCCGTGCCCTCCACTGCGCGGAGGATGCGCGCCAGACACTCCGCCTGCGCGACCTCCGGCTCGCGCAACGCATGACGGAAGCGCAGCGCGGACGGCGTCAGCGCCGCCATCGTGGCGGACAACATCGCACGGGAAGTCAGCACCTCACGTCCCCACGCGGACCCGCGATGCGTCCCGCTCCCGTCGGGCCCAGCGACGCAGTTGGCCCCAGACGCTTCGCGCCAGCGCCCTCGCCAGGTCCCAGCCGCGAATCTCCACCAGACACACCAACTCCTCGCCCTCGGCGTGGCCGGGGTTGCGTTCCGCGAAGTAGGCGATGTGCGGATGAGCCGCCGCGTCGCGGTCGATGGGCGAGACGCCGTCCCGCACCCGGTAGTGCGCGCCATCGAAGCGCAGCGTTCCCTTCGCCGCGTCGTACTGCGCGCCGAACCACCGCGTCGCCAGTCCCCGCAAGAACTCCGAGCGCCCTTCCGGCGGCGTCCAGTCCCTGCGTGGATGCGTGCGCGGGAAGTAGTTCACCGCCAACAGGTACGTCTTGTATCCGCCCGACAAGAGCAGCCAGTACAGCGGCCTCCACGGCCGGCGCAGCTTGCGCGCGAGCAACAACCTTCCGAACACCACCTGCAATGTCTTGTGGCCCCACCAGTCCGGATGGATGACCGTGTCGCCCGAGTACAGCACCTCCACGCCACCCTCCTCCGCCACCCGCACCGTGCTGAACCCCACCAACTCCCGAGTGCGCCGGGAGTGCAGCAGGAACACCCACTGCTTCGCGTCCAGGTCCGCGTGGAAACGCTCGGCGCTCACGCCCACGTAGCAGCACTGCATCAGCGCCAGCATCCGCGCCCGGGTGTCGGCGTCCAGGTCCTCCCGCCGCACCGTGGTGCCCTTCATCGCGGAGAGCATCGCTTCAGGGCCCTCCCCGCAGCGCCGTGGGCGCGGGAGGCTGGCGCACCTCCTGATAGCGGTCCGCCTCCAACGTCACCTCCTGCGGCTGGGCGCCGTACCAGTGGATGACCGCCTTCACCGGCCCCGAGTGACGGCCCAGACCGAAGTGCAGCCGAGGATCCGCCGACGCGGAGAACCCGCCCATCAGCCCCACCTCGCGCACCTGCTCCACGCGTTTGCCGTTCTCCTCGTAGGACACCACCACGCGCGTGCCCACCGCGCTGCGGTGCGTGCGCTGGCCGTCCCCCACCAGCGACAGGCCCACGAAGTGCGCGTCCGGCTTCGCGTCCGTGGCGTTGGCTCGCAGCGTGTTGCGATACAGCGACAAAGGCGCGTGCTGGTTGGTGATGAGCACGTCCAGGTCGCCGTCGTCATCCAGGTCCGCCATCAACACGCCGCGCGAGTTGTCCGGCGCCTCGATGCCCACGTCCTTCGCCACATCCACGAAGTGCCCCGGCCGGGCATCGCCCAGGTTGAGGTACACGCGGCGCGCCTCGTTCGGATAGAGCACGCGGCCCCGGATGTCGCCCCACTTGTCCGCGTACGTGTGCACCTCCGGGCCGGACTGCATCAACTTGTGGTTCACGTACCAGTAGTCGTTGCGCTGTCCCGCCGGGATGCGCCACTTCTCCGCGTCCAGGCGCGCGTCCACCATGCCGTTGGCCTGCACCAGGTCCGGCCATCCGTCGTCGTCCAGGTCCCCCGCCGCCGCGCCCCAGCCGAAGCGGCGCTCGTTCAGCGCGCCCCGGAAGGTGGCCTCGTCCTTGAAGCGAGGGACGAAGGCGTCCTCGCCCGGCCCCACCATCCACAACAGGCTGCCCTCCGCCTGGAGCGAGTGGTGCACGTTGGACACGTACACATCCAACCAACCGTTGCGGTCGAAGTCCGCCACGCTCGCGTTCATGCCCTTGTACGTGTCGCGGCCAATCTCCCCGAAGCGGTGGCCCACGATGTGGCGGAAGTGCCGGCCACCCTCGTTCAGGTAGATGTCGTCCGGCCCGAAATCGTTCGCCACGTAGAGGTCCGTCCACCCGTCCTGGTTCAGGTCCACCGTGCTCACCGCGAGCGACCAGTGCGTCTCCTTCAGGCCCAGCGCCTCCACGTCCTGCTTCTCGAACGTGCCGTCTCCTCGGCCCCGGTAGAGCGCGTTGCGTCCGCCGTTGCTCGCGTTGTGCCAGCCGTCATGCATGAAGCGCAGCATGCGGCGGTCACCCGCGTACTCCGGCTCCGGCAGCTTGAAGAGGTTGAGCGGCGGTGACGGCTCTGGGTAGTCCGGCAGGTGCGTCGTCATCGCGTTGAGCACCAGCAGGTCCAGGTGCCCGTCGCGGTCGTAGTCCAGGAACGTGAGCCCCAGGCTCACCGCGTGGTCCGTCACACCCGCGGCTTCCGTCACGTCCTCGAAGCCCGCGGTCCCCGTCTCGCGCAGCGTGTTGCGCAGCAGGCGCACCGGCCCGAAGGCCACCGCCACCGCGAGGTCCAGGTCCCCATCCCCATCCCAGTCCACGAACGTCCCGCCGCCCGCCAGGCCCTCCTCTTTGTAGCGAGTGGCGAAGCGCTCCAGCGCGGGCACGGGGACGCGTTCGAAGCGCAGCCCGCCCAGGTTGCGGTACAGGCCCGCGTGGTGCTCCGGCGTGCCCAGCGGGTGCGTGAGGAACAGGTCCAGCTTGCCGTCCCCGTCGAAGTCGCCCGTGGCCACCGCGTCGCCCACCGCGACCAGCCACTTGGCGACGTGGGCCACGCGCGGATCCAACTCCTCCAGCGTGTGACCCATCTGGGAGTCCAGGCCCGCTTGCTCGAGGTCCTGCGCGTTCAGGTGGAACGCGAGCGGCGCCTGACGCTCCCCCTGCGCTGCTGACACCGAGTAGCCCGTCGCCAGCACCGCCCCGAGTCCCCCCACCACGCCCACGCGCTTGAGCATGTCCGAAGCCAGGAGCCCATGCAGCGCCGCGCCCCGGGTGCGCCACAGCTCGCGCGCGTGCATGAACACGAAGCGGGAGGTGGCCACGGTGAGCGCCGCGTAGAAGAACGTGTAGACGCTCTCCTTCAGGTGCAGCACCAGGTCCACGCAGGTGATGGCCAGCGCCACCAGCACCTGGGCCTTTGGCGTCGCGGGCGACGTCGCCGGGTCGGTGAGCATGTAGAAGACGAAGATGAAGAACGACGGCGCGCCCAGCGTGCCCAGGAACAGCACCTCCGGCGGCAGGTGGTGGCGGAGGATGAACGCTCGCAGCGCCGTCTGGAGCGCGTAGAAGGTCAGGAAGCTGATCACCAGCCAGCCGCGGCCCACCCGGAAGAAGAAGAGCACCATCGCCGCCATCACGATGAAGGCCGACAGCGCGACCTCCCCGTTGGCCCACTGGTAGGCGGGCGCGGCGGTGATGAGCTCTCGCGTGGTGAGCAGCGATACGGCCACCGCGAACATCGACGGGTTGAAGACGTGCCGCCCCTGGAAGGTCAGCACGTACTTGGAGCCGATGGCCAGCCACACCGGCAGCCATAAGAGCGTGCTCGCGTGCGAGTAGTTCAAGAGCAGCGCCAGCGAACAGCAGGAGATGTACGCCGAGAGCGGCACCTCCTTGCGCCGCTTGAGCACCCAGCCCAGGACCGCGTCCAGCAACGTGCCGGAGACGACCAGGAAGGCCATCTGCCCGGGGCTGCGGTTGAAGCCGAAGAAGGTGAAGCCCAGCACTCCATAGAGCGTGAGCAGCGCGGCGAAGGGCAGCCTCGGGTCGTTCCAGCGGGGGAACACCCAACCGCCCCGCTCCACGCGCGTGCCCGTCAGGGCCGGCTGCGTCGGCATCTCCACACTCATGATTGACCGTCCCGGTGCACGCGCGGAGCGTGCCGTGCCCGTCTCCGGGTGTCCAATCCGCACGGGGCTTGCGTCCGGCGCCCATGCATGGAGTCCTGGCGCCCGATGTCCTCTTCCCTGCCTCGTCGCGCGGCGGTGCCTCGCGAGCTGCTCGTTCCCGCAACGCCTTCCGGACTGCTGCGCCTGGCGGCCGTGGAGTGGGCGGGGATGGCCCTGGGGTGGGGGGTCATGGCTTGGGCTCCTCCGGTGCTGTTGCCGTTGGCGGTGCTCGTCGTCGCGGGACGGCTGCATGCGCTGGGCGTCCTGCTTCATGACGCGGTCCACCTGCCTTCGCGAAGACGGGAATGGCGACTGTGTCTGCTGGAGACCGTCGCGGGGTACCCCATTGCGTCCACGCTGGAGGCGATGCGCTACCACCACCTTCGCCATCATCGCGACGCGGGCCTGCCGTCGGATCCGTACCGCAAGCCTCCGGATGGAGGCCGGCTGCGCACGGTGTGGCGGTGGTTCCTGCTTCTGAGCGTCATTCCCGGCTGGGTGCTGCGGGGACCGGTGGGGCTCTGTGCGTGGGTGCTGCCTTCGCTGCGCACGGCGTATGCGCGCGTGTTTCTGCAGGACCGCTCCGGACGGGTGCTCACGCACGACGCGGAGGTGGCGGCGTGTGCTCGGGCGGAGGCGGGGCAGGTGCTGTTCCACCTGGGCGTGCTGGCGCTGGCGGTGCGGTGGCCTTCCGCGGTGCTGTGGGGGTATGCGGTGCCGTTGCTGGTGGCGTCTGGGTTCAACGCGCACCGGTTGCTCGCGGAGCACACCGCCGCGCCCGTGCAGGGGCGGAAGTTGGAAGATGTGTTCACGTGCACTCGCGACCATGGGCTCAGGTGGTGGGGAGGGTTGGGATTGGCGCCCCGGCACGTGGGGATGCACGTGGTGCATCACCTGCATCCGCAGGTGTCCCTCACGCACCTGCCCCGGCTTCGAGCGTGGTACGTCGAGCGATTTCCCCACCACTATCCCCAGCCTCGTTCCTACTGATGCTCACTTCGTCGACGCGGGTGTTCCTGGTGGTGGCGTTGCTGGCGTGCGCGAGCGCGGCGGTGGTGTTCCGGCGCAGGCAGAACGCACAGGGCGGCCGGGGTGGACGCATCTCCGGCCCCAAGATGGCGTGGCTGCTGTACGCGGTGTTCCTCTGGTTCCTGGTGTGCCCGCTGGTGGCGCTGGATGCGTCCGTGCCGCTGGAGGCGCGCGTCGTGCTGGGAGCGTTCGCGGTATCCATGTGGCTGCGCGGAGCCGCGGAGCTCTACATGCTCTACGTGTCGCGCAACTGGCGGCCGCCGTATGGCGTGGGCCATGACCTGGGATGCATCGCGCTGGTGGGGGCGGGGCTCGTGTACACCGGGGAGAAGTGGGCCGGAGTGCTCGATGGGCGCGATGTGTGGTCGCTGGCGTTGGTGGGGTTGGTGCTGGTGAGCCTGCTGGTGGAAGTGGCGTATGCGGCGCTGTTCCATCAGGCCGTGGAGGGACGCACCACTGGCGAGGATGGGGTGTGGTTCGCGGATGCGGAGCAGGAAAGGTTCCGGCGCATCAACCGGCTGACGCTGGCGCTCAATGTGCCGCTGTATGGGGCGCTGGCGGTGTGGCTGATGATGGGAATGGGGTAGCTACACCACGGGCTGGCGCCAGGCCTTGGACAGGTGGCCGGGGCTGGACTGGTTGAAGCGGTGGAGCAGTTCCTCCCGGCCGTGCTCCAGCAGGTACGTCAGCTCCCGGGGCATCAGCGTCTTCACGGTGACGAGCCGAACCTGTCCGTCCGGCATCGTGAAGTGCCCCGGGAGTGTGGGGGTGTCCATGCCCAGGAGCACGCCGACGCGGCCTTCCTTCGTCAGAAGCGGTTCAGGCATGCGCTCTCCGTCCACTTCCATGGAGAGGATGCCGGTCCTCGCGGGTTCGCGCAGGTGTTCGTGGCCTACGAGTTCGTTGGCGATTCGTTCCAGCAGCGTCACGGGCCAGTCTGTTTGCGGCTCGTTGGTCTCGAGCGCGAGCTCCAGGCCGAAACCCACGGAGGGCTCCACGGTCTCCACGAAGAAGTCGGAGAGGCCGTCCGTCACGAAGAGGGTGCGTCCTTCGGGCCGGTGGATGACTCGCCAGACCTGGCGCCTCGCGGGCCAGCCTCCTCCGACGACGATGGGGAGGATGGCGTTTTCATCCAGCGTGCCCAGCGTGCGCCAGAAC
Source organism: Corallococcus sp. AB038B (assembly GCF_003668955.1). Classification (NCBI taxonomy): domain Bacteria; kingdom Pseudomonadati; phylum Myxococcota; class Myxococcia; order Myxococcales; family Myxococcaceae; genus Corallococcus; species Corallococcus sp. AB038B. Next base: position 185,838 of record NZ_RAWO01000001.1, on the reverse strand, counting down.
TCGGTGCGGGCCGTTTCGGTCCGGTCGTAGAGCACCTTGAGCTTGCGGTTGTGCTCTCTCTCCTCAGGGCTGATGGCACTTGGGCCTGTGACTTCCTCGAACCTCATCCCCGTGACGCCCGCACGCTCCAAGCCCTCCTTGATGTGCTCGGAGACGATGAGCGCGACAGTCCATCCCCAGGGACGGAAGACCTTGGCCTCACCGACCTTTGTCGAATCGATGCGCATGTTGGAGACGGCCCGATATGTCCCCGTCTTTTCGGGTCGTTCATCCTCTGGCAGCCAGTACTTCACCTCGCTGGACTGCTGAACATCGATGCATCGAATGTTCCGTGTCGCGACGAGGATGAAGTAGGGCTCAGTCTGTCCCTCGACCTCGACAGGAATGATCTGCACATCATCCGATGCCAGTTCGCTGAAGATGTTCGCGACCCGCCGGTGAACAACGGGGGTTCCACCCACGCTCGTCGTCGCGTAGTCCAGGAGCGCGCCTGGATGAGAGATGGGAATCCTGAGCTGTTCCTTGATCTGGACCGGGCAGCCATCCGCGAACTGCCAGATGTCGTCGATCTCCAGTCCCTGGGAGTTTCTCGCCTCACCTGGCAACCAGCGATCCTGGATGTCCATGTCATCCAACAGCTCGAAGTACCGCATCTCCATCACCTCCATCCATCAATCGCGAACAACCCAGCCATGAAGGTCCGTGCCCTCTCGAAGGATTTCCCTTCCCAGGTTTTGGAGTTCCTTCGTCAGTGAGTTTCGACCTGAGCGATGCTCTGACATCTGCCAAGAGCGGTCTTCAATCGCCTGAGGATGGTCTCATGGTACTCGCGAGGATGCGGTCCTTTATGGCCAGGAACACGGACCGTGTTCGCCCCATCATCCAGGGACATGCCCGCACGGTCGAAGAGTTCCTGAAACCTGGGTGACCACGGGCCACCGTTGTGCGTGGCATCCCACCACTTGTTCGTGGCGATGTGATGCTCGTGGACGTCGACTGGCACGGGGACGTTCCGCCCCTTCGCCGACATCGCCACCGCGTTGGGCGCCAGTGCAATGGTCACCTCGCCGCTCGCGGACACCGCGATTGCTGAGACCTCCGCCGCGGCCACCAGCCGGAAGCCTCCCTGCTCCGCTCCCACCAGCGCGGCCTGCGCTGAACCGGGCAGCGTCGCGACCCGCGTCGCCAGCGTCTGCGCCGTGCTCCCCAGCGCCGCCATCGCCAGCATCACGAAGGCCCGTGCCGCTTGCTTGCCCATCACCTCGCCGTACTTCTCTCCCGCGTCCCGGATGCCGTCGAACGTCTCTGACTCCTTCACCTCCGCCGCCAGCACCCTCCAACCCTGGATGAGACTCCACACCGTGTCCCAGCCCAGGTACGCAATCAGCGCCACCGTCAGCGTCGTCGCCACTCCCTTCGACAACAGCGGCTCCGGCACCAGCCACAGGCTGAAGTACACCGCTCCCGTCATCACCAGCAGAGACACCGTCGCCTCGGGGTCCACCATCCCCTCCAGCGCTTCGGCCGTCTCCTCCCACACCGAGTCCAACGCAATCCGGAAGGCCAGCGTCCGCTTGCTCTCTTCATCCAGCGTCAGTCCCCGGTCCAACAGGTGCAGGCAGTCTCCGGACAATCTCTTGCGCACGCACCAGCGTCCGTAGGCGGCCTCCAGCTCCGTGCTCCCTTGAGTCACACGGACGCGCCCCTGCCTCGGGTCATCCACGGACACGACTCCCAGCGAGGCTCGCGGACGGTCCGCTCCGGGATTCGACAGCCGGAGTGCTTCCCTTCGGGGATGCACCGACACCGGCGCTCCGCGCGCCAGCGTCCGCACCGCCTTCTCGAAGGTGTCCCCGTCCAGCACCACGGGCCTCGTGTCCGTGCGCGGCGTGTGCTCACGCGCCCGGCCTTCTCCCGTGTCCAACCGCCATGTTCGTGACGTCGCGCAGCCCGTCACGAACAGCATCCACATCACGCACAGCCAGCGCTGCGACATGGACTGCCTCCGACTACACCACGGGCTGGCGCCAGGCCTTGGACAGGTGGCCGGGGTTGGACTGATTGAAGCGGTGGAGCAGTTCCTCCCGGCCGTGCTCCAGCAGGTACGTGAGCTCCCGGGGCATCAGCGTCTTCACGGTGACGAGCCGGACCTGTCCGTCCGGCATCGTGAAGTGCCCGGGGAGTGCTGGGGTGTCCATGCCCAGGAGCACGCCGACGCGGCCGTCCTTGGTCAGGAGGGATTCGGGCATGTGCTCTCCGTCCACTTCCATGGAGAGAATGCCCGTCCTGGCGGGTTCGCGCAGGTGTTCGTGGCCTACGAGCTCGTTGGCGATTCGCTCCAGCAGAAGCTGCTGCCAGCTCTTCGCCACGTTCTCCACGGACTCGTCGGTTTCGAGCGCGAGCTCCAGGCCGAAGCCTACTGAGGGCGCCACGGCCTCCACGAAGAAGTCGGAGAGACCGTCCGTTACGAAGAGGGTGCGCCCTTCGGGCCTGTGGATGACTCGCCAGATCTGGCGACGCGCGGGCCAGCCGCCTCCGACGACAATGGGGATGACGAAGCTGTCCTCCATAGTGCCCAGCGTGCGCCAGAACGAGGTGCGGGCCGTTTCGGTCCGGTCGTAGAGCACCTTGAGCTTGCGGCTGTGCTCGCGCTGTTCCGGGCTGACTTCGCTGGGGCCCGTGACCTCTCTGAATGACATTCCCGTGGCGCCTGAACGCTCCAGGGCATCCTTGATGTCCTCGGAGACGATGAGCACGACGTTCCAACCCCAGGGGCGGAAGACCTTGGCATCGCCCACTTTCGTCGGGTCGATGCGCAGGCCGTAGACGGCTCGATATGTCCCCGTCAATTCTGGTCGGTCATCCTCTGGCAGCCAGTACTTCACCTCGGCGGACTGTTGATCATCGATGCATCGAATGGTCCGTGTCGCGACGAGGATGAAGTAAGGCCCGGACTGTCCTTCGACATCGACGGGAATGAGCTGTACGTAGTCCTGAGCCAGTTCCGCGAAGACATTCGCGACGCGCTTGTGGACAACAGGTGTCCCGCCCACACTCGACGTCGAGAAGTCTTGAACCACTCCCGGATGCCCAATGGGGATCGTCAGGCGCTCATGGACCTGGACCGGGCAGCCATCCGCGAACTGCCAGATGTCATCGATCTCTTGCCCCTGGGCGTTCGTGGCCTCGCCTGGAAGCCAGCGGCCGTGAATCTCCATGTCGTCGAGGAGTTTGAAGTACCTCATTGGGATTAGCCTTCCCGGTCGTCAGGGCTGCGTGACGAGCAAGTTGAGCCGACTGTTCTGCGTAGAGATCTCCGCTCCCAGCGACTCAAGCTCCGTCACAAGCGCCTTACTGCACGACTGAATGCTCCTGCATCTTCCCAGTGCCCGGCGCAAGCGTTCGTAGACTTCTTCATGGTACTTCTGAGGATGCGGTCCTTTATGTCCAGGGACACGGACTTTGTTCGCGGGATCATCCAAGGACATGCCCGCACGGTCGAAGAGGTCCTGGAACTTGGGCGACCAAGGTCCGCCATGATGCGTGGCGTCCCACCACTTGTTCGTGGCGATATGATGCTCGTGGACGTCGACTGGCACGGGGACGTTCCGCCCCTTCGCCGACATCGCCACCGCGTTGGGCGCCAGTGCAATGGTCACCTCGCCGCTCGCGGACACCGCGATTGCTGAGACCTCCGCCGCGGCCACCAGCCGGAAGCCTCCCTGCTCCGCTCCCACCAGCGCGGCCTGCGCTGAACCGGGCAGCGTCGCGACCCGCGTCGCCAGCGTCTGCGCCGTGCTCCCCAGCGCCGCCATCGCCAGCATCACGAAGGCCCGTGCCGCTTGCTTGCCCATCACCTCGCCGTACTTCTCTCCCGCGTCCCGGATGCCGTCGAACGTCTCTGACTCCTTCACCTCCGCCGCCAGCACCCTCCAACCCTGGATGAGACTCCACACCGTGTCCCAGCCCAGGTACGCAATCAGCGCCACCGTCAGCGTCGTCGCCACTCCCTTCGACAACAGCGGCTCCGGCACCAGCCACAGGCTGAAGTACACCGCTCCCGTCATCACCAGCAGAGACACCGTCGCCTCGGGGTCCACCATCCCCTCCAGCGCTTCGGCCGTCTCCTCCCACACCGAGTCCAACGCAATCCGGAAGGCCAGCGTCCGCTTGCTCTCTTCATCCAGCGTCAGTCCCCGGTCCAACAGGTGCAGGCAGTCTCCGGACAATCTCTTGCGCACGCACCAGCGTCCGTAGGCGGCCTCCAGCTCCGTGCTCCCTTGAGTCACACGGACGCGCCCCTGCCTCGGGTCATCCACGGACACGACTCCCAGCGAGGCTCGCGGACGGTCCGCTCCGGGATTCGACAGCCGGAGTGCTTCCCTTCGGGGATGCACCGACACCGGCGCTCCGCGCGCCAGCGTCCGCACCGCCTTCTCGAAGGTGTCCCCGTCCAGCACCACGGGCCTCGTGTCCGTGCGCGGCGTGTGCTCACGCGCCCGGCCTTCTCCCGTGTCCAACCGCCATGTTCGTGACGTCGCGCAGCCCGTCACGAACAGCATCCACATCACGCACAGCCAGCGCTGCGACATGGACTGCCTCCGACTACACCACGGGCTGGCGCCAGGCCTTGGACAGGTGGCCGGGGTTGGACTGATTGAAGCGGTGGAGCAGTTCCTCCCGGCCGTGCTCCAGCAGGTACGTGAGCTCCCGGGGCATCAGCGTCTTCACGGTGACGAGCCGGACCTGTCCGTCCGGCATCGTGAAGTGCCCGGGGAGTGCTGGGGTGTCCATGCCCAGGAGCACGCCGACGCGGCCGTCCTTGGTCAGGAGGGATTCGGGCATGTGCTCTCCGTCCACTTCCATGGAGAGAATGCCCGTCCTGGCGGGTTCGCGCAGGTGTTCGTGGCCTACGAGCTCGTTGGCGATTCGCTCCAGCAGAAGCTGCTGCCAGCTCTTCGCCACGTTCTCCACGGACTCGTCGGTTTCGAGCGCGAGCTCCAGGCCGAAGCCTACTGAGGGC